>DATAUB010000023.1:0-181310 GCA_036268475.1 Bryobacteraceae bacterium | reverse complement strand
TGCATTGTAAGTCAGCACCACCTCGAAGGGAAGCCTAAAAACGTCGGATTTCCCCACAAGCACCTCCCTCAGGTGGGGCGCAGTGCGAGGGGGAGAGTGGTGCGGATCTCGGGGGGAAGCCGGAGCAATGCCCTGGGAACTTGGTCAGGGCTTGGCGGTTGGGTGGCACCATTCTGCTCCGGCAGCCTTTGTATGACAGTAATCCCTCTCGCCGCCGCGAGCCATATGCAGGCCGTAGTATCCTGCCGCAATTTGCATAGTAGAGGGTGTTCTACCGCGCCCGCGCCGGCTGCGACTGTGATGCGCGCTACGGCTTTCGCGAAATCGTCCGGGGTATCGATCCGCATAGTCTACCCGCCATTCGCCTCACCCCAGATTCAATTCATCGCACCCGTAGTAAAGTCGCCAAAGGTCGCAGTAATCGCCTCCGGGGCGCTCCGGGAAATCCCGTGCCCCCTATCCTCACTCACTTGCATCCAACTAAGCAATGAGCCAGCCGCCCTCGAATCATTCCAATTACAACCTGCTGCCCACGGAGATCGATGGTGTCGATTCTCTTGCCCAGCTTGCCCTGGACATGCACTGGTCCTGGAACCACGTTACCGACCAGGTGTGGCGCCAACTCGACCCCGACTTGTGGTCGGCCACACATAATCCCTGGGTAGTGCTGCAAACCGTTTCGCCCGAACGCATCGCTCAGGCGCTCGCCGATCCGGCGTTCCGCTCTTCTGTGGAGGGCCTGGTAAAGGAAGCTCACGAAGCGCTCGATGCACCTGCCTGGTTCCAGCGCACGCATGCCGGTGCGCCCCTCACCTGTGCTGCCTACTTCAGCATGGAGTTTATGTTGAGCGAAGCTCTCCCCATTTACTCCGGCGGCCTCGGCAACGTGGCCGGCGACCAGTTGAAGGCGGCGAGCGATCTCGGCGTGCCCGTGGTCGGAGTGGGCCTGCTCTATCAGCGCGGTTACTTCCGCCAGGCCCTCACGCAAAACGGCGAGCAGCAGGCACTCTACCCCTTTAACGATCCGCAACAATTGCCCATCACTCCGCTGCGCCAGCCCAGCGGCGAATGGCTGCGGCTGGAGATCGTGATGCCAGGCTATTCGGTGTGGTTGCGCGCCTGGCAGGCGCAGGTGGGCCGTGTGAAGCTCTACCTGCTGGACAGCAACGACGCCGCCAATTATCCCGTGCATCGCGGCATCACCAGCGAACTGTATGGCGGTGGGCCGGAACTGCGCCTGAAGCAGGAAATCCTCCTCGGCATTGGCGGATGGCGACTGCTGCGCGCCCTCGGGCTCAAACCCGAAGTCTGCCATCTCAACGAAGGCCACGCCGCCTTCGCCACCCTGGAGCGCGCCCGCAACTTCATGGACGAGACCGGCGAGTCGTTCGATGTAGCGCTCGCTGTGACGCGCGCCGGCAACCTCTTCACCACCCACACAGCCGTCGCCGCGGGCTTCGACCGCTTCCCGCCTGCGCTCATCGAACAGTATCTCGGCTGGTACGCCGCCAACCGGCTGGGGATTACAACGCGCCAGTTGCTCGCCCTTGGCCGCCAGAATGCGGATGACGACAACGAACCGTTCAACATGGCCTATCTGGCGATCCGCGGCAGCGGCTCGGTAAACGGCGTCAGCCGCCTGCATGCCGACGTCAGCCGCCGCCTGTTCCAGCCGCTATTTTCGCGCTGGCCGGAAGCCGAAGTGCCGGTAGGATACGTGACCAACGGTGTCCATATGCCCACCTGGGACTCGGCGCCGGCAGACGACCTGTGGACCGCAGTCTGCGGCAAAGACCGCTGGCTGGGAACTAGCGCAACGGTGGAACAGGACATGCACAGCGCCTCCGACGCGCAAATCTGGAAGTTTCGCACCGATTCCACCAAGGCGCTGGTGGACTACGCCCGCCAGCGTCTGGCGCGCGAGCTGGCGGCCGCCGGCGCTCCCGAAGAAGATATCGAGGCGGCGCACCATCTCTTCAATCCCGAGGCTCTCACCCTCGGTTTTGCCCGCCGCTTCGCCACCTATAAGCGGCCCAACCTGCTGCTGCACGATCCCGAGCGCCTGCGCCGCATTCTGCGCAATGCCGAACGTCCCGTGCAACTCATCATCGCCGGCAAGGCGCATCCCGCGGACCTGCCCGGGCAAGCCCTCATCCAGCAGTGGGCGCAGTTCATCCGCACTCCGGAAATGCGGCCGCATGCCGTTTTCCTGGCGGATTACGATATGCTGCTCACCGAGAATCTGGTGCAGGGTGCCGATGTATGGATCAACACACCGCGCCGTCCGTGGGAGGCGTGCGGCACCAGCGGCATGAAAGTGCTGGTAAACGGCGGGCTGAACCTATCCGAGCTGGACGGCTGGTGGGCGGAAGCATACACTCCCGAGGTGGGGTGGGCACTGGGCGACGGGCATGAGCACGGCGAAGATCCGGCCTGGGACGCCGTCGAAGCGGACGCCCTCTACGACCTGTTGCAGCACCAGGTCATCCCGGAATTTTACAACCGCAATGGCGACGGCATTCCCACCGCGTGGGTGGCGCGCATGCGTCGCAGCATGGCCACCCTGACGCCGCGATTTTCAGCCGACCGCGCAGTCCGCGAGTACACCGAAAGCCACTATCTTCCATGCGCCGCGGCATATGCCGAACGCGCCGCCGGCAAAGGCGCAATCGGCCGCCAGATCGTCCAGTGGGAACGGGGGATTGCGAACGCCTGGCCGGCGCTCCGTTTCGGCGCCGTGAAAGTGGAAACCCGCGACGGCCTGCACCATTTCGAAGTCGAACTCGACCTTAGTGGGCTGGATCCCGGGGCGGTCTGCGTGGAGTTGTATGCCGATGGCGCGCCGCCCGAGCGCCACGAGATGGAACGTACCGGTCCGCACACTTACAGCGCGCAAGTTCCGGCTCCTCGTTGGGTCAGCGACTATACGCCGCGCGTATTTCCGCGGCGCGCCGGAGTGTCCGTTCCCTTACAGAGCGCCAATATTCTCTGGCAACACTAGACCGTATTTGGCGCAGCCGCAACGTACCTCTCCATGCCCGAATCTAATCGGATAGGAGGGGAAAATGTTCAAGAAATTAGGATTGAACCTGGCCTTGGCAGCAATGCTGCTGATCCCCACGGCAGGCTTCGCGCGGCCGGGCCGAGGCGGTTCCCATGGCGGAGGCGGATTCCGCGGCGGAGGGTTCGCTGGCAGCGCGGCGATACGCGGAGGAGGCGGAGGTTCCCGCGCATTCCGCAGCGCGCCTGCCTATCGCGGCGGGCCGGCATTTCGGGGCGGCCGGGCCTACCGCGGCCGCGACTACCGCGACCATCGAGGCTACGCCGGTGGCGTATACTTAGCGCCCTATGGCTATGGATATGGCTATGCCGATCCATATTACGGGTGGGATTATTACGATCCCTCGTGCTACGGTTACAACTACGGATATGGCTATTGGGGCTGCCCGGTATATCCGCCATACTAAATCGGTAGAGGCGTTTCACTCGGAGGGGAACGGTTGAAAACCAGCGACCAGTTGGAGCCTAACATATTCGTGATTTTCGGCGGCGCCGGCGATCTCACCTGGCGTAAGCTCATGCCGGCGCTCTTCGATCTCTCGCAGAGCCGCAGCATCCCGCTCCACTTCGCAATCATCGCGGTGGACCGCGTGGAAATCACCGAGGAGGCGCTACGCAAGCGCCTGCAGGAAGGCGTGCGCAAGTTCGCACGGGCCGGCAAATCGGTGACGCGCGAATGGCATGAATTCTCATCGCATATTCACTATGTGAACGGGGATTTCCAGGGTAAGGCCACTTACAAACAACTCGGCGATCTGTGCGACGGCCTGGAAAAAAAATGGGGCCAGAAGGCGCAGCGCATTTTCTACATGGCCGTGCCGCCCTCGCTGTTCGGTGAGATCCCGTCGTTTATCCATAACTCCGGACTGTCGGCCAATCGAGGCTGTTCACGCCTGGTCATCGAGAAACCCATCGGGTACGACCTCGATTCCGCCCTCGCCTTGAACCAGACGCTGTCCCAGGCGTTCGAGGAATCGCAGATTTTCCGCATCGACCATTATCTGGGCAAGGAAACCGTGCAGAACATCCTGGCGTTCCGGTTCGCCAATCCCCTGTTCGAGCCCATCTGGAACCGGCGCTACGTAGACTACGTGTCGATTACAGTGGCCGAAGACGTTGGGGTGGAGCGCCGCGGCGGTTATTACGATGGCGCCGGAGCGCTCCGCGACATGGTGCAGAATCATCTTCTGCAGGTGCTGTGCTTGGTGGCCATGGAGCCGATGGTGTCCTTCGACGCCAACGAGATTCGCAATAAGAAGGTCGACGTTTTGCACGCCGTCCGCCCCATCACCTTCGATGCGGTGCACCTGTCCACCGTGCGCGGCCAATATGACAAGGGTTGGATTTCCGGTAAGCACGTGCGCGCCTATCGCGAGGAGGATGGCGTTCCGCCCCACTCCAATACCGAGACGTTCGCCGCGCTCCGCCTGTTCGTGGACAACTGGCGCTGGCAGGACGTGCCGTTCTATCTGCGCACCGGCAAGCGGCTGCCGCGGCAGGTCTCGGAAGTCGTGATCCAGTTTCGCGCCGTGCCCCACCAGTCGTTCCCGGTGGAGGCGACACTCGATTGGCAGGCGTCGCGTCTGGTGATGTCGATCCAGCCCGACGAAGGGATCGTGCTGCGATTCCAGGCCAAACATCCCGGCCCCAAAATGGTTTTGCAGCCCGTGGACATGCGCTTCAATTATCGCGAGAGCTTCGCCACACCGTCACCCGAAGCGTACGTCACACTGCTCGGCGATATCATCAACAACGATCCCACGCTGTTTATGCGTGCCGACCAGGTGGAAGCCGCCTGGCGCCTGCTGATGCCCGTACTCGATGCCTGGGGATCCACGCCGCCGCGCGATTTCCCCAATTACGCCGCCGGCACGTGGGGCCCCGATGCCGCTCAGGGTTTGCTGGTGCAACAGGGCCACAGTTGGCCCGCGCCGGTGGAGTTGTCGGTATCCCGTAACGTCGGCGTGGCAAAATAAAGCATGTCTAAAATGCGTGCCGTGCAGGTCTCCCGTGCGGGTGGACCTTTGGAACTTGTGGAGCGGGAGATCCCCAGCCCCGGACCCGGACAAATTCGGCTCAAAGTGCACGCCTGCGGTGTCTGTCACAGCGACTCGGTGGTAAAGGATGGCCTGTGGCCCGGCATTCAGTATCCGCGCGTGCCCGGACACGAAGTCACGGGCGAGGTGGACGCAATCGGGGCTGGTGTTTCGGGGTGGACCGAAGGCGAGCGCGCCGGGGTCGGCTGGAACGGCGGCTATTGCGGTTACTGCGCCAACTGCCGCCGCGGGAATTTCTTCGCCTGCCTGACGGCCACTCATGTCACCGGCCTCACCAGCGATGGAGGCTATGCCGATTACCTCGTGGCGCGCGCCGAAGCGGTAGCTCATATGCCGGAGGGACTCTCGTGGGTGGAGGCCGCGCCGCTCATGTGCGCCGGCATCACCACCTTCAACTGCCTGCGCCACAGCGGCGCCGGGCCGGGCGATCTGGTGGCCGTGCTGGGGCTCGGCGGCCTCGGTCATCTGGGCGTACAGTATGCGGCGAAGATGGGATTCAAGACCGTGGCGATCGCGCGTGGGCAGGACAAAGGCCCGCTGGCGCAGAAACTGGGCGCGTGGCAGTACATCGATAGCAAAGCCCAGGATCCGGCGGCGGAACTGCGCAAACTGGGTGGCGCGAAAGCCATCCTCGCTACCGTCACCGCCGGCGACGCCATGTCGGCCACGCTCGGCGGACTGAGCGCGAACGGAACGTTCCTGATCGTGGGGGCAGCGATGTCGATGCAGGTTTCACCCATACAGCTTCTTACTCAGTCCCAGTCCGTCAAGGGCTGGTATTCCGGCATTTCGCCGGATGCCGAAGACACACTCTCGTTCAGCGTGCAGACCGGAGTGCGTTCCATGAATGAGAACTTTCCGCTCGAAAAGGTGGAAGAAGCCTACCAGCGCATGATGAACGGCGAAGCGCGTTTCCGCGCGGTGCTCGATATGGGGCAGTAGATTGAGTCTTACTGCCCCACCGATACAATACGTGAGTCCACGCTGAATTTCTTGAACCCGCTGTAAGTCAGGTCCAACTCGCCCGTGTAGCCCTTAATCAGGAGCACGCGCGCCGACCCGG
Source organism: Bryobacteraceae bacterium (assembly GCA_036268475.1). GTDB lineage: Bacteria > Acidobacteriota > Terriglobia > Bryobacterales > Bryobacteraceae > PALSA-129. Next base: position 175,130 of record DATAUB010000023.1, on the reverse strand, counting down.
CGATCAGGATTCGCTTCGGCAGCCAGACTTCGTTATTCACGCGCGTCAGTTCCACCGTGACGCGCGTGCCCTTGGAAACCCGCGCCACAATGCCGCCCCAGGAAATGGTGTCCAGCGTGACGAATTCCACCTTCACCGCCTGAAAGCCATCCTTGGTGATCCAGAATCGGCCCTTTACTTTGGGTAAGAAAAACGCATTCTTAGATTTCGGTTTGTAACCCGGTTTGGGTGTGCCCTCGATGACATACACAGCGTGGCCTTCAATGTTCTCATCGGGAGCGAAACCGAGATTAAACGCATCGGGGATCTCGTGCAGGGGCTCGTGCTGTTTCTCTTCCTTGCGATGCCAGTCGGCGATCCGCTGCTGCCGCTGTTCCTCCGTCTCATGTTTGCGATTCTCGATGCTCAGCCGCAGCTTTTCTTCTTCTTTTTTCCGATCGGCGGCGCTCAAGGGCTGCCCGTTATGTTCCACCAGGCGCCGGTAGGGCGACCCTTCGAGCAGCGTCACATCGTAGGTATTGCTATCGCGCACCTTCACCTTGTTGCCGTCGCGGGTGCGCAGTTCCTGCTTTTCGAGGTAAGTGTAATTGCGCGCGATGGCCGCCGCGGCGGTGTCCTCCGCCAGCGCGCGCCGCATCACATCGGCGGCGCTCTGTCCGGCCACCAGCGCCGGCAGACAAAGCAGGATTCCCAGGGTGCGCACTAGGGGATTGGACGCTCTATCGCTGCCAACGGTTGCGCGCCTCAGCCGATCAGTTGCTGCAGGCGCGATCCCGCCCGCACGATGGTCTGGTTTCGCTCCGGTCCGGTGGAAATGCAGCCCACTTCCACGCCCGTCCGCTCTTCCAGAAACGCCAGGTATTGCTTGGCCTTCTCCGGCAGGTCGCCGTAAGACGAGATGCCGAAAGTGGAACTGCGCCAGCCCGGCTGATACTCGTACAACGGCTCCAGGGCAGCGATTTCCGCCACCGTTGGCGGCATATCCAGCACCTCGCCCGAGGAATTGCGATAGCCCACGCACACCGGAATCGTGTCGAAGTCGTCGAGCACGTCGAGTTTGGTCACCACGATGGTGTCGAAGCCGTTGATCGCCGCGGTATAGCGCAGCAGCGGCACATCGAACCAGCCGCAACGCCGCGGCCGCCCCGTCACCGCCCCGAATTCCTTGCCGCGCGTGCGAATCAGCTCGCCCTTGGCATCCAACGCCTCCGTGGGAAACGGCCCGCCGCCCACCCGCGTGATGTACGCCTTCGATACTCCGATCACACCGTTGATTCGGGTCGGCGCCACGCCCGTGCCGGTGCAAGCGCCGCCGGCGCTGGCATTCGACGAGGTGACGAAGGGATACGTTCCATGGTCGATATCGAGCATGGTGCCCTGCGCGCCCTCGAACAGGATGCTCTTGCCCTCGCGGATGGCCTGGTTCAAGTACCACGCGGTGTCGCGAACCATCGGGCGAATGCGCTCGGCGAAGCATTCGTACTGCTCGCGAATCGCATTGAGGTCGATCTCGGTATAGAAGCCGAACGTCTTGGCGATGGCGATTTTCTCTTCCATCACGGAATTGTATTGCGCGCGGAAATACTCGCGATCCAGCAGGTCTGCCACGCGGATGCCGCGGCGCGCGATCTTGTCCTCGTAGCACGGCCCTATGCCGCGCGCAGTGGTCCCGATGGAGACGCGCCCGGGCCGTTCCTCGGACAGCTTTTCCATCAGGCGGTGCGCCGGAAACAGCACGTGCGCACGGTTGCTGATCAGCAACTGGCGCATCACCGGCACTCCCACCGATTCGAGCGCATCGATCTCAGCCAGCAGCGCCTCGGGATCGATCACCAGGCCGTTGCCGATCACCGCCTGTTTTCCGGGACGCAGGATGCCGCTCGGAATCAGCTTCAGCACGAACTTGCGCTCGCCGATGAACACGGTGTGGCCGGCATTATGTCCGCCCTGATAGCGCGCCACAATGTCGAAGCGGTCGGAGAAGAGATCGACAATCTTCCCCTTGCCCTCGTCTCCCCACTGGGATCCCAGGATGATAACGTTTCCCATTTTAGTCAAACCTATCTATTTTACCGTTTTCGGCGCCCTCGCCGCTTGGCCTTATCGGTAGGTCTTGTCGTCGATGCGGCGGATGTCGATTCCGTCCGCGAGCACGCCCATGGTCACCGCCGCGAAAGTAAAGACATTCGTGCCCGGTTCCAGGTGACCGCCGATCAACTTTTCGGGCGTCGCGAGGGTCACGTGCGCGTGAATCTTCCCGTCGATCACGTACCCGCTCATGCCGATCAGGTCGGCCGGACCGTTGGCATCGGTGGTGAAGGTATCGCGCGACGGCAGGGTCCGGTTCGAGACTGCGTGCACCTGATAGTTGCGCACCGAGCCCACCGCGGTCAGGATCACGGCGTTCCGAATGTGTTGCTCTCTCACCATCTTCTCCATGCCGGCCAGCAGGTCGGTCTGATATTTGAAGCGCAGGATGGTCACGCGGTCGAAATGGCCGTCGAGGGCGTAGACGTCGGGAACCGCGGCACTATTGGCGCGCGCGTCTTCGGCTGCCCCGGACGATCGCACTTCTTCGCGGCGCGTCTGCTGGGCGCTCAGCAGGAACGCTGCGGCGGCACAAACCAGTAGTAGTTTTCGCATCATCCCCGTATTGTCCACCCTTCAGAACGGCCCACAAAAGGCGCATAATAAGTCGAATGCGAATTGCCGCGCAAGGAATCGAAGAAATGTGTGATGGATTTTGTCAGCGCCCGGTGGCGCCGCTGGCCTCAGCCTGCCCCGCCCGCAGCGCCGGTGCGGCCGGCGGGCAAAGCTTGTGGCCTGTTTTTCACAAACTGACCGGAGCCGCGGTCCTATTGGGCGCCGCGTTCCTGACTCCCGCGCTGCATGCCGAGCAGGGGATCCTCTCATTCGTTTTCGGGCCCAGTTCGCCCGAAGCGGCGCGCGCCTCCGCCCACGCCTCGGCCGCCGCAGCCCGCAAATGGGTACAAGGCAGCGACGGCATCGTCGAACTCAGGCGCGCCGGGTCGGACGATGTACAGCAGATCGATTCCAAGATGGACGCCAAGCAGATCGAACAGCTTTTCTCCACCGCTGTGATGGCCGCGCGCGATGCCGATCCGCCGTCGTTCCTGATCGCCCTGGACGCCGCCGCGCAGGGCGCAGCCAGCGGCACCGGTGCCCATATTGTGGTGGCCGTGCTCAATACGCCTTCGTTCTCGAGCGACGGCGAAAAAGCTTTGGACAATCTCCAGCAGATCTGCCACTCGCGCAGCGTCAGCGTGCTGGTTCTCGATGTCTGGGATGACGAAAAGCACATTCCCGCCCTCGCCCTTCACGACCTGGTGACCAAGACCGGGGGCTTCTGGGTCCGGCAGGCCAAGGAACTCGAGGCGCAGGTCGCGATGGTGACGCCCCCCGACGAGAATGCCGCGGCGCCCGCACCCACCGCGCCCCCAGCGCCGGCCTCCAAGTCCGCAGCGAAGGCGTCGAACGGCGCATTCACCATCCCCTTCTCCATTCCCGTGTACATACGCCTGATGCGCATCGCAGGATCCGGCTCCACGTCGGAAAGCATCGGCGATCATGACGCCGCTTTCGGCCAGACCTTTACCTTGACGAACACTTCCATGGGCCAGACCGGAGCGGGAGCTACCACCATTTCGGGTGGCGGTGGATCGAATGAAGTCTCGTATTGGCCCAACGATCCGCACGCGCCATTACAGGGCCTGGTCACGGTGGAAACGCCCCTCACCGCCCTGCGCTTTGAGAAGGACGATGCCACCGGCACCTATCAGGGGCACGCTCGCATCACGGCCCTGGTGCGCGACGCGCATGACGCCGTGGTTTGGACCGGCCGAAAAGATGTCACCATCCACGGACCGCTGGGAAAATTAGAGGAACGGCGCCAGGGCAGTATGTTTTTCATGCGCGGCGTTACGATTGTCGGGCTGGGACCGTTCACCCTGGAGGCTAAAGTCGAAGATCTCGTGGGAAACACGACGGGCTCAGCGAGGACGCCCCTCCGGGTGGGCCGGAATGCTCCCGGCCTGGTGGCCAGCGATGCCCTGGTGGTGCGCTCATTCAAGGGCGCCGCGGATAAATTCGAAGCCGACCAGGTGTTCAGCTATGAAGGCGACGCGCTGTCCCCCGTGCTCGACCCCGTCTTCGCGGCCGCTAAGCCCGTCAATCTGGAGATCTACCTTCGGCTTTACCCCGACATTCAAGGCGGGCCCATCGATCTCAGCATGGAAGTTTTCCGGGATGGCCGGGTAGTAACCCGCATGGCTCTGCCTTTCAAGACCGCCTTGTCGAGCAGCGCCCGCGAGGGCCCCACCAGCGCCACTGGCGGTTCCAATATCGTCGGCGGGCAGGCCCATGAATTCCCGTATCTGGCCAATCTGAAAGCCAAGTTTCCGCCGGGCGATTACGAGGCCATCATTTCCATCCATCAGGGAAAGAACGTGATCCGGCGCCCGGTGGCTTTTAAGGTGATGGGCGACGGCTCTGCGCCCGCGCCGGCGCCTGCCAGGACTGCCACCGGTCCGCAAAGTTCGCCCACCGACGACGCCGATAGCGCTCCCATCGTGCTGCCCGATATCGAACCTGCCAAGATCGACAGCAGCGGACTCAAGATGCGCGAGGCCGACCAGAAACAACTCTGGGACGCCGCCGCCAAGAATGCCATGGGATACCTGGCACAGCTACCCAATTTCCGCTGCGTTCGGGAGACGCACCGCTTCACCGCTCCCGCCCGCAATCCGAATCAACTCAATGAGGCGGACTCTTACCAGGACGATCTCATCTACGAAGACGGCAAGGAGAGCTATCAGCGTCTGGAATCGAATGGAGAAAAGGTCGACGTGGCGCCGGTGGAAAACAAGGGCGTAAGTTCGCGCAACGAATTCGGTTCCATGCTGCATGGCTTGTTCGATCCCGATGTCGCCGCCGCCTACCACTGGGCCGGCCGGTCCATGGCGCTGGGAGTTCTCTGCCAGGTATTCGAATTTGAGGTGAGCCGCGCCAAATCCAACTTCGTCCTCCGTGCCGGCAGCAATACCGAAGCAGCCTCTTACACCGGCCGCGTCTTCATCGACGAAGACACCGGCCTGGTGCGCCGCCTCACCATTGAGGGCGGCGGCCTGTCGAAGGATTTCGGGTTGCAATCGCCCTCTCTGTCGCTCGATTACGGCATGGTGAAGGTCGGGGAGAAGGATTACCTGCTGCCGCTCCGCTCCGTGCTGCAACTGCGCCAGAATAAGACGTTCGTCCGCAATGAGACGGTCTTCCGCGGGTACCGCCGGTGGGAAGCGGAGTCGCACATCAAGTTCGGCAAGTAAGGCAAACGCCGTACCCACTCGTAATTTCCGCCTTTTGGGCGAGCGCTGCCGTCCCAAGGGGCGATATAATAGCTGGCAATAAGGGCTTAACTGCAATGGTGGATTTAGTGGCTTCGACCCGGAAGCCTGCTCGGGTTTCCGCTGTCTGTGTATTGCTGGCTGGAATCGGAGCGGGTTCTTTCATCGCACTCAGAGGGGCCGGACCCCAGGCATCGGCAGGCGGCCTCGCGCCTATCACCGTCGATTACCCGGCGGAGGGTTCCGTTTTCCCGCCCGAACTCACTCCCCCGACCTTCCTTTGGCGTGACGCCGCCGCCAATGCCAGTTTGTGGACCATCGACGTCACGTTTCCCGATGGCTCTCCCGCCATCCACGTGAAGTCGCCCGGCGATCCCATGAAGATCGGCGAAATCGATCCGGAAGCGGTATCCGCCAACAACGAACTTCCCAAGCTGACGCCGAAACAGGCGGAGGCGCATACCTGGAAACCCGACGCCGCCACCTGGCAGACCATCAAGAAGCACTCCGTGACATCCCCCGCGACCGTGATCATTACCGGATTTCGCGGCCAGGGAATGGACCAGACGCTTTCCAGCGGGCACGTCAAAATCGCCACCTCCGCCGATCCGGCGGGCGCACCCATCTTCTATCGCGATGTTCCGCTCATGCCCAATCAGGGGCAAAAGGGCGTTATCACGCCGTTGGCCCCGGAGGCGATCGGGCTGATCAAGTGGCGCCTGCGCTACCTGGATGAGCCAACCAGTCCGGTGGTGATGCAGAAGATTTCCACATGCGCCAACTGCCACTCCTTCTCCGCCGACGGCAAGACGATGGGCCTCGATATCGACGGCCCCCAGAACGACCATGGCCTGTACGCCCTCATCCCCGTCGCCAAGGAAACCCAAATCCGCACCCAGGACGTGATTAAGTGGCCCACCGTCCGCGATCCGGACATTCCCCGCCTGCGCGCCGCCTTCATGTCGCAGGTCTCACCCGACGGGCGCTACGTGCTATCGACCATCGATGATGCGGATGCCGTCAACCGCATGACGGGACGCACCCTCGAAGACAAGTATTACGTTGCCAATTTCCTGGACTACCGGTTCCTGCAGGTCTTCTATCCCACGCGCGGCACGCTCGCCTGGTACGATCGCAAGACCAACCGCCTGGAGCGACTGCCGGGTGCCGACGATCCGCGCTACGTGCAGGCCGGCGGCGTGTGGAGCCGCGACGGAAAATTCATTGTCTTCATGCGCGCCAAAGCGCAGAATCCCTACCCGCCGGCCATCCCGCTGGCGCGCTATGCCAACGATCCCAACGAGACCCAGGTGCAGTACGATCTGTACCGCGTTCCCTTTAACGAGGGAAAGGGCGGCCAGGCGGAGCCCATCCGCGGCGCTTCGGCCAACGGGATGAGCAACAGCTTCCCGAAGATCTCACCCGACGGGCGCTGGGTGGTATTCGTCGAGGCCAAAAACGGAATGGTGATGCGGCCCGACGGAAAGCTCCACATCGTTCCCAGCACGGGCGGCGAGGCCCGCCAGATGAACTGCAATACCTCGCTCATGAATTCGTGGCACAGTTTCTCGCCGAACGGCCGCTGGCTGGCCTTCTCCTCGAAAAGCCGCTCACCCTATACGCAGTTGTACCTTACGCACATCGATGCCAACGGCAACGATACACCGCCTATCCTGGTGGACAACACCACTGCGGCCAACCGCGCCGTCAACCTCCCGGAATTCGCCAACATCCCCAAGGGAGGGCTGGAAAAGATCGACCCCGTGGCCAACCAGTATTACAAGATGGAGAACACCGCAGTCGAGCTCATGACCAAGAACGAGTTCCCGCAGGCCATCGCGATGTGGCGCAGCGCGCTGACAAAGGACCCCACCGACGGGCGCGCTCACCGCAATCTGGCCTACGCCCTGGGACAAACCGGGCAGCCGGGTGAGGCGCTGGCGGAACTGCGCAAAGCCTGCGATCTAAGCCCTGACGACCCCATCGCTTTTGCCGAGTTCGCCCTCGCATTGGCGCAGACCGGAAAGTCCGACGACGCTATCGGGTACTACCGCAAGTCGATTGCACTGGATGTCTTCAACGCCGGTGTGCAGGCCGATCTGGGCGCCCTGCTGGCCGATAAGGGCCAGACGGCGGAGGGGCTGCAGCATCTCGAAAAGGCCGTGAGTCTGAAGCCTCAATCGGCTGCCGTTCGCTACAAGTACGCCTCTGGTCTGGCCGATTCGGGGCGGCTGGCCGATGCCGTGACACAGTTGCAGAAATCGATTGAGATCAGCGGCGGCCACGAATGGCAATCGTACGACATGCTGGGCGCTATCTATAGCAAGATGGGGCGCCCCGATGACGCCATCCAGGCCGAACGCCAGGCGGTGGGCGCGGCTCCCGCTCAAGATGGCGACCTGCTCCGCAATCTGCGCGCGCGCCTCGCGGGCTACGAGCAGGCGCAGCAACCGCGGCGATAGTCCGGCCCCTGGGATCCCGGCCGCGCTCGATTTTCCGCCGAAACGCCACCCGCGGCTCCGCCGAGGATTCGCATTTCCGCCCCGGTAGCCGTCGCTGTCAGGCACCCCTTGCTGCCCGTCACCGCAATCGGCGAGACTCCATACGTGCGTGAGATACTGGGATCGGCACTGATATGACGCGCCGCGAATGGATTTCGAGCGTGCCTCTCGGGCTGGCGCTGTTCGACCAGGGGAAGGATCCTGTGACGGACCAGACAGGCGAGACCGCGAAAACTGCCGGTGCCGGGCTGGCGACCTTCGGCCTTCGCCTCTTGCGCGAACGCAGCGGCCGCCAGCCGCGCGAAAATGTCTTCCTCTCCCCACTTAGCATTGCGCTTGCGCTGCAAATGGCGGAAAGCGGCGCGGCAGGCTCCACGCGCAGCGCTATGAATAAGGTACTCGCGGTATCCGACACGGGCGCCGCGGCGCTCAATGCGTCGCTCCGCTCGCACTATCCCGACCAACTCCACATCGCCAACGCGCTGTGGGCCGATCGGCGTTTCATCCTCGCGCCGGAGTACGTGAAATTGTGCAATGACCTGTTCGGCGCGCGCGCCGCCACGCTCGATTTCAAAGATCCGCGCGCCGCCGCCGAAATCAACGATTGGGTGAAGCAGGAGACCCAGGGGAAGATTGCCGACATCGTAAGCGCCGGCGCGGTGGCGAACGCGGCGGTGATCCTCACCAACGCGGTTTACTTCGCCGCGGCTTGGCGCAAGGAATTTCAGCCATCGCAGACGCAGACGGGCGAATTCCACCCGGCAGGAGGCGGCAGCAAGAGCCTTCCGATGATGCAACAGCAGCGCGTGACGGGCGCGTATCGCAGCGGCAATGCGTTCGAAGGCGCGGTGCTGCCGTACAAGAACCCGGGTATTTTTCTGTATGGCCTGCTGCCTAGGGACGGCAAGAGCGTGGCGGACGTGCTGGAGTCGCTCGACGCGGGTTCGCTTACCGCCGGCCGGTCCGAATACGATCTCGACCTGAAACTGCCGCGCTTCAATCTGGATTTCTCCGCCAGTCTGGCGAGCGATTTGCAGCGGATGGGAATGGACGCGGCATTCCACTATCCGCCGGCCGATTTCAGCCGCATGGGATCGGGCCCTTTCTTCATCAGCGACGTCATGCACAAGACGCGCCTCGAAGTGGACGAAAAAGGCACGGTGGCAGCGGCCGCCACAGCCCTCACCATGACAGCCACGGCGATGATGCAGCCGCGCCCGGTGAAGACGCTGGTCTTCGACCGCCCCTTCGTGGTCCTCATCGCCGACTCGCAGTCGGGAGCGCTGCTGTTCGCGGGCGTCATCCAGAATCCGTAACCCGGCAGCGATGCAGTATAGTGGTTGACCATGAGAAGAGTCATGGCGGGCGTGGCGATTCTGGCGTGCCTGGGCTTCGCCGACACCTACCAGCGGCAACCCGGCGTGGATGTCCAGCATTACGTCTTTCGCGTGACCCTGAGCGACGACACGGACGCCATCGCCGGTGAGACCACGGTGACGGTCCGCTTTCTCCAGGACGGCCTCACGCAGTTCTGGCTCGATCTTGCCTCGCCCGCAAACGGCAAGGGCATGACGGTGACGGAAGTGACGTCAGCCGGTGCACCCGTGCACTACGCGCATGAGACCGACCGCCTGACGTTGCCGCTCCTGCCGCCATCGAAAGCGGGCGAACTGCGTTCCTTCACGGTGAAATATGGCGGCATCGCGGCCGACGGGCTCAAGACGGTCAAAAACAAATTCGGAGAACGCTGTTTTTTCAGCGTCAACTGGCCCGATATGGCGCACCAGTGGCTGCCCACCGTCGACCATCCTTCCGACAAGGCGACGAGCGAATTCCTGGTGACCGCTCCTGCGAAATATCAGGTAGTAGCGAACGGCCTGCTGGTGGAAACCATCGACCTGGGCGACGGCCGGCGCATGACGCACTGGAAGCAATCGGTGCCCATCGCCAGCTGGCTCGACGATATCGGGGTCGCGCAGTTCGCGGTGCACCATTACGGTACGGGCGCGGGAGTGCCGCTCGAGGCGTGGCTGCTCCATCAGGATCGCGATGCGGGCATAGCCACGTTCGAGGGGCCGGAGCGCGAAGCAATCGAGTTCTTCAGCGATCGTATCGGACCCTATCCCTACGAGAAACTGGCGGACGTGGAGGCGGCCGGCATGGGCGGTGGGATGGAGCATGCGAGCGAGATTTTCTTCGGGCAGAGTTCGGTGCGCGGCCAGCCGAATTTGAGTCTGGTGGCGCATGAGACGGCGCATCAATGGTTCGGCGACTCAGTAACGGAGAAAGATTGGAACGATGTCTGGCTGAGCGAAGGCTTCGCCACCTACTTCCAGCAACTCGCCACCGAGCATTACGAAGGCCGCGATGCCTTCGTGGCGGGGCTGGAGCGCAGTCGTCGCAGCGTCTTCAATACCGAGAAACGGCTGCCCGGCGTCGCAGTGGTGCAGGCCAAACCGTGGAAGGGCATTCCCAACGGAATCGTATACCAGAAGGGCGGCTGGGTGCTGCACGTGCTGCGCGGGCAAATCGGCACCGACAAATTCTGGGAGGGCATCCGCGAATATTACCGGCGATATCGCGACGGCAATGCTTCCACCGACGATTTCCGGCGCGTGATGGAAGAGGTTTCGGGCGCGGATCTGGGATGGTTCTTCCGCCAATGGGTGTATCGCGCCGGGTCGCCGGTGGTGGAGGGCGGATGGCGGTACGACGCCGGATCGAAGAAGATTCTCATCGACCTCACGCAGACGCAGCCAGGCGACGCTTATCGCCTGCCGCTCGAAATCGGCGTGAAGAGCGGGCAGATGCGGATCGAGAAGATCGAGATGACGGAGAAACAGCAGAAATTCGAAATCGCGGCGGAAGCCGAGCCGTCCGCGGTGGAGCTCGATCCAAATACCTGGATGCTGATGCAGGCGACGTTCGTACGGCGCTGACGGAATCGGCCATAATGCGGAGATGACGATTACCCGAGGACATACGGGCGCCGCAGCGCTCGCACTAGTGGCTGCCTGCACCGTTTTGCATAGCGCGCAGCCCCGCACCCCTACCGCCGAGGGACTGGTCTATGGGGAGGCGGACGGCGTGCCGCTCACCATGGACTACTACGCGCCCAAGGGGCCGGGCCGCATCCGATCGCGATCGTCATCCACGGCGGCGGCTATCAGCGCGGCGACAGCAAGAGCGATAGCGAAGCTTACTGCGCCGATTTCCTCTGGCCCGCAGGCTACGCGGTATTCTCGGTGAACTACCGGCTCGCGCCCAAATATCCCTACCCATACATGGTTCAGGATGTGGAGCGCGCGGTGCGTTACCTGAGGCACAACGCAAAACGTTGGGACGCGGAGCCGAACCGCATCGCGCTGGTGGGTGGATCGGCGGGCGGATTCTTGAGCAACATGGTGGGGTTGCTCAATCTGCCGGGAGACCCGGCCGCGAGCGACCCGGTGGAGCGCGAGAGCGCCGGCGCGCAAGCAGTGGTGACACTCTTCGCCCAAAGCAGCTTCGCCACCGTGCCCCTGAACGCGGACGTGCACGCGCTGCTCGATCCGCTGATCGCGCGCAAGGGGGAAGCGCAAGCGCTGCGGGAGGCCTCGCCCATCACGTACGCCGGCAAAAACGCGCCGCCCTTCCTGCAGATTCTGGGCGACCGCGACCAGTACATCCCTTTCACGGAGGCCACCAATCTGCAGGCCGCGCTCGAAAAAATGGGGGTACGCTGCGACATTATCCGGATTCCCAACGGAACGCACGGCACCGGCCGGTGGCATACGATTCCGGGCGTGCCGGACTGGGAGCGCCAGATGGTGTTGTGGCTGAATGCCAGGCTGGGGCATGAGGGACCCATCGGAGAGGGCATTCGGACGCGTACGACAGGCGCGGCGCAGCAATAGGGCCAGCGGTAGCATTCACCTTCTCCTTTACAGTAAAAAGTACTTGACGCTTGACGCTTGGCGGCGTATGCTGGATCTCATGGCGACTCCGCGGCCCGAGCCCGTCGAATTACACCAGCACGCCATGGACAACCTGCGGTACATTCGCCGCACGTTGGAGCGGGCCGGTGAATTCACGGCCGTCCCGGGTATCGGCGGCATGCTGATGGGGTCCACCGCGCTGGTAGCGGCTTGGATCGCGGGTCCGCGCGCTGGCTCCCCACGCTGGCTGGCGATCTGGCTGGCGGAAGCGGTGGCGGCGTTGCTCATCGGGTTGGCCGCGGCGGCGCTTAAATCGAAGCGCGTGCGCATTCCCCTGCTGAGCGGTCCCGGGCGAAAGTTTGTGGCGGGACTGGCGCCGGCTATGGTGACGGGCGCGGTGCTCACGGCGGTACTGTATCGCCAGGGCGATTCGGCGGTGCTCCCCGGCATCTGGCTGCTGCTGTACGGTACGGGCGTAGTATCGGGAGGCGCGGCATCGGTGCGGGTGGTGCCGGCGATGGGCGCGTTCTTCATGCTGGCGGGCGCGGTGGCGCTGTTCCTGCCGGCGGCCTCGGGCGATCTGCTGCTGGCCGCGGGATTCGGCGGACTTCATATTGTATTCGGGACGATCATTGCGGTGAAATATGGCGGGTAAATCGAACGCAGCGAGACGCGAAAACGAAAAGAAGGGCCCGACGGAGGCCGCTGGAGTGCCGGCAGCGCTAACCGCGCCCAAACTGGATCGTCTGATTCACGAGCGTCTGCGATTGGGAATTCTGAGCGCGCTTTCCGTCAACCAGTCGCTCACCTTCAACGAACTGAAACGCCTCCTCGAGACCACCGACGGCAACCTGAGCGTGCACGCCCGCAAACTGGAGGAAGCCGGTTACGTCGCCTGCACCAAATCGTTCGAAGGCCGGGTGCCAAAAACGGAATATCGACTCACCGCCGCGGGAAGAAAGGCGCTGGAACGCTACTTGGATCACATGGAAGCCCTGATTCAGGCAATGCGCGATCGCTAAAGCGTATTTTTATGCCCTTATACTTTGCATCAGAAAGTACTCTGCATGCCGGTGTCATTATGGACGGCAACGGCCGGTGGGCGCTGGCGCGCGGACTGCCGCGCGAGGCCGGCCACCGCGCCGGCGTGGAGACCGTGAGCCGGATCGTGGAAGCCGCACCGGACGCCGGCATCGGAATTCTTTCGCTCTTCGCCTTCTCCTCCGACAATTGGCGCCGGCCCCGCCTGGAGGTCGAAGCCCTCATGCGGCTGCTGGCCATCTATCTGGAGAAAGAGGCTGACCGCTGCGTGCGCAACGGCGTCCGGCTGGAAGTGATCGGGCGGCGCGACCGGCTCTCCGCCTCCTTACGGAAGGCGATTGCGGAGGCCGAACAGCGCACCGCCGCGGGCACGCGCCTGTGGCTGCGCATCGCCTTCGATTACTCCGGCCGCGACGCAATCCTGACAGCGGCGCGCAGCATCGGCAGCCTCTCGCGCGAATCGCTGGGGCGCGCGCTCGGTCCGCCGGTCGACCTGCTGATTCGCACCGGCGGCGAGCGGCGCCTCAGCGACTTTCTGCTGTGGGAATGCGCGTATGCGGAGCTGGTATTCTCGCCGCGCATGTGGCCTGATTTCGGCGAGCGGGAACTGGCCGCCGCGGTGCGCGAATTCCGCGGGCGCGATCGGCGCTTCGGCGCGGTCGCACCGCCGCCGGTGCATCACCAGGAAGCGTGGCTCGATTAGCGAGCCGTGCCGTTACAATAGCTCTCATGGTTACCGGCATCGAACACACCGCTATCGCCACGCCCGATCCCATGAAACTGGCCCGCTGGTACGTCGAGCACCTCGGGTTCGCCATCAACTGGCAGCCGCCAGGGTCCACCACGGTCTTCGTGAAGACGCCGGATGGTTCGATGCTGGAATTCATCGAAGGGCCCACGCCGCTCCCCGGTGTCGCCGCCATGCGCGAGCCGGGACTGCGCCACCTGGCGCTGTCCGTGGACGATTTCGAGGCCGCCTATCGCAAGCTCGCCGCGGCCGGCGTGCAATTCCTCACTGCTCCGGAAAAGTCGTACGGAAATTCGTTAGTATTTTTCACCGATTGCGACGGCAATATTTTGCATCTGCTGCATCGTGAGACGCCGCTGCCGTAGACAGCAAAGTTTATGGCGATCGGTAAGGGCCGATGCCGTCCGCAGGCTGCCCGCCCGCCCCACTGAGTTAGCTCTTCATGCGCAGCAGGAAATACATGCCGGCGAGCGCGAAAATCACGTCGGGGCCCCAGGCGGCGACTACCGGGGTGAGGTCGTTGATCTCGCCCACTTTCTCGAACAGCTTCGACGTCGCCTGGTAGGAGAGCGCGATGGCGATGCTTAATCCGATTCCGGTGAGCGCGCCGCGATTGCCCACCAGAAAGCCGAAAGGCACGCCGATCATCGCCATGATCAGGGCGAACAGCGGCAGCGCGAACTTGCGGTAGAGCTGGATCTGCAGTTCCGTAGTGTCCCACCCGTAGCCGCTCTGCGTCAGTTCATTAATGTGCTGCTGCAACTCCAGGAAGTTCATCTGCGTGGACTGATGGTATTCCTGCAGGAAGTAGTTCGGAGTCTCGCTCAGTTCCGGGAACGTCCCTGTCTGAAAGTCGGTCCGGTGGGAAGCGTCATGGCGAATGTCGTTGAGCCATCCGTTCTCGAAGACCCAGGCGTGGAGGGTAGCGCTCCAATAGGCCCGGCTGGCGCGGATTTGCTTGCGCACCTGGAAGGTGGCGGGGTCGAGCTCGTAGACGTTGGCGTCGGCCATTTCCTGCGTCTTGGGGTCGAAGTAGGCGTAGTAATAAATGCGGAAATCCTTACCCAGAGTCCACTTGCGATCGGCGCGGTAGTAAGTGTGCGCGGGCCGGCCTTTAATCTGGTCGCGCAACCTGTCCTGTCTGCGATTGGCGGCAGGTAAGTAGTAATAGTCGAAGGCGAACAGGGCGCCGCTAAAGATGCTGGCCACTAACAGGATCGGCAGCGCGAGGCGGAACAGGCTTACCCCGCATGCCCGGAACGCAGTGACTTCGTTCTGCTTACTCAGCACGCCGAGATTGGCCAGCGCGGCCACCAGCACGCAGATGGGGGCGAAATCGTAAATCGTCAGCGGCGAGAGGAAGAGCAGGTACGTAAACATCGTCCGCAGCGAGATCTTATTGCGGATCATGTCTCCTGTAAGATCGAAGAAATTGAAGATCAGGAACATGAACACGAACGTGGCCAGGATCACTGCGAAGTACAACAGGAAATTCGACAGCACATAGGTGTCGACAATCTGCGGCAGCAGCGGAATACGCCAGCTCGGCAGGCCGGAGGTCTCCTTCTTTTTGCGCTCTCCGGGCTTGAACCACTCAAGTGGAACCGCCACCAGGGCCTGCAGGGCGGAGACGATATCGCGGTCGCCCGGTTTTTCCATGCGCGACAGGAAGAAGATGCCGGCGATGCCGAAGATCGCGTTGGGCAGCCAGATGGCCACCGGCACAGGCAAGGTTCGCTGCTTGGCGACGTTCTGCAGCGTCATAGAGAAGAGGTAATAGCAGAAGAAACCGAGGAACAACGCGATCAAATACGCCGCCGATTTGCCGCCCTTACGCGTGGCGATTCCCAGCGGAATGCCCACCAGCGCGAGCATCACGCACGCCACCGGAAAGGTGAAACGCTGCTGCAGTTCGATGGCGGCTTCCAGGGCGTCGGCGCCTTTGTAATGCATCAGGGTGCGCGTACTCATTTCCTTGGGCCTCTGCGCCGATTGTTCGGGCGGCTTCACCTGCAGAGCCTGGTGGATGAGCGACGCCGTCTGATCGCGCGAGACCAGGTCTTTGCCCATTTCGTGGGTGAACGCGTCGTGCAGTTCGAGCTGGATGCGATTATTCTTGGGATCGGAGGTGGCGATAGCGTATTTCGCCGTGGTGATGATGGGGCCGTCGGCCTTGTCCGCCAGCCCCTTCTTGCGATCCTCGGGCTTGGTGACATCGGCGAGGAAGATGTGGTTCCACAGAACCGGCGCGCCGGGAGGATGCAGTCCCACCGAATCCACGTAAAGAATCGTGTTGGGAAAATCCTCGATGAAGACCCGCTCCTGCACGTCGGCGGACGAACGGGTGGCGGTCAGCTCATTGACGATGCGTGCGCTCTCGCGATAAGAATATGGCGTGAGCCGTATCGACGCCCAGGCGCCCAGTCCCATCCCGAGCACGGCGAATGTCAGCACCGGCGCGACTACTTTACGGCTGGAAACACCGGCCGCGCGCATGGCCACAATCTCGCCATCGGCCGACATGCGGCCTAGTCCGATCAGGATGCCGATGAGCACGCCGAACGGCACCGTAAACGGGAGCACCGGCGGCAACGCCAGCAACAGAAGATTGAGAATGGTAGCGGCCGGCGGACTGGTTCCCACCAGCAATTTAAAAAGCGCGTCGGCCTTGTCGAGGAAAATAACGAACGTCGCCAGCGCCGTGCCGAGCAGGGAGCTGGTAAGGATCTCGCGAAAGATGTAGCGGCCGAGGAGACGCAAGACCGGTCCTTACTTTACGAACTCCGGGGCCGACACCAGCGGCAGTTTGGGGAGTTCCTCCTCAACGGGATGAAGCTCCAGGTCGTCGATGATAATGGACGGAGCGACGATGCAGGCTTCGGTGGTGTATTGCGCGTAACCCACCTGGGCAAAAGGCTCGGTGCTGTCCATGAAATCGAACACTGTGGCGTTATCGCCCACCACCAGGATGTCCTTGAGCGATCGCGCGGTGAAGCCGCGGAACCGCATGCCGCGCACCAGTTCCTCGTGCCCGTCGGGAAAGACTTTGTAGACCAACAGGGGCATGCTGACGGGGTGCATGGTGCCTTGCGCGTTCTGCAACAGGCGGATCAATTCGCCCCGCGATGCGGTGGACGGGAAATCCATTTTGCGGACGATGATGCCGTACGGCTTATTGCGCGCCTGGATCAGTTCGATGAGCTTCTTCTTCATGTCCGCCGCCGGCATAGTGTCGGTGGAAGTGACAAAGAGATTGCTGATGTCGGCGACGCTGTCCTGCCGGCCGGGCAAGCGTGCGCGTCCGTTCGACCCTTCAAAGCCGCGCAGCGGCTGGCGGGTGAGCAGGAATCCCTTGAGCGCGCCCTTTTCCACCAGGTGCAGCGGCTTGGGGAGCACACCCTCGCGGTCCACTTCATAGGAGCCGAAAAGCGCTTTGCCACGCCACTCCTTTTGAGTGGGATCGTCCACCACGTCGAAGCTCTCCGGCAGAACACGAGATCCCATGCGGCCTTCGAACTCGCTTGAGGGAGGCGCGCCGCGTGCGCCCAGCGGCGCCCGCGAGAGGGCCAGATTCTTGGCCAGCACTTCCCCAAAGAGCTGCGGGGAGGCATCGCCTTCGAACAGCACCGGCCCGTTGTAATCCTCACCCATAGGCGCGTGCGAACGGGCGATCAGATTCTCCGCCATCAGGCTCACTTCGCGCGTCATCTGCTCTTCCGAGGGCAGATGGCCGGCATCCATGGCGTGGTAGGTCACGGCATCGTGCAGCGTCATGCCATCGGGCGATTGCGCGGTAGCGCGCACCCGCAGGTAGGCCACGTTCTCGGGCGTGCGGACTTCGGTCCCCTCGGAGTTCACCACGTAATATCCGCCATCGTCGGCGTGCATTTCCACGCCGGACGTCTTCACGTCGGGGTACTTGGTGAAGACGGCGGAGAGCGCGCGCGTCCGGTCGACCCAGGTCTTCTCGTCCATCGTCAGCTTGCGCAGCGGTTCGACCAGGTGGACCGGCTCAGCGTGGGCGAAATCGTCGATCTGGTCGCCTTGATTGATGTTCCGCATGGCGGCGCGCTTGCGCGAGATCGCCTCCACCGCACCCTTATATATGGAGTCGGTGCCCAGCCATAAGTAGCGCCGCAAGACAGCATAATCGTCGTCCAGAGGAAAGTTCCCCAGGTCGTAGCGCGATCCGCCGCCGCCACCGCCCGCGAAATTGGTGTTATCGAATTTATAATCGCCTACGCGCACCTGGATTTCGGGGACGCGGAAGGTCTCGCGGCTTTGGCCCAGCACCGCTCCCAGGCTGGCCGACACGGTGAAGCTATCGGACTGATCGAGGACGTACTGCACGAAGTACGGCGCCTCCAGGTTCGGGATGTCGATCTTTACGGAGCGCGTGACTTCATCGTGCATCGCTTGCAGCACGGGGTCGTTGGCGGGAGCTTCGGCGCAGAGCGCCAGCACCGCCGCCGCCGTGGCAGCACCGGCCAGCATCAGAATTCTCATCGCGCCACTCCTTTGCCTTCCATGCCGGTCGGTTCGGAGAGCAGCGGCGGCCGGTCGTTCGATTTGGCTTTCTTCTCGATTTCGATTTCGGAGACCAGGATGGCCGGCGACACCGCGGACACAGGCACGTAGCCGGATTCCGCTCCGCAATATCCGTTAAACACTTCGGTCTTGTCCGACGTGGCCAGAATCTTATCGAAACTCGCCAGCGGCGTCCCCACAATATCGGCGCCGCGCACCAGTTCGTCGGGACGGCCGTCGGGATAGACGCGGTAGACAATTACGGGAATCACTTTAAACGCCTGCAATCCGCTGCGCTCGGTGGTGGTGAAGCCGCCGGTGATGTCTTCGAAGTACAGCCCGTACGGTTTGCCCTGCTTCTTCACTTCGTCGATCAGCATCTGGCGCAGTTTGGCGTCGGAAACGGCATTGGACGATTCCACGATGAGGTTGGACTGCCGCGATTCCGCCTCCCGCCCGGGCTGGCGGCGCCCGTGGCCGTTGGAATGATCGACGCCTTTGATGGGAGATCGCGACGTCAGGAACGTCTTCAACACGCCGTTATCGACGGCCAGCACCGGCTGCCCCTTCACGCCTTCATCGTCGTAGTCATACCACCCGTTGAGGTCGACACCGTCGATCTTGTGGCGCGTCGGGTCGAACAGCACCGAAAGAAAATCGGGCAGCACTTTGGTGCCCACGCTCTTGGTAAACGTCTGGCCTTCGCTGTCATCCTTCTGGCGATGGCCTTCGATACGATGGCCGAAAATCTCGTGGAAGAAGACGCCGGAGGCGCGCCCGGAGAAAATCGCCGGCCCCACAAACGGTTCTGCTTCCGGCGCCTTGAGCAATTTGGAAGCGTCGTTGGCCACGCGGTCGATAGCGGCGAGCAGGGTCTTGTCGTCCGGAAGGCCATCGGGTTGAACGGCTTCGAAGGTCTCGAAAGTCTCGAGATCGGTGCCGTCCGTCGCTTTGGCGGCAGCCGAAATCACCACGCGCGCAAAGCCGCGGCCTTCCACGATCCGCGTGCCCTCGGTATTGACGAAATATTCGGTCTCGTTCTGCGCGGAGAAGGAAACGTGCGAAGTGAGCACGCTGGGATAGCTCTGGAAACGCGCCGAGAGTTTGCGCACGCGCGCCTGCCACGCATCTTCGTCGAATTTCAAGGGCGGCGGGGGCGCGATGGAAACTACCGTGGGCTCGCTCGAAAAATCGTCCGAATCGTCGGTGGCGGCCACCCGTACCTGGGTGTTGGTTTTGATGCGGATCAGGCGCTCGGAGGCGAGCTGGTAGGCACGATCGGTGTCGAGCCACAGCAGGCGCTTGACGGAATTGACGTTGTCCTCAATGGGAAGCGTCAGCCCCGAGGTAAATCGGCCAGAGGCGGCGCCGCCGTTTCCGCGCACCAGGTGATAGTTGTCGAGCTTGGGCGATCCCACGCGCACGGAGGTGTCGAGGTTGCGCGTGGTGCCGTTGCTGTTGGACTCCAACGCGCCCAGACTGGCGGAGAGCGTATGGCCCTCGGTTTCGGTGACCTCGTAGCTCAGGAAGTACGGAGGCGGGTCGGCCTTGGCTTTCAACGCGGTGAAATTCCGGTTCAACTCCTGGGACATCGCATCGAGAAGCACCGAAGGTTGAGCCGCCGCCAGAGAAGCTGCGGATAGCAGCAGAAAAAAACGGGGTAAGACTTTGGGGATCAAGTCTTCAGGATACCAGCTTATTGGGTAAACAGCCGCCCCGCCATCACTCGATTACGCCCGCTGCGGGAATGCGGTTTTCTGCCGATAAGCTCCATATCGGATCGGTTCAACCGACCCTGACAACCATGCCCTTGCGATTCAGGAATGCGGCGGTGGTGGAGCGCAGCGTCTCGCGGCCACGCGGCCGCCGGAGTCTGTCCGTGCTTCGCGCCTTGCGGCACAGCCTGGGAGCGCGCATGTTAGTGGGCAACGTGGCCTTCGCGGCGGTCGCGATGGCGGGCATCGTGGCGGTCTTCTTCTGGACTTACAATCGCGATCTGGATCGCCAGCTTACGGCGCGGGCCGGTGCGCTGGCCAGTTTAGTCGCCGGCGAAAGCCAGGCTGCCATGCTGGCGGGAGATCGCGCCGCACTGGAACGGATCGCCGCAACCGCGGTGGAGAGCGACGAAGTGGTGCTGGTGGAATTGCGCGGCGCGCGGGCTGGCGAACCCGTAGTCCGGCATCGCGATAGCGGCGCCGGAATCGCAACCACCCGCGTGGTGGCGCGGCCGGTCACGGCATCGTGGCGAACGATCGGCACGGTGCGGCTGGGGTTGTCGACGGCGCGGGAAGGCAGCGCACGGCTGCACTTTGCGGAGATCACGGCCATCGCGATCGCCAGCCTGCTGCTGGTGGCGGTCACGCAAAGGCTGCAGATTCGCGCATGGCTCCGCCCGCTGCAGGCGCTTACCGAATTTACGCATCGTGTGGCCGCCGGGGATCTGAGCAGCCGCGCAGAAGTGGTGCGGCCGGATGAAGTGGGCCGCCTCACCGTGGCGTTCAACGCCATGGTGGAAAAGCTGGGCGCCACACTGGTGTCGAAAGACGCCGCTGAGGCCGCGGATGCGGCCAAGAGCCGCTTCCTGGCCACCATGAGCCACGAACTGCGCACTCCGCTCAATGCCGTCATCGGCTATAGCCAGCTATTACAGGAGACCTGCCAGGGTAGCGCGGTGGAAGGCCTGTCGCGCGACTTGAACCGCATCGAGCGCGCCGGCGATATGCTGCTCCAGATCGTGAATCAGGTGCTCGATTTCTCCAAGGCGGACGCCAACGAGATCCTGCTGCACCCGGAGACGTTCGCGGTGGACGATGTGCTTACCGACATCGTTGACGCAGTCAGGCCGATGGCCGCGCGCAACGGCAATCTTCTGAGCGCGCACCTGGGGGACTGCGATGGCGAAGTCCATACCGACCTCACGCGCTTCCGGCAGAGTCTGCTCAACTTGATGGCGAATGCCTGTAAGTTCACCCAGCATGGCGAGGTCCGTATGGATGTGCGGCGGGAGCCGGGCCACCCGGTGGATTGGCTGGTGGTGAACGTGCGGGATACCGGCATCGGCATGACGCCCGAGCAACAGGCAAGGCTCTTTCAGACGTTCCAGCAGGCCGATGCGTCCACCACCAGAAAGTATGGCGGCACCGGGTTAGGGCTCGCCATCAGCCGTAAAATGTGCCGCCTGATGGGCGGCGATATTTCGGTGGAAAGCGAGTTAGGAAAGGGTTCGAATTTCGAAATGCGCCTGCCGGCGCGGATTGGTGAGCAAACGTGAAGCTTCTCTTAGCCGACGACGACGAGTTCAGCCGCGACATGCTGGTGCGCCGTCTGGAACGTCAGGGATTCGAGATGATCGCCGCCGCCGACGGGCGGGAGGCTATCCTGGCCGCGCGCCAACATCGGCCCGACCTGATCATCATGGATCTCGATATGCCGATCCTGGATGGGCGCGGCGCGATGCGCGCTCTCAAGAGCGATCCGCACACTTTCAAGATTCCGATCATCGTGCTCACGGCGCATGCCGAGCCTGTCGACGTAGCGGAAGCGGCGCTGAATGGCTGCGCGGGATATGAGACGAAGCCGATTGTACTGCGGCGGCTGGTGGAACGGATTCAAACCGTGTTGGGTCCGGCGCAGGAATAGCGCGATTCCTTCCTGCACGTCCGCCATCCGTCGCTCCACGAAGGCAGATTCCATTCCTGCCCCCAACCCGCTTACGCCAGCCCCGAACGCACCAGCAGCGCCATCGGGTCGGGCTCGCGTCCCATGAAGTTACGGTACAGATCGGCGGGATCTTCGCTATCCCCGCGGGAGAGAATCTTCTCGCGGAACTCGCCGCCTACTTCGCGGCTGAAGATGCCGGAATCGCGAAAGCGCGTGAACGCGTCGGCATCCAGCACCTCTGCCCACTTATACGAATAATACGCCGCCGCGTAACCCACCGGGCTCGAAAACAAGTGTGTGAAGCCCGCGACCATCGCATGTTTCGGCGGCAGCGGGGCGGGGCTGTACTCCTGCAGCACCCGCCGCGAATACTCCACCGCATCGCCGTCGCGTTCGGGCGAATAGCGGGTGTGCAGCATGAGGTCGACGAAGCCGAATCCCAACTGCCGCATCTGCCCGTTGGCGGCGCGGAAGGTACGCGCGCGCTTCATCTTCTGGAAGAGATCGTCGGGCACCGGCGCTCCGGTCTCCCAATGGCGCGCGAACAAATCGAGCGAAGCGCGCTCCCAGCACCAGTTCTCCATGATCTGCGAAGGCAGTTCGACGAAATCCCAGGCCACACTGGTACCGGCCAGCGAGCGGATCCGGACCTTGCTTAACAGATGGTGCAGCAGGTGGCCGAACTCGTGGAAAATGGTCTCCACATCGCGGTGCGTGAGCAGCGCCGGCTTCCCGCCGATCGGCTTGCTGAGGTTGCCGCAGATCAGGCCGAGGTGCGGTTCGAAACCGCGATCCGACGGGCCACCGGTGATGAGCGCATCCATCCACGCTCCTCCGCGCTTGTTTTCGCGCGGGTACCAGTCGGCGTAGAACGCGCCGATGAATTTGCCGTTCTCGTCGTGCACGTTGTAGTAGCGAACCTGCGTGTCCCACGTGGGGACGCCGCTCTCTTCGGTCACCTTGATACCGTACAGCCGGTGCACCAGGTCGAACATCCCAGCCACCACTTTTTCCAGCGGGAAGTAAGGGCGCAGCGCCTCTTCGTCGAAATCGTAGAGAGCGGCGCGCTGCTTTTCGGCGTAGTAGGCGATGTCCCATGGCGCCAGTTCGGGCGCCCCGGCGCCTTCAATCGACCGCCGGAAGTCGAGCAGTTCGCTATTCTCCTCGCGGAAGCGCCGCTCGGTCTTGGCTTTCAGGTCCTCCAGGAAATGCAGCGCGCGGGCGCCGTTGTGCGCCATGCGGTCTTCGAGCACCAGGTCGGCGAAATCGGTGAATCCCAGCAGGCGCGCCTTCTCACGCCGCAATTCCAGAATCCGGCCGATGAGCGCGCGATTGTCGCGGCCCTCTTCGGTGGCACGCACGCTGTACACCTCGTAAAGACGACGGCGGGTGGCGGCGTTCTCCATGTAGGTCATCACCGCCAGGTAGTCGGGCGCCTGCAGCGTGAAGCGCCAACCTTCCTTGCCCTTTCGTTCGGCGCTTTCGCGCGCGGCGGCGACCGCTGTGGGCGGCAGGCCGGCAAGCTGTGCCTCGTCGGTGATCACCAGTTCGAAGGCGTTGGTGGAATCGAGCACATTCTCGCCGAACTTGGTGGTGATCTTGGTAAGCTCCACGTCGAGCTCTTCCAGCTTTTTCTTGCCGGCCGCGTCCAGATCGGCGCCATGGCGTCGAAAACTGTCGATCGTCTTGTGGAGGAAGCGGCGCCGCTCGCCGGTAGCGGCTTTGCCTTCGGGAGTCGCGGCGTAGGACTTGATACCTTCCCACAATTCATGATTCAGCGGAATGCCCGAGTAGAACGCGCTCACTTCCGGCTGTACCGCGTTGAAGGCCGCGCGCAGTTCCGGGTAGGTGGCCACCGATTCCAGATGCCGCACCACTCCCATGGCATAGTCGAGCGGTTCGGTGAGACAGTCGAGCGCGTCCATACTGTTTTGGTAAGTGCGCTCGCCGGACAAATGCGCGATCGTTTCCAGGCGCGTGCGGGCTTGTGCAAGCAGTTCGGCGGTAGCGGGGGCGACGTCGTCCGCGCGAATCCGGTCGAACGGGATTCGGAATTCAACGGTTAGAAGCGGATTAGTGGTTTCGGCACTGGACATTCTTCATTCAGAGTACCAGTACCGCGGCGTATTGCCGCAGTCGGACGCTGCGGTCGCAGGCACCCTTTGGTATACCCCGCTAGATCGCCCCCTTGCCGGGCAGGCCGCCCGGACGGGGGCCGATTCCGTAGGTGGGCAGTACCTCGCCGCGACACTACGCGAAGGAGAAAACATGCGCAACCGTACAAAATGGTTACCATATAGGTGAAATGGGTCCTGACTCGACCGAGCTATCGGCTCGCATCCCTCCCGAGGAACGGCTGAACATCTTCGCGCTCGTGATTTATATTCCCGATCCGCTGGGCCGCTTCCTCGACGAACTGCGACGCAGACTGGTGCCGGGGTGCAACCCGCACGCTCACGTGAGCCTGCTTCCGCCCAGGCCGCTGGCCGTCGAATGGCCGGTGGCGTCGGAACAGGTGCACACGATTTTGAAGAGCCGGACGCCCTTCGAAGTCGAACTGACCGTCGTGGAGGCATTCCCTGTGACTGACGTGATCTACCTCGGCGTGGGCGACGGCGCGTCCGAGTTACGGCAGGTGCACAAGGCCATGAACTCCGCCGCGTTGGATTTCCAGGAGCCGTTCGCCTACCATCCCCACGTCACGCTGGCCCAGGAATTGCCACGCGACCGGGTGGCGGCCACACGGGAACTGGCCGACCGTCTCTGGCGCGAATACACCGGGCCGCGCCACTTCTCCGCCGACCACGCCGCTTTCGTACAGAACAGCCTGGGCAATTGCTGGATTGACCTGGCCGAGTATTCGCTCGGCGGCAGCGTAGTGAAATCCTGAGAACCCATTCTTTCAGGCAACACTAAGGCATTCGAACCATTCAGCCGATAGGAGAGGTGTAGCGCCTTTGTGGAGCTTGCCATTGAGTGAATCCTTGGATACCGTCGCGGTGTGTGCCACCGAGCCCATCGCCATCGAAGGCTTGCGAAGCCTGTTGGAGTCGGCTGAAGGACTGCGCGTGGTCGCCACGGAGACCACCCTGCCCGACGGGATCGACGCCGTCAGGGAATTGCGGCCTGCAATCCTGCTGGTAGATAAGGCCTTCGGCACGCACGCGGTGATGGATTGCCCGGGTGCACTGCGGAAAGCGGACTGCGCTACCGCGGTGGTGGTGTGGGGCGCGACATTTCCCGAGGCGGAAGCCCTCCGCTTCGTGCAGGCTGGGGCGGCTGGCGTATTGCGGAAAACGGCCAGGCTCGACGTGCTGCTCGCCTGTCTGCGTGCGGTTGCGCGTGGGGCAACCTGGATGGAAGACGCGGTGCGCGATCCGGAACGCTCGGTGCTCCGCGGCCACAGTCACCTGACGGCGCGCGAATTACAGGTGATGGAATTGGTGGAGCGCGGCATGAAAAATCGCGATATCGGCGAAGCGCTCGGCATCCGCACCGGCACGGTAAAGATTCATCTGAAGCATATTTTCGAGAAGACCGGAATTCGCGGGCGGTATGGGCTCGCACTCTCGGGTCTCAAAGAAAAAGGCTGGCTGGTGCCGGCCATGCTGGAGATGTAGCTTCCCTTACCGCGAGCGATACGAAATACCATATTCCAACCGAAGACTGCTGCCGGTAATCGGACTCCGCAGATCACTTCAATCCATCCGACATTGCCGGCGATGATATCCATGCCAAGTGTTCGGCATTGCGCTTCATATTGGTGGCGGCGGCCGCGGCGATGCTGGTGAGGCTGCCCAATTCCAGACTCTCTTCGCGTTCGACCTGAGCATCGTGCGAAGGGATCTCCGGACATTGGCAGGTCGAAGCGCGGGACAGTATACGACTCGCCGTAGAGAGCAGGCCTTCGGCGACATTCCGCCGCCGGCCAGGCCCTGGCTCGGCCAAGCGTCGGAGAGGCTGCCGCTTCCCAGCGGCCGAAAAGCGCCCGGAGATCCGCAGGACGCCCGGACCCGGGGCAATTGGCGATGGCCCCGCCCATGGTGCGGGTTTCCACTGGTGATCGTCAAGAAGTGCTCCTGAAAAACCTCCACCCGTGCCAGGTAGTAGAATTTGGTTTCGGACAGGAGATCCCGAATGCCAGTTGAAACGAACACCTCGCGGATGATTTTTCGCAAGACCAACGCCAGCCTTGGGCGCCGCGTCGCCGTCACGCCGGCCAACAGCGCCAACCGCCATCTGTCGTACGGCCGGATCATTCTGAACAGCCAGTTGCCCTCCGTCGCATTCCACAACGGCGCGGAAGAGACAGGCTTCATCGTCCTGTCGGGCGCCGCCAACGTTTCCGTCGACGGGCGCGCTTTCGAACTTGCCCAATACGACGGTATCTACATTCCGCGCGACTCCGCCATCGAAGTGAGCACCGCGAGCAGCGTCGATATCGCCGAGTTCTCCTCCGACGTTGCCAACCAATACCCGCTGCAAGTAATCCGCTACGCCGAGATTTCGCAGGATCCGTCGCTCAAATTCACCGCCGGCATTCCCACCCAGCAGCGCAATCTGAACATTGTGCTCGGCCGGAACGTGGAAGCGGGCCGGCTGGTGGCCGGCTTCACCGTAACGGAACCCGGCAACTGGTCGAGTTGGCCGCCGCATGAACACACCGCCATGCTGGAAGAGATGTACGTCTACTTCAACATGCCCGAGCCCGCGTTCGCTATCCAGATGGTCTATGAAAATACTGACTACCCCGAAACCGTGACCGTGGTGCGCGACGGCGACGCGGTCCTCATGCCCGCCGGCTATCATCCCAACGTCACCGTGCCGGGACATCGCATGTGTTTTCTGTGGGCTATGGCGGCACACCGCGAGAAGCTCGATCGCCAGTTCGGCGTCGTCAACGTGCAGCCGGGGTTTGGCGCCGGCGGTTCCGGCCTGGAAGCCAGTCACAAATAAATGGCTTCGATTGCGGAAAGTTTCAGTCTCAAGGGCAAGAACGCCCTCGTGACCGGCTCGCGGACCGGGCTGGGCGCGGCCATCGCGATCGGTCTGGCGCAGGCGGGCGCCAACGTGGTGGTCAACGGTTCCACCGATGCCGGCATCGACGAAGTCTGCCAGGCGGTCGCCGGCTGCGGCGTGAAGGCCGTCCGCGGGGTCGCCGACATTGCCGGCGCGCAGGCCTGCGAGGCGTTAGTCGAGCTCACGGCGCGTGAACTGGGCTCCATCGATATCCTCATCAATAACGCGGGGATCATACGGCGCAGTCCGGCGGCTGACTATCCGGCGGAAGACTGGACGCAGGTCCTCGAGGTCAATCTCAACGCGGTGTTCCGGTTGTGTCAGCTTGCGGGCCGCCGGATGCTGGCGCAGGGCAACGGCAAGATCGTCAACATCGCCTCTCTGCTCTCGTTCCAGGGCGGCATTCTGGTGCCGGCCTACGCGGCGTCGAAAGGCGCGGTTGCCCAGTTGACGAAAGCGCTGGCCAACGAATGGGCGGCAAAGGGCGTCAACGTCAACGCGATCGCGCCGGGGTATATGGAGACCGCCAACACGCGCGCCCTGCGGGCCGATCCGGTGCGCAGCCGGCAGATTCTGGAGCGCATCCCCGCTGGCCGATGGGGTAAACCGGAAGATGTCGCCGCGGCGGCCGTCTTCCTGTCGTCGCCGGCCAGCGACTACATGCACGGCCACCTCCTGGTGGTCGACGGCGGCTGGATGGCCAGATAGGGTATCGATCGCGATGTCGCTTGCAATCAAACCGAAAGAGAACTGCCGTTACGACCTGGTGGCGTTGGGCGAGATCATGCTGCGGCTCGATCCCGGCGACCGGCGCGTGCATACCGCGCGCTCCTTCGATGTCTACGAAGGCGGTGGCGAATACAATGTGGCGCGCGGGTTAAAGCGCTGCTTCGGCCTCGACACGGCGGTGGTGACGGCGTTTGCCGACAATCCGGTGGGCCGCCTGCTGCAGGACCTGATTTACCAGGGCGGCGTCGACCAGAAATTCGTCCGCTGGGTGCCCTACGATGGCGTCGGGCGCGCGGTTCGAAATGGCCTCAACTTCACGGAGCGCGGATTCGGCATGCGCGGCGCGGTGGGCTGTTCGGATCGCGGCCACACGGCGACTGCGCAGTTGAAACCCGGCGACATCGATTGGGACGATGTCTTCGGCCGCAACGGCGCACGCTGGTTCCACACCGGCGGCATTTTCTGCGCGCTTTCGGAGACCACTCCCGAGGTAGCGCTGGAAGCTATGCAGGCGGCGCGGCGGCACGGCACGATCGTATCCTACGACCTCAATTACCGTGCTTCGCTGTGGAAAGCGGTAGGCGGCAAACCGCGGGCGCAGGCCGTAAACCGGCGATTGGCGCCGCTGGTGGATGTCATGATCGGAAACGAAGAAGACTTCTCGGCGGCGCTCGGATTTGAGGTGGCCGGCCTGGATGAGAATATCACCCGGATCGAGACCGCCGGTTTTCAGCGCATGATCGAGACGGCAATTCGGGAGTTCCCGTTTTCCGTAGTAGCGACTACGCTGCGCAAAGCCACGACGGCGTCACGCAACGATTGGGGCGCGATGTGTTATGCCGATGGCGCGTTCTATCACGCGCAAAATCGCCCGGATCTCGAGATCTACGACCGTGTAGGCGGCGGCGATGGCTTCGCCTCCGGCCTGATCTACGGCTTTCTGACCGGGCAGGGCCCGCAATGGGCGGTAGAATGCGGCGCCGCTCACGGCGCTCTGGCCATGACGACACCGGGAGACACCACCATGGCGTCCGTCTCCGAAGTCCTTCATCTGATGAAGGGCAAATCGGCTCGCATCGAGCGATAGAAGCGGGCAAGCGGGTTGGCTTGCCCTTCCGTTGGGCTATTCGGCTTTGGTATTGCGGCGACGCAAGAAAATCACGACACCGAAAACCGCTACGAGGGCAGCGCAAATCAGACGAATCGTTGAAGAATCCATAACCGTACTCCTTCCTGGTAAATCTATCGGCG
This sequence comes from Bryobacteraceae bacterium, assembly GCA_036268475.1. Taxonomy (GTDB): domain Bacteria; phylum Acidobacteriota; class Terriglobia; order Bryobacterales; family Bryobacteraceae; genus PALSA-129. The sequence goes on along the minus strand of DATAUB010000023.1, from coordinate 146,377 downwards.
GTTTACATCTTTTCGATCATAGGGAATAGGTCGCGCACCAGCCGGGTAATCACCGGGCCGATGGTAACCACGAACAACGACGGCAGTACGCAGAAAAATATCGGGAACACCAGCTTCACAGCCAGCTTGGCAGCGCGCTCTTCGGCCCTCTGGCGGGCCATCACGCGCAGGTAGTCGGCGTGGCCGCGCAGGCTTTGCGCAATGCTGGTCCCGAAGCGATCGGTCTGCACCAGCACAGCCACCAACCGGCGTACATCTTCCACTCCGGTACGGTCCGCCAGGTTGTGGAGCGCCTCCACGCGGCGCTTTCCGGCACGCATTTCGAGGTTCATCATGGCAAACTCGCTGCACAGCTCCGGGTGGGCCGCGCGCAGTTCCTGCGCCACCTGAATGATGGTCTGGTCGAGCCCCAGCCCGGATTCCACGCAAACAACCATCAGGTCTAGGACATTGGGCAAGGCTCTCTCGATGGCGTGTTTGCGGCGGGCTAAAGCCCACTCCAGATACTGCGAGGGCGCGACGAAGCCGGTCAGCAGTCCGGCAACGACGAATTCAGCAAAGTGTTCCGGCGTGGCGTAGGTGCGCAGGCCGAGCAGTACCCCCGCCGAACCCAGTAAGGTAGTGGTGCAGACGCGGGCGCCATAGAAGAATCGCACCGCCTGGGGGGTGCGATAACCGGCGCGCAAGAGCCTGCGCTTCAGCAGCGGTAGGCTTTTGGGTGCAGCCGGCACCAACGATCCGGCCCAGTTCACGAGATCCTTCCACACCAGCGCCGGCGAAGGCAGGAAGGCGGATACCACCGGCCCAGGGGGCTCCAAACGGTCGAGGGGACGCACCCGCCCGCTGAAATGCAGGAGGAGGAAGGCCGTCCCGCCCGCCACCGCTACAAACACCCAGATCGCCGCCAGTATCAGCACGTCACACCTCGAAGGTCACGATCCGTTTGATGATCGCGTACCCGATAATTTGCAGGGCCAGAGCGCCGGCGAGCATCTCGTGCCCCGCCGGATCGTCCACGAAGAAGCGCGCATATTGCGGATTCACCACGAACATCAGACACCCGACCGCCGCCGGAATGGATGCCAGGATTCGTCCCGACATCAGCCCTTGTGCGCTGATGGCGCGGATCCGGGCGCGGAGTTTGAAGCGCTGGCGGATGATGTCAGCCAGTTTGTCGAGCAGTTCCGCCAGGTTGCCGCCGGTGCGCTTTTGCAACAGCACCGCCGAGACGAAGAACTGCGTATCGAGCAGCGGCATCCGGTTGGACATTTTGCGCAAAACGATATCGAGCGGCTGCCCCAGGTTCTGTTCCTCGAAAGTGCGCCGGAACTCGCTCGCCAACGGATCGCTGAATTCCTTGTGCACCATCTCGAGCGCTACCGAAAAAGCATGGCCGGCGCGCATGGACCTAGAAATGAACTCCAGGCAGTCGGGAAACTGCTCCTCGAATTGGTGGACGCGGGCGCGCGCTTTCCGGGCGACCCACTTCACCGGCCCCAATGCCCCCAACACGCCCGCAAGCAGAGTCAGCAAAGGCGTGGAATTATGCGTCGCCACCAGAACCAGCAGGGAGAATCCCAACGCCGCGCCTGCCGAACGGTGAATCAGCCCTACTGCGCCCCATTTCAAGTCGGCCGTTTCCAGTAGATGTTCCACCCGCGCGCGTAATCGAAAGCGCGCGAGCAGGCTCGCCGCCATCCGGCTATGCTCCTCGGTCGGCGCCTGCATCAGCGCCGGTCCGGCGGCGGTGCGCGAAGGCTGTCTCGAAGGGGCTTTCCGTCCCGTCAGGCGGCGCAGTCCGCTGGCATGCTCTCGGCGCGTGACCCAGAGCGAGAGCAGCACCATGGTAGCCATGCTGGTGCCTGCCGTAAGCAGGAACATGGCGATCATGTCGGTTCTACCATCACGACCTCGTCGAAGAGTTCCACCGGCAGTTGAATTCCCGCGGCTACCAGTTTTTCGTTGAACTTCGGCAGGATGCCGGTGGCCGCAAACCGCCCGACCACTTTGCCTCCATGCGACAGCCCGAGCTTTTCGAAAACGAAGATATCCTGCATGGTCACGATGTCGGTTTCCATGCCGGTGACTTCGGTAATGTTCAACACGCGCCGGCTGCCGTCGCTCATGCGCGATATCTGCACCAGAATCTGCACCGCCGAAGCGATCTGCTGCCGGATCGCCGCCAGGTGCATATTGGCGTTGGCCAGTGAGACCATCACTTCAAGACGCGAGATGGCGTCGCGCGGGCTGTTGGCGTGGACCGTGGTGAGCGATCCGTCGTGGCCGGTGTTCATGGCCTGCAGCATGTCAAGCGCCTCTTCGCCGCGGACCTCGCCCACGATGATGCGGTCGGGCCGCATACGGAGGGCATTGACCAGTAATTGCCGCTGACGCACGGTGCCGTGCCCTTCCACATTGGCGGGGCGCGTCTCCAGCCGAGCCAGATGTGGCTGCTTGAGCTGTAATTCGGCTGCGTCTTCGATGGTTACGATCCGTTCGCGCGGCGAGATGAAGGCCGAAAGTCCATTGAGTAATGTAGTTTTGCCTGCGCCGGTGCCGCCCGAGACGACAATGTTGAGGCGCGCCCGCACTGCCGCTTCGAGCAGCTTCATCATGCCGATGGTGAGCGATTGCCGGTCCACGAGGTCAGCGGGCATCAGCCGGTCATTGCCGAAGCGTCGTATGGAAAGCAGAGGCCCATCCACCGCCAACGGCGGAATGATGGCATTGACGCGCGACCCGTCGAGCAGGCGCGCGTCCACCATTGGGTTCGATTCGTCCACCCTCCGTCCCACCTGCGACACGATGCGGTCGATGATGCGCAGCAGGTGCGCGTTGTCGTGAAAGCGGACGCTGGTGGCTTCGAGCACGCCGGCGCGCTCCACGTACACCTGGCTATAGCCATTCACCAAGATATCGGAGATGGTCGGGTCCTGCAGCAGCGGTTCGAGCGGCCCCAGCCCGAACACCTCGTGCAGAACTTCCTCGCTGATTTCTTCTTTTTCGGCGGCTGTAAGCAGCGTCGGTTCCTGCTCGACGATCATGAGCGCGGCGTGCTTCACTTCCGCGCGGATGCGGTCATTTTCGATCCCCGCGAGCGCGTCGAGATTGATCTGGTCGAGCAGCTTCCGGTGGAGGGTGAACTTCAACTCCTGATATTCCGGCCGCGATGAGTTCTTGCGCGAGGGCTGGCGTAGCCGTTGTTCCCAGCCGGTTTCGACGGTCGTCATGCAGCGCCCTCCTGGTGACTGCTATTTGGAGCCGGCACGATTTCTCACTTCCACCGCGAAAGTTTCCACGGTTTTCTGGTTTCCGCGAATCAGCACGATGGTGTCGACCGACGGGGGCGGCGGCGCTGCCAGGGCGGCCGGCGGCGCTACCGGCCCATGCGCCAGAGCAGGAATCAAGCGACGATGCTGCGGTTCGGGCGGCGCCTGCGCGACTATTGGGTGCGGCTCGGTTGGCGCATCCGGCGCCGCCCCACGCGTATAAAGCTCGCGCAATTCCCGGCGCGCGGTGTCTGCCACCTGCTGATCGCCGGAATTGCGGAGCACAAGCTGGATGTGGCCCTCATTGGCGGCCAGCGTAAGGCTTTCGGCCTGAATCGGGTCCACCAGCAAGGTCACCACCGGAACGCTCATGGACTGGCTTTTGCCATCGGCTTCAATGGTCTGGCCGGCCGAGAGTACGGTCACGTTTTGCAGCACGGTGGCAGTGTAGGTATCGTCGGCGCCCGGCGGTTTGCCGGTCACCAGGACATCCACGCGCATCCCCGGAAGGACGAAGCCGGCAACGCCCGCCACATCATTGACCCGCACCGAGACAGCCCGCATTCCGGTTGGAATCATGGGCGCCACTCCGAAACCGCTGCCACGCGCCGCCAGGCGCGAATCGACCACCGGCTCGTCGGCTTCGATGGTGCTGATCACCGGCCGCCCGATCACATCTTCCACTCGCGAATACGCGCCCTTAGGAAAAAGATTCTCGGGCACGTGCCGGACCTTGATGGCGCCGGCCGCAATCGACGCACCGGGCGCGAGCGGCTCCGCTGCCACCACCAACGCTTTCTCGGGCTCCGCCCGCCGGGAACCGGTTGCCATCCGGTAGAACAGCAGTGACACCACCATCCCCCAGGCCAGGCTACTGCCCACAATAATCAGGAATCTACGATCCAGATGCATGCTTACCCTTTCCCCAATAACGCCAGCCATGCGCCCAGCGTGAGCGCGGGCGCGTAGGGAATTGCCCGCGCGCGCCCGTTCCAGGCCAGGTAGACGCTGGACATGATGGCCCCAATCGCCGCTGCCATCAAGGCAGCCAGCAGAATGCCCGCCGGCCCCAGCAGCGCTCCGAAAGCCGCCGATAACTTGAGATCTCCCGCGCCCATCGCGCCCAGGCAGTAAAAGATCAGAAACACCGCAAAACCGACAACCGCTCCACCGGCCGACCATGCCAGCCCGCGCCATCCGCCAAGCGCCGTTTGACAGACCAACCCGGCGGCGAGACCGCCGGCAGTAATCCAATTGGCGATGGCCCGGCGCCGTAGATCGTCCCAACTCGCGGCGCAGCCCAGCAGGAACGCAATGGCAAGTGACCCGTTCATTTCGCTGCCCCCACCGTTTTCACCAGCAGCACCGCCTGGAGATCGCGGTACGCCACCCGCCAGGCGGGGTCGTGTTCCAGAATCTGTCCCAGCGGCCAGTCGAGCGGCAAGAGCGCAGCCGTAAACCCGTAACGGGCCATTACTGCGCCGCTGCTCCTTTCCGCGAGTTGAAGTGCCCGGTAATCGTCGCCGATCGACGGGCCGTAGAAATCGCTTCGGCCGTCGAAGAACACGGTCGTCCGCGGATACATCTTGTAAATCAGATAATCGGCCCACTGGTCCGAGGTAAGGATGCGCGCCCCGGGCGCCGACGTGAGTAGCCGCTGATTCCGATTCACCGCATTGACGGGGAATTTTCCGGCCGGGAAATCTGCCAGCCCGCTGGTTGGCAACACCGCCGCCAACCCCAGCGCGGCGAGGATCGGCATCCACGGCGTGATCCGCCGTTGCCCGCCGAGTTCCAGCGACGCCTGCCAAAGTAAATGGCACGCCGATCGCGCCCCGGTACGCTCCGCCCACTCCCGCCAACACTGTGCCAGATACGAGGCGAGGAGCGGCGCCGCCAGCATTGCGAACAAGGGAACGTAGCGCGCCGAATGGAGGGCGGCAAAACCCCAGATCGCTACCAAACCGGCTTCAAACCATTGCGACCGCCGAGACGTCCGGGCCGCCGCTACGACACCGGCCAGCAACAACACAGCGAAAATCTGCATATTCTCCGCGCGGATCACGGGAGATTGAAATTCCTGCACGTGCTCAGCGATCCAGGGCGACCAGAGAAACTCCCAGATGTGACGATGCAACTGCCATCCGTAGGGATTGATCAGCGTGGCAACGGTCGACAGGCCGGCGAGCAGACCATAGCGCCGCAACGCGCTCCAGTCCCGCTGCGCCAGGCTTAACGCCACCAACCATCCGAGAATCGCAAGCCAGGCGGCAAATCCGCCATGCAGGTTGGCCCACAGGCCCGTCATCGGTACCAGGGTCCAGAGCCAGGAAGTACGCGTGCGGCGGTCTTCGTCCACCAGCCACAGCCCCGCGACCAATAGCACCAGCGAAAAAAGGTGCGGCCGCGCCAGGTAATGGACGCTTGCCGCGCTGCTCGCCGCCAGCGCCGTTATGAGCGCGATTCCGGCGCCGGTGCCGCGCCGCAGCAGCCACGCAAACAGAAGGGTGGCTGGCAGTGTGACCAGCAGTGCGCCCAGGGCAACCACTCCGGCGAGCCCGAACCAGTTGTGCATGCGCGCGAATATCACGTCCGACAGCCATTCCCAGGCGTACCAGGGTTGGCCCGCCCGCGAGAAGGAGAACAGATCGCACGCCGGGACTCCGTGGGCAAGGATGTATTCGCCCGTGCGGATGTGCCACCCGGTGTCGCCATCCCCCAGCAAGGCCTGCCAACTGCCCGGCCATGCGTAGCGCGCCGCCAGCAGCAGCACGAAAAACAGGTCGGGCAAACTGGGCGCGAAGCGCAGCGCGGGGGCGCCGGCGCGGGCAATCGAAATGGAACTGGCCGCTGCCATTAGACTCATCTGACAGATCGGCAGTGCCGCCAATTTCCTGCAGGCCGGGCAAAGAAAATTCGCGGAAGCAGGGCAGCAGAATGCCGCCGGAAATCGAAATCATCTTGAATTCTGCCGGGACCGGCGGCTGCAGGTGTGAAGATTTCGACAATGTATGCCGATCTGAACAACAGGAAGAATCGCTTTGCTGGCACCGGTCGGAGCACCTTCGGCGCAACAGATATGGAAGCCGCTGGTGGTCTGCCCGCAACGCGATCTGGCAGGCCGGATGCGGACGGCCTTCACCGAGTTGGGAATCGGCACGCCATTCACGGTGCCGGAGTACCCTCGCATGGGCTCGCTTGCGGGGGTGGCCGCCCAGGCCGGATGCAACGTATGCTTCCTGGACGTGGCTTCCAATATCGAGCATGCAATCCTGCTGATTGCCGAGGCTGCGCCGCTCATGCCGGTGGTCGCGCTCAGCGGCCGCAAGGACGCCGACCTGATCTTGCGGTGCCTTCACCGCGGTGCGGCGGAATTCGTGGCCGAGCCCACGGCCCAGCAGTTACGGCTCGCGCTCGACCGTCTGGGACGCGCGCGCGGACCTCTAGCCGCCCCCAAACCGTCAACCGTATATTGCGTTGTGCCCGGCAAGCCGGGCTGCGGCGCCAGCACTCTGGCGGTACACCTGGCGATCGAACTGAAGCGCGCCGGCGCCTCACGGGTTCTGCTGGTGGACACCGACATTCTGGGCGGTACGATTGCCTTTCTCTTGAAAATGAAGGCCGATTTCCACTTGGGGGACGCCATCCGCGACCGCCAGCGCATGGATTCCGATTTATGGGCGCGGCTGACTGTGCTCTGCCATGGCGTGGACGTCCTGCTGGCGCCCGACAGCCCGGCTTCGGCCATGGACATCGATCGCGCAGTGGCGGCCGATCTGGTCCATTTCTGGCAAGCGCAATACGAAGCCATCGTATTGGATATGGCGGGAGCGCAGCCTGGCGCGGTGGAATTCATTCGCCTGGCCGACCAGATCCTGCTGGTAGCGACCAACGAACTGGTCGCCCTGCACGCCACCCGGCGCGCGGTGGAATTCCTGGAAAAGAACGCCATCGACCGGCGGCGGCTCCGGCTGGTAGTCAATCGCTATTCTCCGGCCACCGGGCTGAAACGCGAAGAGGTGCAGTCCGCGCTCAAGCTGGAGCCGTATGTGTTGTTGGCCAATGAATACGAGATTGTCCAGCAGGCGGTGCTGGAAGGCAAACCGGTGGGACCGGGAACTCGCTTCGACCGCGGCCTGCGTGCCCTTGCAGCACGCTTGACGGGCAAGGAAGTTCCCGAAGTCAAAAGGCCCGCGTGGTTAGGACTGCTGCCGCGGAGAAGTTAGTACGCCTGTCCCAAGCCTCCCGAACTTCTAAGGTTCAATTTCCGAATTACTCGGCGGGAGCACCGATATCGTCAGCTTCGCTTTCGCCGATAACTTAGATTGTACAGTTACTCTGGGCGCCCCCAGGGTGAAGGTTGGATGATGAAACGCTCGATTCGAAACTTCTGGCGCGATAGGCGAGGGCAGGATCTGGTGGAATATGCCCTTGCGGCCGGTATGGTGGCAGTGGCCGCCGTGGCCTCGATGCCCCCATTAAGCGCCATGATGACCAATGTTTTTAATGCCATCGGCAACCTCATTCAAAACAACGTCCACTAGGGGCACCGGGCGCCGGGGCAGTGCCTGCGCGCCCAATCCCGAAAGAGCCGCCGGGCATCTTTCGAACGCACTAATGCTTCGCCGAGACACCCCGCCTTTACCGGGATGCTCGCAAAACAAAGGAAGAAAAATATGAACTGGCTCAACAAACGCGTCATTCAGCTCCAAATCTGGAAAGACACTAACGGACAGGACCTGGTGGAATACGCCCTCGCAGCCGGCATGGTAGCGGTTGCTGCCGTGGCTTGCATGCCGTCTCTCAGCACGACGGTCAACAACGTGTTCACCCGCATCGGCACGCTCATCAACACCAACGTGCCGTAGAAAGCTCCCATTGTGGTCCTCCGCCGCCGCACGGCCGATCCTCGCTTTGTGCGGCGGGGGACCGCCAGATGGAGTTCGCGCACCGACCCCGCCGCAGGCCTTGCGGTGGCAATCGTGTTGGCCGCTGATGCATGATGGGGGTGAATGAAAGCCCTGCTTCTCACCGACTACATGCATCTCGAACTCGCCGACGTAGCCGTACCGGCGATCGGCCCGCGCGATGTGCTGATCCGTGTGCGCTCCTGCGGGATCTGCGGCAGCGACGTCCACGGCATCGACGGTTCCACCGGCCGGCGTATCCCGCCGCTGGTAATGGGCCATGAAGCCGCCGGAGTAATCGAACAGGTTGGCGCTGACGCCGGCAATTGGAAGCCGTGCGACCGGATCACCTTCGACTCCACCATCAGTTGCGGCGAGTGCGCCTTCTGCCGCTCGGGCGATATTAATCTCTGCGATAACCGGCAGGTGCTCGGGGTTTCCTGTGGCGATTACCGGCGCCATGGTGCATTCGCCGAGTATGTGTCCGTACCGGCCCGTATCCTTTACCGCCTGCCGGACTCGCTTTCCTTCGACCAGGCGGCCATGATCGAAGCCGTATCGGTTGCCGTTCATGCGGTCAGCCTCACTCCTTTGTCCCCGGGCGATACTGCGGTGGTCATCGGCTGCGGCATGATCGGCCAACTCACCATTCAGGCCGCCAAAGCGGCCGGATTCGCGAAGGTCTACGGTGTGGATGTCGACGACGCGCGCCTTACCTTCGCCCGCCGCGCCGGTGCCGACGAAGTCTTTCACTCACAGACCAGCGACGTTCCTGCCGAAATTCGTGCCCGCACCAGCGGCCGCGGCGCCGATGCTGTACTCGAGGCCGTCGGCACCACCGCCCCGATTCAAACCGCCATCGCCTGCGTTCGCAAAGGCGGTGCCGTTACCCTGATCGGAAACTTCAGCGGCCACATTGAACTGCCGCTGCAACAGGTGGTCACCCGGCAGATTCGTTTGCAAGGCTCGTGTGCCTCTGCCGGCGAATATCCGAAATGTATCGAACTGATGGCCAGCGGCCAGATCCGGGTGGACGACCTGATCAGCGCGTATACTCCGCTCGAAGATGCCGCCGGCTGGTTCGACCGTCTCTACCGCCGCGAGCCCAATCTCATGAAGGTGATCGTCCGCCCCTAGTTTGAGGCCTGGCGCCGCGACGTGCTAGAGTCATGGATGTGACTCCGTCGGGCGGTTAGCTCAGCCGGTTAGAGCGCCTGCCTTACAAGCAGGAGGTCCGCGGTTCGAGCCCGCGACCGCCCACCATTCCTCCCGGGCAGAAGTTACATCCCCTACCCCCCCGTATTTACACGCCTCTCCGGGAAGCTGCCTCCGTAAGTGCTGGCACGTTCGGCATTTCTCAGTTTGCAACAAACTTGCATCAGCCAGCCCGATGCGAGGCTCGACATCCGCGCGTCCGGTCGATCTTACCGGCTGGCGAAACCGGAAGGGTATTTCTCTTTCCGCTATCGCCGCCGCTACCAAGATCAGCGAGCGCTATCTCGAGGCGATCGAGCGGGAAAAATTCGCCAGTCTGCCCGGCGGTGCCTATGGGCTCGGATACATCCGGCAGTATGCCCAGGCCATCCACTACGACGTGGACCGGCTGGAGGAACGGTATCGCGCCGCCACCGCCGAGCCGGCCAGGCAGCAAGCGCCGGAGCCGTGGACGCGTCGCATCTGGCAGCGCCTTCGCTCGCTTCGCTGACATCGACGCCCCTCCACCCGCGTCCCGCACGAGCTTTGCCTGCCCGTCCCTACGGTATCGCGCTCAGTTCACTCTCGTGACCACCGCTTCCACTTCCGGCATGGACGCGCCTTTTTCGTCGCGTGCGAGCTTTACCTGCTTGCCCAAACCGAGATCGGCGTGGAGCACAATTTTACGGTGACCGAGGATCGGTTCGCAGAGCGAGCCCAAGTTCACATGCCCGGTAACGCTGCTGAGGTCGATCGCGCCCTCAATCGCCACCCTATCGCCGGATGGGCGGAGAGTGAGTTCGATCTTCGTACCGGCATCGAGGTAGAGCGGCGACCCGCAAGGGTTCGGAACCCCGCCGAGCGCTTCGAACACCGCCTTTCGCGATTCGCCCAGCGGCATGCTGTAGTGCAGCACTGGCTGCGGGGTCGCCGCGCGATCGTCGTCGATGGCGAAGTTGACCTGATAAACCGCCCCCCTGTGCTTCGGGGCCGCCATGGGAGACTCAAAAACCAACATCGTGGCCGCCAGCAGAACCGCGGAAATGTGCATACGTTGCTCGCTCTCCTGCCCCGTTTGACGAGCGGGCAGAGCCTGGCGTGGAACGCTTATTCCAGCAGCGCGTTCACTTCCCGCATGACTTCGAAGGCATCGGCGACGAAGAGACCGTCAGCCTTGCCGCGCGCCCAACCGGTGCGTCATGAAGCACACAGCTTCGCCCTCGCCCCCGAGGTCCACCCGCCGAACAGCCCCGGCCGCTCAAGATAAAAAGGTGCGCAATCTAAATGTAGGCGGGGGTGGTGAGCCCACAGTCGAGCGGAACAAGGAGCGGAAGCGGACGGAGACCGCTGAAGTCCCACTGAAAACTGAAAACCCACCCTGTTACCATAAAATCTCCGCCAATCTCATATGCCCCTGCGCTTCTACAACACTTTGTCCCAGCAGGTGGAGGACTTCGCGCCCGCCCGCGACAACACCGTCCGCATGTACACCTGCGGGCCCACGGTCTATTACTTCGCCCATATCGGCAACTTCCGCACGTTCACATTCGTCGACATCCTGCGCAAATCGCTGCGCGCCAATGGCTTCAAACTCGACCATGTGATGAACATTACCGACGTGGACGATAAGATCATTCGCAACGCCACTGCCGAGCATAAAGAGCTCAAAGAATACACGGCGATTTATACCAAGGCGTTCCTCGATGACTGCGCGGCCCTGCGCCTGGAGCGGCCCGAGCATCTGGTGCCGGCCACCGAGCACATCGACGATATGGCCGACGCCATCGCGCGGCTGGCCGCCTCCCACCATACCTATGAGAGCGATGGCAGCGTCTATTTCCGCATCGCCACCTTCCCCGGGTACGGCAAGCTGTCGCACAACGATTTCAGCGGCAACATGGCCGGGGCCCGCGTCGACGTGGATGAATACGAGAAGGCCGACGCGCGCGATTTCGCGCTCTGGAAAGCGCCTAAAGAAGGCGAAAAGTATTGGGATACGCCTCTCGGTCCGGGCCGTCCCGGCTGGCACATCGAGTGCTCCGTGATGGCCATCAAGTACCTGGGCGAAACGCTCGACATCCACGCCGGCGGCATCGATCTGGTATTTCCGCACCACGAGAACGAGATTGCACAGTCCGAATCGCTCACCGGCAAGCCGTTTTCGCGCTTCTGGATGCACTCCGAGTTTCTGCTGGTGGAAGGCCAGAAGATGTCGAAGTCGCTGGGCAATTACTTCACCCTGCGCGATCTGCTGGAGAAGGGTTACCAGCCGGAGGCCATCCGCTATCTGCTGGCCTCGGTGCCGTATCGCAAGTCGCTCAACTTCACTTTCGACGGGCTGAAATCCGCTGCCACTGCTATCGACCGTCTGCGCAATTTCAAACTCCGGCTCGAGACCGACAAATATCCCGAAGGGGCGAACCAACAACTGCTGGAGCGCACCCATGCCGCCGGCCAGGCATTCTCCGACAGCCTCAATGACGATCTCAACACCGCCGAAGCGCTGGCCGCCGCATTCGAATATGTGCGCGATGCCAACAGCGCCATGGATTCAGGCGAATTCCGTGCAGGGAATGTCCGCGACGCACTCGCCTTTCTGCAGCAGTTCGACTCCATTTTCGACGTACTCAAGCCCACCGCACAGGAGGGGCAACTCAGCGATGCTGCCGTAGACGCTCTCATCGAAGAACGTACCGCGGCCAAGAAAGCTAAGAACTTCGCGCGCGCCGATCAGATTCGCCAGGAACTTCTGGGCCAGGGCATCGTTCTGGAAGACACCAAGTCCGGCGTGCGCTGGAAGAGGAAATAACCTTGCAAATCCACAGCAAAGCGGTGCACGTGGGCGACCGCAAAGAACTCGGCCCGCATATCCCCAGCACCACTCCCATTTACACCGCGTCGAGCTACGTATACGAGAGCATGGAACAGCTCGATCGCATCTTCGGGCAGGAAGATACCGGGCCGTGTTACGCGCGCTACGACAATCCTTCGTCGGCAGCGCTGGAAGAACTGGTGACGTCTCTCGAAGGCGGGCATGGCGCGCTGGCGTGCGCTTCCGGCATGGCGGCCATCCACATGGCGGTGCTGGCGGCGCTCACCGATCGCCGGAAATCCGTGGTGGCAGCCAGCGCCACTTATGGCGCCACCGTCAGCCTTCTGATGAAGGTGCTCGACCCCATGGGCATCGCCATACGCTTCGCCGATGTCTGCGATATCGAGGCGTTTCGAAAAGCGGTGGCAGAGGCCAAGCCGGGCTGCATCGTGATGGAGAGTATCTCCAACCCGCTGTTGCGCGTGGGCCAGATCGACCGCATCGCCGAGATCGCGCGCGAGGCCGGCGCAGCCGTCGTGGTCGACAACACCTTCGCCACGCCGCTGTTATGCCGGCCGCTCGAGATGGGCGCGAACTTCAGCGTCCACAGCGTCACCAAGTATCTGGCCGGGCACGGCGACGTGCTCGGCGGCATTGTGGTCACGGACCAGCAGCATTATGAGGGCTTGCGCGCGCTTTCCCGCGTGGTGGGGCCGGTGCTCGGTCCGTTCGAATGCTACCTCACCATGCGCGGCATCAAGACGTTCCCCCTGCGCATGGAGCGTCAATGTGCCAATGCCTGCCGGGTGGCCAGTTGGCTCACCTCCCATCCCCGGGTAGAGCGCGTCCATTTCACGGGCGACCCCGCTCATCCCGACGCTGCCACCATCCGCCGCGTCTTTCCCGCGCATCTCTACGGCGCCATGATCAGCTTCGAAATCCGCGACGCCGGCCGCGAGGAAGTCTTCCGCATGATGGACCGCCTCAAGATGATTGTGCGTGCCACGTCGCTGGGCGATGTCCATACCATGATGCTATATCCCTCCATGAGCTCGCACCGCGAACTGTCGCCCAAACACCGCGAGCGCATGGGCATCCGGGACAACATGGTGCGTCTCTCCGCCGGGATTGAGGCGGCGGAGGACATCGTGGCCGATCTGGAACAGGCGCTCGCATAACGCATGGCGGCACTCTAATGGTGGATCGCGGCGCGATCGCGCAAACCTACCCGCTTATTCGCCCGTACATCCGGCGCACGCCGGTGATGGAAGTGAATGGCGGCGATTTCGGAATCGATGGCGTTACGCTAGTGCTCAAGCTGGAACTGATGCAGCATTCCGGCTCGTTTAAAGCGCGCGGAGCCTTCACCAACCTCTTGCGCCGCCAGGTTCCTGCGGCGGGAGTGGTGGCGGCGTCGGGCGGCAATCACGGCGCGGCGGTGGCGTACGCCGCGATGCGATTGGGGATGCCGGCGCGCATCTTCGTTCCCACCGTCGCCTCTCCCGCCAAACTCGAACGCATTCATAGTTATGGCGCGGACCTGGTAGTGACGGGCGACCGTTACGCCGACGCCCTCGCCGCCAGCGAGGAATGGGCGGAGCAGTCCGGTGCGCTGCCGGTACATGCCTACGAGCAAATCGAGACGCTGCTGGGTCAGGGTACCGTGGGGCTGGAATTCGAAGAGCAGGACCCCGCGCTGGATTGCGTTCTGGTGGCCGTGGGCGGCGGAGGATTGATCGGCGGAATCGCGGCGTGGTACGGCGGCCGCACGAAAGTGATCGGGGTGGAGCCGGAGCTTGCGCCCACGCTCCATCGCGCCATGGAAGCCGGCCGGCCAGTGGACGCACCGGCGGGTGGCATCGCGGCCGATTCGCTGGCGCCCCGACGGGTGGGCGAATTGATGTTCCCGATCGCGCAGGCGCACGTCAGCACCGTGGTGCTGGTGCCCGATGAGGCCATCGCGGCCGCGCAGGCCGCGCTCTGGAAGACGCTGCGCGTGGTAGCGGAACCGGGAGGCGCGGCGGCCATGGCGGCGATTCTCTCCGGCCGCTATCGTCCTCTGCGCGGCGCGCGCGTGGGCGTCCTGGCCTGCGGGGCGAATACCACCGCGGTATCGTTATAACACCGGCGAAGCTTGCTCCACCGGCGCTTTAGAGCGCGCGAACATCGATTTGATGCGCGGCCAATACACTACTAGCAGATACGCCGCTACCGCGTAGATCACTCCCGTGAACACATCGAAAGCGTAGTGTTCCCCCAGATAGATCACCGCCATCCACACCGAAAATACGTATACCACCAGCAGCGGGATCAGCTTCGGCAACTTCTCTCCCACGAACAGCGCGGTCAGCAAGGGGTACGCGGCATGCAGCGAAGGCACGGCCGCCACCATGTTCACGCCGATCTTCGAGTAGATGGTGGGCAGCGAAATCGGATCGCGAAACTGCAGCAGGGTGTTGGCGAGGATGCGGTGCACTTCCGGCAACAGACCGGCCTGGGCTGCCAGCCACGGAGGGGCGGCGGGGAAAATCAAGTAAGTGAAGTATGCCAGATACGACAGCACCAGCAGCCCGGCCGCATACTCGCGGAACATGCGGCGATCCTGCAGCCAAAACAGGAACGCCGCGCCCAGCGGCACCACGAAGTGCAGGAAGTACAGGATGACGGCGGCATAATCGTACCAATGCGGGGAATCCGCAACGTAGAACTTCGCCTGGAGCGCAATGGTGGGCACGCTGCCGAAAACGAACCGGTCGAAATCGATCATCGGCCGCAGATAAACGTGGCTGTTGACAATCGGCACCAGGCCGCGAACATAATCGTAGCCCAGCAGCAGAATCACCAGCGGGAGCCAGTCCCGCAGGAACGGTCGCGCCCGCCCCATGAGCGCGCTCACCAGGAAAGTCAGCACGAAAAACTGGTCCGGAGACAGCAGATTGCGATGCCAGACCATCACGCCGCCGGTTACCAGTATGTAGACTGCGGCGACGGCGAAGATGGTCCGGTCGTAGGGCTTGGAGTTTTTCCAGCGGTCCGCCGCGGCGGCGTGGGCGTCGCGAATATGGCGGGTGATTTCCATGCGCTCCGGTAACCAAGAACAAACGGTCGCCTGATTGTACAATCCGGGGGGCGGGTGGGGCAATTCATGCTCCGCTTGTGCCACCATGAAGATACATGCCTTTGACCTGCTACCTGGATGCCTTTTCGGGCATCAGCGGCGACATGCTGGTAGGCGCGCTGGCCGATGCCGGCGCAGACCGGAACGCCATCGCGGACGCCATCGCCGCGCTCGCCATCGGCGCCACGGTATCGTTTGAAAAAGTGAAGCGCCGTGGCATCGGCGCCACTAAGTTCGACGTGGCCGTGGAGCCGCAGCACGCGCACCGCCACCTCTCGCACATCGTCAAGATCATCGAAAAGGCCGGCCTGCCCGCGCGCGCCGCGCAAAACGCGCTGGCCGTTTTCCAACGCCTGGGCGAAGCCGAAGCCGCAGTACACCAGGTGCCCATCGAGAAAGTCCATTTCCACGAAGTGGGCGCAGCCGATTCCATCGCCGATATCGTGGGCGCCTGCCTCGCCTTCGATTCGCTCGGCGTCGACCGCATCGTCTGTTCGCCGGTGAATGTGGGCAGCGGCACGGTGAAGACCGAGCACGGCATCTTGCCCGTGCCGGCGCCGGCCACCGCCCGCCTGCTCACGGGCGTTCCGATCTACGCGCGCGGTCCCGAACTGGAACTCGCCACGCCCACCGGAGCGGCCGTCGCAGTCACGCTGGCGGAACGCTTCGGCGTGCTGCCTCCCATGACGGTATCGCGCACCGGATTCGGCGCCGGCGGGCACGATTTCGCCGAGCACGCCAACGTGCTGCGCGTGATTCTGGGCGAAGCGAACGGCGCGCCGGAAGCTACAACCGTCGCCGTGATCGAGGCCAATATCGACGATTCCAACCCGCAGGTGCTCGCCTACGCCATGGAGAAACTGCTCGCAGCCGGCGCGCTCGACGTCTCGCTTGCGCCCATCGTGATGAAGAAAGGGCGGCCCGGCAATCTGCTGCGCGTGGTGGCCCAGCCGCACGATCGCGAGGCGCTGTCGCAGATGATTTTCGCCGAGACGTCGACCCTCGGAATGCGCATCCACTCCGCCGAACGGCGCGTACAGGCGCGCAGCTTCGTGGAAGTAGAGACGCCCCACGGCAAGGTGCGCATGAAAGTGGCGGGCGACGGCGCCTACGCCCCGGAATACGACGATTGCCGCAAACTGGCGCAGGAGAGCGGCATCGCGCTAAAACAGATTATCGCGGAAGCAAACTACGCGTACATGAAATCCCGATGAAATACTACCTCACCACCCCCATCTATTACGTGAATGCCGCGCCGCATATCGGCCATGCCTACACCACCATGGTGGCCGACCTGATCAAGCGCTTCAAGACCATGCAGGGCTTCGACGCCGTGCTGACTACCGGGTCTGACGAGCACGGCGTGAATGTGGAGCGGTCCGCCGAACGGGCCGGCAAATCGCCGCGCGAGTTCACCGACGCCGTGGCCGCCGAGTTCGAGCGCCAGTGGAAAATGCTGGGCTTGCAGATCGACCATTTCCAGCGCACCACCAGCGCGCAGCACGCGCGCGTAGTCAACGATCTTTTTAAGCGCTGCCGCGAGAACGACTACGTCTACAAGGGCTCCTACACCGGCCAATATTGCATCTTCGATAACCTGTATGTAAATGACGCCAAGCCGGGCGACCCCTGCCCCGATTGCGGCCGCCCTACGGAGACCATTACCGAAGAGAACTTTTTCTTCAAGCTTTCGGCGTTCCAGGACGACCTGCTGAAGCTCTACGAGCGCGAGCCCGATTTCATCCAGCCGGAGACGCGCCGCAATGAAGTGATCTCGTTCGTGAAGGCCGGCCTCACCGATCTCTCCATCACGCGCACCAACATCAAATGGGGCATTCCGGTGGACGGCGAGGCGCCGCACGTTTTTTACGTCTGGTTCGACGCGCTCACCACTTACATGAGCGCGGTGGCCGGCGAAAATCTCTGGCCGGCCGACCTGCACCTCATCGGCAAAGAGATCGTGCGCTTCCACGCGATTTACTGGCCGGCATTCCTGATGGCTGCCGGGCTGGAACTGCCCAAGCGCATCTTCGCCCACGGCTGGCTGCTGTTCGAGAACGACAAGATGAGCAAATCGCGCGGCAACATCGTGCGCGCCGAGCCGATTCAGAAGGTCATGGGCGCCGACGCGCTGCGCTACTTCCTGCTGCGCGAAGTGGTCTTCGGGCAGGACGGCAGCTTCAGCTACGACGCGCTCATCGGCCGCTACAATTCCGATCTCGCCAACGGATTGGGCAATCTGGCCAGCCGCACGCTGACTATGATCCATCAGTACCGCAAGGGCGAAATTCCCGCGGGCGGCGAGGGCGGGACCATCGCACCGCTAGCCGCGCAGACCATGCAGTCCGCGCAGGCGGCCTTCGAGAAGTTCGAGTTTTCGAAAGGGCTGGAAGCGATCTGGGGCCTGATCTCCGCAGTGGACAAGTTCATCGTGGAGCGCGCTCCCTGGAAACTCGCCCGCAGCACAGATGGCGGCGCGCCCGCGCAACTCGACGACACCCTCTACACCGCCGCCGAAGCCCTGCGCATCGTCACCGCGCTGCTTTACCCGGTGCTGCCTGAGAGCACGCGCAAGATCTGGGCGCAACTCGGCATGCCGCAACCCATCGACTCCGTACGCTTCGATTCGCTCGCCTGGGGTGGATTGCCGGCCGGCCAGAAGATCGGCGAGGTGGCGGGAGTATTCCCGCGCATCGAGCTCAAGCCCGCAGTCGACAAGATGCGCGAGCTCGAAGCCGAAGTCACCGCGTCGCAAGCCGTGCTGATGGGCAAGAAAGCCGAGCCCGCCTCCGCGCCCGAAGGCGTCGCACGCATCGGCATCGACGATTTCCTGAAGGTCGATTTGCGCGTGGGCCAGGTGCTCACGGCCCAGCCCGTGAAGGGGTCCACCAAGCTCATGCATATGACCGTCGACCTGGCCGAGGGGCAGCCGCGCACCATCGTTGCCGGCATCGCCGAAGCCTACGGTCCGGCCGACCTGATCGGCCGCAAGGTGGTCATCGTCGCCAATCTTCAGCCGCGGAAATTGAAGGGCATCGAATCCAACGGCATGATCGTGGCCGCGTCAGTGAACGATGGCAAGCCCGTGCTGGCGGGCTTCCACGAAGACATCCCGGTCGGGGCGCGCCTGAAGTGAGGTTGGTCGATTCGCACGTCCACCTGGACGATTCCAAGTTCGATGCCGACCGCGACGCCGCTATCGAGCGCGCGCGGGCGGCCGGCGTCGAATGCATGATGGCCATCGGAACAGGCAACGGTCCGGCGGATCTCGCAGTGGCCGTCCGCATGGCCGACGCCTATCCTTTCATCTACGCGACCATCGGCGTCCACCCGCATGACGCTTCGAAGGCGACCGAAGAGACATGGACGAGCATGCGCGAACTGGCCGCCCACCCGAAGGTTCTCGCGGTGGGCGAAATCGGCCTCGACTACCACTACGACTTTTCGCCGCGCGAAGTGCAGTGCGAGGTCTTCGAACGCCAGTTAACGCTGGCAGCGGAGTGCGGCAAGCCGATCGTCATCCACACCCGTGAGGCATGGGACGATACCCTCGCCATTCTGCGCGCGCACTGGCGCGGCGGCGGAATCATGCATTGCTTTACAGGCGATGAGGCGCAGGCGCGACAGTCGCTCGACCTCGGATTCCATCTGAGTTTTGGCGGCGTCCTCACTTTTCCCAAGGCGGAAGAAGTGCGGCAGGCCGCGCGGATGGCGCCCGTGGACCGGCTGCTGATCGAGACCGATTGCCCCTATCTCGCGCCCGTGCCGCACCGTGGAAAACGCAACGAGCCGGCCTTCGTGGTGGAGACCGCGCGCCGCCTGGCGGAGGTGCGTGGCGTGCCCGTGGAGACGATTGCGGAGGCCACTACCGGCAATTTTGAACACCTGCTGTTTGCAGGGCGGGTCGGGTAGCAGGTAAACTGGTTCATTACATGAATTTAGGCAAGCTGGGTCAGGCCTTCACCGCGCGCGAAATCTTCGACCTCATCCACGATGACCTGGAGCAGGTGGAGAAACGCATCACCGTGGAATCGGTAGCGTCGGTGGATGCCGTCACCGCCATCGCTCAGTATCTGCAATCGAGCGGCGGCAAGCGTCTGCGTCCCACGCTGCTGCTGATCTCTTCCAAACTGATGGCGCCCGATGCGAACTCCAGCAGCACGGCCGTGCAAATGGGCGCCGTAGTGGAACTGCTGCATGCCGCCACCCTGGTGCACGACGACGTGATCGACGCCGCTGAAACGCGCCGCGGCCGTCCTTCGAGCAACGTGAAGTGGGGCAACCATACTTGCGTGCTGGCCGGCGACTGGCTCTACATGCAGGCCTTTCAGATCGCCCTGCGGGAGCGCAATTTCCAGATTCTCGACCTGCTCATCGGTCTCACCCAGATGATGGTGGAGGGCGAACTGCTGCAACTCGACCGCATCGGCAAAATCGGAGTCAGCGAGGCCGATTGCATGGAACTGGTCGACCGCAAAACGGCGTGCCTGTTTTCGGTATGCGCACGCTTGGGCGCTCTCGCCGGCCATGGCGACACCCAAGCACAGGAACGGCTCGGCGAATATGCCTGGAATCTCGGGATGGCATTCCAGTTGGTGGACGACGTACTCGATTTCACGGCACGCGAAAAGACGCTCGGCAAACCGGTAGGCGGCGATCTGCGCGAGGGCAAAGTGACGCTGCCTCTGGTTTACGCACTGGAGCGCGCCACGCCCGCGGAGCGGCGTTTGGTGGAGACAATTTTGCGCGCCCGCAATTACGAAGAAGTGCGCTTCTCCCAGATTCTCGCCCTGCTCGAAAAGTATCGCGGCATCGAACGCGTCAAGGAACGCGCCCAGACTTTCACCGATAAAGCGCGGCGCATCATCAATGAATTCCCCGATTCGGCCTACCAGCGCGCACTGTTGGCCGTCACCGAACTGGTAACCGAGCGCGACCACTAACCGATGGAATTTGTACAGTACTTACTTCTCTTCGTGTAGTTTCGTCCCCTTTTTCCTTGATGGCAAGCCTAAGTCCCACGTGGCTGTGGATACCGTTACAGCGTTTCCTTACGTCCACGGCTAACATAAGGATGAATGCAGAAGCGGCGGCCTTGCGTCGTCCTCTAGTCTCGGGAGCCGCCGCTTAAGAGCCTTCCAAAAAGGGGGAAAAGATATGCGTCTGATTCATCTGTGCGCTCTGCTGGCTGCTACCAGCATGTTGTTGCCGGCACAGGAAGAAACACCTGACAGAAGATTGCGCCATGCTGCCGATACTCTACACGACATCATGAACACGCCGGACAAGGCCATCCCGCAGAGTCTGCTGAACAAGGCGGATTGCATCGGAATCGTGCCGAATATGAAGAAAGCCGCCTTTGTAGTGGGTGGCGAATACGGTCGCGGCTTCGCCATGTGCCGCACCAGTGAAGGTCGATGGAGCGCTCCGGCGCCGATCCGGTTGGCCGGCGGCAGCTTCGGAATCCAGTTGGGCGCCGATTCCACCGACGTCGTGTTCCTGGTCATGAACAATCGCGGCATGCAGCATTTGTTATCGGATAAATTTAAGATCGGAGCCGACGCGGCTGCTGCCGCCGGACCGGTCGGCCGAAATGCCAGCGCGAATACCGACGTTCTGATGCACGCCGAGATTCTATCCTGGTCGCGTACCCGCGGGCTGTTCGCGGGCGCGGCTCTCGATGGTACGGTGGTGGAACATGACGGGGACGAAACTGCGAAGCTCTACGGCCACCCCATGAGCGGCCGTGAGATCGTAGATGGCAAGACGCACTCTCCCGAAGCGGCACGCCCGCTCGTGCAGGAAGTGGATGCCATCGCCCCAATGAAGGAACGAAGCAACTAAGCACACGTCGCCAGGCAAGCTGGAGCATGCCCCACCGATATTTCCGGGTGGCGCGTGCTTCAACCTGCCTGGCTTTGTAACTCTATGTCCTACGCCCTTCCGGTGAGGATCTTCTCCTCCCGAAGGGTATGCATCCACTCCTCGATTCGGCGCTGCGCCTCCTCACGGTCGATGCTGTAACGTTCCTCCACGCGACCGATAAACACGTCGCGGTTACCGGCGATCACGTCCAGATCGTCTTCCGTCAGACGACCCCACCGGTGCCGCAACTGACCCCGCATCAGCGGCCACTTCGATTGCAGCTTGTTCCAATCCATACTTACTCCCTTCCATTCGCCATGCTGCAAATGGTTAACCAATAGACAAAAGAGCACACAGATTGCGCCAACATCCCGGCGGTGCGCCAAAAAATTGACGCCTTCGGCAGGACAAATGTTTCATGTTTTCAATTAGTTACGAATTTTCGATCCGCGGTCGAAAAAATGCCGATATGTACCGCATGAGTACCAGTTCCATTAACAATCTTGCCAGCAACTATTTGCAGTCCATTCTCAGTACAGTCCTGCAAGGCGGCGCTTCCGCTAGCCCCGGTGGCGTGAGCGCTCTTTCTTCGCAGCCGCCCGATAACGGTCAGCTCTCCCCGTTCGCACAGTTACTCAGCTCGCTGCAGCAGTTGCAGCAGTCGAACCCGACGGAATATAAGCAGGTCACGCAACAGATCGCCACCAACCTGCAAAACGCTGCCCAAACAGCAACCAGCGAAGGCAATACCGCTGCGGCCAACCAACTGACTACGCTCGCGTCCGATTTCACCACCGCTTCCCAGAACGGCCAGCTCCCCAACATTTCGGATCTCGCCCAAGCCATCGGCGGCGCTGGACATCATCACCACCATGGCGGCCACCACGCCGAATCCAGCTCGGCCACCGATAGCGACTCCAGCACGAGTTCGTCCTCATCCACCGATTCTTCTACCACGAACTCATCGAGCCCGCTCCAACAGCTCCTGGCGGCCTTTCAGGCGAACACCACGCAGAACGATTCCTTGAATCCGCTGTCGATCATTACCAACACGCTCGCCGGCGCCGGCATCACGCCCACCAACGGCTAACGGCTTGCACCTGACGCGCGGCGCGTGCCATTCTGGGCGCTAGGGAAAACACCATGCGCCGCTTACTCGCACTCGCATCCATATTTCTATTGGGCGTTTCGGCCGCGATTACGCCGTTGATCGAGCTCTCCAAGGACGATTCCACGAGAGCCCAGACACTTCACGCTACCCTCACCCAGTTGCAGACCGACTATTCCGGTCTGGAGCGCCAGATGTATCGCGGGTACGTAAAGGATTCCAATACGCAGGGGTTTCCGGCGCCACTCTACAGCGCGGATTTCCACTTCCTGGTGGGCATCGGCGACCCCGCGCCGATTCTGGAACTGAGCGCCGACGATACCGCCAAATTACAGGCGGCCTACAACGCGCTACTGCAGGCGCAGCAGGACATCGAGGCGTTTCACCATCACATCCTCGAGACTTACATCGCGATTCGCGGGTCTGAGAAGGCGGCGGTCAGTTTCGGCGACCCGCCGGTGATGGTTCCCGCCGAACGCGCCGCCTTCCAGCACTTTCGGTACACCCAGGATTACCGCTTCATCCTGCCGCGGTAACTACTTGAGCGACGCGCTGACTTTGGCGCGATACTCTTCGGCCTTGCGCAGAATTTCCGGCTCGTTCAGGGTGAGAATCCTGCCGTCGCGCACCACGACTTTACCGTTCACCATCACGTCGCCCACGTCTTCCGCCTTGAGGGCATATACCATCTGCGAGATGGGGTCGTACATGGGCACACCGTTGGGCCGATCGACGCGCACCAGGATCATATCGGCGCGCTTGCCGGCCTCAAGCGAACCGATCTGCTTCTCCATGCCGAGCGCGCGCGCGCCGCGAATGGTCGCCATCTCAAGCGCCGCCGACGCCGGCAGCACTTCGGGATTGAGCGTGACCACCTTCTGCAGCTTGGCGGCCATGTCCATCTCTTCGAACATATTGAAGTCGTTATTGCTGCCCGCCGGCCCGTCGGGACCCAGGCCCACCGGCAGATCGAGCGCCAGCATGCGAACCACCGGGGCCGCACCGCTCCCCAGTTTCATGTTGCTCGAAGGACAGTGTGCGATCCCTACCCCGCGCGCTTTCAAAATGGCCATGTCCGCTTCATTCACCCAGACGCAATGCGCCGCCACCGTACGGCCGGTCAGCACGCCGAGCGAATCGAGCACCTGAGTGGGCGTCATGTGACGCGCGGCCATGGTATCTTCGCCCTCTTGCTTCGTCTCCGCCAAGTGAATCAGCAGCGGCACGCTGTACTTGTTGGCCAGCGCGCGGGCGGCACGCAGCGTCTCGTCGCTATTGGTATAGAGCGCGTGCGGAGCCACCGCGGGCACCACCAGCGCATCGTTGCGAAAGCGCTGGATATACTTTTCGGTGTACTGCAGGGCGTCGGCCGGAGTCTTATTGTCGGCCACCGGGAACTTGATAATGGTCTCGCCGAGCACGCCGCGCATGCCTGCTTCCTTCGCCACTTCCGCCACCACGTCCTCGAAATAATACATGTCGGTGAAGGTGGTGGTGCCGCCGAGCAGCATTTCCAGACAGCCGAGGCGCGTGCCCCACCGGACGAAATCGGGCGACACATTCTTCGCTTCGGCGGGGAAGATGTAGTTATTGAGCCAGTCCTGCAGCTTCTTGTCGTCGGCAATGCCCCGAAACAACGACATGGCGGCGTGTGTGTGGGTGTCGATCAGTCCCGGCGCCAGGATGGAAGCGGGGCTATCGAGACGATGCGCGGCGTGAAAGCGCGCGTCGATCTCCACCTTCGTCCCGACGGCAACGATGCGGTCGCCGGCGATGGCCACGGCGCCGTTCGGAATGACGCGATGCTGCGCGTCTTCCGTGATGACATAGCGCGCGCTCCAGATCCAGTCCGCGGTCTGCGCGGAGAGCGTGGCGGCGAAAAGGAGGAGGCTACAGATACGATACATCGAATGCTCGCGGGAAGAGTTCCTTGAGTTGATAGGTTTCGGTCCTGCCCTGCAGGTTGACCAGCGTCACCGGCACATCGCCGCAGAATTCCCAGAGAATCTGCCGGCATGCGCCGCACGGCGGAGTCAGAATCTGCGTGTCGGCGGCCACCGCCACGCGGCGGAATTTGCGGACGCCCTCGGAGATCGCTTTGAAGATGGCCACCCGTTCCGCGCAGACCGTCAGCCCGTAGGTAGCGTTCTCCACATTGCACCCCGTGTGGATGGCGCCGGCGGCATCTTCCACCGCAGCGCCGACTAGAAATCGCGAGTACGGCGCGAAGGCGTGCAATCGGGCAGCAAGAGCGGCGTCGACGAGGGGGTCAGTCATTTCTTATTCACCACTTTTATTCACCACGGAGACACCGAGACACAGAGGAAAACAAAGTCAAAGGTGCGAGGACACGGAGTGGGCGGAGGGCACTGAGACGTAAGAATCGCGCTGGCGGCGTAAGGGCGCCTGCGGCACCGAGGCCAGGAGAAAAACCCCCTGCAACGCTCACGGCCGGAAACCTTACCCCTCTGTGTCCTCCGCCACCTCTGTGAGTTCCGGTGTGGACGCTGCCTTTCTCTTCTCCGTGTCTCTGTGTCTCCGTGGTGAACATGCCTACCCCACCAATCTCGGCACCAGAGTCTTCAAGAACCGCACCAGCGTATCGCGCACCGCCGCCCCGGCCTCCAGCACTTCCTCGTGCACCAGCCGCGACTCCGGGATCACACCCGCCGCCATATTCGTCACGCATGAGATGCCGAGTACCTTCATCCCCGCGTGGTTCGCCGCGATCGCTTCGAGCGCGGTCGACATTCCCACCAGGTCGGCGCCGATGGTGCGCAGGAAGCGGATCTCCGCCGGCGTCTCATAGCTCGGCCCCAGCATCGCCGCGTAGACGCCCTCGCTCACCGTCACGCCGAGTTCCGCCGCCACCTGTTTGGCGACCGCGCGATAGGCCCGCGAGTAGGCCTCCGACATATCGGGAAAGCGCGGCCCAACCGAATCGTCGTTCGGACCCACCAGCGGATTCGTCCCCTGCAGATTGATATGGTCGGAAATCAGCACCAGCGCGCCGCGCTCGTATGCCAGATTGATACCACCCGCCGCATTCGTGAACACCATCGACCGCACGCCCAGCGCGTGCAGCACCCGCACCCCGAACGTCACCTGCGCGGGCGAGTAGCCTTCATACAGATGCGCGCGGCCGGCCAACACCGCGACGGCGACGCCGCCCAGCGTACCGACGATCAGCTTACCCGCGTGCCCCACCGCGGTCGATCCCGGCCAGCCCGGAATCTCGCCGTAAGGGATGGCGATGGGATCGGCTAACTCATTGGCGAATGCGCCCAGTCCGCTGCCCAACACCACGCCGGCCACCGGATGAAGCGGCGTCCGGCTCTCGATAGCGGCTTTCGCTTCGGCGATCACAGCAGCATTCCGGCGATGCAGGCCGACATGAAATTGGCCATCGTGCCGGCCGCCACCGCGCGCAGTCCCAGGCGCGCCAGGTCCGACTTGCGCGAGGGCGCGAGGCCACCGATGCCGCCGATCTGGATGGCGATCGAACTGAAGTTGGCGAACCCGCAAAGCGCATACGTCGCGATGACGAACGATTTCGGATCGAGCGTGCCTTTGATCTTGCCGAGGTCGACGAACGCCACGAATTCGTTGGTCACCAGGCGTGTGCCCAGCAAATTGCCGATGGACGAGCAGTCCTTCCACGCCACGCCCATAATCCATGCGACTGGCGCGAAAATCACACCGAAGATCCCTTGCAGCGAACCCGGCAGCCAGGCCATCAGCGGCAGCGTGTGCACCCAGCCCAGAATGCCGTTGAGCATGGCGATGAGCGCCAGGAACGCAATCAGCATGCCTCCCACGTTAAGCGCCAGAAACAGGCCGTCGTGCGCGCCCTGCGCGGCGGCGTCGATCACGTTGACCGCGGTCTTCTCTACTTTCACATCCACCCGGCCCGCGGTCGCCGGCTTGCCGGTCTCGGGTACGAAAATCTTGGCCAGCATGATGGTGGCGGGCGCCGTCATGATCACCGCGGTCAGCAGGTGCGTGATGTCGACATGCGCCACCATCACGTACGCCGCCATCACCGATCCCGAAACGTGCGCCATCCCGCTGGTCATGATGGTGAACAGTTCCGATTCCGTCAGCCCTTCGAGAAACGGCTTGATGGTAAGGGGCGCTTCCGTCTGCCCCATGAAGATGCTGGCGGCTACGTTAAGCGATTCCGCCCCGCTCACGCCCATGATTTTCTGCATCACGATGGCCATGCCCTTCACCACCCACTGCATCACGCCCAGGTAATAAAGGATGGAAAAGAAGGATGCGATGAAGATGATGATGGAGAGCACCTGGAAGGCGAAGATCACGCCGAAGGGGCCGGTAGGAACGCCCAGAGGACCGAACATGAAGCTGGTGCCGGCCTGCACATACCCCAGCATGTTGTTTACGCCGGCGCCGATGGCTTGAAATACCTTGCCGAAATCGGTCTTCAGCACCAGCAGCGCAAAAGCAAATTGCAGGGAAACGCCCCAGGCCAGAATACTGAGCTTGATGGCCCGTTTATGCGCGGAAAAAAGCCACGCGGTGGCCAGAATCACCACCAGGCCGATGAAGCCCGTGTAGCGGCCCATTACCCAACTACTTCCAGGATAAGCTCCCGCTCATCGGGCTTCTGCGCGGAAATCCGGAAGGCATCCTCCACCATTTCGGCCGCTTCTTCCACGCGGTCTTCCTTGGTGTAATAAATGCGGCACAGCACCGACCCGGCGTCCACTTTCTCGCCGGTCTTCACTTCCAGAATGATGCCCACCGCGGGGTCGATGGAATCTTCCTTTTTATCGCGGCCCGCGCCGATCATATTGGATGCGATCCCGATATCTTCGGCGTCGATGGAACTCACGTACCCGCCGCGCGGCGACGAAATCTCGCGCATGCCGGTAGCGTTGGGCAGCAGTTCGAACTTGTCGAGCGCCTGCGGATTGCCACCTTGCGCCGCCACCACCTGCTTGAACTTCTTGTAGGCCGAACCGTCAACCAAGTGCTTCTCGGCGGTGCGCCGCGCTTCGTCCAGCGATTCGGCCTTCTTGCCGAGAAAGATCATCCGCGCCGCCAATTCCAGCGAAAGTTTGGTCAGGTCCGAAGGGCCGGCATTCTGCAGCGTCTGCGACGCTTCCATGATCTCGAGCGCGTTGCCCACGGCGTAGCCGAGCGGCTGATTCATGTTGGTGATCAGCGCTTGCACCTTCTTATCCATGCGGCGGCCGATTCCCACCATAGTCTGCGCCAGCCGGCGGGCGTCCACCTGCTTCTTCATGAACGCGCCCGTTCCCACTTTCACATCGAGCACCAGGGCGTCGACACCCTCAGCTAGTTTCTTCGACATGATGGACGACGAAATCAGCGGGATGGATTCCACCGTGGCCGTCACGTCGCGCAGCGCGTACAGCTTGCGATCGGCCGGAGCCAGGCGGTCCGTCTGCCCGATGAAGCACAGTCCCAGTTCGGCCAATTGCTTTTCGAACTCCGGCGCGGTGAGATTGGTGCGGAAGCCGGGGATCGATTCCAACTTGTCGAGCGTACCGCCCGTATGGCCCAGTGCGCGGCCCGACATCATGGGCACCACCACACCCGCGGCCGCCGCCAGCGGCGCCACGATGAAGCTGGTCTTGTCGCCCACGCCGCCGGTGGAATGCTTGTCCACCTTCATACCGGGTACAGCGGATAGGTTCACCGTGTCTCCGGAACGCAGCATGCATTCCGTGAGCCGGCTGACTTCACGGTCTGACATCCCCGAGAAGAAGACGGCCATCAAGAAGGACGACATCTGGTAGTCGGGAATGTCGCCGGAGGTATAACCTTCCACCAGGAACTCAATCTCTTCGGGAGCGAGTTCTTCCCCGTCGCGCTTACGCTGGATCAAGTCAACTGTACGCATTATGAGACACTTAGCGTACCATTCCAAACAGTACAAAGTAAAGGTAGCTATTTAGCGTGTCGGTGCGCGATTTCCCTTCCCACGGTAAGAATGGGTTCGAATTGGCACCTGCCGTGCCTCGCACGCGCCAAGAGTTCGGAGGGGACTAATGACGCCAGCACGATGCGCCCGCTTCGGCGGGTCGAAACGCTCCCCGGGCGTGGCGCTTTGCACCATCCTTGTGATTGCGCAGTTCCCCACTGCGTCGCGCGCCCAACTCGCGGGCAGCATCGCCGTGCGCGACTTGCCGCAATATGCCTATGGCGCAACGGCCGCCGACGCGAACGGCAACCTTTATATCGCCACCGCCGGCCAGTACATCTTGCCGGTAACCGCAGGAGCCGCTCAAACCCAGCCGGGATGCACCGGGACCATCGGCCAGACAGCAGGGCCCAAAATCGGCGTCTTTCCCGGTCCCCCCATCTGCACCGATGCCTACCTCACCAAGCTCGACCCCAACGGAAACACTGTATATGCAACCTTCCTGGGAGGGCCGAAGAGCGATGGCGCGGGCGTGGTGGCGGTGGATTCCGCCGGCGATCTCTACGCCGCGGGAACCACCACGGGTTCGTTCCCCACTACCGCCAATGCGGCCATCCCCAGTTCCGCCACCAGCACCACGTTCGCCGCCAAGCTAAATCCCAGCGGCAGCGCCTTTCTTTACGTCACCTACCTGCCCGATATCGTTGCCCGGATCGCCTCCATCGCGGTGGACGGACAGGGAAACGCCTACATCGCCGGTACTACCGCCGCCAATCACGCGGTGGTGGTGGCGGTGAGCCCGGAAGGCGCTACCTTCCTCTATACCACCACCCTCGCCGGCAGCCAGAAGGACTCCGCCGAAGCGCTGACGGTCGACACTTCCGGCGACCTGCTGGTCATCGGCGAGACGGACTCGCCCGACTTTCCCGTCACCGCCGCTGCGCTACAGCCCCACTACGGAGGTAACGGCGATCTGTTTGTCACCGCCCTCGACCCTGCCGGCAATATCGTTTTCTCCACGTTCCTGGGCGGGTCGGGCAACGAAGACGGCGCGGCGGTACGCACGGACGCTGCCGGCAATGTCTATGTCTCCGGCACAACTGCCTCACCGGATTTCCCGCCCACGTCCGCCGGCGTTCCATCGCCGCCGCCGGTGCCCATCTGGAGTAACGCCGCCGGCGGCGGATTCCTCACCAGCCTTTCGCCCGACGGCAAGGCTCTGCGTTACTTCAATTACGTCGCTTACTCCAGCCCACTCGGAGGTCCATCTTCCATGGCAGTGAACACCGCCGGCGACGTCTACCTTCTGGGCGCTGGAATGGCCGGGTCGCCCGTCACGCCCTCCGCTCCACAGCCCTGCTACGATGGCGCCAGCGACGTTGTACTGATGCATTTCTCGCCGCAGGGACAATTGGAAGATTCCACCTTCATCGGCGATAACCACGCCTCCCTGCCGTCGAACAACTATCTGCCACGCGATGGTTCCGTCGAGCTCGTTTCCACCACCGGCGGGACGGGCGCGCTTCC
Organism: Bryobacteraceae bacterium; assembly: GCA_036268475.1. Classification (GTDB taxonomy): domain Bacteria; phylum Acidobacteriota; class Terriglobia; order Bryobacterales; family Bryobacteraceae; genus PALSA-129. Next base: position 116,666 of record DATAUB010000023.1, on the reverse strand, counting down.
TGCCGTCGAACAGGTGCGCTTCGGCGAGCCCGACTGGACGTCGCCGGCCTGCATCACGCCCACCACGCTCAACGGCGCAACGCTCTATGCGCGAGGCCAGGTAGTTGCCGCGGGCGAAGTCGTGTCACTGGTCGGCAGCGGGATCGGCCCGGCCGCGGGTGTCGCCTATCAGCCCGGCCCCGGCGGACAGGCCGGTAATGCACTGGGCGGCGTACAGGTGTTCTTCGACGGCATCGCCGCGCCCATCCTGTATGCGCAGTCCAATCAGGTGAACCTCATCGTGCCGGTGGAAATGAGCGGCCAAACGTCCGCCACCGTCACACTGCGTTACCAGAACGCCACCTTCGGCCCGTTCACCCAGCAGATCGCGCGCTTCGATCCCGCCATCTTCCGCTGGAATCCTGGCGTGTCCACGCAGGCAGCGGCCATCAATCAGGATTTCACGGTCAACGGACCGGCGAACCCCGCGCCGGCCGGTTCAATCGTCGCAGTGTGGGGCACCGGCTTCGGGCCGCTCACCACCCCATGCGGCGACGGCAGTCTCAATGTCGACGCTGCCGATTATCTGGCGCAGGGCTACACCACCGCCATCAATGGCGACGACACCATCGAGGTGGCATATTCCGGTGGCGCGCCTCTGTTGCTGTGCGGGGTGGCGCAGATCAACATCCGGATACCGCCGGGGACGCCATCCGGCAACTACGCGATTTATCCGGAGGCTGAATATCGCTCGGCTAATCTCTACACCGCCTCGACGGCCAATATCGGAGCGACAGTGGTGGTGAAATAAGTTCGCCCGCGGCGTTGAACGCCCACACGTCGCCGAGTCACCGGCCCCGCTACGGCATCGTGAACTTCGCGACTCGCCCGCGCTGCCCAACCGCCCAGCCCGATTTGCCCCGCGCGAAACTCAACGCGTTATAGTCCCCGCCGTCGAACTGCCGCCAGTTCCTGCCGCCATCGCTCGAAATATCGGCGCCCGATGTCCCCACCGCGATCCACACCTTGCCGTTGGGCAGATACGCCACGGCCGACCGGAATCCGCCCGGAGGAGTCGCCGCCGCCGACCAAGTCTTGCCCCCATCGGCCGTCAGAGCGACGTTCCCCGCAGTCTCCTTGGGTTTGGAATAATCGCCGCCCACCGCGATGCCGTGCCGCACGTCTGCAAACGCCAGCGAGAAAATGCCGGCGTTTTTCGAATCGGCGCGAATCGGCGTCTGCGCCACAGTCCAGGTGCTGCCGCCATCGGCGGAGTGGTATACGCGGGCGGCATTCGGTCCGCCGGAGCCGATCCACACCTGGCGGTTGCCCAGCACCGTGATGCCCGTGCCGCTGGCGGCGAACACGCCCTCGTCGGGGAGCGCCGGCGGCATCTTCGCGCGCTGCCAGTGGCCGCCGCTATCCTCCGTGATCATCACGACCAACTGGCCGTCCACCGGATCGCCCACCAGAATCCCGTGCCGCGGATTCCAGAAGGCCATCTCGTCGAAGAAGCCTTTGTCGTCGCGATTCTGCAGAGACACCGACCAGTGCGCTCCGCCATCGGCCGTCTTATAAACCCGCGAACTCGCGCCCGTCCCGATGCTCAGCAGGTACGCCGTGTTCGCATCCTCGCCTTGCACATCGCGGAAGTCGAGCGTCTCGGCGCCCGGCACCGCGGCGGCCGTCCAGTGGGCGCCGCCATCGCCGGTGCGCAGCCAGGTACCGTGAGTGCCGCTCGCCCACACCACCTCATCGTTCACCGCCCACACTCCGCGGAGCGAGGCGCGCGTTCCGCTGGTCTGTACCGTGACGCTTTGCGCGCAGGCAGTGGCGGCGGCGAGGAGTGTGAGAAAGATGCGCATCGAGCACCTCCTACCGTATCACCTCGAACCCCAGCGTTATATAATTGGAGCACTTGTCCGGCACTTGGAGATCGATGCTCCGTCGTTACCTGTTCTTATTCGCCGCGATCTTCGCGGCGCCCGGCGTTTACGCCGCCAATACTCCGCTTGAGCAGCAATTCGCGCAAACGGTCCGCCCCTTCGTACAGAAGTACTGCTTCGCCTGCCATAGCGGCGATTCCCCCGCGGCGCAGTTCGATCTCGCTTCCTATACCACGCTCGATTCCGTCATCGGCGACAACAGCCGCTGGGCGCTGGCCGCCGGCCGCCTCACCGCCAAAGAAATGCCGCCCTCGGGCATGCCGCAGCCGCCCGCCGAACTGCGTCAGCAGGTGATCGACTGGATCAAGGCCATGCGCGTGGAGGAAGCCCGCAAGAATGCCGGCGACCCCGGCCTGGTGCTCGCCCGCCGCCTGAGCAATGCCGAGTACAACTACACCATCCGCGACCTCACCGGCGTCGATCTTCGGCCCACGCGCGAATTTCCGGTCGACCCCGCCAATCCCGAGGGCTTCGACAATTCCGGCGAGTCGCTCACCATGTCGCCCGCGCTGCTCGACAAGTATTTGAAGGCAGCCCGCTCCATCGCGGACAATCTGGTGCTCACGCCCGATGGGTTCGATTTCGCATCGCATCCCATGCTGGTGGAAACCGATCGCGACCGGTATTGCATCCAGCGCATCGTCGATTTCTATAAGCGCCAGCCCACCGATTACGCCGCTTATTTCGAGGCCGCCTGGAGCTACAAATACCGCGCCCAACTCGCCAAGCCCAACGCCACTTTGGCCTCGATTGCTGCCGACGCCAAGGTGAGCCCCAAGTATCTGGCGATGGTTTGGGCGTTGCTCGAAGAGCCCGCCGGGAAGGCGAGCCAGGAAGTCGGCCCGATCGCCCGATTGCAGTCGATGTGGCGCGCGCTGCCAGCGCCGAATCCCGACCGGCTCGACCCGAAGAGCACCCCGCTGCGTGAGCAGTGCCTCGAAATGCGCGACTTCGTGGTGAAGATCCGCCGGCACACCGCCATGGAGTTCGCTGCCCCGCTGGTGAACGGATTGCCGCCGGGATCGCAGCCGCTTCTCAATTGGAAACTCTACGAGTTCGCCGATCACCGCCGCGATTTCGAACCCAAAGATCTGCTCGACGATACCGCAACGCCGCCTGAAGTCCCCAATATCCCCCACTATCCCGACCTGCATGAGGAAGCCGCGCCGCGTTGGGCCGCGCTTTCAGCGAATGCCCGCTCGGGCGATCCCGATCTCGTAGTGCCTGCCGCCGCTCGCGGCCGGTACGAAGCTTCATTCACACGTTTCTCGTCGATTTTCCCCGACGAGTTCTACGTCAGCGAACGCGGCCGCTACTTCCCCGACGATTCCGACGACAAGGGCCGCTACCTGAGCGCCGGCTATCACAACACCATGGGCTATTTCCGCGACGACACGCCGCTCATGGAGCTCATCCTCGACGACAAGGGCCGCAAAGAGTTGAATCGCCTGTGGGATGAATTCGATTTCGTAGCCGCTTACACCGCGCGCACCTTCGTGCAGTATTACTACAACCAGGCGGGCGAAGTTCTCGGCAACGGCGCAGAATCGGCCCAGCCGCGTCCCGAAGGCCACGCCGTCACCGATTCCGCAATCATCTTCCGCCTGCGCGACCAGTATGTGGCCAAAGCCGCGGCCGATCCCGCCAACGATCCCATCGCGCCGCGCGCCATTCGCGAGCATTTCCAGCGCGTCAACGACACCCTCCGCGGCCTCGAAAAAGAGCATGCCGCGGCCGAGCCGCTGCAATTGCAGGCGCTGCTCCAATTCGCAGCCCGTGCCTATCGCCGCCCGCTCTCGAAGGCCGAGAGCGACGACATTCTGGCGTACTACCATCAACTTCGCCAGAAGGAAGGGCTCGCGCATGACGACGCCATGCGCGATTCCATCGTCAGCATCCTGATGTCGCCCGATTTCTGCTATCGCTTCGATCTGCGCGGCACTACCTCGGGCGCCGGCCGCATCAGCCCGCTCAGCGGCTACGAGCTGGCCAGCCGCTTGAGTTTCTTCCTGTGGTCGAGCATGCCCGATCGGGAACTTCTGGCGCACGCTTCGGCGGGCGATCTGCAGCGTCCCGAAGTTCTGCTAGCGCAAACTCATCGCATGCTCAAAGACGACCGCGTGATCGGCCTGGCCACCGAATTCGGCGGGAGCTGGCTCGATTTCCGCCACTTCGAGTCGATCGCCTCCGTTGACCGCGGCCGCTTCCCCAGCTTCGACAACAATCTGCGCGAGGCCATGTTTCAGGAGCCCATCCACCTCCTGGCGGACGCCATCCGGAATAATCGCCCGGCGCTCGATCTGATCTACGGCGACTATACCTTCGTGAATGCCTCGCTGGCGAAACATTACGGCATGCCCGGCCTCTCGAGCGGCGAAGACGACTGGGTGCGCGTGGACCATGCCGGCGCGTACGGGCGCGGCGGACTGTTGCCGATGGCAGTGTTTCTCACCGAGAACTCACCCGGCCTGCGCACCAGCCCGGTGAAGCGCGGCAATTGGGTGGTGAAAAAGATTCTCGGCGAAGTGATCCCGCCGCCTCCCCCGGTGGTGCCCGAGTTGCCCGCCGACGAAGCCAAGAGCGACCTGCCGATTCGCGAGAAGCTCCTCCAGCATCGCGCCAACCCCATGTGCGCCGCCTGTCATGCCAAGTTCGATTCCTTCGGGCTGGCGTTCGAAGGCTACGGCCCGATCGGCGACCGCCGCACCAGGGATCTCGCCGGCCGCCTCATCGACGCTATGGCGACGTTCCCTGGCGGCGGTGAGGGCTCCGGCTTCCAGGCCATTCAGGATTACATCCGGCAACATCGCCAGAAGGAATATCTCGAAAATCTCAGCCGCAAGATGCTGGCGTATGCGCTCGACCGCTCGCTGCAACTATCCGACGATTCTTTGATCGAAAGCATGCAAGCGAAACTGGCGGCGAGTGGAGACCGCATCGGCACGCTCGTCGACGCCATCGTCACCAGTCCGCAATTCTTAAACAAGCGCAACACCGGTGCGCGCGACACCACTGCAGCCGTCACTAAGGCTGCGACCAACGGTACCAAAGATAGATAAATCCATGTCCCGATCCCGATCTAAATCGCAAGGCATTTCCCGCCGGGCCGTATTGCGCGGCGCCGGCGTCACCATGGCGCTGCCCTTCCTGCCATCGCTCTCTTTCGCCGATGGCGCCACGCCGGTATATCCGAAACGGTTCGGGGTGCTCTTCATGGGCACCGGCATCAACGAGGACCAGTGGAGCGCAGAAGGCAACGGCGCCGATATGAAGCTCTCGGGATCGCTACGCGTGATGGAGCCGGTGAAGCGCAAGATCAACGTCATCGACGGCCTCTACAACCAGCACGCCACCGGTCACGGCATCCATCCCGCGCAGACCGGCAGCCTGCTCTCCGGCGTCGACATTCAGAAGGGCGCCATCATCCACTCCGGCGTCTCCATGGACCAGATGGTCGCCAATGTCATCGGGCAGGACACCCTGCAGTCGAGCATTGTGCTGGCCTGCGAGCAACCCATGACGGGCTATCACGAGACGAATTACTCGCTGGCGTACAGCTCGCACATCTCCTGGCAGAGTCCCGATTCGCCCGTGCCGGTGGAAGTCTACCCCTCACTCGCCTTCGACAGCTTGTTTGAAAACCGCGGCAGCGAGCGCAATGTGAGCATTCTCGACCGCGTGAAGGAACGCGCCGAAGCGCTCAGCCGCCAGATCAGCGCCACCGACAAAGTGAAGCTCGACGAGTATCTCGGCAGTGTGCGCGAAGTGGAGAAGCGCGTCGACGGCATGCGCAAAGTGAAAGCCGCGGCCGACGATGACGCCAAGCTGCACAATCGCCCCGTCTTCGCCATGAAGCGCCCCGCCGATGGCTTGCCGGAAGATCTCCGCGAGCACGCCCGCCTGATGTGCGACCTCATCGCCATCGCGTTTCAGACCGATCGCACGCGCGTCGCCAGCCTGATTCTGGCGCGCGATCTTTCCGCCCAGATCTATCCCTTCATCGATGTGAAGGACGGCCACCATTCCGCCTCGCACGACAACAACTCGGCCGCCTATGAGCGCATCACCAGCTTCCATTTGAGCCAGCTCGCCTACCTCGCCGCCAAGCTCGACAGCATGCCGGAAGGCGACGGCACGGTGCTCGATAATTCCTGCCTGATGTGGCTCTCGAATATGTGGATCGGCCGCAGTCACGATAACAGCCGTCTGCCGCTGGTGCTCGCCGGCGGGCTGGGCGGCACGCTGAAGACTGGCCGCACTTTGAACTACCTTAAGGCCGGCGACGACAATCGCAAGATGTGCGCCTTGTACCTATCGCTGATGAATCGCATGGGCGTGAAGCTCGATAAATTCGGCGACGCGTCGGCTGGGTTGGCGGATTTGTAAAGGGTCCGCAGCGTGTTGGGGCGAATTGATTGCGGCGGCACGCGCTCGGGAAACGCTCCTCGCTGGCCGAGCACATGTCAGCAACGGGCGTGATACGGCCAAGTGGTTTCGGCTACAATTGTCTGGTCCTTCCGATAGGGGGTACTAAATGGTCGAGAAAGAGATGCAGGAGTTGCTCTGGCGCTATCCCTTGCAACTCCTACACGAGCCACTTCAGCAATTCAAATGGGAAATCTCCTCCGATGTAGGCCGTGCCGATCTTGTTTTTGAAGATCGGCACGGAAGACTCCTGGTAGTCGAAGTGAAGCGAGGCAAGCTGCCACGTGGCGCAATCGACCAGTTGCTCGATTACTTCGGGATGATGAAGCAGAAGTTTCCCGGGAAGCCTGTTGAGCTGATGGTCGTGGCCAACGTCATACCGCAGGAACGGCAACTCGCGTGCGAAAACCGAGACATAGAATGTCGCGCAATATCCGAGAAAACGTTCCGCGACGTTGCGGCGGAGGTAGGTTATACGTTTGGCTCCGAATCGAAAGTTGCGATACCGCCGGAAGCACACCTTCGCCCATCGCGGGGGCCGGATGCCGTAAATCGAAAAGAGGCCGGAAGCTGGGCTTACAGCAGAGCGGTGCAGTCGCCGTCAGACGTGCAGGATTTCCTGTCGCGATGCGATGAAGAAGGAAATCGGTTTTTTGCTGCACTGTTCGAAGCCCAAAAAGACGCTTCCAGCCAGACCAAGATCACTTGGGACCATCAGAGCGGCTTTTCCATGCAATTCTATTTCCCTCGTGTTGGGTTCGCACCAGTCGTGTGGGGGTTTCCGGCCAGGAATCGGGATGGCAAGAGTATTAGGCAAAGGCTAGATTTCCCTTTTGATTTCTCAGTCAGGGCTGGCGTACCTGAAACGTTCGTTGATGAATTTGGAGCAGCACTATGTTCGCTGGTCCCATTTTCCGGCGGGGGAAAGCGGCCGAGTATTCCGGTTGCAGCATTCCAGTCAGAACAGGCCGCGAAGGTCATAGAAACCATTTTTGAATTTGCCGTTAGGGCTAAGTCATCGACGAAGTAGGTTTGAGACAAAGCCGACCAGTGCTGATTGCCTCACGCTTCGGAACGCTAGTTATGGTTAGATGACCGTATCGCCGCCTATACTGATGTTGAACCCTAAATGGCGACGCCTGCGTCCCGTGCGATTCGAAGGGCAAGTCCCGCCTTTAGATTCTTGCTTCCGTGTACGGGAACCGAGATGACCTTCCGCTCTCCGGGTTGGCGTAGATATGGTGACTCCCATTGATCCGTTAGAGCGACCATCCGGCTACTTCCACGAGCCGGCACATTTCGGCCCGGTGACCGACTTCAAACGGCCACATCCAGGATCTGAATGTTCGAGTCTGGCTCCCGCCCCTCTTCTTTCAAAACCTCTAAAACCCCGCCGCCCCGCAACGCGCCGCCGCGCCTGCCGCCACTGCCAGCGCACCCAAACTCACCAACGCGCTGCCCGACGAAGACGCCCAAACCACGCCGCGCTTTTTCACTCCCGCGCAGTTCGCCGCGCTCCGCCGTCTCGGAGCGCTCTTCATGCCGCTGCGTGGGCTGCGCGGTCCCTGTCGCGGCGCTCCTGCAGGCGGACTGCAGCCGAGCAAGTGAGGCAGGCAATCGTTGGGCACGTTAAGAAGATGAGTGCCCACCACTCCTCGCCGTCCGGCCCGGGCAGGAAAAACTCAGACAGAGCTTCGTGGACCGAAAACTGAAGAGAGTCCGAGACCAAGCCGAGCAACAGAAACGAACTCGGAATCACCCAGATCCATAGTCCGCATCCCTGATCTGGCGCGATCCGTCGAGCGACGAGTGCGGCAACCACCCCAGCAGCACCCGCAGTAACGGCCCAGACGAGCACGCAAGCAGCTCCGGTTACGAGGTCTGCGCTTGAGGCAGGCGGACGGTCGAATGGATTCGGCACGAGCATCATCGCAACGACCGCTCAGAGAGGAACGCCTAGTTGCAGCATCGCAAATGCACCCATAGAGGGCTCGCTCTTTACGAAAGATTCGAACAAAACAAGTCTCTCAAAGGCAGTATGGCAGTTACACAGCGTCGTCGGAAATCCCCATGCTGATCAGGAATCCTCAATGCGGCGTTCGTGCGATTCAAAGAGGCCTCTCATTTCAACCGCGATCTCCGTTCCCGAAACCGCATGCTACCAGCAGCGCTGAACGCGCTTCGTCCCGCCGATTCTCCGCCAGGGTACACGGAGGGCATGCCGTCCTCGGTTGTCAAGACGACTTCCGTAGTGAGTCCCCTTATCATTCGTGTGGCGGGCGCCACGATGATCTCGTTGAGGCGATCGATAACCTCGCTTCGAGTGAGAATCAGGACTGGACGGCGCTTATCAGGTAAACCAAACGTATACCAGCGAATCTCCCCGCGCTTCAACCGATGTTCTCCCAGCCCTCGGCTTCCCAGGCAAGCGATTCCTCATCGGACGAAAACTCATCGCGCCGAGGTGGGTTTGACCGATAGGCGGATTCGCTTTCTGGCTCCGGCGAGGAAATCAGATGCAGGAGCCGCGCGCGTACGTTGGGCGTTAACGCGGCAACCAGCGGAAGAATGTCGTCGGCAGTCAGAGCTTTGCCCATCCCTTAAAATTCTAACGCCAACTACCGCGTATTCGGTGTGCGCCTACAATGCCATCCGTTTCGCGGTGCAGTCCCATCACTGTTGTTGAATCCTAAGGGCGACGCCCTGCGTCCCGCGGGACTCGAAGCGGGAGTCCCGCCTCTAGGTTCTTGCTTCGGCCTCGCGCACCCCGTGGTGGCACTGCGTTCTGCGGGATCCCCAATTCGATTTCTCCAGCCCGCCCCCCTTTGACATAATGGTGTGATCGTCATGAAAGTCCAACGACGTCGCTTTCTGCAGACCGTCGCGATGGCGCCCGCGGTATCGGCAGCCGCTCCGCAACGCGCCGCCGCTCCCCCGGCCGCCAGTGCGCCCAAACTCACCAACGCGCTCCCCGACGAAGACGCCCAAACCACGCCGCGTTTTTTCACCGCCGCGCAATTCGCCGCGCTCCGCCGTCTGGGCGCGCTCTTCATGCCGCCGCGGAAAGGCCGGCCCGGGGCGCTCGATGCCGGCGCTCCCGAATTCGTCGACTTCCTGGTCAGCGTCTCCGCCGCCGAGCGCCAGCAGCTCTACCGCCACGGCCTCGACACCTTCAACGCGCGCGCCCACTCGCAATTCGGCAAGCCCTTCGCCGAGCTCGACGACAAGCAGGCCGATACCATCCTCCGCCCCCTCATCGTCACCATCGCCTGGGTGCTCGACCGCCCCACCGATCCCCTCGAACACTTCGTCGCCCAAGTCCATGACGATATGCGCACCGCTACCGTCAACTCCGAAGAATTTGCGCAAGCCATGGCCGCCATCAACGCCGGCCGCCGCGGACGCAGTTCCGGCGTCGATATCTTCATCAAACCCATCGACCCCGTCTATCGCGGGTAACCTGCCATGCTCCAAAAAGAACACGATGTATTGATCGTCGGCTCGGGCCACGCCGGTGGCATGGCCGCCAAAGTCCTCACCGAAAAAGGCCTCTCCTGCCTCATTCTGGAGGCCGGCCCGGAGATGGACTATCAGAAGGACCGCGTCACCAAATCGGCCCACGAACTGCCGTACCGCGGCTTCGACAAACCCGGCCGGCTGCCGCACGTCATTCAGGCCAACGAGTTCAACGCCAATCAATGGGTGGACGAAAAGGAAGTGCCGTACACCCATCCGCCCGACGCGTGGGCCAACTGGGTGCGCGTGCGCCTGGTGGGTGGACGATCGCATTTCTGGGCGCGCCAATCCTTCCGCCTGAGCGATTTCGAATTCAAGCCCTCGCAGCTCGATGGCGGCGTGGATTGGCCCTTCGGACTGTCCGAAGTGGCGCCCTATTATTCGCGCGTGGAGGCCATCTTCAAGGTCAGCGGGCGCAAGGAAGGCTGGCCGCAATTTCCCGATGGCGATTTCGTGGAGACCAACTACCCTCCCGATAGCGGCACCATCAGGAAGTTCACCGAAGTGTGCAACCAGCGCGGCATCGGCGTCTCCAAGATGCGTGCCTCGCAGGGGCAGAACGGCCTCGCCAGTTCCATCAATCTGCTGCTGCCCGACGCCCTCGCCACCGGCAAGCTCGACATCGTCTCGAATGCCATCGTGCGCCAGCTTCGTGTCGACAAGAATACCGGTCTAGTCAACGGCGCCTACTTCGTCGATCGCCACTCCAGCCGCGAAATGGAAGTCAAGGCCAAGGTAGTGGTGCTGGCGGCCGGATCGCTCGAGTCCACCCGCCTGCTGCTCAATTCCGGGCTCGCCAATTCGAGCGGCCTGGTCGGCCGTTACCTGGTGGACCAGCTTTATGGTGTCTCGGTGGTGGCTTCCGTCCCCGAAGCGCGCGACGGCAAAGCACCCGCCGGCTTGATGGGCGGCACCGCGCTGGTGCCCCGCTTCCGCAATCTTAAGAAGAACGAAGGCCACAACTTCATCAAGGGATATTGCATCAACGTCTCCAGCGGCGGCAGCGCCTCACCGCACTTCTTCGCCACTTACGGGGAAGAGCTCGAACAGAAACTCGAAAGCTATGCCGGATCGTGCGTCACCGGGAGCATCTACGCCGAGCGACTGGCGCGCTACGAGAATTTCGTGCGCATCAACAAGGACGTTGTCGACGCCTGGGGCATTCCGGTGATCCACATGGAGTATCGAAACTCACAGAACGAGTACAACCTCGCCAAAGACGCGGCCGACACCATCGAAGACCTCTTCCGCGGCTGCGGGTGGGACATCCTCTCCAAGTCCGACCGGTCTTTTCCGCCCGGCCGCAGCATCCATGAAATGGGCACCTGCCGCATGGGGGACGACCCTAAAACCAGCGTTCTCAACCGTTGGAACCAGAGCCATGACATCAAGAATCTATTCGTGGTGGACGCCGCCGGATTCGTCACCTGCGGTTGGCAGAACCCCACTATGACTATCCTGGCGCTTTCCATGCGTGCCTCCGAACACCTCGCCGATCTCATCCGGCAGGGCGCAGTTTAACGTTTTCTTGTCACCTGACGACGCACTGAGGCGTCCATTCAATCATGCGCCGATCGGCCTATTCGATTTTCCTGTCTCTCGTCTTTGCGAGCATTCTCCCGGCCGCCGCGCCGCCTTCTAACGAATGGATGCTGCTCCTTTCCGACGCCCCGGTGGTGCAGCGATTCCCCGGGCGCATCGAACGGACCGGCGCCGTTTCTGCCGCGTACCGCCAGCAACTGCTCAACACGCAGGCGAATCTTCGCACCCAGATCGAGGCGCAGTCCATCCGCGTTACGGGCGCCGTCCAGCACCTCCTCAACGGTATTTTCGTGGAGGCGACGCCTGAACAAGCCGCCGCCTTGCGCAATCTTCCGGGCGTGGAAGGCGTGGTGCCCATGCGAATTTTCCACCTCGCCGACCAGTTGAGCCTGAGCGACGTGCAGCAGGCATGGTCGAACGCCACCATCGGCGGTGCGGGGAACGCCGGCGCGGGTTTGAAGATCGGCATTATCGACACCGGCATCGACCAGACGCACCCCTCGTTTCAAGACAGTTCGCTGGTGCCGCCGGCCGGTTTTCCCAAGTGCGATACCTACACGGTGGGCACGGCCATCGAATCCGATTGCGCCTTCACGAACAATAAAGTGATCGTGGCGCGCAGCTACGTCAGCACCATTTCGAGCGGCAGTTCCGCTTCCACTTCCCGGCCTGACGACAACTCCGCGCGCGATCTCGGCGGCCATGGCACCGCGGTGGCGTCGGTAGCAGCCGGCGTGGCATCGTCCTATCTCAGCAACTCGCTCTCCGGCGTGGCTCCCAAAGCTTTTCTTGGGAGTTACAAAATTTACGGCTCGCCGGAACTGGGCAGCGGCGCGTCCGAATCGGGCATTCTGCGGGCACTCGAAGACGCCGTCACCGATGGCATGGACGTAGTGAATTTCTCCTCGGGGACGCCGGCGTTCGAAAACCCCACCGATAGCGGCGCGATCTGCGGCAACTCCGCCGGCCAACCCTGCGATCCGCTCGCCGCGGCCTTTGAGAGCGCCATGAAAAACGGCCAGGTCATCGCCGTCGTGGCGGCCGGCAATCAAGGCTCCAGCGGCTATCAATACAACACCAATCAGCTTGCCACTTATGGCACCGTCACATCGCCCGGCGACACACCCTCCGTGATTGCAGCGGGCGGCGTGCAGAACGACGTGATCTACGCCGACACCATCGACGTGGCCGGCGCCAACGTGCCGTCCAGCCTGCAAAGCCTGATCGCCTTCCCTGCCATCGACAGCATTACCTTGAATGCCCCTCTTACCGCGCCCGTTGTCGACGTGGTGCAACTGGGCGACGATCCGCTCCTCTGCCAGGCGCCGGTGGCCGGCTCTCTCACCGGCCAGATCGCTCTCATTTCGCGCGGCACCTGCGACTTCAGCTTAAAGATTCCGAATGCACAGGCAGCCGGTGCGGTGGGCGTCATCCTCATCAATAACAGTTCCAACCCAGCCACACTGACCAACTGGGGCGGCCTGAATGGCTCCTCCATCCCCGCATTGATGATCAGCCAGGCCGACGGACAAAATCTGCAGGTGTTCGTCGATTCCAACCCCGGTACGCAAGCCACCCTCAATACCCAGGAGGCGCAGGCACCGTCCAGCGACTTGGGCATCGTCCCCGAGTCAGTCGCCTACTTTGCGTCGCGTGGTCCCACCGTCGGCAATTACGGACTGAAGCCCGACCTGGCCGCTACCGCCACGAACTTCCTGCTCGCCGCGCAGAATGTCGATCCCTTCGGCGATCTCTTCTCAGTGCGAAGCTACGCCGTCGCCGATGGCACCAGCTTCGCGAGCCCCCTGACAGCCGGCGCCGCGGCCTTGGTGAAGCAGGCGAATCCCAGCTTGACACCGCTTCAAGTGAAGTCGGCGCTGGTGAATACCGCCACCCTTAACGGTGTATTCAATCTAGCCGGTACCGGCGCGGCTTCGATTGCCGACGTCGGGTCCGGCATGCTGCAGGCGCAGAACGCGGTGGCGGCGCCCGTTACCTTCAACCCCTCCACCATCTCCTTCGGATCGGTAGCCGGCGGGTTGCCGGCGGCGCAGACCGTGATCGTCGGCAATCCCAGCGGCCTGGCTCTCACTTATTCGGTTTCCGCCACCACACCCGCGCCCGCCACCCAGGTCGTGGTCACCAATTCCGGCACTTCCCTCTCGGTGCGGCTTAGCGGTTCCATTCCGCCGGCAGGCCGGTATGAAGGCGTGATCAACGTTTCCGGAGCCGCAGTTCCGCTGCACATTCCCTACATGTTCGTGGTTCCCAGCAACGTGGCTTACGATCTGGTGCCGCTGGAAGGTGACGCCTTCGATGGTCCCATCAATCAACAGATCCCGGTTTACCCATACTTATTAGTGCGCGTAATCGACCGGTACGGCACTTCGGTGCCAAACGCGCCGGTGTCCTGGAGCGCAGTGGCCGGGGGCGGGCGCGTATCGAGTACGTCCGGTGCCAGCGATACCAATGGTGTCGCGTACGCGATACCGACTCTCGGCGCTGCCGCTGGAACGCAGCAGTTCCGGGCCACGGTGCAAGGCCTGACGGTCGATTTTACGGGCATCGGCCGCCTGGTCCCCACCATCAGCGCGGGCGGCATCGTGGATGGCGCCGCCTTCACGGCCAGCCGCGCGGTGGCGCCCGGGTCCATCATTTCCATCTTCGGTGCCCACCTGGCGGACTCTTCCAACGGCGCCACACAGTTCCCCCTGCCCCTGGGAATTAACGGTGTGGCATTCAGCTTCGACGTGCCTTCGGCTGGGGTCAGCCTGCCGGCGCATTTCCACTACGTGAGCCCCACCCAGATCAACCTACAGGTCCCCTGGGAGCTGGCTAACTATTCCTCGGCCACCGTCAAGGTAATTATCAATTACACTTATAGCGCTACTTACTCTCTCAATCTGGCCACTTACTCCCCGGGATTCTTTTCCTACCAGTCGAACGGGCAGTCTTACGCCTCGGCGCTCGATTCCAAGCTGAACGTTGTCACCGCGGGTAACCCGGTGGCACGCGGCGCCACGGTGGCGCTCTATCTCAACGGCCTCGGCCCGGTCAACAATCAACCTGCCGACGGCTGGCCGGTCTCGGATGCGAATTCGACTACCATGGCGACCCCCACCATCACCATCGGCGGCCAACCGGCCACCGTCGGCTTTAGCGGCCTGGCGCCCGGGTTTGCCGACCTGTATCAGGTCAATGCCATGGTGCCCGCCGGCATCGCGACCGGCATGCAGCCGGTCACCTGCTCCATCGGCGGGGTCTCCTGCCAGACGGTGTACTTATACGTGAACTAACTCAAAACGGCATAGCGGCGTCATTGCGGCTGTTGCTCGCCTGCCTTCTGGCGGCGATTGCGGCGCCGCCGGTCCATGCCCAGGACGCCCGCGAGATCGTCCGCCGCGCCGTCGAACTCGATCAGAGTAACTGGAAGGCGCGTGCCGATTACACCTGGACCGGAAACTCGCGCGAGCGTCATTTCGACGCCCGCGATCGCGTCACGTCCGACCGCCGCGAGGGCTGGGAAAGCCTGGTTCTAGACGGTCTGCCGTTCACCCGCATGCTGACGCGCGACGGTCAGCCGCTGCCCGCCGCGGAGGCGCGCAAACAGCAGCAGAAGCTCGACCGCGAAACCGCCAGGCTGGCCGCCGAAACGCCCGCGGAGAAGCAGAAGCGCGCTGCCGCATTCGAAGCCTCGCGCCGCCATGAGCGCGCCTTTCTGCTGGAACTGCCCGACGCCTTCGATCTCCACCTGGAGGGCAGCGACACCATCGACGGGCAGCCAGTCTGGGTCGTCTCCGGCGTGCCCAAGCCCGGCTACCGTGCCAGGACTCGCGACGGCGCCGCGCTCTCCAAGATCCGCGGCAAAATGTGGATCGAGAAGGCGGGCGGCCAGTGGGTGAAGGTGGAAGCGGAGACCACCAATACCATTTCCTTCGGGGTGTTCCTGGCGCGTCTGAGCCCGGGAGCGAAGCTCGTGCTCGAACAGGCTCGTATCGGCGGCGACCTCTGGCTGCCCAAGCGCGAGTACATGATCGGCAAAGGCCGCATCGCCCTGCTGAAGCGCATTTCCGAAGACTATGAGATCACCTGGACGGACTATCGGAAATTCCAGGTGGATTCCCGCATCGTACCCCGCCTCCCATAACGATTCTGAGCGGGCGTCTCCCCCCACAAAAAAAGCGCCCCGGAAAAAAACTCCGGGGCGCTTGCGAAAGGGTACAAAGGGGAGTCTAGAAAGTGAACCTGACCGAGAACGCCAGAATACGAGCCGGCGCCGTAGCGCTGAACGTTCCCGGCGTAAGGCTGGTCTGCAAGCCTGCGGCATTGAAGACCAGACCCGAGTTGATGCCGACAAATTCCGGATGATTCAACGCGTTATAGGCCTGCGCCTGCAGTTTCAGTCCACGCCCTTCGCCGAAGATCGGGATGAACTTCGACATGGTGGCGTCCACGTTGATAACCATCGGCAGGAACATGGTTCCCGAGCCGCCGCCCTGATTGCCCAGCACTGGAGTGGTGATGGTGGTGCCCACCGCGGGAGGCGCAAAAGCCGCGGGATTGAAGTTCAACCCGTTCGGCACATTGGCGTACGGATTCCCAATTACGTTGATGCGCGCCGACACATCGGGCGTGCCGGTGTAATCGGGCGTGGACGGCGTAATGCTGAATCCGGGGTTGAAATTGGGACCGGTGGTCGCGCTGAAGATGCCGGAGAACGTCCAGCTATCGACCACCGCGCCGAGAATCTTCGAGTTCAAAGCCTTGCCCAAACCCGGGATTTCATACGACCAGTTGACCTGCAGGTTTTCCGGCCGGTCGAAGGCGAGATTACCGTAGTTCCAGGCATTGTTATTCGGCACCACCGGTGTGAATGTAGTTACACCGAGGGAGTGCGAGTAAGTGTAGGCTACGCCCAAGGCCAGTCCATGAGTAACACGCTGGTTCAACGAGGCCGTTAAGGCTTCGTAGTTCGTCTGACCCAGGTGGTTGTAACTGTTGAGGGTGTTGAACCCGGGGTAGGCCGTACGCAGCAGAACGTCGGGAAGCGTCTTGCCGCCGTTGGTCGGATCTGCGTTGGCCGGGTTGAAGGGAGCGCGCGTGCCGATCGGAATCGGGTTGATATCGTACGAGAGCTGCTGGTTGTAGCCCCAGTCGCCGCTCCAGCCCACGTCCAGGATCATATTGCGCGTCACCTGGCGTTGCACGTTCAGGCTGGCGTTCTGGGCGCGGTCCCACGGAATGTTCCCCGCGGGCCACGAGTTGATGGTGGAGGGGCCAAAAACGAGGCTGTTGCCGCTGCCGGCCAGCAGGGAGAACGTGGTGTAGTTCACCTGCGGAGTATACGAATACGGCGCCTGGCCGGAAAGTGCATACACCTGGTTGCCGTCCAGACGGTTGTAGTAGATGCCGAAGCCGCCGCGAAGGGCCGTCTTGCCATCGCCTGTCAGGTCGTAGGCAAAGCCGACGCGCGGAGCCGCAGCCAGCCAGCTCGTGCTATACGGATTCTTGGAAACGCCATTCTGTCCCAGGATCTGCAAGCCGTCGGCCGGATTTCCGCTGTTCGGCACATACAGGCCGATATAAGCCACGGGAGCGAACGCGCCCGTGCCGGGATCTTCCGCCACGCGTTTGCCGGCACTGGTGGCCGGGATGTAGATCCGTGGGGCTGACGCCTTGGTGTACAGGCTGGAACTGAAATTAGCGAAGGTGTTGTTGAGATCGTACTGCGGCGTCTGGTGATAGAACCGGATGCCGTAATCCAGGGTCAGCCGCTGAGTGACGCGCCAGTTGTCCTGGATGTACCACTCGTAGTTGTAATACTGCGTGTTGAACACAGCTCGCGCGGTAGTCTGCGAGTAGCTGTCCACATAGCCCAGCAGCGCGTTGGCGTACCCGTCGTTGGTGTTGTAGAGACCGTTGTTGCTGTCCGGGCTGAAATTGTAGTTGCCTTCATACGCCGGCGTGGAGGGCTGAATTTTATTGTTCTTCTCGAAATAGATGCCGGTCTTGAAGCTGTGCGTCCCAATCACCTTGCTCACGTTGTCGGTAAGCGTCCAGATGGTATTGAAGTTTTCGTAGTTGCCGGCCGAGGTGCCGACGCGCGTGAAGTTCATGGAAGAGGCGTTCGGGTCAACCGTGCCGAACTGGAACTCGGGCAGCAGGTTGAAATATCCATTGGTCTTGGACGCGCCCGAGGGACTCGATGTGGGGATGGCGAAGAGACTCGGGATGTTCGGGATCAGCGAACGGTCCTGGCTGGTTCCGCCGTCGGTGGTGTAGTACGACCACGTATTCCAGCTTTCACCCACTGTAAATTCGTTGATTAACGTGGGCGTGATCGCATAAGTCATCGTGCCCGAATAGCCGTGGCCCGGATTGGGGTGGTCGATCGGAGCGATGCCCTTGTTCCCGAGCAAACCACCGACGTCACTGCTGAACTGAACGCCCTGATACAGCGCGATCATGTCGTCGTGATCGTTGATATACCGGAAATAGGTGGTGATCTTAGAGGTGGGATTGTAGTCCACGCGCAGCACATCATTGCGTCGGGGGTGGGTGGCGCTGGCCGATTCGAAATAGTTCTGGATGTTGGCGTTGGTTCCGGTGCCGGCGAAATTGGGCAGCGGGAAGAAGTTTAACATCCCCTGCCCCGGCGCAGTAATGCGGGTGGCCGGGATGATGTTGCCGGCGAACGGCGCGTTGCTGTTCTGCGGGTCGATGATGGTAAACAGCGTCCCGTTGTTCTGCAGCGTCTGCGAAAAATTACCCTGGCGTTCCAGCGCGGTGGGGGTGTATTTCGTCTGCGAGCCGCCGCTTACGAACTGGCCGGTATACTCCTGCGACCAGAAGAAGAACAGTTTGTTCTTCGCGGTGTTGAAGTGTTTCGGGATGTAAATCGGGCCTCCGATGGTATAGGTCTCGACGTTGAACCGGTAGCGCGCGATGGGCGAAACCGCCGTGCCGTTCGCCTTTTGGCCGTTGCGATTGTTTTCCCACTGGTTGGCGTCGAAACCTTCGTTGCGATGGTTCCACACCATGCTGCCATGGAAATCTTTGGTTCCGTTCTTGGTGATCACGTTGATGGTGCCGCCCGAATTGCGGCCGAATTCCGCCTGGTAGTTCGAGCCCAGGACTTTCATCTCCTGGACCGAATCGGCGTTCGGCTCGTAGTGCAGCGTGCTGTTCGACCCCGTATCCATGTCGGTGATGCCGTCGACGGTGAAATTCAACGCCGATGTATTACCGTTGATGGTGATACCGCGGATGGCGTTGGGCGAGGTGACGTCGCGGTTGCCTGCGTTGGTGCTGTTATAACTGTTATCGATCACGCCGGGAAGCAGTTTCAGGTAGCCGAAAATGTCCCGTCCTTTTAAGGTTTCGTTGCTGAGCTGAATGCCGTCCACCAGGGTGGCTTTTTCCGAACTGGCCAACTGGATGGCAACGGCTTCCGCCGTGACGGTGACGGTTTCGGTGGAATTACCGATTTCCAGGGTAACGCGACCCAGATCGTGCGTTTCGTTGGCCGCCAGAACGATGTGCGTCTGTTGATAATTCTTGAAGCCGGTGGCGGTTACCAGAAGAGAATAGTTGGCCGGCTCCAGATTGAGCAGGCGGAACAGCCCGGTATTATCCGATGCAGTGGCCCGCACCGTGCCCTTATCCGAGTTGGTCACTTTCACTACCGCGTTTGGAACGATTGCGCCTGCCGGATCATAGACGATTCCTTGCAACGAACTCGAGACCGTCTGGCCGAAAATGCAGGCCGTGAAAAGTGTCAAGGCACAAAAACGGAGTGCCAGCTTGCCTGTGGCGAACGACATATTGCCCCCTTGAAGTCACACATTGACTACTCGATCCACCCAAAAAAACCCGGCCTGCTGAGACCATCGGCAGGTCCGATCCCTACCTCTCCAGACCCTTTTTGGAGTTGTCTGGGCATGTTAGTCCTCTATGAAAGGCTTTTCAAGGTTGATACCGTAGGAAGCTCGCACAAACATTCGTCTTCGTTTGTTTACAGCAATGTAGCTGGACGTAGGAAGCCGTTTCCTACGTCCCTTTTCACTTCCGAAGGCCACCCCCGAACTGCTTTCCCGGTCGACGTACTGGGTTGACTGGGCGTAGAATAGCCTTATTTCTTCCATGCACCGTTCCCTGGGGATTTTCTGTTTGCTGATATCGGCGGCGCCCGCCTTGGCTGCTGCGGACGGCGCGGAGATCCGGTCGGCCCTGGCGGCTCTCCGCAAGGGAGACTTCGCCGCCGCCGAGCAGATCCTCCGGCCCGAAGTGAATGCCCACCCCGACGATGCCGGCGCTCTCACCCTGCTCGGCGTCGCCCTGGACAAGCAGCAGAAGTTCCCGGAAGCCGAGGAGATCCACCGCCGCGCCGCCGCCAATGCCCCTAATTCCCCGGATGTTTGGAATAATTACGCCAACCACCTGCTCGCGGCCGGGGATGGCGCCGGGGCCGCAAAGCTCTACGCGCGCGTCGTCACGCTAGACCCCGCCAACGCCAACGCGAATATCCAACTCGCGCGCCTCGACTTGAAAGCGGGGAAAGCGCACGAAGCCCTCGACCGTATCCAGCACCTCCCCGCCAATCAGCAGGATGCGCCCAATCTCGCGCCCTTGCGGATCGCCGCCCTGAGGCTGGCGGACGACCGCGCCCAAGCCGACTCCCTGGCGTCCCGCTGGCTGGCGGCATCGAAAAGCGATCTGGGGCTGGCTTTCTCCATTGGGATGGCGCTGGCGGATCTGGGCGAATACCGCGTGGCCGCCGGATTCCTGAACCAGGCCCTCGCCTTGGCGCCCGCCGATTTCAACGTGCTCTCCAATCTCGGCGTGGTCCTCTGGCATACCGGCGATTACACCCGCGCCCAAGAGGTGCTGGAGGCTGCCCGCCAGCAGCAGCCTCAAAATATCGACATCCTTTATACTCTAGCCGGCGTGGATTACGCCTCCCATCGAAACGAACCCGCTCTGGCCCTCCTCGCGCAGGCCGCGCGCTTAGCCCCCAACCGCGCCGATATCCAGAAGCTGCTTGCCATGACTACCGGCGATCTGGGCGCCCTGGACGATTCCGCCGCCGCCTGGGAGCGCTACATCCGCCTCCAGCCTACCGACGACGTGGGGCGCCGCGAGCGCGGATTCGTCAATTTCAAGAAGGGCCTGACAGAGCAAGCGCAGGCCGATATCCAGTGGTATGTGGGCCGCCACCCCGGCGATCCCGTGGGCCATTACGAACTCGCCGCGCTGCAGAATAAGGAGAATCCAGCCGCCGCGCTGGCGGAGTACGATCGCGCGTTGGCGCTCGATCCCGATTTCGGCGCGGCCCATTCCGAACGCGGCAGCCTCTATTACCAGATGGGCAAACCCGAGGCAGCCCTGGGCGACCTGGAGGCCGCTGTCAAACTCCGCCCAGACGATCCTGTCAGCCTCGACCGTCTCGGCCAAACCTATCTGGCGCTCGATCGTCCCGCCGACGCGGTGCGCGTCCTCCGCCGGGCCACCGAGCTCAGCCCCGACGATTCCAAGATGCAACTCCACTTGGGCCGCGCCCTGGCCGATGCCGGCGACACCGCCTCCTCCAAAATCGCCATGGACCGTTTTCGCCGGCTTGGTCCGGTAGTGAACCATGCAGTCCCCGGCGGTCTCGTGGATTACCTCAGCCTCACCCCCGCGGAACGTCAGACGGACTATCGGCGGCGGGTGGAACAGCTGGTCCACGATCATCCTGAGGACCCGGCCGGAGAACTCGACTACCTGCAGATCCTGCTGGACGATGGCGAACTGCGTCAAGCGGTCGAAACCGCCCGCAAGCTGGCGCAATTGAAAGCTCCCGCCGCCACCTTAGCCGGCGCGGGACGCGCGCTCCTCCAAGCCGGCCAGTTTGGGCCGGCTCGCGAGTTACTGGAGAAATCGGCCGCGGCGGCGTCCACGCCCGCCGTCCAACTCGATCTGGCGCGTGCCACATTCGACGCTTTCGGACCCGCCGAAGCCATGCGCCTGCTCGATCGCATACCGGAGTCCTCCCGCGGCTGGGATTTCTACCTGGCACGCGCCGAAATGCTGGACGCCACGGGCGATGGGGCAGCCTCCGCCGCAGCCCTCGCGCAGTCCCTGCGAGCGTCGCCGGCCGAGGTGGCGCCCTATGTGGGGGCCGCGCTCTATCTGTTGCGCAAGGGCCGCCCGGCGGAAGCGGCGCGGGTCGCCGGCGAGGCGCTCAAGACGCTGCCGCAAGCCCGTGAGATCCTGCTGGTGCGCTCCGTGGCGCTGGAACTCTCGGGCGACTCTGCCGCCGCCCGGTCGACCATCGAGCAGATTGAGAATCGCTGGCCGGAATGGCCGGCCGGTTGGGCGGTCGACGGCGCCATTTTGGGAAAGCAGGGAAAGCGAGCGGAAGCCATCGCGCCGCTGCGCACCGCCATCGCCCTCGGGGCGAACGGCAAAGATCTCCAAAGCTACCTGGACGCGCCCGGCCCTCCGCCCGATCTGCTCGACGTGCTGGCGCGCTCGCTACGCGCGCGGTAGACGCTGGACGGTCCGCCCGATCTGCTCGCCGTGCTGTCAGGCTCGCTGCGCGCACCGAAGACGCTGGGGGCCATCCGCCGTGCGCAGGCACTCGTGCCTGCCGTCTCGACACTCCTGTCGAGACTTTTTCGCGGCCCGAGAAGACCCCGTCCACAAGGCTGCTGGGGGCCATCGGCCGTGACATCGGGCACTCGTGTCGAGACTCTTCCGCCACCCAAGAAGCACACCGCGCGGCAGGCCGCACCTGGCCACCAGGCGTGGCGCCGGCGTCTCGAAACTCGTGTCGAGACTCTTCGCCACCCAAGAAGCGCACCGCGCGGCAGGACGCGGCTGGCCACCAGGCGTGGCGCCTGCCGTCTCGACACTCGTGGCCCAACCGCCCCTTAGCCCCGCCGCGCGAAGCGCTCCGTCTTCACTACTCCCGCGCCTTCGCGCACCGTCACCAGTCGGTCCGCCTCCACTTCCGCGATCTTCTCCACGGCGCCGTTCGGCCAGTGGATTTCGAGGCTCGCCTTCGTCGCTACGCCCAACCCGAAATGCAGCCGTCGATCGTTCACCGAGAGGTAGGACGTCTGCGCCAGCACCGCCTGCGCCTGCCGCCGGCTGCCGTACTCCGCCACCACCCGCGCGCCGATGGCGCTGCGGTTGGATTGCGTCCCTTCGAGCAGCACCTTCAACCAGTGATTCGCGCCCGTCATGTCATTGCGCAGCAGCGAGGGCGGCTGGTTCATGTTCATGATGAGGATGTCGAGATCGCCGTCGTTGTCGAAATCGCCGAACGCCACCCCGCGGCTGGAATGCCGTTCCTGAATGGCGGGACCGGCCTCGTCCAGCAGCTCCTCGAACTTCCCGTTTCCCAGATTGCGATACAACACGCAGGGGGTCATGTACGGGCAATCGGGCTGCGAGGTTCCCACTTCGGGGTAGACCATGCCGGTGGCGTAGAACAGATCGGGCAGTCCGTCGTTATCGAGGTCGAGCATGCCGGCGCCCCAGCTCACGTAGCGCGTTTCCACCCCCAGGCCGGCGCGGAACGTCACATCGCGAAATTCCCCCTTGCCATTGCCTCGATAGAGCGCGGGGGTGTCGTCGCGAAAGTGCGTTTTGAGAATATCCAGATTGCCGTCGTTATCGAAGTCGCCGATCCCAAGGCCCATGCCGGCCTGCGGCTGCCCGTCCTCGCTCAAAGAGACACCGCTTTCCAGACCCACCTCGCTAAACGTGCCGTCGCGATTATTGCGCAGCAGCAGGCTGGGGGTGGTGTCGCAGGCGACGTAGAGGTCCTGCCAGCCGTCGCCGTCGAAATCGGCCGCGGCCACCGTCAACGGATATCCCGGCGGGATGGCCGCCACACCCGACTTCGCACTCACGTCGCTGAATGTGCCATCGCCATTGTTGTGGTACAGGCGAAACGGCTCCTGCGGCGATCCACTGGGCCGGCAGTACACCGGCACGCCGCGATAATTGCACGTGGGATCCTTGCCGCGCGGCGGCATCGTCTTGGGGTCGAAGACCATATAGTGGGCGACGAAGAGATCCAGCTTGCCGTCGCGGTCGTAATCGATCCACGTGCAGCCCGACCCATAACGCACACCGGAATGCGTCAGGCCGGCCTTTTCGGTGACATCGCTGAAGGTGCCGTCATGATTGTTGCGGAAGAGAAGATTCTGCCCCCAGCAGGTGATGAAGACATCGTCGAAACCGTCGTTGTCGTAATCGCCGATGGTGACGCCAAGCGCCCACACGCTTTTCCCCAGGCCCGATTTCGCGGTGACGTCGGAAAACGTGCCGTCGCGATTATTGCGATAGAGCCGGATGACCGCTTCGTCGGGCGTGGCCTTCCATCGCCGGCCGGTAAGCACCAGGACGTCCTGCCAGCCATCGTTGTCGTAATCGAAGAAGGCCACTCCGCAGCCCATCGAATCGACGATGAAATCGTTGAACTTGATGTCACCGTACACGGTCGGCGCGGTCAGGCCGGCCTTCGCCGCGACATTGGTGAAGTGAGCGTGGAAGGGCAGCCCCGAGGACTTTCCGCGCGGCAGCGGCTTCAGCCCCCGGGAACCCATCCCCAGATTCTGTCCCCTCAACGCGACAGCCGCGACAGGCATGGTCAGCAGCGATCTCCGAGTCACAAGGTACAGAATACCGCGGACGAAGCGCGCATGGGCGCTGCGATTTTCGTTGGTGGAGAGATGAACTATTGAGGTGCGGGTGACGGATGCGGCTTTGTGGCGCAGGCTTCAGCCTGCCGGGTCGAGACTCATCTCGACCCTCATCCAGCGCGGAATGCCACGTTGGCGATGGGGTAGGCGCGGAATCCACGCTTGCCGGGCTTGGGACCCGCGTGTTCGGTCTTCTTCGCGTCGTAGCCCATCAGCGGTAGGCCTCTTTGCGATCGAGTACGCGTTCGATCTTGCAGTAGTCGCCGTGATCGCGGAAAAAGATCCGGTGATTCTGCGCCCTCAGACGGATGAGCGGTGGCGATACACCCTTCAGTTGCTTGGTCGCGCCCTCGCCGGTGAGGACGTAGCGGCCCAGGGTTTTGAGAATCTGGATGGCGATGGGCTGCTCGATGCCGCGGAGGTCGGCTTTGGCCTGAGCCGTCCAAACGATAGGTTTGGCCATCGGTTACGGTTCGCGGCTCATCTTCTCCCAGTCGGCCACGGCGAGGCCGAACTCGGCGAGAACCTGCTCATGGGGAATCGGCTCGTTGTGCTTGCTCCATTCGTCAGCCTCAGCAATGGCCTTGGCTTCGGCCGGGCTAAGGGTGTCGCCATCCTCTTCCGGCGAGACCATGGTTTCGAGCAGATGAACCACGGCGGCGAGCTGGCCAGGTCCGAGCTGGTTCAACAAATCGTGGGCGTGCTGTATATCAGCGGCCATTGTGTTCTCCCATAGAGCCATTTTTGCGCGACGCACCGGCGGCGACTAAAGAATGAATCAGGCGGATGACGGCCTTCCGGTCCCGCTCCGGCAACGTCGAAATCATCCGGAATCTCTTCCATTGTCTGCGAGCCTCGGAATCGTCGTTGATGCGCTCCACCTTCGGCGGCTTGACGCCCAAAAGTACATCGGTGCTCACTTGTAACGCCTCGGCTAGAGTAATCAGGGCCGGGGCTGGGGGAAAGTCAGCATCGTTTTCGTAATAGGTAGCTTGGGCTTTCCGCGCCAGTTGCACCTGTGTCAGCCCTCGTGCCTTCCGGATGGCTACCAGGCGCGACCCAAACGTTGTTTCTCCGTATCCTTTCCTCGGCATCTTATCTGCGATTGCAAACGGCATGTTTGGCCGACCCTCCGTAGCCGCGGCATCGTGTCTGACTGGGTTACGTACCTAGTATATTCTCAGGGACGCCTAAGAAGAGTGACCAAAAACGCATAGCGCCACTTGACGAGTTTTTCGGCCTTGACCAAAATTTCCATCCGTGAAGAGATGAGCTCTTGAGGTTCGCGCGACAGATCCAATGGCTGCGGCTTGGTGGCGCAGGCTTCAGCCTGCCGGGTCGCGACTCATCTCGACCCTTCTCTAGCGGCGCTCCGGAAGTGCGACCGGAGCGGCGCTACTTGCCGGGCCGTCACCGCAATAGGCCTCCATCCTATCGCCGAGCCTCTTCGGCGCACGCGAATTCTGCGATTCCGTCCCGGCCCGCCCGCCAGTGATAAGATAGCCCTATTCTCGCGGGGAGTTGCGATGAAAGTGCCCAAGCCGGTATGGCCCCTGTTGGCTGGTGTGCTCGGGTCGGCCCTGATTTTCCTGCACTCGATGGCCGGCCAGCAGGCGCCTTCGACCATTACCCTCCGCCTCATCCTCGTAAAATCTTCCGACCAGGCGCATCTCCTGCAGCAACGCCTCCAAGCGGGGTTCGATTTCGGCGTGCTGGCGCGCGAAGAGTCCGTCGACCCTACCGCTTCCGATGGCGGCCTGATGACGGACGTCAACCCCACCGAACTCCGCGCCGAAATGCGCGACGCATTGCACGGTGTCGCTCCCGGCGGTCTCTCGCCGATCTTTCCGCTGCCCGGCGGCTTCGCCATCGCCAAGGTGCTGAGCGCGGACGAAGTGGCCGGCCTCGCCGCCGCCGCGCGCTCCCGGCAGGCAGCCGCGCAAGCCGAGTCGAGCATTCAGTTCGACTTCGACGTCTCCGGCATCAACGAAGCCGAAGCGGCCCTGGTATCGCAGCCCAAGCCGGCCGATTGGTATCTCGACCTCAACGCTGCCTGCGGCTACCGCAAGCAATCGCTGGCGGCGCTGCGGCAGCGCATCGTCACCCTGGAAGACCCCAACTATGGCGGCGTGCAGGCGCATCGCACACCCTACGACCTGATCGCTGCGCGCATCGCCGACGGCCAGTACCACATCTATCTCGGCGAGCCGGACCAAGCGGTGGCGCAATGGGAAATCGCGCGCCAGATGGCGCAAAAAGAGATGCCGCGCTATCTCCCTTATATGGAAAAACTGCTGGGGGTCGGCTATCTGCAGAAGGCGCAGACGGCCAACGACCTGTACCGCAACCCCGGCGACCGCTGCCTGTTTCCCATCGACCCGCGCTATAAATTCACCAACACCGCCGCTTCCGATCAAGCCATCCAGTTCCTCACCCGGACCTTCGAGGCGAAGCCTGACGACCTGGAAACGCGCTGGCTCTTGAATCTCGCCCACATGTTCGCCGGAACCTATCCCGCCGGTGTACCCAAGGCGGCGCTGATTCCGCCCTCCGCCTTCGCTTCCGCCGAAGATATCGGACGCTTCAAAGACGTCGCGCCGCAGGCCGGGCTGAATCTCTTCTCGGAAGCCGGCGGCCTGATCGTCGACGACTTCGAAAACAACGGCCTCTTCGATATAGTCACTTCCAACTGGGACCTGTGCGCGCCCATGCACTACTTCCACAACAACGGCGACGGCACGTTCAGCGATCGCAGCGAGAAGTCGGGGCTCGCGGCGCAGTTGGGTGGGCTCAATCTCATTCAGGCCGATTACAACAACGACGGCTGCACCGACATCCTGGTGCTGCGCGGTGGATGGGAAACGGCGCAGCGCAAGTCACTGCTGCGCAATAATTGCGATGGCACGTTCACCGACGTCACCAAAGACGCCGGCCTGGCCTCGCCCGCCACCAGCACGCAGACCGCGGTCTGGCTCGACATCGATAACGACGGCTATCCCGACTTATTCGTGGGCAACGAAAACGGCCCCAGCCAGCTCTTCCGCAACAACCGCAACGGCACGTTCACCGATATCGCGGCGGCCGCCGGCGTGGACCGCGTGGCCTTCACGAAAGGCGCGGTCGCCGAGGATTACGACCACGATGGCTTCATGGACCTCTACGTCTCCAACTACCGCGGCGACAATGCGCTCTATCGCAACAATCACGACGGCACGTTCACCGATGTAGCGCGCCAGGCCGGCGTCACCGGCACCGGCCACAGCTTCCCGGTCTGGTTCTTCGATTACGACAACGACGGTTGGGCGGACCTGCTGGTGACCAGCTACAACATGTCCACCGCGGAAACGGTCCGCAATTATCTTGGGCTGCCCCACTTCGCCGGCACCTTGAAGCTCTATCGCAATCTGGGCAACGGCGCGTTTCGCGATGTCACGGCCGCGGTCGGGCTCAACAAGTCGTACATGCCCATGGGTTCGAACTTCGGCGATATCGATAATGACGGCTACCCCGATATCTACCTGGGCGCGGGCAATCCCTCGTATGCCTCGCTGGTCCCGCACGTGCTGCTGCACAACCGGCAGGGCAAGGCGTTCGTCGATGTCACCGCGTCTTCGGGAACGGGCGAGATCCACAAGGGGCACGGGGTGGCGTTCGCCGATATCGATAGCGACGGCGACGAAGATATTCTGACCGTGACCGGCGGGGCGGCGCCGGGCGACAGCCATCTGTTTCGCCTGTTTGAGAACCCCGGCCACGGCAACGACTGGATCGCCGTCAAACTGCAGGGCACGAAGGCCAATCGCTCGGCGCTGGGCGCGCGCATCAAGGTCACGGTGAAGAATGCCGGCCGTGAGCGCTCCGTGTATCGCACGGTGTCGAGCGGCGGATCGTTCGGCGCCTCGCCGCTCGAACAGCATATCGGACTCGGCGAAGCGGCGCAGATCGTCAGCCTGGAAATCGTCTGGCCGGGCGATCCCGATCGTCCGCAGCGCTTCACCGGTGTGCCCGTCAATCAGGCCATCGCCATCAAACAGGGCGCGACGGAATTCAGCCCCATCGAGCGGCATGCAGTCCGGCTGGGCGGAGGCAAACGGATGGTGGAACCGTGAGGCGCGCGCTGGTATTTCTATGTGCCCTGGCGGCGATGGCTGCCGAGCGCCATCCGGTCACCGGCATCGTCCTGCGCGTCGATCGCGCACACGGCACGTTCGAAGCGTCCTGCCAGGAAATCCCGGGCTACATGGCTGCCATGGCCATGCCCTTCACCGTGCGCGACGCCGCCACAATCGCAGGACTTCAGCCCGGTGCGGACATCGATTTCACGCTGGTCGTCGAGAAGAACCGCTCCTACGCAGAAGGGGTCCGCATCCACCGCTACGAGCCCATGGAACAGGAAGCGCTGCGCGCGCAT
Organism: Bryobacteraceae bacterium; assembly: GCA_036268475.1. Lineage (GTDB taxonomy): Bacteria > Acidobacteriota > Terriglobia > Bryobacterales > Bryobacteraceae > PALSA-129. Next base: position 88,152 of record DATAUB010000023.1, on the reverse strand, counting down.
CGCCTGCAACTGCTGCAGGAAGCCCAGGATCCCGCGCTCGCCGCCAACGCTCTCAAGCCGGGACAGGCGGTGCTCCCATTTACTCTCACCGACCAGACCGGCGCGCGCGTCAGCCTGGCGCAATTCGCCGGCAAAGTCGTCGCCATCACGTTCATCTATACGAGTTGCCCGCTGCCCGATTATTGCGTTCGGCTCTCGAACAATTTCGGCCGCGTCAATCAGCGCTTCGCCGCCGGCATGGGACGCGATCTGATCCTTCTCACCATCACCTTCGATCCGGCGCATGACGACCCGGCGACGCTGGCCCAATACGCCGCCCGCTGGAAGGCCGATCCGCATTCCTGGCATTTCCTCACCGGCACGCTGAGCGAAGTAAAGGCGGTCTGCCGCATGTTCGGGCTGGATTACTGGCGGGAAGGGATCTGGTTCGCCCACGCGCTTCATACCCTGGTAGTGGACCGGCAGGGAAAGCTGGCCGCTAACTTTGAAGGAAATGATTTCACTCCCGAACAATTAGGCGACTTTCTGGCCGCAGAAATGACGGCTCACAACTAATTTTTTGCTACTGCTTATTTGGCTGTCTCGTGATAGAATTCCCTCCCAGAGGTTAGGTCCATGGGTAGCACCACGATTGTGCGCACTCACCATCCTGTGACGGGGGGTGAGGAGGGGAACAGGCCAGGTAGCGATGAGGTGAAATCTCAGTTAGCGCGCCTGTTGGGTAGTCCGCTTTTTCATCACAGCAAGCATTACCCCAGTTTCCTGCGGTACGTTGTGCAGGAGACTCTGGAAGGCAGAGGGGGACATCTTAAGGAACGGGCATTGGGCGTGGAAGTCTTCGGCCGCGGCGCCGATTACGATACCAATGCCGATCCCGTGGTGCGCACCTCGGCTTGTGAAGTGCGCAAGCGCATCGCGCAGTACTATCACGAACTCGGCCACGAACACGAAATCCGTATCGATCTGCCGTCCGGGTCCTACCTTCCTGAATTTCGCTATCCCGCGGTCGCCCCGCCTCCCCTGACTCTGGTGGAACCGCCGCCGGTGGCAGTCACCGCCTTATCCGGCCTCCGCATTTGGGCGCAAAAGCGCAGCGGTTTAGCGGCCGCCGCGGGCCTGGCCGTCCTGACCGGCATCGGCGCCGGCGTCTGGTCGACCCGGACGCCCAGCGCTATCGACCAGTTCTGGGGTCCCGTTTGGGGCGCCGAGGATTCGGTGATGGTGGCGGTGGGAAACCCCACCGGAGGCAACTACATGCCCGCACCCAGCGAAGCCGGGCTGACATTCCTCGACGTCATGCGGGCCGACAATATGGCCTTCGCCGACGCGCTCACCATGGCGCGCATCGCTGGCGTGGCGCGCGAGTACGCCGGAAAAACACTCGACGTGCGGCGTGCCACCACGTTCACGCTCACCGATCTGCGTAAGGGGCCGCTCATTCTCGTAGGCGGGTTCAATAACCCCTGGACGATGCGGCTCACCAAGGACCTGCGCTTCGCCCTGGAGCGGCTGCCCGACCACACCGGCATCATTCGCGACCGCCAGCATCCCGAAAATCGAAGCTGGTTCCACGACGCCGGAATCCTCTATTCGCAGCTCAACCAGGACTACGCTCTAGTCTCACGATTTGTAGATCCCCTGACTGAGCGGACGGTGGTGGTAGTAGCCGGCATGGGGCGCGACGGCACGCTGGCCGCGGGCGAGTTCGTCAGCGAACCGCGATATCTGGAAATGCTGGCCAGACGGGCGCCCAAACATTGGGGCAAGAAGAATTTCCAGGTGGTGCTGGCTACCGACGTAGTTCGCGGTAACACCGGTCCGCCGCGCATTCTGGCTACGCATTTCTGGTAAAGCGCGCGCCGAACGCGTTACCCCCGCATTTCCCGCGATTTATCGCGGATTTGGGGTTCGCCGATGCCCGGGGATTCCCGCTAGCGACAATTTGTCGAACTATCGCGCGGAATGTGTTTACCTTCACACAGCTTCCTGCCAGAATAGGTCCCATGGTTTCTTCGCCATTGGCATTCTGGACGCGCCGGTTAGGCGTTCAGGGCAACTTTCAACGGGGAGCGTTGTCGACCGAATCTCATTCGCGCAGGGCGCCTGGCCGGACCCTGTCGACAGGAACTCTCGCAGTAGCGTTCCTGGCGGTTTTCGCGTCGCCGCTGGCCGCCCAGTCGGGAGGGATGCTGGCTAATCCCACCCCCTGTAATGCCGCTCAATCGTCTATCAGCCAGCCTTTGGCGAGCGGGGATTTCAACGGCGACGGCAAGGCGGACCTGGTGGTCGCGGGATTTACCTGCAACACCATTTCAATCCTGCTGGGAAACGCCGGTGGAGGATTCACTCCTGCGCCCGGAGGCCCCATCGTGGTGGGTAATGCTCCCATCTCCGTCGTGGTGGGGGACTTCAACGGGGACCATAAGAAAGATCTTGCCATTGGAAGCAGCCGCGACGACAGCATTTCGATCCTATTCGGCGATGGACTAGGCGGGTTCACGCCTGCGCCGGGAGGCCCGATCTCATTGGGCGACATTCCGCGCTTCATGGTAACCGCCGATTTCAACGGGGACACCAAGGCGGACCTTGCCATCTTGACTTACTCCTATGTCATCGTCCTGGTGGGCGATGGAGCGGGTGGCTTTACGGCGGCTTCCGGCAGCCCCCACGCGGCGGGGTACGGTCCCACTGGCCTTTCGGTGGGCGACTTCAACGGCGATACGAAACAGGACCTGGCGGTATTAAACGACTACTCTTACGACTCCATGGGTCACTACCAAAGCCGGGGAACCGTTACGCTCTTCCTCGGCAACGGCTTGGGCGGATTCACCGCGGCCCAGGGCAGCCCATACCTGGTAGGGAATTATCCCGCGTCGATGGCGGCTGCGGACTTCAACAACGATGGCAAGCAGGACCTGGCGGTCGCGAACAGCGGCGACAACAACGTGACCGTCCTGATGGGAAATGGGACCGGTGGCATGACGCCCGTGCTCTCGCCCTCGACGGGCAGCCCTTTCGCGGTGCCGGCCTATCTCGAAAACGTCGAGATAGGAGACTTCAATGGCGATACCAAGCCGGACATCCTCGCGGGAAACAATACCACCGGCGTGACCTTGCTGATCGGCAATGGATCGGGCGGGTTCTCGGCGGCCGTGGGCAGTCCGTTCGCGTTACCTGACTCTGCCACCGTCTGGGCAGTGGGGGACTTCAACGGCGATACCAAACTGGATGCCGCCTTCGTGAACCTCTACGACGGAAACGTGGGTGTGCTGCTGGGGAACGGCTCGGGTTCACTGGCTTCGTCCGGCGCCCCGCTGGCGTTGCAGACGCCTGCGGTGGCGATTGACGACTTCGACGGAGACTCCATTAGCGATCTCGCCGTGTTGGATAGCGCCGCCGGAACTGTCACGGTTCTCAAGGGCGACGGACTGGGCGGGTTCACGCCAACTTCCTCCGGTCCCATCGCGGTGGGACATCAGCCCACCTCCATAGCGGTGGCAGATTTTAATACCGATAGCAACAAAGATCTCGCCATTGCGAATAGTGCCGACGGCACTGTGACCATCCTGCTGGGGAACGGCGGCGGGGGCTTCAACCCTGCTCCGGGTAGCCCGTTGCATGTCGGAACGGACCCAACCTCGCTGGCGGTGGGCAATTTCAACGGCCATCCAGGGCTGGCCATCGTCAATACCGGCGACAACACCGTAACGGTGCTACTCGGCGACGGGTCCGGGGCCCTCACGCCGGCCTCGGGAAGTCCCTTCCAGGTAGGCGACAATCCGTTATCCGTGGCGGTTGGAAATTTTAACGGTAACCCCGGTATTGTCGTCGCCAACGCCTATGACGACACCCTGACCGTACTGCTGGGCGATGGATCGGGAGGCTTTACGTATGCCCCCGGCAGCCCTTTGCAGACGGGATACTATCCACAGTCCGTAGCCACCGGCGGCTTCGTAGTCAATAATTCTCTTGCCCATCCTTTGATTGCCTCTGCGAATTATTACGATGGCACGGTGACGGTATGGTTAGGCGATGGAGCTGGCGGATTTACGCAAGCCGCCGGCAGTCCCTTCGCCAACAGCGACGGCGCCAACCAGGTTGCGGTAGGGGACTTGAACGCGGACGGCTTCCGGGACATCGCGATCACGGGCTTCAGTGACGTTTCGGTGCTGCTGGGAGATGGCGCCGGCAATTTCACTCCCGCCACGACGCCCTTCAACCCGGTGGGGGAAAACCCATCCGCCATGGTGATCGGAAACCTGAACGGCGACAGCCTCCCCGACATGGTGATCGCCACCGCCGGTGAGAACAGCTATACCGTCCTTCTGGGGCAACTACAGGCCAACACGGAAGCAGATACGAGCACCACGGGGCCGACCACCCTGCTGATCGGAAACCCGGTGCCGCTGGTTGCGAACATTTCGCAACCGCAGGGCGGCTTTTACACGCCGACCGGATCGGTGCAGTTTATCGACGGGTCCACGGTACTCGGCTCCGCCTCCCAATCGACCAGCCCATACACGTTCACCGCCACCAATCTGTCTCTCGGCCAGCATTTTATTTACGCCAACTATTCCGGCGATTCGCGCAACGCGCCCGGCTCCGCTTTTGACCTCGTCGTCGACGTGCAAACCACGCAATCGATCAGTTTTGCAGGCCTCCCCAACGTCCCGCTCCTGACGCCGCCATTTACGATCTCGGCGACCGCCACTTCCGGCGATACCGTCAGTTTTGCCTCGCTGACGCCGCTGGTCTGTACGGTGTCGGGTACCACGGTAACCCTGGTCGCCACCGGCACCTGTACCATCCAGGCGACGCAGGCGGGCGATTTCAGCTACGAAGCGGCCCCGCCGGTCAATCAGAGTTTCCAGGTGACCCAGACGAACCAGACCATCACCTTCGGCCAACTCACCAACATGCCGTACGGCGCGGCGCCGTTCAACGTGAGCGCGTCGGCCTCTTCGAATCTGCCGGTGGGCTTCGCGTCTACCACCGGCAGCGTCTGCTCGGCATCCGGCTCGCAGGTAACCATTTTCACCGTCGGCACCTGCACCATTCAGGCGACGCAATCGGGCAATACCTACTACTACCCTGCCCCGGCGGTAAATCAAAGCTTCCTGGTGACGCAGGCGACGCAGACCATCAACTTCGGATCGCTCTCCAACATGGTGCTGGGCTCCTCGCCCTTCAACGTCAGTGCGACGGCCTCCTCCGGCCTGGCGGTAAGTTTCACCTCCACCACCACTTTGGTCTGCACCGTTTCGGGTTCCACCGTCACGCTGGCCAATGCCGGCACCTGCATCATCCAGGCGACCCAGGCGGGCAATACCGACTACCTTCCAGCGTCACCCGTCAACCAGAGCTTCCAGGTAAGTTCGCAGGGCCAGACCATCACCTTCGGAGCGCTCGGCAACCAGGTCTACGGAACCCAGCCCTTCAACGTCGGCGCCACCGCCAGTTCAGGCCTGGCGGTAAGCTTCGCCTCCCTGACGGCGCCGGTCTGCACGGTGGCCGGTGTTTCAGTCACGCTGCTGGCCGCGGGCACCTGCACCATCCAGGCGACCCAAGGCGGCAACAGCAACTACGGCGCCGCCACGCCTGTGAATCAGAGCTTCCAGGTGACAGCGGCCGGCCAGACCATCAGCTTCGGAACTCTCTTCAACCAGACCCTGGGCACAGCGCCCTTCGCCGTCAGCGCGATGGCCACCTCCGGTCTGCCGGTAACCGTCGCCTCCACCACACCGGCGGTCTGCACCAATTCGGGCGCCACCATCACGCTGGTTGCGGCCGGCACCTGCACCATCCAGGCCACCCAGGCGGGCAACCCCAACTACAGCTCTGCCACGCCGGTGAATCAAAGCTTCCAGGTGACCATGGCGACCCAGACCATTACCTTCGGGCCGCTGGCCAACCAGGTCTTCGGCACGGCGCCGTTCACGGTCAGCGCCGCGGCGTCGTCGCAGCTCCCGGTGACGTTCTCTTCCACCACGGCGCCAGTCTGCACAGTAGCGGGCGCCACCGTCACATTGGTCGGCACGGGCAGTTGCACCATTCAAGCGACGCAGCCTGGCAATAGCAACTTCGGCGCGGCCCTTCCTGTGAATCAGAGCTTCTCAGTGACGCAGGCCAGCCAGACCATCACCTTCGCGGCGCTCGCGGCGCAGGTGTTGGGAACGGCGCCATTTGCAGTCAGCGCGACGTCCACTTCAGGCCTTACGGTCACCTTCCTTTCGAACACCACTTCCGTCTGCACGGTATCGGGGGCCACCGTGACGCTGGTCAGCGCAGGTACCTGCGCCATCCAGGCCGGACAGGCGGGCAACGCCAACTACACCGCGGCCGCGCCCATCACGCAAACCTTCCCGGTGACCCAGGGGACGCAGACCATCACCTTCGGCACGCTCCCCAATCTGATTTTCGGTACGCCTCCCTTTGACCTGGCCGCGACCGCCTCCTCCAGCCTGCCGGTGAGCTTCGCTTCGCTCACTCCCGCGGTGTGTACGGTGCAGGGCGTGACCGTAACGCTGACAAGCGTGGGAGTCTGCGGCATCCAGGCCAGCCAGCCGGGCAATAAGAATTTCGCGGCGGCGGCGGCCGTCAATCAGACCTTCTCGGTGACCACGGCCAGCCAGAGCATCACCTTCACCATGCTCTCCGGACAGGTCTTCGGCGCCGCCCCGTTCAACGTGAACGCCACTGCCACTTCCGGCCTGTCGGTGACTTTCACCTCCACCACGCCGACGGTCTGCACGGTATCGGGCAATTCCGTGACCGTGACCGCCGCCGGCACCTGCACCGTTCAGGCGATGCAGGCGGGGAACGCCACTTACGCCACCGCCACCCCCATCAATCAGAGTTTCGTGGTGACCCAGGCCAGCCAGACGATTACCTTCGGAACACTTACCGGCCACACCTTCGGCGAATCGCCGTTCGCGATCGCGGCCACCGCATCTTCAGGCCTGGCAGTGCTCTTCTCTTCGACCACGCCCACCACGTGCACGGTCGCGGGCGCCACCGTCACCGTGGTGGGCGCCGGCACCTGTGCCATCCAGGCGACGCAGCCCGGCAACCTGAACTACACCGCGGCTTCCGCCGTCACGCAGGGCTTTGCGATTGCCAAGGCAACTCCGCTGGTGACCTGGACCGCGCCTGCCGCAATCACCGTGGGCACGGCGCTCTCGGCAACCCAGTTGAACGCCACTGCCAATGTCCCCGGCGCGTTTGTTTATACTCCTGCGTCGGGAACGGTGCTTCAGTCCGGTAGCGGGCAGTCCCTTTCGGTGACGTTCACCCCGACCGACACGTCCGATTACACCGCGGTGATCGCCACCACGACGATCAGCGTCCTGCAAGTGACCGTCTCCAAGGTGACGCCGTCTCCCATCCCGGTGAGCGCTCTCTCCACCACCGTGTCGGTGACCGGCTCCGGATTCCTGCAGGGCAGCATCGTGCTGGCGAACAATGGCGCGATCCAGACCACTTTTGTAAGCGCCACCAGCCTGACGGCCAGTTCGGTATTCTCCACGCCCAATTCCAGCGTATCCTTCCAGGTGAGGAACCCGGGCGGGGCACTCTCCAATACCGTCATAGTAAGCGTCGGACCCACGATCTCGGTCACCACGCAGTCGCTGCCGGTGGCTACCGCGGGCGCACCGTACTCCACCACCCTGGCAGCCACACTCGGCGCACCGCCGTATTCCTGGAGCGCCACCGGCTTGCCTTCCGGGCTGACCATGTCTACCGGCGGAACCATCAGCGGGACCACCACCTCAGTGGGTTCGTTCCTTTTGACCGTGACGGTAACCGACAGCAACCAGGTGAGCGTTTCGCCCTCATTCACCCTCACCGTAGCGGCGGCGCCCACCATCACTAATGCCTCGCCCGTGCCGGGCGCTACCATCGCGTCGCCCTACACGCTCGCGCTTACCGCCACCGGAGGCGTGACGCCGTACTTCTTCAGTGCCAAGGGCCTGCCGGCCGGCTTGATCGGGCCCAATGCGTCGGGTGTCATCACCGGCACTCCCACCGCCGCCGGAACTTTCGTCATCGCCGCCACCGTCACCGATAGCAATGGCGGCGTGGGAAGCAAGTCGCTGTCGCTGACCGTCTCCGGCGCATTGACCATCACCACCACCGCCCTGACTGTCACTGCGGGCAGTCCATACTCCAGCAGCCTGATGGCAGCGGGCGGCGTGGCTCCGTTCACCTGGACCGTCAGCGGTCTGCCGGCTGGGTTGACTTCTACTGCGGCGGGAACCGTCAGCGGCACGGTACCGGTGAGCAGCAGCCTGCCCTTGAACACCACCGTCACGGTCAGTGTGACCGACGCCAATGGCGCGACCCTGGCCAGGCAGCCGATTCCGCTCACCGTGGTGGCCCCTCCCACCATCGTCACGCAGAAGCTGACGCCGACCGCCAATGCCGCCTACAACGCCATCCTGCAGGAAATCGGCGGCGCCACCCCGCTGACGTGGAGCGTCAGCGGACTGCCGGCCGGATTGACCTCCAGTGCCACCGGAATCATCAGCGGAACGCCGGCGGCCAGCGGCACCGCCACACTGACAGTGAAGGTGACGGACGCCAACCAGGCCACAATCGCCGGGCAGATCGCGATGACGGTGGCGCCGCCCCTCGGCATTGGCACCACCTCACTCCCCAACGCCTCTCTGGGCGGTCCCTATTCGGCCACGCTGACGCCCACCGGAGGAGTACCGGCATATAGCTGGAGCGTCATCGGAGCGACGCCTTCGGGACTTTCGCTCGCCGCCAACGGAGTTCTCAGCGGGACGCCGACGACGACCGGCACGTCTTCGCTAAACGCTATGGTGACGGACGTCAACGGCGCCACGGCATCGAACCAGTTCTCATTACTGGTGGTTAACGGACTGACCATCGGCACGCAATCTCTTGCCGCCGGGATGGTGGGCTCGGCATACAGCGCTACCGTGAGCGCCACCGGAGGCATCGCGCCGTACACCTTTAGTTCGACCACGCTGCCCGCGGGGTTGAGCATCTCCTCCACCAGCGGAACCATCGGCGGAACGCCGACTGTGTCCGGGACGCAGAGCGTTACCATCAACGTCAAGGACAGTTCGGGCGCCACCGCCAGCCAGACATTCCAGTTGACCGTGGCACTGCCCGTGCCACCCACCCTGACGTTCAACGGGCCGCCGGCCAGCGCGACGCCGGCCACCCAGCCGAATCTGGCGCTGGGTGTGACCGCGGCATTTCCGGTGGACCTCACCGTCAATCTGACTCTGACGTTTGTGCCCACTTCGGGAGCGGACGACCCCAACGTACAATTCGCCAACGGCAAACGGACCGCGCAGCTTACCATCCCGGCGGGAGGCTCGGTTTCGCTCTCGTCGGTGGGCCTGCAATTGGGGACAGTGGCCGGCACCGCCACCATTACGGCGCAGCTTCTGGCCGGGACGCAGGACATTACGCCTTCGCCTGCCCCGTCGGATGCGGTGACGATCAAGGCCGTGCCGCCGGTAATTTCGGCCGTCACCGCCACGGCGAGCGGAGGCACGTTGACTGTTTCAGTGACCGGCTTCGCCACCTCGCGCACCATGACGCAGGGGGTATTTACCTTTACGCCTGCCTCCGGTGCGAATCTGACCACCACCTCGCTGACCGTACCGGCGAGCAGCCTTTTCGCCGCCTGGTGGGCGAACAGCGCCTCCACGAAATTCGGCAGCGAATTCGTCTTCACGCAACCCTTCGCCCTGTCGGGCTCGGGCACGGTTTCTTCGGTGACGGTAACGCTGACCAATACGGATGGCACCTCGGCCGCCTCTACAGCGACGGTGCACTAGGACGAAATCCCGCTCATCTTGAGCGGTATACTAACGAAGAACTTCAGCGCCCGGAATTGCGCTTGCGCAGATTCACGCAACTGCGCGATTGCAACAGGAGACCCTTCAATGGCCGAAATCGTAAAGTTTGCCTTCGTTCTGACGGAAAACCTGGAACGGAAATCGTTCAAGGTACCGCAAGCGATTGTCGAGATAAACGTGAACGGGGCGGTGGATCCGCTCACCCACCAAAAAGCCCGCGATGCAGTCAGCGATCTTTTCGTAAAGACGCAGAAGTCCGTGAACGACGATATTCAGCAGCGCGACTTGCGCATCACCCGCATGGGCGTCAACGAGAAAAAGCTGAAGAAGCGCGGCGAGATCGACAACGGCAACAAGAAAATTCAGGAACTGCTCGCTACCTTCAAGAAGGAGGCGCAGGAACGGCTGGTCGTCTTCAAGAAGAAGGAAGAGGAGCGCGAACTGAAGGCGGCGGAGGCGGAGCGGCGCGAAAACTGGAAGGGCGTCAGCTTCAGTATCAACGCGCTGTGGACCGGCATCAAGTTCTTCCTGGATGTGGGCGAGGCGGTGACCGCGCCGGAGACGCTCCCCATCGTGGTGAACCAGTTCGTCTCCAACCTGATGGAGATCAAGGGGCTGGTGGAAGAGTACGGCAAGGTCTACGCGGATTGTCCTGGCATGCGCAAGAAGGTGAAGGACGGGCTGACGTCGCTCAAGTCCAAGGCCAAGCTCACGAAATCCGACGTGGAGCAGTTTGGCAAGGATGTGGATCTTTTCGAAGACAAGCTCCTGGTGCTGGAGACGAAATCCAAGGCGATGTCCTCCAAAGTGACCGCCCTGATGGCGACCGTTCCCAAGAAAGGCACCGTCAAGCCCGATGCCATCGAAAAGGCGGAAAAGGCCCTGCATACCTGCCTCGAAGGACTGGTGGAGGCATCGACGGAGATCAACAAGGCGTCGAAGTATCTGCTGACGCTGCGGAAGAATCTGGGAGTCGCCAGGGCCGGCGCCAAAAACGACCCCACTTATGCCACCGTCTCGAGTTGGGCCATCGCGGCATACAAGACGGTCAACGATTTTAAGGATTTCCTGATGAAGCCGGACGAGTGGGTCACCCAGGTGGATGGGGTGATTAAGTTCTTCAGCTTCGCCGGCAACTGGGCAGTCGGGGCGAATTGAAGTCAGGCAGGTAGCGCCGCCCTATTGTGGAGTTGTCCCCTCGTTTGTGCTTTCCGGCTTGTCCTATACCGGCGGCTCGAACAGGGCGTTTCAATTGGCGAGGTGGCGCGCGCGTTGGAGGTGAGCCCCAACGTGTTGCACCGCTGGCGCCGCGAGTTCCCGCACGGGACCGGAAATTCCTTCCCCACGATGATCATCGAACGGCAGGTGCGGGGTAACTGTTTGTCTCAGCCAAGGGGACCTTGCTCATCGATCAGGTGCAAACCATGCCCCAACGATCGACGCTACGGTGGCGCCGCGGCGCTTGAATCTGCTGTGGTTCGAACTGTTCGCCGGGTTGGCGCTGCTGCTGGCGGCAGTGGGATTGTACGGGGTGGTGGCGTATGCCGCCAGCCAGCGCGCAGGAGTTCGCCATTGGCATCGTGGCGACTCTGCTGCTTACGCGGTTCCTCACGAGCCTGCTGTTCGGCGTGGAGCCTTCCGACCCGGAGACGCTATCCGCCGTGGTGGTGCTGTTAATTGCGATTGCGCTGGTGGCTTGCTGGGCGCCGGCGTACCGCGCCTCGCGGATCGCGCCGGTAGAGGCGCTGCGCATGGAATAAGCGCGCTAATAGACAAACGGAATCATGACTTTGGTGCGGGCCCGGTAGGCGGCATACTGCTCGGGGAATTGACGCAGCATGAGGCGTTCTTCGGCGCGCGCGGCAAGGACAAAATATCCGCCCAAGATCGCGAAGATCATCAGCCACAACGCGCCGCTCACCAGGGCAGAACCCAAAAGCGCGAGCAGCAGTCCCGCATAAATGGGATGGCGCACGTAGCGATAAGGTCCGCTGGTCACCAGTTCGGGATCTTCCTTGACGGACATCGGCATCCCCCAGTTTCGACCCAGATACCTGCGTGCCCATACGGCAAACGCCAGGCCGAGAGCGCAGATGAAGAGCCCGGCGGCTCGGGCGGCCGGGCCGGGGAGGATGGTCATCAGGTGGCGGAGGCCCGGTACCCCCTTAAGCAGCGTAATGACGGTAACGAAGACCAGAATCCGGAACAACTGGGAGCCCCGCTTCCAGCCGACGTTCCGTTTCGCACGCAAGGCCGCAACCAGCCAATAGGTATAAAACAGCACCCACTCGACGGCTAGAATCGAAATCTCCGCGCGGACCACCATTTGAGTTTATTGAATCTGACGGGTTCGCGGCGTTTCCGTTTATAATGCTGCGAGCGGCACGGTAAAGGAGCTCCGGAATGCGGAAGACGAGCGCAAGGAAACACTCTTATAGCGTCGGAACGCCGGCTTTCCTAATGGCCGGCCTCTTAGTGGCAATGTCGGCGGCGCAGGCCCAAGGCCCGTCGGGCGATGTCGTCATCAGCACCGACACGGTCTGGACCGCGGGCGCAATCCAGATCAACAGCCTGACGGTGCAGAATGGCGCCACCTTAACGGTGGGCGGCGGATCGACGGTCACCGTGGCGGCAGGCGTCTTGGTGACCGGCAATTCCAACATCATGCTGCAGGGCGCGAACAACACGGCCCAGGTGGCCGGCACGTGGCAGGGCGCCGGTTCGACGATTGGCGCGGCGTCCATCCAGGTGGATTCCGGCAGCACCATCAATGCCGATAAACAAGGGTACGTGGCGAATGCCGGACCGGGCGGCGCTCCCGCCACAACCAGTGCCGGGGGATCGTACGGCGGCCTGGGCGGAACCGGACTTGGCTCCGCCGCTGCCCTCCCGCTATACGGTTCGGCGACGGCCCCCACCGACCTGGGTTCGGGCGGCGGTTCCCGCTGCTGCGGCGTGATTCCAGGCGCGGGCGGTGGGGCGATCCGGCTGGTAGTGTCTGGGACGCTCACCAATAACGGCATAGTCTCCGCCAATGGCGGCGGGGTAGCGGGCGGGTTCGGTGCGCAGGCGGGCGGCGGTTCGGGCGGCTCGGTGTACGTCACCGCGGGCACACTAGCGGGCTCGGGCAGTTTCCTCGCCAATGGCGGAACGGGCGGCGAAGGTGGCGGCGGAGGCGGGCGTGTGGCGGTATATTCCGGCGCCGGCAGCGGCTTCAGCGGCTTCACTGCTTCGACTGCCGCGGCCGGACCGGGAGGGAGCGCCGGCGGCAGCGGCACCATCGCGTTTTTCGACACTTCGGCTGCCAACCCCAGCCTGAGTGTTTATCAAGAATTTTCGATCCCCGCCGGCACAAACGTCAGCTTCAATGCTGTGACAGTACAAAGCGGCGCGACCCTGACAATCGGGGGCGGGACGACCGTCGCAATCGACAACGCGTTCACCGTAACGGGAACGGTGACGGCGCTGTCCGCCAACAACACCGCGCAGGTGAACGGCAGTTGGCAGGGCGCCGGCGTGACGCTCACCGCGGTGACAGTTCAAGTGGACGCCGCCGGCTCCATCCGTGCCGATTCGCAAGGCTATGTCGCGAACGCCGGCCCGGGCGGCGCCCCGGCCGCCACGAGCGCCGGCGGTTCGTATGGCGGAGTGGGCGGCGCGGGCTTCGGAGGCGTTCCTCCCGGCCCCATCTACGGTTCGGTGAGCGCTCCCACCGATCTCGGTTCGGGCGGCGGCTCCCGCTGCTGCGGCGTCGCGGCAGGCGCGGGCGGGGGCGCCATTCGCCTCAACGTCTCGGGGACTCTCACCAACAATGGGATCGTTTCAGCCAATGGAGGCCCGGTCAGCGCAGGGGGCGGCGCGCAAGCGGGGGGTGGGTCGGGGGGATCGTTATACGTCACGGCCGGCGTGCTGGCGGGTACGGGCAGCTTCTCGGCGGACGGCGGCAACGGCGGCGAGGGAAGCGGAGCCGGCGGACGGGTCGCCGTTTTTTACACCACTAACAGCGGATTCAACCTTGTTCATGTGACTGCCAGCGCGGGAACCGGCGGAAGCGCGGGCGGTGCGGGAACAGTAGACATCCTCGGCGCCAGCGGCACCCTGACGGTATCCGCCAACCTGGTGCTCCCGCCCAATTCGAACCTGACGTACACTCACGTTACCATCGACACTCAGGGTTCGCTGACACTGGGCAGCGGCACCACTCTCATGGCCGGCGATATCTCGGTCGCAGGCGGCGGCACGTTTACTCTGGGAGGGGGAACGAGCGTCACAACCACGAGTTCGGTTACGGTTACCGGCAACTCGAAACTGGTAATGCAGGCTATCAACACCGCGGCGATGGTCAACAGCATTTGGCAGGGGACCGGATCGGCCATCAACGCAGGATCGGTTCAGGTGGACGCGGGCAGCAGCATCGAGGCGGACGGCCAGGGCTACGTCGCCAACGCCGGACCGGGCGGCGCTCCCGCCGGCGGCAGCGACGGGGGCTCCTACGGCGGACTGGGCGGGCAGGGCGCCGCTTCAAGTACTCTAAACCCCACCTATGGTTTGCCGTCGGCTCCCACTGACGCGGGTTCGGGCGGCGGTACCCGCTGTTGCGGTGTGGTTGCCGGCGCCGGCGGAGGCATTGTCCGGCTGGTGGTCTCGGGGGTTCTGACCAACGACGGAATCATCTCCTCCAATGGCGGCAACGTGTCCGGTGGCAACGGGGCGCAGGCCGGGGGCGGTTCGGGCGGGTCGGTGTACGTGACGGCGGGCTCGCTGACCGGTTCGGGCGCGTTCGCGGCGAATGGAGGGTTGGGAGGGGAAGGGGGCGGCGGTGGCGGACGCGTAGCCGTGTATTACGGCGCCAATAGCAACTTCACCGGGTTCGCGGCATCCAGCGCCACCGGCGGGACCGGTGGGCAAGCGGGCGCCAATGGCACCGTGGGCTTCTTCGATACCTCAACCGCCAACCCCAATCTGAATGTGTTTCAGAACTTCACTATCCCGCCCGGCACCACCGTCACTTACGACACCGTGACGGTACAAAACGGAGGGGTATTGACCATCGGGGGCGGGTCCATGGTTACGATCGACGGCGCCCTCACCGTAAGCGGGACGGTGGTGCTGCAGTCGTCCAACACGCAGGCGCAGGTGAATAGCACCTGGCAAGGGACGGGCTCGACGATCAGCGCCACGACGGTTCAAGTGGATGCTTCCGGCTCACTGAGTGCGGATGGACAGGGTTATACGAGCGGCGCCGGCCCAGGGGCCGGACCGGGGGGCACAAGCGACGGCGGGTCGTATGGCGGACTGGGGGGAACCGGGCCAGGTGGGGCCGCTCCCAACCCCACTTACGGTTCGCAGACCACGCCCATCGATCTTGGTTCCGCCGGCAGTACACGCTGCTGTGGCGTAGTTGCCGGGGCAGGCGGGGGCGCAGTCCACCTGCAAGTGTCGGGAACTCTGACCAACAATGGAACGGTCTCTGCCAATGGAGGCTCGATTTCCGGCAACTTCGGATCGCAGGCCGGCGGCGGTTCGGGCGGGTCGATTTACGTCACCACCAATATGCTGTCCGGATCGGGCAGCTTTACCGCCAATGGCGGCTCGGGAGGCGAGGCGGGTGGCGGCGGCGGCCGCATCGCGCTGGGATTCATTCTCAATGACGGCTTCAAGCTGAATACGGTCACGGCCGATGGCGGTCCCGGCGGTACTGCCGGGTCGCCAGGGACCGTCGTCTTCTCGACGCCCTGCAACGTACCGGGAACGGAGGCCATGGCGGACGCGCAGCAGGTGGTGGACGAATCGCTGGGTACCGCATCGCCGGTCAACGACCTGAATCAGGACGGAATCGTGAACGCGGTAGACGTGCAACTCGTGATCAACGCCGTCCTGCGGCAGTTCTGCAGGGCGCGGTGAGCTTGCAAACGATGTCTATTCCTGGGACCGGTCGCAGTCACCGCCTCGGCAAAGAATTCCGATATCCGGCATTGCGTATATCGGACTTTATGCGCGATGAACGGCAGATCCTACTATAACTTCAGCCCTTTCAAGTATTCGCGGAACGGTCCGCCGAGATCTTTTCGCTGGAGCGCGTATTCCACCGTAGCTTTCAGGAATCCGAGTTTATCGCCGGCGTCGTAGCGGGTTCCCTCGAACCTCACAGCGTAGATCGGCCGGCGGTGGAGCAGGTGCCGGAGCGCATCGGTCAACTGGATCTCGCCGCCCGACCCGGGATCGATGGCCTGCAGCGATTCGAAGATCTCGGGCGTCAGCACATACCGCCCGATGATCGCCAGATTGGAAGGCGCCTCATCCGGCCTCGGCTTCTCCACCATACTGCGAATGCGGAAAACGCGGTCTTTGGAGCCGTTGTACAGCACCGGTTCGGCGTCAATCGACCCGTAGGAGGAAATATTTTCTTTCGGCACCTCCATCACCGCCAGCACGGGCGCGCCGAAAAAGCTGTAGACGTCGAGCAACTGGCGCAGGCAGGGGGTTTGCGCTTCGATCACGTCGTCCGCCAGCACCACCGCGAAGGGTTCGTCGCCCACCAGTTCGGAGGCGCGCAGCACGGCGTGTCCCAGCCCCAGCGCTTCCTTTTGGCGCACGTAGGAGACGTTGATCATGTCGGAAATGCTACGGACGATGGAGAGCAACTCCTTCTTGCCGCGATTCTCGAGCAGGTTTTCGAGCTCGAAGCTCACATCGAAGTGATCTTCAATGGCGGTCTTGCCGCGCCCGGTGACGATGATGATGTTCTGAATGCCCGACTGCATCGCCTCTTCCACCCCGTACTGGATGATGGGCTTGTCGACGATGGGCAGCATTTCCTTGGGCTGAGCTTTGGTGGCGGGCAGGAATCGCGTACCCAATCCCGCGGCGGGGAAGACGGCCTTGCGCACTTTGGCGTTCATCTTCTACAGTGTCGTGTGGCGAGGGGCGGATTTGCAAGCTATTGAGGTGCGCGGGCGCAACTCCTAAACCCGCCCAGATGCCATCCGGCCGAAGAATGCCATCCTACCCCCCGTTACCGTTTGTATTTCCCGGGGCGGTGTGATATGTATATGTACCTGGAACAACCTTAACGCTATGGCCTACGTAATAGCAGAACCCTGCATTGGAACGAAAGACACCGCCTGTGTCGACGCCTGCCCAGTGGATTGCATTCATCCCAAAAAGGATGAACCGAACCATGCGGACGCGGAGCTACTCTATATCGATCCGGTAGAATGCATCGATTGCGGCGCGTGCGTTCCGGTCTGCCCGGTCTCCGCGGTGTTCGCATTGGACGATCTGCCGGAGAAATGGGCCGATTTCACAGCCCGCAACGCCGCTTACTACGGCAAATAACCACCGGTTTACAACGGCCGCTCCCCGTCGCAGCGCCTGCTGGACCCCACGGGGAGCGGTTCAGATCTCATTGCCGGTAAGTAGCGAAGGCCGTGTCCGTCTCCCATAACTTCACCAACGCGAGCTTGACTCCGTCTCTCGTTTTCAATCCCTCCGCCACCTGCTGAAAGATATAGCGAGCCATGTTTTCGGCCGATGGATTGAGCACGTCGAAAGGCGGAAATTCGTTGAGCCACTGGTGATCCAGCCGGTCCAGCACGGAGTGCACCGTGCGCTTCAACTCCACAAAATCCACCAGCAGCCCGATCTCATCGAGCTCCGCGCCTTCCAGCGTTACCTGACAGCGGTAGTTGTGGCCGTGCACATTCTCGCACTTGCCGCGATAGTTGCGCAGCGCGTGGCCGGCGGCGAAAGTCTCTTCTATAGTCACTTCAAACATCGAAAAACTTCTCCACGTCCTCTAATCGGGTGGTGAATCCGTAGTCCGGCAGGCTGTCGAAGAATACCTGGCCGTATCGCGTCTTAGTGATGCGATTATCCAGCAAAACCAGCACGCCGCGATCGGTCGCGCTGCGAATCAGCCGTCCGAACCCCTGCTTGAGCGCGATAGCGGCCTGCGGAACCTGGTAATCGTAAAACGGATTGCCCCCCGCCTGCCGGATGGTCTCGATGCGGGCGTTGACCACCGGGTCGTTGGGCACCGCAAATGGCAGCTTATCTATAATAACGCAGCTCAGTTGTTCGCCCGGCACATCCACACCCTGCCAGAATGCCGAGGTCGCGAAGAGGACGCAGTTCGGGGTCTGCTTGAACTCGTCGAGCAGGGCGTGGCGCGGGCCGGTGCCTTGCAGCAGGATGGGAAACTCCAGGTCGAGCGACACTTTTTCGTATATCAGTCGCATCTGCTGGTAGCTGGTGAACAGCACGAAGGCGCGCCCGCGGCTGTGCTCCAGAATGCGCAGCACTTCCTCCGATGCCTGCGCCGTGAAGGCCGGATTACGCGGCTCCGGCAGATGCTGCGGCACGTAAAACAGCGCCTGCTTGCGGTAATCGAAATGGCCCGGCACGATCAGCGTTCGTGGATTGGCAAGGCCCAGGCGCTTCTGCACGTATTCGAACCCGCCCGACACGGCCAGTGTGGCGGAAGCCAGGATCACGGTGTCAATCTTGCTGAACAGCTTCTCAGCCACAATTTCGGCCACTTCGATGGGCGTCGCCTGCAGGAAACATCCACGCCCGCGGCGTTCCATCCAGTAGACGAAGCGCTCGTCGTCTTCTTCCATGACGAATTGCAGCGCCATGCGAAGCTCGCCGGCGCGGCGAATCAGCGGCTGGACCTCCTCGGGGGGATTGGCCAGGAGGCGCAGGTGGGATCCGACCAGGTCGAGCGCAGTCAGAAGGTGGGAATACGTTTCTTCATTCTCTTCGCGAAAAGCCTCGCGTCCCTGAAACGCCACCCGCCGGTCACCCTCGCCGAAGAGCGCGAAAAACGCGCCCGTCAGCTCATCCAGACGTTCCAGAACGCGATCCAACTCGGGCGTGCCGAATTTCTTCATGCGGCCCACCACGCCGATATCGCGGCGGAGATCGAGCAGGCGGTAATTGCTCACCGCCACGCCGAAATACTGGCCGGCGACATCTTCGATTTCGTGCGCTTCATCGAACACCACGGCGTGGTAATCGGGCAGAATGCCGCCCTCGTAATTCTCGTCTTTGAGCGAGAGGTCGGCGAAAAACAGGTGGTGATTGACGATGACGATGTCGCTCTCGACCGCCCTCTGATGCATTTGGGTGATGAAGCAGCGCTCGAAATTGGTGCATTTCTGGCCGCTGCACAAATCGCTGCGGGCGTCGACTTTGGCCCAGACGGTCGACCCCTCGGGCAATGTTTTAATCTCCGCGCGATCGCCGAATTCAGTGCTCTTTTCCCAATTGCGAATGATTTCGAAGTCGGCCACTTCTTCCAGGCCGCTTAATACCGGAGCATTTTCGGCGTCGTAAATCTTCTGGCGGCAGGCGTAATTATTGCGGCCTTTCATGTAGCAGACTTTCAGCGGCCGCGGAAAATGCTGCTGCAGGAACGGAATATCTTTGAAAAAAAGCTGCTCCTGGAGATTCTTGGTACCGGTGGAAACCACCACGCGCTTGCCCGATTGCAGCGCCGGAACCAGATAGGCCAGCGTCTTGCCGGTGCCCGTGCCCGCTTCTACAATCAGGTGGCGTTTATCGGCCAGGGCCCCTTCCACAGCCTCCGCCATATCCACCTGGCCGGCGCGAAATTCATATTTCGGGTGCCACTTGGAAAGCGTTCCGTGCCGGGAAAAGAATTGACGCGCGCCTGAAGTGCGGGTCTGGATGGCCATCGGGATGCTTTATTTTATCAGGTGGCCGATGGCGATTATTGCGCGCGCAGCGACACCACGGGGCTGATGCGCGCGGCGCGGCGGGCCGGCAACAGGCAGGCCGCTATGGCGGTGACGAGCATGAGCGCGGCGGCAGCGGCGAGGCTCGCGAGGTCAAGCGGACGGGTTTCATAGAGCCACTGGCCGAGAAGGCGCCCTCCCGCGGCAAACAGCAGGAGGCCGGCCACCAGCCCGGGCAGCGCGAGACCAAGGCCTTCGCGCAGCACGGTTCGTGCGATGCCCCAGCCGTTCGAGCCGAGCGCCACGCGGACGCCGAATTCGTGGCGCCGCGCAGCCGCCGCATAACTGAGCGCGCCGTACAATCCGATGGCGGCCAGAAACAGGGTGGCCGCCGCGAACATGGCGAGCATCCACATGAGGAACCGCTGCGGGCCGGCCGAGAGCAGCAGATAATCGTCAAGCGTACGCACGTTCTCAAGCTGCACCGAGGGGTCGAGACGGCGCACCGCGGCGCGCAGTTCCCCCGCTACGCTGCCTGCAAGGCCGCGTTGCCGGACCAGCAGCGCCATATCGTTCAACGGAAACTGCGCCAGCGGCACGTAGACCTCAGGAGCAGGCTGTGAACTGAGGGCGTCGTGATAGATGTCTCCCACCACGCCGACCACGGTTTTCGGAGCGTCGCCGCCCCAGCCCAATGCGAGGCGCACGCCCAGGGGGTTGCGCCCGGGGAGAAAACGGCGCACGAACGCCTGATTGACCACCGCGACAGGAGGGTCTCCGCGGCGTCCACGGGCATCGGGGTATTCGCCGGCCACCAGGGGAATGCGCAGCGTTTCGAAATAGGCGGGCGCGACGAAGCGCAGGCCGGCGGTGGGCTTGCCCCGCCCGGCGTCGCCAACCACATCCACGCGGGTGCTGTTGTTCTGCCCGCTGAGCGGCAGGCTCTGGGCCGCGCTCGCCGCGATCACTTCGGGGGAGCGGCCCAGTTCCTGGACCACGCGAGTATAAAACTGCGCGGTCTTCTGAGAACCCGGCGGGTAGGAGACAGTTGGAAGGCTCAGCGTGGCGGTGAGCACGCCGTGCGGATCGAACCCGCGCGGGCGGTGCAGGATGTGCCAGAAGCTTCCGGTAAGGGTGGCGGCGGCACAGCTCAGCACCATGCTGACGGCAATCTGCGCGGCAATCAGCAGCGCGCCGGGCCGCACCCCGCGCCCCAGGCTGCGGGCGCCTGCGCGGCCGCCTTCCTTGAGTACCGAAGTGAGATCCTGCCGGCGGGCGGCAGCGGCCGGAAGCGCGCCAAGCAACAGGCCCGCCAGAATCGTGAGCCCACAGGCATACACCAGGGTCAAGCCATCCATATGAGCGGCGCCGAAGCGCGCCAGTTCCGGCGGCGCGACGCGCGGCAACAGCGACAGCAACGCGCCAGCCACCGCGATCGCGACCGCGCCCGCAGCCAGCGCCGCCACCAGGCTCTCCACTAACGATTGCCGAACGAGCCGCAGGGGCCGCGCTCCGAACGCAGCGCGCAGCGCGAATTCGCGCCCGCGGGCGAGCGAGCCGAGCAGCAGCAGCGTGGCGGCGTTGGCGCACGCCACCGCGAACACGCAGAAGACCGCGGCATAGAGCGTGCGATAGAGGTAGCGCACACTTCCGGTGACGGCATCGGAGAGTGCCGCCACGCGCACCCCCTCCTTAAGGTCGAGCCCGGGATTAGCGAGCGCCACCGCGGTGGCAATCGCGCCCATTTCAGCTTGGGCACGCGCCGGCGTGACACCCGGCCGCAGACGGGCAATGGCGGCGGCATAGCGGGGATAGCCGCGGCTTTTGCGAATGCTTCCCCAAGGACCGGCAGTGGCATCCACCGCTACCGTGGTCCAATAATCCACCGGTCCTTCCGCCACCGGGAAGGCGAGCGCGGCGGGGATCACGCCCACAATGCGATAGCGCTCGCCATCGAGCGTCAGACTCGAACCGGCGACGTCTTCGCGCCCCCCGAGCGCGGAGCGCCAGAGGCGGTCGCTGACAATCGCCACCCGCGGACTGCCGGGCGCATCTTCGGCATCGGCGAACAGGCGCCCGCGCAGCGCCGTGACGCCCAGCAAGTGAAAGAGATTGGCGGAGACCACCGCGCCCGTAATGCGCCGCGCTTCGCCGCCGGCAGTGAGCATGGCGGTGTCGGGCGCGTAGATGGCCATCTGCTGGAAGCTGCGGCCGGCGGCGCGCCAATCTTCGAAATTCGGGTAGCTGACCCCTTCTTCGGCGCCCTTGCTCACTTGATGGATGGCCACCAGTTCGCTGGCCTGGGCATAGGGCAACGGATGGAGCGCCCGCGCGACGATGCTGAATCCGGCGGTATTAATGCCGATTCCGAGGGCGGCGGTGGCCACCAGCGCGGCGGTTCGCGCCGGCGTCTTGCAGAGAATACGGACGGCGAGGCGCACGTCGGCGGTTATATCGGCGAGCGGTCCGCCGCCGCGCGCTTCGTAACCCAACTCCTGCTGGCGCAGCGCGGGGCCGAAACGGCGGCGGGCCGCAGCCTGGGCATCTGCGGCGTTCATGCCGCGCCTCGCGAGTTCGGCGGCACGCGCGGCGATGTGGAACTCGCGCTCTTCAGCGAGGTCGCGAAAGAGATCCTCCTCGTGCCGCCAGGCGCGCAGACGGGCGATCAGGCGCCGTAGCATGTCAGCTCGCTCCCAAAATCTTGCCCACCATCAGGGAAAGCTGTGCCCATTGCTGCTCTTCTTCTTTCAGTTGCTTCCTGCCCGCGCGGGTAAGCGAATAATAGCGGGCGCGGCGGCCGTTTTCGCTCACTCCCCACTCGGCGGCAATCCAGCCACGCTCTTCGATGCGGTAGAGCGCCGGATAGAGCGTGCCTTCCTCCACCACCAGCATGTCCTCGGCGAGTTGCTCCAGGCTTTGGCCGATGCCGTAACCATGCATCTTGCCGAGCGAGAGGGCTTTGAGAACCAGAAGATCGAGCGTGCCCTGCGGAAGGCCGGGTTTCGATTTGCCCATGCGGGACGAGTATGGCACGCCCTTCCCTAGAAGGTCAAGGGTTGGCGATCAAGATCGCGCGGCGGGGTTCCACTCCACCACCTGCTTGATGGAGGTGGGCTCGTGGCGATCTTCGGAGGCGAGGAATTCTTCCGGCGAGAAATGCTCGGTCACCAGGCGGTCGAGCACGCCGCTCCATTTCGAATAGGCCTGCTGCAAATGGTCGGCGCCCATCTGAAAATGGCCGCGCGACGCGTTGACGCTGCCCAGCATGAGCTGATTGCGCAGCACCAACTGGCGGACCAGGGCCGCCCCCGGAATCTGCAGCGGACGGTCGCCGCCGGGAATGCCGGTGAGCACGTACGCCCCATTGATTGCCAGGGCCTCCAGCAGATTGAATTCGAGCGATGCCACGCCGCTCGCGTCGACGATCAGGTCCATCAGACCCGCACTCTCGCCGATCTTGCCGGCCTGCACCTGCCGGCCGTCGATGTAGCGGCCACCGATGGCAGCGAGCCACTGCGGACGCGCGCTGGCGGCATCCACTACGTCAGTGCCGTACACCTCGCAGCCGCGCAGACGGAGCACCATGGCGGCGAGCAATCCCACCGGACCCAGGCCGGCGACCAGGCAGCGCTGTCCGAAGATCCAGCCGGGCGTAGCGGCAGCATCGGGACAGCGCGCCTTTTGCACCTGGATGGCCTCCTCGATAGCCTTTTCCACCACGGAGAGCGGCTCCATCAGCACGCCGGCGGATTGCAATTCGCCGGGCACGCGGACGACGTACTTCTCTTTATCGAGGACGAACTCCGTCTGATAGCCGTCGAGCCCCTGAATACCGCGCTCGCGATAATTGCCGGTGAGGCACATGTCGGCGCGGTCCATCAGGCAGGGTACGCAGGCGTGGCAGCCGCGGCGCACGGTGAAAACGGCATAGTCGCCCTCTTTCACCGACTTTACCGCCGCCCCTACGCCCACCACCTGGCCGAACATCTCGTGGCCGATGACGAGATCCTTCTGCCCTTCCGGCGGCATCGAGCGTCCGCCGGCGAGTTCCTCGCGGTCGGTGCCACAGATGCCCACGCGAATCACCCGCAGTTTGATGTCATCCGGTGCGGCGATGTTGGGCTCGGGCCGCTCCACGATGTGGGCGCCCGGCGTGCCGGGCACAATGGCGATAGCTTTCATTTCCGTTGGGTCCTCATGGCCGCTTCCAGTGGCCCTTCCTGCGGTTGCGAGAGCGGGGCTGCGAGGCTATCCGGAAGTTTATCACGCTGTTCCAGCATCAGGCTCACCTGCCAGATTTCGTCGTCGCTGAGCGACTCGCCGAAGCCCGGCATGCCCGTCAAGCGAATACCGTTTTTCACTACCCAGAACGTCTGGCCCACCTGCCCGTCTTTCGCCGGGCGCGCCAAGAATTGCGGCGGCTTAGGGAACATTCCTTTGGCGATCACGGTCTCCGGCTGGCCCCGCAATCCGTGGCACATGGAGCATGCTTCGCGGTAAGTCTTCACGCCCGCGGCAAGATTTCCTTCGTCGCCGGCAATGGGCGCAGTGGCCGGCGCCTCTTTCTTGATGCGGGCATCGAGAGCCGCCTCCGCCAGTTGGCGTTCAAACGGCATGGGAGCCGCGGCCGTGGCCACGGGAGCATATCCCATGCGGAAATAGAAGAAGAGGCCCGCCGCCACCAGGGCGAAGCCCAGTACGATTCCGAACAGGACTTTCATCGAAACATCCCCATAGGGAACGAGGAGCACTCACGCTGCCACCGTTCGTTCCACGACATCGCAGTCGCCCCGCTGCCTGGGTGAAGTTGCTCGATGTTCTCTGGAGGTTTACTGCGACGGTACTTCAATCAGGGTATAGCTTCCGGGCCCCGCCTGGTTAACGGCTGCGACGATCTTCCGCAGCATCCGCTGAACCAGGCGCCAGCGATTTCGGCTCAGAGCCACGATGGCGATCTTCCGGCCTTTGAGGTTTTGTTGATAGGCAAGGTTATTGTCAGTTGTCAGAAGAACGTCGAAACCGGGCGTCTTCAGCAACCCGTAACAACTCACCGTTTGCGAGCCGTGCGTTGGCGAAGGTAGGCGGCAATTGGAACGGGCGCGCCCTGGTCGAAAAGAATGCGCATCAGCGGGCGGGGGCCGGAGTTTCCAGACTACGGGCGGCGAAGTCGAGAACCGATTTCACCTGGTCGCGCGTCAGCCCGTCATATAGTTCCACCAGATCGTCAATCGCTACCGTCTTCCAGGTTTTCAAAGACTGCCGCCACGGGCATGCGGGTGTTACGAAATACCCAGGCGCCACTCATTTTCTCCGGCACGCTCTCCACGGCCGGGCACTGTGACCAGTCGAGGACTCCCATGCGGCCGGAGGATTCTGATAATGCATCGAGCGCTTTCGTAAGGAGTTCGTCGGCATTCCGGAAGCAGCCGGTTTCGATGCCTTCCCGCACGCGGCGCTCAAGCTCCGGTTTCCGGATTTCGATACTCATGGCGTGGTCCGTCCAGTCTCATCTAATCGTATCAGTCGCCGGGTCAGGCTTGAGGCTCTGTTCCCGCCCGCGATGGCATCCTCCATAGGCGCGCTCGCCGGACCTGTTCGAATTGGGTTCGTTCCGCCACGGCGAGGCAAGGGTCGGGTGGAATTCAGTTGGTTCTCCAACTCCGAAAGCCGATACGTCCGGCACGCTATCCAGTTGGTGGGAACGGCCGGATGGTAAAATTTGGCTGATCCATGGCATTCGCGCAGGTTCCCGTCTTAATCCCGTCCTACCAGCCCGGCGACGCCTTGGAAACGCTGGTGGATGCCCTGCTGGAGCGCGGCTTCGAAACGATTGTGGTCGTCAACGATGGCAGCGGCCTGGAGTTCGACGCGATCTTTCAACGCGCCGCCCGCTCGAGCCGCGTGCATCTGGTGGAGCACGGCGTCAATCTCGGCAAGGGCGCCGCGCTCAAGACGGGATTGAATTACGCGCTGGTGAAATGCCCCGGCTGCCGCGGCGTGGTCACTGCCGATGGCGACGGCCAGCACCATCCCGACGATATCGTGCGGGTAGCTGAGGCGCTGCCCGGCAACGGCGACGCGCTCATCCTGGGAGTGCGCAGTTTCTCGGGGACGGTGCCGCTGCGCAGTCGCCTCGGAAACAACCTCACGCGCGGACTGATGCGCGTGATGGTGGGCCAGCGGCTCACCGATACGCAGACCGGATTGCGCGGGATTCCGGTGCGCCTGATTCCCCATTTGCTGCATGTGCCGTCCTCAGGCTACGAATTCGAACTCGACATGCTGCTGGCCTGCAAGCACCAGAATATTCCGGTAGTACAGATTCCCATTCGGACCATTTACTTGGGCAATAACGAAAGCTCTCATTTCCATCCGATCCTCGATTCCATGCGGATCTATTTCCTGCTGCTGCGCTTCAGCATGCTTTCGCTGTGCACCGCGGTGGTGGACAACGCCGTGTTTGCGGTGGCGTTTCGAGCAACTGGAAGCACCGCGCGGTCCATGGTGGCAGGCCGCCTGGTGGCCATGACATTCAACTACCTGGGCGTCCGCCGCACCGTATTTCATTCGCAACAGCCGCATTCCCGCGTGCTGCCGAAGTACGTGGCGCTGGTGGCATTCAATGCCCTGATCTCCTACTCGATGATCGAGTTTTTCCACCGCACTTTCGGAGTTCCCGTAATCCCCGCAAAACTGTTTTCGGAGGGCTTGCTGTTCATCGCCAACTTCGCCATCCAGCGCGACATCATCTTCACCCGGCGGGGCGCATCCGGCAAGGCGACCGATTGGGACCGCTACCACCAGCGCCCGGCGCGCACCGCGCGGCTGACGCGCCGCTACACCACGAAGGTGCTGATGGAGACTATCCGGCAGGCGGCGCCAGCAGACAGTACGCGGGAAGTGGCGGTGGTGGAAATCGGCGGCGCGAACAGCCGCTTTCTCGATCCGATTCTGTCGGCTGTCCGTTGCCGGCAGTACGACGTGGTCGACACCAACGCCTACGGCCTTTCGCTGCTCGCCCAGCGTACACACGACCAGCGCGTCCACCTGCATGAAAAGAGCGTGCTCGGGCTCGCCATGGACCACTTGGCCGATATTGTTTTCAGCGTAGGAGTGGTGGAGCACTTCGACGCGCCCCACACCCGCGAGGCGGTACTGGCCCATTTCGATATCCTACGGCCCGGCGGGACGGCGATCATCACCTTCCCCACACCCACGCTGCTTTATCGCGCCACCCGCGGGCTGGCCGAATTGGCCGGTATCTGGCAATTCCCCGATGAGCGACCGCTGCTGCCGGCCGAAGTCCTGGCGGTAGTGCGCGAACGGGGAGAGGTACTGCTTTCGAAGACGCTCTGGCCGCTGATTCTCACGCAGACCGTGGTAGTGGTGCGTAAGCACGGGGAAGCGAAACCCGCCCAGAGCCCGGACCGCGAGGGCGCAGTCACAACCGCAACCCCATAGTCCAGGCGCCCTCCAGTTCGAGCAGCCGCTTCTTCATCGGCAGTCCCCCACCGTATCCGGTAAGTTTTCCATTCGATCCGATTACACGATGGCACGGTACGATGATGGCCACGGGATTGCTTCCATTGGCGGCCCCGACCGCGCGCACTGCGGTCGGGCGCCCGACTGCTTCGGCGATCTGAGCGTAGCTCCGGGTTTCCCCGTAGGGAATTCGGCAGAGGCGATGCCACACGCTGAGCTGGAATTCCGTTCCCTGCATATCTAAAGGCACGGAAAACGTATGCAATTTACCGGCGAAATACGCGCGCAACTCATTTACCGCCTGCGTCATCCATTCATTGTTGTCATTTCTTTCACCTTCCGGTTCGCCGAAATGGTGAAATTGCAGTGCGCGGAGTCCTAATTTGCTTGCAACCAAACGCATTTTCAGATCGTCTACGACATAGGTCTCGGTCCATTCCACCATGCCACCAGTGTGCCATGTTCGCACCGTGCGGAATCTTGCAAATGCTTACGATGCACGGATTTTGGCGTGTGCAGCCGAGAAGCCACCTGTTATAATTGACACTATCCAAAGCTATGCCTCTTAAGCCCATCACGCCGAATCTCGGCGCGGAGAAGAAGATATTCCTGCTCAAGCCGCGGGGCTTTTGTGCCGGAGTGGTGAGGGCCATCGATGTAGTAAAAATCGCCCTGGACCTTTACGGACCGCCGGTTTATGTACGTAAAGAGATCGTGCACAACAAACACGTCGTGGACGAATTACGCGACGCGGGCGCGGTCTTCGTGGAAGAGTTGGACGAAGTGCCGTCCGGGGCGCGCGCCATTTTCAGCGCGCACGGCGTGGCGCCAGCGGTCCGCCGGCAAGCGATGGAGCGCAAGCTGGATGTCATCGACGCCACCTGCCCGCTGGTGACTAAGGTCCACCTGGAAGCGGTGCGCTTCGCGCGCGACGGATATAGCATCGTCCTGATCGGACATAAGGATCACGACGAAGTGATCGGCACATTGGGCGAGGTCCCCGATCGCAGCTTCCTGGTGGAAACCACGGAAGATGTCGACGACCTGGAATTGCCCGATCCCACGCGCGTTCGCTACCTGACGCAGACGACACTCAGCCTGGATGAGACGCGCGATATCATTGCCCGCCTCAAGCAGCGTTTCCCGTTCATCCAGGGGCCGCCCGCGCAGGATATATGCTACGCTACCGAGAATCGGCAGATGGCTGTGAAGGCTGTTTCGGAGTGCGTGGATGTGCTGCTGGTGGTGGGTTCGGAGAACAGTTCTAATTCTAAGCGGCTGGTGGAAGTGGGCCAGAATTTCGGAGTCAAGTCGCACCTGGTGAACGACCGCGGCGATATCGACCCGCAGTGGCTGGTTGGCGTGAAGAACGTGGGAGTGACGGCAGGCGCCTCCGCGCCCGAGCATCTGGTACAGGAGTTGATTCAGTTCCTCAAGGACGCGAGCTTCCATGAAATGGAAGAAATTGAACTGGTAGACGAAGACGTGAGATTCTCATTACCATCGGAGCTGACGATTACGATTCAATGAGCGCACCTGTACAAATCGGCAGTTCGTTGGACTCGGCGGCAGAACCGGCGATTCGCCGTGCCGCCGGATGGCTGGCCAGCCTGCAACAGCGCGATGGCCACTGGTGCGCCGAACTCACTGCCGATACGACACTCGAAGCCGACTACGTCCTCTTCCAGCTTTGGCTTTACCCGCCTGTAAACGGAGTATGGGAGCCGGAGACCCGCACGGTGATCGACAAGGCTGCGCGTGCGATTCTCGACCGCCAGCTTCCCGATGGCGGTCTCAATATTTTCACCGGCGGCCCTTCGGAAGTGAGCGCCTCCGTGAAGGCATACTTCGCACTCAAGCTGGCGGGAATTCCTCTAGCGGACAAGCGCATGGCGCGCCTGCGCGATCGCATCCTGGAGATGGGCGGGATTCAAGCATCCAACAGCTACGTGAAGGTTAATCTCAGCCTGTTCGACCTTTACCCCCGGCAATATTGCCCGAGCATCCCACCCGAAGTAGTGCTGCTGCCGTTCGATTTTCTATATCAGATGTCGGCCTGGACGCGCGCTATCGTGGTGTCGCTGTCGATTCTGCACGCCAGCAATCCGCGCATGCCGGTGCCGGAAGGTTTTCATCTGGACGAAATCTGGAAGCCGGGCGCGAGTCCTGCATGGTCATTCCGCAAGGACCGCCAGTGGCTCACCTGGCACAATATTTTTCTCAGCGCCGACTGGTTTCTAAAATGGTGGGAGCGCCGCGGCTCGAAGAGCATCCGGCGGAAAGCCATCGAAAAGGCGAAGGAATGGATGATCGAGCGGCTGCACCATTCCGAAGGATTGGGCGCGATTTATCCGCCGATGATGTACTCCGTGATGGCGCTCGACGCCTTGGGGTACGCCAAAGACGAACCCCTGCGCGCCGAAGCGCTGCGCCAGTTCAACAACCTGATGGTGGATGACGACGACCGGTTCTTTTTCCAGCCGTGCTTCTCGCCGGTCTGGGACACCGCCATCGGCCTGTATGCGCTGGGCCAGACGGATCCGAACCATCCGGCGTTGCACCAGGCTGCCGACTGGCTGCTCGCCAAAGAGGTACGTCGCAAGGGCGACTGGTCGGTGAAGCGTCCGAATACCGAGCCGTCCGGGTGGGCCTTCGAATACGCCAACGAATTTTACCCCGACGTGGATGACACGGCGATGGTGATGCTGGCGCTGAGCGCGGCGCGCGCGTCCGACCCGGCGGGTCAGCAGGCATGCCACCGGCGGGCGCTCGACTGGCTGTTCGCCATGCAATCGTCGGACGGTGGCTGGGCGGCCTTTGACGCCGACAACAACTGGGAGTTTCTGAATAAGGTCCCGTTCGCCGACCACAATGCCATGCTCGACCCCACCTGCCCGGATATCACGGGGCGGGTACTGGAAGCGCTGGCGGCCCACGGGGTGGATCGCAATCATCGCAGCGTGCGCCGCGGGGTGGATTGGCTGGTGCGCAATCAGCAGCCCGATGGAAGCTGGTACGGGCGCTGGGGCGTGGCTTACATTTACGGCACCTGCTTCGCCTTGCGCGGACTGGCCGCCTCTGGGGAGAGCGACCGCGAAGCGCACGTGCTGCGCGGCGGGGAATGGCTTCGTTCCATTCAGAACGCCGATGGCGGATGGGGCGAAAGCTGCGCCAGCTATGATAATGGCGCTTTCACCCCGGCGGAGAGCACGCCCTCGCAGACTGCGTGGGCTCTTATGGGCCTGGTCGCCGGCGGCGACGACAACAGCTTGAGCGTTCAGCACGGCGTGGAGTACCTGTTGGAGACGCAGCGCGCGGACGGGAACTGGGACGAGGAACTGGCTACTGGCACGGGATTTCCGAAAGTCTTCTACCTTAATTACCACCTGTACAAGGATTATTTCCCGCTGCTGGCACTGACTTCCTTTGTAAAGTCCCGCGCCCGCACGCAGGCATGAAACCCGCCCTCGTCACCGGCGCCTCCGGATTCATCGGATGGCATGTTGCGCGCGTGCTTCTGGCGCGTGGCTACCGCGTGCGCGCCCTGGTACGCGCCGGCAACCGGGTCGACGGGCTGGATGTCGAACCGGTCACCGGCGATCTGCGCGACGCCGATTCCCTCAATCGCGCCGTAAGCGGTTGCGAACTGGTCTTCCATGTGGCCGCCGATTATCGTTTGTGGGCGAAAGATCCGCACGAGATTTACCGCTCTAACGTAGATGGCACGCGCAATCTTCTGGAAGCCGCACGCCATGCCGGCGTGGAACGTGTAGTCTATACCAGCACCGTGGGATGTATCGGCATTCCGCACAACGGCCTGGGCGATGAGAACACTACCCCCAGTTACTCCGAAATGGCGGGCGACTACAAGCGCTCCAAATTCCTGGCGGAGCAGGTGGCATTGCAATTCGCGCAGTCCGGTCTGCCGGTGGTGGTGGTGAACCCTACGGCGCCCATCGGCGATCACGATGTGAAGCCCACGCCGACGGGAAAAATCGTGCTCGATTTTCTGAAGGGCCAGATGCCGGCGTTTATAGATACCGGTCTGAACGTGGTGGATGTGCGCGACATCGCAGAGGGCCACTGGCTGGCGTGCGAGCGCGGCAAGGTGGGCGAGCGGTACATTTTGGGCGCGGAGAATCTGACGCTCGCTCAGATATTTGAGAAACTGGCGCACCTGACGAATCGTAAAGCGCCCACCGTGCGGCTGCCATACGCAGTCGCGCTGTGCGCCGGTGCGTGCAGTACGGCGTGGGCGAACCTGACCGGCATCGCGCCGCGTGTCCCGCTGGCGGCGGTGCGGATGGCGCGCGAGAAGATGTGGGTGACGCACGAAAAGGCGCATCGCGAACTGGGGTTCACGCCCGGTTCGGCTGAGCAGGCGCTGGCGCGCGCGGTGGAGTGGTTTAGCGGCTC
Organism: Bryobacteraceae bacterium; assembly: GCA_036268475.1. Taxonomy (GTDB): domain Bacteria; phylum Acidobacteriota; class Terriglobia; order Bryobacterales; family Bryobacteraceae; genus PALSA-129. Next base: position 56,714 of record DATAUB010000023.1, on the reverse strand, counting down.
AGGGCTCCTGCCGCGAGTGGCGTAGAACCCGCCGCTGGCTGAAGGCGGCCCCCCTGAAGATTTAGGATTCCCTCACTTGCGAGGGTTCGGCCGCCTGCATGGCGGGCAACTGCTCGGTGTCGCCTTGGGGACGCAGGGGTCAGCTTGATGATAGCTGTCTGCGCGAGGAGCATGAGTCAGATGATTTCGTACTACTTTCAAGCGATTTCTTCAGCGCCACAATGAGGCTTCTTCTGGTCGCATCCATGTCTCTCGAATTCAGCCATCTGCGCCGGCGGGGCGATGAGGTGCGGACAGTCGCCAATGGAGCGGGCGCGCATCGCGCCGCCGCCGGGATCGACGAGGCGCTTGCCAGTTTCCGGCCCGATGTGATGGTCAGCGTGGGGTTCTGCGGCGCACTCGATCCGGCGCTGCGGATCGCCGATATCGTGGTAGGTACCACGGTTTTTACGGATGGCGGAGCGTTCGCTGCGGAGCCGCCGATCACCGCCGCGCGACACCGGGCGGGACCGGTCATTACGGCGGACCACGTGGTGGGTACGGCGGAAGAAAAACGGAAATTGCACGCCGCCGGATCGGTAGCCGTGGACATGGAAGCCGCGGGGGTGGCGCAGCGGGCGCAGAAGCTGGGGGTGCCATTCTTTTGCATCAAATCCGTGACCGATCTGGCAGATGAAACCATGGCCAATGATTTCAACGCAGTACTGCGTTCTGACGGCCGTTTCGATACAATAAAGCTCTTAGCCTCGAGTTTGCGTTACCCGTGGGTCAGGCTTCCGGAGCTGTTCCGGCTTCAGAGGCGTTGTGCGTTGGCCGCGCGGTCTCTAGGGGAGTTCATTGCCGACTGTCGATTCTGAGCCGAGCGTCATACCCGCGACCATGCACGCGGCAGTTTATCGCGGCCAGAGCATGGTGGGCGTGGAAGAGATACCCACTCCGGCCATCGGCGAGGGCGAACTGCTCATTCGCGTGGAAGCCTGCGGAATCTGCCATACCGACCTCAAGAAGATCGAACACAATCTGCTGGCGCCGCCGCGCGTGTACGGCCATGAAACCGCGGGAGTGGTAGCCGCGGTAGGCAGCGGCGTCACGGCTTATCGGCCAGGCGATCGGGTGGTGGCCTTCCACCACATTCCCTGCCTCGATTGTTTTTACTGCCGGCGCAAACTGTTCGCGCAGTGCCCGGTCTATAAGAGGGTCGGGATCACCGCCGGGTTCGAACCTGCCGGCGGCGGATTCGCGCAATACGTACGGGTGATGGATTGGGTGACGGCGCGCGGAGTGGAGCGCATACCGGATGGCATCTCCTTCGAGCGCGCCACCCTGGTGGAGCCGCTCAATACCTGTCTGAAGGCGGTGTGCCAGTGCGATCCGCAGCCGGACGAATTCGTGGCAGTTCTGGGCCAGGGGCCGATCGGGCTGATGTTCACCATGCTGGTGCATCGCACCGGGGCGCGCATCGGCGCTACCGACGCCATTCCCGAACGGCTCGCAGTAGCGGCGCGCTGCGGCGCGGACTTCACCTGGAATCCCAGGCAGACGGCGGTAGCAGACGAGATCCGGAAGTTGACCGGGGGGCGCGGCGCCGACCTCGTGATTGTGGCAGTTTCGGCGCCCGGCATCGTGGATCAGGCGATGGCGTGCTCGCGGCCGGGCGCCCGGGTGTTGCTTTTCGCCCAGACATCGGCAGCAGAGCGTATCGAAGCCTCCGGTGCAGATATTTGTGCAGGTGAACGTACACTCTTCGGGTGCTATAGTGCATCAGTAGAGCTACAAAGCGAATCTGCAAATCTGGTATTCGGCGGTGAATTGCCGGTGGAGGAGCTGATCAGCCATCGCCTTCCCTTGGGAAAAATTCGCTCAGGCATCGACCTAGCATTGCATCCAGGACCTAAATCTTTGAAAATAATTGTTCAGCCACAGAGGTGGTCGCATAGTGAATAACCAGATGATGGCTGCGGTACTTTACGGAAAAGAGCACCTGCAAGTAGAGCCGGTAGCCGTTCCCACACTGGAAAGCGGCGATATTCTCGTTCGCGTGAAGGTCGCATTGACCTGCGGTACCGATGTCAAAGTCTTTCGACGGGGATATCATGCCCGTATGATCGTGCCCCCCGCCGTGTTCGGGCACGAACTGGCGGGCGACGTCGTAGCGGTGGGCGAAGGCGTGAGCCGGTTCGCCATCGGGCAGCGCGTAGTGGCCGCTAACTCGGCGCCATGCGAGGAGTGCTTCTTTTGCAAGCGCGGTCTGCAGAATTTATGCGAAGACCTGCTCTTCAATAATGGCGCGTATGCCGAATATATCCGCATACCTGCGCGCATCGTGGAGCGCAACACGTACGTGATTCCCGAGCACGTGGACTATCGCGATGCCGCGCTGGTGGAACCGCTGGCGTGCGTAGTGCGGGGATTCGAAAAGACCGCTCCGCAGGCCGGCGACACCGTGGCAGTGATCGGGCTGGGACCGATCGGGCTGATGTTCGTGAAACTGGCCAAACTGTATGGCTGCCGCGTGATCGCCATCGGGCGCCGCAAAACGCAGCTCGATCGCGCCGCGGCGCTGGGCGCGGACCACATGGTGACTGGCGGCGACCATCAGGATCCGGTGGCGACCGTGCGCGCGTTGACGCATGGGCGCGGCGTGGATATCGCCATTGAAGCGGTGGGCAAGCCGCAGACCTGGGAATGGGCGGCGGGAATGTCGCGCCGCGGCGGCACCGTCAACTTCTTCGGCGGCTGCCCCAACGACAGCCGCGTGCATCTGGATACCGCGCTGCTGCACTACTCCGAAATCACCTGCAAGGCCACCTTCCATCACACGCCGGCATACATTCGCAAGGCGCTGGGCCTGGTTTGCGCCGGCGACATCGCGGCGTCGTTCTTCGTCAACCGGGAAGAGCCGCTGGCGAATCTGCTGGAAGTGATGCGCCACCTCATGAGCCACAACGGGCATCTCAAAACGGCCATTGTTCCTTAGCAGTGAGGCTCGCAATGCCTCTTCCGCCGATCGAGTTTGTGCGTTCGCCCGAGTCCATGGTGAAGGTGTATTCACCGGCGGAAGGCCGCGAATATACCCGCTGGCTGGCCACCCATCATTACGAGAATTTTCAGGTGGTGAGCTTTCTGCTGCCCAAAAAGCTCCACCAGGATTTCTATAACGTGTACGCCTACTGCCGCTGGGCAGACGATCTGGGCGATGAGACCGGCGACCGCGACGAGAGCTTGCGTCTGCTGGCCTGGTGGCGCGGAGAACTGGACGCCATGTACGCGGGGCGCGCCACCCATCCGGTCTTCGCGGCACTGTGGCCTACGGTGGAGCGCTATGGGATTCCGCGCGAACCCTTGGCGAACCTGATCGACGCGTTCGTGCAGGATCAGACGGTGACGCGCTACCGCAATTGGGACGAACTGTTCGCTTATTGCCGTAACTCCGCCAACCCAGTGGGCCGGCTGGTGTTGTACCTGGGCGGATATTCCGACTCGCAACGCCAACAGCTTTCCGACGCCACCTGTACCGGCCTGCAGCTTGCCAATTTCTGGCAGGACGTGACGGTGGACCAGTTGAAGGATCGTGTCTATATCCCGCTTGACGTGATGGAACGGCACGAATATACGGTGGACGATCTGTTCGCGCACCGCTTCACGCCGGCGTTTCGCGAGGTAATGCGCGAGATCGTGCAGAAGGCGCGCGAACTTTTTCTCGAAGGGCTGCCGCTGGTGGGCATGGTCAACCGGCGGCTCTCGCTCGATCTCGATCTGTTCAGCCGCGGCGGGATGCGCGTATTGGATAAGATCGCGGCGCAGGACTACAACGTGCTGGCCGGGCGGCCCTCGATTTCGAAAGCCGAACGCGTGGGATTACTGCTGGGGTCGTTGGGGCGGCTGGCATTTTCGCGGGCGGCATGAGGAACGCCACCGAACGATCGTACGAGTATTGCCGTCGCGTGGCGCGCCACCGCGCCAAGAATTTCTATTACTCCTTCGTGCTGCTATCGCGCCCGCAGCGCAATGCCATGTGCGCCATCTATGCATTCATGCGCTACTGCGACGACCTGAGCGACGAGCCGGGGGCGACGCGCGCGGCCATCGACAAGTGGCGCGAGGAAATGGAAGCGGCGCTCACCGGCAAGTTCAGCGATCATCCGGTCTGGCCGGCGTTTTATCACACCGTGCGGCGCTTCACTATTCCCCACCAGTATTTCCGCGAGATGATCGACGGCGTGCAATCGGACCTGGAGCCAAGGCACTTCGAGACCTTCGAGCAGCTTTACAAGTATTGTTACCAGGTGGCCTCGGTCGTGGGGCTGACCATCATCCACATCTTCGGTTTCGATACCCGCAGTTCGCTGCCGCTGGCCGAAAAATGCGGCGTGGCGTTCCAGCTTACCAACATTCTGCGCGATATCCGCGAGGATGCCGAGCGCGGCCGCATTTATCTGCCGGCGGAAGACTTGCAGCGCTTCGGAGTGACCGAGGAGGATCTGCGCGCCGGTCACCGCAACGAGGCCTTCCTGCGGCTAATGGGGTTCGAGGCGGAGCGGGCGGAGACTTACTACAACGAATCGCGTCCGCTGCTCGATTTGATTCACCCGCGCAGCAGGGCGTCGTTGTGGGCGCTGATTTCGATTTACTCGCGGCTGCTGGAACGCATCGAGCGCAGTAACTACGACGTGTTCCGCAAGCGCGTGCGGCTGCCGCTGTGGGAGAAGTCGTGGATTGTGTGGCGGGCACTGCTGGGGTAAGTGAGGGGGACTTCGTGCCTCCGCAGTATCGGCATGTCGCTGTTCGGTTCAGGCTGCCCAAGCGAGTGGTGTGAGAGCCGGACAGCTGGAGCATCTCCTACGACGGCGGACTTCACTCATTTACCTGCCATCACTGGGAGCACGATACAGGACGGCATCTCCGGCGTGCTATAGACTCTTTGTGTTGCCGGCACGAAATCGTCAGCCTTCGCCTGATAGATACTCGTCACGTACTTCTGTGGATTGCGATCGATGATGGGGAACCAGGTGGACTGCACCTGCACCATGATGCGATGGCCTTTGCGAAAGACGTGGTCGCGGTCGCGCAGGGGGAAGTCCCATGCCACCGGCACACCGGACTGCAAGGGGGCCGGATGCTCGAAGCTCTTCAAATACCGGCCGCGGCGGACCTCCATGGCGACCGGCAGCATGTACCCGTTCATGGACTGTGCGTATTGTCCGGGCGCCGGACCGGCGTCGGCGTTCCACACGTTCTTTTGCGCGTCTTCGGGATACTCATCGATGAGTTTGACCACGAAATCGCTGTCGGTGCCGGAGGTGGAGGCGTACAATTTGGCGGCGACCTCGCCGGTCACGACGAGATCGTTCTCAAGCGGCGCGCTCACATAAGTCAGGACGTCGGGGCGATGGTCGACGAAGCGCTGGTCGTCCACTTCCCAGGCGCGCCAGTCGCCCGCGGGATAGGTCGGTGAGATGGGGCGCTTGCGATAGGGCACGGGATTCGCAGGATCGGAGACGTATTCGCGGTAGGGTTTGCCGCCTTTCGGTGGCTCAAAGGTCAGGGTGCCGTCGGCATGGAGATACAGATTCGTCGGACTGGCCTCTTTAGGCGGCCAGGAAGCGTAGGTGCGCCAGGTGTTCGACCCGGACTGGAATGTCTTGGCCTGCCATGCGAAGCGATCGCCCGTGCCGTGCAGGTAGTAGCGAAAGAAGGGCGCTTCGATCTCGGCGCGAAACTCCTTCGCGGTGTCGTGGCCGCCGTATTGGTAGAGGCCGATGTTTTCCGCTTTGGCCGTCTGCCACTCGCCGTGCAGCCACGGACCGGCGACCATGAAATCGCCATGGTCCGGGTCCTTTTCCAAGCCGTGGCGGAAGATCTGCCAGGGGCCCCAGGGATCTTCCTGATCCCAAAAGCCGGCTACGTTGAGGTTCGGCACGGGAGTTCCGTGTAACTGGCGGACCCAGGCTTCGCGCTTCCAGAACTGGTCGTAATCGGGATGCGCCACATTGGCATTCCAGTAAGGGATCGACCCGTGCAGGTAGCGCTCATTGAGGTTGGCCACGGGACCTACGTCTAAATACCACTGATAAGTGTCGTAAGTGGGGAATTCGAAGTGGGTATTCTTGCCTTTGTCGGCTTGCTCCATGACCGCGTATTCGAAGTTATAACTCAGGCGGAGCGCGCCGTAGCGATGGTCGTCGTCATTCATCCATTGATCCACCGGCGAAGCCTGTTCACTGACCGCTTTAAGCGCGGGATGCGGCTGGAGGAGGGTGAGCCCGGCGGTTAATCCGTCATAAGAGACGCCATAGATCCCCACACGGCCGTTGTTTCGGGGCACGTTCTTCACCAGCCAGTCGATGGTGTCGTAGGCGTCGGTAGTCTCATTCACGGACTTGGGATTGGTCAGGTCGACCTGCGAGGAGAGTTCGAACACGCCTTCCGACTGGAAGCGTCCGCGGAGATTCTGGATGACGAAGATATAGCCGTCCGCCGCCAGTTCCTGCAGGTTCTCCGGCATCTTCTCGGGCGCCTTGGCGGGAACTCCGTAGGGCGTGCGCCGCAACAGAATCGGCAGCGGACCCTGCTGGTCGACAGGGGTCAGGATGACGGTCTGCAGGTGGACGCCGTCGCGCATGGGAATCATCACTTCGCGATGGAGAAACGGCGATTCTCCCCACACCGCCGATGTCGACAGAAATAGCGCCAGGGCTGCCATTTGAGGTCGCTTCATTGCACCGCCCTCGCTCGCGCGGTCCATCCAGTCTACCAGCGAACGGCGGCGGCCAGTACTCCCATCTCCAAAGGATGATCTCCGGGGAGATGACAACCAACGCTATCCGCCAGGGTATTCCGGGCACTTACGCAGGGGAGGATTGTCGCGTACGCCCCGGCGGGTCGAGAATACCTGAAAGCGTAGAGAACGGAGCAGGCGTGATTCAATAACCGCCGGAGAGGTGCCAATGAGCAGCGAAGATTTCGAGATTGCGGAATATTTTCGAGGCCTTCTGGATCACGGGCAGCAATGCGACCTGCCGGGGTGTTCCGCCTGCGCGGCGCTCGACCGGATTGCGGCGGACATTCGCGGCCGGCTCTTCAGCAGCATGCCCTATACGCTACAAGGGTCGCCCTTAGTCGAAGTCCACAGGCCTGCGGAACCCGTCACGACGCCCTCCAGACGGCGGCGGACCCACTCCGTCCGATAAACGCGGACGGCCACCCGCGTTCAGTCGCATTTCTCGGTGTGCGCCAGGAAGACGTTCCGTTCGGTCTGAAACCGCTCACGTTCGATTTCCAGGTTCACGGGGTCGTTGAGCGGGTCGTCGGCAGTAACCTGGATCCCAATCTTCAGATGTTTCGGCGCCTTGTCGCGGGTCCGGAACACGGTGAAGTCGCTCGTCACTTGGTAGGGAGCGTTCATGCTTGCTGTCCAAAAATACCACAAAGTCAACAGGTAGTTTTGCGAGGGGGAGCACTAATGACGAACCGTATAGTGCGGATGAGTACGAAACCCTTGCGGAGACGGCCTCGCCCGTCCGGAATGAGACTTATCCGACCCATATAGGAAGGTCGGCGCTTTCCACCGTTCGACGAATAAGTACACAGCCGCCGGATGCCTTGGTGGACTTATCTACACAGTCAAATATTAGATAGTAAAAGACCCGTAATACCGAATATAATCAGCACTGGATACCGTGTTTTTCGGGACTCTTATAGATTGGAGCTTAGAGATGGGGGTCAATACCATTAAACGACTTCCGCGAGCGCTAGCTGGTCTTTCCGCAGTGGCGCTGATGACTGTGGCCGGAACGGCCGCATTGAATGCGCAAACAACGTTGGCGCCACGGCTGGCATTGCGGGCGGTGACCAATGGAGACGTGGGGACTTATAAGCTGCCATCCACCACACAGCTTTCGGGTGGATTGGGAACAGTAGGGCTCGGTGAGCCGCTGTATATGGAAGTACAGGTAGATGGGACGATCGCCGCCGCTCAGTTAGGCGGCGTAGTCTGGGCGATCACCGAAGCGCCTCAGGCTTCGAAAGCAGCGTTGGTGGCCAGCCCGCTCGGGAGCATCCCGATCGCGGAGCCATCGGACCGCATGAGGTATCAGGTGGCGGGCCGGCAACTGCTGATTCCGGACGTTCACGGACTTTATGTGGTGAGCGCCACGGTGACCGTCAACGGGACGTCGACGCCGATTTACCAATCGTACATCGCGGGCACGTATGTAGGTGTCGCGGTGTGTACGCAGTGCCATGGCGGAGGCCTCGCGCAGTCGATGGTGACGTCGTGGTCGACGACCGCGCACGCGACCGTCTTTAAAACTGTAATTGACGGCACTGCCATCGCGGGCTACACCGAAAGCGCGTCCTGTGCTGCCTGCCACACGGTGGGCTATGACGCCAACTCCACAGTCAATGACGGAGGCTTCTCTTCCGTGGCGAAGCAATTGGGCTGGGCGTTCCCGACGACCGGTCAGGTTGGCAATTTCGAATCCATGCCGCAGTCGCTGCAGAATGTGTCCAATATCCAGTGCGAGAACTGCCATGGACCGGGCAGCGAACATGCCAACTTTGGCGGCGACACCATCGCGGTGGCGATTCCCAAGAACTCGGGCGCATGCAACCAATGCCACGACGAGCCCAGCCACCATATCAAGACCGCCGCATGGGCCAATTCGGTGCACGCCGTGACCACCACGATTCCGGCCGGAAACGCGACCTGCGTGGGTTGCCATACGGGCACGGGCTTCATCGCCAAAATGAACGGCGCGAGCCCGATCACCGATACCACGTACCATTCCATCGACTGCTACACCTGCCATGAGCCGCACGGGGACACCACGCCTTCGGCCGACGCGCACCTCATCCGCAACATGGCGACGGTGACACTCATCGACGGCACGGTGGTGAAAGATGCCGGAGAAGGCGCGCTCTGCATGCAGTGCCACCAGAGCCGCATGAAGGCTTCGGCGGTCGACACCACCGCCGGCAGCGCCCACTTCGGGCCGCATGAAGGACCGCAGGCCGATGTGCTGTTGGGCACCAATGGCTACACCTACGGGCTCAAGATTCCGAGCTCGGCACATCACTTTGTCACCACCAACGCCTGCGTGGACTGCCACATGCAGACGGTGGCCAGCACCGATCCGGCATTCATGAAAGCCGGCGACCATACCTTCAAGACGACCTATACCCCCGCAGGCGGGACGGCCGAAGACCTGGTGGGCGCGTGCCAGAATTGCCACGGCACCGATCTCACCACCTTCGACGTGCCGACCTTCGATTTCTCGGGGAACGGCACCATCTCCGGCGTGCAGACGGAAGTGCAGGGGTTGCTCGATCAGCTCTCCATGATGCTTCCACCCAACAGCCTGGCGAAGACTTCGCTGAGCATCGATTCCACCTGGACCAAGCCGCAGTTGGAAGCGGCTTATAACTGGCTGCTCATCACCAACGACGGCAGCCGGGGAATCCACAACATGGAGTACACGGTGGGGCTGCTGAAGGCCTCCATCGCGAACCTGCAAGCCCAGAAGTAATGTAGTGGCGGGCGCGGCTCTCGAATCTGAGGACGCGCCCGCATCTTCCCCGTATCGGGTTGGAAGGCCTTTGGCTGCAGCACGCAGGCCTTTCGAGATATACTGCAATCCAACCCGTATGAAAACTGCCCTCTTAATAGCCCTGGCGATTTTTGCGTTGGGCTACGTGATTGTCTGGATCCAGCAGGCGCGCCACTCGCAGCAAACTCCCCGTAAGCCCGGCCCGGTCGACATCGGCATCGGATTCTTCGCTAATTTCCTGGATACCCTCGGTGTGGGTTCATTCGCCACCACCAGTTCGCTTTACAAACTGGGCGGTCTGGTGCGCGACGAGGACATTCCGGGGACGTTGAACGTGGGCCACACGGCGGCGACCATCGCGGAAGCAATCCTCTTTCTGGGCCTGGTCCCGGTGGATGTGACTACGCTCATCACCATGATCGCAGCGGCGGTGGTGGGGGCATGGTTGGGCGCGGGCGTGGTGGCGCACTGGTCGCGGCGCAAGGTGCAGATCGGCATGGGCAGTGTGCTGCTGGGCGCGGCGGCGATGATCGTGATGAACGAGATGAAGTGGGTACCGCCCGCCGGCAACGCGATGGGATTATCGGGCACGGCGTTGGTCATCGGGATCTTAGGTAACGCTCTGCTGGGCGCCTTGATGACGCTAGGAATCGGCCTCTTCGCCCCTTGCATGATTCTGGTCTACCTGCTGGGGATGAACAAACTCTGCGCCTTTCCGATCATGATGGGCTCCTGCGCGTTCCTGATGCCGGTGGGCAGCGTGCGATTTATTCGCGCCGGCAAATACAATCTGAAGGCCGCTCTGGGGCTCGCCATTGGCGGCGTCCCCGGCGTGCTGCTGGCGTATTATCTGGTAAAACAACTGCCGACCAGCGCGCTGAATTGGCTGGTAGTGGGCGTGGTCACCTATACCGCGGTGATGATGCTGCGGTCGGCGCATCGCGAGCGGCGCTCTGTCACGATGCTCGCTGCCGAAGCATCGGGCGACTGAAAGAATGGCGACGCAGGTTGAAAAGGGCGCGGCCTTCTATGCGTTGCATCGGCGCGCGGGAGCGTTCCTGATTCCGAATCCGTGGGATGCGGGCAGCGCGCGCGTATTGGCGCACCTGGGCTTCGAAGCATTGGCCACCACCAGTTCGGGCTTCGCCTTCACCATGGGAAAACTGGACGGCGGAGTGGGCCGCGAGGCGGCGATCGCACACGCCGCGGCGATAGTGGCGGCAACCGATCTGCCCGTGAGCGCCGATCTGGAGAACGGCTTCGGCGACAGCCCGGAGGACGCGGCCGAGACCATCCGGCGGGGAGCGGCGGCCGGGCTCGCCGGCGCGTCGATTGAGGATGCCACGCGGCGGGCGGATCAGCCGGTGTACGGAATCGAGCACGCGGCGGATCGCATTCGCGCGGCGGCCGAAGTGGTGCGCGGGCTGCCGTACCGCTTTACACTGACCGCGCGGGCGGAGAATCATATCGTCGGCCGGCCCGACCTGGCCGACACCATCCGCCGCTTGCAGGCCTATCAGGAAGCCGGCGCGGACGTGCTGTATGCTCCCGGCCTGACGATACGCGACGAGATCGCGACGGTACTGCGGTCAGTGGACCGGCCGGTCAATGTCCTCGGCGGACTGGGCGCGGCGCCACTGTCGTTGGCGGAGTTATCGGACATCGGGGTAAAGCGCGTGAGCACGGGCGGCTGGCTGGCGCGCGCCGCGCAGGGTGCTTTTCTGCGCGCCGCGCACGAGTTGCGCGCAAAGGGCACGTGGGACTTCACCAAAGGCGCACCCGTGGCACGCGATATCGATCCGCTACTGGGGAGTTAGTTAGCCCAGTTCCTTATAGAAGATGGTGGTGGCGTCGAGCCGCTGCCCGTGGGGATCGACCGCATATCGCGGGATCACCCCCACCTGCACGTACCCCATGGAGCGATAGAGTGGCTCGGCCATATCTCCGGTGCGTGTATCGAGCGTGAGCAGCGTGCGCCGCTCGCGTCGGGCCGCTTCTTCGATCGCCTGCATGAGCGCACGAGCCAACCCGCGGCGGCGTACCTTGGGATGCACCAGAAGTTTGACCACCTCGGCGCGGTGCGGCTGATTCGGCGGGGTGTCGAGAATCAGTTGCACGGTGCCGACAATCTCGCCGGCGTCGCGCGCCACGAGCACGATGCGATTGCGTTCACGGGCACCGGGCAGCACCTTGTCGCGCCAGAAGACGCGCGCGTCATCGTGGGAAAACGGTAGCACAAAGCTTACACTCGCCCCGGCATGCACCACGGCGTGCAGCACGCCCGCCAGTTGTTCGAGGTCGTGCTGGTTGTCAAAGTTCCACGCTTCGATCATAGGTTTGCCGCGAGAAACGATTCCAAATCAAGTGGGGCGGGCTTCAGCCTGCGCGGGGCTTCAGCCCCGCCAACCCGATGGCGGACTGAAGTCCGGCGCCTGGAGTTTGCAGATTTCCAGCCGGGACAAGCTGAAGAATGTCCTACCGGGCATCAGCAGCATTTGGGGCGCGCGTATTTGGCGCGCATGCGCTCCTCAGAAAAGCGCCGCCACTCTGCGCCGGAATGCGTGCGGCCGTGCGCCGCGAGATGGCGGGCGTAGGCGTTCTCATCGCCGATCTCGCGCAGCAGACCGAGCAGCAACCGGCCGAATTGACGCAATCGACTCATAGTTCCTCCACCTGCAGGCGCGAGAGCACAAAAGGCGCTTCACGCACGTGGGAGTCGGCGGTGCCGCGCAGGATGCCCACCCAGACGCGCGCGGAATCCACCAGGATGACGGCCACCAGCACCATCAGCGTGCCACACACCGCAGCGTCCAGGCGCGCGTTGAAGATCAGCGTCTGGGTGGCTGAACTGACTGCGCCCGCGGCGGCGAGTTTGTCGGCCTGCGCCAGGAAGCCGATCGCCGGCAGCGGCGAGAAGACCTTCTGCCAGCCCGCGGTGAATGTCACCGTCACCAGCCAGAGCAGCGGCGCGAAAGTGATCCACACATATTTCGCCCCGTGCATCTTGAGAAGAATGGTGGTGGCCACGCAAAGCGCAATGGTGGCGAGCAGTTGGTTGGAAATGCCGAACAGCGGCCAGAGGGAATTGATGCCGCCCAGCGGATCGCGCACGCCCTGAACGAGGAAGTAGCCCCAGCCCGCCACCACCATCGCGCTGGTGACGACCACCCCGGGCATCCAAGTCATGCGGCCAAGCGGCGGCGCCACGTGGCTCATCAGGTCCTGCAGCATGAAGCGGCCCACGCGCGTGCCGGCGTCGATGATGGTGAGGATGAAGAGCGCCTCGAACATGATGGCGAAGTGATACCAGAACCCGATCAGGGCAGCGCCGCCGGTACGTGCGAAGATGTGGGCCATCCCCAATGCGAGCGAAGGCGCACCGCCGGTGCGGAAGAAAAGCGTCTTCTCGCCGACCTGGCTGGCGAGTTGCGCCATGGTGTCTGGAGTGACCGGGAATCCCCAACCGGAAATGGTGGCAGCGGCAGCGGCGGGCGTCGCGCCCACTACGCCGGCGGGCGAATTGACAGCGAAGTAGACGCCGGGCTGGAGCACGCAGGCCGCGATCATCGCCATGATGGCGACGAAGCTTTCCATCAGCATGGAGCCGTAACCGACCGGAAGGGCGTGCCACTCCTTGGCAATCATCTTGGGCGTGGTGCCGGAGGAAATGAGCGCGTGGAAGCCGGAGACCGCGCCGCAGGCAATGGTAATGAAGCAGAAGGGGAAGATCTTGCCGGCGAAAATCGGGCCCGTGCCGTCCACGAATCGCGTGAAGGCGGGAAGCTGCAATTCCGGGTGCACGAACAGGATGCCGACTGCGAGCATGAAGATCACGCCGAGCTTGACGAAGGTGCTCAGGTAGTCGCGCGGCGCGAGCAGGAGCCACACCGGCAGAGCGCTGGCCAGAAATCCGTACAGGATGATGCCGATGGCGAGCGCCATGGCGCTGAACGTGAACACCGGCGCCAGGCTTGCCGACGCTGCCACCGCGCGTCCCCCGATGACGCTGGCCAGCACCAGAACGAATCCGATGGCGGAGCACTCCAGCACTTTGCCGGGGCGCCAATAGCGCAGATAGAGTCCCATGAAGATGGCGATGGGCATGGTGGCGGCGATGGTGAAGGTGCCCCATGGACTGCCTTTGAGCGCGTTCACGACGACCAGGCCGACCACCGCCAGCAGGATCACCATGATGATGAGGACGGTGACCAGCGCGACGAATCCGCCGACCTTGCCGATCTCCTCGCGCGCCATTTTGCCGAGCGATTTGCCGTCGCGCCGCATGGAGCAGAACAGGATGACGAAGTCCTGGACGGCGCCGCCCAATACTGCCCCGATGACGATCCAGAGGGTGCCCGGCAGATAGCCAAACTGCGCGGCGAGCACCGGCCCGACCAGCGGACCGGGTCCGGCGATAGCGGCGAAGTGATGGCCCAGCAGGATCCATTTATTGGTGGGCTCGAAGTCGTGGCCATTGCGGAGGCGTTCGGCTGGAGTGGCGCGCTTGTCGTCGAGGGCCATCAGTTTCGCGGCGATGAAGCGGCCGTAGAAGCGGTAGGCGGTGATGTAGGTGCAGGCGGCGGCCAGCACCAGCCAGATGCTGTTGATATGCTCGCCGCGAATAAGCGCCACGCCACCCAGGCAGAAGGCGGCGGTCGCGGCGATGATGCCCCACAACAGGTAGGAAAGGATTTTCACGTTCTTAAGAGTCTACTAAATCCGCCGCGAGGCGACGGTCCTGAAGGGCGGGTGTCGAGGGCCCACTCACGTGCTCCTTCGGTTAGCAGGACGCTACAAATCGAAGCATGAGCACGAATCGCGACCGTGCGAGTTCTCCTCCAGAACGGAATGCCGTCATCAATCGTCCCTTGCGGAGGCGGCGAAGCGGCAGGCGCCGGCTTCGCCTGTTTGCCTTTGGGCTTCTTGGGGTTGGGTTCGTCTTCATTCCGCGCCCTATAGTCTTCCCAGTAGAGTGCTTCCTCGAACCGGCGCGGCTCTTCCGGATCGAGTTCGGCGGCCACTGGCGCGCACACCATGACAGGCTTGCTCCGAGCAACTGGCCAAAGCGTTTGTAGTATCGCTCGCGGACCCATTGGTTTACGGGCAGCTTCCATCTGTCTTTCGGGGTGGGTCTTAATCGAATGAGCGCATCGGGCTGAAAACCAAGCCGCCTGGCCATTTCGACATCGTTCAGATTGAGCCGGCAGAGCCTCATCGCCTCCGGCCAACGGCGCTGCTGCGGTTTCTTGCCCATGCTAAAAACGGTTTTACGCCGATCGGCCCTGGAACGCAAGTAGCGGGCACCCGATTTCGTTCGCGATACCTTGACATTCTACACATGCTCGCGTATATGTAGAATGTCATGGCATCCGACAAGTCCGACCTCCTGCAAGGTACGCTCGACATGCTGGTTCTGAAGATCCTCGCGCTCGCGCCGGCGCACGGGTACGGCATCGCGCAGCGCATCCAGCAAATCTCGGGCGAAGTGTTGCAGGTGCAGCAGGGGTCGCTCTATCCCGCGCTCCACCGATTGGAGAAACGCGGCTGGCTGAAGGCCGACTGGCATGAATCGGAGACGGGGCGCGAGGCGAAATTCTATTCGCTGACGCGGCTGGGCCGCAAACAGCTCGACGCCGAGACGGCCAATTGGGATCGCCTGGCCGCCGCCGTAGAGCTCATCATGAGGACCGCCGAATGAAACGCCGGGAGCGGCAGATCCAATCGGAAATCGCGTATCACCTCGATCGCGTGACGCAAAACTATATCGCGCAGGGCGTCGACCCGGCCGAAGCGCGCCGCCGTGCGCTGCTGGAATTCGGCGGCGCTACGCAAGTCACCGAAGATCTGCGCGAT
This sequence comes from Bryobacteraceae bacterium, assembly GCA_036268475.1. Classification (GTDB taxonomy): domain Bacteria; phylum Acidobacteriota; class Terriglobia; order Bryobacterales; family Bryobacteraceae; genus PALSA-129. The sequence goes on along the minus strand of DATAUB010000023.1, from coordinate 41,313 downwards.
GTGCATCGCTCGCGGTGGCTGGCCGACCTGCGGCAGGACCTGGCGTACGCCGCGCGCAATCTGCGGCGCAGTCCCGGATTTCTGGCGTCAGCGGTACTGACGCTGGCCCTGGGCATCGGCGCCAACACCGCCATCTTCAGCCTGATCGACGCGTTGATGCTGCGGCCGTTGCCGGTGGTGCACGATCCCGGGGCATTGGTGCAACTGGTGCGCGTGATTCCCGGGCATTGCGCGGATTGCCGCCTCTCCTACCCGCTCTACGAATATTTCCGCGACCGTCTGACGTCCGTCGCCAATGTTTTCGCGGTACTGGACATTGCGCACTCCATCACGGTGGACGGCGTGGATGAGGAAGTGAATGGCGACGAGGTCTCGGGCGCATTCTATGCGGCCATGGGGGTCGCGCCCGCCGCCGGCCGCCTGCTGGGTCCACAAGACGACGCTGTGCCGACACCGGTGGCCGTAATCTCCTACGACTTTTGGCGGCGCCGCTTCGGCTGCGATCCGTCGGCCATCGGCAAGACGTTCAGCTACGCGACCACCGTGCTGACAATCGTGGGGGTGGAGCCGGAGGGATTCACGGGCATCGAGCCGTGGCGCACACGCCAGTTCACCACGCCGCTTTCCATGAGCGACCAGCTCGGCGGAGGCGATGGAAGCTGGAAGAAGCAGTGGGATATGAACAATGTGGAATCGATGGCGCGACTTAAGCCCGGCGTATCGATGACGCAGGCCAAGGCGGAAATGGAGGCTGTCTTCGGCGCCTGGCGCACCGATAAAGTGCGGCTGATCACGGAGGGTCCACTCTATCGGGCGCGCTTCCTGCAGGAACGCGGAGCGGTGTTGCCGGGGCTCTCGGGCCTGAACGGGCTGCGTGTGGAATTCCTGCGGCCGCTCACCATCCTGATGGGTATCGTGGGGCTGGTGCTGCTGCTGGCCTGCGCGAATCTTTCGGGACTGCTGCTGGCGCGCGCGGCGGCACGGCAACGCGAGATCTCGATTCGCCGGGCGTTGGGAGCGGGCAGCGGCCGCCTGACGCGGCAGTTCCTGACAGAGAGCCTGCTGCTGGCAGCCGGCGGCGCGGCCGTGGGATTCGGCGCTGCGCAGTGGTTCGTGCGCGTGCTGCTCACCATGATGGCCAACGGCGACGCGCTCGCGCTGCAGGCCGCGCCCGATTGGCGCATCTTCGGATTTACGGCCGCGGTGTCGGTGCTGGTTTGTGTGCTGGCCGGACTGGCTCCGGGTTTGAGCGCAGCGCGGGTGACGATCAACCCCGCGCTCAAACGGGTGCGCGCCGCCGGAGGCCATCCCCGCATGGGCCGCGTGCTGGTGGTGGTGCAACTCGCCATCTCGATGACGCTGCTGGTGGGCGCCAGCCTGTTCATCCGCACGCTACAGAAACTTTATCACGTGGACACCGGCATCCGAACCGGAGATGTCTTTCTGTTCAGTGTGTCGTCGAAACACCATTTCGCGGGCGCTCGCACCACGGAGATCGAACTGGCGCTGGTGGATCGCCTGCATTCGCTTCCCGGCGTGGTGTTCGCTACGGCAGCCAACGTGGTGCCGCTGTCCGGCGGCCTTTGGTCGCGGCAGGTGCAGCCGGAAGGCTACACGTTTCATGCAGGCGAGGACGACAGCGCGGCGTTCAATGCGGTGGCGCCGGAATTCTTCGGCGTTACCGGCACGCCGCTGCTGCTGGGCCGCGACTTCAACCGGCACGACAACGCCGATTCGCCACCGGTAGCGATCGTCAACCAAAGATTCGCGCGGGAATTCTTCGGCGGGCGGCCGCCACTGGGACGGCACATCGTCTCGGCGAAAACCACCTACGAAATTGTCGGGGTAGTGAAGGATGCCAAGTACGAAGGGCTGCGGCAGGGAGTGCCGCGCACGGTCTACGTCCCGTGGACGCACCAGGACGATGCGGCCGGGAAGAACCGGTCGCAACCAATGGGCTTCTCCTACATGGCGCGGGTAGCGGGAGGAGATCCCTTGCGACTCGCGCCGCTGATGGCACGCGCCGTCCCGGAAATCGAACCGGCGATGCGCATGTACTACGCCCACACCCTGGAATTTTCGATCGATCGCACCACACTGAATGAGCGCATGATGGCGACGCTCGGCGGATTCTTCGGCTTACTGGCCTTGATCGTGGCGTGTTTGGGAATCTTCGGCATTCTGGCGTTCCAGGTATCGCGGCGCATCAACGAGATCGGGGTGCGCGTGGCGTTGGGCGCAACGCGCGGGAATATCGTGACGCTGGTGCTCCGCGAGGTCGTACTGCTGCTCTTGCCGGGGTGCGCGGTGGGTGCGGTCGCCGCCGCATGGCTGGCGCGCTTTGCGGGCAGCTTACTGTATGGCGTGACGCCTACCGACCCGATGGCCTTCGCGCTGGCCATCGGCGCGCTGGCGATGGCGACGCTCGCGGCGGGCTTCCTGCCGGCCATGCGCGCCGCGCGTGTCGACCCGATGACCGCCCTGCGCTGCGATTAGCGGGCTGCCAGCATCACGCGACGTCGCCGTAGAATTTCCAGCTCGGCTGGTAGTCCCGGTCGACTTTCTGCCCGTTAATGGCAAGCCGCACCATCTCTACCGGCATATTGCCCTGCTGGTAGAGCGCGTCGTGGAAGGCCCGGTTGGTCATCTTGCCGGAACCTACCAGCTCCTTATGGAGGGCATAGAATTCCAGCGCGCCCAGCATGTAGGCGCATTGATAAATCGGCTCGTACGACCCCGCGAACGACCGTCGCACCTCGCCTTCCGCATTGGCTTTTTCGAACCCCACGCGGTCCACCAGGAATTGGACGCACTCCGTGGCCTTCATTTTGCTTAAGTGGAAGCTCAGCGAAAAAATGATGCGCGCGCAGCGGTGCATGCGCCAGAACAGGGCGCCCACGCGCTGCTCCGGGGTGTTGGTGAAGCCCAGATCCCACATCAGCATCTCCCAATAGAAGGCCATTCCTTCCGTCCAGAAGGGTGTGGAGAACAGGCCGCGATATGTGCGATACCGCTGCGTCATGTATTGCTGCATGTGGTGGCCGGGAACCAGCTCGTGAAACACGGTGGCGCGCGCAAAATAGATATTGTTGCCGCGCAAGGTCTCCATGCGCTGCTCAATGGTCTGGCTGCTGGCCGGCGACGACACCTGGATCACCGCGCCGCCCAGGAAGAAGGGTGCGGTCAACTGCCCTTCGGGGGTCATGGCCTCCTCCCAGTAATCCTGCTTGACGAGGTCGGGAATGGTGACGAGTTCGTGCTTCTCCACGAAATCGATGGCCTCGTGGGAGAGGTCGCGAACCAGATAGATCATCTGGCCCGGTTCGACATACTTGTTCTTGACGGCTTCCAGGGCTTTCTTCCAGTCGTCGCCGAACCCCATCTCGTGCGACGCGCGCAACATCTCGCGGTCGCACCAGGCGAACTCGCGATTGGCCAGGGCGATGAGCTGCTCCGGCGTATAAACGATCATGGCGGTGTGCAGGGCCTCCAGCAAAGCTTCGCGGCCGGCCGGTCCCACACCCGAAAGTTCCTCGTCGCTCCCAAGCGGCCCAGTGGACCGGCGCGGACCGCCACCGCCTCCGCGGCCGCCACCGCCTCCGCGCCCACCGCGGCCGCCGAATCCGGCCGCTTCCAGCGTGCCACCCACGCCCGACATGGTATGCAGAAGCTGCGCGTGCGCCTCCACGGCATCGTCCGCTTTCTTGTAGCTCGCCTCCGTCCACCAGACAAATTTCGGATCGTAGAGCGCGTAGAAGCCATACCAGGCGCGCATGGCGGCGCGTAATTGCTCCAGACGCTGGGCGGCGCCATTCATGGCCGGGGCGCCCTTCACCCCGCTGAGAGAATCTTTCGCGGCGGCGATGTCCCTCACCAGTTTTTCGAGGGCGAGAGCCGACTTCTGGCCATCGACAGTCTCCATGCGCCGCCGCGCCTCTTCGAACTCGATGACGGTCTGCTGGAACGGAATCAGCGCCGCGATTTCCTTGTCTCTCTCCCTGTCGGCCAGCAGCGCCTGCTGTTCGCGCTCCAGGCGGCTGCGCAGCAGCAGGTAATCCACTCGTCCGGATTGGCTGATGTCGTCGAAGCGGATGCCGTCGAGCAGCCGCAATTGGCCGGAATAAAATTTCTCCAGCGCGGTCTGCCGGGCCGCCGAGCCGGGGAGCGGATACAGGCGCTCGTAGTCACGCAGTTCCACCGAGTAGCGCTCGATCACCGGGCGCAGTTCGCTGGTCCCGGTATCGAGCGGAGTGCCATCGGCGGCGAGTGTGCAATTGCAATCTTCCGATTTGGACGCTGGCGCCGGCGCGGGTTTCGCCGCATTCTTCTGCGCCTGCAAAGCACCCACCGGCACGATTGCTCCGGCGCCGATCAGGGCGAGACTTCCTCGTTTCAGCAACTGCCTTCGAGCGAGATTGCCCATGGTCGATTCCTCCTGGGGCTGGAGTGAATATTATAAAGCGGCTCCCGGTTTACTACCAGTTGGAGTAGGGGCCGCGACAAATTGCGGATGCCGTTCCAATTGCGATAGCATTGACGCTCCACGGCGCGACGGCTTTGCCGGAAAGCTTGGGAGGGGAGCGGCATGAAAACAAAATGGGCGATTTTGACGGGCGTACTCTGCCTGGTGTGGGCCGGAATTCTGACGGGACAAGAGAAAGAAGACCGGACACTCTTACCGCACGAGCAGATGACAGCCATCATTAACGAAGTGTCAGGCGAGCGCGCTATGCATCATGTGCTCGATCTGGTGCCGTATCAGTTTGTCCGCCCGCCGTCCGAGTATCAAGGCCACTTCCGCGAGTCTGAGGTGCTGGCGAAGTTGGCCAAGGACTACGGCTTCAGCAACGTCGCCATCGAAGACTACCCCACCGGCCAGACCTATCAGCCGGTGGTGGGCGAACTCTGGACGACCACGCCGAAGAGCGTGAAGATTTACGACATCCACGACATACCGGAGTCGCTTGCCTCCACCAACGCCAATGGCGATATCAGCGGTGAGCTGGTGAATGTGGGACAGGGCACCGCACAGGACTTCGAAGGCAAAGACCTCAAAGGGAAGTTCGCACTATCGCTCGCGCCCGGCGGTCTGGGTGGGATTTATAGCCGCGCAGTGGCGGCCGGCGCCATCGGCGTGGTGGGCATCAGCGCCATCGGCGCGGGCGACCGCGCCACAGATTACCCTACCGAAATCGTCTCCACCACAGTGAACGCTCAACCGAATACCGCCGCCTGGGCGGTCTCTCCACGGGTGGCGCGCGAACTTGAGACCATGCTCAATCGCGGCCAGCAGGTTACCATCCGATCCCTTACGAAGAGCGAACAGGTACCCAACAAGCAGGAACTGGTTCACGCCGAGATTCCCGGCGACGGCAGCACCACGCAGGAAGTCGCCATCGGGGGCCACCTCTTCGAGGGGTACATCAAGCAAGGCGCCAACGACGACAATTCGGGCTGTGCATTGACGCTGGAGATCGGCCGCGCTTATCTAAAGCTCATCGCGGACGGTAAGCTGCCGCGCAACAAACGCACCATCAATTTCCAGTGGGTGCAGGAGATCAGCGGAACGAATGCCTGGTTCAAGGCGCATCCCGAAAAGCAGAAGGTCATCATCGGCGATTTGAATTTCGATATGGAAGGGCTGCGGCTGACGCAGAGCCGCAGCTATTGGATTGTCCATCGCACTCCGGATACCTTCCCTTCGTACCTCAACGACATTGCCCAGAGCATGATGGAATACATCGCCGAAATCACGCGCGAACGGGTCCGCTACCGCCGGGACGGTTATGGCGCCTCGCAGCCGGTCGAATCGCCGAATGGCAGCACGGATGCCTTTTATATCAAAATCGACAAGCACTACGGCTCCAGCGATCATGTGACCTACATGCAGCACGGCATTCCGGCGGTCATCTTCAATACCTGGCCGGATATGTGGTACCACTCCTCGCAAGACACGCCGGACAAGGAAGATCCCACGCAATACAAACGGGCGGCGGCCGTCGGGCTGGGATCGCTGGTAGCTTTGTCGTCCGGCACCGATGAGATGGCGGCGCGCATTCTCAGCGAAAATCTCGGGCGCGGTCTGGCGCGCATGGGCGAGTCGCACACCAAGGGCCTGGGCTACATGGCGGATGCAGTCGACGCGAAAACGCTGATGGAGGGCTACAAAGAGGCGAAGGTCGCCATCCTGCATCAAGCGGAAGTAGAGAAGGGCGTGGTGAAGTCGGCAGGCGTTTTGTGGACCGATGTCGACAACGGCGAGAAGAAGACGGCGGCGTTCGCGCCGTTGCTCGACCAGCGGGCCGCAGAGCTGTTGAACGAAGCGAAGACCGCGTATCAACTGCAGGCCATGCAGCGCGGCGTGCCGGCAGCGGAACCTGCGATGACAGCGGAGGAACGGGAGGCGTCGGATCTCGTGGTGGAATCGGCAGGGCGCGGCGGTGGCGGCGGGCGTGGCGGCGGCCGTGGGCGCGGCGGGGCCAATGCCGGCCCGGCGGTTCCACAGGAAATGAACGCCGAACTCGCGATCCTGCTCGGTGAACATAAGAGCGCTCTGGAAATCCGCGATTTCCTGTCGGGCGAATTCACTCCGTTGCCGCTCGCCGACCTGATGGCGGTACTGCACGCGCGGGAGGCCGCCGGCGCCATCAAAGTGGTACCGAAAAGCGGCAAATAGGGCACGGTGTTCCTGACGGTTCGGCCGTCCGTTAGTTGGTCCCGGTATCGCCAACGAGATCGGCATTCGCGTGGCGGTGGGCGCGACGCTCGCGGCGGACTATTGCCGCATGTGGGCAGCACGCGCCAACTCGATGACCGCCCTGATTAGTGGACGACCAGCGAATGGGTGGACGCGGCGACGCGGTTGTTCACGGCCTCACGGACTACTTCGCGAATCTGGTAGGAGCCTTTGGGCGCCACGAAAAACGTGTCGGCTTTGATGCCGTGCAGTACCAGGTCCGCCCGCGTCTTCGGCGTCAGGTTCATGTCCATTACGGCCTGCTTTCCCTCGACATAGTTGCCGTGCGCGTCCTCCAGGATTGTGACGAAGGTGAGTTGCTGGACGCTGGCGCCGTTCTCCTCGCGGAACGGCAGGCCCTTGGCGTCGATGGCGATGTCCACCCGAATGCGGATGCGGCCATCCGTCTCTTCACTGGGCTTCACGCTTACTGTCGTGGGGATTTCGGCGACCGTAGCAGTGGAGACGGCCGCCCCATCGATGTGCTGCTGCGCGGTCTCCGGCAATTTCTCGGGCGGAGTGGCGAAGTAGCCGGGCCGGGCGGAGACGCTATAATTACCCGCCTTCGTGACTCTGACCTTGAGCTTGTGATATTTGCCGTCGGGCGCACCGGCCGGGGAGATGCCGAGCGCGTAGGAGACCCGCGGCGGAGTCTCGAGCGCTGCCAGTCCGCTATTCAAGTCGTTGTTGTTGTGAATGAACTGACCGCCGGTAGATTCGGTCGCCTCCACCAGAAATCCCTGCACAATCAGATTGCGCTGGCCCAGGCTGCTATTGGCCCAGTCGGTTCGCGGACCTGCAAACTGACCAAGGGACTCGGGAGAATCGTTGCCGCCGGATACCAGTCCTTCGTCGTCGAGCGCATTGATCACGATGCGGTTGCGTAGGCAGGTCTCAATCAGCGTGGCTTTTTGACGGTCCATACCGTCGGTCAGGAATCCGGGCGAGACCATCAGGAGGATGCGGGTTCCCGGTTGCGCGGCCAGGTGACGGGCCACCAGGGTGAGGACATCGAGCAGGCGCGAAGGTTCGTGGCGAAGCTGTTCCCAGTCGTCGTCGCCGGCTTCCTGCGCTTCAAGCGCGGCAACCCAGTACGGCTTGCCGGGATCGCACGCCAAAATTTCCATAGTGGCGATATGCTTGGCCAGGTTATCGAGGTGCTTGGTAATCACGTACGCCTGGTAGGCGGTCAGCGTGGGGCAGACCCCGATACCTCTAATGCTGGTGGCTTCGGGATGCCACTTCATGCGCCTGACGGCGGCCAGCATGGCGGCCGTGTCGGCGGTGAAGTCGAGCGTGAGCGCGCCGGAGCCGGTGAAGATGCCGACACGGTCGCCGGGATGAAGACCCGTCGCGAACAGTTTTTCGGCAGCATGCTTGGAACGTTCGAAGCCCGCCATGCCGGAATCGGTATCGTCGAAGAAGAGCGCCAGGTAGCGGGGAGGCGGCGCGGCAGGGACGCTGGTTGGGGCTGGCGTAAGATGGTCGGCCGATGGCGCCGATGATGTCGCGGGAGCTTCGCTACGCTGCTCGGAGAAAAACGCGATGGTCTGAGGCGCATCGTTGTCCAGAACCTGGAAATCGGCAGATTGCAGGCCGTCGACGGGCGCGCCTTTGCGGTCGCGAACGGTAGCGGCGATTTCGACGAGGTTGGTTTGGACGCTGATACTGGTGGCGGGAGGACGATACGGGCCGGAGTGGATGCGTACCTCTTGCGCCATCGCGGGGCGAAGGAGAGCGAAGGCGGCTATGAAGGCAAGTGCGTTAAATCTCATAGCGTTATTCTTTATAACGTAAATGGAAGCACTCAGTCAAATCAGGTGGCTTGTTTGACAGCGTAAGCTGTAACTGTTATTTGTAATAGCACTCAATATGTTGAGCATCAGCCGCAAAACGCCCAGCCAGTTGGAGCAGACGGTATTGGATTATGTGTGGGCGCATCCTGATTGCACCGCCGAGCAGTGCCGCCAAGGGCTGGCCAGCCGGAAGGCGCTCAAAGACTCCACCGTCCGCACCATCCTGCGGAACCTGGAGGCCAAAGGCCACGTCAGCCATACGGTGGACCGGCGCACCTTCGTCTATCGCGCCGTCCACACGCAGCGTAATTGGGCGGCCATGATGGCCGAGCATCTGATCGATCGATTCTGCGGCGGGTCGGTGGAAGAATTGCTCATCGGGCTGGTGGACAATCAGGTGCTGCAGCCCAAACAATTGCAGCGGCTGGCGGAGAAGATCGCGGCGCGGAAGGAGAAGAAGTCGTGAGCCCGGTTCTGTTTCTGGCCGGATGGGCGCTCCGCTCTGCGGCCCTGATCGCGGCGGGCGGCCTGGCGCTGCGGCTTTGCCGCGTGAAGAGTCCCGCGATGCGTCTGGCGGCGCTGACTGCGCTGCTGTGCGCCTCGCTGTTGCTGCCCTTGCTGATCGCGGGACTATCGCCCGTTCGAATCGAGCTCCCACCAATCGTGGCGACGCGTGGACGGGTGTTATGGGCGGTCGATCAGGCTGCCCTCGCTCTCGCACGTGCGCCGTCGGCTGCGCCCGCTCACGCATCGGCAGTCGCGTCGACTCTCGACTGGCCGCGCCTGGCGCTAGCGGTCTACCTGGCTTGTGCCGGCGCGCTGCTGTTGCGATTGTGCGCCGGGCTGGTGCTCGCCGGACGGCTGCTGGGTCGCGCGCGCCCCACGGGCCGCAGTTCGAGCGGAATCGCCATCCTCGAATCGGACGAAGTGTCCGGACCGTTGGCGCTCGGCATTTTACGGCCGGCGATCGTGCTGCCCGTCGATTGGCCCGAATGGGACGGCCTAAAGCTCAGTGCGGTGCTGGCGCACGAGAGCTCGCATATCCTGCGGCGAGATCCGGTGGTGCAAGTGCTCTCCGCCACGCATCGTGCGCTGCTCTGGCACAATCCGCTCGGTTGGGTGCTCCATCGCCGCATTGTGCGCGCGTCGGAGGAGGCCAGCGACGATGCCGCCGTCGCCGCCATTCGTGATCGCGCCAAGTACGCCGAAACGCTGCTCGATTTCATGCGGCGCGGCGTGCGTGCGCCCAAGTGGCAGGGGGTCGCGATGGCGCGCTATGGGAAGGCCGAGGCGCGCATCCATCGCATCCTCGATGCTGCCACGCCCGGGGGCTCCGTCACGCGCCGGGGCGTGGCAGCGATGCTGGCTCTGGGGGCCCCGATCGTGTTCCTGGCGGCGGCACGGCTCGAATCGGCGCCATCTCTGGCTTCGCCTTCCCGCTTATTCTTCGCAGAAGCGTCTGTCAAACAGGCCGCGGACGGCGAACCTGCCGGCCCGGTGCGCGCATTGCAGGGTGGCGAACACTATACCGCAAAGGCCGCCACCCTGCGATTGCTGATCGCGCTGATGTACAAGGTGCCGGAGAGGCAAATCATCGGCGGCCCAGATTGGATCGCCACCGAACCCTACGACGTTGAAGCGTCAGCGGCCCGCGGCAGCACGCTGGCCGATCTGCACTCGATGTTTCAGAATCTGCTGGCCGCCCGTTTCCAATTGCGCTTCCACACCTACGTCCGCCAAGGCCCGGTCTATGCATTGCGGGTGGCAGCGGGCGGTCTGAAAATGCGTGTCCACGATGGCCCTGACGAATTTCAATACCCTGTCGCGCGTGGGACCGATGGCGTGATCTACGGCTCCCGGGCCTCCATGGAATACTTTGCCTGGTGGCTAACGCTCCCGGTCTTCCGCGATCGCCGCCCCGTGATCGACCGCACCGGACTCACGGGCAATTACGACTTCACGCTGGCGTTCGCGCCGTTGCTCCCTCCCGGCTTTCCCTTGGCGAAACTGCCGCCCGCCGTCCGGAGTCGCCCCTCGATCTTCGACGCTTTGCGCGCGCAACTCGGGCTGGAACTGAACGCGGAAGACGGGCCGATCGAATATCTCGCGATCGATCGCGCCGAACGGCCGCGATAGTCTCCTAACCTCCCGCGCGATCCGTCGTCCAAGCCATATGTCGACGCTCCTCCAGGACCTTGTTTTCGGCACCCGGATGCTGGCCAAAAAGCCGGCCTTCACGTTGACCGCGCTGTTCACCGTCATGCTGGGAATCGGCGCCACCACGTCGATCTATTCCGTAGTGGATGCGGTGCTGCTGCGGCCGCTGCCCTACGCGCATCCCGACCGCCTGGTAGAGATATGGAACACCAACACGCGCCAGAAAGTTTCCTATCCCGGCATGGCGTTCGACACGCTCGACCAGTGGCGCAGCGCCGCAGACTTCCTGGAGGGATTCGAAGGGTATCAGCCGACATCGATGACGCTCAGTACCGCGGGGGAACCGCGCATGCTGCAAGGCGTCTATGTGAGCGGCGGCCTGATGCCGTTTCTTGGCGTGCGTCCGCAACTGGGCCGCTTGCTGATCCCCGACGACGGCCGCCCGGACCGCGACCACGCCATCGTCCTGAGCGATTCGCTGTGGCGCGGAGTCTATCGCGCCGACCCGGCGATTCTCGGCAAGCCCGTGATCCTCAATAAAGAAGAATTCGTGGTGGCGGGTGTCATGACGCCCGGATTTCGCTTTCCACAACGCAGCGGCGATTTCTGGATTCCCTTCTCGCTCACTCACGACTCCGTAGTTTCGAAAAAACTGCGGCCCTGGATCGTCACGCGTCTGCGGGCCGGCATACCGCTGGAGCTGGCGCAAAAGAGAATGGACGCGATCGCGCAGCGACTGCCGCCCGATCCGTCTCGTCCGGCCGGATGGTCGGCCTCGCTCATCACCCTCGATTCCAAACGCGCCTCGCCGAACACCCGCCGCAATCTGATGGTCCTGCTGGGCGCCGTCGGGCTGGTGCTTGCCATATCCTGCGTGAACACCGGGAGCATGCTTCTGACGCGGGCGGTGGCGCGCGAAAAGGAGATGGCGGTGCGTGCGGCGCTGGGCGCCGGGCGACGCCGGCTCATCCGCCAACTGCTCACCGAAAGCGTGCTTCTAAGCGTGCTGGGCGGTGCCCTCGGCATCGGGCTGGCGGCGTGGGGAGTGGCGGCGCTGGTGCGTTCCATACCGCGCGAGATCGATTTCTTCAGCACCAACCCGATCTCCCTGGACCGCGGCGTGCTGGCCTTCTCGCTCGCGGTATCGGCCGTCACCGGCCTGCTGTTCGGATTGCTACCGGCGCTCCGCGGCTCGCGCGCCAATCTGCACGGGTCGCTGTCTTTGGGTGGACGAGGCGCGTTCACGGTCGCCGGGACGCGCGGCTTGCGATACCTGCTGGTGACGGCGCAGGTGGCGCTATCGTTCAGTCTGCTGATCGGCGCCGGCCTGATGATCAAGAGCTTTTGGAAACTTTACAACGTGCCCAACGGGTTCGACGGCGACCACCTGCTGGCGGTGAGTCTGCAACTTCCACGCGCGCGCTACCATACGCCCGCCGACCAGGCGCTGTTCTTCGAGGACCTGGGCGCGCGGCTTGCCGCTGTTCCGGGCGTCGAGTCTGCGACCTTCGCCGGAGGACCGCCGCTGGGCAATGGCGGCATCACCTTCGGCAATCTGGAAACCGACGCACACACCGAGACGGCGGCCGATAAGAATCTGGTGCTGCCGTTTACGGAGGTGGCCGAAAACTATTTCGCGACGCTGAGAATCCCGCTGCTGCAGGGCCGCAGTTTCTCGGCCGTCGAGCAACAGAAGGCCGCCGGCGCCACCATCATCAATCGCACCATGGCGCAGCGCTATTGGCCGAACCAGTCCGCCGTGGGCCGGAAATTCCGCTTGGGAGATTCGCCCAAAGACTGGCGAACCGTAGTGGGCGTGGTAGGCGACGTCCGCGAGTTCGATATGAACAGCCGGCCGGAAGCGATCCAGCTCTATTTTCCCCTGGGCACCTTGGGCGCCAATGCCTCGCGCTGGCTGCTGGTACGCACCGCCGGCGATCCGCTGATTTTCCTGCCGGCCATTCGCAGCGCGATCCGCTCGCTCGATCGGGACCAGCCCATCCTGCAGGCCCAGGGTGTCGCCGATCTCTTGCAACAATCGGTCGCCGGCCCGCGCTTTTACGTGTGGATCATGGGTGTCTTCTCCGCCCTGGCACTGCTGCTCTCGGCCATGGGAGTGTATGGCGTGATCAATTACAGCGCCACCTCGCGCGTGCAGGAAGTCGGAATCCGCATGGCTCTGGGCGCGAAGGTCACCGACATTTTGCGCACCATCGTGGGACAGGGCGCGCTCTCCGTCGCGATGGGGATCGCACTCGGCATCGCCGGCGCGCTCTCGCTCTCGCGCTTCCTCTCGGGCTTCCTTTTCGAAGTGCGCCCCGCCGACGCGCCTACGATTTGGATTGCCGCCGCGGTCTATTTCGCGGTGGCGGTGGCCGCCGCTGCCACTCCCGCGTGGCGCTCGTTGCGAATCGATCCGCTGGAAGCGCTACGCCACGATTGAAACGGCAGGCCCCCGCGCGCCTACTGTCCGATTACCTGAGCGAGACTGCTGAGCATGGCGTTCAGCGCATGCGATTCGAGCGCTGAGATCCTCCACCGCGCCGGTCGTCGCGCGTGCGCCCGGGCCGTCTGCGAACTCTCGCTGACCTTGCCTGTTCAATCGGCGAGCTGCCTCCGGCGGCGGCTTCCAGCATTGGAGGCCGAAGACGCGATCCGCGGCTACCGGTCAATTCGGCGAAGGCAGCTCCGCCCGCACGATCACCAGCCGATCCGCCGCTTCGGTACGCGCTTCCAGCTTCAGGCCGAGTTGCTGCTGCAGTGCCGTGAAGATCGAAGTGCCGCCCGCATTCACTGACGGCGGGTTCGCAACGTTGTCCGCCGCCAGAGGATTTTGGATCGCGTCGGGCGTCCACTCTAAGTGGAAATCGTACCGATCCTTCAGGCCGGTCGTATCCACCACAGGCCGGCCGGTCTGCCCTTCGGAAAGGAATTTCGCCAACATTGCCATATCCACGCCAACGGCGTCGAGCACTCCGGCGCCGAACTTTCCGTTCAGTTGCGGAGCGCCGGTACTCTTTGACGGTGTGAGCTTCTTCGGCCCGCCCTTTGCCAAGACCAGCGCAAACGTCGGCATGGGCGTCCTTTCTCTGCGAAGCTCCAGTTGAAAGCGATCGGCCAGCAGTCGCTGGAGGCGCAGTCGCACCGGCTTGTGAAAGAGGAGGAGTTGGTCCGGCGCCATATTCTTGGGATCTCCTCCCAGCGCTCTCTCCGGAGTCGCCGCCACATCGAATCGTTTCGATCCCGCCCAGCCGGGACCTCCCGCAAGTTGATCGTCGCCTATGTCGTAGGCGATCTTAATCAGAAAGCGCAGCGTCGCATAGGTAACGTAAAGCTTCCCGCCGGCCGCAAAATCGACTCTCAGGCTACTATCCGGGGCACTCGGCTTGATCGACGCGACTTCAAACGAAGGCAGCGCGGACGTCGCCATCAACTGCGGCACCGGCTTGGCGGGCTCCTGCGCCCGCATGGCTGGTGCGTTCATTACGCCAACCATCACGGGTCCTGTCACTGCCAGCGCCCCCGCAACCAGCAATAACAGCGTCCGTCCCACGCCCATACTGTCCGCGGAGCGATTCCGCATGATGGTTTCCACCCTGGTGGTGAGATCGGCCCCGGTCACACCGGCTACGCAGACCAATGGCGACTTCAGGTAGAATTCGCAGACGGCCACAATCCCCTCCGCGTATTCCTGGGGATCGTGACCCATCCGCAGCACCGCCTCATCGCATGCGCGTTCGCGTTCCTCCACCAGCCGCGCCTGAATCCACCACACCATGGGATGGAACCAGAACAGCGTCTCCACCACCATATGGATCGCCGATGACAGATTGTCGCGCCTGCGGACGTGGCACAACTCATGCGCGACGACTGCCTCAAACTGCGCCGGCGTCAGACGCTCACTGAGACCGGCCGGCAGCAAGAGGAAAGGTCGAAAGATCCCGAATACGCCCGGTTCCAGGCGCGCGGAGGTCGATCTCGCAGGTATCGGCAGGTTCAAAGGCAAAGGCGACGCGGCGCGCCAGGCGGCACGCACCTGCCGCCAACCACGCCACCACGCCAGGCTATTGGCCGCGAATCCGCACAGCCACAAGCCGAATAGGATAGCCGGGAGCCGTCTCGACGGCATGGGCGACGATCGCGGGACCGGTGAAGCCAGGAAGGAAATCGGCTCACCGATTCGCTGCAGCACATGCAATTGCGGTGGAGGGAGCGCCTCCGCCTTCCGCCACTCCACTTCACTGCCGAGCGCGATCAGCAGGGACAACGGCACCAGAAATTTAATCGACGCGGCCAGCCACAGCCCGTGCCGTACCGCCGCGCGATTTCGTCTCAGCGTGAGCGCCAGCAGCCCGATCGCGCAGGCAAACAGCGTCGATTGCCAGAGGTGATTCACCAGCTCGGAAATCATGGGCGTCGCTCCTTTCCCGGCTTCTTCGCTTTGGCAAGCTTCAGGATCGCCTGCTCAGCTTCCTTCACATCTTCGAGGGTGAGCTTCCCGGACTCCACCAGGTGAGCCATCACGGGTTTGGTCCTGCCCCCGAACAGCGCCAGCAGGTCGTCCATCAGTCTTTGTCCCGCGTCGTCGCGCGAAATCGCCGCAGCGAAGATGTTGGCATTGCCGATTCGCTTGACGATCTTCACCGCCCCTTTGCCTTCCAGCAGCCGGTACACCGTGGTCTGCACGGTGGTATACGCGGGCCTCTTCGATTCGGGAAAGGCTTCCTGAATCTCACGAATGGAGCATTCGCCGCGGGTCCAGAGCATTTCCATGATCTGAAGTTCGAGCCTGGATAATTTTGGATGGGCCATATCGCGATAAAACCACAGTGCGTAGTCCACATTACTACAACATGTAGTCAGTGCGCAAGGGATCTCCCGATCGGCCAACAGTGACCGTTGATCACTTCGTGAAACGCCGCTTCCGGCGATGAGATAATAGCGGCAGGCTCGACGATGAGCGACTTGAGGTTCTCGCTTCGCACTCTGCGAAAGAGTCCCGGTTTCACCTGCACGGCCGTGGCCGCGCTCGCGATTGGGATCGCCGCTAATACAGCCATCTTCACGGTGGTGAATGCAGTGATCCTCCGTCCGCTGCCGTTTCCGGATTCCGACCGTCTCGTCAACCTCGGGCGGCGTGGAGGCTTGGGCGGCTCCGTCTCCGTTCCGATGTTCACCTTTTGGGAGCGGCAGAATCCAGGCTTAGACAACATCGCCGCCTGGATGTCTGGTACCAACTTGAACCTTAACGGCGGCAACGACGCCGAAGTGGTCGCCGCGATGCGAGCCTCCAGGAACTACTTTCCGTTATTCGGCGCCCGCCCGATTTTGGGCAGGACTTTTACCGAGGAGGAAGATCGGCCCGGAGGCCCTTTGGTAGCGGTGATGAGCTACGCCTTATGGCAGCGGAGGTTCGGTGGTGATCCCTCGATCTTGCGTCAGACGCTCCGGCTCGGCGGAGCAGCCTATGCGGTGGTGGGTGTGCTCTCACCGGGCTTCGCGGCGTATCCCCAATCCGACATCTGGCTTCCGTTGCAGGCCAACCCCCAAAGCACCGATCAGGCACATGTGCTCTACGTAGGCGCGCGCCTTCCCCGAGACATGAGCCTGATGCAGGCTTCCTCGAAAATGGCGCTGGTGGGCAAGCGGTTCGTGCTCTCTTCGGCCAACCCAATAGTAGGTAACGACGACCAGGCCCAGGTCACGCGCTTACAGGATCAGATCACCGGCAATGTGCGGCCGGCGCTGATGATTCTCATGGGCGCTGTGGGTTTGGTCCTGATGGTCGCTTGTGCCAATGTCGCGAACATGCTGCTGGCGCGCGCAGCCGGCCGACAGAGAGAGATCGCGATCCGCACGGCACTGGGCGCTACGCCTGGCCGCATCATCCGCAGCCTGCTTACCGAAAGTCTTCTTTTGGCTGGCGCGGGTGGGGTATCCGGCCTGGTGCTGGGATGGTGCTTAGTCCGGGCACTTGTTCGCCTTGCGCCACCCGACCTTCCGCGGGTGCAGGAGATCACAGCGCTAGATCCACGCGTAGCGGCATTCGCAGTGTTTCTGACCGCCGTCACCGGACTGCTGTTTGGCATGTTCCCCGCCGTGCAGTCTGCGCGCAGCAACCTGGCTTCTGTGCTCAAAAACCGTAGCCGTGCCAGCAGTGCCCTGGTAGGTGCTGAAGTGGCAATCGCGCTGGTCTTGTTTTGCGGTGCCGCCCTGCTGATTCGCAGCTTCGCCGCCATGCACGCTGTGAACCTTGGCTTCGATCCGCACAATCTCCTCACGATGGACGTGTCTCTGGCCGGTCCGGGCTATGCGAGCGGAGCCGCGGTCGATCGGCTTGGCCGCGAGTTCGTGGACCGGGTCGAGCGGCTCCCAGGCGTCGAATCGGCCGCTTTAGCCAGCGCGCTTCCCCTGGAGGGGTCGCAGGATATGCTGTTTAGTATTCCCGGCAGGCAGCCTTTGCAGGGCTACCATTTCACGGGCGACGTCCAGTGGCTAATCGTATCGTCACATTACTTCCAGGCGCTGCGGATACCGCTGCTCAGCGGCCGATATTTGCGCGAAAGGGAAACCGGGCGCACGGTGGTCATCAGCCGGACCATGGCCCGGCGGTACTGGCCGAACGGCAACCCCGTCGGGCAAACGATTGTGATTGGACCGGGCTTAGGCCCGGGATACGACGCCGGTCCCACCGAGATTGTGGGTGTGGTCGGCGATGTGCCGTGGCGCTTAAACGTGGCGCCCGCGCCGGTACTGTATCAAGCCCCCTCGCAGGTTCTCGATGCCGCCATGGCGCTGGTCAACCGGTTGCAACCGGCGGGCGTTCTGGTTCGCACTCAGAAAGGCGTCGAGCCGATGGGCCTCAGCCACGCTGCGCAGCAACTATTGCTCGCAAGCGACCAACTTCCGGCGTCTAAGGTTCGCTCCATGGAGCAGGTGAGCGATGACTCTACTGCGCGGCAGAATTTCGATCTCCTACTCCTCGGATCGTTGGCGGCTATCGCTCTCGTGCTCGCGGCGGTCGGAGTCTACGGTGTAATGTCCTATAGCGTGGAGCAGCGGACGCACGAAATAGGTATTCGCTCGGCTTTGGGCGCCGGACATCGCGACACCATCCTTTTGGTGCTGGGCCAAGCAGCGCGAATGGCGGCAGCGGGTGTGGCTGTCGGGCTCGCCGCATCGTTCGGAATCATGAGGCTGCTCAGGGCCGAGTTGTTTGGCGTCACGCCGTCGGATCCGTTGACGTTCGCAGCGGCAGCGCTCGTACTGGTCGCGCTTGCGATGACAGCCGCCTGCGTGCCCGCGCTGCGAGCCGCTCGCGTCGATCCTCTTGTGGCCCTGCGGCACGAATAGCTCGTGCCACGAAACCAAGCGGATCGGCGTCAGCGGACATGCACTGCCGGAGACGCCTGGAACGGACACATCGGTAAACGCTTGGCGACAAGGGAGGAGGAAACCCGGGAAAGCGCTCGGAGTCTCCCCGGGAGGCGCCCGGCTATTCCCCTCGCGCAGAGATAATCTGGAGCTTGTCGAGGTGCCGGTAGTCTTTGGAATTGTTCGTGACCAGCGGAGCCGCCAGGACCAGCGCCGTGGCTGCAATCCATGCGTCGGCGGCACCAATAGGACGCCCCTTTTGCGTGCTCTCGTTTCGGACGGCGGCCCATGTGGAGCACAAGAGGCTATCCGAATGAAGGACAGAGAAATCTGCCAGATACGCTTCCAGCACGGCACACCTGCGCGGCCCCCAATTCGCACCGAGCGCGCCCTGGCTCATCTCGGCCAGAGTCATGAAGGAGAGGATCAATTCAGAGCCGCGCATAATGTCCACATAGCGCGGTGCAAATTCGGGGTGCCACTTGAAAATAAAGCTGGCAACGTCAGTGTCAACGACCAGTCTTGCCGTTGCGATCGGAGGAGAAGTCAATATGGCGCTGCTCATAGATGCGGCGGACGATCTCTTCGGATTCCTCCTGCGGCCCTGGGTCGATGTGGCTCAACAGACGATCCATGGAGAACACGCCGATCCGGATCAGGTTGGGCGGATCCTTCACGGGTTGTGGTGGCAGGCGATCCATGTCACTCCCATTCTATCGCGGCTGGCTGATCCTGATTGTGGCGGTCCAAGGAGGCCGCCGCCAAATGCCGAAATCCCGAAGAAAGAAGCGGCTGCCGAAGCGGGTCTTGGCCCTTCCGGACCTTGAACAGTCGAAAGCGGCCGTCCTGAATAGCCTCACATCCAAGAGCGGCCAGCGGAGCTATGACCACGCCATTACCGATTTCGTGGAGTGGTACTGCTCAGAACCACGCCTCGCGTTCAATCGCACCGTGGTCCTCCGATACCGAATCTATCTCGAACAGAGACAGTACGCGCCGACAACGATCAATCTGCGCCTGGCGGCCGTTCGGCGAGTCGCTTACGAGGCCGCCGATTCCGGACTGCTGAGTCCAGAGTTGGCAGCCGGAATCCGACGCGTCAAAGGAGTCCGCCGGATTGGAATCCGTATCGGGAACTGGCTCACAGCAGAGCAGGCCAAGCGGCTGCTGGCAGCCGCTGAGAGCGATTCACTGCGTGGCAAAAGGAACTCCGCAATCCTCGCCATGCTGATCGGCTGTGGACTTCGCCGCGGCGAGTTGCTCGCACTCCGCGTCGATGCGATCCAATTGCGAGAGGAGCACTGGGTCGTCGCCGACCTCCTGGGCAAGGCTGGACACATTCGTACCATTCCCATTCCAGTGTGGGTCAAGGCGGCGGTCGACACATGGAAGGAGGCCAGCGGCATCACCGAAGGCACGCTCTTTCGATCGATCAACAAGGCTGGTAAAGTCTGGGGCGCAGGAATGACTCCGAAGGTCCTGTGGGAGGTCGTCCGGGAGGGCGCCTCGCGTGCAGGCATTGAGAAGCTCGCCCCGCACGATCTTCGACGCACTTGCGCAAGGCTCTGCCACTTGGCCGGCGGTGAGTTGGATCAGATCCAGTTCCTTCTCGGGCACGTCTCCATCCAGACAACCGAGCGCTACCTCGGATGCAAGCAGAAACTCCGCGATGCGGTCAACGACCGCATGGGCATCGAGCCGGAAACGAACCGCTGACGAGATGTGGGGCGGTGGATCGGCCACCCCTGCGCGACCAGTCAGGATCTCTCGCTCAGAACGCCGGATTCGCCTCCCGGTCGAGCGAAATCCGAGTCGGCGACAATTCGTTTGATCTGTAACCATAGGCGAGGATCTAACCGATGCCGTCCGACGCTTGCGGGAGTGTTGCAACCGCTTCCGAAGATCTCCCGTTCTGAACCCTACCTGGCGCCGGTGGGACCAATTCGCCAAGACGGCTGTTTCCCCTTGACCATCTCCAAGTGCGATGGTAGGCTTCTTGTAGATTACCTAGGAGGAGCCAGCCATCTTGTCCAGGCCGACCGATTTGGTCCAGGGAACGTTGGACCTGCTGATCTTGAAAACCCTCTCGCTCGGGCCGATTCATGGCTGGGCCGTCGGACAGCGGATTCAGCAGATATCTAACGACGTGCTGCAGGTGCAGCAAGGATCGCTTTATCCCGCACTGCATCGCTTGGAACAGCAGGGCTGGATTCGCGCCGAATGGGGTGAATCCGAAAACCACCGCCGCGCACGATTCTACGCTCTCACCCGTGCGGGCCAGAAGCGCCTGAGCCAAGAGTTGCAGCAGTGGGAACGCCTGTCCTCCGCGATAGGGCTGGTGGTAAAGGCGGTGTGAAATGCGGCTGTTCACCATCCTGAAGCTGCGCCTGCGCACGCTCCTAAAGAGTCGCCGTCTCGATCGAGAGCTGGAAGAGGAGCTTCGCTACCACATCGATCTTGAGGTCGAACGCAACGTGAAAGCCGGTATGAGCCATCTTGATGCTCGGCGGGCCGCTATGCTGTCATTCGGCGGCGCCTCTCAGATCCAAGAAGAGTGCCGCGACGTGCGGCGCGCCGCGTGGTTCACTGGCATCGGGCGCGATCTGCAATACGCTCTGCGCAATCTGCGCCGCATGCCTGGATTCGCAACTGCCGTGGTGGTAACTCTCGGTCTGGGCATCGGCGCCAATACAGCGGTCTTTAGTATCGCGGACGCCTTGTTGTTTCGGGCGCTCCCGTTGCCCCAGCCCGAGCGGCTGTTTCAGGTGCTGCAGCCCGATGGTCCCGGGCTTACCGGTTACGGGGAACTTTTCGCGATTCCCGACTTCGCTGACATGCGGGACCGGGTAGCCGGGTATGCCGATCTCGCCGCTCAAACCGAGCCTCGCCAAACCATGGCTAGTGCCGATGGCGGCCAGGAGGAACCGATTCGCCGGGTGGCAGTGTCCGAACATTACTTCGCCGCTCTGGGTATCGAAGCGGTGATCGGTCGGGGGATCGGTAGCGAGGGCGGAGCCGAATCGTCCCAGACTCCGCTCGCGGTCATCAGCTATGGCTTGTGGAAGCGCCGCTTCGACGCGGACACCTCTGTTCTGGGCCGCACCATCCGCGTCGGCAAAACAATATTCCAAATCGCCGGCGTCGCCCAAGCGGGTTTCGCCGGAATCGACCTGGGCACTCCAACGGACCTCTGGACTCCGCTCGCTGTCGAACCGGCCGGGACGCGGTCCGTGCGGTACGTCCGGCTGATCGGCCGCCTGAAGATATCTGCCACGATGGCGCAAGCGTCCGCTCCTCTACAAGCCGTGCTGCATCAGCGCATGGTCGAAATGGCGGGGCGTGCGCCCGCCGGCAGCCCGCAATCGTTGATCAACCGGATCCTGGGGCTACAAGTCAAACTGATTCCCGCGGGTGGAGGGATTTCTCCCGTTCGCGGGGAAGCCAGCAGGCCACTCTTCATCGTGTTCGGACTGGTCGGTCTGGTGCTGCTGATGGCGTGCGGCACGGTCGGAACTCTGTTCGAGGCGCGGCATAGCGCGCGGCAGGGAGAAATGGCCGTGCGAACGTCTATGGGCGCCGGACGGTGGCGCCTCATCCGGCAGTTGCTCACCGAAGCGCTACTTCTGGCCGGTGCCGCCGGCGTGATGGGTTTCGCCCTGGCGCGCTTGACGCAGCCTGTCCTCTTGGCGCTGCTCACGCCCTTCGGCCCACGGCTCGAACTACCCCCGCAGGCGGACGGGCACGTGCTGGCATTCACCGCGGCGATCGGTGGGCTGGCCATGCTGCTGTTCGCACTCGGTCCGGCGTGGCGGTCGTCTGCTGTGAATCCGGCCCACGCGCTCCGCTCCAGCGCACGACTCACGAGTTCCGGGCGGGTCCGCCGCGGTAGGTTGGCGGTGGTTCTGCAGGTGAGCATTTCGATGGTTCTGGTGCTCGGCGCCGGAGCCTTTGTCCGCACCCTGATGCACTTGTCTCACGCCAATACTGGGTTCGACCGGCAGAATGTGATCGTGGCCGGGGTCCGGTTGCGCAGTGTCGAAACGGACCAACGCACCGCGCGAGCCTGGAAAGAACTGCAGGAGCGAGTGTCGGCGATCCCCGGTGTGGTATCGGCGAGTCTGTCCTCGGGCAGTCCGTTCGACGGGGCGTCCGGCAATGGACTCCTGCGAATTCCCGGCGTGGCATCCAACAACCAGAGCAGCTTGTTCTTTCTAGCGTCGCCCGGCTTCTTTGAAACCACGGGCATGCGGATCGTTCAGGGCCGCGATTTCGAGGCGCGGGATCTCGAACCAGGCGCGGCTCCCGTGGCGCTGGTGAGCGAATCGCTCGTGCGGCAGGCATTTTCCGGAACCAGTCCGATCGGGCGAACGTTCAGCAACCTGGAAGACAGTCCACCGCGCTGGGTGACGATCGTGGGAGTAGTGCGCGACATCAAGTTCGGCAATCTGCGCGACGCATCGCCACGCGTGGTGTACCTGCCGTACACCTGGCCCAAGCCGCCGCAGATCCTGTCGGTAGTCTTACGTGCCGGGCGAGATGTCGCGGCCCTCGGAGGCGCGTTGCGGCGCGAGGCCGGCTTGACCGATCCGGACCTGGCGGTTGGGCAGATCACGAGCCAAACGCAACTCATCGACGAGAGCCTGACGCGCGAGCGCATGCTGGCAAGCGTGGGAGTCTTTTTCGGCGGACTGGCGGTGCTGATGGCGGTGATCGGCATCTATGGAATCACGAGCTATACGGTGTCGAAGCGAACCCAGGAGATCGGAATCCGTATGGCGCTGGGGGCGCCGCGGGCCAGCGTTCTCGGGATGATTCTCAGGGAATCGGCGATTGTGGTTGCGGCGGGCGCGGCAGTCGGGTTGGCGATTTCACTGGCGGCGGAGCGTCTGGTAGCGGCATTGCTTTTCGGCGCCCGGGCTTCCGACTCGGCGACTTTGCTGACCGCCGCTCTGTTTGTCCTGCTGGTCACCACAGCGGCGGCATTCCACCCCGCACGGCGCGCCGCCAATATCGACCCCATGATGGCGATTCGTTGCGAGTGGGGCGTTGCATCAGTAGAGACGGTCTCGCCGTTGCGGCCCACCGTAATGGGCGGATCCAGGCAGGTCGAAGCGCTGGAACGCACACGGAGCGCGTCCCAGCCACACAGTCTGCGGGCCGATACGCGCATTTTCGGCGATCTGGTACGCCACTTCTTCGGCCGGTTTTTCGACAAGGAGGCACTCTCGCCGCAGGGGCGGCCCGAGGCCGGAGTCATCCAGACGCTGGGGCTGCTAATTCCGCCAAGCGGCTTCATCTGTCTCCTGTTGATGATCAGCAATCCCCATGGTTGGCAATTGGTAGGCCTGCGCTTCCTGCTGATTTGCTACTGCATGATCGTCATGGGCGTGGTGATGGTTTTCGAGTGGGAGGCCTTGTTTCCCGATCGTCGTGATTACCTCATCCTGACCCCTTTGCCCTTGCGGCCGTTCGCGATCCTGGCGGCCAAGTTTGCGGCGCTCGGGATCTTTTTGGCGATGTTCCTCGGGGCGGTCAACTCTTTCGGCGTGCTCTTGTTGCCGGTCGTGGAAGGCAGCAACTCCTACTTTCAAGTGGCGGGGGCGCATCTCGCCGTTATGATCGCGGCCGGATTGTTCTCCGCTCTGGCCATCGCGGCACTACAGGGTGTGCTGGTCACCGTGTTTCGCGGAACCGCGTATCGCCGCATCTCGGCGGCTGTACAAGCAGTTTTGATGGCCGGGCTGATTCTGTTTTTGTTTGTATCGCCGCTCATGGCCATGGCCATTCCCAACCTGTGTCGGACCCACAGTCCATTCCTACACTGGATTCCGCCTTTCTGGTTCGCCGGACTATACGAACAGATGCGACCGGTGGTTGGGCATGGTTCGGCTCAGGCGGGTCAGACGCTGGCCGCGCTGGGATCGCTGGCCAGGCGCTCGATCTGGATCGCACTGGCCCTTTTCACGGCGAGTTTCCTGCCGGAATATCGCCGTCATGCGCGCCGCGCCCTGGAGATCTCCCTGCCGAGTCCCAATGGCCCTGGACGAATTGCGCGAGCGCTGAGCAGGACCGTCGCGCGGTTGCTGGGCGATCCGGTCGAAGCCGGTGTATTTCATTTCATCGGCCAGACCATCTCGCGGAGTCTGAAGCACCGCCTGTTCCTGGCTACGTACGCAGGCTTCGGCGCGGCCCTGGCGGTGATGGTCATCGCCAATGGAGGCGGTTCGGTTCGCGCGCCGCTGGCGCTGTCCTTTGTCCTGGTCTCCGGTTTGCGCGCCGCCTTCAATTTTCCGTCCGACCTGCGCGCGAATTGGGCGTTTCAGGTGAGCGAGACGCACTGGGCGGCGGCCTATATCCGGGCCACGCGAAAGTGGGTGATGCTCTTCGCCGTGCTTCCGTTGTTCCTGCTGCTGGCGGCAATCGAGGCTATGCGTTCGCCGATGCCCGTCGTCGCTTTTCACTTCGCGTTCGGGGTGACGGTATCTATGATTTTGATGGAGGCGCTGTTCCTGAGTTTTCATAAGGTCCCGTTCACCTGCTCGCACTTTCCCGGCAAGATGAACCTGGTCTTCCTGAGCGTACTCTATGTTTTTGGCTTTACGTTTTATGGCAGTTGGATGGCGCAGCTAGAGGAGTGGCTGTGGGAGTGGCCGCTCCCGGCCGTCCTCTTTTTCCTGGTGTGCGGCGCTGGCCTGGCGGCGCTGTGGCGCATGCGCGAGCGGTTGCTCCCCTCCGAGAGCGGTTTGGAATATGAAGACGATGGCGACCCCGCGGTTCGCTTGCTGGGCCTGAACGAATAGTAACGAGGAACGTTCATGCTGGAAATCTGCGATCTGACCAAGTATTACCGCAACATTCCGGTGGTCAACAACGTGAGCTTCGCCGTCCGCCCCGGCGAGGTGACCGGATACCTGGGGCCGAACGGCTCCGGTAAGTCGACCACCGTCAAGATCATTACGGCGTTGATCGAGCCGAGCCGGGGAGCTGTGCTGCTGGACGGCCAGGATATCCGCCGCGACCTGATGGGTTTCCGGCGGCGCCTGGGCTATGTGCCGGAAGAAGCGATCCTCTACAATTACCTGACTGGCCTGGAGTATTTGCAACTGATCGGCCGGCTGCGCGGGATGGCGCTTGACGTAGTTGATCGAAGAGCCAACGACCTGCTGGAACTGTTCTCTCTGCATCCGCACCGCCACGCGCCCATCGCGAATTATTCCAAGGGCATGAAGCAGCGCGTGCTGATTTCCGCGGCGTTGCTGCACGACCCCGACGTGCTCATTTTGGATGAGCCGCTGTCGGGCATCGATGTCGGTTCCGCGCAGCTTTTCAAGCACTTGCTGACCGAACTGGCACGGCAGGGCAAGATGATTCTGTACATCTCGCACGTGTTGGAAGTCGTGGAGCGGGTCTGCGCACGCGTGGTCATCCTGTATCGCGGCAATATGTTGGCCGACGATTCAGTGGAGAATCTGCGCAGGCTGGCGAACCTGCCGTCACTGGAGGACATTTTCACGCAACTTGTGGGGCAGCGCGATTTGGAAGCGGTGGCGAGAGACATTGTGAGCGCGATCCGGGAGTAGTGGCTCCGGGATCAATCCTCCCTAACGGCGTAGTGTTTAGCGATGCTTCATCCGGACTCGTCGCATGGGTTTGCCCGAGGCGGCTTCCTTGGCCAACCTATAATCAGCCCACTTCTTCTTCCGATCAGCCTTCTGGCGGCGCTGCGACTCCGCCAGAAGCATCCTTCGGGTTCGAAGCCGTGTCTGAGTTGCAACCTGGACCTGCCCCCTCGGCTGAGACAAACAGTTAAGACACCGGGATCTCCTAACCATCCTGACCCTCAGACGTCTTTATAATCAGAAGTCTAAGTATGCCCAAAACCGACTCGCTCCAGGGATCGCTCGATCTCCTCGTCCTCAAGATCCTCTCGCGCCGCCCGAACCTCCACGGGTATGCCATCATGACCGCCATCCGCGACTGGTCGGGCGACGTCCTCAACGCCGAGGAAGGCTCGCTCTATCCGGCGCTTCATCGGATGGAAGAGGCCGGGTGGATTCGCGCCGAATGGGTCACCAAAGACACCGGCCGCAGGGCGCGCATCTACGAACTCACCGCCACCGGCCGCAAACAACTGGACGCCGAGGAAACACGCTGGCAGGCCGTTACCGCCGCCGTAAATCGCGTACTAAGGACGGCCTGATATGTCGTGGTGGACGCGCATCTCCAACGCTATTCGCGGCGACCGCTTGGGCCGCGAGATCGACGAAGAGCTCGAGTCGCATATCGCGGAAGCCATAGAGCAGGGCCGCGACCCGGCGGAAGCGCGCCGCGCCTTCGGAGGCGCACTGCGCACACGCGAAGAGTGCCGCGACTCCCACGTCCTCCCCTGGCTCGCGTCGCTGCACGCCGATAGCGTGTTCGCCTGGCGCCAGTTCGCAAAGCACAAAGTGACGTCCGCCGCCGCGGTGCTGTCGCTCGCCCTGGCCATCGGCGCCTGCACTTCCGCCTTTCGCCTGATCGATGCGCTGCTGCTGCGGCCGCTGCCGGTCGTGGCGCCGGAGCAACTCTATACCGTGGTGCATCAGTCCTTCGATCCGAAAGGCGCGCCCTTCACCGATGACCAGTGGGCATACCCTTGCTTCACTCTCATGCGGACCGCCGTGAAAGGGCAGGCGGAACTGCTGGCCGTCTCGTATGCCGCACGCACCGACCTGACCTACAAATCCGACGCCGAAATGGAGAAGGCCGACGTGCAGTATGTCTCCGGCTGGCTGTTCGATTCCTTCGGACTCCGCCCCGCCGCCGGCCGTCTCTTCAATGCCGACGACGACTCCAAACCGCGCGCCCACGCCTACGCGGTGCTCTCCTACGATTACTGGACGCGCCGTTTCGGACGTGACCCCAAAGCGGTGGGCCGCACACTTCAGATGGGCAGCGACCTCTACCAGATCGTCGGCGTTGGGCCCGAGCCTTTCACCGGCACCGAAACCGGCACCGTGACCGACATCTTCGTGCCCACCATGATGCATCCCGGCGTCACGCATGACGATTGGACCTGGTTTCGCACCATGGTGCGCGTCCATCCGGGGACGGCGACCGAGCCGCTGCGCGCCCGTCTGGAGTCCGTCGCCCTGGCTTTCGAAAGGGAGCGGGCCAAGAGCTTCAAGAATATGCCCCAGGCGAGCATCGACCTGTTCCTTCGCCAGAAAATCGGGTTGCAGCCTGCCGCGGCGGGCGCATCGGGATTGCAGAAAACGTATAGCACCGCGCTCGCAGCCATCGGCGTGCTGGTGGCGCTGGTGCTGCTCATCGCCTGCGCCAATGTGGCGAATCTGACGACCGCGCAGGCGGCCTCGCGGGCACGAGAGATGGCGCTGCGCGTCTCCATCGGCGCGGGGCGCGCACGGCTGGTGCAGTTAGTGTTAGTGCTGGTGGAGAGCGCCTGGCTGGCGGCGTTCTCGGCGGCGCTGGGGGCGTGGCTGGCCTGGTGGTCGGCGCCGTTCGTAGTGAGCCGCATCAATCCGCCCGATAACCCGGCGCGCCTCGCGCTGCCGGCCGACTGGCGCGTGCTGGCCTTCGCGATCGCCCTCACGCTGGCGGTAACGCTACTCTTCGGGCTCGCGCCTGCGCTGCGGGCGTCGAAAATCAATCCCGCGAGCGCGCTCCGCGGCGGCTCGTCGAGCCCGCATGCGCGGCGGCGCCTGATGCACGCTTTGATCGCCGCGCAGGTGTCGTTCTGTTTCGTGGTCCTGTTCCTGGCGGGCCTCTTCGTGGCGACCTTCGATCACCTGTCGCACTTCCCGCTGGGCTTCTCCGCCGATCGCCTGCTGGTGCTTGAGACAGTGGCGCCGGCGGCGCGGCCACCCGTCTTCTGGGAGCAGGCCGCGGACCATCTGCAGTCTTTGCCGGGCGTCGAAAAGACGGCAATTTCTGGCTGGCCGTTGCTGGATGGCAATGGCTGGAATGGGTTCGTTTCAGTCAATGGCGCGCCCCCGGGCCCGGTGCTCGCCTACTTCCTGGCTGTCTCGCCGGGCTGGCGGGACACGATGAAGACCACCCTGCTCGATGGCCACGACCTGCGCGCGGATGACGGCTCGCCCGCTCCGGCCCTCGTCAATGAAACGTTCGTAAAGGACTTCCTCAAAGGGCTCGAACCGATCGGCGCGCAAGTCGCCAAAGACCGCGTGCCATACCGTGTGGTGGGCGTGGTCCGCGACACTCCTTATCGAAGTTTGCGCGAGCCCATTCTGCCAGCGGTCTTCGTTCCGCTGCGCGACATGCGCACCGCCACTATCGTCGTCCGTACGGCCGCCCCGAATCCGCTGGCGATCGCATCGATGCTGCGGCACGAGGTCTCCGGCGCACGCGTCAGCAATCTCCGCTCGCAGATGGACCTGGTGCAGGCGCAGACCGTCCGCGAGCGCCTGCTCGCTATGCTGGCGATGTTCTTCGCCGCGGTGGCGCTGGTGCTCGCGGGCATCGGGCTCTACGGAGTGCTCGACTATACGGTGCTGCAGCGCCGCCGGGAGATCGGCATCCGCATGGCAGTGGGCGCGCAAGCCGGCGATATCGCGCTGCGCCTCACCGTCGAGGTGCTTCGCGTGGTGTTCGCGGGCGCACTGGTGGGGCTCGCGCTAGGCCTCCTCGCGGGACGCTACATCGCGACGCTGCTCTATGAGGTGAGCCCCGGCGATCCGGCAATGCTCGCGATACCCGCCGCTGTGATCCTAGGCGTCTCGCTCATCGCCGCCCTGCCGGCGGTGCTGCACGCGGTACAAATCGACCCGGTCTCCATGCTGCGCGCCGATTAACCGGCGACACCCAACCGCGTTAAGAGTCCATTAACCTCGACATTTCGCGAGTATTCTCACCGTCGGCAGGTAACCATTTCGTCGCCCGCCCGTATTCAACCGATATGCTGCACGACGTCCGCTTTGCGCTGCGCCAATTCGCGGCCGCCAAAGCCTTCACGATTGCCGCGGTGCTGACCCTGGCGCTCGGCATCGGCGCCAACACCGGCATCTTCACGCTGGTGAATGCCCTCATGCTGCGGTCGCTGCCGGTGGCCGACCCGCAGCGCATCGTGCAGTTCGGCGACGCCGATAACTGCTGCGTCATCGGCGCTGTGCAGGGGCGGTTCGGCGTCTATTCCTATCCGCTCTACCAGTATGTCCGCGACCATACCCCCGAGTTTGAGGAAATGGCCGCGTTCCAGGCGGGCATCGAGGAAGTGGGGGTGCGCCGTGCGGGCTCGCAAGTCTCCACGCCGTTCGTAGATCAGTTCGTCTCGGGCAATTACTTCACTATGTTCGGCCTCCGCCCCTTCGCCGGGCGCCTGTTGGTCCCCTCAGACGATGCCCGCGGCGCACCCTTGGCAGCGGTGGTCAGCTATCGGGCCTGGCAGCAGCACTTCGGCGGCGACCCCGCGATGGTGGGATCCTCTATGGTGATCGACGGCACGCCGTTCACTCTGGTGGGAGTCGCGCCACCGGGCTTTTTCGGCGCCGCCCTGCAGCCCGATCCGCCGGATTTCTGGCTGCCACTCGCCTCCGAGACGAACGTGCACGGAGCGAACGCGCTCCTCGATATCAAGAACGACTACTGGCTGTATGTTTTCGGCCGGGCCCGGCCGGGCCTGCAAACCGCCCGCGTGGAGGCCCAGGTGAACGGCGAATTGCAGCAGTGGCTGCACGATAACGAACCGGCCCCGAATGCGGAATACCGGCGGCGTCTGTTGGCCGACCATATCGCGCTGGTTCCCGGCGGCGCCGGCCTCTCCGAAATGCGCGATAGCTATCGGCGCGACCTGCGCCTGCTGATGTGCATTACCGGCCTGGTCCTGCTGATCGCCTGCGCCAACCTGGCGAACCTGCAACTGGCGCGCGGCGCGAGCGCGGCTGGTCAGATGTCGATTCGTGTGGCCCTGGGCGCGCCGCCTTCGCGCCTCATCCGGCAGGTGTTGGTGGAAAGCACTCTCCTGGCGGTCGCCGGTGGGGGCGTCGGCCTTCTGGTCGCCATCGATACCGCCGGCTTGTTACTTCGCCTGGCATTTCGCAGCGCGCACTTCGTCCCCATCGATTCGGCTCCCCCTCTTGTTGTCCTGGGGTTCGCCTTCGGGCTGTCCATTGTGACCGGCGCGGTGTTCGGCATCGTGCCCGCATGGTCGGCATCGCGTACCGACCCGGCGGCGGCCTTGCATGGCGCCGGCCGGTCGGCCAGCGGCCGTTCCACCCTGCCGCAAAAGACGCTGGTGGTGCTGCAGGCAGCGCTCGCGCTGGCGCTGGTGGCATCGGCCGGCCTGATGACGCAGACGCTGCGCAATCTTACCGGCCAGCAGTTCGGATTTCAGGTGGAAGGCACCACGGTGGTGGACGTCAACGCCGGTTTCGCCGGATATTCCGGCGAAAGGCTGAAGTCCGTCTACGGCGAGATCGACCGGCAGTTACGCCAGATTCCCGGCGTTCGAAACGTCGCCATGACGCTCTACAGTCCCATGTCGGGCAACAACTGGCAGATGGGAGCCACCCTGGAAGAGCACCCGCAGCAGCAGATCGCGCCCTCATGGGACCGCGTCAGCGGCAGCTTCTTCGACGCCATCGGCGCACACATTCTGCGCGGCCGAACATTCACCGATCGTGACACCGCGGGCGCGCCGCAGGTGGCGGTGGTCAATCAATTATTCGCCGACCGGTATTTTCCCAACGAGGACCCCATCGGTAAGCGGTTCGGCCTGGGAGGGTACGAGAACCGCGCGGATTTCCAGATTGTCGGAATCGTCAACACCATCCGCTTCCGAGATCCCCGCGGTCCGGGACGGCCGATGTTCTTCCTTCCCATCCTCCAGTGGAAAGAGAACTGGAGCCGGTCGAATCTGATCGGCAGCATTCTGCTGCATACCAGCGGGACAACTGCCGGGCTGGAGGCGCGCATCCGCCACACCATGGGCGCGATCGACCCCAATTTGACGGTACTGAACGTGGCGCCGGTGGCCGAGCACCTCACGCAGTTGGTGGAGCACGAGCAATTGATCGGTACGCTGGCGCAGATTTTCGGTGGGCTGGCGCTACTGCTCGCGTCAGTCGGGCTTTACGGCATCACGGCCTATTCGGTGGCGCGGCGCACCAGCGAGATCGGCCTGCGCACCGCGCTCGGCGCTACCCCATGGCAGGTGGTCAAACTGATTCTGGGAAGCGCGTTGTCGCAGGCCGCAGTCGGCATCGCCGTGGGAATTCCGCTGGCGTTGGGCGCGGGCCGGTTGCTGTCGGGTCTGCTGTTCGGCGTCAAAACGTCGGACCCCACCACGCTCGCGGGCGCCACCGTCATCCTGTTGCTGTGCGCCGCCGCGGCCAGCACCATCCCCGCGATTCGCGCCAGCAGCGTGGATCCCGTACGTGCGCTCCGCGTCGACAACTGATCGCGGGCACCGAACGGTTTGACATCGACCTATAGTTTCAATATTCTCGGATAACCCGACTATGAAACCTGTAATTCGAGCCCCTTTTATTCTTCTGGGCGCCGCCCTGGCGATGTTTGCCGCCGACGGCTACCAGAAGCCGCCGAAGGTTGTGATGGACATACTGAACGCTCCCTCCACCCCGACGCTCGTGCTCAACCCTACCAACACTTATGCGGTGCAGGGCTCCCCCATCCGCTATCCGCCCGTCGCAGAACTCGCCATGCCGATGCGCCGCCTGGCCGGTATCCGCATCAATCCGCTCACCAACGGATTGCATAACGCCACCTTCAACAGCACTCTCATCCTGCGCAAGCTTCCCGAGGGGACGGAGATCAAGATGGTGCTGCCGCCGAATCCGAAATTGAGCCCCGCGCGCTGGAGTCCCGACGGCAAGCATTTCGTCTTCACCAACTCCACCGAAAAGGGCGTCGATATCTGGGTGGGTGACGCGGCCACCGGCCGCACACACCGCATAGAAGGGATCAAGGTCAACGACGTCTTCGGCACTACCGGCGCGCCCGGACGCGGCGGCGCGCCCGCCGGCGGCACCGTGCAATGGCTGGGCGACAGCCGCACGCTGGTAGTTCACGCCATCAAAGCGAATCGTGGACCCGAACCCACCGAGCCGCTCGTACCCCCGGGGCCCGACGTGCAGGAAAGCCTGGGCGGCGCCAAGGGCGTCGAGACGTATGAAGACATGCTGAAGTCGCCGCACGACGAAGAGGACTTCGAATACCTCGCCACCTCGCAGGTCATGCTGGTGGATACCGTCACCGGTAAGGGTACGCCTCTCGGTAAACCGGGCATCGTCCGCAGCGTGCGCCCCTCGCCCGATGGCAAGTTTTTCCTGGTCACCAGCGTTCACCGGCCGTTCTCCTATCTGCATCCGGCCACCCAGTTCCCCTCCGACATTGAAGTCTGGGACCGCACCGGTAAGACCGTCCATCACGTCGCCAGCCTGCCCCTGGGCGGTGTGGGCCGCGGCGGGTTCGACCCCACCGGCGACGATAACCAACTCCCTCCGCCGCCCTCAGGCACGCGCAATCTGCAATGGCGAACCAGTCAGCCGGCCACCCTGCTGTGGGTTGAGAATATCGGTCCCTTGCCTCCCCGCACGGCCCGCGGCCGCGGCGCGCGCGCAGCCCGGGGCGCGGACGCTACGCCTCCGCCTCCGCGACCCGAGCGCATGTTGACGCTGGCGGCGCCTTTCACCGGCACACCGCAGGAGATCTACACGTCGGCCGATGCCCTGCCCGCCTTCACCTTCTTCGACAACGGCCACTGGATGCTGTTGGGCGGCGGCGGCCGCGGAGGACGCGGCGGAGGAGGCGCAGGAGCCAATCGCATCCAGAAGACGCTGCTGGTCGACCTCGACAAGCCCAGCGAAAACAAGGAGCTCTGGTCCACCGATTCGCACGACCGCTATGCCGACCATGGCACGCCGCTGCAGCGCACCCTGCCCAACGGCGAACGCGCAATCCTGCTCGATGGCGACAGCATGTATCTCACCGGCAACGGCCCTTCGCCCACCGGCGACCATCCGTTCCTGAAGCGTTTCAATCTCGCCACGCTGCAATCGGAAGATCTCTTCAAGTGCGACGACGACCATTACGAGGCGGTGGAAGCGCTGCTCGATCCGCACGCCCACACCTTCTTCACGCGCCGCGAGAGCCCCACCGAGCCGCCCAATTACTACCTCCGCACCTCCAGCGGAAAACTGACCGCCTTCACCAACTTCCCCGACCCGCAGCCCATCATGCGCAAAGTGGCAAAGAAGTTCGTCGCCTACAAGAGGCCCGATGGCGTCGACATGTCGTTCACGCTTTACCTGCCGCCCGATTATAAAGAAGGTACGCGCCTCCCCACCGTCATCTGGGCATACCCCTACGAATACGAAGATGCCGACGCCGCCGCGGCAGCGGCCGGGACCGGGTCGCGCGAGCGCTTCACGGAAATCGGCGGCTATTCGGAAATCTTCTTCGCGCTCGACGGGTTCGCTGTGCTGGATAACGCTTCCATGCCGATCGTGGGCCCGCGCGCTTCGGTCAACGACCATTTCGTCGACCAGGTAGTGATGGACGCCAAGGCGGCCATCGACAAGGCGGTCGAATTAGGTGTCACCGATCCCACTCGCGTGGGCGTCGGCGGCCACAGTTACGGCGCCTTCATGACCGATACCCTGCTGGCTCACTCGGAGCTGTTCAAGGCCGGCATCGCCGAAAGCGGCGCACCCAATCGTACCCTCACGCCGTTCGGTTTCCAGAATGAGCGGCGCACCTTGTGGGACGACCCGAAACTCTATGAGGACATCTCGCCCTTCATGTTCGCCGATAAGATCAAGTCGCCGCTGCTCCTCATTCATGGCGAGGCGGACGATAACAACGGCACCTTCCCCATTCAATCGGAGCGCATGTATGAGGCGGTCCGCGGCAACGGCGGCACGGTGCGGCTGGTCTTCCTGCCGTTTGAAGCGCATGGGTACCGCGGCAAGGAAAGCATCGAACAGGTGGACTGGGAGAAGCTCACCTGGTTCAACAAGTACGTAAAGGACGGCGCCAGAGTGGCGCCCTCCACCGTCGAAAATCAGCACCGGTAGATCTCAATTACGGCGCGCCCCGGCCGATATGGTCTATGGAAGGCCAGATTCGTGCCGGGGGAAGATCTCATCGAACAGGAGTTGATGGTCAATCGCTTTAACCGATTGATCGGTGAAGTGATGCGCGGAGCAGTGGCGCGCAATTCGTTCCAGCCTTGGGAAGTCGAGATCCTGATGGATCTCGAGTACTGCCAGTTGGACCGGCGCCGCCGCCTGGAGATTCTGCGGCAATATCAGCGGGCAGTAGTGCGGCAGATGGCGAATGCGCCCGGTCCGCCAATGAAGCTCTCGTCTTTTCTAATCCTTCGAGAGCGCCGCCGCGAGGCGCAGCAACCGGCCGTTACTTCCTACCCGCCACGAATTTCTCGATCAGGATGACGAAATGCTCAGACTTGCCTGGCGGCGCGGGAAGCGTGAGTGTCTTAGCGTAATCCAAAGCCGCCTGACTGTTCGGGTCGCCGGTTTGCAGGCTGTGCAGTTCCACCAGCTTTCCGTCCGCCGTGACAAGTCCGAAGACGCATACCGGACGAATAGTCGCATCCGGAGGGATCGATCCCTTTTGAGGAAACAGGACCATCTTCTGCAGCGAAGCCATGGTGGTGCCCCAAGTCATCTCCGGCGTGGCGGCGAAGAACTTCGCGTCGGCCTCCGCGATTTCCGTGAGGCTGTCGACATGCAGGCGCATGACGGTCTTGCCACCCTCCGTCACCGTTACATTGCGCGGAAGTCCGCGGTTGCCTAACTTGGGCGCGTCCTGGTAGTCGAACAGGTCATAGGAGCCGGGCACCACGGAATGCACATACACCTGTCCGGATTGCGGATCGATGCAATCTTCGTTCTCATCCCAGCGGCGGCCGGGCGCCTGCGTCGGCACATGTTCTGCGCCGCCGGACAGCACGCACGTGAGGGACACATCGTTATAGGTGACGCTGGCACTCCGGAGATCGCGATCGATGGGCGTAGGAAGCGGGCCGAACAGCGCGGCCCGCGCGGCGTGCAAACGAATGGGAAAGTGGTCGCCCGCGCCTTCGCCGAACGCCGGGCCATTGCCGGTGATCTGGGTTGTGCTGTACCCCGCGGTTTTCGCCGACCACCTGAGGCCCATTTGGGGAAAGGAAGTTTCTTCCATTTCCCAATCGCCATCGTACTGCGTAGCTCCGCCCGAGTCGACGTGAAAGCTGACCTTCAGGCGATAGCCTTTGCGCTCCGCTCGAAGCGCGTAATACCGGCGCGACCGCGCTAAGAGATCGAGGGCCTTGTCGCGATCGGGGCCCTGCAAGGTCTGGATTTCGCCAGTGACGAGTTCGAGCGGATCGTGCGGTACCGGCACGGCAATCCCGTGGGTCTGGCCGAAAGCCAAGGACACACCGAGCGCCCCCGCAAGCAGCAGCATCGCCTTGAACATGCGCCTGCCTCCGCAGTCAATTCTACCTTAGAGCTGAGAGCGGGGTGCTCGGCCACGGCTCGGCTCGCATCCTTTCCGGGGCGCGTATCGTTCAACGTATCCGGCCGATTCGCGGGCCGGATTGGCCCACCAACGGCAAAGGCGCCGCGGCATCCACACCATTGCTCGTCGCCTCCGTGCTCTGTGCCGCGTCATGCGCCAGCGACCGGACTACGCTGTAGTTGCAGCCCAATACGCCGGGGTGATTCTGGTCGCAAGGAACGATGAGCATCGCATGGTTGTCGCCGTTGGGCAGTTGCCCCGTGCCGAGCATCTCGCCCAGGTCGTTGATGCAGCATAGACCTCCCAGGTGTAAACCGTCGGCCGGCGCCGGATAAAGCGTGCTGATGTCGACCATCGGCCCGCCGTTCTCCCACAGAAAGCCGTGCCCGGTCGGGCCGTAACACCCCTGTGGGGAGGTCGCGGAGTTCGAGTCGCCGACCACCTGGCCCCGCGAGTTGATTCCTAACGCAATACTGCAAACGTCACCCGGGACGGTGCCCAAATCGGTCATCTTGTGGTTCTGCCAAACGAACGCGTGGTGGTTCTGGCTGTTGGCGACGTCCGCATATCCGATCACCTGGCCCGCATCGTTTATGTGAATCGCTTCTCCATTACTGCCGCCCAGCGTCTTGAGGTCGGTCATCCCGTCGCGGTCCCAGAGGAATGGATGATACTGGGTATCGCCAGCCAGATTCGACCAGCCGATCACCTGTCCGCCGTCATTAATCGCGGTTGCGGCGGCCACCGTCCCACCGAGCGAGCCGAGATCCTTCATAGCTCCGAATTCCCAGAGGAAGGGGTGTAGGGTAGGGACGCCCGTGGAGGGGTTGGCTTGAGAGTTCGTATAGGAGAATCCGGTGACCTGGCCGAGATTATTGACGCCTTGGGCCAGGCTGTCAGGGCCGCCTAAGGTGCCCAGGTCTTTCATGGCGCCGAATTGCCACAGGAAAGCGTGCGTTTGGGTAGCGACCGGCCACCAGAACCCGAGATATCCGAAAACAAAACTCAGCGCCGGGTCGTTCGGGTTCGGAGACAGGCTATAGAACGCATTGGCGAAGGGATCGGCAGTCTTGTTCGCGGCCCCGCCCACCGCCTGGCCGATGTCGTTCACCCCGGTGGCCGTGCTCTCATTCCCGCCGAGTGAGCCGAGGTTTGTGGGAAAACCGAAGAGCCACATCGTGGCGTTCACTTGCGGGAAACCAGTTGCCGGATCGAGGTTTCCGTTCTCCGACAGGCCCACCACCAGTCCGGTATCGCTCATCCATTGCGGCGTATCGTTATAGCCCGCCTGAAGAGGCCGCAACGGAATCGAGACGCCCTGGCGGTAGGCGCCAAGATTCTGATTTCCGTCGTTAAAAATATTGTTCGGGTTGGACGCGAATGGATCGGATTTCGCCGTGTCGGCATTAAATATGGCTGCGCCCGTATTATTCAAATAACGGCATACCGCGCAGCCTGCGCTGGACGGTCCGCCAAGCGTGCCTAAATCGATAGCGACGTAATGGTGGTGGGTGTTCTGGGCTTGCAGCATGGGTGAACCAGCCGCGAAACAAAGTAGCGAAAGAAATGGAAGCGGACGAATCAGATTGATTTTCATAGACCCCTCTGGAAGAATTCTGAACTGCGATGACGATTCTCGGCAGTGGGCGGAGAAACCACAATCGATTCGGCCTGATTCCTGTATGGATTTCACCTCACCATGTAAGAGGCTAATAGGGCTGGACTTAGAAGGCCATCTAATTTGCGTGCGCGAGATGTGATACTTTCTTGAGAAACCAATTCGATGGCCGATCCGTCTCCCCAAACGCTCTCCGGGTCTCTGCCGCGATACGTCCGCTTCGGGCCTTTCGAGGCCGATCTTCGCGCGGGCGAGCTTCGAAAACACGGAATCAAAATCCGGCTCGGCCCACAGAGCTTCCAGATTCTGCGGTTGCTCATGGAACGCCCGGGGGATGTGGTACTGCGCGAGGAGATTCGCGGCCTGCTTTGGAGCCAAGACGTCGCGGTGGAGTTTGAATCTTCCATTAATAGCGCCATAGCCAAGCTCCGGGAAGTGCTGAACGATTCCGCCGAACAACCGAAATACATCGAGACTCTGCCCCGGCGGGGGTACCGCTTTATCGCAACCCTCGAGGCGCCGCCGCTCGAGACTGCCGCCATTGAACGACCATCGGCGCCGCCGCCCCCAGTCCCCATGCGTGCGCCGCGGAACCTGGCGGCGATTCTCGTCCTGGTGGCTGCTATCTCGGCGATTCTGGCGGTCAGCGGCTATCGGTTCTGGTTTGAGCCACGGCCCAAAAGCCTCACTCTTTCGCTCGGGTCGATGACTCACCCCGTGATCTCGCCGGACGGTTCGAGCGTGCTCTATTACAGTAATCAGGGACTCTTTCTTTCCCGCACCGACCGGGTTCCGCGCACTCTTCTGTACGATGCCGAGCCGGTCACGGACATTGCCGCGTGGTCTTTCGACGGCAGAGAAGTTCTCTTCCACAGCCGCGCCGGCTTAATGAAGATGGCTCTGCCCAATGGGCCGCCTGTCATGGTCTGGCCTTCCATGGGTGTCTCGCGAGGAATGAGCTGGGGTCGGGACGGGACGATCATCGCCGCCGTGCTTCCGGATCTTTATCTGATCGGTTCGAACGGCGGCAAGCCGCAGCGGTTGGAGGTCCCCGGCATAACCGGCGGCTTCTTCTTCCCCGAGTTCCTGCCGGACGGCAAACATATCTTATTTGGGGGGAATCAAGAGGCAGATATCGATGCGGGAATTTACCTGGCAAGCGTCGAGCACGGCAAGTTGACGCGCGCGCCGGTCCTGCTCCGAAGAAATGCCACCGCTGGACATTTTTCATCCGCGAACGGAGGGTCGCTGCTGTACCTCGAGGACGACAAACTGTACGCGCAAAGGTTGGATGTGAAACGCGCCAGGCTGGAAGGATCACCCACCGAAATTGTGAGCGGTGTCTTTTCCGTCCCGGACAGGTTCCAACCACAGTTTTCGGTGTCCCGCAATGGCGTGCTGGCGTGGCGCGAGGGGCGTGCACAACTTGCCAGGCTGACGTGGTTCGATCGCAATGGCAAGGAACTGGGGATCGTGGGGCCTCCCGCGTTCCTCGACCCGGTACTCCTCTCGCCCGACGAGAGTCGCATCATTTTCAGTACGCCCCGCGAGGGTACCGGGCTGGCCGTGGCGGAATCGAATCGGAGCGAGTTTCAGCCGCTGCGAGGATTGACCGACGATCCGCTCTGGGCGCCGGACAGCTCCACCATTTTGTATCCCAAGATAGACGGGAGTCTGTTCCGGCTGATGCGCCGCAAGGCGGTTGGAGGCTCGGAATTCGAGGTCGCTCGCATGCCTTCCGCGTTTTATCTGCGAGATCTCGCCGCGGACGGTAAGGTTGTGCTGTTCTGGACCGACGGCAAGAGCGGTCCTGGATTATATGTCCTGCATGTGGATCGGGGCGAGCCCGAATTCGTCGCCGATGCGCCACTCGGGAGGCTTTCGCCGGATGGACGATGGGTGGTTTATTCCCCCGGAAGAGGCGTGAGCGGGAAGTCGGAAGTCTACGTGAAGAAGCTAGGGGGCGGAGAATTGCCGATGCAGATTAGCACCGACGGCGGCTCCCGCCCTGTTTGGCGGCGCGATGGCAAGGAGATCCTCTTCTTGAAGGGGCCTGAAATCTGTTCCGTGAGCCTGGAGACGAAGGGCGGAGCGATTCTGGCATCCACCCCACAAACTCTTTTTAGCTTTCGCGCGCCGTCGGTCATGACTGGCGATGAGACACCGCTTGCCGTCACGCGCGACGGCGCCCGGATTCTAGTCGCGCAGATGGTGGAACAGCCTCGCGGCCAGATGGTTTGGCTCACGACAGCATGGGACAGCCGCTTGCGATGATGATGGAATCGAACACTGCATCCGGCCGTGTCCATTCCGCGATGATTTGACAAGCCTTCCCCTTGCTCCGTATGATGAAATTTCACTAAGAATACCCTTGTGGGCGCTTCTCCTGGAGGCACCCTCATTCGTCCAAAAAATGACATCTGTCATCCGCTCCGAGATCTGGGACACTACATATGATTAAAGTCGAGGGACTCACCAAGCGATACGCTCGTACTGTCGCTGTCGACAACATCTCCTTCGAGGTAGAAAAAGGCCAAATCGTCGGTTTTCTGGGGCCCAATGGCGCCGGCAAAACCACTACGATGCGCGTCCTCACCTGCTTCCTCCCGCCAACCTCAGGAACCGCGACCGTCGCCGGATTCGACGTGCTCGAAAACCCCATGGAGGTCAAGAAGCGCATCGGCTACCTGCCCGAGACGCCTCCTGTTTACCCTGAAATGGAGGTGATTGAATACCTCCGCTTCACCGGCCGGCTGAAAGGCATCTCCAGTGCCGACATCACCCGCCGCGTGAATGAAGTCATCGACCGATGTTCGCTGGGCGATGTCAGCAAGAAGCTCATCGCTAAGCTTTCCAAAGGCTATCGCCAGCGTGTAGGGCTGGCGCAGGCCATCATCCACAACCCCGATGTACTCATCCTCGACGAAC
Source organism: Bryobacteraceae bacterium (assembly GCA_036268475.1). Taxonomy (GTDB): domain Bacteria; phylum Acidobacteriota; class Terriglobia; order Bryobacterales; family Bryobacteraceae; genus PALSA-129. The sequence goes on along the minus strand of DATAUB010000023.1, from coordinate 1,205 downwards.
CCACCTCCGGCCTCGATCCCAAGCAGATTATCGAAATCCGCGACCTGCTGAAGCAACTCGCGGGTGAGCACACCATCATTCTCAGTACGCACATCCTGACCGAAGTCGAGCAGTCGTGCGAGCGCGTCATCATCATCAGCGCGGGAAAGCTGGTGGCCATCGACTCGGTGGCCAACCTCACCAACCGCCTGCGCGGCTCCGAATCGGTCGCGCTCGAAGTGGAAGCGGCGAACGGCGCTCCCAATTCCGGCGATGTCCAAGGCCGCCTCGAACAAGTGCCCGGCGTGAGCCGCGTGGTGCTGAAGGAATCCCGCGACGGCCGCTTGAGTTTCGAAGTGGAAAGCCTGCAGGGCCGCACCATCCGCGCCGATCTTGCCCGCACCGTGGTCAACTCCGGATGGAATCTGAGTGAACTACGCGCCGTCGGCCTCAGTCTGGAAGATATCTTCCTCGAACTCACCAGTACGGAAAAGAAGAAGGCTGCGCCGGAAGAAGTTCCCGCCGCTGAAGGAGGCAAGAAGTGAAAAACATTCTCCTGATCTGCTCCAAGGAACTTAAGGGATACTTCGTTTCGCCGATCGGTTACGCCGTAATGGCGCTGTTTTCGCTGATTTTCGGGTTCGGCTTCTATACCGCCACGCGCGATATGGTGCAGATGGGCTTTCGTGCCATGGCTATGGGCCAGCAACAACCCATGAGCGTAAACGACATGGTCATCCGGCCCCTGCTGGGTTTCGCCGGCACCATCGCACTGTTTCTGATCCCCATGATCACTATGCGGCTGGTGGCCGAAGAAAAGAAAACCGGCACCATCGAACTGCTGCTCACTTCGCCCATCAAAGACAGCGAGATCATTATCGGCAAATGGTGCGGCGCGGTTCTCCTCTATCTCTGCACTCTGGGGATGTCGATGCTCGATGTCGCGATGCTGTTCCTGTGGAGCAAGCCCGATTGGAAGCCGCTGCTGGTGGCTTATTTCGGATTGCTGCTGCAGGGCGCTTGCCTGCTGGCCATCGGCACACTAGTCTCCACCATGACCAAGAACCAGATCGTCGCCGGCGGCGTGACGTTCTTCGTCAGCCTGCTGCTCTGGCTGTTGAGCTGGTTCACTGCGTTCGACTCCGGTTGGTTTGCGCAGGCCATCAATTACCTGTCGATCGTCACCCATATGGATAATTTCAGCAAGGGCGTGCTCGACTCCAAAG
>DATAUB010000022.1:0-28744 GCA_036268475.1 Bryobacteraceae bacterium | reverse complement strand
ACCATCCCGCCAACCGTCACTTTCAACCCCGTGCCGGACACGAAACCGCTCCCATTAATAGTGAGTGTCTGCGCAGCGGCCGATCCCGTCATGGGGTTGGGACTCAGCGAAACGATAGCCGGCGGCGCGACCACCGTCAGGTTGGCAGCGGCGCTCGCGGCCCCGTTCGGGTTGGTCACCACCACCGGCAACGTCTGCGACGATGTCCCGACCGTCACACTCACAGTCACCTGCCCCGTGCTCACGAACGTCACCGCCGAGCCCTGATATACCGTCCCGCCAACCGTCACTTTCAACCCCGTGCCGAACACGAAACCGCTCCCATTAATAGTGAGTGTCTGCGCAGCGGCCGACCCCGTCATGGGGTTGGGACTCAGCGAAGCGATAGCCGGTGGGGCTGCCGGCGCGACTACCGTCAGGTTGGCAGCGGCGCTTGCAACTCCGTTCGCGTTGGTCACCACCACCGCCAGAGTCTGCGCCGATATCCCTACCATCACACTCACAGTCACCTGCCCCGTGCTCACGAACGTCACCGCCGAGCCCTGATATACCGTCCCGCCAACCGTCACTTTCAATCCCGTGCCGGACACGAAACCGCTCCCATTAATAGTGAGTGTCTGCGCAGCGGCCGACCCCGTCATGGGGTTGGGACTCAGCGAAACGATAGCCGGTGGGGCTGCCGGCGCGACCACCGTGAGGTTGGCAGCGGCGCTCGCGACCCCGTTGGGATCGGTCACCACCACCGCCAGAGTCTGCGCCGATATCCCTACCGTCACACTCACAGTCACCTGCCCCGTGCTCACGAACGTCACCGCCGAGCCCTGATATACCGTCCCGCCAACCGTCACTTTCAACCCCGTGCCGGACACGAAACCGCTCCCATTAATAGTGAGTGTCTGCGCAGCGGCCGACCCCGTCATGGGGTTGGGACTCAGCGAAACGATAGCCGGCGGCGCCGCGGGCGCGATGACCGTCAGGTTGGCGGACGCCGTGACGCCGCCTCCCGGGATGCTCACCGCGACCGGCAGCGTCTGCGCCGTCACCCCCAAATTGATGGTCACCTTTAACTGCGAACTGCTCACGAACGTGACTGCGGAGCCCTGATACGTTGCCTTTCCAACTGTCACCACCAAGCCCGCACCCGGCGCGAAGCCCGCACCGTTGATAGTCAGCGTCTGGCCGGCGGACGATCCGGTCATCGGATTGGGACTGAGCGAGACGATGACCGGCGACGGCGACGTGCCGCCCCAATTAGTGACCAGCGCGGTTGCGTCCACCGATCCAAGACCGGTGGCAAGGTCGAAGCCCACCGCGGCGCCATAGCCTTTCAGGATGCCCGAATTACTGGCTGGTGCGGCGGCCGAACAGTTGGGCGAACCGCCCTGGCAAGCCACCGCATTCGATCCGCTGGTGACATCGTGGAAGGCGGAGGGAAACGACCCCGCCAGCGCGTACAGTTTGCTCGCCGGGTTGCCGTTGGAGGCGTGAGTGTACTGATTGACGATGGCCATCAACCCCGCGAAGCTAGGCGTGGAGGCCGAGGTGCCGCCCACCAAATAGAGCGCTCCTTCGATTTCCACCGCGTAGCCATCGTGCCCCGCCGCCGTCAGCGACACATCGGGCAGCAGTCTCGCGGTTCCCGCAGGCACGCCCGTTCCGCTTTGCCAGGCGGGGCGGCTCCATAGAATGCTGGCTCCGCCGCCCGTGGCGTAAAGGCCGCTCCCCCCGTTGAGGCTGCTCTCATTCCACACCGATTCGGGAATGTAGCCCAGCGCCGACCCGCCTTGCGAATTATTAGTGCCACTCCAGTAAGTGGATGGCAACCCGGTATCGCTGAATTCGGTGCCGCCCACCGCCACGTTGTAGACGGTCGACGCCAGGCCGTTCACGCCGAATCCGCCGATGGCCGGCGTCCGGCTGTCAGCCGCGTCGCAGCCCGCCGACCCGCTGTCTCCCGCCGCCACGAAGACCGCGATACCTTCGGCCGCGGCCTGCTGCCATAAGCTGTTGTAGAACGCGTTGGAGGACCCGCCCTGGGCCTCGCAGAGCCCATAGCTGAGCGTCATCACGGGGGCGGTATTGTGCTGCACAATGTATTGCGCGGAAAGAGTCACCCCGTCGGAGGCGTTGGTCCCGGCGGATGTCACGAAGTCGATGGTGGCGCCTTTGGCCACTGCGCCGGCCCACTCCACGTCCAGGTCGCTTTCCATTTCTTCGGCCGCTACAATGCCGGGATCCTTGCCATTCACAATCACAGTGGGGTTGTTGACCGCCATGCCCCACATCGCGCGGAAGCCCGCCACATCGGTCATTTTGATATTCGTCTCTCCCACCACTGCGATGGTCTGGCCGCTGCCGTCGTAGCCCGCCGTCCAGAGAGGCGCGACATTATAAATGGCCGCGAAGTCATACGGGGAAAGGCCGTGCATGCCGCCGCTGAAATCGGTCAGCGGGGTGGGAGAAACCAGGTGGTGAAAAGAGCGCACCCCGAAATCGTGCAGGGAGACCACACCTTTGACTACCGCGGACAGCGCGGCAGGAATCGAGATGTCGACCGCATTGGCCACATGCGCGCGACCGTTCCACCGGTAGCGATCGATCTCCGTCTGGAATGCTGTTTCGATCTGCGCCGCGGAACCCGAGAATTCGATGGCGCGCCGTCCCGCCGCCACTTCGGTCACCTGCAATCCCTGCGATTCCAGCCAGGACGCGATGCTATCGATGTCCTGCTGCGCCACCCCGAACTGTGCGCCGAACTCCTCCGGCGTCAACCATTGGTGGTAGCGCTGGGATGCGGGGTCCTGCTGATCGGCCAGCAGTTGCGCCAACGCCACTTCCTGCTCCGGGCTGCTCGCCAGATGCAACAGCACGCGCTCCATCGGCAAACTCGACGGTGCGCGCCCCAGCAACGTCGCCGCATCCGTCAGCGGATGCGTGGTTCCCGATATCCGTACCACACTGCCGTTGGGGTTTGCGACGATGCGCGGCTGTACCTGCGGGTAGACGGCGCCGGCGAACAGGAGCGGAAGGACGAGGGCGATACGTTTGGACAATGAAGGTCTCCGGTGGGGCGGGATCGGCCACCCCAACGAAAACCTTATCGGCCGGAATCAACGAAAATTGAGCGAGGCGCAGGATGACATCCGGCCGCGTCCGGCAACACCGAAGCGTCTTTCCTGCCTCACTGAATCTGGATGTTCACCGGGTTGCTGGTCTGCCCATCCACCACGATCGACACCGGTATGACGCCCGCGCCCGCGAGCGACGCCGGCAATTGAATATTGATCTGGTCCTCGCCGACATAATAGCCTTGCACGCCCGCGTAAGCTGCCGTCACCTGTGTGTTCCCGATATGCGCCACCACCGGACTCACGTGATTGTGAATGCCGGTGCCGTACAGCACGACAAATGTCTGCCCGCCGGAGAGGTCGATTGACGCCGGGGCGCCGTTCTGCGTGAGCGAAGAATACTGCTGCACTCCGTTCACCACGCGAATCACGGAGCCCACCGCCACTCCGTTGGTTGCGAAGATTCCGGGGGCGACCGCCACAATCTGCTGGGTCGCGGTGAAGGCAGTTGAGCCCGATTGAATGGTAACGGTCGCCGACCCGGAGGCCACGGAATCCGGAATCTCGTAATTGATCTGTCCCTGGGAAACGTAAAACATCGGCGCCGCGGTGGTCGCTCCGCCGGCGTCTTGAATCGAGATGGTATCGCCGCCCAGGTTGAGCGGCAGCGGAACTGTCATGGCGTTCGCCGTCTGCGCCGCGATGTTCGTTCCGAAAGCCGTCACGATGGAGCCTTTTGCCACCGGTCCGGTAGCAAAACTGGCAGCGTTGGTATCGGTGAAGGTCAGGGCGGGAGGGGTCACGGCAGCCGCGGTATTCAGCAGGACTTCGCCGCTGCCGTTGGGGAGTTGGGAAAGTACCTGCTGCAAAAGACCGTCGAGCCCGTCGAGTCCCTGGAGGTTGATGGTGACTCCCTTGCTCGGCAGCGCGGCGAAGGCGATATCGGCGAGACCGTCGCCATTGAAATCGGCGGCGGTCACGTCGGTCGGTATGGTGGTGGCGGGAACGTTTAGCATCATGGGACTGCCGAAAGTGCCGTCGCCGTTGCTCAGACGCACGCTAACCGCGCCTGTTGGGGCGGTCCCAGCGAGGAAATTGCCCGCGATGATGGTTTCGACCAGATCGAGCTTGCCGCGGCCGAGAACGTCCGCCAGGACCGCGCCGGAAACATAGGTGGACTCGAGTGCATTGAACACCTGGTTAAATCCGCCGGTCCCGTCACCCAACAATACCGTCAGCGCGGCGGACCCGTTGGGATTTTGTGAGGTGCCGCCCCCCAACGAATTTCCCAGGTTATTGAGATTCTCGTAGAGCGAAGAGCCCGCCACGATAATGTCCAGTTTTCCATCGCCATTCACATCGGCAGCCAGGAGAATGGAGCCCGCGGCCTGCGGCAGGATAACGGATCGCGGTATGGCGAAGCTTCCGTCGCCTATGCCCGCGTCGAACTGGAGGAGCAGGTTGTTATTCTCGTCGTACCCGGCGCTGACGAGATCGGGTTTCTTATCGCCGTTGAAGTCGCCCACCACCACCGAGATGGGGATGACGCCGTAAAAATCCACTGAAATTCCCGGCCCAAATGTTCCGTCGCCTTTTCCGGACAGCGCGTACCAGCTTCCCGTAAAGCTGTCCTGGTCGAAGAGCGGCAGCGCGATGTCCAGGTGGCCGTCTCCATTGAAATCGGCGATCGCCGGGTGAATCGACCCCAACAGCAGATTGCCCACCCAGGCGCCGGACGGCAGCGAAGTCACCAAAGGCGGGCCGAACGCGCCCTTGCCGGCATTCGGGAAAACCACGAAGGCTCCCAGCGGGCAGACAGCCAGGATGTCGGGGCTGGCGGCGCCGGTGAAATTCCCGGCGGTCACATATCCGCCCTCGCAGCCGGCGGGCTCATTGAGCACGGGACCCGCGCTGAATTGGCCCTTACCGTTGCCGAGAAAAATGGAAATGGTGGATGTTTCTGCGTTAGCGACGGCCAGATCCTGAAAACCGTCCTTATTGAAATCTGCCGCGGTAATCGCCAGGGGGGATTGTTGAGCGGCCGCCGTTACCGGGGCCGCGAAACTGGGAACTTGGGCCGACGCCACAGGGGCGAGTAGCATAAAGTAGATCAACCAGTGCCGGAGCATAAGATGTCAGGTAGTATACCCTGCTCCGAGCGAATCGTCTGCGCCCCTCTGCACGGAGCGCCGGGCGGGTCCCATAGCACGGACCCGACGGCGTGAGCCCGGGCAGCGCCGGCGATACCGTCAGCGGAAGTGTCGTCCGGGGAGAGCGCGGCCGCCCCTGCGCGCAGACTGCGCCGGAATCGACCGCGCCAAACCTCATCGGTCGCAATCGGCCAAGATTATTGCAGCCCGCCGCGCCCGCCGGCGGGAGTGGCGGTTGGCGCCGGCGGAAGGAACTTAGGATCGAGAATCTTATCGATCTCGTCGCGGGAGGCTTCCAGATGCGCCTTGGTCTCCGGATCGCCGGCCTTGGACACGGCCGCTGTGATGGCGCTCTTCAACGAGCGCAGTTCTGCCCGGTACATCGGCTGTTCGTCGCCCGAAGCGCCGCCGCCGCGTCCTCCGCGTCCGGCCGCCGCTGCGCCGCCTGCCGCGGCCGGTGCCGGATTGAGTTTATTGTTGATCAGCGTCAGGTACGACCGTTGTAAATTGCGCCGGTACGCATCGATCTTGACTTGCGGATTATCCAGCTCTTTCCACACGCCTTTCCGGACCGTCGTCAGGAATTCCACCGGCGAATAGGCGCGCGAGCCATCGAGCGTCTCCTGCTCCACCAGGCGCCCGAAGCGCGCGCTGTTCATCAGGCTGTTGAGCACCGCCTGCTGCGCGTTGCGAATGCGGTCGAGCACGCCCACCGCCTCAATGCGCCGCAGAATCTCTTCGTCCACCATCCACATGGGCGGCGTGAAAGCGTTGTCCACCAGGAATTTCACGGCCTCCGCCTGGCGCTGCTTCTCCACCAGGCTGAAGATGCGGCCTTCCTGACCGACCACTTTTTCCTGGCTGTTGAATCCGCCCACCACCTGGGTCACGTGGTTCATCTCGGTCTGCCACTGGGTGATCACCCGGCCATACATTTCGGAGAGATCGTCATAGGTATCGCCGTCTTTCCAGGCGGTGGCGGTCATCAGCATTTTGCTCACGCGCTGCAGGTTCTTGACGCCCAGCGCGGTGGCCTTCACGGCATCGGCATCGCCTACCGCTTCGGTCTCGTCGCCCGGGTCGGACCCGGCGGCGTTGGCAGTGGAGAAGCGCAGCCACGGCTTGTCGTCCTGCTCTTTGGACCACTTATTGAGCGTCGGCTTCTCTTCGTCGGCCGTCGTGGCGCCGGGAATCGGCTTATAGCCCCACATAGTGGCGTAGATGTCGTAGGGTCCGATGCGCGGAATCAGGTCTTCCACCGCGATATGGTCTTCCGGCTGCGCCACATAGTTGAAGCGCGAGTAGTCCATGATGGACGGCGTGTGTCCCATCTCATGGACCCACTTGGGATCGCGGATCTTTTCGAAAGGATATTCCGAGCTCGCCTTCATATTGTGCTGGAAGCCGAGCGTATGGCCCACTTCGTGGCACACCACATACTCCAGCAGGCGGCCCATCAGGTCATCGGGCAGCGGCAGTTTCTGCGCGCGCGGATCGAGCGGGCCTACCTGCGTGAAATACCAGTCGCGGGCCAGCACCATCACGTTGTGATAGAACTGGATGTCAGCGTTGAGAATCTCGCCGGTGCGCGGGTCGGAAATATGCGGCCCGCTGGCATTTTCCACGGTGGAGGGCAGCCAGCGGATCACCGAATGGCGCACGTCCTCGGGGCTCCAGGTGGGGTCTTCTTCCGTGGTGGGCATTTTCTTGGCCAGGATGGCGTTTGAAAAGCCGGCTTCCTTGAACGCGATGTTCCAGTCTTCCACGCCCTTGATGAGCCAAGGCACCCATTTAGTCGGGGTGGCGGCGTCGATGTAATAGACAATCGGCTTGACCGGATCGGAAATGGCGGCCGTGGGGTCTTTCTTCTCCAGGCGCCAGCGCGCGATGTACTGCACGTTGTCGGCTTTGTAGTCGTCGTGCGAGAAATCCATGGTGCGGGTAGTGAAGTAGCCCACGCGATTGTCGAACAGCCGCGGCATCATGGGCTTGTCGGGCAGTTTCACCATGCTGTGGTGCAGCACTACGGTGGCCGCCGGACCGCGCATGGTGCCGCCGCCGAGTCCGCCACCGCCGCGTCCCGCTCCGCCTGCCGCACCGCCGCGGCCGGCAGTATTCGTGTACGTCATCGTCACGTCAGCCTCGATGTTCTCGGCGAACGGACGAATCTGCTCGATGAACGATCGCGAGGCGTCCACCCCGGACGCTCCCAGATGCTGGCGCGCGCTGATCTCCGGCACTTCGCCGGCAGCGCCGCCACCCGAGGGAACGAAAAGGCGGTTGACCTCGATCACCGGGTCGCCGTCCTTATTGAAAGCGGCCACCGGAAAAGACATTACGATAGTGTCGTTGTCGGCCGCTTTCACTGCCAAAGCGATGGGCGATTTGGGGTCGGCGCTGACGCTGAAATCGACATTCTCGAGGAGGACGCGATTGCCCTTCTGCTCCCAGCGAACCACCATGTCGGCGAACTGGCTGCCGCCGTACCCTACCCCGACCGTGGTCTTGGCAATCTGCGAATTCCAAAGGAAATCCTTCCCCAATTCGCTTTTGGGGATTTCATAGTAATAGTTGTCTTTCACCTGGTGGATGGTGAAGAGTCCTTTGGCAGTTTTGGCGTCCTTGGTAATGACGCGGTCGTAGGGCTGCGGTTCGGTACTGGCGGCACCGCGGCCGCGTCCGGCCTGCGGCGCCGGTGCGGAAGTATCGTCCTGGGCATACAGGCAGGCGGCCGCAAGCATGCCGGCCGTGAAGAGCACGGTGATTCGCTTCATGGAGTCTCCTTCGGAAAAAGGGTGAGGTTTATCTTATCAGGACTGACGGGCTGGCGGAGCCTCCTGGATCGTAAAACCGCCCGTGCGGCCATGCTATAATTCTCTAGAGTCTTTCCTCGAAAGATCCAGTGAACAATCATGCCGAAGCTCAAGACCCACAAAGGTGCGTCTAAGAGGTTCAAGAAAACTGGCACGGGCAAAGTAGTTCGCAGTCATGCCTTTGGACGCCATATCCTGACCTCGAAGCCGCACAAACGCAAAAAGAAACTGCATCAGACCGTGGTGGCCGATAAGGCCGATCAGCCTGTTCTGAAGCGCATGCTCCCCTATTAAAGGGTGAGCGCCCTTGAGCGGACGGTGCTCGCCGCACGTGCCCGATCCGCCAAACCCCAGCAAGAATAATAAGGAGATGAAACGTGCCTAGAGTTAAACGAGGACCACACCGCCGCGCCACTCGCAAAAAAACGCTGACACTGGCGTCCGGCTATTTTCTTACCAAGAGTAAACTCAACCGCGCCGCGCAAGAGGCCGTGGAACGTGGGCTGAAGTTCGCCTACGTCGGCCGTAAGAACAAAAAGCGTGACTACCGGTCGTTGTGGATCGTGCGCATCAACGCCTCCTGCCGCGCCGCCGGCATTTCCTACAGCCAGTTCCTGCACGGGCTGAAGGCCGCCAGTATGGACCTGAACCGCAAGGTTCTGGCGGACATCGCGCTCAAGGACGACGCCGCGTTCCAACAACTGGTTTCCGCCGCCAAAGCGGCGCTCGCAAAAGCGTAAAATCGGACCATGAGCCCTCTCGAATTCGAAGTCGATTCCCTCAGTAGTTTGGAAGAACGGATCCAGCGGGCGGTCCAATGGGTGGCGCAGTTGCGCCAGGAGAAGGACGCGGCGGTACAGGCGGCCGCCGAATCCAGAGCGGAAGCGGACCGTCTGGCGCAGGAAGTGAAGACCTTGCAGGCGGAGCGCAAGCACGTGCGCTCCCGCATCGAAAAACTGCTGGGACAGATCGACCAGTTAAGCGGCACTTAGCGCCTCTTTTTTCGGGGGATTTCCGCATGGAAAGCGTAGCCGAAAAACAGCCCGTTCGCGTGACCATCTTGAGCCGGCCGTACGTTCTGCGTACGGCCGACGATCCGCGTCAGGTGGAAGCCCTGGCGAACGGCGTGAATGAGCTGATGTTGTCGATCGCCTCGCGCGCGCCCAACGCCGATTCCACTCACATCGCAGTCCTGGCATGTCTGCATCTGGCCGACAAACTCCGCCTGCTCGAAAGCGAACTCACCACGTTGAAGGAGCGCGTGGACCGCAAGTCGGGCGAGTTCGCGGCGCTGCTCGATCAGTTAATTCCCAGTCCGGAGGACAACGCATGATGGCGCGGCTGCTAATCGGACTGACGGGAGCGGTGGCAATGTTCGCGGCCTCCAATTACGCATCGGAAATCGCCGCATGGCGTGCGCAGCGGCTGGCGGAGTTGAAGGCCGACGGCGGCTGGCTTTCGCTTACCGGGCTGTTCTGGCTGCACGAAGGAACGAACCCGTTTGGCACCGATGCGAGCGGCGAAATCGTGCTCCCCGATGGCCCCGCACATGCCGGCGCCTTCCATCTGGATCACGGGAAGGTGTCCGTGACGCTCGATGGCGCGACGCACGACGTTAAGCCCAACTCGAGCGATGTCGTGAAGGTGGGGCGTCTCAGCATGCTGGTGATCAAGCGCTCCGATAAGGTCGGGATCCGTGTGAAGGATCCGGAGAGCGAAGCGCGCCGCGGGTTCAAGGGGATTGAATCGTTCCCGATGGCCGAGTCCTACCGCATCGCCGCCAAATGGGTGGCCGAGCCGCGCAAGATTCCGATTCTCAACGTCATCGGCCAGACGGAAGAGAGCGAATCGCCGGGGTATGCGGTGTTCCAGTTGCACGGGCGGGAGTTTACGCTCCACCCGATCTTCGAAGAGCCCGGCGCGAAAGAACTGTTCTACATCTTCCGCGACGAGACATCCGGCAAAGAGACCTACCCCGCGGGCCGATTCTTTTATTCCGACCTGCCCAAGGATGGCCACGTCATTCTCGATTTCAACAAGGCGTACAATCCGCCTTGTGCGTTCACGCCTTACGCTACCTGCCCGTTGCCTCCCCCCGAGAATCGCCTCGCGGTACGCATCGAAGCGGGCGAAAAACGTTACGGCCACTAGCGCCGGAGGCCATGAGACCGATATCTATGTCGACGTAAGGACTCGTCGCGGGGGCGGCAGCGGTGGAATCTTCAGCGGCGCCTGCCGGGACAACGCGAATCAGAGCGTACCGGTCTTCTTCGACTGCACGGTAAAGCCTCGCTAGCGTGCCGTTTTCGGCCGCCAGCCCGGCCCTTACTTTCCGCCCACCTGGAACCGCACCGGCGTGTCGCCGACTTCGTTCTTCGTGGGCAGCCTGGTATTATCCCAGCCGCCGCCTAACGCCTGCACCAGCGCTACGCTGGCCACCATTCGGCGAGTCTTCAGGTCGACCGCGGCCCTCTCATCGGCCAAGGCGATGGTCTGCACCTGAATCACGCTCAGATAATTCACCGTGCCACCTTTATACTGCGCGGTGGTCACATCCACCGCGCGCTTCGCCGATTTCACCGCGTCGGCCGTCACCCCGGCTTCCTGTTCCAGCACGCGCAGCGCGCTCAGGTTGTCCTCCACCTGCTGGAAGGCCGTGAGTACGGACTGGCGGTAGGCCGCCGCCGTGGCGTCGTACCCCGCCTGCGCCTCCGCCACCTGCGCGGTGCGCTTTCCGGCATCGAAGAGGATCTGCGCCAGTTGCGGCCCGATGGTCCAGAAGCGAGCCGGCCAGGTGAGCCAGTTGAGAATGTTGGTGGATTGCACACCGGCGGTAGCGGCCAGCGTGAGAGTGGGGTAGAAGGCCGATTGCGCGATGCCGATCTGCTCATTTGCGGCGGCCGCCTGGCGCTCCGCATCGGCTATATCGGGGCGCCGTTCGAGCAGTTGCGACGGCAGCCCGACGGGAATCACCGGCGGATCCACCGGAATGACGTACCGTGGGATGTCCAGTTCGGACGGCGGCTTGCCGATCAGGACCGCGATGGCATGCTCGGCCTGGGTGCGCTGCACTCCCAGGTCGACGAGCTGCGCCTGCGTGGTGAAGACCTGGGTTTCGGCCTCGGAGACGTCGGAGTCGGACGCCACTCCGCCGGCGAAACGGGCGCGGGTCAGCTTCAAGTATTCCTGATAGGAACGGACCGTCTCCTCCAGCAGCGCGTAATCGGCGTCAAGTCCATGGAGCGTGAAGTAAGATTCGGCGAGTTCGGCCTGATACAGCAGGCGCACGTTCTCGAGCACGGCCTCGTACGCCTGGGCGGTATCGGCGCTGGCGGTTACGGAGCGGTGAATCGCACCCCATACATCGGCGGTATAGGACGCGCTCAAGGGAAGGTCGAAGAGCGCCGCGGAGGTATTGTGTGCTCCCGAAGTGGACCGTGCCGAGGTCTGCCCGGCGGTAATCGACGGGCTGGCGGACGCGGTGGGGAAGAGCGCCGTGCGGGCAATCTTCACGGCGGCCACTGCCTGGCGGAACTGCGCTTCGGCCTGCAGGACGTTCTGGTTCGAAATCGCGATTTGCTCTTCCAGTGCATTGAGCGAGCGGTCGCCGAAAACTTCCCACCATTTCCCACGCAGAGTGCCGTCGTTGGGCTGCGCGGTCTTCCAGCCGTCGGGCGGAGCTTCTTTGTAGTGCGGCGGCACGGCGGCCGCGGGGCGTTGGTAAGTGGGACCCTTGATGCAGCCGGCGCCGGCCAGCGACAGCAGGGCCACGGCATACAGATATCCGCGAGTTTTGGAGGAGACGGGCGGGAGCATCTTTATCCTTCGTTAGCAGCCGGTTCGAGCGGCGGCGACGGCCGGACGCCGCGGACCCGGGCCCACCAATGCTGGATCCGGTCGAAGTACAGGTAAACCACCGGCGTGGTAAACAGGGTCAGCGCCTGGCTCATCAGCAGGCCGCCGATAATCGTGATGCCGAGAGGGCGGCGTAGTTCCGACCCGGTACCGGTGCCCAGCGCCAGCGGCAGTGCGCCCAGGATGGCGGCGAACGTGGTCATCAGAATCGGGCGGAAACGCAGCAGGCTGGCTTCGAAGATGGCGTCGCGCGGGCTCTTGTGCTCCACGCGTTCGGCCGCGATTGCGAAATCGACAATCAGGATGCCGTTCTTCTTCACCAGGCCAATCAGCAGGATGATGCCGATCATGGAGATCACGCTGAGATCGGTGTGGGTGAGCAGCAGCGCCAGGAACGCGCCCACACCTGCCGAGGGGAGGGTGGAAAGAATCGTGACCGGATGGATGTAGCTCTCGTAGAGGACTCCGAGCATGAGATACACCGCGGCGAGAGCGGCCATAATGAGCACCGGTTCGCTGGAGAGCGAATCGGTGAAAGCCGCCGCGGTGCCGCTGTATCCCGTCTGAATGGTGTTCGGCAAACCGATTTTGCGCGCCGCTTCATTGATCGCTAGTTCGGCATCGCCCAACGCTACGCCGGGCTGCAGATTGAACGAAATGGTGACGCACGGGAACAGCCCCTGGTGATTCACCGAAAGCGGCGCCACTGCCGACCCGTAATGCGCGATGGCGTTCAGGGGAACCTGCTGGCCTTGGGGAGACCGGACATACACATCGCGCAGGCCCAGGGGATTCTGCCAGTATTGCGGCGCCACTTCCATCACCACATGATACTGGTTGAGCGATTTATACATGGTGGATACCTGCCGCTGGCCGAACGCATCGTAAAGCGTATTGTCGAGCAACTGCGAGGATATTCCGAATCGCGCTGCGGTCTCGCGATCGTAGGTGATGAGGGATTGCAGGCCGCGATTCTGCTGGTCGCTATTGACGTCGACAATGGTAGGGATCTTCTTGAGCTGGTTGAACATCTGCGGCGCGTATTGCAACAGATCTTCGACGCTGTCGCCCCGCATGGTGAACTGGTAGAGCGCGGCGGTGCTGTGGCCACCCACGCGGACATCCTGGGAAGCCTGCAAATAGAGCGTGGCGCCGGGAATTTTGGCGAGCTTGGGACGCAGCCGCTCCATGATGTAATCCACCGTAATCTTCCGTTCCGAAAGGGGCTTCAACGAAACGAACATACGGCCCTGATTCATGGTGCTGGCGCCGCCGCCGCCGCCGGTAAACCCGTTGACCGTGTCCACCGCCGGGTCGGCCGCCACGATGTTCACCATCCGCAGCAGAATTTTATCCATCGACTGAAACGACGTGTCCTGATCGGCCAGAATCGATCCGACCATGCGTCCGTTGTCCTGCTCCGGGAAAAATCCCTTGGGCACGCGCAGGAAGAGGTAGACGTTCAGGCCGATGGTAGTGAGCAGCACCAGCAAGGTCACGAAGGAGTGGCGCAGCACTACCGAGAGGAGCCGGCCATAAGCATTGACCACCCAGTTGAAGCCGTCTTCCACTTTGTTGTACACCCAGCCGTGAGTCTCATGTTGCTTTAACAGATGCGCGCACATCATGGGGGTGGCGGTGAGGGAAACCAGCATGGAGACGCCGATGGCGGCGGAGAGCGTGACGGCGAACTCGCGCAGCAGGCGGCCCACAATTCCGCCCATCAGCAGCAGCGGAATGAAAACGGCGATCAGGGAGACGCTCATCGTCACCACGGTCGAACCGATTTCCTGGGCGCCCTTCAGCGCTGCGGCAAACGGACTGAGACCCGCTTCCAGGTACCGCGTGATGTTCTCGATCACCACAATGGCATCGTCCACCACAAAGCCGGTGGAAATGGTCAGCGCCATCAGCGAGAGGTTGTCCAGACTGAACCCCAGCAGGTACATCACGCCGAAGGTTCCCAGAATGGATACCGGCACGGCGATGCTGGGAATGAAAGTGCTTCGGGCGTTCTTCAGGAAGACGAAGACTACCAGCACCACCAGCCCCACTGAAATGAGCAGCGTCTTTTCGACATCGTGGACGGAGGCACGAATGGTTTGCGTCTGGTCCATGGCCACGCGCATGTCGATGGAGGCGGGAATGGTGGCATGCAATTGCGGCAGGACGGCACGGATGCGGTCCACCGTATCGATAATGTTGGCGCCGGGTTGGCGGAAGATAATGACCAGCACCGAGGGTTTGCCGTTGGCGTAGCCCGCGTTTCGCAGATCCTCCACCGAATCCACCACGTCGCCCACATCGGCGATGCGCACCGCCGATCCGTTGTGATAGGCGATCAGCAGGGGCTTGTAATCGATAGCGTTGAAGAGCTGGTCGCTGGCGCCTACTTCGTACGTCTGGTGGCCGTCGGAGAAATGGCCCTTGGGGGCATTCGCGTTGGCGGACGACAGTACGTTCCGCACCTGCTCGAGCCCGATGCCGTATTTATTCAGCGCCGATGGATTCAGTTCCACTCGTACCCCGGGAAGCGCGCTCCCGCCCACCACCACCTGTCCCACGCCCTGCACCTGCGAGAGTTTCTGCGCCATGATGGTGGACGCCGAATCGTACATATGCCCTTTGTTCAATATGTCGGAGGTGAGGGCCATCATGAAGATGGGTGAATCGGCGGGGTTCACCTTGCGATAGTTGGGATTCATCGGCAGGTTGATGGGCAGGTATCCGCGCGCCGCTGCAATTGCCGCCTGGACGTCGCGGGCGGCGGCGTCGATGTTGCGGTTGAGATCGAACTGCAAGGTGATGCTGCACGCCCCGAGGGTGCTCGACGACGTCATTTCAGTGACTGCCGCGATGCGCCCGAACTGGCGTTCGAGCGGCGTCGCCACTGAGGACGCCATGGTTTCAGGGCTCGCTCCGGGAAGGTTCGCACTTACCGAGATGGTCGGGAAGTCCACCTGCGGGAGCGGCGACACCGGCAGAATGCGGAACGCCACCGCTCCGGCCAGCGCAATCGCGACGGTAAGCAACGTGGTGGCCACCGGGCGATGGACGAAAGGCGCCGAAATATTCATGCCCGCCCTCCGGTTACCTGTAGAGCCAGATTACCAATGGTCCATCTCCCCCGGGAGCATGCGTCTCGGTAGGCCGGGAGGGCATCCGCCCCGTTGCTGGCAAGAACGGGGGACGGACTTCCAATGTCCTGCCTGCCACTAGTGAGACACGGAGGCGGATTATCGGTGTGCGACAGGAGGGTCATCGCATCAATCTCCCGCCGGGACCGGCGCCATGCCGGGGTCGATCTCTTCGTGCCGTGAGAAGCGGCGCGCCAGCCGGTCGAAGAAGAGGTAGATCACCGGCGTGGTGAACAGCGTCAGCATCTGGCTGATCACCAGTCCGCCGATCATGGTGATGCCCAGCGGCCGGCGCAATTCCGACCCGGTGCCGGTGCCGAGCGCCAGCGGCACCGCACCCAGCAGCGCCGCCATCGTCGTCATCATGATGGGCCGGAAGCGCAGCAGGCATGCCTGATAAATCGCATTGATGGGCGCCATGCCTTCGTGCCGTTCGGCGTCGAGCGCGAAATCGATCATCATGATGCCGTTCTTCTTCACGATGCCGATCAGCAGCACGATGCCGATCAGCGAAATCACGCTGAAATCGGAGCCGGTGACATTTAAAGCGAGCAGCGCGCCCACACCCGCGGAAGGCAGGGTGGAGAGAATCGTGATGGGATGAATGTAACTCTCATAAAGCACGCCGAGGACGATGTATACCGTCACCAGGGCTGCCAGGATCAGCACCCATTCATTTGCCAGCGACGCCTGAAACGCCTGAGCGGTCCCCTGGAACCCGGCCTGAATGCTGGCCGGCATCTGCAGTTCGTCCTTCACCTTATTCACCGCATCCACGGCGTCGCCCAGCGATACGTTGGGCGCCAGATTGAAGGAGAGGGTGATGACCGGGAATTGGCCCTGATGGTTCACCGTGATCGGGACGGACCGGGTCACCATATGCGTGAAGGCACTGAGCGGGACTTGTCCACTCATGGGGAAAGGGGCCGCCGAGGAGATGGTGCCGGGGGAACCGGACGAGATCGCGGCATTGGCGCTGTTTGCCGCGGTAGTCGCGGCCGAACTGGTGTTGCCGGGTCCCAGGCTGGCGCTGGAACTGCTGCCGCCCGCCACCAGGCCGGACGTTCCGCTGGAAGCCGCGGCGCCGGTGCGGATATAAAGATTGCTCAAATCGCTGGGGCGTTGCTGATACGAGGGCTTGACCTCCAGCACCACGTGATACTGATTGAGCTGGGTGAAGATGGTGGACACTTCGCGTTGCCCGTAGGCGTCATACAATGTCTGGTCGATGGTGGCCGGGGTGATCCCCAATCGCGAAGCGGTGTCGCGGTCGAGAACCAGGGTGGCGCGCAAACCCTGCACCTGCTGATCGGTGGCGACGTCGGTGAGTTGCGGCAGTTCCTTCAGCCGCGCCACCATTTTCGGCGCGAAGGCATTCAACTCGTCGGCATTGGGATCTTCCAGGGTGTACTGAAATTGCGTTCGGCTGACACGATCTTCTACTGTCAGGTCCTGCACGGGCTGCATGAACAGGGTGATCCCGGCAACGTCGGCGAGCCGCGGCTGCAGCCTCCGGATCACGTCTGAGGCGCTGATCTTGCGTTGGGCGAGCGCCTTCAAATTGATGAGAATGCGGCCGCTGTTCAAGGTCGTATTGGTTCCGTCGATACCGATGAAAGAGGAGAGATTATCGACTGCCGGATCCTGCAGAATGATCTTGGCAAGCTTCTGCTGCAGCGTCGACATTTCGGGAAACGAGACGGTCTGGGCGGCTTCCGAAACCCCCTGGATTACGCCGGTATCCTGAATCGGGAAAAAGCCCTTGGGAATGACCCAGAACTGGTAACACGTGAGCACCAGCGTGCCGAACGCCACCAATAAAGTGATGGTCTGGAAGCGCAAAACCACCCGCAGCATCTTGCCGTAAAGCGCGATGACCGCCTCGAATCCGCGCTCCGAGATGCGATACAGGCGGCCGCGCGACGATTCCGGCGTGTGCTTCAACAGGCGCGAGCACATCATTGGGGTAAGCGTGAGCGAAACCACCGCCGACACCATGATGGTCATGGCCAGCGTGACCGCGAATTCGCGGAACAGACGGCCCACGATGTCGCCCATGAACAGCAGCGGGATCAGCACCGCGATCAGCGAGATGGTGAGCGAAATGATCGTGAAGCCGATCTGCTCGGCGCCTTTAAGCGCCGCCTTCATGGGAGCTTCGCCCTCTTCGATATAGCGGACGATGTTCTCAATCATCACGATGGCGTCGTCCACCACGAAGCCGGTGGAGATAGTGAGCGCCATCAGAGTCAGGTTGTTGAGGCTGTACCCCAACATGTACATCAGGCCGAACGTGCCCACCAGCGAGAGAGGCACGGCGATACTGGGGATGACGGTGGCCGCCAGATTGCGCAGGAAGATGAAGATCACCATCACCACCAGCGCTACCGTCAGGATGAGTTCAAACTGAACGTCTTCCACCGAAGCGCGGATGGTATTGGTGCGGTCCGTGAGGATCTGGACGTCGATCGATTTGGGCAGCGTATCGGTGAGGCGCGGCAGAAGCTGCTTGATGCGGTCCACCACCTGGATGATGTTGGCGCCGGGCTGCCGCTGGATGTTCATGATCACCGCCGGCGTTTCGTTCATCCACGCCGCCTGGCGGATATTCTCCACGTCGTCGATGACGTCGGCCACCTGCGTGAGCTTTACGGGAGCTCCGTTGCGGTAGGCCACAATCAGCGGCTTATAGTCGTCCGAGGAGAGCAACTGATCGTTGGCGCCGATCTGGTAGGACTGGTGGGCGCCGTCGAAATTGCCCTTCGCCTGGTTGACGTTGGCGGCCACGATGGCGCTGCGCAGGTCCTCCAGGTTGAGTCCGTAGGAGGCGATGGCGGTAGGGTTCACCTGAATCCGGACCGCCGGCTTTTGGCCGCCGCTCATGCTCACCAGACCTACGCCCTGCAACTGCGAAATCTTGGGAGCCAGACGGGTGTCGGCCAAGTCTTCCACACGCGAAAGCGGGTCCGTTTTGGAAGTGAGCGCCAGCGTGAGAATGGGCGTATCGGCGGGGTTGGTCTTGGCGTAAATAGGCGGCACCGGGAGGTCGGAGGGTAGAAAGGTACCCGATGCGTTGATGGACTGCTGCACTTCCTGCTCGGCCACGTCGATACTCAAGCTGAGGACGAATTGCAGGGTGATGACCGAGCTGCCGTCGGAACTGGTGGAGGTCATTTGCTGCAGGCCGGGCACCTGTCCGAACTGACGTTCGAGCGGCGCGGTGACCGAAGATGCCATCACGTCCGGGCTGGCGCCGGGGTAGAACGTGATGACCTGGATGGTGGGATAATCCACTTCCGGCAAGGCCGACACCGGTAACTGCTTGTACGCGACACCCCCGGCCAACAGGATGCCGATCATCAGGAGGGAAGTTGCAACCGGGCGGAGAATAAACGTCCGGGACGGACTCACTTCTTCTTCCCTCCGGACTTCCCGCTGTCATCTGCGAGGGTGACCGAGACTTGCACCCCTTCCGCCAATTTGTCTACACCGGTCATGACGACCATATCGCCGGCCTGCAACCCGC
Organism: Bryobacteraceae bacterium; assembly: GCA_036268475.1. Taxonomy (GTDB): domain Bacteria; phylum Acidobacteriota; class Terriglobia; order Bryobacterales; family Bryobacteraceae; genus PALSA-129. Next base: position 10,195 of record DATAUB010000022.1, on the reverse strand, counting down.
TGGTGATTTCGGTGTACTCGCCTTCGGTGACGCCTAAAGCGACCTGGCGCGCCGTCACGGTCTTGTCGTCCTTCACCACCCACACGAAGGTGTTGTTATAGCGTTGAATCACCGCGCTATTCACCAGCACCACGCCGGTCTTCTCCTCCAACAACAGCCGCAGATTGACGAACTGATTGGGAAAGAGCTGATTGTTGCTGTTATCGAACCTGGCTCGCAAGCGAAGCGTGCCGGTGGTGGGGTCGATCTGATTATCCACCGTCTCCAGGACGCCGGTGGCGACCTTGGTATCGGCGCCGCGGTCGAAGGCATCCACCTGCAGATGCTGGCCGGCCGCAATCTTGTGGAGCACGCGCGGCAGGTCGTCTTCAGTAACCGTAAAAATCGCGCTGATGGGCTGCACCTGGGTAATTACCAGCATGGGGTTGGTGTCACTGGCGTGGATGATATTGCCCGGGTCTACTAACCGCAGACCCACGCGCCCGGTAATGGCGGCCGTGATTCTGCAATACACCAGGTTCAGTTTATCGGCGTCGATCACCCCCTGGTCGGCCTTCACCACCCCCATGGTCTGATTTACCAGGGCTTTTTGAGTGGCCCACTGCTGCTCATTGACGGCATTCTGCTTCAACAGGTTGGCGTAGCGGTCGAGATCCACTTTGGCGTTTTCCAGTATGGCCTGGTCCCGCGCCAATTGCCCTTCGGCCTGTTCCAGCGCCACCTGGTAAGGGCGCGGGTCGATCTCCATCAGCAAGTCGCCCTTCTGGACAATGTCGCCTTCCTTGAAGTGCACCGACATCAATTCGCCGTCCACGCGGCTCTTTACCAGATCGGTGAAAATAGGGGTGACGCTACCCAAGCCGTTGATGTAGACGCCGATATTGCCTTTATGGGCTTTGATGGCGACTACCGGGATGATTCCCGAACCACCTTTTTTGCCTTTAGGCGCCACGCTGCCGGCGGCTGCCGGCGTGAGGGCGCCTTTGGAGAAGCTGTACCAGATGCCGGCGCCGGCCAGCGCCAGTACCAACAACCAGAACCAGCCCCAACCGGAGCGAGATTTCGATGCTTTTGCCGGCGAATCCGGCCGTAAATCAAGATGCTTCGCCGGAGGAATTTGCTCGACCATTGCCCACCCGTTAAAATGTTTCGTTCTCAGACGTTGTTCGAGAGAGGGGGCGCGCCCTTCAGCCCGAACGGAAGGAAGTTCCTATGAAACCAATCCTTCGTCTATTGTATACGGGCGATGTGAGAAGACGGACCGTTCAAGGATAGTCCTTTGGAGCTTAATTTAGAGGGGTATAGAGAGGGGAAGGAGCCGTGTGTCAAGATAGACACAAAAAGGCGCTCCCCGGGCTAGGGAGCGCCCCGCACTGCTGAACTTTACGGTAGGTTAGACCTGGAAGGAGCTGCCGCAGCCACAGGTAGACTTGACCTGGGGGTTGTTGAACTTGAACCCTTGGCCTTCCAGGGTCTCGACGTAATCCACTTCCGCGCCGTCGAGATAAAGCAGGCTGGCCTGGTCCACAAAGACCTTTAGGTCGCCGTAATTGTAGGTTTTATCCAGCATATTGGGCGTATTTTCGAACGCCATCGAATAGCTGAATCCGGAACAGCCGCCACCCACTACAGCGATCCGCAAGCCGGCCGGCGACGGCGTCTGCGACGCCATGATCTCTTTTACCTTGCCGATCGCTTTTTCGGTTAATTGCACCATGCGTTTAAAACTCCTCGACGAATTCGAGCAATGCTCCGTCTCATTATACTAAGATAACCGCATTCGTCCATCGCTCAATCGTTTAGATGTATTCTCAATGGTTCGGTCGCAGCAAATTGGGCGGCCGGGCGGGCTGTGCCGAAACCGGTGAGCCAGACGCCAGCCGGAGGTCCTGCGCAATACGCTTGAGGCTTCGATCCGATCGCCGGGGGGGCGCGAAACGGGCGATTCGCCCACAGCGAGCCCCATAGTCTGGCAAAATAGTAAACGGCACAGGTGTTTGTGAAACCCGAATTCGGCGAGGGACGTCCGTCTGGATGTATGGGAACACTGTCAGGCGCTCTCACACTCTCCGGGTTCGGTAGCGAGGTTGCGGCAAAGCCAAGAGTGGACTACCAAAGCACCCCGGAAGGCGCCCTCGTTGGCAGGGCACAGGCTGGCGACGAAGCGGCGTTCCGTGAGATCGTGGAACGCTATCAGTCCAAAGTGTTTGCCATCATCCACGGCATCGTGCGCCAGCGAAATGACGTGGAAGATATTGCGCAACAGGTGTTTGCCAAAGTGTACCTCTCCCTGCGGAATTTCGATTTCCGCAGTTCGCTCATCACTTGGATCTACAAAATTACGGTCAACGAGTGTTTCGACTACCTGCGCAAGCGCAAAGTCCGGAAACTGGTCTACGAGAGCGATCTCAGCGAAGATGAAGTACGCCGTGTGGAAAACAGCGAACCGGGAAACGAGCGGCAGGTATCGGCAGACTCCGACCTGGCGCGGCGCGATTATGTGATGAAGCTTCTCTCCCGGGTGTCGGAAGAGGAGCGGGCGCTGTTAATGATGAAGGAAGTGGAAGGCTACTCGGTAGAGGAGTTGGCCGCGCACACGGGCATGAACGAAAACACCATTAAGGTGAAATTGTTCCGCGCGCGGCAGAAGCTGATTAAAGCAGCGCAACGCCTGGACCGGGCTCCCGGCCTGGTGGCGGGCTGAACTGCATGAGTACCCCAAAACGGGCATCAGATCCGTATGGGGCAGTAACAAGGGTGTTTCGAAACATCTGTAAGGGAAGAGTATGATGCACGCTGTGACGATCGAGAACCTGGAAGAGTACTTGGCCGGCACGCTGGAGCCGCCGCAACTCAGGGAAGTGCAGGCGCACCTGAGCACCTGTGGCTCATGCCGCGAAGAGATTCGCGGTATACAGGAGCTTGCCGGTATGTTCGGATCGCTGCGGGCGGAAGAAACCGAGGCGTGGAATATCGCACCGGGCTTTTCCGCCAGAGTCATGCAGCAGGTGGGACAGCGCAAACCCGTCCCCGCTTTCGCCAGCTTTTTCGCGCTGAACCTGGATTTTGGGCGGCGCTTAGTTTTTGCCTCACTGCTCACGCTGGCCATAGTGGGTAGTTACCTGGTGACGCACGAATCGGAGTATCCCGTGGGCGCATCGCCTGAGGCGATACTGGCACAACAGAACGCGCCCGGCTTCGCATCCAACGCCGAAAATAATATGTTGGTGACACTCACGGCCTATGAGCACTAGCCCGGGCCTGACGGAGAAGCTGGCAGTGGGAAGCGCCTGGAATCCGAAGCTGGCTGCTACCTTGAGTCTCACCCTGGTATTCCTGTGCGGTGGGGTTTTCGGCGCGCTGGTGATGGATTTGGGCGTGCACAACCGGCAGCGTCCCCCGGCGTTTGAAACCGCGCAAGGTCAGTCGCAATATTTCGAGCACCTGCAGAAAGAACTCAACCTGACTCCGGCTCAAGCGGAACAGGTGAAATCGATTCTCGGCGATTTCTGGCAATACTATCGAGCCGTTCTGAGCGAGTGCCGCGGCCGTATCGACACCATTCTTACGCCGCAGCAGCGCGTAAAATTCGAGCAGATCCTGCAGGAACAAAAGCGCTAGGATCGCCAGACGCGGCGCGTAGTACTAACTACACTCCAACCCTGCTTCGAGTCAGAATCCATCGGCTTGACACCCCCGGTACGGACGCGCACAATAGGTGTGCCTTTATATGCGTTCTCTCAATCGGTATGGTCTTGTTTGCGTCTTCGCGGCGCTGATCGGTCTAAGTTCCTGCGGCTCGCAGGCGAATACCCTGAAGGTATATGACATGGGTACCCGGGTGGAAATCGGGCATCTGATCTATACCGTATTCGAAACCGAATGGCTGCCGCAGATCGGCGCCGGCGATACCGCCCGTATCCCTAAGAATCGCTTCTTTCTGATCCGCTTGTCAGCCGTGAACAGCGGCAGCGAAGACCTCGATGTTCCCAATGTCAGCCTGGTGGACGACCGCGGCGGCACGGTGGACGAACTCTCCAACGGCGACCAGGTGGCGCAGTGGATCGGCTATGTCCGCAAGGTGAAGCCGGCCGATTCGATCTCCGGGAATGTCATCTTCGACGCCGAGCCCAAGCACTACCGCCTGCGCCTCTACGATGAGAATGAGGAGAAGTCCGCGCTGGTCGACATCCCGCTGAATTTCAATGCCGATGCGCCCGGTCCGCTACCTAGCTCTTCGGGCGGCGATGGCGGCGCGCCCCCCAAGAAGTAATCGCGTCTGGCGCCATTCGGTAAAACCTAACAGCTGGCCGGCAGAAAGCGCACTAGAATTGAGATATGGTGGCCGCCGCGGTAGCGCTCCTCTTTTTTCTGCAGGCTCCTGACTACGACGCCGAAGGCGTCAAAGCCCTGGATGCCGGGAATTACCAGGCCGCCGCCGATTCGTTCACGAAAGCGATTGCCGCCGATCCCAAGGATTATTACGCGCACTTTAACCTCGCCCTGGCGTATACGTTTCTGAAGAAGGACGACGAGGGTATCGCCGAATATCGCAAGACGCTCGAGCTCAAACCGGGCCAGTATGAGGCCGAACTCAACGGCGGCATGCTGCTGCTGCGCCAGAAGAATCCCGCCGACGCATTGCCGCTGCTGGAAGATGCCGCGCGCCAGAAGCCTGCGGAATTCGCTCCCGTTTTCTATCTGGCGGAGGCGGAATTACAATCCGGCCAGGCGGACCAGGCGGTGGAACACTATCGCCAGGCAGCGGCGATCGATCCGAAATCCGCTACCGCCGAGTTGGGTTGGGGCCGCGCCCTCGCGCTGGCAGGAAAGCTGGACGAAGCGGCGCCGCACTTCCGCACCGCCATTGCGCGCGATCCGCGCTTTCACGATGCCCTGCTCTCGCTGGCTGACCTCTATGAAGAACGCAAGCAGATTCCCGAGGCGCTCGCAATCTATCGCGAGTTCCCGGACAATGCCGCCGTGCAGGAGCATGCCGGCAATCTGCTGCTCGAAAGCAAGAAGTACGGCGAGGCCGTGAGCCAGTTGGAGAAAGCCTATGCCGAGGCGCCGACTGAGGCCAATCGAAAGGCGCTGGCCGCGGCCTATTTGCAGGCGCAGCAAGTGGCCAAAGCGCTGCCGCTGCTCGAAAAGGCGGTAGCGGACGAGCCGGCCAATTACGATTTGCGGCTGGGATACGCCCACGCCCTGCGCGACAGCAAACAATACCCCGCCGCGGCCGTGCAGTTCCATGAGGCCGCCAAACTCAAACCGACTGAAATCAAAACCTGGAACGAACTGGGCAGCATGCTGTACCTTTCGGGCGACCGTGAGAACGCGATGGCCGCGCTGGCGCAGGCCCGCCAGTTGGGGGACAACTCGCCGGGCAACTGGTTCCTGACGGCGATTATGCTGGACGCCGCGCACGGTTCCAAGGCGGCGATTGCCAGGCAAGCTATCGCGGCGTACCAGAGCTTTCTGGCGGTGAGCAACGGCAAGAGTCCCAACCAGGAATTCCAGGCGCGGCAACGGTCCAAGCTGCTGCAGAGAGAGTTGGATCGGCGATGAAGTGCGTTTTGCTGGCGATTCTGTTGCTCTGCTTTCCCCTGGCGCATGCCGATCTACGACGCGCCATGTCCGAACAGAACCTCGAAAAGCGTTCCAACCTGGCTCTCGAGAATGCCGCCGCCGCCCTGAAACAGGCACGCGCCGCTTACGATAAAGGCGATAACGACGAGGTGGCGAAGGATGCCGCGGAAGTGCTGGAATCGGTAAATCTGGCGTCTACGTCTCTGAAAGAGAGCGGCAAGGATCCGCGCCGCAGCATTTGGTTCAAAAAGGCCGAGATTTCCACCCGCGATCTGTCGCGGCGCATCCAGGACTTTCAGGATGAGATGAGTTACGTCGACCGGCCGATGCTCGATAAACTGAAGACCAGGGTGCAGGAAGTGCACGACGACTTACTGATGGGCGTGATGGAAGGCAGGAAGAAATGATAAGGGCTTTGATCGTTTGCCTGTTGATTGCGGCTCCGCTGGCGGCGCAGCACGATTTTCTCACGGCTGACGAGATCGAGAAGATTCGCGATGCGCAGGAGCCGAATCTCCGCCTGAAGCTTTATGCGGACTTTGCCCAGGAGCGCGTGGACCTGATCAAGCACCTGCTCGAAAAGGACAAGCCCGGCCGCTCTGCGCTGATCCACGACACGCTCGACGAGTATTGCAAGATCCTCGACGCCATCGATACGGTGACCGACGATGCGCTGTCTCGCAAGCTGGACGTGAAGACCGGTCTCGGCGCCGTGGCGTCGCAGGAGAAGGGCTCGCTACCGTATCTGCAAAAGCTTTCGGACAGCCGCCCGCGGGATATGGAACGCTACGACTTCGTGCTCAAACAAGCCATCGACGCGACCAGCGACAGCCTGGATGCCGCGCAGGGAGATTTGGGCAAACGGACAGAAGAAATTGTGGCACGCGAAGACCAGGAGAAGAAGGAACGGCTGGAGTCGATGACGCCGGTGGAACGTGAACAGGCCAAGCAGGATGCCGAGAAGAAGGCCGTCCAGGACTCGCAGAAGCGCAAGCCCCCAACGCTATATCGGCCCGGCGAGAAGAAGAGCACGGGTCCCGGGGGACAGTAAGGTTTGGGCTTCGCCTGCCAGCCGGGTGCTATCGGCCATTGCCCGTGCAGAAATTCGAGAGATCGCAGCCGCAGCCCGGGATGGGTACGCCGCCGTTGATACCCCCGGTACACGCGTAGCCTCCGCCGCCGAGCACTAAATTGCAAGGCTGGCCTTCGTTGGGACAGGTGCCTGCCTGCGCTTTCGGACGCAGTTCCGCCACCGTCAAAGATGCCGCCATTACGGCCATGGCAAGCGCATAAAAACCCGCCAGAAGCCGTCGTTTTAGTGTGTCGTTCATAGCGTCACCTCAACCACCGTTACTGCACGTTCCGCTCCAGAATCGCCCGCGCGGCGGCGATATCGGAAGGCGCAAGTTCCCCGGCCCACACTTTTTGGCTGTGGCCGTCCGGCGACACCACAATGGTGATGGGAGTCTCTAACAATGAGTACCGGAGAACACTTTCGGGGTTGGTTTGCCCCAGCACTTCGGCCGAGTCGAAACTATATACCTGGGCAAAATTGGCCGGAATGGCGCCGCCCACGTTGACGAAGACGGTGCGGGTGTCTTTCGCTGCTTTTGCCAGGCTGAGCCACGCTGGCCACGTCCGCTTGCAGTGCGGACAGATGGGCGAGAAGACCAGCAGCAGGGTTCTTCGATTCCCGTTTCCATAAGAGATGGTGAGATCCCGCCCGCCGGCGTCCTTACCTTGTAGAGCGGGGAGAGCGACCCCTTCGGGTGTGTGGCGAAGCGACGCGTAATACTGCGCGGTGGCGTCGAGACGTCGATTCTCTTGCACCAGCCGCCAGTTAGACGCGGCCAGCAGCAGGCCCAGCAAGACCGGCGGCAGTACGATCGCAGTGTTCGAAAAGATACGCGGCATCGTCATGGTTGCAGTTACCCATCCGGCAGAACAGTTAGCACCGCACTCGCCAACGTCACGCATCGTATGATTAATTACCGATGCCCAGATTGACCGACCTGTTCGGCCCCATCGATATCTACCTTTTCGACCAGTTGCTGAAGGGGCGTATCCGGCCGGGGATGCGCGTATTGGACGCGGGATGCGGCGCGGGCCGCAATCTGGTCTACCTAATGCGCGAGAGATTCGAAGTTTTCGGAGTCGATGCGGATACGCGCGCTGTGGAGGCAGTGCGGCAGCTTGCCTCACGGCTTCCGCCGGACAACTTTCGCCTAGAGCCGGTGGAGGCCATGTCGTTTCCCGACAGCTTCGCCGATGCAGTGCTTTCGAGCGCGGTGCTCCACTTCGCACGCGATGACGCACACTTCGAGGCCATGCTTCGCGGCTCATGGCGCGTGCTGAAGCCGGGCGGATTCTTCTTTTGCCGCCTGGCCTCGGACATCGGGATGGAGGGACGCTTCCAGCCGCTGGGCGGGCGCCGCTTTCGTCTGCTGGACGGTTCGGAGCGGTATCTGGCGGATGAAGCGATGCTGCTGCGCTGGACCGCCGAACTGGGCGGTATGATGCTGGACCCGCTCAAGACGACGGTGGTGCAAGGTCAGCGGTGCATGACCACCTGGGTGATGTCGAAATAGCCGGCCACGCTACAGCTTGATGGTCACGGTTTTCACTTCGGTGTATTGGTGCAGGCCATACTCGCCCAGTTCGCGCCCGATGCCCGACTGTTTGAAGCCGCCGAAAGGCGCCGCCGCGTCGAAGACGTCGTAGCAGTTGACCCACACGGTGCCGGCGCGGACGTTATTGGCGATGGCGTGCGCTTTACCGATATCGCGCGTCCACACCGCCGCGGCCAGACCGTATTCGGTGCGGTTGGCGCGCTCCACCACGTCGTCGATATCGCGGAATTTGATGATGCTCATCACCGGTCCGAAGATTTCCTCGCGCGCGATGGTCATATCGTCTTTCACGTCTGCGAAGACGGTCGGCTGGATGAAGTAGCCGCGATCTCCCACGCGGTCGCCGCCGCACACCAGGCGCGCGCCTTCGTTCTTGCCGGTATGAATGTAGTGCATCACTTTGTTGTACTGATCCTGGTCGACCTGCGGACCCTGTTCGGTATTCGCGTCGAAGGGATCTCCCACGGTGCGGCGGCGGGCGCGCGCCGCGCTGCGCTCCACGAACTCGTCGTAAGCTTTCTCTTCCACGAAGAGACGTGAGCCCGCGCAGCAGCACTGCCCTTGATTGAAGAACAGCGCGAAGTGCGCGCCCTCTATGGCGGCGTCCATATCGGCGTCGGCAAACACGATGTTAGGACTCTTGCCGCCCAGTTCCAGCGTCACGCGCTTCAGGTTCGATTTGGCGGACGCCTCCATGATGAGGTGCCCGACCTCGGTGGAACCCGTGAACGCCACCTTGTCGACATCCATATGGCGGGCGAGGGCCGCGCCGGCGGTTGGACCATAGCCGGGCAGAAGATTCACCACTCCGGGCGGGAAGCCGGCTTCGACAATCAATTCGCCCACGCGCAGCGCGGTGAGCGGCGTCTGCTCTGCCGGTTTCATTACTACCGTGTTGTCGGTGGCGAGCGCCGGCGCGAGTTTCCAGGCCTGCATGAGCAGCGGGAAATTCCATGGAATGATTTGCGCCACCACACCGACGGGCTCGTGGCGTGTGTAGCAGAAATAGTCGCCGCCGATGGGGATGGTTTTTCCTTGAATTTTGTCGGCCCAACCGGCGTAATAGCGGTAACACGCAATGACCAACGGCAGATCGGCGGCTTGTGCCACATGACGCGGCTTGCCGTTATCGAGCGATTCGAGAGTAGCCAGCTCGTCGGCGTGTTTCTCGATCAGGTCCGCCAGGCGATTCATCAGCTTCCCGCGCTCGGCAGCCGCCATCCTCCGCCAGGACGACTTGGGGTGAAATGCTTTGCGGGCCGCTTTGACGGCGAGATCGACATCGGCGGCGTCGGCCTCGGCCACGTTCGCGAGCACCTCGCCTGTGGCGGGATTGACGGTCTTGAATGTCTTTCCGGAGACGCTATCGACCCACTTGTTGCCGATTAGAATTTTGGTTTGTTTGATTGGGGCCTGAGCAGCTTGAGGCTCAGTAAGAACAGTAGCCATATTTCTCCTTTGTTTTTGCAACCCCGATCAGGAAGTTGCATCCCCAAACATCATATTCCAAACTCCTGAGACGATACCTATTCTTCCCGTAACGCGATATTGGCATCGGTTTTGGCCGCGCGCCAGCTCGGCGGAGTTGCCGCCATGAGGCTACACAGTAGAAGCACAGCCGCCGCGGTAACGAATGAACTGGGATCGAGCGGATCTACTCCGAATACTAAGCTTCGCGCGAATCTGAGCAGGACCGTGCCAGCAGCGATCCCAACCAGCAAGCCGATTGCGACCGCCCAAACGATTTGTGCGGAAACCGTCTGGACAATGTCCCGGACTTGCGCGCTGACGGCAATTGCTGGTAAAAGAAGGAAGTGTCCGGCCGCACTTGCCGGGCGCGATTCTTTTCGAGCAGATAGAGATTCTCAGGTGCGCGCACAGGCAAACGCCGCAGCAGAAGTGAGTTCACAAAGCTGAAAATGACGGTGTTCGAGCCAAGGCCGAGCGCGAGCAGCAGGATGACTGTCAGGCCGAAC
>DATAUB010000021.1:0-618926 GCA_036268475.1 Bryobacteraceae bacterium | reverse complement strand
CAACCCGTCATTGAGGAACTCCGGGAGCATCCTGCTCCCGGTGGATATCTCCAGTACCTGCGCCTCAAGCTCCGCCACCTCATTGACGCCCACGGGCCGGCCAAAGTCCAAAATTCTACGCTTTCGGATGATCGCTAACAGACAATAGATCTTCCACATATTTTGTTCCTATGGCCGCGCTTTGCACCCCAGTATTCTCTGGTTCTGCAGTGTCAGCCACGGCCGACGGAATGGCGAACTCGCGGACCGATCGCTTGCGACTGTCGACGACGTACGCAATGCCCTGAACTGGATCGTAAATAAACGCGATCCCGCTCCCAGTCTGCTCACGCCGCGTGCGGCCATCGCTATCGCGCGCGATGCTCGCTGAACTCGTGCGGGTTATCCGGTTGCCGTCCGCCAGCGTTTGTATCGATTGGATTTGCGCTTGTGCTGTGAACGGTTGGTTTTTCACGGCTTTGAGCCGGATCGACGGAGTGTCCTGCGCGAACGCGAACGATGCGAATGCAGTCACGATCAGCACGCGATTCATAGATTTTCTCTCAACTAATGGAAGACAGCTTTGATAAATCCGCGCGTGCCGACGGATGGGAACGTGACGTTGACGGTGGAGGTGGACGCCTGATTGGTGCCCGTCATTGTCACTGGAATCGTCTGATTTGGTCCCGCATCAGAAACGAGATACATGGTCACGGTTGAACTGAGCGGAACGTTAGTCGCCGTGATGACAACCGGGACTGGGGAGGTGGAGTTTATGGTTGCATCCGGGAAGTTGAAAGGGTTGGCATTGATGGAAAGGCCTCCGATGCTGGTAACGCTGATAACCGGTAAAGGAGCGGTAGGGAGGTTCAGGGCGTAAGGGACCGAGAACTGGCTCGGGCCTGCATTGTTGCCGGCAGTGATATTTGTAGTTTGCGATTCCAGGCGAGCCAAGCCACCGCTTGGGTAGCTTTGACAGGCACTTCCTGAACCCCCGCCTACGTTGATTTGATAAGAGCTTGCGCCCACAATCGAATTGGACACCAGTCTGACTGCACCGCCAGACCCTCCGCATCCGCCGCCACCGCCGGATCCTCCGTAAGCAAGAATGAACCCGTTGGACCCCCCTTGGCCCATGCTGTCGAGAGTAATCTTCGTAGAACTGGCGATCAGTATGGCACCGCCACCCGCGCCGCCCTGCGAGCCGAAGCGGCCGTTATCGTTCGTACCGCCACCGCCCGATCCGCCCACCAGTGGTACCAGAAACTGATTCCCGGAAAACTGGCCGCCTGTCGCATAGGAGCTGCCGTTAATGTCGCCGGCAGTTCCCCCGCCGGGCCCGTTACCCGCCAGTGCCGCGTGGTTTGAATCGCCATGAATTCCGCCCATCCCGCCCGAGTACCCGCCCGACCCTGCAAATTCGATTCCTTGCTGCGCACCAGATGCCGTCGGTCCCGGGCTGTTGTCTCCGGTAAGATCTAAAGTTCCGTTGATGGTAACATCGCCTGAGGCCAGCAGAAAGACCGGCCCATGGAACACGCCTTCCCAGAATTTCAGCGTGCTACCGGCCGCAATCGTGATGGTGGTGAAGTTGAAGATATTCGTATTCTTGGTGAGCTTCATCGCCACCGGGTCGAAGTAAGTCACCCCGGGCGCGGTAATGTTTAACGCCCCGTCCACTTCGGTGGACCCGCTAATGAACGGCGTTCCAGGCTGCGCTTCGGAGCGAGAACCAAGCAGCAATACGGCGAAGAGCAACGCCCAAGGGCCCAACCTTTGCTTGCCTTGGCTTTTGCAACTGATCATTTTCGTTTCCTTTCAATTGATTTACTGGCGCAATACGATTCCGCAATCCACTATTCAAGGGTGTACTGTTTGGATCCAGCGGATCGGACCTGAACAAGACTTCCAATCCGTCGTACAACCCATCGCCATCCGTATCCGGATCTTGCGGGTTCGTGTGGTAAATAAATAGCTCCTCGAAGTCCGTTAATCCATCGCCATCTGTGTCCGGATTCAAGGGATCGGTCCCCGATAATATTTCCAACCAGTCCGGCACTCCGTCACCGTCGCTGTCGATTAGCGGGTCGATGACAAGCACGGCGGAACTTGGCGGAACCGCGCTCGCGACGGCTTCGGTCACAGCCGGCGAGCGGGTCGTGGTCGTTTTCATCGCGTTGTTCAGCACCCCAAAGACGATACTCTCTGTTTCGGCTATTCCAGACGGGGTCAGCGGAGCGTTCAAGACTGAGAAGCCGCTTTCCACTTCTACAACACCGGAGTTGTATATGGGCGCATTCAGCGTTGAGAATGGCACGCTTTCTGTCTCCGTGGCCGCCGGGATAGCGGGGAAACTCTCGGGATCCAGCGGATCCGTCCCGAAGACGGCCTCGATCGCGTCCTGAAATCCGTCGCCGTCGGTATCGGCACGCGAATTCGGATCTACTACCGTGAATCGGTCCACCGGCGTGACCAGCGTATTGGAGGTTCCCGCGACATTGGTCGCAACCAGCCCGAACGTGCCAACCGATGCGGCTGGGATCGTGAGAGTCAGTGTGGCTGAGGTTACATCAGGACTGGTGGACGCCACCTGAACCTCGATCGGGTTGGAAACTGCCGGGACGAACGAAAATGTAGCGTTTTCAAGCGTGCTGCCTGAGACTGTCAGGCTCGCCGCGGATCCTGCCAACGCCGACTTGATACTTAGCTTACTAATTACCGGAATTGGCAAGATGGTGATCGTTCCGACGCTGGTGGTCCCGCCGACCACAGGTGGCAATGAGGCTGACAGACCCGCCAGGGTCGCGCCGGTACTCGACAGCATGGTCGCGAACGCCTGGACGTTACCAAGGATTGTGGGCACCTGTGTAATTGCGAAGGTGCCATCGGCCGCGGTAGTAGCGGACCGGGAACCCGCACTTGTCACCGTTGCACCCACGACCGGATTTCCGTTGGAATCGACTACCCTGCCGCCGACCGTCGTGTCCGGGTCGGGATTAACCGGCACTGTTACCGTGGGGGCCGTGCCGATATTGCCGCCGTAATCGACGGCCGTAGCTCCGAAGGTCAATCTGCTGGCCGACGCCGGAACGGAGTAACTAAGCTGGTAAGGCGGACTGGACATGGTCGAGATTGTTTGGCCGTTCAGATGGAAACTCACCGCGGCCACCGCGACGTCATCGGTCGCATTTACCGTGACGGTGATTTGCGAACCTTGAATGAGCGTCGCAGTCGCAGTCGGGAACGTGATTTGTGCGGTGGGAGGAACCCCGCCGCTGTCGACGATCTTGCTGTATTGCCCGATGTATAAGCGGGTGTCGCCGCTGGTCCCCAAATCTGTGAAGTTTCCCTGCTCGGCGGTCATGTATACAAAGCTGCCGTCCACGTCGATGCCGTGGCCGTTATCATCGCGATAGCCACTGAAATCCAATATGGCGAGCGGGACGGGACTCTTCGGCTGGGTCACGTCGATGATCGGCACACCGTTCACAAAATAGACGTCAGCCCCGAAAGTCAGTGGCGTGACGCCCAGTTTCCGGAGCACGACGTCCTGCAACTTGCCTCCGAGGGAATCGGCTGTCATGGCCACAATCGCCGGCGCCAGCGGATTGCTGAAGTCCACTACTTGCATACTATTGGGATAATCGGCGATGAACGCGGCCGACCCGTTCACCGCAACCTTGCGAGGGTCACCACCGGGAGTGGCAAGGCTGCCGAGCCGATTCGGGGCCGACGGATTGCTGATATCCGCGATGACGACTCCCGCGCCGCCGGCGGCGATGACTGCGTCAGCGCCGCTGATGGCGATGCCTTTTGCCGTGCCGCCGGCAATCGGGAGCGATCCGACCGGCGTGGGAGTTGCAGCGTTGCTTACGTTAGCGATCTGCAGCCCCGTGCTCCCCGCTGCCAGGTACGCCAAATTATTCGAGAGGGCGATATCCCAGACGTTGTCAGCGGTCGGAAAGGAACCCAGCAGAGCCGGCGCGAGCGGGTTGCTGATATCGATTACCTGCATCCCATTGGAGGCCCCGAGGTACAGCCGGCTGCCGGCAATCCGGAGATTGTTGGCGTTGCCAGAGGTCGCGAGCGACGCCACGATCGCCGGACGCATTCGATCGCTCACGTCGACCACTTGCAATCCGGCTGCGCCACAGGCGACATAGGCGTAATGATCACTCACTTTGACGTTGTTGGCGAAGCCTGGCATCGCAAGGAACGATAAGGCTGAGGGCGTGAAGGACTGAATGAGTCCCGAGGAAGAGGCGTTTAGCGTATTCTGGCTGACCGTGATGGTGCAGGTGCCATTGCTGCCGGCAAAAACCTGGCCGCGCAGCCCGCCGAAGTTGCAGACTGCAAGGTTGCTGGAGGTGTAATTCGTCCGGGGATCGGTCGTGAGGTCGAGTGTCGTCTTTCCGTCGATCAGCGCTACTTTCCAGGTCAACTGAACCGAGGCAACGGGTGCCAGTGCGCTGGGGGTTAGCGTGAAATTCGCCGGCAAGAGTGTGGAAGTATAGGTGGCCTTCTTGAGATCGTAGCTCTGTGGATTGAGCGGATCGGTGCCGGTCTGGATCTCTACTCCATCCGGAATGCCATCGCCATCGGTATCGCCCAACAAGGGGCTGGTGTGGTATTTATTGACCTCATCGCCATCGCTGAGCCCATCGCCATCCGTGTCGGGATTATTCGGATCGGTTCCCGCCTGATACTCCTGCAGGTTGGTCAGGCCGTCACGATCGGGGTCCTCCATCGGCATCGTGGGATCATTGGGGTTCAGTCCGTGCGCCAGCGCCCACGAGTCCGGAATCCCACCATGCGAAATGCCGCCGAGTGACACTTGTATGGTGGCAATCCCGGCTGCCCCGTCGTTATTTGCCTGGATAACCACTGTGCCGCTGGAAACGGCCGTGACCAGGCCGTCGCGCGTGATTGTGGCGATCGCCGGGTTGCTGATGGTGTAATTGGTACCCGCGGCGGCGGGCGTCACGTCTCCGGTCGAGCTGTCGGGATAGTTTGCGGTGACCTGCAATTGCAGCGTCTGGCCGGCGGTAGAGAGGCGCTGGCCCGTCGGCGCGATTATCAGCGACGACGGAATCTGAGTAGACGAGCCGAGGATAATTGCGGGCAGGTTTACCGCGGTATTGGCATCGATGGTGAAGAATGCCGACTCGCCCGAGATGGTGACGCCGTTCTGAACGCAGGTCGCGCGAGCCTTCACCTGTCCAAAATTGGCGGGAACATTGGGCAGAACCCAGGTGCCGTCGGCGTTCACTTGCACGGTGCGGTTGAGGACCGAGACGGTGCAGTTCTGGTTCAACTGGGCCAATGTCACCAGGCATGAGACCAGAACCAAAGCGGCGAATTTGATCACCCTCCGTAGCGCCATTCTGTCCCTGCTTAGCGTTTCACCCGCTTCGCCGCGAGTTCGGCCTCGACATATTCTGTGAGCGTCTCCAGGCTCGGAACGCCGTCAATCCTTCTGGTATTCACGAAAATCACCGGACTGCCGCGAAGGCCGCGGTGTGTGCCCTCTTCAAGGTCCGCTTCCACTCGCCCTGTGTAGCGCCGTTGCCGGAGTCTCTCCGCAAAGACCGTCTGATCTAGCCCGATATGCCCGGCGAAGGACACCAGGTCCGCTTCGCCGATCGAATCCTGATGCTCCAGGATGAAGTCGGCGAACTGCCAGAATCGTCCTTCTCGGGCGGCATCCATGGCGGCTTCATGCGCCAGCCCCGCCTGCGGGTGAAAGGCCAGCGGAAAGTTCCGGAACTGCAGTCGAATATCGGAGGGGTAGCGGGCCATTAACTGGTCGATCACCGCGGCGGCTGGCCGGGTTACCGGGCTCACGAGGTCGGCGTAGAACTCGACCGTTACCGGAGCATCTGCCGGCCCCCTGCTGAGCATGTTGTCGGTGAGTTCCGCCACCGACCAGCTTCGGCGCTGTTCCCCCTGAATGAGCTGCTTCAACTGGTCAAACGTTCTGGTTCCCGAATACGATTTGCCATTGATGAATAAGGTCGGTGTGCCCGTCACGCCGCGCTTTGCGCCCTCAGCGCGATCAGCTTCGATGATCTTCTTGACGCGATCGCTGTCCAGATCTGCGATGAATCGTGGCATGTCCAGACCCAGCTTTCGCGCGTATCCCAGGAGTTGGTCGCGCTGCAGCGCTGCCTGGTTCGCGAAAAGCAGGTCGTGCATCTCCCAGAACTTCCCTTGTTCCGCGGCAGCCATCGCCGCCTGCGCCGCGAGCTGTGCGTTGGCGTGAAAGCCCAGCGGGAAATTTCTGAATTCGACCGACGTGCCGATTCCTTCCACTCCTTTCTCCTCTAGCTCCCGAACCGGTTCTGCGAATTGCTTGCAGAAAGGACATTGGAAATCGGAGAAGACCTCGATCGCCACCTTCGGGCTGGGGAGAGACGCCGGGTCGGCGGAGAACGCAACACGGGCAAGACTAAGGAGGAACGCGGCAATCTTCATTTGGTTTTCCTCTCCGTGGGCGGCCACTCCCGCGCGTGGAAATTCTCATCCACGATCCGGTCCTTGGTGCCGGGCGGTAAGACCTGCAGCGTTTTCAGGAATTCGATGAGGCAATCCCGTTCGTGGGCGGGGAGCGCCTCGAACGCCTTGCGGGACTCCAGCGCTTCTCCAGCGTGGGCCAGTATGGCGCGACGCATGGTGGTGTACATGCCATTGTGAAAGTGATTCGGCATGTTGGCGGCGCCCCAGAGGCGCCTGGTAAGAAAGCGGCGATTGCCCTCTTTGAACTTCTTCGACCACACCGACTGATTCATGTCGAGCGGCTCCGCGTCCTCCGGCTCGCAGATATCGTGCAGTTTGAAATCGGTATACGCCTCCACCCAGACGGTGCCATGGTTATCGGGCTTGAGGCGCGGGGCGGGCAGAAGATCGCTCGATAGATCGACGTACAGGGTCTTCGTCTCTCCCACGCGGAGATTTCCGGGCGGGTTGAATGGATTCGGCTCGGAATAGATCCAACCCTTCTTATCGAGCGGCAATCTGGGGATGTGGCACGTGGCGCAGCCAATCTGGTCGAATGCCTGCTCGCCCTGCAGGACGGCCTCTTCGATCTCTGGATCTCGCGGGATTACGCGTCCTGGCACCTGCATCGCGGCTTGGAATATGGTGACCGCTGTGACGTCGGCCCGTGTTAATTCGTTGGTCACGCCGTCGCCGTCCGGATCGGTATCGACGCCGAAGCGCTCGGTGGACTGGATGCCGTGATGCTGGTTGAAGGCATTATTCGTGAATTCGCGGATGGAAACGACGTTCCCTGCCTGGTGCCACTGGCGGATGACGAGAGTCGGCGGATTGTTCGAGATGGTGCCGAGCAGGCTGAGGCGCGGTAAGCCTTCGACCTTGGAGGTGTCCCAGAGGCCTGTCTTGGATAGCGTAAGCGTTCCGAAGTGGATGCCTTTGGAGACCAGTTCCCGAGACTGGCCCGGCTTCATTTTGGAGGCGATTGCCTGGAGATCTTCGGTGATCTGGCGCGCGAGCATTTCCAGGTATCCCGCTCCGAACAGGCCTGTAGTGGCTCGCTGGTTCGCCATGGTTTCAAGTGCGGTGGGGTTGCCCTCTTCGTCGGCCGACCCGCGAGTGGGGAGCTTGTCGGCGGGGTTCGAAGGTAGCGAAGTCGAAGCGTTGGCCGAGGACGAAGACGTTGGTGGCGATGTCGCCGGCGCCTCCTGGGATTCCAAATGGGGAGTTGTGGCATCCGGCGCACGAATTAGCGTCGGGGGCGGAAATGCGGTTGAAGGCGCGGGCGCCGGTGAGCGGAAGCGTCTGATCGGAAAGGGGACGACCGGTGCCTTTGGTCATCGGGCGACCAACTCCGTCCTGATCCGTCCAGTTAGCGGTGAAAATGAGCTGCCCAAACTTGAAGAGCTCGCCCGCGGAAAAACGTGTTTCGCTCGTGTCCGGCAAGTGTCTGGCAATACTGACCTCGCCTCCGATTTGGGCGTAGCTAACTGTAGTAGCGACGCCAATGATGAAAAGCGCGCTCGTCAGCGCGAATACCTGTCCGGGAAACGCCGCGGCAATTTCGATGTCCCTGAGGAATCTATAACTATTGACCATCTGGCTCCAGCAGCTCGAAGTGCATCGGATCTGATGGGATCGAAATACTATAGAACTCTCCCCAGAAGAATCCTGCAGGTTGAAACGCGAATTGCCAAAGCGCAGTATTAGCCGCCGAAGCAACCCCCGGGCAACCTTCGTACTGACAGAGAACGGTAAAATACCCACGTACGTTTGTGTCCGCATTGATATCGATTGCGGCTCCCCAGCTATGATTACTGACCTTACTAGTTGCATTACCGGACTGGTCGTGGATATAACGTTGGACGAATGTACCGCATTGGTCGCTCTGCGTCGCGAGGATCTCGGCAGTCAAGAATGGGTTGGCTCCGATTACAGCAAACGCGCGAGCGAATGCCGGTACTGCAAGGGTGTTAACTTGTCGAGTGCCACCAGGACAACCAGGCAGAGATACTCGGGTTATGTATACAGTAATCCACGCTGGATCAATCTCAAAGTCGTTACTATCGTCCTGACAGGCGTCGCTAACCCTATCTCCATCAACAGGGAGGCTACCTCCTCCGGGGATTCGAACCCTGAGGCAATCACGATAGTAAAATGTGCCGTAAGCACTACTCGCGCTCTTATAGTACACATAGCCAGATAACGCGATCACATAGGGATGTCCGCTCGGATCATTTGAAGAAATTACAATGTTGTCTGAGAGCACGTCCGGCACAATTTGCGGTTGAAATTGAAGATCCACACTTAGCGTTCCGCCGGGTGGTAGCGAAAAGGCTGTCTGACTCAGAGAGAAAGACGAAGATGACGTCGAGAGCGTACCTATCAACTGTCCAGTGCCGGAGTTGGTGATGACGAAGGTTTTAGTCGCTGGTCCGTTCGTCAGGGGGCTCCAGGCGATCCTGAGGTAAGTGGTATTCACACTCAAGTGAGGAGCCCCGCACTGACACATTCCGCTCACGCACGTGCCTACAGGGCCGCTATTACATGAGCAACTGACTACGCCTGGATTTCCACACAAATTGCACGTGCCGTTGCCGTCGCACATGCCGCCAAGCATTCCTACGGAACAAGATGATGTACTGCCGCTCTGGCATTGACCCTGACAAAGACCGTTGTCAGAGGCAACGCACTGACCGTTCGTGCATGAATCGGTTATGCACGGATTGCCGCTGTTGCAAGTGCCACACATTGATGTTTGACAAGTCCCTGTAGAGGCATTGAAGGTCTGTCCAGTCGGGCATTGGGGAGGAGTGCAACTGTTCCCCTGACAGCATTGTCCTTTGGTGAGAGTGTACCCAGGGGCGCAGGGTCCGACGTTTATGCAAGTCCCGGTAACCGGATCAAAGGTTTGCCCAGCGGGACACATCGGGGGCTTGCAGGTCGCGCCTTGGCAGCACTGGCCGTTAGCCAGAGTATATCCAGCCGAGCAACCTCCTCCGCCGACGCAGCCTTTGCCGAATTGGCAGGTGCCTCCGTTACCGCACGGCGTGCCGTTCCCCTGAGGCTGGCAGTTGGCCAGCGAACCCGCACAAAAGAAGCAAATGGCGCACTGAGCCGCCGTCCCTGTCGGCGATGAATTTCCCCCGCAGTGCCACCCTGCTTTCAGCACTCCCACCCCGCCATTCGATCGAATCTCCGTGCCGTCGTCATTCACCGTCCCCGTCCCGATCGCCACAAACGACCCTATGTCGTGATCGAACGAGTACATCTCCGTGACTTCCCGCGCAGCAAGCCCGTCTACATTCGGCAGAGTAATCGGCGCCGGCGGATTGAACAACGCCCCCGAGGGCTGAATCGTCACGATGAAGCGAGGCTGTTGCCCGAAGCCTGGCGTCATCGGGACCTTGTCGGGATGCACGACTGTCACGCTGACGCAGCCGGATTGTGAACCGCCAGGGAACGTCACCTGCCCCGGCCCAAACGTCAGAGAGAAACCCGGCGCTTCGGGAATGGTGAGTGTCCCGCCGCCTGTCGTTGCCGTGACGCAGAGTTGATTGGCCGTCTTGATCGGCAGAAGATAGATCGTCTGGCCGACCGTGTTGTTCTGGCCAGCCACTGTCACCATGTCGTATTCGAGCGAAGGAAATGCACCCGGCGCGGTCGCTGTTGAGCCGTCCACCAGCAGCTTCACGAGTCCGACCGGTGCATTGTAGATGGCAAAGTTGCCGTTCTGATCCGTCTGCACCATCGGCGCGGTTTGCACGGACACAGCGCTCGCCGTCTGCATATCGGTGAGGTTTGCGTGGATCGTGGCGCCGGGAATCGGCTGATTGCTATTGTCCAATACCAGCCCGGAAATGATCGTCTTCGCCGGGTCGCCAGCCGCCAATCCAGACGCAGTGAAGCTCGCGGCGAAGCCTGTGTCGTTCGCGAAATCCGCCGCCGCCAGATTGTTAGCGGTGCCCTCCTGCAGTCCGAGCGTCAATGTCGCGGCGGCCCGTCCATCGGAGTCGGTATCGGTGACGACGCTCGACCGGCCGGCGAAACTGCCGCCACCCTGCTGCACAGCGAACGTCACCGGGATCCCGGCGAGCCGATTGTGGCCTGCATCTACCACCACGGCGATGAGGGGCTTCGCCAGCGGCTGGCCGATCGCGCCAGTCTGATTGTTACCGGTGTCGATCACGATCATCGCGGGCGTCGATTGGGTGGTGGTCGCAGTAAACACCGCAGTCCCGCTTGAGCCTACCGAATAGGCTTGTACTGCGTCGCTGCCCGCGCCGGAGCGCATTCCCAGAGTCCAGGTCGCCGATGCCTGCCCTTGCGGGTTGGTGGTGGCCACCACGGACGCTCCAGGCGCGCCGCCGCTCGCCAAGATGCCGTTATTTTGAGTGACGGTGAATATTACCGGCTTGTTCGCCGCCGGGTTGCCCGACGCGTCGGTGAGCGAGACAACCAGCGGCTCCGTCAATGCAGAGCCGATGGTGGCCGACTGGTTATTTCCGGAGACCACCTGAATCTGTCCCGGCTGCGGCGCCTGCCGGACGACGTTGATCTGGGTGGTGGCCTGGTTCCCGGCGCGGTCAACCGCCATCGCCTTCACCGTGTTGCTGCCCGTATTCAGTGGCACATTCGTCGCGAGGAAGGTACGGTTGGCTACCTGTGACTGGACGCCATTAATCGTCACCTGTGCCTGCTGGCTGTTTACCGTCCCGACCACAATGTCGTTTACGTTTCCCGCGACCGATATCGAAGCGTCGGTGGTGACGAACTGATCGGCCGGAGATGTAATGGTGACGTGGGGTGGCATCGTGTCCAGGGTGACCGTGATGCTTGCGGTTCCGGCCGCGCCCAGGGGAGAAGTCGCCGTCGCCGTGATGATGTTGGGGCCCTCTGCGAGGGGTACCTGAGCGCTGAACTGTCCATTGGCCACTGCCGCCGGTATGGAGTTAATCACGACGGTGGCCGCAGGATCGCTGACGCTTCCGGAGACAGTCGTTGGGCTTAGACTGAGGTAGCTCAGGTTGGCAGGGGCGGTCAGCGTTACGGTCGGGAGGGGCGCGTACGTCAGGTTCAACGTGGACGTGCCGATGTTCCCGGCGACGTCGGTAGCCAAGACGGTAATCGAATTCGAACCGGCAGATAAAGATACGGGGCAGGTGAAGACATTCGCTGCAATGGTGGCGGCGCCACCGTTGCAAGTGATGCCGGCAATACCGGAGAGAGTCTCGATGAATGTCCCGGAGATGGTCTGGGCGGCGGCGGTCACGGTATTTCCATTCCCAGGCGAAGAGATGTTGAGGGATGGCGCCGTCTTGTCAAGCTTTACGCTGACAGATGTGGTGGCGGTAGCACTGGCGGCATCGGTGACGGTTCCGGAAACGATCTGGCCCGGAGTCTCGGTCGAGACCGCAATGGGTGGAGGGCACGTCAGGGGTGCCGTCCCGCTTGAGCAGGAAAAGATCACGGTGACGGTGGAATTGTTCCAACCCGCTAAATTCGGCGCCGGGGATGCAACTGCCGAAATATCCGGACGCGAGCCGCTCACGTCCGGAAAACAACCCCTGCCCAGTACCGCGTTGATCGTAATTTGGATATCTGCGATATTGACGATGCCGTCGCTGTTCAGGTCGTTGTTGGCTAGAGAGGAGCCACGGGCTTGGTTGACGACTGCCTGAACGTCGACCGCGGTCACGGTTCCGTCGGCGTTCACGTCGCACTTCGACGACGTAGTCGCTTCCGGAGTGTCATAAACAGTCTCGCTTGAGAATGCCGGGGATGCGGCTGTAATTATCAGTGAAGCCGCCAAGACCACCGAAAGGTGGCGCGCCGAAATTGGCTTGGATCGCGGCATGACGGTTCGGCCTGTCCGCAAGAATCGAACGTACCCATCGGCTCGTTCGATTCGACTCTCCGAACGGCACAGGCCTTACGAAATGAATCTTAAACGCCCGCCACACTTTCATGCCGTGAATTTTTGTGAAATCATTAATAAACACCAGATGGCACAGGGGATATTCCAGTTCGACACCTTCCGGATTTGTTCGTTCACACGCACGCTTTCGCGAGATGGCCAGCCAATTCCTCTCACCGGCAGGGAATTCGACACCCTCTGGGCTTTGGTTGAGCATCCGGGCCTCCCATTGAGTTGGAATCATTTTTCCTCGGCGGTCTGGAAAGAGACCACGGTGAGCGAGAACAACCTTCGCCAGCAGATCCGGTCCCTGAGGCGAAAACTCGGCCGGGGGGACGGCGGTCACGAGCATATTCTGACCATCCCAAACCAGGGGTACCAGTTGGCCGCGGCGGTGATCGCAATCTCGACCGAATACAAGTCGGGTCCTAAGGCGGCCGACGCGGACTCCGGCCCCGCTCCAGGCGGGGAGGCGAGTTCACCGGCCTCTACGGTCGCGAAATCGGTCGAGGCAGTGGCTCTTCGCCGAAATGGCGGTCGACAGCGGAGTATGAATTTGCTTGGTGCCGGGACACTTGTCGCCGTCATGGGCTTGGGAGTCTTGGCGGCGAGTCGACTCATGCCAGAGGAAATGGAAGTTCTAACTTATCGTCAGTTGACACGCGATGGACGGCCTAAGTATGGCGGTGTGTATTCGGACGGTCAGCTTGTCTATTTCAACGAACTCATCAACGGTAAAGTGGTTCTTGCGTCCGTGCCGACCATGGGTGGCAGTACGACCCTCCTGCCGATGACACCAGCTACGATACTGGGTATATCGACTAAGCGAAGGTCCCTTCTCATGGGCGATATGGACTCGGGCTTATACGAGGTCCAAATCGGAACTTTCAGGGGTCGGCAAATTCCTTTGCCTTCCGGTGCGGAATTCAGCACTGCCACTTGGGACCCCAGCGGGCATCGTATCGCGGCTTGCTTTGCGATGTCTGCTACCATCTTCGAGCCCGGGCTTCAGACACCGCCCCGCCGAGTGCCGCTCGCTGGTCAAGGGTGCCTGGCCACTTGGGACAACGACGGGTACCGTATGCGCTTTGCGGTTTACGACTCAAGAAGCGACTCCACGCAATGGTGGGAGATCCGTAAACCGGGCTACCCCGCGAAGCCTATTGGACGCTTTACTCAGAATCTGTTGGAACTAAACGGTACTTGGACGAGCGACAACCAATTCTTTGTCTTTCAAGCGGGAGCCAGGGGCCAAGCCCGTATCTGGGTTAAAGATGAATTCGGTAAGGCAGGGCGGCCCTATCAGCTCACCGTTGACGCCCGCGGTTGGCGCGATCCATGGATCGTGCCGCGAACCAATACAATCGTGGCTATCGCCCGTCAAGTCCAGGGCCAATTGCTCACATTGCCGGTTCAAGGGGAATCTCCGGGTGGGAAATCGGTTTTGCCTGGCCTATCTGCATATGAACTGGACTATTCTCGTGATGGCCAGTGGGTGACTTATACCCTTTTTCCGCAGCACACGATTTGGCGCAGCCGTGTGGATTCTAGCGAGGCCGTACAGATTAGCCCGACCGGCCTGGAGGCCCATCAACCTCATTGGTCGCCGGACGGGAGGCGAATCGCATTCAAGGGCAAGTGGTCCAGCAAAGGGGCGCATTGGCGTCTCTACCTCGCTTCGCGGTCTGGCGGCGACTTGGTAACGCCCAGGCCGGCCGGGGATGACGAGGGAGTACCGACGTGGTCACCGGACGGACGATCCCTGGTATGATCTTTAGGTTCATGCGTCAGCTTCTGCTGTTGTCCACACTGATTTGTGCCGTGGCTTATAGCCAGGACCGGTCGCAGGCGCGATCCATGGTCATCACCGACCGCGGGATTGTTGCCACCAGTCAAACCTTGGCCTCACAGGCGGGAGCACAAGTACTGGCGCGCGGCGGATCGGCGATCGACGCAGCCATTGCGGCCAACGCCGTCCTGGGAGTGGTGGAACCGGAAAGCGACGGCATCGGCGGGGACCTGTTCGCGATCTATTGGGACGCGAAGACCGGCAAGCTCTCCGCCATCAATGCCAGCGGTTGGGCGCCCACCGGCCTCACCATCGACTTCCTCAAATCGCAAGGCCACACCAAGATGCCGCAGACCGGCATTCACTCGGTCACCGTGCCCGGCTGCGTGGACGGTTGGAGCAAACTGCACCAGCGCTTCGGCAAACTGCCGTGGGCCGAACTGTTCCAGCCCGCAATCTATTTCGCCGATCACGGATTTCCGGTGACTGAGATGATCGGCAACGCCTGGAAGGCGGAAGAGGCGAAGCTCGCCAAAGATCCCAACGCGCAGCGCATTTTCCTGCGCGACGGCCACGCCCCGGCCATCGGCGATGTGTTTCGCGATCCCGAGATGGCTGCCGCCCTCAAGCTCATCGCCACCCAGGGGCCCTCGGCGTTTTACAAAGGCGCCATCGCGCAAGCCATTCTGAAGACCAGCCAGCGCCTGGGCGGCAAGATGACAGCGGCCGACATGGCGGAGTTCCAATCGGAATGGGTAGACCCGATTTCCACCGAGTATCGCGGCTGGAAGGTTTACGAGTTGCCGCCGAACGGCCAGGGCGTCGCGGCGCTGGAGATGTTGAACCTCTTCTCGCAATTTCCCATGGCCGGGTACCAGCCGCGCAGCGCGGGCGAACTGCACACGCAGATCGAAGCGCAGAAACTGGCGTATGCCGATCTACGCAAGTACGTGGCCGATCCGCGTTTCAGCAAGGTGCCCGTCTCCGGCATGATTTCCATGGACTATGCGCGTGAGCGCGCCAAGCTGATCGATCTGGGGCGCGCCAATTGCGAGGTGCCCGCGGGCACGCCGCCGGCCATTCACGGCGAGACCATCTATCTTTCGGTGGTGGACCGCGACGGCAACATCGTCTCCCTCATTCAGAGCGTGTACGATCACTTCGGATCGGGCGTGGTGGTCGACGGCTACGGCTTCGCGCTACAGAATCGCGGCGGATTGTTTCTGCTCGATCCCTCCCATCCCGATGCGCTTGCGCCGCGCAAGCGCCCGTTCCACACCATCATTCCGGCATTCATGGAAAAGGGCGACGTACACATGGGGTTCGGCATCATGGGCGGTTTGAACCAGGCGCAGGCGCATGCGCAGTTCGTGTCCAATGTGGTGGACCATGGGATGGACATCCAGATGGCATTGGAGGCGCCGCGCTTCACCAAGAAGACGTTCGGCGGTTGCGATGTGCTGATCGAAAACCGCATCCCGCCGGCAGTGCGGGAAGAGCTTACCGCGCGCGGCCATCAACTCAAGGTGATGGGCGATTTTTCAAGCGACATGGGCGGCGGGCAGGCGGTCATTCACAATTCTTCCACGGGTATCAACTGGGGCGCATCCGACCCGCGCAAAGACGGTGCTGCCGTCCCCGAACCCGCGCCCTATTTCGCGG
The DNA here is from genome assembly GCA_036268475.1 of Bryobacteraceae bacterium. Classification (GTDB taxonomy): domain Bacteria; phylum Acidobacteriota; class Terriglobia; order Bryobacterales; family Bryobacteraceae; genus PALSA-129. The sequence goes on along the minus strand of DATAUB010000021.1, from coordinate 603,087 downwards.
CGCCGAAGAAGTAGGCCTCTGTCGTACTGTGCCGTCAATTCGATCTGTGGTAGATATCGAGAGTGACCGAATTCCTCGCCTTGGCGCTGGCTTGGTTCGTGCAGGCCGCACCGGCGCCGGCAACTTTCCAATTTAAGGCATTTTCGTACGACAGCGCGGTCTTGGGCGGAGCGCGGACCTATCGCGTGCTCGCACCCGCGGGCTATGCCCGATCGCACCAGCGATATCCGGTGGTGTATTGGCTGCACGGCGTGCAGCCGGAGCCCGAAGCGCGCGAGGCGAGGTTGGCCGCGTATGTCGCCGCGCACAATCTGATCCTGGTGGACGGCGGTCCGGAAGAGCCCGGCGGGCAGGCGCCGTTCTATTTTCCCGAACTCGTCGAGCAGATCGATGGCACCATGCGAACCGTCGCCGATCGCGCTCATCGCGCCGTCGCCGGTATCGGTCCGGGCGGCTTCGTGGCGCTCTTTCTAGCCGGCAAATTTCCGGACCTCATCGGCAGCGCCTCCAGCTTCGATGGCACGCCGGAAGCATTCGTAGGTCCCGACGCCTTCCCGGTAGACGACGACATTGACGCCATGTACGGCAATTACGACGGCGTGCGCATTCGCCTCACGCAGAGTTCCGCCGGATCGCTGGCCTTCTATCATCGCCGCCTCGACTCCATCTGGAGTTTCACGCGAACAGCCTTTGAGAGCGCTACGTTTCTCGCCGGCCAGGACTTGACGGAGATCGACCGCACGCTCGATTTTCACCTGGCGGCATTTGCGCTTCCGCTAGCCAAGCCCGCGGTCTTCAACCACGCCGACGCGTGGCCGAATTTCACCGTCTGGGGATGGGAGTCGGTTTCCGATCGCAAACAGCCGGGGTTCACCGTGCTGGAGAATGTCTCCAATACGGGCTTCCGATCGTCGGTGCGCCAGTACCTGCCCGGGGGCGCCACCATCCCGGAAGTGCGCCTGTCCCTCGGGTCGCCGCCCATCTATCCGCCCGGCATCGTCTTCACGGTGACGTACATCCACCTCATCGACGGCAAGGTGCGGAGAGCGAATCAGCGCGTGGATGCGCACGGGCGCCTGAACTTCGAGCTCACCGGCGACGAGTGGGAGGTCGGCATCTCCAACGGTCCGCTCTTGGCCGTGACGGGATACTCGGTCGAGGGCGCCGACTGGGCCACTGCCGGGCAACCGGTGACCGTCAAGGTGCGGTTCGCGAATAAAGGCGGCGCGAGATCGGCCACGTCTCTGATCCGCTGGGAGAGCCCCAACCCCGGCGTGAAATTCGCCGTACCCGAAGGCCGGTTGTACTTTCTCGCGCCGGGCGAATCGGCCAGCCTCCCGCTGACGTTCACGGTGGCCGATAAAGAGCGCGCCATGGTGCGCTTGATCGCCGCAGTGGGCACGGCGCGGATGGCGTTCGACGTGCCGCTCTATCCGCCCGCCGAGGCGTCCAAAGACTTTGAGATTGCCGACGGCCGCACGCTCACCGTCTTCCAGCACGCCACAGAGAAAGCGAGCCTGCGATTCGGCGAGGGCAATGGCGACGGGCATGCCGCCCCGGGTGAAACTTTCGCGGTATTGATACCCGATAGCGGCGCGCTGCGCGCGGCGGAGATCTTTACCAACGATTCCTGCGTGGACGACAACATGCGCGGCCTGGATTCCTGGAACGACTACGACCGCTCCGGCGCCTCGGCGAAGTTCTCGCTGCCCTCCATTCACATGGATTGCGACCCGGGGATTCCGATTCATATGCTGGCGCGCATTCTGGTACCCAACGGCGCGGAGACGCATTACCGGTATTTCTCGCTGGAGTTTCCGGTGTGGTACCGGAATACCGTGAAGTGAGTCTACTTTCGCACTGCCGGCGGGCTGGCGGTGTCTTTCCGTCGTGCGTCCGCCTTGCCCGTGCCTAACTGCCTCACCTGCACGTGGACTGTTTTCTTGCCGAACTGCGTGGCCTCCGCTGCCGACGGAAGATACAGGTCGATGTGCATGCCTTTGACTTTGGCGCCCGTGTCGGTCACCAGATAGTTGCCGTTGAAACCCGCCGCGCCGGTGATGCGGATCCGCGTGCCCAGCGGCAGAATCGCGGGATCGGCCGCGACTGTCCCTTCGTGCGCTTCCGTCCCGGCCGCCGTCGGTTGCGGCGCGCGGGCGAACGCCGTCGCCTCCATGATCAGGACTTTGTCGCGCGACCGGCCGGTCTGCGCCGGTGCGGCAGAACAGCAGAGAAGCAGGATCGAAGCTAAAAGAGTCGTAGTCCGCATAGCACCCGGCGTGGCACTTACAATTCACGCGCCGTTGTGCGAATCGAACGTTTCGGGCGGCAATTGGGATGCCTAGCGGCCCGCCGGCCCGGCCTGCGGCGGCACACATCGAGCAAATCCCGGCGCGGTCCAGTTGCGAGCTTCCAACCCCGTCGTTCCTGGCGGCGCACTGGTCTGCGCCTGCGCGGAGCGGAGGCCTCCAGGCGCGCCGGGGAGCGTGCGCGAACGCCGTCCGTTGCTCGCGGCACACTGGTCTGCGCCTGCGCGCCACAGGACCGCCTAAAACTCCCGGAGCGGTCAGTGGCGTCCCCCGAACGCCGTCGTTGCCTGACGCCGTCCGTTGCCTCGCGGTGCGGCGCGGCACACGACCGCCTACAGCTCATGCGTCGCGATGCGAGCCGAATCTTCGGAGCGGCGCGGCCGCCGTAGAGTGATTGCCGTGCCCGACCAGGTAGCGTCCACCGCGCAGATTTTGCTATCGATCAGGCCGTATGGCCGCACCATCTCGCGAATGGAAGTGAGCGACAGATCGCACGGCATCGACGAGGTTCGCTTGGGCCAGCAGGTCCACAACGTCCTCCCCGGCACCATCTGAGCGGCCAGTCGCGGCAATGCCTTACCGAGCGCCGCTGCGGACTTCACGAAGATTAGCGCCAGATCGGCGTCCGTCATCTTCTTCACCATGCGCACCCCCTTGGGCAGCGGCCCGAGGATCGCGCCGATGTTCTCCGGGGCTTCCAGGATCGTTATCGTCGAGCCCTCCGCTATGCGTAGCTTTTTCGCCAGCGGGGTACCGGCAACGTTTGGAGCGGCGCCCTCCGCCGGCGCACGTTGGATGGCACGGAGCACCGCGGGCGCCACGTTGTTCCAGGTGGCGAACGCCGCGTCCGGCAGCACTTCACGCACACGCGCAGCCTTCTCCGGGTCGCCTTTGAGGAAGACCAGCGGGATATTGCGCGTGCCCTTCTGCTCGCGCAGCAGGACCCCCATGGAGCGTCCATAAGAAGGCAACTCGGTGAGATCGATCAGGATGGCGTCGGGCGGGTGGGCACGGATTTCGCGGAATGCCCGCGGACCGAGTGCGGGATAGGCGCTGGCGTCCAGGCCGTCGGCACACAATCGCCGGGCGCGCTCAACTGCCAATGCAGGTTTCCGATGGATCACCAGAACCCGCGGCGGCATTTTATCCGCGAACGGCGGTCACCGGCGTGAGCCGGCTGCGAATCTGGTTCATCACGTCGGAAGCCAGGAAGGGCTTTCGCAGTACGGGAAAGTTATGCTCCTCGCAGAGGGCTTCTTCTTCCGGCGGCAGAATCGTCCCAGTCATGACGATCACCAGCATTTGCGGAACCGCCTGCAGGAACTCGACGCCGAGTTCGACGCCGTTGCCATCGGGCAGCATGTAGTCGAGCAGCGCGGCGTTGGGCTTGTGGATGAGCGCCAGGCGCTTGGCTTCGGTGGCCGATTCGGCGGTGAGCAGCGTCCACCCGGCATCGGCCATCAGGCGTTCGAGAAAATGCAGCAGATCGCGGTTGTCGTCCACCAGTAACACGGTGGGATTCGCCGGCGCAGGAGTAGCTTGTTGCTCCAGCGCGCGAATCAGCAGCTTATCGGGCGGGTCGGCGACGTCCACCCGCACGCGCGCACCGGGGTTCACCTGGTTGGTCGCCACCAATGTGGCGAGCGGCTGGGTGAGAAAACGGTGGATGGTGCGGTTCAGTTCGCGCGCGCCGTATTCCGCGCTGGTCCCTTTCTGCAGCAGGAATTGGCGCGCTTCAAACGGCACTTCCAGCATGAAGCTGCGATTGCCCAGGCGCGTATTGACGTGGCTCTGCAGATCGGTGATGTGGTGATCGAGGATGGCCGAGAGCGCTTCCGGGGTAAGCGGCTGATAGGTGATGATGCAATCGATGCGGTTGACGAATTCCGGCGAGAAGCGCTTGCGGACGGCCACCAGTCCGATGTTCTGCAGCTTGCTGGTGATATCGGTGCGCTCGTTGACGCCTGTTCCGGACTGGAAACCGAAATCGGGATTAATCTCGCGCAGCATTTCGCGGGCGCCCAGATTGCTCGTCAAAAAGACCAGGCTTTTCTCGAAATTGACGGTGGAGTTGTCGCCCAGGCGCAGCACACCTTTGTCGAGAACGCCCAGCAGCAGGCGCGTCATGGACGGAGCGGCCTTCTCAATCTCGTCGAAGAGTACCAGCGAGAGGTTGCATTTTTCGCTGGTGACGGCGTTGAGTTTCTGCTGGGTGAGCATGGGCTGGGTCTCGCGGTGCCCCAGATATCCCGGCGGCGCACCGATCAGCTTGGCCACCTCATGCTCCATCTGGAACTCGCCGCAGTCCACCTTCAGGACGTTCTTCTCGGTGCCGTGCAGGACTTCGGCGAGCGCTTCTACGGTCTTGGTCTTGCCGGTGCCGGTGGGTCCCAACAGCAGGAACACGCCAACCGGCCGGCCTTCCGGCGCCAGGCCCGCTTGAAACATCTGAATGTAGGGGACAATCACGCGGGTGGCGTTGGGCTGGCCTACCACTCTCTGCGACAAGACGGTTGTGAGATCCTCGACTGGATCGACTGCCGGCTTTTTGGACCGGTTGGAAGAATTCTTTGGTTTTTCCATCCCGTACTCTGCTTTGATTATACTGGCCGTGGTGTCCTTGATTCGGGCCCGACGGCGCATTTCAGGGTTGTTCGGTTCTTTCATTAAGCGCCCCTTCTATAACAAAAGACAGCAGCTTAGCATCGAAAACCGGGTATCGGCAGTAAACTTCGATGGATCGTAACGGCCAAACCGGATTATCCCCTGATTATCACAATTAGCGGGGCCGATGGGGAAGTGAATTCTTTCACCAAACGGTACCAAAATGCAAGATCGGGGCGGGACAGGCGGTTTTTATCGATGGCGGAAGGTGATTCTGCCTTTGGTGAGATCGTAAGGGGAGAGTTCCAAGGTGACTTTATCGCCCGCCAGAACGCGGATGCGATTGCGGCGGAGCCTTCCCGCCAGGTGTGCCAGCACCACCCGTTGGTGTTCCAGTTGAACACTAAACAGGCCGCTGGGAAACTTCTCTAACACGGTGCCGGTAACTTCTATGCTGTCCTCTTTGCTCATAAACCTCCACAGTTGGGACGGCGGACCGGCCGGAGCGACTGCCGGCCGGTCCGCGGAACCTTAGGCCGTAGTGACGTTGGTCGCTTGCAGGCCCTTGGGCCCCTTCGTCACCTCAAATTCCACTCGGGCGCCTTCATCCAGGCTACGATAGCCCTGCGTCTGAATCGCCGAGAAGTGGACGAAGACGTCTTCTCCGTTCTCTCTCTGAATAAAACCGTAGCCCTTGGCTGCGTTAAACCACTTCACTGTGCCTTTTTCTTTCATCTGCCTATATTCCTTCTTTACTGAAATGCATCCGGCTCTGCCGCCCGACCCCCGAAAACAAGAAGAGGGGGTGCGGATGGACTCACGCAGCCCCCTCACAGATCTGTCACGAAGCGGAAAACAAGAGTCAAATGCCATATCATTATAGCAGGAGATCGGCGGGGATTTTGAAGGCCAAATTCGAGTTCTTTCGGTTTCGATTCCATTTCACTGCCCTTGAGCCTGTTCACTTTCCCGCCGGTAAGAGCGGCAACGTGGTCCGCGGCGCCTTGGGACGGATTTTGCGCGATACCGCGACTCCAGCCGCCTACGCCCGCCTTTTCGAACCCGGCCGCGAGCTGGGGCGCGCGCCCAGTGGACTCGGCGACTGGCCGCGCCCCTTCATCCTCCGCACCGGCGAACTGGACGGCCGCACCGTGCCGCCGGACGGCCGCTTCTGTTTCGATGTCCATGTCTTCGATCTCCGCCCGGCGGTGCTCCGCTACTTTCACGAAGCCTTCGCCTGCTTCGGCAACCAGGGCATCGGTCCGGGGCACGGGCGGGTGGCGTTGGAACGAAGCCAATCGGTGGATCTGGAGGACGGCGCCCGGCCGGCGGAAGACCAGACGCCCCTCGCCATCGATCTGGAATCGAATGGGGAACCCGTCGACCGCGTGCAGGTCCGGTTCGTCAGCCCCACCGAGCTGAAAAGTGGCGGCACGGTGGCCGGCCAGCCGGAATTCGCCATCCTGTTCGCACGCTTGCGCGACCGCATCAGCACGCTGCGCGCGCTCTATGGACCGGGCCCGCTCGAAATCGACTTCCGGGCGCTTGGCGAACGGGCCGCGCGCGTGAAGCTGAACCGCTACGAGGTGCAGTGGGAGAAAGTAGAGCGAAAATCCGGTCGCACCGGACAGGTGCACCCCTTAGGAGGCTTCACGGGATCGGCCGAATACCAAGGTGAACTGGGCGAGTTTATCCCCTGGCTGCGGGCCGCCCGCTGGGTGGGGGTGGGGCGTCAGACGGTCTGGGGAAAGGGCGATGTCCGCATCGTCTGAGACCGGCGCCCTTTCGCCGGTGTATACTGACCTCCAATAACGGCCTTGAAAAAGCTGATCTGGTGCACTCTCGCCGCTGCCCTGGGACTTCACGCCCAATCACCCACCGTGATCGGAGTGTCCGATGGGCGCGGGGTGTTCGGCGCCATCCCGCCGGGAGAGCCCGGAAACATCCTGGGATTCCAATTCGGCACGGTTGAAAACACCCGCGTCACCATCGCCAACGAGAACGTGCCCGTGGTCGCCGCTTCGGCCGGCCAGCTTCGCGTGGAGTTTCCTCCGGACCTGGCTGCCGGACCCGCCATCCTGCGTGTGACGGTCGACGGGCGCCCTTCCGCGGACGTGCCGGTCACCATCGCGCCGCCATTGCACGGCCGGGTAATTCGTGGAGAAGGCTCGATTTCGGCCGGTCCCGAGGCAGGAGTTCCGCCGCATCGCACCGCCCGGGCAGCCACCGTGACCGGCGGAGTGCAGACGGCCGGCAATAATAACCTGGTATACACCTGCGACTCTACCCTCACCGCGGTGTCATCAACCGCTTGCACCACCCTGAACACGACCATCGCGGGCCTCTACAGCGCCGCTTTCGACAATGTCTCCGCCCAGATCTACATCAAGTTGGGAACTACCGCCCTGGGCCATAGCAGCTACACTCTCAACCAGAAGAGTTACAGCGCCTTTCGGACCGCTCTGGTTGCCGCGGAGTCGGATGCCAACGACGCGTCCGCCATCGCCGGCAGCGTGCCCTTATCGAGCCCTTACCCCGCCGACCAGGTGATGCTGACCAATGCGCTCGACGTGGCGCTGGGATCCTCGCCCGGCTACGGGATGATGGCGGATGGTTCGACGTTCTGCCCCCGCACCAACTCCGCGTGCTATGACGGCGTCATTACCATCAGCAATGCGGTCCCGCTGTTTTTCCGCAGCGGCACCATCTCGAGCGGCCAGTTCGACTTCTTCACCGCGGTGGAACACGAGACCGATGAAATCCTGGGCACCGCTTCCTGCACTTTCGGAACTTGCGGCGGCCCCTACATCATGCCGCCCGACCTGTTCCGCTACCACAGCGACGGCAGCCTCAGCTTCGCCGCCGGCACCAATCATTCCTGCTCCACCAGCGATTCCACCAACGCCTGTTTTTCGCTCGACGGAGCGCACATGCTGCAGCAATACAACAATGTGAACAACGGGTTGGACGCCGGCGATTGGAACGGCAGTTGCGGCAGCCAACTGGTGCAGGACGCCTCGCTCTGTGCCGGCGTCGGAGGTGTCGATATCGCCGCCGGGTCGGAGATCCTGGTGCTGGATGTGATCGGATACAAGGCCCCCGCCTCAGGAGCGATTGTGGGCGTTTCTTCGTCGACCGGTAACGGCGCGTATGGCGCGGGAGCTTCCATCTCCATTCAGGTAACGTTCGGGGAAACGGTGACCGTCACGGGCTTGCCCCAACTTGCGTTGAACTCCGGTGGAACGGCGCACTACAGTTCGGGCTCGGGAACTCGGACGCTCACGTTCACCTACGTGGTGGCTAGCGGTGAGAGCAGCAATTTGCTGGACTATTCCTCCGTAAATGCGTTGACCCTGAACGGCGGCGCCATCACCGGTTCCGCAGTGACGGTAGTCCTCACTCTGCCCGCCCCGGGGGCGGCCGGCTCGCTGAGTGCGGCAGGCACGATTGTCATCGACACCCTTACCGGCAGTGTCACGATTCAAACCAGTCCCACCGGATTGAAGTTCAGCGTGGACGGCGGGACGGTGGTCACCGCACCGCAAACACTCACTCTGAACCAGGCCAGCCACACCATAGCCGTCTCTGCCACGCAGCCGGGCGCGACCGGAACGCAATACGTGTTCACGGGCTGGAGCGACAGCGGTGCGGCGTCGCATTCCATCGTAGTGGGACCGGCGCCGGCGACCTATACGGCCACTTTCAAGACGCAATACCGGTTGACGACCTCCGCCTCGCCGACGGCCGGCGGCACCGTGACCCCCGCCAGCGGGAGCTTCTTCGATTCGGGAACCGCAGCCGCCATCACCGCCACGCCCAATGCCGGGTATAATTTCGCAAGTTGGACCGGGGCGGCAGCCAATGCAGGCAATGCATCCACGACAGTCACCATGAGCGCGCCGGAGACGGTGACCGCCACCTTCCTCAAGCCGCTCCTCAGTGTCACCCTGATGCACAGCGGGAGCTTTGTGCAGCTACAGCAAAATGCGACTTATACCGTCACGGTGTCGGATGGCAGCGGCGCGGGCGCCACTCGTGGAACCGTGACGGTCACCGAAGCGCCGCCCACCGGACTCACGATCGCGTCGATGAGCGGCAGCGGCTGGACCTGCCTGACGGGGAGCGTGACGTGCAGCCGCAGCGACCCGCTCAGTCCGAGCGGCAGTTACGCCGCGATTACCGTAACGGCCACTGTCTCAGGCAGCGCTCCGGCGACGCTCACCAACCAGGTGACGGTATCGGGAGGAGCATCGGCCAGTGCCACCGCCAACGACCCGACGACGATCGCCAGGTCGCCTTGCGACGTCACGCTCGATGGGGTAGTCACAGTCGCAGACCTGCAGCGCATGGTTAGTGAAGTTCTGGGTACGCTCAGTGCGGCTAACGATTTAAATAGCGACGGCGCCGTCAATCTGGTCGACATGCAGATCGAGGGCAACGCGCTGCTGGGACTGGGGTGCAAGAAGAGCTAGCACCGGCGCGGACCTTTACGGGTCAGACCACCGCTTGATCCACGTAGCACCAGATCCAGTCTTCGCCCGGCTCGATCGATTGCATCACCGGATGCTTGGTGGTGTGAAAGTGCTTGGTGGCGTGTTTATTCTTGGAGGAATCGCAGCAGCCCACGTGCCCGCATTCCAGACAGACGCGCAAGTGCACCCAGGTGTCGCCCATCTTGAGGCACTCTTCGCATCCCTGGGCGCGCGGTTTGGCGCGCGGACTCTCCTTGAGATGATGACAGACCTTCATGTTCCCCTCCGACTGCCAGTATAGCGGGGTTGAAACCGCGCACCCCTTTGCGGGAAGCTGAAGCCATGCATCTCTCGCGGATTTTATGGGGCATCGCCCTGGGCGCCGGCGCGCTGCTTGCACAGCAACAGCCGGCCGCCGAACCGTTGTGGCCGTCGGGCGCACCGGGCGCACTCGGAAACCAGCCTGAGGACGTGCCCACCCTCACCCCGTTCCTGGTTGCCAAGGGGAGCGGCTCGGGCTCGGCGATGGTAGTCTGCCCCGGCGGCGGATACCTCCACCTTGCCATGGACAAGGAAGGTTACGCGGTGGCAAAGTGGCTCAACACGCTCGGCATTTCCGCGTTTGTATTGCAGTATCGCCTGGGGCCGCGCTACCACCATCCCATCGAACTGGGCGACGCGCAGAGGGCCATTCGCATCGTGCGCACACGCGCCGCCCAATATGGTTATCAGGCCGGCCGTGTGGGAATCATGGGATTCTCCGCCGGCGGCCATCTGGCCTCCAGCGCCGGGACGCATTTCGATTCCGGCAACCCAAACGCCCCCGATGCCATCGACCGCGCCGGCAGCCGGCCCGACTTTATGGTGCTGTGCTACCCGGTGATCTCCTTCACGTCCTTCGTCCATCAGGGGTCGGAGCACGCGCTGCTGGGCGACCATCCCGATCCGAAGCTGGTCGAGCTCCTGTCGAACGAACTGCAGGTGACCAAGGACACGCCGCCTACGTTCCTGTTCCACACCACCACCGATTCCACCGTGCCGGTGGAGAACTCGGTGATGTTCTACTCTGCCCTGCGCAAGGCAGGGGTGCCCGCGGAGATGCACATCTATGAGCGCGGACCGCACGGCGTGGGCCTGGCCGAAAGCGACCCCGTGCTCTCGACGTGGCCCGCTCGCCTGGCCGACTGGCTGCGGATTCACGGCTGGGCGGCCGCCAAGTAACAACCCGGATATCGCGGCCGAGACGGCCGCACCAGACGCTTGGTGCTGCGACCGGCCTGAATGGTTCTTGCGGAGCGGACTTCAACCCGCCGCCGAGCCGGCGGAAACCAAGTGTCGCGCCGGCCGAAGACGCTGCTACTTCACGATCTGCCAGTGTTCGTCGAACAGGCCCGCGGTGACCACGTCCGGACGGTCGGCGTCCGCGGTCGCTTTCACGATGGCGTAATCGCCCCAACTGGGCATGCCGTAGTCGCCGTTCCATTCGGAATCGGGAATCGTCAGGCCGGTATTCAGCACCACGTACTTGCCGCGAGACAGCGGATTGGGAAAGATCATCGCCGGATAATCCTGGTTGGCGGGATAGCTCTTCCCGGCGAAGGTCACGCTCTCTTTGGTCCACTTCACCGGCAGCTTTGCGATCAGCTTGGCCATCACGCGATTGCTGCCGGGGTCGCCGAACAGCACCACGTGATACTTCGTCATGTCGTCGGCGGTCACGTCCTTGTCGTCCTTCACAAACGGGTGGCCGCGGAAATACTTCGCCCAACGCTTCTGAAAGTGCGCCAGGGTGCGCAGCGCCTGCTGGTTGACCGCGGGATTCCAGGGTGTGCCGGTGGGACGCACCAGCAGAAAGGGGTCGAGAAACGCGTCGTCGATAGGGCCCTGGAGACCGTGGACTTTGCGGAGCGCCACGGTCTTGCGCCCGCCATCCACTTTCCATGCGCCACCCGAGCTCACCAGCGCGATTTCCGGCTCGGGCTTCACCTTCAGATCGCTGCCGTCAATCTGAATGGTGGCGGCATGTTCCGTTTCGCGCAGCACCAGGCGATCCACATTGTGAGTCTGAATTTTGTACGCCGCGCCGCCGGCACTGCGGACGGCATCCACATCGGCGCGCTCGTAGTGTTTGCCGAGCTCGTCGACGGCGATCCAGTAATCGCGGTTATAGCGCGTGGTGTAAGTCACGAACTTGACATGGTCTGGCGAAGTCTGGCCCTTGTCGCCCCATTCCTTCAGGAAAGCGTCCAGCCGCTGCCGGACCAGCGGGCTGGTGCCGTGCGCGGTGTCCAGAGAGATCAGGAAAATGTCGGGCGTGCCGGCCATGTGGATGAAATCGGGCTCGCCTTCGGGTTTGAAGCCTTCCTTTTCGAGCTGCGCCTTGACGCGCAGCGAGCTCTCCAACTGCCCGCGATTCGGCGTACCCGGAGGCAGTACCGGGATGGCATTGGGCTGCGTATCGCGATCGCCATCATGGCCGGCGAGCGGCAGATTGTAGCCATTGAGCGCCCACTCTTCCATGTTTTCCCAAATCTTCAGCACCGCCAGTTGGTAAGGCTCGAGCCCCGGCATGGTGGCGCGCCGCGACCAGGTGCCGGCGCCGATTTCGGCGGCGACGAAGCGGTCGGGATGATGCAGCGCGATGTGCCACGCACCCTCTCCGCCTTGCGAGAAGCCGCGCAGGACGATCCGCTTATCGTCGATTTTGAAGCGCTTCTCCATCGCCGCGATGCCCTCGAATACATCGGCCTCGCCGCCGAAGTGCCAGCCCATCCCGTTGATGCGGCCGAACAGGTCCACCTGGATCTGGCCTTCATCCGCCACCGGCGGATTGCCGGCGTTGTAATTTTGCTGCGCGAAGAGGAACTCGCTCTCGGTGGTGTTGTTTTGCCGGCCGTGCAGCCAGACGTAGAGTCGCGTGGGTTTATTCGGATCGTAATTGTCGGGCAGCGTGACGGCATACGGCTGCACCGAGCCATCCATGGCCGAGTAGTAGGCGTGAATCTGCTTCTTGCCCGACATCCAGGGCGCTTTGCCGGCAAGCAACTGGTTGGCCCGTTCGATCCCGCGGTCGAGAACCGTCAGGGCGTGATCGACGGCTTTCTGATTGACGAGGAATTCCGGAAACTCCAGCAGGTAGCGGCCGGCCTTGGCATAGACTTCGACGTCGCCCACCAGATCGGGGTCGGCGTGATTCGCTTTCGCCCGCTCCACCAGGACTTCGATGTCCTGGCTCCTGGTGCCGAGGCTCGCCAAATCCAGCGGCCTCGGTTCGAAGGCCGGCCCGCGGCCTCCGCGCTGTTGCGCCAGCGCCCATCCCAGCACCACTATTCCCGCGACCGCGAACCTGGCCCATCGCATCCTGTCCCAAAGCTCCTCTCGAAAAAGCTTGCCGCGCCCATCGTGTCGGCGACGCGGCAATGCCGAAAGCATACCAAAATCCGGGATAGAATCGGATTTCGAACATTCGTCCATGAAACCCGCTGCGCGGCTACTCGTCGTATTTTTGCTACTGGCAATCCAGCCGCACTATGCGCCGCCGGTCCTTCCGGCGATCGGCGCAGCCACCTCGCGGCGCGCGGCATCGCACGATGTCTCGCCCCCCCTGGCATCGCTCGCGCCATCTCCGCGAATCGAAGCCCGGCCCGACTGCGTGGATTGCGGAACCGCACCGCCGCAGGATTCCTCCGATGACGATCAGGCGCCTGGCACGCCGCTGCCCGAACCGCCGGTGACGGCCGCCGCAGCAGCCATCGAGCAGAGAGCGCAGGGCTCGCGCCCGGCAGCGCCAGTCGTCGCGAGTTTTGACGGGCTCGGCGTGGGATTCGACGGTCCGCAAGGACCTTCCACGGGGCGCAATCCGTCCGACAACAGCCTCGCGGTCGGGCCCGATCGCATCGTACAGATCGTCAATACGCGGCTCGCGATCTTCTCGCGGAACGGCAAGGTGCTGTACGGCGCGGTTCCCACCAACACCGTCTTCCGGGGCTTCGGCGGCCCTTGCGAGGACCGCAACAATGGCGACGCCGTGGTGCGCTACGATCAGCTCGCCGGCCGCTGGCTGATCGTGATGCCGATTTTCAATCGCATCGTCGGGCGGCCCGACGAACCCTATTCGATGTGCTACGCCGTGAGCGAGACGCCCGACCCCATGGGCCACTACTATCGCTATGAGTTCCGCCGCAAACTGTTTCCCGACTATCCGCGGCCGGCGATTTGGCCCGACGGTTATTACGTGCCCAGCAGCACCGGGGACAACGTCATTCAGAAGCACGCCTGCGTGGCGGACCGCGCCAACATGCTCAAAGGGCGCGAAGCCTCCGAGCAGTGCATCGTAGTGGAGGGCGTAAACTTCCTCAACAATGCCGATCTCGACGGCCAGGACCTGCCGCCCACAGGAGCGCCTAACATCCTGATGGCCGCGGGCGGGAGCCAGTTGCGCCAGATTCTGGCGGACGACGCCATTTATGCGTGGCAATTCCACGTGAACTGGGACGATCCTGCGAAGACATCGCTCAGCGAGCCGGTGAAGATCGCGGTGGCGCAATACCACTATTTGTGCGGCGGCCAGTTGACGAAATGCGTTCCGCAACCGGGAAGCGCGGTGAAGCTCGACGCACAGGGCGACAAGATCATGCAGCGCCTGGTCTATCGCAATTTTGGCGACCATGAATCGATCGTGACGGTGCATTCCGTGGATACCGCGGCGGCCGCCGGCGGCGTACGCTGGTACGAGTTCCGCCTCGATGGCAAGCGCGATCCCCAGCTTTACCAGCAGGGCACGTACGCACCCGATCGTTTCTACCGCTGGATGGCCAGCCCGGGAATGGACCGTGCGGGCAATATCGCGATCGGCTATTCCTTCGGAGGCGATCCGAATTTCGCCGGCCAGCGTTTCGCCGCACGCCTGAACGGCGATCCGCCGGGGCAAATGACACTGCAGGAATCGACCCTGTCGGAAGGCGCCGCGGCGCAAACTACCGGTACGCGCTGGGAAGACTACACCACCACCGCCATGGATCCTACCGACGACTGCACCTTCTGGTATGTCGGCGACTATTACAAAGCCGGCGCGGCGACCTACTCCACCCGCATCGGCGCCTTCCGGCTGCCGGGCTGCCTGCAACGGCGCGTGACCGGGATGGCGTTCTTCGACCGCAATCACGACGGACGGCGCGAGGCCGGCGAACCGGGGATGGTAGGGGTAGCGATCCGCTATGCCGCAGCGCGCAGCGGTAGCGGCGGCACCGTCGACACTGGCGCCAATGGCAATTACAGCGTGCTGCTGCCCGCCGACCCGGCCTTTCAGTCGCTGCAATACACGCTGTCCACGGGGACCTCGAACCGGGCGGTAACGCTCGACGATCCCGCGGGCGCCACCGGCGTCGATTTCGCGTTCGTCTGCACGGTACCCAATCGCGGGGGGCAGCCTCCGCGCTTCTGGGCGGGTTCTCACGGGAAGGCGGTGCTCCGCGAACACGAGGGCGCCTGGCAGGCGCTGCTGCGCGATGCGATCCACCAGGATTTCGGCGGATACGACCAATTGAAGAAGTGGCTGGCGGGGCGCGGCGCGGAGGTCGAACTTGCCGCCGCCGTTCTCAATATGGCGTTCGGCGGGCAGGATGGCGCGGTTACGGTTCAGGACCCGGTGGAGGGCGATTGGGCGCCACTGCGCACCATACTGACGCGCGTGAACGGCTCGCCCGCGTACCTCGATGTACTTCGCAAGTTGAACGCCGGCACGCTCCCGGTGACCCCTGCCAATTCGGCCGATTGCGCTCAAATACCGTCAGCTAGATAGGCAATCGGGAGATGCCGCCCCCACAGGGTGCCGTCCGGCGCTACGATGGTAGTAGGGATGCAAAATGTTATCTACCAGGCTTGTCCACTTGATCGAGACGAATGGCGACCAGATCATCGATCGCGTGGCGGCGCAACTCCGTCGCGAACCCGAGCTCACTCACGGTAAAGCCATTCAAGACTACGAATTGCGCGGATTGGGGGAGGATCTCCTGCAACATCTGGGAGATTGGTTGTCGGCCGGTGACGGCCACGAACTGGCGAAACGGTACGAACAGCTAGGGAGACAGTGCTTCCAGCAGGGTATTCCGCTGCATGAGGCATTCCGCGGCATGTCGCTTCTGCGCGAGAAGATGCTGGACGTCGCGCAGGAGCACATGATCTCCAACAGCAGCATCGAGCTATACGCCGAAGAGGAACTGGAACGGCGACTGGGCCGCTTCTTCGACCGTCTCTCGATGTCGCTGGTTCGTGGCTTTGAGGACGCGGTCCGCAAACCGCTCCCCGTTCAGCCTATTCATTGACGGGATTGATGTCCGTCGGCAGGGACTTCAGGCGATTGATGGCGTCCTGCATGGGCGGCCGGATGACGCCCAGCGTGTCGAGCATCTTTTTGGCGGCCGCATAATCGCCTTGTGCTTCGAGGGTCATCAAGTCATGGCAGAGGTCGCGCACGGCGCCCTTTACCTTGGCCATATCGACGGTGAAGGTGCCGTCGGGGGCGGCGACGAAGGCGCCTTTATCGCTCAGATAGTTGAACTGCACCGCCATCCCTTTGCCGTGAGCTTCGGTGAGTCCGAACCGCACGGAGCGAAACGCCGACGCCAGAAAGGTGGTGTAAAGCTGCCGTTCGGCGGCCGGACCGTGGGCCATTCCGTGATCGAAGAAGTACTGCATCATATAGAGCCCGGTGACGTCCGCCTTGGCCTCTTCGATGGCACTATAGAGTTCCTTCAGTTCCTGCCGCGGCGAGGTCTCGCGCCCGGCAAGGGTAATCTGGTGCGGGCCGATGCCGTGGCTTAGTTCGTGCGCCAGAATGTGCATGAAGAAATAATCGAAGCTGAGGTCTTCCTTCTCTTTGGCCGGCAGAACGCGCGCCGCAATCGGCACCAGGATGCTGTCGAACTTAGCCTCCTGAATGTTTTTCAGCATCACGCGCTTGCTGCCCTTCTGCTGCACCACGCGTTCGTCGTTGGGCAGATTGAAGGCCGCGGTGCGGACGCCGTGTGCGCCATCGCCGGCTGCGATGACTTCGTCGACCACGCGGATGGGAGCCGCCGCACCGAGTTTGGGATTGCGATAGCGCGGATCGATGGGCAGATTGTTCTCCACCTCCTGCAGGCGGCCGGCGAACTCCTTCAGGTGGCCGGTTTCCTTGTCGTCGCGGATGGTGATGTAGGCTTCGAAGCCGGCTTTGTAGCCGAAGATCTCGTCGTTGTAAGTCTCGTAGGGGCCGATGGTGATGTCGAGCGGGGCGTCGAGGTCCATCCAGGCGATGTCGCTGGCGTAATAATCGTTGGAAAGAAACGCGTCGGCACGCAGGGTGAGAAACTTCCCCAGGGACGTGTTATCGGTGAGCGCCGCGGCTTCGCGCAGCAGGCCGGCCGCCTTATGCAGATCGGCAGCATACTCCTGGCTGTACGGCACGAAGGTCAGCTTGTGCGAGGCATCGCGGCGGATGACCGTGAAGAAGCCCTCGGCCTGCTGGCGATCGGCGGGCGAGAGCGTCTTCACCCACGCTTCGAACTCGTCGCGGGTCATGTCCAGCGGGTAAAAATTAGCGCCCAGGGGTTTGCGCTCGGGCACGCCGGGGAGGAAGGCGGCGTGACCGTCGAGGTCGGACCAGGGGCCTTTATTGAGCCAGAAATAGCGGGCGCGGGCCTCGCCGAGCGGGGTGCGATCCTGCTGCAATTTGGTGTAGAGGGCGCGGCTGCCGCTCCACATCTGGTCCATAAAAACGTAGTTGAGGACGCCCGCGGCTTCCACCAGTTTGGCGAGCGCTTTGCGGTCTCCGGCGGAGAGCGAAGACTCGTCGTATTTCGGCTTGACGGGGGCGAAACGGGCATTCATTTCCGAGAGCTGGGATAAGTTAGGCATAACGGCAGCGGCGGCCAATAAAGCCAGCACAGACTTCATGCCTCTGATGGTATCGCGCGGCGACAGCTTTTAGCGGACGGGCGGCCGGGTGTTAGTGCGTTTTCGGCACCTGCGCGAGGTGGACGGGATCTCGGGGCAAATGCGGGCCTCCATCACGGAAGACCTGCAGCACGACCGGCTCTATGGCAGCGTGCGCTCCGTCAATCCCCTTCTGCCCGTTCGCTAGTTATTTCTCGTGCCCGCGGATGGCGATGCCGATTTCGCGGAGCTGCTTCTCCGGGACAGTCGATGGCGCGTCTGCCATCAGATCTGTGCCACGGGCCGTCTTGGGGAACGGGATGACGTCGCGAATCGAAGTCTCGCCCGCCAGAATCATCACCAGGCGATCGAGCCCGAGCGCGATGCCGCCGTGCGGCGGGGCGCCGTATTCGAGCGCTTCCAGCAGATATCCGAAACGGCGGCGGGCCTCGTCCTCGCTGAAGCCAAGCGCGCCGAAGACCTGCGTCTGCACGTCGCGGCGGTGAATACGAATGGAGCCCGAGCCCATTTCGACGCCGTTCAATACCAGGTCGTACGATTTGGCGCGGCAGCGCGCCGGGTCGGTGGTGAGCTTTTCCAGATCCTCGTCCAGCACCGACGTGAAGGGGTGATGAGCGGCGTTCCAGCGGCCCTCTTCGTCGTCCCATTCGAACATGGGGAAGTCCACCACCCAGAGGAATTGCAGGTTCTTGGGATCGAGTAGTTTGTGGCGGTCGGCGAACTTCTGCGCGGCCTGCAGGCGCAACTGCCCGCACGCCTGATAGACGGTCTCCTCGGGGCGATGGCCCTTGGGTTCTCCGGCCCATGCGGCCACCAGCAGCAGATCGTTCTCGCCCGCGCCGCAGCGCTCCCGCACTTTGGGCATCTGCTCGGGGTAATCGCGATCCAGGCGCTTGGCGTCGTCGAACACGCGCAGCCCGCGCTCCTGGCCGAACGCCTTGAGCTCATCGCGCTCTTTGCGGCTGGCGGTGCCTATATTGGGCACGTGGATCGCCACCAGCGGCAGTCCGTTGGCTGCCAGTTCCGGCAGCAGGTCGCCGATGGGATGCATTGGCGGAATGCGGCGGTCCGGCTTGTCGATGCCGTAGCTGCGCATCGCCTCGGCGTAGGTCATCCGCATGAACGGCGCCTTGACGGTGAAGCCGGCGACTTCGCAGACTTTCTCGATCAGCGGCTCGATGGTCTCGAAGATGCGCTCCTGCTGCGGAAACGACATTTCGAGGTCGATCTGGGTGAACTCCGCCTGCCGGTCGGCGCGGAAATCCTCGTCGCGGAAGCAGCGGACGATCTGAAAATACTTGTCGAACCCGCTCACCATCAGGATCTGCTTAAAGATTTGCGGCGATTGCGGCAGGGCGTAGAACGTGCCCGGCTGGACGCGGCACGGCACCAGGTAATCGCGCGCGCCTTCGGGCGTGGAGCGCGTCATGAAGGGCGTTTCGATCTCCAGGAATCCCTGGCTCCACAGCGTCTGGCGCACCGCCGCGGCGATCTTCGAGCGCAGCACGATATTGTGCTGCATGCGCGGCCGCCGCAGGTCCACGTAGCGATACTTGAGGCGCACATCTTCGCTGACATCGACTTCGTCTTCCACCGGGAATGGCGGAGTGCGCGACTCGTTGAGGATCCAGATGCGCTGCGCCACTACTTCGATTTCGCCGGTGGCCAGATTGGGGTTGACCTTTTCGGCACGCGGCTCCACCTTGCCTTCCACCGCAATCACATATTCCGGCCGCACCAGTTCGGCGCGGTCGTGCACCGCGGCGCCGGCGTCCTGATGGAACACCACCTGGGCGATGCCTTCGCGATCGCGCAGATCGACGAAGATGACGCCGCCATGATCGCGGCGCTTGTGCACCCAGCCCATCAGGATGACGGTCTTGCCGACATCGGCGGAGCGCAACTCGCCACACATGTGCGTACGGCGAAGGTCGCCGAGAAAATCCAGCGGTACGGAGGTTTCCATATCGAATTGTCTCATTCTTTGGCGGCGGCCAGAGCGGCGAGAATTTCGCCGGCGGGCAGATTCTGCTGGTCTCCGGTCGCCATATTTTTCAGAGCATAGCGGCCGGCGGCGATCTCGTCGTCGCCCACGATCAGGGTGAAGCGCGCGCCTGCCTTGTTGGCCAGTTCCATGGCGCGTTTGAGCTTGCCCTCCACCACTTCCACGGAGTAGCCGGCGCGGCGGAAATCGCGGGCCAGCGTCCCTGCACGGCGGGTGGCGGCGGCGCCCAGAGGCGCGATAAACAGATCGGGCGGAACCGGCTGGTGTTCGTCTTCCACGCCCATCACCAGGCGATCTTCCCCAATGGAAAATCCGATGCCCGGCGAGTGCACTTTCGACCCGAGCGATTCCGCCAGCCCGTCATACCGGCCGCCGCCGAGTACGGAATTTTGTGCGCCCAGCGCGCCGTGGATCACTTCGAAGGTGGTGCGCATGTAGTAATCCAGGCCGCGAACCATGCGCGGACGGACCCGATAGACGATGCCGCGATCGTCGAGATATTGCTTCACGGCCTCGAAATGGGTGCGGCAAGGCTCGCAGAGATAATCGAGGATGCTGGGCAGCTTGTCGATGATGGGCTGGTCGGCTTCCACTTTGCAATCGAGCACGCGCAGCGGATTGGTGACCGCGCGGCGCTGGCAATCGCCGCACATCTGGTGCGCCACGCCCTGCAAGTCCTGGCGCAGGCGCTCGACATACTGCGGGCGGCAGTTGTGATCGCCCACCGAGTTCAGCAGCAGGCCGGCATCGCGCAGGCCGGCTCGCGAGAGCACTTCCATCACCATCTCGATGACTTCGGCGTCCACGGCGGGCGATTCCGACCCGATGGCCTCCGCGCCGATCTGGAAAAACTGCCGATAGCGGCCCTTCTGGGGACGCTCGCGGCGGAACATCGGCCCGATGTAGTAGAGCTTTTGCACGCCCGGCCGCTGATCGAGACGATGCTCGATATAGGCGCGGATCACCGAGGCGGTATTCTCCGGACGGAGCGTGAGAGAGGTCTCGTCGCGGTCCGTAAAGGTATACATTTCCTTGGTGACGATGTCGGTTTCTTCGCCCACTCCGCGCGCAAAGAGCTGCGTCTCTTCGAGGATGGGAGTGCGGATTTCGTGGTAGTTGTACGTACGAAACACTTCGCGCGCGACCGCTTCCACGCGGTTCCACACTGCGGTGGCTGGAGGTAGTAAGTCCCTGGTTCCTTTGACGGCTTTGATCAAGGCGGTTGGAAACACTATGCTAGCATGCACGCTCCCGCCCGCCCAACCGATAGAGTATAGGCTGTGTCCGTCCGTCGAAATCCGGCCGCCGTTGCAGTGGCAGCAGCGATCCTGTTTCTGCTGCTGGCGTGCTGGGAGTTGTCGGGCGATTCGCTGCCGTTCGACTTATCGATTCGCAATGCGGTGCATACCTGGGCGTCGCCGATGGCAACTGGCCTGCTGCTGGGCGCGGCATGGATGGGCTCGGGGTGGGTGATGCTGCCGCTGGGTGCCCTCGTGGCATGGCGGCTCACTCTCGCCCATCCCGTCCGAGAGGCCATCCTATTCGGCGCGGCCTGTCTGAGCGCTAACGCGCTATCGGAGCTGTTGAAGCTGGCATTTCACCGCCATCGTCCGCGGATTTTCTTCGGCTTGCCGCCCGCCTTCTCCTATAGCTTCCCGAGCGGTCATGCTTTCGTCGGTACGGTTTTCTATGGATTGTTGGCCGCCGTTCTGGTGGGTTCGTTTCCCGCATACCGGCGCCTGATTGGGGCTATGACGATTGTGCTGGTGCTGGCGATCGGACTGTCGCGCGTGTACCTAGGGTATCACTACCCCAGCGACGTGCTCGGCGGGTGGATGTGCGCCGCCGCTTGGCTCTCAATGGCGCGCTGGTACTGGCTAGCGAAGCGTTGAATGCGACTGTACCAGCAATCCAGCCGGCGTAAAATAGGACTCTTTTTACGTCCGGTAGTAGACACTGGCGGCGAGACCCAGGAACAGCACCATTAACAGCGCCTCCAGCGCCATTGACCAGGCAGCCATGTGGTCCGCCAGAAACGTCACTTCCCCGCCGTGGCCGGCAAACCAGCCCTGCCATCGCTTCCCATCTTCGTCGCGCGCCTCGGCGATCTGATGGCGGTAGGCCGGCATAATGGCCTGAAACGCCGGTTCGCTGCCATGCTGCTTCTCGAGATCTGCCAGCCAGCGATCGTAGAGGGCGAGGCGATGCTTGGTGAACCAGTTGCTCCAGGCGGAGCCTGCAAGCGCATCCGGACCCGGCGCGCTTGCCTGAATCTGGCCGCTGGTGAATTCGATGCCGGGGAAGACAGCGGCCTGCGCAGTGTTGTCCAGGCTCTCCACGTGCGCCTGCAGCAGCACACCGAAGGAGAAATCGACCGCGCACCCCGCGAGAATCACCACCGTAAGCGTGCCGCGGCGCCAGGGCACCACCGCCGCGAGCATCGCCAGGCCCACCACCTGCAGCGCCAGCAGGGTAAGATGTCCTACTCCGAAGGGATCGCGCTCGCCCACCACCGCTACGCCCAGCACTACGCCCGCGCCGATGAGGATGCGCCAGAAAATTTGGACAGGCGTCGCTGGAAGTTTGGCGGCCGGTCGGCCTGCCTTCAGGCGCGCTTTGGAACGCGCAGGCACGGCTTTCCGCCCGCGCCGCAGCGCACTCCAGGCGAACCAGAGCACCAGCGGACCGCCTACCGCGCCCATCGCGAAAATGGCATTCACCTGGTAGAAGAGGAAGAACCAATCGCGCACCGTGCCGGCAGTCCGCTGCGTGCTGAAGCGGTCGAGCAGGTGGGGGTCGCGGACGGCGACCGGCACGATGGAGTCGTACAAATTAGCGGCGATTTTCCCTACCGTACTGCCGGCATATTGCTGGCTGGAAGTGACGGTCGTGTTGGAGGCGAAAGTGACGTGCTGTCCATAGACGGCGATGGACCACACGATCCACGTGCCGATTAGAAGTCCGCAGGTCACTGCGATGGCGGCCAGTTCGCGCCACTTGTGGGAGCGGCGTGGAAAAACGCGGATGAGGTAGTGCAGCGTGAGGATGGCGACGTACGGTCCTGCCGAGTAGTGCACCAGCAGGCCGGCGGCCAGCGCGATGAAGGCCGCGGTAGTGCGGACAGTATCCCCCTTGCGCCATCCGGCCAGGTAGAGCCATAGCGCCAGCACGACATAGAATGCCGCCGCCGCCTTCGTCCAGGTGTAGGTGATGTTCTGCATCGCCAGCGGACTTGAAGCGAACAGCAGCACCAGCAGCCAGGTGCGCCGCCGCGCTCTTTTACCGAGGGCCGGCATGATGAGGTAGCACGGCAGGAAGAGCAGCAGGTTCAAGTAAACGAAGACGGCCTGGAAGATCTCGAAGCGGTCGGCGGTGAGGCCGAGGAAGAACGCGGTGAGCACGTTCATCATGGGCGGCCGGGCAGGCAGCGCATAGCCGGGGAAGATTTCCACAGTAGCGGGGAAATGGCGCAGAAAAAAGAGACTCCGCTGGAAATGCTCCAGCCAGTCGCCAAACCAGAGCGCTCCCGAGAAATTGCGGATGATGGCCGAGAGTATCGCGCCCCAAAGCAGAAGAAAGCCGAAGCCGGTGAGCGCATGCCGCACGGGCGCCGCACGCAGCAGCCGCGCGATGTCTCTCCAACTCAGCGCCCCTAACACCGCGCAGGCCAGCGCGGCCGCCCCGTATTCGATGCGAGGAACAGGCATACCGTTACCGCGCGGACGGGCGCAATAGATCGCCCAGGACGCGAGATACAACAGGATCAGGGAGAGCCCGATAGAGCCGCAGAGTTTCTCCAGCGGATTCCAGCGGAGCTTGCGGATGAAAAAGAAGCCCGGAGCGAAGCTGCAAATCGGCAAAAGGAGCAGCAGCACTCCCAATTCGTAAAGGAGCATGCGAACTCCCAGTCTAACCGCTCGGAATCCGGGACTGGGGTCGGCGATTTTTTACGCGGCCGTGATCGGCGAGTTGCCGGCCGACGGGAACGGGATGACGCGGTGAGTGGCGCGCGCCTTGTCGGTTTCGGAGAGCAATTGCTTGCGCAGTTGCAGGGTGCGCATCTCCGTCTCATGGGTAAGCTGCGACCCGCGGCACCGGGCGTCGATGTGATCGGCCAGGGATTCGAGCGCGGCGACGTACGCCAGTAGCGAAGCGGAGCCCGGTTCCAAAGGTTCGGCCTTGTATCGCTGCGCCGCCTGCCTGATTTTGGCGACCAGTGAAAGCTGAATTTGCAAGTCCAACTCGTGTGTAGATTCTTTTGACATGGTCGTCCTTTCGTGGCGCCGGTAAATGGCTGCCGCCCGGCGAAACATTGACCCGGCGCAATGTTTGCAATCCGCCTGCCACGGCGGAAGCCGCGTAAGCCGTATGGTTGCATGAGATGGGCAGGGAACGTGCCGACGGAAAATTGACACCGTCAAATATTTGAGAGGCAATAGTTGGGGGGAGATTTGCTACACTACCTCTGAATCATGTCTGCCAAGGCTGCTACCGACGCCGCACGGGTGCTGGGACGGAATCCCGATCGCTTGACCCCGACCGAGAGGCTGGCGCTCACCGGGAAGTACATTGCGCTCGAAATCTACTCGCCGGAAGCGATTCCGCTGCGGCGCATCGAAGCCATCGGAGACTCGCTGGCCGATTGCGTGCGGAGCTTGCAGGCGCGCGGACTCGATCCCAGAACTTTCGAATTCAGCCGGCTTAGCCCGCCGTATTAGAAAAGCCGCACAGGAATGTTTTTGCTGGAATACCCGAGACCCACGGACACCGTATAGATCAGCCGGTTATAGGGGTTGAAAGTCCCACTCTGGTATTGGGTGGCGGCCGCGGAAGTTACAAAACTAACGTGGCTGAAAAGCTCTCGGCTCATACCGAAGGATCCTGCAACCTGGCCATAGCCCCCCTGAATATTCCCTAGGGAGAGCGCCCTGACGTAACTCAATCCGACATTCATACTCCACTTCCGAAGGCCGGAATATCCGTATCCCACGGAGGCCGTCTGGGCCCGGGAGGTCAGAAAGAGTCCGTTACCGGGAGTAACAGACTCGCCGGCGTTGGCGTAGACCGCACCGTGCTGGAACGATCGGGAGACACGAATGCCGAAATCGGGAGACCAGAAGATGCTCTCGTGGAAGGCCATGCCGGAGGGCAAATTACAACTTGCCACCACGCCGGAAGGGCAGAGGATCGCCAGAAACGCGGGATTGATAGGCACGGCTTCCTCGAAATTGCTGTCGACGCGCGAGGCTCCCGCAAACAACGAGAGCTCCGTCCAACGATCGAATCGCGCGGAAACGCTGAGAGATTCCGAATAAATATAGGAGCCACCGATCCCACCCGAGAAACCGTAGTGGCTGAAGCCGAAATCGGCACCGGCCGTGATGCGGCGCGATAGACGATATTGCGCGTCGAACGAAGCCGATAGGCCCGAAGCGGAATACAGCTCGGAAGAGCGCCGCAGGTTGGTGAAATACCCCCCGCCAAAGGAAAAGGAGAGCCGCGAGGACAGCATGTACTGCAGGTTCGCCATGGTGGTGCTGTAAATGGTGCGATTGTCGTAAAAATCCGTAGTCGGGATCTCGCTCTGCGTAGGGTCGAACGGCACCGACGAGTTTAAGGTGACGGTGGCCGGCGGAAATTGCGTAAACCAACCGGCGCTTTCGCGCAAGGTGAACGAAATATGACGGCTCAACTGGTGCGTCAGGCCGAGCGAAACGCCTTGGCTGATGCCCGCGAAGTAAGAAGCCGAGCCGTAATCGGCGGCGCCGGCGCTATACGCCATCCCCAGCGTGGTATGTTTCCATCGGTGCGATCCGCTCAACCCTAGAGTGATGCCGACGCCCGGGGATCCGTTGTTGGAGGCAAGCTGCCCCTGAGTATTGGTAGCGACTCCCAGCAAACCGGTGGTGTAACTGGCCGAGGCCGACAGCGAAAAAGCGAAATCTACGCTGGGTGCGGTCAGAGCCGCCGGAGCTTCTCCGCGCGAAAGGATCGCCGGGCCGGCATATTGCCCGAAGGCGGGTAATGCCAGACCGAACATGACGGCTGCGCGTAAAAGCTTCAAGTGCTATATCCTCCGAGGCCCTGTTCCAACTCCGCATACGCGGACGCCATCTCAAAGTCTGACGCGCGGGCTGTAGCCTGTCAAGCTGCCGGATGGGGATTTGCCCGAATGGGACTTACTACCCGTACCAACGCAATTTTTGCAGAATCGAGGGACGGAGCTGCAACGGTTAACTCAATCCTGATCCTTTCTTTACGACTTCCTTACGCCACGGACCGTAGGGTGAAAAGGTGGAAGGACGCAGCGAGTTCGTCATCGATCCCGGTTCCCTGGGCGCCGGTAGCGGGGCGGGAGAACTCGAAGTGGTGGTTCCTTACACCGGTCCGGAAACTACCGCCGCTGCCTTGGCTCGCGCCGGTGTGTTGACCGCCGGACTGGACGCGCGGGTTCTTCTGGTAGCGGTTCACACACTGCCCTATCCCGGCGCGTTCGTCTGCCCGTCGCTGGTGCACGCTCAACTCGTAGAGCAGTTGCTCGACGTGGCAGCCGGGTGCACGCTGCCGGTTCAACCGCAGGTGGTGCTGGCGCGCTATCGCCTGGAGGGTTTCCAGTTTGCCCTGAAAGCAGGATCGACGGTACTGGTGGCCAGCCAGCGGCGGCCGTGGCAGACAGAAGAGGAACGGCTGGCGCGGTCACTGGCGAAAGCCGGCCACAAAGTGGCGCTGGTGCATGTGCCGACTGAGGCTCGCCTGTTATGGTGACGGCCGCCAAAAAGTCGAGAGACGACTCGACCGGCAGGCGGAAGCCTGCGCCACAGAGTTCCGCGGAACTCAATAGGTGAATATGCTCGACCTTTTCTTCATAGCGATCTCGGTCTTGTTCTTCGTCGGCGGTTGGGCCTTCGTGAAAGGCTGCAATCGGCTCTAGGAGGATTCCATGGAATACATGCTGTCGCTGGTAATCGCCGCGGCCCTGGGCGCGTACCTGCTCTACGCCCTGCTGCGGCCGGAGAGGTTTTAAGTCGCCATGACCGCCAACGGAATTCTGCAAATTGCGCTGTATTTCCTGGTATTGCTGGCGCTCACCAGGCCCATGGGCGCCTTCATGGCAAGAGTCTTCGCGGGCGAGCGAACCTTCCTGCATCCTGTGTTTCGCCCTCTTGAATTAGGGCTGTATAAGCTGTGCGGGATCGAAGAAGCGGACGAGCAGCACTGGACCCGCTACGCCGGGTCGATGTTGGCCTTTAGCCTGGTGGGGATTCTTTTCAGCTACGGCCTGCTGCGGCTCCAGCAATGGTTTCCGCTGAACCCGCAGGGGCTGGCGAACCTGGGGCCGGACCTCTCTTTCAATACCGCGGCGAGCTTCGGCAGCAACACCAATTGGCAATCGTACACGCCGGAAACCACCATGAGCTACTTCAGCCAAATGGTCGCGCTGGCAACCCATAATTTCTGGTCGGCCGCGGCGGGAATCTGCGTGGCCATCGCGTTTGCACGAGGGTTTGCGCGCCATTCCGCGCGTACGCTCGGCAGCTTCTGGGTGGACTTCACACGCTGCACGGTATATATTTTGCTGCCGCTGAGCGTCGTGGGCGCACTCCTGCTGGTGTCGCAGGGAGCGATCCAGAATTTCCGCCCCTACGAGAAATTCGCCACCGTGGAGGGCGCCGTCCAGACGGTGCCGCAGGGACCGCTGGCGTCGCAGGAATCCATTAAGATGATCGGCACGAACGGAGGCGGATACACCAATGCCAACTCCGCTCATCCCTTCGAGAACCCCACGCCGTTTGCCAACTTCCTGCAGATGATTTTCATTTTCCTGATTCCCGCCGGGCTTACCTACACATTCGGCAGGATGGTGAAAGATACCCGCCAGGGATGGGCGCTGTTCGCCGCTATGAGCATTCTCTTCTTCGCGGGCGTGGCGGTGACATACTCCGCGGAGGCTGCCGGCAATCCGAATATCGCCAAGCTGGGGATCCAATCCGCGGCTACGGCGACGCAGCCGGGCGGCAACATGGAAGGCAAAGAGGTTCGCTTCGGCATTGTTAATTCGGCTCTGTTCACGGCCATCACCACCGACGCAAGTTGCGGCGCGGTGAATAACGTTCACGACAGCCTCACGCCGCTCGGCGGCCTGGTGCCGCTGGTGAATATCGAGCTGGGTGAAGTGATTTTCGGCGGCGTGGGCTCGGGCCTGTATGGCATGCTGCTGTTCGCCATCCTGGCGGTCTTCATCGCCGGGCTGATGGTAGGGCGCACTCCCGAGTATCTGGGCAAGAAGATCGAGCAGAAGGAAGTCAAAATGGTGATGCTGGCGGCGCTGGTGCTGGCGTTCACCATCCTGGCCTTCGCGGCGGTTGGCGTCGTGGCCCATTTCCCGAAGAGCGGGTATTGGAATCCGCCGGGGCCGGCGACCGCCAACCTGGCCAATAACGGGCCGCACGGGCTCACCGAGATCCTGTACGCTTACGCCAGCGCGGTGGGCAACAACGGCAGCGCCTTCGCCGGCTTCAACGCCAACACCCCGTATTTCAACACCACCATGGGGATCGCGATGCTGTGCGGCCGGTTCCTGATGATGATTCCGCTGTTGGCGGCCGCGGGCAGCCTGGCGCAGAAGAAACTGGTGCCGGTTTCCACCGGAACGTTCCCCACCCACGGTCCGCTGTTCGTGGGATTGCTGGTCGCGGTGGTGGTGGTAGTGGGGGCGCTGACCTTCTTCCCGGCGTTATCGCTGGGGCCGGTGGTGGAGCACTTCTTCATGAACGCCGGCAGGCTCTGGAGCTAACCCATGGCGCCTACAATGACACCTCCCTCTGTTGCCGATCCCGTCTCGCTGATGCCGAAAAAAGGCGCGCGAGCCCGTCCGCTGTTTGATCCGCCCATCGTCAAACGGGCGTTGAAGGATTCGTTCGTCAAGCTCAATCCGCGGGCGATGATGAAGAATCCGGTCATGTTCGTGGTGGAAGTGGGGGCCGCGATGACCACCGTGCTGGCGGCCCGCGATATCGCCACCGGCGCGGCACTCGCCGGATTCTCCTTTCAGATTGCGCTGTGGCTTTGGTTCACGGTGCTGTTCGCGAATTTCGCCGAAGCCATGGCAGAGGGCCGCGGGAAGGCGCAGGCCGACACCCTCCGCAAGACGAAAACCGAAACCAGCGCGCGCCGATTCGTCAACGGCAGCGGCAAGACCGAAACCGTGGCAGCTACGCAGCTCCGCTCGGGCAACGTCGTGCTGGTGGAAGCGGGCGAGACCATCCCCGGCGATGGCGACGTGATCGAAGGTATCGCCAGCGTGGACGAATCGGCCATCACCGGTGAGAGCGCGCCGGTGATCCGCGAATCGGGCGGCGACCGCAGCGCCGTGACCGGCGGCACGCGCGTGCTCTCCGACTGGATCAAGGTGAAGATCACCTCCAACCCGGGCGAGACATTTCTGGACCGCATGATTGCGCTGGTGGAAGGCGCGGCGCGTCAGAAAACGCCGAATGAGATTGCGCTGAATATCGTGATTGCGGGGCTGACGCTGGTGTTCCTGATGGCGGTGGTCTCACTGCAGCCGTTCGCTATTTACAGCGTGGCGGCTAGCGGCAGCGGTACGCCGCCGACCGTCACCGTGCTGGTCTCGCTGCTGGTCTGTCTAATTCCTACGACAATCGGCGGCCTTCTCTCCGCCATCGGGATCGCCGGCATGGATCGCGTGATGCAGCACAATGTGCTGGCCATGAGCGGCAAGGCGGTGGAAGCCGCGGGCGATGTCAACACCCTGCTGCTCGACAAGACGGGCACCATCACGCTGGGCAATCGCCAGGCCGTGGAGTTCATTCCCGTGGGCAATACCGGCGAGAGCGAACTGGCGGACGCGGCGCAGCTTTCAAGCTTGGCCGATGAGACGCCGGAAGGCCGCTCGATCGTGGTGCTGGCGAAGCAGAAGTACAACATCCGCGGGCGTGAAGTGGCGGAGCACGAAGCGCACTTCATTCCCTTCACCGCGCAGACGCGGATGAGCGGGGTGGATATCGATGGGCGGCGCGTGCGCAAAGGAGCCACCGAACAGGTGATGGAATTCGTCCACGAGCATGGCGGCAAGGTGCCGGCCGAACTCACCGACATCACCGAGCGCATCTCCCGCTCCGGCGGGACGCCGCTGGTGGTGGCCGACCGCGATCGCGCGCTGGGCGTAATTCATCTCAAGGACGTGGTGAAGGGCGGCATGCGCGAACGCTTCCAGCAACTGCGCGCCATGGGCATCCGCACCATCATGATCACGGGCGACAATCCGCTGACCGCGGCCGCCATCGCGGCGGAGGCGGGCACCGACGATTTTCTGGCACAAGCCACGCCTAAAGACAAGATGGACCTGATCAAGAAGGAGCAGGCCGGCGGCCGGTTGGTGGCCATGACGGGCGACGGCACCAACGATGCGCCGGCGCTGGCGCAGGCCGATGTCGGCCTGGCGATGAACACCGGCACCATGGCGGCCAAAGAAGCCGGCAACATGGTGGACCTGGACAGCAATCCCACCAAGCTCATCGAAGTGGTGGCGATCGGCAAGCAGCTATTGATGACGCGCGGCGCGCTCACCACCTTCTCCATCGCCAATGATGTGGCGAAATACTTTGCGATCTTGCCGGCGATGTTCATGGCGACCTATCCGGCGATGGGCAAGCTGAATATCATGGGACTGCACAATGCGCACAGCGCCGTGCTGGCGGCGGTGATCTTCAACGCGCTGATTATCATCGTGCTGATTCCGCTGGCGCTGCGCGGGGTGAAGTACCGGGCGATGAGCGCGGCGGCTCTTTTGCGGCGGAATTTGTTGTTCTACGGAGTGGGCGGTGTGATCGCGCCCTTCCCGGGCATCTGGCTGATCGATCGTCTGCTGGTCCTGTTGCACCTGGCGTAATTATGAGCATCGGACGGAGATTCACCTCAGAGTCACAGAGACACCGAGAAGACCAAAGTCAAATCCGCAGGGCACGGAGGTTGCGGAGGTCACTGAGGGGGCATGTGCCGGATGTCGGCGTCGCGGCGATGGTCTTATCCGCGTTCATCCGTAGCTAATCAAGGAGTTTTATGAAACAACTCATCATTGCCGTGCGAGTCACGCTGGTATTCGCGGTCCTGACCGGGCTGGCGTATCCTCTGCTGGTGACCGGACTTGCCAAGGCGATTTTTCCACGCCAAGCGGACGGCAGCCTGATCGTGGCCAACGGGAAGACCATCGGCTCCGATCTGATCGGGCAGAAGTTCACTCGGCCGGAATATTTTCAGGGCAGGCCTTCGGCTGCCGGGAGCGACGGCTACGACGGCCTCGCGTCCGGTGGTTCGACTCTGGGACCCACCAACCAACACCTGATCGACCGCGTGCGGAACGACGAGAAAACATTTCGCGCAGCCAACCCCGCCGCCACCGGCGACCTGCCGGCCGACCTGCTGACTGCTTCAGGCAGCGGACTCGATCCCGACATCAGCCCAGCCTCGGCCGAAGTACAGATTCCGCGTGTCGCCAGCGCCCGCGGTATGAGCCCCGAGGCGCTGCACCAACTGGTCGCCTCGCACACCGAACGGCGCCAGTTCGGCATATTCGGCGAGCCGCGCGTAAACGTTTTGAAACTGAATCTGGCGCTCGATCGGACCATGCCGCTGAAGAAGTAAATTTCTGGCCAGAGCGCGGGCTGGCGGATTATCCTGGTGAGGATGCCGAGCGTCGACGATATTCGGCCGAGTCCGGAAGAACTGCTGCGCAAGGTGCAGGCGGATGAGCGGCGGGAGAGTCGCGGCCGGCTGAAGGTCTTCCTCGGCTACGCCGCGCGTGTGGGTAAATCGTTCCGCATGTTCGACGAAGGGCGGCGGCGCAAGGAGCGCGGGCAGGACGTGGTGGTGGGCGCGCTGCAACCGGGCGCGACTCCGGAGGTTCAGGAGATTCTGAAGCGCCTGGAGGTGGTGCCGGCGATCTCTACCAGGCATGCGGGCGAAGAATACGAAGTCATGGACATGACGGCGCTCTTCCGCCGCCATCCGCAGGTATGCCTGATCGACGGACTGGCGTACGACAATCCGCCCGGCAGCCGCAATCCGCATCGCTGGCAGGACGTCAGCGAATTGCTCGACCGCGGCATCGCGGTGATCACCGCGGTCAACCTGCAGCATATTTCCGAACAACAGCCGGCGGTGGAGCGCATCACCGGCAAACGCGCCGCCAACAGCATTCCGGAAGCCTTCCTGCAAGAAGCCGACGAGATTGAAGTGGTGGATGCGCCTCCCGACGCGCTGGTGAACCGCGCCGGCGGCAACACCATTGCCGATTCGCGCCGCCTGGCTGAGTTGCGCGAACTGGCGCTGCTGCTGGCGGCCGACGTGGTCGATCGCCAACTTCAGGAGTATCTGGATGCGCACGGAGTGGCGGCGCGCTGGGGTGCGCAGGAACGCATTCTGGTGTGCCTCACGCCGCGCAGCAATGCGGCCGACATGCTGCGCAGCGGACAGCGCAACCGATCGCGTTTCCACGGCGCCATGCTGGCCGCCTACGTGGAACAGCCGGAACTGCCGGCCAAAGAGCGCGAACTGCTCGACGGGCATCTGGCGCTGGCGCGCGAAATGGGCGCCGAAGTTCACTGCCTGCGCGGCGCCGATTTCGTGGACGCCATCCTGAGCTTTGCGCGCGAACAGCGGATCACGCAATTGTTCCTGGGCCACACGGGACGGCCGGGGCGCGCGTGGCTGGTGCGCGGTCCCATCGACCGCCTGATCGACGGCGCCGAAGGGTTCGACGTCCGCCTTTTCCCGCACGGGAGCGGCTCGTGAGCGCCCACGGAAAGCTCAAAGTTTATCTGGGCTACGCCGCCGGCGTGGGGAAGACGTACCGCATGCTGGATGAGGCGCAGGAACTGCGGCAAAAAGGCGTCGATATCGTCATCGGATATTTCGAACCGCATGGCCGCAAGGAAACCATCGCCAAAACGGAGGGCCTCGAGACGGTGCCGCGCCGCGCGCTCACCTACAACGGCTCGCAGTTCGAGGAGATGGACACGGACGCCGTGATTCGCCGCAAACCGGCAGTGGCGGTGGTGGACGAATTCGCGCACACGAATGTACCGGGGTCCCAGCATGTAAAGCGCTGGGAGGACGTGCATGCCATCCTGGAGGCCGGCATCGACGTGCTGACCACCATGAACGTGCAGCATCTGGAGAGCCTCAACGACCAAGTGTTTCATGCCACCGGTATCCGCGTGCGCGAGACGGTGCCCGATTGGGTGGTGGACGAAACCGACGAGCTGGTGTTCGTGGATCTCACGCCGCGCGCCTTGCGCAACCGGCTGGAGCGCGGCGTAGTCTATTCGCAGGAGAAGGCGCGCCGTGCGATGGAAAATTTCTTTACGGAGAGCAATCTCACGGCGCTGCGCGAGATGGCGCTGCGGCACACCGCCCACGAAGTGGAAGAGAAACTCGACGCCGGAGCGGCCGCGGAACTGGAGCGCGAATGTACCGGCGAGCCGGCAGCCGCGCCCATCTCCACTGAGCGGCGGGAGAAGATTCTGATCTGTCTCACGGGACGTCCCTCTTCCGCCATTTTGATTCGCCGCGGAAAGCGCGTGGCCGACTACATTCACGCCGAATGCCTGGCCGTCCACGTGGGTGACCGGTCGCACGATACCGAAGCGGTGGAGCGCCATATGAGTTTCGCACGCAACCTGCGCATCGATACCCACGTCATAACAGGTAGGGATGTGCCCGCCGCCATTACCAGCTTCGCGCGCGCCCGGGGAGTAACTCAGATTTTCATGGGACGTTCGGCGCCGCTGCCCTGGTGGAAGCGATATCACGAAAGCATTGTGCAACAGGTCGTCCGCCAGGCTCGCGACATGCAGATTACCATCGTGGCGGAGAGGCGGCGTCTAGCGTGAAGTGGCTCTTCTGTTTCGCCGCGTTGGTATTCTCGGGGTCCGCCTCAGCTTCCACACCGCCCACCATTGACGCCGCTCTGCACTCCCTTTACGATTTCGATTTCCCGGCGGCTCACGCCACTCTCAACAGCTACATCGCAGAGCACCCGCAGGAGCCCCTGCCTTACGCGTTTCGCGGCGCGGCCTATCTATTCTGGGAGCTCGACCGGCTGGGCGCCCTCGAAAGCGAATTCCTCACCGATGACGACCGACTGGTGGAGAAGGCACGCCCGCAACCCGACCCGGCAGTTCGCAAGCAGTTCCTCCAGGCTGTGAAAGATGCCCAGACGCGCGCTGAAGCGATCCTAAAAACGCAACCGGACAACCGCGATGCGCTGTTCGCCATGTGCGTGGTGTCGGGAATTTCCACCGACTACATGGCGCTGGTGGAGAAGCGCCAGATCTCCAGCCTCTCGCCGGCGCGGCGTGCGAATGGCTACGCGCAACGCCTCTTAAAACTCGACCCGCACTTTTACGACGCCTATCTGACAGCGGGGTTCTCGGAATACATGGTCGGCAGCCTGCCGTTTTTCATCCGCTGGTTCGTCCACTTCGATAACGTCGCCGGCGATAAAGATCGCGGCGTTCGAAATCTCGAACTGGTGGCGCGCGAGGGCCGTTATCTGGGGCCGCTGGCCAAAGTTTTCCTGGGGATCATCGATCTGCGCGAGAAGAAGCCGCGGGAGGCGCGGACGCTGCTGGCGGAACTGGTCCGCGATTATCCGCGAAATCCGCTGTACCGCAAGGAACTCGACAAACTGCAACTCAAACTGGCGATGCGTTGAGCCAGTTAGCGGGAACGAGGCCGTTCCGTCAGAATCCCGGTTGTAGCCACAGTTGCGTCCCATTAGCCGTACAGTCTGATACAATCGCTGGGAGAAAACCGACACTCACCCCTGTCCGCTGACTGACATCAGCGCCTGTCCACCGATTGGGACGACTTGCCGGAGAAGGAAGACTGGAGCGGCATGCCGCGCTCCCAAACCGGCAAGTACATGAAAATCTTACTTTACAATCCCGACAACGGTGTGACGCGCAACTTCATGCCGCACCTTTGGATGTTCCTTTTGCAAGCGCTCACCCCGCCCGGGCACGAAGTCCTGCTAATCGATGGGAATACCCACCCGATGACTGACAACGAACTGGTGGAGTTTGCGCATAAGAGCGGAATCGGACTGGTCGGCATTGGCGCCATGACGCGTATGATCGCCAAAGCGTACCGCGTGGCCGATGCGCTGCGCGCCGCCGGCATCCCGGTGGTAATGGGTGGACCTCATGTCACCGAAGTGCCCGATGAAGCGCTCGGACGTGACGGCGGACCGCGCCACGCCGACGCGATCGCGCTGGGCGAAGCTGACGAAACCTGGCCGCGCATCGTGGCGGATGCCGCCGCCGGACGCCTCCAGGAAGTCTACAAGCCGGTGGACGCTTTCGGACAAGAGCACAAACCGAGCCTCCAGGAATACCCCCCGATTCCGTGGCAGTCGCTCGATCTGCAGCAGTTCAACCGCATCCCCGGCTTCATCCGCCCCATCATGAACCGCATGGGCTACCGCTGGGAAACCTTCCACATCATTCCTATCGAGTCCGGCCGCGGCTGCCCATATGGATGCGAATTCTGCACCGTCACCGGCTTCTTCGGCGATTCCATCCGCTTTCGCGCCAACCAGAGCATCGTCGATGAACTGCTGCGCCTCAAAGCACGCGCCAGCAGCACACAGGGCCAGGTGGCGGTATTTTTTGTAGATGACAATTTCGCCATCAACGTGAAGCGTACCAAGTCGCTACTGCGCGACATCATTGCCGCAGGCGCGCAGGTGAACTGGGTCGCACAGATCAGCGCCAACCTCCTGCGCGATGAGGAACTGCTCGATCTCATCGCGGAATCCGGCGGGAAGTGGATCTTCATCGGCATGGAATCGCTCGACCCGGCCAATCTGGCCAGCGTGGCCAAGAGCTTCAACAAGCCGGGCGAGTATGCCCGCGTCCTGGAGAACCTGGCGCAGCGCAACGTCTACGCCATCACGTCGTTTATATTTGGCCTAGATCACGATACTCCCGGCGTGGCGGAGCGCACGCTCGAGCAGGTCCGCAAATGGCCGCCGGTCTTGCCGGTCTTCGGCCAGATCACGCCCTTTCCGGCGACGCCGTTGTACGATCGCCTGGCGAAGGAAGGCCGCCTCACGCGCCCGAAGCACTGGCTGGAATTCGCGCCATTTCAGATGGCGCACACACCCAGCAAGATGACCATCCCCGAGGTGCAGACTGAGGTTCACTACGCGTGGATGAATGCGTACAGCCCGGCGGCCACGGCGCAAGCGCTGGAAGCGATTGCCGACGAACCGGTGCCGTACAAAATCAGTCACCTGGTTTCGCGCATCTTCTTCCGCGGCATCTATTTCCCGCCGCGGACCGTGTGGGCATGGATGAAGGTCATCGGGCAGAATCGCTCCTCCATCTATCGCATTATCCGGGAATCCATGACGCAGTGGCACGGCACTCCTTCCGCCGTGCGGCATCGGCGCGCCGCGAACCCAGAATACCGGCCGTCGGAATCGGGATCGGATTAACACGCAGTAGTAGTATAGGGATCTATGTACCTGGCCAACGTGGATCGCTATCGCAATATGATATATCGCCGCTGCGGACGGAGCGGCATCCATCTGCCCGTCATCTCCCTGGGGCTGTGGCACAATTTCGGCGGGGTGGACAGCCTGGAAAACGGACGCGCCATGCTGCGCCACGCCTTCGACCTGGGAATCACGCACTTCGACCTCGCCAATAACTACGGGCCGCCATACGGTTCGGCTGAGACGAATTTCGGACTGCTGTTCCGGCAGGATTGGGCGCCGTATCGCGATGAGTTGATCATTTCCACCAAGGCAGGCTACGACATGTGGCCCGGGCCGTACGGCAATTGGGGATCGCGTAAATACCTGCTGGCCAGCCTCGACCAGAGCCTGCGGCGCATGGGACTGCAGTACGTCGACATTTTCTATTCCCACCGCCCCGACCCGGAGACACCGCTGGAAGAGACCATGATGGCCCTCGACCAGGCGGTCCGCTCGGGGAAAGCGCTCTACGCCGGCATTTCGAACTACGATGCCGAGCGCACCGCGCAGGCCGCCGAAATTCTGCGCCGCCTCGGGACGCCGTGCCTCATCCACCAGATGAAGTACTCCATGTTCGTCCGCTCCAGCGAAGCCGGGCTGCTAAAGCAGTTGAAGACCGACGGCATGGGCGGCATTGCGTTCAGTCCGCTGGCGCAGGGGTTGTTGACCGATCGCTACCTCGATGGCATCCCCGCCGGCTCGCGGGCAGCCAAGCCGTCGGGATTCCTGAAAGCGCGCGAGGTGGACGAAGTGCATGTCTCGAAAGCCCGCGCACTGCAGGAAGTGGCGCGCGACCGCGGCCAGTCGCTGGGACAGATGGCGCTCGCCTGGGTGCTGCGCAATGACGAGATCACCAGCGTGCTCATCGGAGCCAGCAGCGTGCAGCAGGTGGAACAGAACTTCGGCGCACTGGGCAGACTCGACTTCTCGGCGGACGAGTTGAGTAAGATCGACGCCATTCTCGCCTGAAATTCCATCCACGAATCGATCCCTCACTCGTCCTACTTCACGGGGAGAGAACGTATGGACGTTGCGCGCGGTGCGTTGCTGATCTCGATCGCGTGCTTCCCGCTGCTGGCGCAATCGCAGGTGCCGACGCGCCATTTCGAAGTCGCGTCGGTGAAGGTTCACGAAGGGCCTTCGCGCGGGCGGCCGGGTGTGTTCACTTCCGGCACTCGAGTGGAAGCAAATGCCAGGACCGTGGTCACCCTCGTGATGTTCGCCTTTGATGTGAGGTTCGATCAAGTCCCGTTGACCCGTGCTTTAGAGCCCTTCGGCGACACGTTTTACGATCTCGATGCCAGGACTCCGGGTGAGACCCCGCCGGCAGCGCAGGAGGTTCGAGAAATGATGCAATCGCTGCTGGCAGAGCGCTTCCAGTTGAAGTTTCATCGCGAGATGCGGGAGATGCCGGTTTACGAATTGGTCGCGACAAAGCGTGGCGCCAGGCTCAAGCCGGCGGCGCCCGAGGCCGACACGGCGCGCCACAACAAAGCCAGCGGTCGAAACTGGAGCGTGACCGCAGCGAGCATCACCATGACGGAATTGGCCGAACTGATCGAGAATCAGGGCTTCGTGGGGCGGCGTGTGGTGGACCATACGGGCCTCACAGGCAATTACGCGATTCAATTGACCTACACTCCCGATACTCCGCCGAATCGGCGGACCGAAAGCGCTGACGACATCAGCATCTTTAGCGCGCTGGTGGACCAACTTGGACTGAGGCTCCAGCCCGCCAAGGCGATGACGGACACCGTGGTGGTGGATCGCGTGGAGAAGCCGTCGGGGAATTAGCGCGTTCCGGTTCACGCCTGGTAGACGGTCGACCCACCCACCACGGTGCGCACAATCGCGAGGTCCTTGATCTTGTCCTGCGCCACCGTGAAAAGATCGTCCGACAGCACGACGAAATCGGCCAGCTTTCCGGGCGTAATCGACCCCTTGATGGCTTCTTCGTGTGAATTGTAAGCCCCGTTGATGGTGTTGACGCGCAGCGCCTCTTCCACCGTGATGCGCTGGTTCGCGCCCCACGTCTGGCCGTCCCATCCGGTGCGCGTCACCATCCCCTGAATGGCCATGCGAGGATCGAACGGGCCAGGCGAGAAGTCCGACCCTGCCGCCGCCACAATGCCCCGGTCAAAAAAGTCGCGGTACGCCATCGAGCGCTTCATCAGCTCTTCGCCATAGAAGTGGAACTTGTCGGAGTTGTAATAGGCGTAGGTGGTGAAGGGCGCCGGCACCACGCCGCCGGCTTTTATGCGCCGCAACAGTCCCTCGTTGATGAGCGTGCAGTGTGTGATCTTAGGACGCGCATCGGCCCTCGGGAAAAGCTGCTGCGCGCGCTCTACCGCAGTGAGCACCATGTCGATGGCGACATCGCCGTTGGCGTGGCAGTTCACCTGGATACCGGCGCGATGCACACGTTCGATCCAGGCGTTGAGCTGCTCCTGCGACTCAGTGATGTTGCCTTTGTAGGGCGGGTTGACTCCGGGGTAAGGCATGCTCAGCGCCATGGTGCGCTCCGAGAATGACCCGTCCACCGTGTGCTCCGAAGTGGCTCCCAGTCGGATCCATTCGTCGCCGAACCCGGTCATGATGCCGCCCGAGATCATCGATTCCAGCACCCGTCCGCTGGCTTCGTAGCTCACGCGATGCAGAAGCTCTCCGCGCGCCCGCACCTGCTGCAGCGCCGCCAGGTCGCCCCCTTCATGGTGCACGCTGGTGACGCCGTAGCGCACGAATTGCTTGGAGATGTATGCCAGCCCTTCGCGATCGCGCTGCGCCATCTGTTCGGCGGTATAGGTGGGGCGCTTCCCGATCCGGTTGATGGCGCCGGTGGCGCGGTCGGTCACGCGGCCGTTGAGTTCGCCGCCAGCGTCACGGTCGTAAGTTCCGCCGGACGGGTTGGGCGTGTTCTTGTCGACGCCCGCCATCTGCAACGCTTTGCTATTGAAGAACGAAGTATGGCCTCCCCGATGGTGGACCGCCACCGGATGCTCGGCCGACACCTGATCGAGATCGTGCACGTTGATCAGGCGATTGTCCTTGACCTTGGTGTCGTCGAAGAAGAAGCCTTCCACCCACATACCGGCCGGCGTCTCGCGCGCCTTGGCGCGCAGCTTGTCGACGATGCCGGCGATGGTGACGAACTCCACCACGTAGGGGTTGCCGACGATTACATCGTAGAGCAGGGTGTTGCCGGGAGCGTGATTATGGCAGTCAATGAAGCCCGGCACGATGGTCAGCTGCTTCGCATCGTAAGTCTGCGCCGCTTTGATCGCCTTGATTTCGGCGGTCGACCCGATGGCGGTGAAGCGGCCGCCTTTGACGGCGAACGCCTCAGCTTTGGGCGCACGCGCATCGACGGTGTAGACCTTGGCGTTGAACACCACCAGGTCGGCGTCATGCGATGCGGCGGTCTGGGCGGCGCTGCGCCGGGGCGCGGCCAGCATTCCGGCAATGCCGGCGCCGGCTGCGGTGAGGAATTTTCGACGGCTGGCCATCGGCCCTCCTTTACGTTTCAGCAATTGTACCGCGGCCGCCGGCGAACCCGGCATAACGGCAGTAGAAACGAACCGCCGAGGCACGTAGCGTACGGCGGATAGCTCCTGGCTTGGTCCCTAGTGAGCGCTCTTCCCTGCCGTGGCACACTGACACTATGCCCATCTTCATCGTTCGCCTCGGCGAGCCGCGAAAGCGGGGCGAGGGAATGCGCATCGGGACGGTGCGGCGCCCTCCGCGCGGCGTTCCCAAAGCCGACTTCGCGAGACTCGATTTTTACGATGTGTGGTTCCCGAATCTCTCCCCCACCGCGGAACTCGTGAAGGAGGCTCTCCATGCGCACGATGACCGCGCCTGGGCGGCGTTCGCGCGCAAGTTCCGCCACGAGATGAGCGCTCCCGATCGCAGCCACGAACTCGACCTGCTGGCGGCGCTTTCGCAGCACGCCAATTTCGCAGTGGGCTGCTATTGCAAAGAGGAGAGCCGCTGCCATCGCTCCATTCTGCGCGGGCTGCTGAGCGAGCGCGGCGCTGTGGTGGTTTGAGCATGTTACGCTGAGGACCGGATGGAATGGTGGGCGAGAGGTCTATTATTCGAGAACTGCAACTGCCAGTTGGTCTGCCCCGGCCACATGCATTTCAGCCAGCTATGCACGCATGAGCGCTGCCTTGGTTATTGGGCGGTGCGCGTGGATGAGGGCCGCTTCGGCGCGGTGGAACTGGCGGGCGTCAAGGCGGTGATTGCCTTCGACTCCCCGCGCCTCATGATCTCCGGCGAGTGGACCGAGGTCCTCGTCATCGATGAAGCCGCATCGCCGGAACAACGCGCCGCTATGGAGTCGCTGCTCACCGGTCGCGCCGGCGGACCGTGGGAAGTGCTCGGAAAATTCGTAAGTCAGCGGCTCCCCACCCGCTATCTGCCCATCGACTTCATCGAAGAACCGGGAGTGAAGAAGGCCCGCATCCCCGGCCTGCTGGAAACCGCCATCGCGCAGATTCGCGGCCGCGACCGCTCCCGCCCCGTGCTCTTCGAAAACATCTTCAATCAGATCCACGCGCCCACCCAGGTGCTGGCCACCGGCAGCACCTCCTACGACGATGGCGCGATCCGCATCCACACCGAAAAAACGCACGCGCTGCATTCAAACTTCGAATGGCGCGTGGAAGCGCCGTAGATGGAAGCGCAGGGGGCGCAGCTCGCGCGCACCGAGCGCGTCGTCCTGTTGGCATGCGCGGGCGCGGTGACCCTGGCAGCCTGGATATGGCTGGCGGGCGCGTCGCTCTCCCTGCTGCCCGCCCACCAACATCATGCCTGGAGTGGGCGGGCGTTCCTCTCACTCGTGGCGATGTGGCAAGCCATGATGATCGCCATGATGACGCCGGCGGCGCTCGACTGGCTCCTCACCTTCGCAGCGCTCAACGCCCGCAACGCCGGAACGCAAACCGGCCTGCGATCGTCGGGGGCGTTCGCGGGCGGCTATTTTGCAATCTGGCTGGGATACAGCGGGCTTGCGGCGCTGCTGCAAATGGCGCTGGCACACGCCGGGCTGCTCACCGGCGGCCGGTTGCCGGGGCGCGCGGGCGGCGCCGTGCTGATCGCGGCCGGCCTCCTTTACTTCACACCCTTGCAGCACGCCTGTCTGAGCCACTGCCGTAATCCACTGACCTATTTCCTGACGCGATGGCGTGGCGGACCGGCGAGCGGCTTTCGTTTCGGCATCGTGCACGGCGCCTATTGCGTGGGCTGCTGCTGGATCCTGATGCTGACGGGCTTCGCCGCCGGCGTGATGAACGTTCTGTGGATGGCGATTCTGACGCTGCTGATTTGCGCCGAAAAACTGGCGCCGCACGGTGACCGTATCGGCGCCGCGGCAGCCATCGCCATGACCGTCGCCGGGGGCGCGCTGCTCCGTTAGCGCACTTCGATTCCGCACCAGGAACAAGGTCGCGGCCGGGTGTAAACTGAGTGTCGAATGGAGATCCCCCAGATGAGATGTTTTCTCGGCGCAGCCTTGTTCGCCGCCACCGTCTTTGCCCAGCAACCGGCCGCCCCTCAGGGCGCGAAGCCCAAGCCGGAAGATACCGAGATCTGGCAGCCGGAGCCGAAAGTCGTGACTCCCGGCGCGCAGAATTCCATGCCGCCCTCCGATGCGATCGTCCT
This sequence comes from Bryobacteraceae bacterium, assembly GCA_036268475.1. Classification (GTDB taxonomy): domain Bacteria; phylum Acidobacteriota; class Terriglobia; order Bryobacterales; family Bryobacteraceae; genus PALSA-129. Next base: position 561,537 of record DATAUB010000021.1, on the reverse strand, counting down.
GTTCGACGGGAAGAATCTGGATGAATGGGTACAGGCGAAGGACCATTCGCCGGCCAAATGGATGGTGACGGATGGCGTGATGACGGTGAACAAAGCCAAGGGCGTGGGGAGCATCGAGACCAAGCGCAGTTTCCACAACTATCAGCTTCACGTGGAGTGGCGCGTGCCGGAGAATATCACCGGTGAAGGACAGGCGCGCGGCAACAGCGGCGTATTCCTGGCGTCCACCGGCCCGGGCGATGCGGGGTACGAATTGCAGGTGCTCGACGCCTATCGCAATAAGACGTATGTCAATGGAATGGCCGGCAGCATTTATAAACAGAGCATCCCGCTGGCGAATCCCAGCCGCAAACCTGGCGAGTGGCAAACCTACGACGTGGTGTGGACCGCGCCGCTCTTCAACGCCGACGGATCGTTGAAGACTCCCGCTTATGTGACGGCATTTTTCAACGGCGTGCTGGTGCAGAATCACTTCGAGCTGAAGGGCGAAACGCTGTATATCGGCAAGCCCTTCTACAAGAAATTCGACGGCGCCCCCATCAAGCTCCAGGCACATGGCGACCCCAGCCAGCCGGTGAGCTTCCGCAATATCTGGGTGCGCGAACTGGAATAGAAGTGGGACAGATTGCCGACCCGCCCCGTGCGGCGGCAGCCGGCGCATCGCAGTGCAGGCCGGCCGGACGAGCGGCGAGTTGAATTAGCGAAACGCGACTTCCGTTTCCCGCCGCACCACCGAGTGCCGCTGGAACGCAGTCTCCTTCTGGGGAAAATCGCGCCGGAAATGAGCCCCGCGGCTTTCCTGGCGAGCCAGCGCACAGCGTGCGATGAGCAGCACGACCTCGCGCATATTCGCCGCCACGGCCGACGCCGGTGACGCCGTGCCGCGCCCGCCATCTTCGAGCGCGCTGCACGCGGTCCGCAGACCCGCAGCATCGCGAATGATTCCGCAATGTTCCCATGCGAGCCCGCGAATCTCATCCACGCTGAGCGTCGAGCCGGCGGACTCGGGGGCGGCGCCCGCGGCCGGCCAACCGGCGTCCATCCACGCGAGCATCGCCCGCCCGGCGCGCGCTCCGAACACCACGCCCTCCAACAGCGAATTGCTGGCCAGCCGGTTGGCGCCATGGACCCCGGTGCAGGCAGCTTCCCCCGCGGCGAACAGCCGCGGCAGATTGGTGCGGCCGTCCAGATCGGTGCACACGCCGCCCATGGCGTAGTGTGCGGCCGGAGCTACCGGAGCGGGCTGACGTTCCAGGTCGATACCGTACCGCAGGCAGGTCTGGTAAATGCGTGGGAAGCGCGCGCTCACGAATCCAGGTTCGCGGTGGGAGAGATCGAGCGCCACCGACGTCGCGCCGGTGCGCTCCATTTCCGCCACGATGGCGCGCGCCACGACATCGCGCGGCGCCAGTTCGCCCATTGGATGGTAGCGCTCCATGAAGCGTTCGCCGTGCGCATTGAGCAGCCGTGCGCCCTCGCCGCGAAGCGCCTCAGAAACCAGAAAGCGGGGGGCGCCTTCCACGTGCAAAGCCGTTGGGTGGAACTGCACGAACTCCAGGTCGCCGATCTCGGCGCCCGCCCGGTACGCCATGGCGACGCCATCGCCCGTAGCCACTTCGGGATTGGTGGTGTTGCGGTACACGTTGCCCAATCCGCCCGTGGCCAGCAGCACGGCGCGCGGACGAACCGTCTCGACGGTGTGCGAGCGTCCGTCCCACAACAGCGCGCCGCAGACGCCGTCACCAGCCACCAGGTCGAGGGTGGCCGCGTAGCTGCGGAACGTAATGTTGGGAAGCGAGGCGGCCCGGCGATACAACGTCTGCGCGATTTCGCGCCCGGTGGAATCGCCGTGCGCGTGCAAAATGCGGTTGCGGCTGTGCGCGCCCTCGCGCGTGAAGGCCAGCACGCCGTGCTCACGGTCGAAGGCGGCGCCCCACGCGATCAGTTGCTCGATGGCCGCGGGCCCACCCTCTACCAGCGCGTGCACCGCCGCCTGGTCGCAAAGTCCATCGCCGGCCATGAGCGTGTCCTGCTCATGCAGTTCCACCTCATCGTCGTCGCCCAGCGCCACTGCGATTCCGCCCTGTGCATACTCGGAAGAAGATTCGCGCAGGCTCTCTTTAGCGACCACCAGGACCTGTCCCGCGGCGGACAGTTCAATAGCGGCCCGCATGCCCGCGACGCCGGCGCCGATCACCAAGAAGTCCGGATTCATTCGTTATTGCGATGATAGCAGCGGCGCATGGCGTACACTGAGACCGATGGACGCCGTCCTCCCGCTGAATCGGCTCTCCGCGCCGTTGCGGCGCACGAATGCCGTGCTGCGCGCCCGGTCGCGCACGCACTTCGTGAAGGAGTTCGCCGGCCCGCTCTCCATCAAAAGCGTGACCGAGGGCGCCGTGGCCTGGAAGTGCGCCGGGCGCGACCGGTTGGTGGACCGCGACTCGTTCCTGGTGCTCAATGCCGACGAACCGTACTCCATGGCGATCGATTCGCGCACTCCCGTCTCGACCTTGTGCGTATTCTTCCAGGACGGATTCGTGGAGTCGGTGCAGGCGGCGCTAGCCGGCAAGGAGATCGAAAGCGAGTGCGCGCCGCTGCCGTTTCTGGGCGGCCTGCACAGACGCGACGATGGCATTCTGCCGCGCATGCAAGCCATCGCGCAGGCCCCGGCCGGCGATCGTCTTTGCCTGGACGAGCAGTTCCTGTTGCTGGCGCGGGATCTGTTGTGCCTCAACGGAGAGATGCGGCGCCGAGTCCAATCGATGCCGGCAGTCCGGCCCGCAACGCGCGCGGAACTATTTCGCCGAGTGCGCCGCGCGCAGGAATATCTGCACGCCAGCGCATGCGACGACCCCAGTCTGGACGCGATCGCCCGCCAGGCGTGTCTCTCCCCGTACCATTTTCATCGCGCTTTCACGCGCGCCTTCGGTGAAACACCGCACGCCTACCGCAATCGCCTGCGGCTGGAGCGGGCCCACCGCTTGCTGGCAGCAGGCGGCATGACGATCACGCAAGTGTGCGGCGCCGTCGGATTCGAGAGCGCCGCATCGTTCAGCACGCTTTTCCGGAAAGCATACGGAGCACCGCCCTCAGCGTATCGCGTGGGAGCGCCGCGGCGGTAAGCGGGCTCGGGCGGCGTGACGTCGCGTATGTGTGCGGTGACGTGGAAGTGGAGAGCGCCGCGGCGTTCAGCGCACGCTGCAAAGCAATCGGAGCACCGCCCTCGGCGTATCGCGGGAGATCGCTGCCGCGCCGGCAAGGGAGCCTCGGGTGCCATGACGTCGCGCAAGTGTGCGGCGCGGTGGGATTCGAGAACGCGTCATCGTTCAGCGCGCTCCGCAAAGCATTCGGAGCACCGCCGCGGCGCTAAGCGAGCCTCGCCGGCGTGGCCGTCGCGCGAGTGTGCCACGTCATGGGATTCAGAGCGCCGCGGCGTTCAGCGCGCTTTTCCGCGAAGCATTCGGAGCGCCGCCGCGGCGGTAAGCTAGCCTCAGGCGGCATGACGATCACGCGAGTGTGCGGTGCCGTGGATTCGAGAGCGCCGCGGCGGTAGGCGGGCCTCGGGCCGCAGTGACGATCACGCGGTGTGCGGTGCAGTGGAATTCGAGAGCGCCCCATCGCTCAGCGCGCTCCGCAAAGCATTCGGAGCACCGCCCTCGGCGTATCGCGCGAGATCGCTGCGGCGGAGCGAAGCGGGCATGCAAACAAGCCGCCAGGGCGCACAGCTATCGGGTTCGCCCCATGGCCGCTTCCAAATAGATATCCCGCACCTCGCGCGCGGTTCGCGACCAACTGAATTTCGCCGCCTGCTCGTGCCCCCTGCGGATCATGGTGGCGCGCAAAGCATCGTCCAGCAGTGCTTCGCGAATGCCGCGCACGATATCGAAGGGATTCTCTGGATTCACCAGAATAGCGGCGTCGCCCACCACTTCCGGTAGCGAACTCACGTTCGACGTCACTACCGGCGCGCCGCACGCCATCGCTTCCAGCGGCGGCAGCCCGAAGCCTTCGTACCGCGAGGGGAACACGAACGCCGCGCACGATCGATAGAAGTAGCGCAGCGTTTCCAGCGGAACGAAGCCCAGGAATCGCACCGCGTGCTCGGCGCGCGCGCGGATCACCGCCTGCCGCACCGCCGGATACTGCGAAAGGTTGTCGCCGATGATCACCAGGCGCAGGTCGCGGTAGACCGCGTGCGCCGCCAATTGCTCGCGAACCACCGCAAAGGCCTCCACTAGCCGCGGAATGTTTTTGTGGCGCCGGATGTTGCCCGCATACAGGAGGAAGGGCGGCCGAATCTGGTAGCGCTCCAGCGTCCGGCTGCACGCTTCGGCCGCGTCCGGACGGTCGGGCGCGAAGAACTCCGGGTCGGGCGCGTTGTACACCATCTGCACACGCTGCAGCGGGACTCCCGCCAGACGCGCCACGTCCCGCCGGGTCGCCTCGGAAACGGCGATCACGCGGCTGGCGCGCTCCAGCCCACGCTTCAGGCGGAACCGCCGCAACTGGATGCGCAACTTGGAATACTCCTCCCATTCGAACATCAGATTCGCGAGATCGTGCACCGTCACCACGTACGGCTGGATCATCAGCAGCGGCACGCGATTGAGCGGCACGTGCACCAGGTCCGGCGCCAGTCCGCGCAAGTACATGGGGAACAGGACGTTGTCCAGGTGGCTGTCATCCGGGCGGCTGTAGAGGGCAGTGGCGAAATTCGCGGGCAGACCCGCCAGGTCGCGCGCATCCTCCCCTCCGGTGACGAGCGTATAGCGATTTGTCGTGTCGATGGCGCTGAGAGCCCACGCCAGGCTGCGAATGTACGTGCCGACGCCGAAGTCGTGTAGACGCCGGGCATCGATCACGATATGCAGCGAGGCCATTCTCAGGCTCGGACGGGGTCCAGCTTCCAGGAGTATAGCGGGAATCGCGCGGTCAGCTTTTCCACCCTTTGCCGCACCGCGGCGATGGCAGCCGGGTCTGCAATGTGATGCAGTACTTCGCCGATGAGCTGGCCCACTTCCGCCATTTCCGGCTCGCCGAATCCGCGCGTGGTCACGGCCGGAGATCCCAGCCGGATTCCGCTCGGATTCATGGGCGGATTGGTGTCGAACGGGATAGCGTTCTTGTTGACCGTAATGCGCGCGGCGTCCAACGCCTTTTCCGCTTCCTTGCCGCGCAGTCCCTTGGAAAATACGTCGAGCAGCATCACGTGCGTATCGGTACCGCCCGAGACGATGCGAAATCCCTGGTCCATCAGGCTCTGCGCCAGCGCACGCGCATTGGCCACCACCTGCTTCTGGTACTCCACGAATTCCGGCCGCATCGCCTCCAGGAAGCAAACCGCTTTGGCCGCGATCACGTGCACCAGCGGACCGCCTTGGATTCCCGGGAAGACCGTCTTGTCGATGGCCGGGCCGAACTTCTCGCGCGCCAGAATGATGCCCGCGCGCGGGCCGCGCAGCGTCTTGTGCGTGGTGGTAGTCACGATGTCGGCGTACTCGCACGGGTTGGGATGCACGCCCGCCGCTACCAGTCCCGAAATGTGCGCCATATCCACCATAAAGAGCGCACCAACCGAATCGGCCACCTGCCGGAAGCGTGCGAAATCGAGCGTCCGCGAATAAGCGCTGGCTCCCGCCACAATCATTTTCGGCTTTTGCTCTTCGGCCAGGCGCGCGAGCTCGTCGTAATCGATGAGCTCGTCTTCCTGGCGCACGCCGTAGGGCACAACGTGATATGTCTTGCCCGAAAAATTGAGCTGGTGGCCGTGCGTCAAATGGCCGCCGTGTGACAGATTCAGCCCCATGATGGTGTCGCCGGGCGTGAGCACCGCGGCGTACGCCGCCTGGTTGGCCTGCGACCCCGAATGCGGCTGCACGTTGGCGTACTCGGCGTGAAACAGCTTCTTCGCGCGGTCGCGCGCCAGGTTTTCCACCACATCGGCGAACTCGCACCCGCCGTAGTAGCGTTTGCCGGGATACCCTTCGGCGTACTTGTTGGTGAACACGCTACCGGTAGCGTCGAGCACCGCCTGCGAAGTGAAATTCTCGCTGGCGATTAGCTCGATCTGCGAATGCTGCCGCTCCGTTTCGTGCTGGATCGCCGCAAAAACTTCCGGGTCGAACTCCGCCAAAGGGCGTTGCATCTGCTCCGTTACCGTCATGCTAGTTTCTCCGTGGCCGGGCCTTGACAACCGGGGACCGAGGGCTCTTCGATGCCCGCCGCCGCCCCACCTGCGAGCCGCCGGCCTGCATAAAGGCGGGAAACCAATTTTAGCATGCTAGAATTGGCAGATCCCCGAAAGAACCTATGCTCTGGAGCAAGCTTTTCATCCCCACGTTGCGAGAAAATCCGGCTGAGGCCGAGGTCGCCAGCCATCAGTTGCTGTTACGCGCCGGATATATCCGCCAGCTCTCGGCGGGAATTTATAACTACCTGTTTCCGGCGCAGCGCGCGCTACTCAAAATCACCGCCATCGTGCGCCAGGAAATGGACGCCATCGGCGGCCAGGAAATGTTGCTGCCGGCGCTCAATCCGGCCGAAGTGTGGCAGGAGTCGGGCCGCTGGGACATCATGGGCGACAACCTGTTCCGGCTCAAAGACAGATTCGGCCGCGATCTCTGCCTCGGCATGACGCACGAAGAAGTCATGACCGTGATCGCCCGCGGCGAACTCCGCAGCTATAAACAACTGCCGCAGATCTGGTACCAGATCCAGACCAAATTTCGCGACGAGCCGCGCCCCAAGTCGGGCTTGCTGCGCGTCCGCCAGTTCATCATGAAGGACTCCTACACCTTCGACATGGACCAGGCGGGGCTCGACGCGGCTTACGACCGGCACTACCAGGCCTATTGCCGAATCTTCGAACGCTGCGGCCTGCGTTACCTGGTAGTGGAGGCTCACTCCGGCGCCATGGGCGGCAGCCAATCGCACGAATTCATGGTAGAGTCCGACGCCGGCGAGGACTTCGTGGCCGTGTGCTCCGGCTGCGGGTACGCCGCCAATCTCGAGAAGGCCATGGCGGAGCCTTCGGCTCCACGCGCCGCCGATCCCACCGGCGACCTCGCGCCCGAAGAGTTCCACACGCCCGGACGCAAGACCATCGCCGAGGTGACAGCGTTCACCGGACTGCCCGAAACGTCGCAGATGAAGAGCCTGGTGCTGGTGGCCGATGGTAAGCCGGTGCTCGTCATGCTGCGCGGCGATCATCAGTTGAGCGAAGCCAAACTGGGCGCTATTGTCAACGATCCCGAATTCCGCCCGGCGCACCCGCACGAAATCGTGGAATGGTTCGGCGCCTCGGCGGGGTCGTTGGGACCGGTCGGCGTCAAGAATATGCCGATTCTCGCCGACCGCGCACTCGCCGGACGCCGCAACATGATCGCCGGCGCCAATCGCGACGATCACCACCTGCGCCACGTGACTCTGGGCGAAGACTTCGAGGCCGAACTGCACGACCTCCGCCAGGTGGCGGCGGGCGATACCTGCCAAAAGTGCGGCGGCACGCTCGCTATCCGCAAGACGGTCGAGATCGGGCATATTTTCAAGCTCGGCTATAAGTATTCGGAGTCGATGGGTTTGCGTGTGTTAAATGCCGAGGGCAAGGAGGTCACTCCGATCATGGGCTCCTACGGAATCGGCATCGAGCGCATTCTCTGCGCCGCCATCGAGCTCTATCACGATAAGGACGGCATGATTCTGCCGCCCGCCATCGCGCCCTTCCAGGTGGTGATTACGCCAGCGAATATGGCGGACGCCGCCCAGGCCGACGCCGCGCGCCGCATCTATCGCTCCGCGCTCGATCTGGGACTCGACGCCGTGCTCGACGACCGCGATGAGCGGCCGGGCGTGAAGTTCAAGGACGCCGATCTGATCGGCGTGCCGTTCCGCATCGTGGTGGGCAAGAAATTGGCGGGCGGCCTGGTGGAGTTGGTGGAGCGGAAGACCCGTCAGTCGACGGATGTGGCGGTGGACGACGCAGCGGCGGCGGTAAAAGCGCGCCTGTAGTTCAGGCCGCCGCCCGCATAATTCCCGCCGGAATCCGATCGAGCGGAAGCACTTCCCCGCGCCCTCCATGGCAATGGCTTTCTCTCGTACACGTGGTGGGCGGAAAAGTGGAGTGGTCGAACGGAAGACCCACAGTCGACCGATGCCCTGGCGGCCGGGGTGGGGGCTCACCTGTAATTCAGGCCGCCACCGCCCGCAGAATTCTCTCCGGAATCCGATCGAGCGGAAGCACTTCCTCCGCGCCCTCCATGGCGATGGCTTTCCGTCGTACACGTGGTGGGCGGAAAAGTGGAGTGGTCGAACGGAAGAGCCAAAGTCGACGGATGCCCTGACGGCCGGGGTAAAAGTGCGCCTGTAGCTCAGGCCGCCACCGCCCGCAGAATTCCCGCCTGAATCCGATCGAGCAGAAGCACTTCCCCGCGCCCTCCATGGCGATGGCTTTCCGTCATGCATGTGGCGGGCGGAAAAGTGGAGTGGTCGAACGGAAGACTCGTCAGTCGACGGATGCCCTGGCGGCCGGGGGGCGCGCCTGTAGTTCAGGCCGCCACCGCCCGCAGGATGCCCGCCGGAATCCGATCGAGCGGCAACACTTCCTCCGCGCCCCCCATAGCGATGGCTTCCTTCGGCATGCCGAATACCACGCAGCTCTCCTCGTCCTGCGCGATGGTATGAGCGCCGGCGCGCCGCATCGACGCCATCTCCTTCGCGCCATCGGCGCCCATCCCGGTCAGGATGACGCCCACCGCGTTGCCGCCCAACTGCCGCGCGCAGGAGGCGAACAGCACATCCACCGAGGGCCGGTGCCGGTTGACGGGATCGGAAGAAAAGACGCGGACGCGATACTCCGCGCCGCTGCGCGCTACTTCCATGTGAAAATTGCCCGGCGCGAGCAGAGCGTGACCGGGCAGAATGCGATCGCCGTCGCGCGCTTCCGTGACGTTGACCTTGGAAAGAGAATTCAGCCTGTCGGCGAATGAAGCCGTGAACTTTTCCGGCATGTGCTGCACCATCACGATGCCGGGGGCATCCGCCGGCAGCATGGCCAGCACTTCGCGGATGGCTTCCGTACCGCCGGTGGAAGCGCCGATCGCCACTACTTTGTGAGTCGCCCGGAAAGCCAGACCAGCCGGCGCCACGGCTGGCGCTGCCGATTTCAACGGCCCCCGGGTGACACGACGCACCTTGGCGCGTGCCGCCGCCTTCACCTTGTCGACAATCTCCTGCGCCAGCCGCATCGTCCCTGTCTGGACGTCGAGCCTGGGCTTGGTGACAAAGTCGGTGGCCCCCAATTCGAGCGCTCGCCATGTGGTCTCGCAGCCGCGCTCGGTGAGGGAGGAGACCATCACCACGGGCAACGGATGCGCCCGCATCAGCTTCTCCAGAAAGGTCAGGCCGTCCATGCGCGGCATCTCCACGTCGAGCGTTACTACATCGGGAGATAGACGCAGGATCTTGTCGCGAGCCACGTACGGGTCGGACGCCGAGCCCACCACTTCGAGGGAGGGATCGCGGGATAGGATCTCCGTGAGTATCTGCCGCATGAGTGCGGAATCGTCGATGATCAGGATTTTGGTCTTCATGGCGTTAGTCCGGTGAGTGGGGAGCGGCGCGCGCGATACACCGCGTGGTCCACCGGAACCAGCAGTTCGTTCAACCAGTAAAGAGTTTCCGCGTGGCCCACGAACAGCAGTCCATCCGGCGCCAGATGCTGCACCAGCCGGCGGAATAGCCGCGTTTGGGTTTGGCGGTCGAAGTAAATGATGACGTTACGACAGAAGATGGCGTCGAACGGAATAGAAAAAGGCCATAAATCGGCCACCAGATTGATCTGCCGGAAGCGCACCAACTCTCGCACCGTCGGTTTGACCTGCGCCCAGCCGGTACGTTCGCCTCGGCCGCGCAGGAAATGCCGACGTTTGGACGGTTCGTCCATTTCGCCCAGCGATTCCATGGGGTAAACCGCTTCCTCCGCGCGCGCCAGAACTTCGGTGTCGAGATCCGATGCCAGGATCCGCACGTCCAGTGCGCATGCCGCTCCAAGTGCGGTTATGGCGATGCTGTACGGCTCCTCCCCGGTAGAACAAGCCGCGCTCCACACGCGGTAGTTTTTTTGTCCCGCCCGTTCGGCCGCTGTCATGTGTTTCTTCAAAATGGCGAAATGCTCTTCCTCTCTGAAGAAGGAAGTCTTGTTGGTGGTGATGCAGTTGAGCAGAAGACCGGTTTCGATCTCGGATAGCTCTGAGGTCTGTAGATAACGGCGATATGCCGCGAAGGAATTGAGTTCGAGAGCGCGCAGCCTGCGTGCGAGACGTCCCGCAACCAGGCTGCGTTTGGACTCCGGGAGCGCGATTCCGGCGCGGGCATGAACCAGTTCCCGAAAGAACGCGAACTCGTCGTCGCCTACCGCCGGAATGGCCCAGGTCGTCCATGGCGCGCTCATCAAGCCCGCCTAGAATTCTTCGAATACCGCCGGCCGCGCCGTGTGTTTCGACACTTCGCGGGCGAGGGTGGAAAGTGAACGACGCGTAGTACCGTCGCCCTTCGCGGACGGCCTTCCGGCCGTCTGGTCCGCGCCGGCACCGTAGCCCGACCCCGAGTTCAGCACAAAACGCGATACCAGCGACTGCATCTGGGTGGCGTGCGCGGCCAGCGTTTGCGAAGTGGAAGAGAGTTCCTCGGTCTGCGCCGAATTGGTCTGCGTGACCTGGTCCATCTGCGCCATCGCCTTAGTGACCTGTTCGATGCCCACTGCCTGCTGTTGCGAGGCCGCGGCGATTTCTCCCACAATATCGGTGACTCGTTTCACCGACGCCACAATCTCGGTCAGGGTCTGGCCCGAGCGGTTCACCAGTTCCGAGCCGGCATCCACTTTGCGGACCGAGTCCTGGATAAGCGACTTGATCTCCTTGGCGGCCGTCGCGCTGCGCTGTGCCAGGTTGCGTACTTCCGCTGCCACGACCGCAAATCCGCGTCCCTGTTCCCCGGCGCGCGCCGCTTCTACCGCTGCATTGAGCGCCAGCAGGTTGGTCTGAAAGGCGATTTCGTCAATCGCCGTGATGATGTCGGCGATGCGCTTGGAGGCGGCGTTGATCTCGGACATGGCGGTGACAGCGGAGTGCACCACTGCCCCACCCTTATCGGCGGCATCGCGCGCGCCCGAAGCGAGCTCGCTCGCCTGCCGCGCGTTCTGGGCATTCTGTTTCACCGCGGTGCTGAGCTCCTGCAGACTCGAGGAGGTCTCTTCCTGGCTCGACGCCTGCTCCTGTGTTCCGCTGGACAATTCCTCGGCGGCGGCGGCCAATTGCTCGGCGGCGCTGGCGACTCCCCCGGAAGACTCGCGCACCTCAACCATTGCCTCGCGCATCCCGGCGCACGCCTGGTTGAGCGCCTGGGCCATTTCGCCGACCTCGTCGCGCGTCTCAATGGCCAGCGTACGCGTCAGATCGCGCTCGCTGATCGCGCGCAGCACGCCGACGGTTTGCGCCAGAGGCCGTGCGATCATGCGGGCGATGAAAAGCCCCAAGCCGGCGGCCAGTAGGATCGCGCCCGACACCACCGCAATAAGGGTACGCCGGACGGAGTAGTAGAGGGCCGCGCTCTCTTCATGCGCCTGCTTGCCGAGATCCTGCTTCATTTTTACTAGTTTGGTGCAGGATTCGTTCAGTTCCCGGCCCACGCTCCTGGCCTTATCCAGCTCCGCCGGAACCTGCTTGTCCTGTCCGGCGGCGGCCAGCCGCGCGACCCCCAGAATGGCTTCGCGATATTGCGCTTCGAAACGTTTGAACCGGCCGATTTCCGCCCGGCCTGCGTCCGAAACGAGGTTCCTCTCCGCCAATGCTGTGAGATCTTCCAACGCACTGAACTGCTCCTGCAGATTCTGTACCGTCCGCTGGCGGAAGTTTGCGTCATTGGTAAGCAGCGCTTCGCGAACGTCCCTGGCAATGGTGGGAATGGCGGTCTGCATATCCTGAATGTATATAGTGCCCAGCAAATGATGTTCGTAAAGGGTATCGAGCATACCGTTCAGGCTGCTCGCTGCGCCGATGCCTTCGTAGCCTACAATCGCCAGCAGCCCGGCCAACAGACCGAAAGCCAGCATGAGTTTCGTCGCGGTTTTTGCATTCTTGTACCAGTACATCTTGACCTCATTCATTAAGAGCGGGGGGCGCCACAGCGGCAGCGAGGGAGTCTTCGGCCAGCAGCGTGGCGATATCCAGCAGCACCACCAGGCGCTCGCCGACGTGCACCATTCCCGAAATAAAATGCATGTCCTGGCGATGCCCCAGCTCCGGCGCGGGGCGGATATCGGTGCGCGATATATCCAGCACATCCGACACCGCATCCACCACCAGGCCGATGATGCGTGCCCCCACTGTCACCACGATGATGACCGTAAACTTGTCATAGGCGCGCGTTTCCAGGTTGAACCTGGCCCGTAAATCGACCACCGGTATCACCGTGCCGCGCAAGTTCATAACGCCGCGGATGTGAGCCGGCGTATTGGGAATCGGCGTGATACCCGAATATCCCTTGATTTCCTGCACACGCAGAATCTCGATGCCGTATTGCTCGTCGCCCAACGCGAACGAGAGGTATTGCTGGAGATCGGCCGTATAGGAGATTTGCGATGGGGCTGTCTCGATAGCTTGCATAATGTTGCTCCGTTGCTCTCGCTCTAGAACTCCGCGAATGCATCCTCGGGTTCACGCGCCGTCGCCCGGGCTAATTGTTTAAGCCCTGCGCCCGGAGCCGCCCGCCGCCGCATTCCCGGTTTGACGCGCACGCGTGCCGCCTGCGAAGTTCCACCGTCCCCGAGTTCGAACTGCGCGGTGAGCGCCTGCAATTGCTCGGCGGTGGAGGATAACTCTTCCGCGGTGGAGGAAAGCTCTTCGGTCTGCGCCGAGTTATTCTGAGTCACCTGGTCCATCTGCGCCATCGCCCTCGAAACCTGTTCGATGCCCGTAGCCTGCTCCTGCGAGGCGGCCGCAATCTCCGCCACGATATCCGTCACGCGCTTCACCGACGTTACAATTTCGTTGAGGGTATGGCCCGAACGGTTGACCAGATCGGACCCGGTCTCCACCTTGCGGACTGAATCCTGGATCAGACCCTTGATTTCCTTGGCAGCCGAAGCACTCCGCTGCGCCAGATTTCGAACCTCCGACGCCACCACAGCGAATCCCCGGCCCTGTTCTCCGGCGCGCGCCGCTTCCACCGCGGCATTGAGCGCCAGCAGGTTGGTTTGAAACGCGATCTCATCGATGGCCGTAATGATGTCGGCGATCCGCTTGGAAGACGCATTGATTTCGCCCATAGCCACCACGGCTTCATGCACTACTGTCCCGCCCTTTTCGGCTGCCTCGCGGGAAGTCTCGGCAAGCTGTCGCGCCTGCTGGGCGTTTTCGGCATTCTGCTTGACGGTAGCGGAAACCTCCACCAGCGAAGATGACGTTTCTTCCTGACTCGACGCCTGTTCCTGCGCGCCGCTGGCCAGTTGTTCCGACGCCGACGAGAGTTGCTGCGAAGTGGAGGAAACCTGCAACGCCGACTGCTGCACTTCCCGCAGCGCCGCACCCAGCCTCTCCACGGCGGCATTCACAGACGTCTTGATGGCCGCGAAGTCGCCCTTGCACTCGCCTTCCATCCGGGCCGTAAGATCGCGCTGCGCCACCCGCTCCAGAACCGCCGCTGACTCTCTTACCGGCGCCGTAAACCCGGCGATCATCTTCCGGAAGGCTTCCGCCAGTTGCCCCGTTTCGTCCGCGAAATCGTACTCCACGTGCTGGTCGAGGTGTCCCTCAGCCAACTGGTTCGCCACCGCTACCATGCGGCGCAGAGGACTGGCCAGCAGGTTCGCCAAGAACCACCCCAAGCCGATGGCCGTCACGATCGCGATCCCCAGAAACACCAGCAGTGTATTGCGAATGGACGCGTAGACAGTGGCGCTCTGGTCGATGGCGACTTTTCCCATCTTGTCCTTCATCCCCGCCAGATTCTTGCTGTCGTCCAGCAGCGCCTGTCCGATCGGTGCGGCCTTAAGCATGCGCTCCAAGGCAGTCTTGTCCTGATGCACCACTGCCAGGCGCATGACATCGACGGCCATGGGCTTGTACTCGGCTTCCTCACGGCCAATCTTGGCCAGTAGTGCCTTGTCTTCGGCGGTAACCACAGTCCTGTCGATTTCCCCAATACGGTCTTCGAAAGCGCTGAAATGGGCATCCACGTTCCGGGCGCACAATTCGCGGGCCGCCGTGTCGGGGGCAATCAAAGCCTGGCGCGCCTCGCGGCCGATCGTCGGGATCAAAACTTCCATCTGATAAATCAACGCCGAGCCGACCATGTGCTTGGCGTATAGATCGTCGATCATGCCGTTGAGCCTGCCCGCAGCGGTGAGGCCCTGGTAGCCCACTACGCCCATCATCACCGCCATCAAAGCGAACGCGATCATGAGCTTGGTTACAGTTTTGCGATTGCGATACCAGTTCATTGCAAATCTCCTAGAAACGATTACTGCGTGCCATCTCCGCGATGGCCGCAACATCCAGAATGAGGGCCGGCTGCCCGTCTCCCAGGATGGTGGCGCCGGCCGCGCCTTCCACCTTGCGAAAATTGGTCTCCAGACTCTTGATGACTACCTGCTGCTGGCCAAGCAGTTCGTCCACCAACAGCGCGAGCCGTTTCCCGCGATTCTCCACGATTACCGCCAGTTCGGCCTGCGTGTCGTTGCCGTGCTCTCCCACCTGGAACAGGCGATTGAGCCGAACCAGCGGGACCGGTTCCCCGCGCAGCACGATGACCTCGCAGCCGCCCGCCAACTGGCGCAATTGTTCCTTCTGGGGCGCAATCGATTCCATGATCGATACCAGCGGCAGTACGAACCGCTGCGGTCCCACCCGCAGGAGCAATCCATCTAGAATGGCCAGTGTCAGCGGAAGCTGGATGCGGAAGGTCACACCGCGTCCGCGCTCGCTCGCAATCCCGATGGCGCCGTTCAGGCTCTCGACGCTCCTCTTCACTACGTCCATGCCGACCCCACGGCCGGAGATATCGCTCACGGTCGCGGCGGTGGAAAATCCCGGTTCAAAGACATAGGAGAAAATGCGCTCGTCGGTGGGGTTCTCCCCTTCCGCTGCCAGCCCCCGTTCGCGTGCCTTGGCAAGGATGCGATCCCGGTCCAGACCGCGCCCGTCGTCCGAGACTTCGAGCACCACGCTGCCGCCCTGATGGCGTGCGCGCAGCGCGATCGTTCCGGTGGGCGGTTTCCCGGCTGCGACCCGCTCCGCCGCGGGCTCAACCCCGTGGTCGATGGCGTTACGCACCAGGTGCGTTAACGGATCTGCCATCCGCTCCACCACGCTCTTGTCAAGTTCCGTTTCTTCCCCTTCGATGTGCAGCGCCGCCTGCTTTCCGGTGGCCGCCGCCAGGTCGCGGATCAGCCGCGGGAAGCGGCTGAAAGCATTCCCGATGGGCAGCATGCGCACGCGCATCAGGCGCTCCTGCAATTCGCGCGTGTAGCGTTCCACTTCGGCGAAGGTTTCCTGCAGGCGGCTGAGATCGGAAGGTTGAAACGAACCCAGGATCTGCGACGCCATGGACTGCGCGATGATGAGTTCTCCCACCAGGTCGATCAGTTTGTCCACCTTGCCGGTGGCCACCCGGATGGTCCCTGAGTCAACCGCGGTGACCGCTCGCGCACGAGGCGAAGCCGCTTCCGGCGGGACCGGGCGGCGGATTTCCACGGTCGCGCCGTCTTCCACGAACGCAAAGGCGTCGCGGACCTCCACTTCCGTCGCATCCGAGGCCAGTTCCAGGCTCCAAGAGAGGTAACATCGGTCGGCCTGCAGGTCCGCCAATGCCGGAAGCGCGGAAAGATCGGGTTCGATCCTGCCGATGCGGCCCAACCGGGCCAGATCGCGCAGAATCAACACCGGGTCCATTCCCTGCCGCAGAATCTCCGGCGATGGCGCGAATCGTATCTGCCACTGCGAAACACTGCGATCCTCGGCGCGCACTTTGAGAGGCGCCTCGGGGCGATATTCTCCCGCCCGCTGGGCCGCCAGCAAAGATGCCGCAAGCCGCTCCGCTTCCGCCGGACCCGCCGTGCCGTCGCGCGCGGCATCCAGCAGCCGCCGCAAAGTATCGACCGACTCCAGCAGCAGCCCGATACGCTCGCCCGAGGGTTCGATCGTGCCCGAGCGCATGCCGTCCAGCAGACCTTCCATGGCGTGCGTAAAGTGCGCCACGGCGTCGAAGCCAAACGTACCGCTCGCGCCCTTAATCGAATGCGCCCCGCGGAAGACGGCGTTCAGAACTTCGGGATCGGGGTTGCCCTCCAGTTGCAGCAGGCCCGATTCCATCTCCGCCAGGTGCTCGTCTGCTTCCTGAAAGAAGGTATCCCGAAAACGGCTGATGTCGAATTCCATGGCAGTTCCTTACGGCAGCACCTTGGCAATGACTTCCAGAAGTTTGGCGGGATGAAACGGTTTCACGATCCAGCCGGTGGCCCCCGCTGCCTTGCCCTGCTGCTTCTTTTCCGCCTGGCTTTCGGTGGTCAACATCAGAACCGGAGTGTATTTGCTGGTGGCCCGGCTGCGAATCTGGCGAATAAACGTGAGCCCGTCCATCACCGGCATATTGAGATCCGTGATGATCAGGTCGGCCCGCCGATCGCCCAGTTTCTGCAGCGCATCCGCACCGTGAATACCTTCCAGAACCGTGAAACCCGCCTCTCGCAGGGTGAACGCGACCATCTCGCGGATGGATGCGGAATCGTCCACAACTAACGCCGTGCGCGGCATACATGCCTCCCCATCAAAAAAGCTCCACTTCCATGTCGGCGGACTCCGCCGCGGAGACGCCGGATTGATTCGCCGGCAGATTGTGCGCGTCCCGCTCCGATTGCATGGTGTAGGAAGATTGCACTCCGGCCATTAGGTCCAGCCCCGCCCCGGCGGCAACACCGCCCGCCGAGCGTTCGCCCGCCAATGCGCTTTCCACTTTCTCCAACGCCTCGACGACATGCTCGACGCGCTGCTTCACGCGATCCTGAAACTGCAGTCCGATCACCGCCGCGGAGATGTCGCCGGCCAGCCGGGAATTCTCTTCGGTATTGCGCGCCAGCAGATCGCGCGTGCGCCCATGCAGCGCAAGCAGCATGCTGAGGGCGCTTTCAGCCTCAACCCGGCTCTCTTCCAGTTCCCTGCGATCTTCCGTCAGAAACTGTCGCAACTCTCCTGCCGTAGAATTCACCCGCCCGCGCATCTCCTGAATGTGGCGGGCGATCCCGCCGGCCAGTTCGGTGGACCGCTCGGCCTGCCGGGAAATTTCATCGGCTACCACCTCGAACCCCGCTCCCAGTTCTCCCACGTGCACGGCTTCGATTTTGGCGTTCAACGCCACCAGCTTGTTGGTGAACGAAATGCGCTGCACCTGTGTCAGCAAGTCCTCGATGCCGGTGACGGTGCGCGAGACCTCTTCCATGCTTGCCACCGCCGTACTGGATAGCCGGGTGGCGCGCTCCATGCGTTCCAGCAGCGACGCGATGGTGCGGCGCGACGTTTCGATGGAGGACTCGACTGTCGCGCTCTCGCCGGCCTTCTGCCCTTCAAACATCGTGGCGCTCTCCGCCACGGCACCGCGGGCGCGAGCGGCGATGCCCGTGAAGTTGCCGCAGACCGTCACTACCGACTCCTCCACCTGACGGCTGGTTTCGAGCAACTGCTTGCGGGTCACGGCGAGCACTTCCAGGCATTCGCGCACGCGCGGGCCGCGGAAGAGTCTCATGATGGCCGAGACCACCGAATTCTTCGGGAATCTCATACGGCCCCTGGGTTGGAGAGGAACGCCACAAGGCCCGCGGCGGTCAGCCAACTTTCAATGGCGGGCGGGGTTTTCGCACCGGCCACCAGCGACCGCTTCCCCTCGCGCAGTCCGGCACGGAGCGCCAATAGCACTTGCGCGATGGCGGCGTCGATCTGGGTGGCGCCGCTCCAATCCACCGTCACATCTTTGCCGCAGCCGCACAACTCCTGCGCCGCCAGCCGCAGCTCCTCGGCCTGGATAACTCCTAAAGCGCCCGCAAGCCGCAACACGCAAACGTCCGGTTCCACCGTAAACGATATCCGTACTTGATCGCAGTCCATAACTCCCGGCAGCGGGCCGCAGATCGGCCCACTGAAAGAGTTATCGGCGGTTCCCGGTGGAATCTTGAGCGTCCGCAGACGAGCGGTTTACGATTTGCGCCGCCGGCGTGTCAATGCGAACCCGCTAAATAGGACGATGAGCGGCGCCAGAACTCCCGGCTCCGGCACCGACTCGGTCGGGGTAGGGCTCCCCGGGCCTATGGGAATAAGGGGAATATCGGGAATATTCGGTACTGTGGGAGGCCAGATTCCGGGCGGAATATCGGGCGGAATAAGGACCGCCACCGGCGGCGATGGCGGCGACGGCGGCGTCAGAGGCGTGTAGCCCGTCGGGGTAGGCGGTATGGTATACCCCGGGACAGGGTTGGGCTGGATCACCGGGACGGGAGTTCCGGGAAAGAGATTACGCGGAACCGCGGCTACCACCGGCAGGTCCAGGAATCCGCTGGGGCCGGTAAACAGCCACCAGGAAGGAGTGTTCTGAATTTCGTTGACCGGACCGATCACCGCCGATACGGTCAACGGAAGCCCATTCGAGGGAGTAATCGTCAGAGGCGCCGGCAGCAGCCGGTTCTCGGTCCATCTCTCGACGCCCGCCACCATATTGGCCGGGCGCTGCGGCGTGTTTAAGGTTTCGGGTGCCGGCTCGGTATCGTTCACGGGCGTTTTGGGCGCCTCCGAGATGCGATTGCCGCAGCGTGCCCGGGCGTAGTGTTCGCCGTCGGTCAGGAGGGTCTCACCCTGGGGCAAGCGAACCGGCCGGCTGGTCCAATAAACGGCGTCGGCGATCCGGTACGACAAGTACACCGGCTGGCTGAGCGACGATTCCGTCATTCGGACCATCGAGCGTCGAAACCCGGCGTAGTGGCGGGCGGCGACCGGGTCGCGCAGCAGCGCGGCCTGCAGTTCGGCGGCGCTATACGCCCCTCCGGGAATCACCGAATAAGGATAATTCGGCCGCGATGGCGGCAATTTGGCGGGACGAATCGAAGCTCGGCGGGAAACGCCCACTCTCTGCAACAGTCCCGTGACACTGGGGAACAAGGACAGCCGCAAATACAGTGCGGCGGCAAACAGGCCGGCGATCGCTGCGGCTTGGAGCATCCGGCGCTGGCGACGCCAGCGGCGTCCTCGTGTGGTTTCGGACATCTGGGCCAGACTGTAACTTCTCCAGTTATTATTGCTTACTTTGTATAACGGGGGAATTCCCGGGGATGCGGGGTGGTACCAGGAAAGTTCAGTACAAAAGGCCCAGCGATCGCGCCGCCGGGGCACCGTTCTGACGCGCCGGCCAATTGTGCGCTATACTGTGGACTGTAGATTGAAGTCGATCCGCCTCTCTGCTCCCACGCTGGTAGTTGGTTCGCTGATTTCCTTCCTCACAAACGACAAATGAAAAGTTTCTCTGAACTCACTCTCTCCCCCGTCCTGCAGGCCAACCTCCTGAAGCACGGATTCACTCAACCCACTCCCGTACAAGAACTTGCCATCGAGCCGGCGCTTGCCGGGCGCAATGTGGTGGCCACCGCGCAGACCGGCACGGGCAAAACTCTCGCCTTCGTACTGCCGCTGGTGCAGACACTGATCGCCGAACGCGCCGTCAAAGGCGTGCGCGCGGTGATCCTGAGCCCCACCCGCGAGCTCGCCATTCAGATCCACGAAAGCTTCACCAAGATTGCACACGGGACCGGTGTCCGCGCCGCCGTGGTGGTCGGCGGAATGGGCGAAAACCCGCAGCTGCAAGCTATCCGCAAAGGCGCGCAGGTGGTGATCGCCACCCCGGGCCGCCTCTATGATTTCCTCAGCCGCGAACTCGTCAGCCTGGGCACCGCCAAAATCGTGGTGCTCGATGAAGCCGATCGCATGCTGGACATGGGCTTCCTGCCCACCATCAAGCGCATCCTGGAGTCCACTCCTGCCGGCCGGCAGACGCTGTTCTACTCCGCCACCATCGAAACTTCGGTCCGTCATCTGGTGGAAACGCATGTGCCCAACGCCGTGCGCGTCGAGGTGGGTTCAATCAGCCGCCCGGTGGAACAGATCGACCTGCACGTATACGAAGTGGAAGCGGGCCACAAGGTGCAACTGCTCGAATTCCTGCTGAACGACCAGAACGGTTCGTTCCTGGTCTTCGCCCGCACCAAGCATGGCGCCGATCGCCTGGCCAAACAGCTCTCCCGCAGTGGCGCCAAGACCGCCGCGATCCACGGCGACCGCAGCCAGAATCAACGCAATCAGGCCCTCAAGGGCTTTCAGGACGGTTATTATCGCGTGCTCGTGGCCACCGACGTCGCTGCCCGCGGCATCCATGTGGAGGGTATCTCGCACGTGGTGAATTTCGACCTGCCGCAAGTCCCCGAGGACTTCATCCATCGCGTGGGACGCACCGGTCGCGCCGGCGCGCGCGGCACTGCCTCCACCTTTGCCACTCGCATGGAGCGCTCGGAAATCTCCCGCATTGAGCGTGCGCTTTCCATTCGCATGACGCGCCAACTCGCGCCCAAGCAGATCGTGGGCGAAAACCAGACGGCCGCGCCGGTGGTCGAAATCGCCGCCGCCATGCGCTTTGAGCGCACTCCGCAGCAGCACGCCGGCGGCAAGGTCGTCTTCCGCTCGCGCAATCGCCGCCCGGTACGCCGCGCCATCTAAGTACTGCATCTGGTATTCAGGGGACCGCGAAAAACCGCGGTCCCCTTCCGCCTATTGCGGGTTGTGCTATGTTCCGTGTGGATGCCTGCACAACCCGCCGATTGGCCCATCCCCCTCCCGCCGGTTTGCCTCCGTGGCAGGCTGGTTAGTCTCCAACCTCTGAACGAACGCGATTTCGCCGCACTGCTCGCATTTGCCGAGACCGGCGAGATCTGGCGCTATCTCACCAGCCGTCCCTCCACCCCCGATCGTATGCTGGCCTATCTGGAAGCACTGCTGCGCGATTACAACAGCGGCGCGGCCATGCCCTTTGTGGTCCGGCGGGAAGACGGCGAAATCGCCGGCCTGACGCGTTTCAAGAGCCTCGCGCGCGAACACCGCAAGGCGCTGGTCGGCTCCTGGTACTCACCCGCCGTCTGGGGCACGGGCTGCAATACCGAAGGTAAGCTGCTGCTGCTGGAATATGGGTTCGAGCGCCTGGGCTGCGTGCGCATCGAATTCCAGGTGGATAGCCGCAATCGGCGCTCGGCGATTGCCCTCGCCCGCATGGGTGCAGTGGAGGAAGGAACGCTGCGTTCTTACATCATCGCCTCCGATGGCTATCGCCGCGACAGCATCGTTTTCAGCGTGCTCGACACTGAGTGGCCGGACGTCAAACGCCGATTGCAGCTGCGATTGGAAGAGCAGTTGGCGAAGCGATAGCGAGTTACTGCTTGGCCGGATCGCCGGTAATAAATACCTTCTCGTCGGGATGAACCAGCTTGAGGCGCTCGCGGATTTCCCGCTCCTGCTCATCGGGATTTCCGTCCAGCCGCTTGATGTGTTCCTTGATGCGCTCGATTTGCCGCGCCTCGGACGCATTCCTCTTCTGCATTTCCTGAATGAGGCGCTCTTTTTCCATCCAGGCGTGGACTCCATGCGGGCCGGTAAGGGTGACTGCGGCGTAGATCACCACCCCCATAAAAGCCACCGCAAATGCCGATCGCCGGAACGCTCTTTTCATGGCACAGAAAGCCTGGAAGATAATGGTACCATCGCTTGCGAATAAAATGACAGACAAGATTGTGGTGCTGAATACCTGTGGCAGTCAGGAAGAAGCCGAACGGTTGGCGCGCGCGCTCATTGAGCAGCGCCTGGCGGCCTGCGTCAACATTGTGCCGCGCATGCGCAGTATTTATCGCTGGAAGGGAGCGGTGGAATCGGCAGAGGAATGGCTGCTGCTGATCAAGTCCTCGCGACCCCTTTTCGAGCGTCTGCGCACCGCCCTTGAAAGCGCCCATTCCTTCGAGGTGCCGGAAGTACTTGCCCTCCCGGTTGTGGATGGCGCCGCGGACTATCTCGACTGGCTGGAGGCCAATCTGCAAAACGCCGGCGAAACGGAGTCTCGCTCGTGAAATCCGGCGAACGCGATTCTCCCTCCCTGGCAGAAGGGCTGGCGCTGATTTTCGATATGGACGGAGTCATCGTCCACTCCAACCCTCTGCACTGCGACGCCTGGACGGCGTTCAATCGCCGCTATGGAGTAGAGACCACGCCTGCCATGCTGGATCGCATGTACGGCCAGCGCAACGACCAGATCATTCGCGATTACTTCGGCGACAGTCTGAGCGAGGCTGAAGTCGCGGCCCGCGGCGCCGCCAAGGAAGAACTGTACCGCGAAATGCTGGGCAGCCGGATCGAGGACGCCCTGGTTCCCGGCTTGCGGCCGTTTCTCGACCGCTACCGCGACGCTCCCCTGGCGGTGGCCAGCAACGCCGAGCCGGCGAATGTCGATTTCGTGCTCGATCGCGCCGGCTTGCGGAGCTATTTCCGGGCGATCGTCGACGGGCACCAGGTCAACCGCCCCAAGCCGCATCCCGACATTTATCTGCGGGCCGCGGAGTTGCTCGCCATCGCGCCCGCTAATTGCATCGTTCTGGAGGATTCGCACACCGGCGTGGCGGCGGCGCGCGCGGCAGGCATGCGCGTGGCCGGCATCGGTACTACTTACGTTAACTTGCCGGGTGCCGATATAATGGCGGATAATTTCTGCAACGGAATCTTAACAGCATGGTTAAGAGCCCAACAACGGGCGCGATGAGCAACGTTTGTTTGGGTGCTTTGCTGGCGGCGATTGTCGCCCGCGCGGCAAGGGCGCAGGCTCCGTCTGTCTTCCATCCCGAGACCGGCTGGCCGATGGAACCCCTGATGCTGGCCTTCGGGCTCCTCTTACTCCTCTGTATCAGCTTCTTCCTGTGGAGCCGGGAGCGCCGCTTACGCCGCCAGCGCGAGAGACTGCGCAACACCTACAGCCTGGGGGAAGAGATCCTGAGCGCGTCCTCCACGGAAACCATCCTCAAGCGAGTAAGTGCTTCCCTCACCGCCGTCCTGGGCATTACCCAGGTGCACCTGTATGTCTATAACCGGACCGCCAAGACGCTCGACCCGGTAGCGGCCGATGACTTCGATCCCGTCCCGATCTCCCTCGCCTCGGCGCCGGGCGGAAGCGAAGCGGGGGCGGTGGCCTGTTTTCATTACCGCACCCTGCTGGTGATCCCCGACATCGATCGCAGCCCGTTCCCCATGGCGCCGCGCCTGGGCGAACGCGCGCCCAAGAGCCTCCTCTTCGTCCCCCTGATGACGCAGGGCGAAGTGACCGGCGTGCTGGAACTTAGTCAGGATCATGCCCACGATTTCACAGTGGACGAACAGTCCCTGGTGCAACACGTGGCCAATCAGATCGGCGTCGCCTTCCGTCTGCTGGACCAGCGGTCGGTGCAGGAACAGCTCTTCCGCACGGAGAAACTGGCCGCCGTGGGCCGATTGATCTCCGGCGTCGTCAACGAACTGCAGACCCCGCTGGCGTCAATTTCCGACCTCGCCCGGCGGGCGCTCGATAAAGAGCGAGGATTTGGCGCGGAACGGGAGGTGGCGGCCATCGCCGCCGAAGCGCAACGCGCTGCCGCCATGGTGGCGCGCCTGGTGTCGTTTGCTGCCGAACAGGTGGAGGCCCGGCCGGTTTCGGTCACCGCGCTGCTCCACAACCTGGTCGAATTCCGCGAAGGCGATCGCAAGGCCTCGGGCATCAAGGTCCGTGACCTCACCGCACAGGAACCGCTGCACGTGCTGGGCTCGCAGGGGCAGTTGGAGCAAGTGTTCCTCAATCTGCTGGTGCACGCCGAACAGTCGCTGGCGGACGCTCCCGTAAAAGTGATCACGGTCCGCACCAGCGTGCTGGCCAAACGCCTGGTAGTGGAAGTGGCCTACACCAGCCAGGCGGTCTCGCGTAAACCGGAAGAGACGGCGGCGGTGCTGGGGGTCACCCGCAGCGTAGTGGCGGGGCATGGCGGCGAAGTGCGGCTGATCGAAAAGCCTCACGCCGACCCGCGCTTCGAAGTGGAATTGCCTCTCACCGCGGCGCGCGAACGCGTGATCGGCACGCCTTCGCCGAACGGTGGCGGCGATTATTCCCGCGGCATGACCGCGCTGATTATCGAGCCTGACGAGCCGGCGCAAAGACAACTGCTGACGCTGCTGGCGGCACGCGGCTACCGCGTGGTCCCGGTTTCCAACGCCGATATCGGCCTCGAACTGGCGCAGCGCATCAAGATCGACGCTGCCTTCTGCTCGCTGCACGCCCCCGGGCTGAACTGGGTGGAACTATCGGAACGGATGCAGAGCCGGGTGACCGGCTTTATTTTGCTGAGCGACGGCTACGACGCCGAACTCGCGGCCAATTTCGAGGGCTACAATCGCTACGTGCTGGCCAGGCCGGTGCAGGAAAGCGAACTCGATCGCGTGCTGCGCGACCTGGAGCCTTCGCTGCCGTTGATCAAGCACGGCGCGGCGTAAACCGTCTACCCCAATCCCATCCGCGTCTTCACCAGGCGGACCGTATCGTTGGCAATCGGCGCCACCCGCTCCGCGCCTTCCCGCAGGATTCCTTCCAGGTAGCCGGGCTCGGCCCTGATTTCGCGATATCTCTGCTGGAACGGCTCGAGGTGCGCAATCACCATGTCGGCCACGCGCTTCTTGAGATCGCCGTAGCGCAGGCCGGTGAATTCGTTGCGAATGTCCTGGTCGCCGGCGCCGGCAAAGGCTTGGTAAATCGTCAGCAGATTGAGCACGCCCGGTCCGGCGGTATCCAGGTCGACTGCGGGATTGGAGTCGGTTGTCGCGCGCATGATGGTCTTGCGGATCTTGTCGGGCGGATCGAGCAGCGCCACCGCATGATGCGCCCCGGTTTCCGATTTGCTCATCTTCACAGTAGGATCGTCGAGACCCATCACGCGCGCCGCCACCGAGGGGAGCGCGGTATCGGGAACCACGAAGGTATCGCCATAGAGTGAGTTGAAGCGCTGCGCGATATCTCGCGTCAGTTCGAGATGCTGTGCCTGGTCCTCGCCCACCGGCACAATGCCGGCCTGATAGAGCATGATATCGGCCGCCATGAGGACAGGGTACTGCAAAACACCGTCGCCGACGGATTCCAGTTTAGCGGCCTTCATCTTATACTGCGTCATGCGTTCCAGCCAGCCCACCGGCGTAACGCAGGTCAGCATCCACGCAAGTTCGGTGTGGGCCGGGACGGCCGATTGCACCATGATGGCGCAGACCTTCGGATCGATGCCCGCCGCCAGATACACGGCCGCGATCTCCGCGATTTTGGCGCGCAGTTGCGCCGGCTCCTGGAAAGCGGTGATGGCATGCAAATCGACGATGCAGAAGATGCATTCATAATCGTGCTGGATGCGCACCCAATTCTTGAGCGCGCCCAGGTAATTGCCGATGTGCAGATTTCCGGTCGGCTGCATGCCGGAGAAGACTCGTGTTTTCATGGTAAGGGGAGAACTCTTATCGTAAGCAATTTCGAAGTCACCGTGGAGAAGCTGGTGTATGGCGGCGATGGACTCGCGCGCCTGGATGGACGCGTGGTGTTCGCGCCCTTCGTGCTGCCCGGCGAACGTGTGCGCGTGCAGGCGGAGCGCGAAAAGCCCGGACTGATTCATGGCAGGACGGTGGAGATTCTCGAACCCTCCGCCGGCCGCGTGGCCGCGCCCTGTCCGGTCTTCGGACGCTGTGGCGGCTGCCATTATCAGCATGCATGGTACGCCGATCAGCTCGCCTACAAGCGCGCCATCCTGGAAGAGGAACTGCGGCGCCTGGGCAAGATCGCGCCGCCCGATGAGATCGAGATCATCGCCGGCGAACCCTGGGGGTACCGCAATCGCGTGCAGTTGCGCGTGCAAAACGGCAAGCTGGGATATCTTGAAATGCGCTCGCATAAACTGTGCGCCATTGACGGGTGCCCCATCGCTTCGCCCAAACTGAATCGAACCATACAGACGTTAAACGCCATGCTGCACGACCCGAGATGGCCCCGCATGGTGCGCTCGCTCGAGCTCTTCACCGATGAGACCAGCGTGCAGTTGAACCTCCTCGAAACCGATCGGCCGGTGGCGCGTCGCTTCTTCGAGTGGTGCGCCGACATGATTCCCGGCTTAGTGGAAGGTGCGCTCGATTACAACGGGCAATATCGTGTGGGACGCGCCTCTTTCTTTCAAGTGAATCGCTTTCTCCTGCATCGCCTGGTGGACGCCGCACTGGCCGGTGCGGAAGGCAGCTCGGCGTTCGATTTGTACGCAGGGGTGGGACTTTTTGCCCCGGCTCTGGCCGCGAAATTCGCCCAGGTGACTGCGGTGGAAGCGGGCACAGGAGCAGCTCGCGACTTACAGTTCAACGCCGAACGCGCCGGTCTCGCCCATGTCCGGGCGGAAGCGCGCACGGTGGAAGAATTCTTGCTAGAGCAGGAGCGGCCGGCTGACTTTGTCCTGTTAGACCCGCCGCGCGCGGGCCTGGGTAAAGTAGTGGTCCGCCGGCTGGTGGAATTGCAGCCGCGGCAAGTGGCCATGGTAGCGTGCGACCCGGCGACCCTGGCTCGCGACCTGGCCGGGTTAGTGGCGGGCGGTTATGGCATCGTTCGAATGGCGATGGTGGACCTTTTCCCGCAGACTTATCATCTGGAAGCCATCGTGCTCTTACAGCGTCCCTAGGATCCGTGGCAAAAGTCACAAAGGACTGTTTACTGAGAGTTACAGAGCCTCGACCGCAAGGGAACAGGCTACCAGGGTCCGCTACACTGAATGATAGATTTCAATACAGCTTCGTCTGAAATGGAGTAAAAGTGCGCACGACATTTATCGGCATTGCGATTTCATTCTCCGTTTGGGCGCTTGGGGCGCAGGCGCAGACTCCCACGTTCACGGCCGCATCGGTGCTGAACGCGGCTTCGCGCGTGGCTGGCCCGATCGCGCCCGGCATGGTAGTCGCCATCACCGGATCGAATCTCGGCGACCCAAGTTTCCCCGGCAACTGCATGAACGGCACGCCGGTTCCCAACACCTGCACCGCGGTTAGGGTGCTGGTGAACGGCGTAGCTGTACCTAAGCTCTTCGATTCCGGCAGCGAAGTGACGTTCCAGGCTCCATTTAACCTGAGCGGCACCACCGCGACGGTTCAAGTGACTTCTTCGTTGAGCGGTTCCACGGTATCGTCGGCTATCGTAACCGTGCCGGTCGCGGCCGTAAATCCCGGCATCTACACGGCGGGCGGCACCGGTACGGGAACGGCATATTACTTCGATGGCACCGGTTTGATTCCGCAATATTCGCAGCCGGTGCTGCCCGGTGATACGGTCGTCCTGTTTGCCACCGGCTTCGGAGTGACCAATCCGGTGGTTGCTACCGGCGTGCTCGGACCCAGTTCTCCCGGAGCGATGTCAGCCGCCGCGGTCACCATGACCATTAACAATAAATCGGTGCCCGTGACATACGCCGGGCTGGAGCCGGGAAATCAGTCCGGCGCGGTAGTCGGATACGATGAAGTAGTCTTCACGGTGCCCGCGGGACTCGCGCAGGGAAGTTATCCCGTTATGGTGACCGCCGGAAGCACCGCCAGTATGCCTGTGAACCTTCTGGTGGCTGCCTCGCCGGTGACCATTACCTCAATCAGTCCTGCTACCGTAGGGCTCTCGGCCAACCTCCAGACGGTCACCTTCACAGGGACGGGATTCGAGACGGGCCTCACACTGAAGGTGCTGGCGCCCCCGCCGGCCACCCAGCCCACCACTATTTCCGGTTCCAATATCACGTTCATTTCGCCCACTCAGTTTTCCGCGATGGTCACCGTGAATACCGCGGGGCTATGGGACGCGCTGGTCACCAATCCCGATGGCAGCGAGTCCAGCGCCTTCAGTTTCCCGGCATCGGGTAGCGTTTCCGGCAACGGACCTACCATCACCAAGATTGTCACCACCTCCAGCGGAGTCGGGGAGATTTCGCAGAATTCGTGGATTGAAGTGCACGGCACCAATCTCGCGAATACCACTACTACGTGGAGCAACGCCAACTTCGCCAACGGCCTGCCGACCAGTGTCGGGAATGTCAGCGCCACAGTGGATGGCCTTCCGGCGGCGATCTACTACGTAAGTTCGACGCAGGTAAATATTCTGACGCCCCTCGACAGCGCCGCCGGCACGGTGGAGGTACAACTCAGCACGCCCAATGGGACCACCCCCATGACACCGGTATTGGAAGTTCCGATAGAGCCGGCGCTGTTGGTGGTGGACGTGGCCGGTCATGTGGCGGCCGAACATGTGCCGTCGTATGCCCTGCTGGGACCGCCCTCGCTGAATGCACCCGGCTATTCCTTCACTCCCGCCGCGCCCGGCGAAACGGTAACGGTTTACTGCGTGGGTTTCGGCCAGACCAACCCCGCGTATTCGGGTCAACTCGCCAATCTGGGACCGTTCCCGATCAATCTGCCCAGCCTGCCGACGGTAACCGTCGGCAACCTCCCCGCCAACGTGTCGTTCGCCGGCCTGGTGGGCGCCGGCCTGTACCAGATCAACCTGACGATCCCGGCCAGCGCGCCCGCGGGCGATCTGCCCATCGTGGCGATGTATGGCGGCATGTCGACTCAGACTACGGCGCTCATCACGGTGCAGTAATCCGTGTCGCACGGGTACTTCGCAGATCTCGCCCGCGCGCGACGTGCCCACGGTGGCGATGACGGAGTCCAGTAACGCCTGCCGCACGGCCCGGCGCGGTGAGCAACGTGTACTTCGCAGATCTCCCGCCAAGCGCCCGCCGCGACCTGCCGACCATGGCGATGTGCGGCAGTAGTCGCGGGGCAGTAACGCATGCCGCGCGGTCCCGCCCGGCGAACAACATGTTCTTCGCAGACGTCGCCAAGCGCCCGCCGGCGACCTGCCGATCATGGCGATGTACGGCAGTAGTCGCAGGGCAGTAACGCCTGCCACGCGGTCCGGCGCGGTAAGCAACGCGTACTTCGCAGATCTCCGCCAAGCGCCCGCCGGCGACCTGCTGATCATGGCGATGTACGGCAGTAGTCACGGCGCACTAACGCCTGCCGCGCGGTCCGGCGCGGCCCGGCGTGGTAAATTGCTTGAGTGTCCACTCGAACCGTCATTCAGGTCCTGCAGGACGCCGCGCGCGTTCATGGTGACGCCGCGGCGCTCCGCCAGCCGGCCGGCGACGGCTATCGCACATTGTCGTGGAAAGAGTACCTGACGGCGGTCATCGAAATCGCCGCCGGGTTGCGGTCGCTCGGCATTGCCAAAGGCGAGGTGGTGGCGCTCAACTCCGAAACGCGCCTGGAGTTTTATCTGGCCGATCTCGGGACGATGGCCAACGGGTCCGTTGCCGCCGCGCTCTATCCCAGCTATCCGCCCAAAGACCTGCTCCACCAGATCGAACAGTGCGGCGCCGCCGCGGTTTTCGTGGAAGATCCCAAGTCGCTGGCGGTACTGCGCGGCGCGCCGGTGCGGCACTGGTTCCTACTCACCGGATCGGCGGAGGGCGCGCTCACGCTCGAGGAATTGCGCGCCAGGGGACGGGAGGCAATGGCATCCGACCCGCAACTGGCGGCGCGCCTCGACTCCGATGTCACGCCCGCCGATGCGGCCATTCTTTATCTCACCAGCGGCGCCACCGGCGAGCCCAAGATGGCCAGGGTCACCCACCACTCCGTGGTTTCCAATCTCGATATGGGACCGAGCGTGCTGCCACTCGGTCCGGCGGATTCCACAGTAGCGTTCCTGCCTTCGGCGCATATCGCACAGCGAGTGGTGATTGAGCTCTTGCCGATTCACGACGGCATGCCGGTGACGTTTTCCGAGAGCCTGCTGAAGCTTCCCGGTGAAATCCGCAAGGTCCGGCCCACCATTCTGCTGGCGCCGCCACGCATGTGGGAGCGCATCTATTCCACCATCTGCACGGAGTTGCGTAAACGGCCGGCGGCGGCGCAAAAGGCCTTCTGGGGCGGACTCGCCTTGGGGCTGGCCGCCGCCCGCTACCGGCGCGACGGCAAACGCGTGCCGCTGCATATCCGCATTCCGCTCAAACTGGCGGACCGGTTACTGTTTCAGAAAGTGCGACAGCGGTTCGGCGGCCGCATCCGCGTGGCCGCCTCAGGCGCGGCGCCGTTGAGTAAAGAACTGGCCGAGTTTTACGCCGCGGTCGGCATGCCGCTGATCGAAGGCTACGGCCTGACGGAAGGCGGCGTGGCCACGCTCAATCCGCTCGACCGTCCCAAGGCCGGCAGCATCGGCAAACCCCTGCCTGGCGTGGAAGTCAAATTCGAGAGCGACGGCGAAATGCTATTGCGCAGCCCGTGTCTCTTTTCCGGCTACCACAACGATGCCGCGACCACCGCCGAAGTGCTGCGCGACGGCTGGCTGCACACCGGCGACGTGGCCCACGCCGATGACGACGGTTTCATTTTCATTACCGGCCGCAAGAAGGAGCTGATCGTCTCCTCCACCGGCAAAAAGATCTATCCGTCGCGCGTGGAAGCGCTGTTCAAGATGGAGCCGTTGATCAGCCAGGTGCTGCTGATCGGCGACCGCCTCCCGTTTCTCACCGCTATCTTCACCCTCAATCCGGCGGCCGCCGAATCGCTCAAGGGAATGGAGCAGTGGAAGGGCCGTAAAGCCGCGGAGGTGGCCGCCGCGCCACCCGTGCTGGCGGAAATCCAGAAGGCCGTTTCGCGCGTCAATAAACAGCTCGCGCCGTTCGAGCAAGTGCGCAAATACCGCGTGCTGCCGCGCGAATTCTCAATTGAAAACGGGGAACTGACGGCCACGATGAAACTGCGCCGCGGCCGCGCGCTGGAGAATTGTAAGGAGGAGATCGCGGAACTGTACGGAGGAAGAGAGTAGGGCCTGCGCCCCGCGAAACTACATTTTCTTGAAGAGCTTGTCGAACGCGCTCCGCGCATCGTCGGCGTTGCGGGGCGCGGGCGGACCGCCGTTACCATTTCCGTGGGACACCGAGGGCGGGGGCGGAGTGTTCGCGGTGCCTTCGCGCGCCACTGTCACGCGCGGCGCGAACAGCGCGCACTCATTCGCTTTGTCTTTATAGGGAATGCGGACCGGAATCGGTTTGAGACATTGAAAACGCGTGGACGGCTCGAAGTGCGAGCATTGTTTGCAGCAGTGCAGCGCCACGCCGCACTTTGGGCAGTTTCCCAAAAAATCGGTTCCCTGCGGCAGCGCAGTCGAGCAATTGAAACAGCGGGCGGCGGCAACGTGTTGCACCAAGCGCGGCAAGCGGGGGCCGGTCACGTCGATGGGGGGTCTGGGGCCTTGCGGTTTAGGCGAGTCGGGACGCGGTCCTCGGGCCTCGCGGTCGGTATCCATGTATCCGTTTTGTCGGTACTTGCGGTCGCTGTCCATGGGAAGGTTGCTCCGTAGGTTGCTGGACGTAGAACGTTATTGAGAAAACCCGTTAACTGAGAAACTCGATTTAGATAACTCTTGGCGCGGGGCGCTAGCAAGGAGCCGGTCAGTCACCACGCCAGCCCGGGCGATACAAGGCGGCGGTACCACACGTGGGATTACGACCGGAACAGACTCCGCGGAGTTCCCGTGGCACCCTACCATCCGGTCCGGGACCCGCTCAACTGTCAAACCCATATTTACCACGGATTGAAACAGTTTGCACGCCCATCTTTCGATTATCCGGCGGAACTCCATTTGAGAAGGCTACCGCAGGGCCTGGTGAGAGGATCGTCAAAATGGTTGGGACTTACCCGCAGAGCGTACCCCAGACGACCGGTCCGCTCCGGCACTACATCCTTACCGAATACTGCCACTGACCCCTGCTGTTCGATGGACGGCAGCACCTGCACTTCGGTTTCCTCCAGATGTCCGTTGGAGTCTACCCGGCCCATCACCATTTCCACCCGAACGTCGGTCGCCGTCAGGCCGGCCAGTTCGATACTGGCGCGCACCGATACCGGAGCGCCGCTGGTCACCGCCTGCGCCGGCGCCGCAGCGGAATCCACGAATCGAACCTTGTCCCACGCCTCACGAACGCGCGCGTTCCAACGCACCTTCTCGCGAATGCTGCCATACCCGCCGCTGCGCAGGCGCTGATTGTCCTGGTTCGCCGGATCGTACAGCTCCGACATGTACTTCGCTACCATTCTTCGGCAATCGAAGTCCGGGCTGATGGAGGAGAGCGACTTTTTCATGCGCCGGATCCACTCCCGCGGAGTAGTCTCGCGCCGCTCGTAGAACATGGGCACAATCTCGTTTTCCAGCAGGTAATAGATGGCGCTGGCATGCAAACCGTCCTGGTCGTCGGAGTACGGTTCGCGA
Source organism: Bryobacteraceae bacterium (assembly GCA_036268475.1). Lineage (GTDB taxonomy): Bacteria > Acidobacteriota > Terriglobia > Bryobacterales > Bryobacteraceae > PALSA-129. The sequence continues at coordinate 529,074 of DATAUB010000021.1, read as the reverse complement.
TCGCCGATCGCCCACCCGCCGGAAGTCTCATAGGCTTCATCGAACCAGCCGTCCAGAATACTGAAATTGAGTACTCCGTTGATGGCCGCTTTCATCCCGCTGGTGCCACAAGCCTCCTCGCCGCGCCGCGGATTATTGAGCCACAGGTCGACCCCCTGGATCATTTCGCGCGCCACCTTCATGTCGTAGTCTTCCACGAAAACTACGTGTTTCCACAGGTCGGGATCGCGCGAGAGCTGCACCACTTCACGAATGTAACTCTTGCCGGGCTGGTCTTTGGGATGGGCTTTGCCGGCGATCACGATCTGCACCGGCATCTCTTTATTCAGCAGAATCTGCTTGAGCCGCTCCACGTCACGGAACAGCAGGGTGGCGCGCTTATACGTGGCGAAGCGGCGCGCGAAGCCGATGGTGAAGGCGTTCGGGTCGAGCACTTCCCCGGCGCGCCGCACCTCCGCCGCCGACACCTGCCGCCGCACCGCCGACGAATGCTGGCGCGCGCGCACGAAACTCACCAGTCGGCGTTTGCGCCGGCGGTGCACTTCGATCAACTCTTCGTCGGGGATTTCGTGCACGTGTTCCCAAATGGTGGGATCGTTGAAACGATCGCGCCAGTCGGGCTCCAGGTACTGATCGTAGAGCAACGCCAGATCGCCGTTCAGCCAACTGGGCAGGTGCACCCCATTGGTGATCGAGGTGATCGGCACCTCCCACAACGGGAGCTGCGGCCAGAGATCGTGAAACATTTCCTGCGAAACTTCGCGATGCAGGCGGCTGACGGCGTTGCGGAACGCGGAGGTGTGCAGCGCCAGCACCGCCATGGAAAAGGGCTCGTCGCGATTGAATACGTTGCGCCGACCGAGAGCCATCAACTGCTGGAAATCGATGTGAACATCGTTACAGTAATCGGCGAAGTAGTGGTACATCAGGCCTGCGTCGAAGATATCGATGCCTGCGGGAACCGGCGTGTGGGTGGTAAAGACGTTGCTCGCACGCGCCGCTTCCAGCGCCTCGTCGAAGCTTAGCCCTTCATCGCGCATCAGCCAGCGGACCTGTTCCAGGGCGAGAAAGGCGGAGTGGCCTTCGTTCATGTGGTAGACGGTGGGCTTGAGCCCCATCGCCTTCAGCGCCCGCATGCCGCCGATGCCCAGCACGATCTCCTGGCGGATGCGGGTATCGATATCGCCGCCGTAAAGCGAATCGGTGATGTCGCGGTCCTGCGGCAGAACGTTCTCGGGGATGTTGGTGTCGAGAAGATAAAGAGAGATGCGTCCTACAAACAGTTGCCACACCTGCACGAAGACATTCCCGGTGGGCAGTTTGACGGTCACCTTCAGGTCGCGCCCCTCAGCGTCTTTTACCGGCCGCAGGGGGAGCGTATAGAAATCGTTGATCGGGTAGCGTTCCTGCTGCCAGCCGTCGGGATTGAGCAATTGCCGGAAGTAACCCTGTTGATAGAGCAGCCCGAGGCCGATCAGCGGATAATCCTGGTCGCTGGAGGATTTCAGATGGTCGCCGGAAAGAATCCCCAGGCCGCCGGAGTAAACCGGCAGGCATTCGGTAAGCCCGTATTCAGCCGAGAAATAGGCGATGAGTTTACCGTCGGCGGGGGGATCGCTCTTGCGGGTGCGCCGGTCGTAAGTGTCGCACGCGCTGCGGTATAGCGCCATGTAACGCGGGTCGGCGGCGGCCTTCCCTAAGGTGGCCTGCGAAACCCGGCCCAGCATCAGCACGGGGTTGTAACTGCACTCGCGCCAGAGGATAGGGTCCAACCGGCGAAAGAGCGAACGCTCGATCGGTTCCCAGCTCCATAACAGGTTGTGGGCCAGCTCCGTCAGGCGCGACAGTTGTTCCGGGACCGCCGGCCGAACCAGGAATTCCCTCAGGGGGTCAATGTAAAAGGGCATACCGAGAGTGGCTTATTTCTCAAGATAACAGATCGGCAGAGTCGATCCATGGTTCGAGTCTCCCTGTTCAAGGAATCTCCCGGACTGTCGATAGGAGTGAATGAGGATTCTAAGCGGTCGAAACGCATGGTGTGCCGGGAGGACAGCGCGATTGAACGGGCCGGTCTGATAGCGGCCGTGGAACAGGCGGCCGACGCTATCGTCATAACCGATACCGCCGGCGTCATACAGTACGCCAATCCGGCTTTTACGGGGCTGACCGGCTATGACAAGGCGGAAATCGCCGGGCAGAATTCGCGGCTTCTGAAGTCGGGGGAGACACCGGCAGAGGTTTACCGGGACCTCTGGGCCACCATTGCCGCGGGGCGGGTGTGGCAGGGCGAGATCACCAACCGCCGCAAGGATGGCTCGCTTTACCGCGAGGAGATGCAGATCACTCCGGTGGAGGGTCCAGGGGGGGAAATCGTCAATTACATCGCGGTCAAGCGCGATGTCACACGGGTAGGCCTCGAACGGGACGCGCAAGCCTTTCTGGCGACCATCGTGCAATCCTCGGACGACGCCCTGATCGCCTACGCGCCGTCGGGGGAGATCCTCACCTGGAACCGCGGAGCGGAAGCGATCTTCGGATACACCCCCGCGGAAGCCATCGGCAAACCGCTCACGCTGCTGGCGTCACCCGAGCGCAGGCAGTCCCTGGAGGAACGCAGCCAGCAGGCGGCCGCCGGCCTGTCCATGGCGCCCTATGAGGGTGTGGGGCTGCACCGCGACGGACGCCGCATCCCCGTTTGGGTGAGCGGCTCCCCGGTACGCAACGCCGCCGGCCAACCGATCGCCGTCTCCTTGATTGTCCGCGACATCACGGACATACGCCAGGCGCAGCTCGACCGTGCCTTTCTGGCTTCCATCGTCGAATCCTCGGAAGACGCGATCTTCAGCGCGGCCCTGGACGGGACGATCCTGAGCTGGAACCACGGGGCAGAGGAACTCCTGGGTTATGGCTCGGGCGAAGCGCTCGGAAAACATTTTCGCCTGGTGGTATTGGAAGAGCGCTTCGAGGCGGTGACCCGCATTCTCGCCGGCATCCGCCAAGGTAACGCAGTGGGACCGTACGAGGCGAAGCTGCGAACCAGTCAGGGGACGGTGGTCGACGTATCGATTACGGTTTCGCCCATTCGCGATTCCAGCGGCGCAGTGGTGGGCGCTTCGGCCATTGCACGGGACACCCGCCGGCAAAAGGAGGCGGAACGGCAGATTCGCGAGAGCGAGGAACGATTCCGCTCGGTGTTCGAGCACTCGCCCGGCGGGATGATGGTGACCGCCACAGACGGCCGCATTCTGCAGGCAAATGCGGCGCTTTGCGCGATGCTGGGATACCCGGCGGAAGAGTTGCAGCAGGCCACCTGGATGAGCCTGACTCATTCCGGTGGCGCGCCCTCGTCGCTCTCGGAGTCCAGGGGAATGGAGGTCTGGCCGGAACGGGAGGAGCGCTACCGCCACCGCGAGGGACGTTTGGTATGGGTGCGCGAACGGCTTTCCGCGGTCCGCGGCGCTTCCGGCGATCCTTCGCGCTTTGTAATTCACCTGGAAGACATTACCGAGCGCAAGCGCGCGGAGGAGGCATTGCGGGAGAGCGAAGAGCGCTTCCGCACCATGGCGGATGGATGCCCGTCGGCGATTTGGGTAACCGGCGAGAGCGGATCCTGCCAATTCGTGAACCGCGCCTACTGCGAGATGAGCGGCCTGACCTCCGAAGCACTGACCGGCGGCGGATGGCTGCGCGTGCTCCACCCGGAGGATGCCCCCGCACACATTCAGGCCTTCGAGCAAGCGGTGGCCGGCAGGACGCCCTTCCGCGCGGAGGCACGGATCCGCGATGCCGCCGGGGAGTGGCGCTGGGTAGTGACGCATGCCGAGGCGCGTTTTTCGGGCGCCGGCGCCTACCTGGGGCACGCCGGCATCACGGTCGATATCACCGAGCGCAAACTGGCGGAGGAAGCTCTGCGTGCGGCGCGCGAGACGGCCGAACTGGCCGCCCGGCACCACGAATTTCAGCATTCCCTCATTCGTGCCATCCACGAGGGTTCGCCCGACGGCATCCTGGCGGTGGATCGCGAAGGCAAGGTGGCGTCGCATAACCGCAAATATCTGGAGGTCTGGGGCGTCTCCATGCCCACTGGTCCGGACGGCACGCCGGTCACCGTCGTTGGAAATATCGATAAGCCGATCCTATCGGCGTTGCTCGAAAAAGTGGTGGAGCCGGCCGCCTTCCTCGACCGTGTGCAGCAACTCTACGCCAATCCGGACCTGGACGATCACAGCCGGACCGTACTCAAGGACGGCCGGACCCTGGAACGGTACACCACCAGCTTTCGCGATCGGCGCGGGGAGTACCAGGGACGGGTTTGGTTCGTGCGCGACATTACCGGCCGGAAACGCTCCGAAGAGGCGCTGCAGGCAAGCGAACAGAAATTCCGCCAGATCGCCGAGAACATCCGCGAGGTGTTCTGGATGATGCCTCCTTCGGCTGACGAGATGCTATATGTCAGCCCGGCATACGAAGCCATCTGGGGCCGGACGTGCGAGAGCCTGTATAGCAACCCGATGTCGTGGGCGGAGGCGATTCATCCCGAGGACGCGGAGCGCGCGCATGAAACGTTTACGCGCCAAATCCGGGGGGAGGCCATCGAATCGGAATACCGCATCCGCACGCCTCATGGAGAGAAGTGGATCCGCGACCGGGCGTTCCCGGTGCGCGACCCCGGCGGTCAACTGATCCGCATTGCCGGGCTTGCCGAAGACATCACAGACCGCAAACGCTACGAGCAGGAATTGATTCGCGCGCGCGAAGCGGCCGACACCGCCAACGTGGCCAAGAGCCGCTTCCTGGCGAATATGAGCCACGAAATCCGCACTCCCATGAATGGCGTTATCGGCATGGCGCAACTGCTGCTCGAGACCGGTCTCACCGCCGAGCAGCGGCGCTTCGCCAGCGTGGCGCAGTCTTGCGGGCAGACCCTGTTGTCGCTGATCGACGGCATTCTGGATCTCTCCAAAATCGAGGCGCACCAGGTGACGCTCGAAATGTGCAGCTTTCACCTTCGCGAAACCCTGGAGAGCGCGATACAGATGCTGGCAATGCAGGCGAAATCGAAGGGCCTGAGCCTGGCGCTGCGGGCGGCGCCGGGGCTCCCCGACCTGCTGCGCGGAGACCCGCACCGTTTACGCCAGGTGGTGACCAATCTCGTCAGTAACGCCGTGAAGTTCACCGAACGGGGCGAGGTGGCTCTGGAAGCGGCGCTAGAGAAACAGGAGAACGGCAGGGTGACTGTCGCGTTCCGCATCGTGGACACCGGAATCGGCCTGCGGCCCGAACAGATCGCGCGCTTGTTCCAGCCGTTCGCACAGGCGGATGCCTCCACCACGCGCAAGTATGGCGGTACCGGGCTCGGTCTGGCAATCAGCAAACAACTGGTGGAGATGATGGGGGGCAGTATCGGGGTGCAGAGCATCGAGGGCCTGGGCTCCACCTTCTGGTTCACGGCGGTGCTCGCCCTGGCGGAGCCGGAACCGCCGTCGCCCGAGGGCAGGAAGGACGCGGGCGGCCGCCCGCATTCTGCCGGAGAAGGGCGCATCCTGGTGGCGGAGGACAATCGCGTCAACCGCGAGGTGATTCTGGCGCAGTTGTCGGTACTCGGATACCAGGGGGTGGCGGTGGAGAATGGCGCCGCGGCGGTGGAAGCGGTGGCCGCCGGAGGGTATGACCTGGTGCTGATGGATTGCCAGATGCCGGTGATGGATGGGTTCGAGGCGACGCTCCATATTCGCGAGGTCCACCGCTCCGATATTCCAATAGTAGCGGTCACCGCAGACGCCATGCCTGCCGACCGGGACCGCTGCCTGCTGGCCGGGATGAACGACTACCTGGCCAAGCCGGTGACGCTGCGCCAGCTTGCCAATACCGTCTCCCGGTGGCTTCCGGCGCGCGCCGCCGAAGGCGGCCAGCCGCACAATCCGGTGAGTTTCGATGAGCGGGCTTTGCTGCGGCGTCTGATGGGCGATCGGCGGCTGGCCGGCGCGATTCTGCGCTCCTTCATGGCCAATTGCCCCTCCCGGCTGGACGGATTGCGACAGCGGATTGCAGCCGCCGACTGCACCGGCGCGCGCCACCTGGCCCACGCATTAAAGGGAGCCGCCGCCACGGTGGCGGCCGAAGCACTGGCCGGGCTGGCCGCGGCCATCGAGCAGGCAGGGGAGGCTGGCGAGATGCAACGCTGTGCCCATCTGGTGCCGCAGACGAGGGTGGAATTCGAGCGCTTGCGGGGTGAACTGGCAAGTGCCGGCTGGCTTACGGCCGGGGAGGAATCGTCATGACAAACGAGGGACCGACGCTGCACGACGGAAGCGCCTGTACAAAGCATTTGGCGACCATGGAGCAGAGCCTGATTCTGTTGGAATCGGGCGGAAAAGAGATCGACCACGCCGTGGTCAATCGGCTATTACAGGCCACGCGCGCCATGCGGGCCGTCGCCAGCCAGTGCCAATTAGCCCAGGTACGCCACCTGGCACAGCGAACCGAGCGAGCGCTCGCCCCCTTGGGCGCGGGGCGCGAAACGCCCGCGCCGGAACGCGTCACCGCGCTGCTGCGCGCTATCGACACCCTGCGCGCCATGATCGACGACCCCGACAGCGGCGACGCCGCGGAACTTGCGGAGGTGATGCGGGCGCTCGACCGGCGGCCGCGCCCGGCCGGCTGGCGTTTCCGCGCCCTGCTGGTGGAGGACGATTTCACCGGCCGCCTGTTGTTACAGACTTTTCTGTCCCGTTATGGCGATTGTCATCTGGCGGTCAATGGACGCGAGGCCGTGGCGGCGTTTCGCGCCGCTCTCGAAAAGGACCAGCCCTACGATCTCATCTGCATGGACATCATGATGCCCGAGATGGACGGAGGCGACGCCGTCCGCGCCATCCGTGCCCTGGAAGAGGAGCGTGGTATTCTGCCGGACCGGGGCGCCAAAATCGTCATGACCACGGCGGTGAACGATCTGAAAGAAGTGATGCGGTGCTTTCACCGCCTGTGCGACGAATACCTGGTCAAGCCGATCGACCTGGCGCAATTGTTGGGTTACCTGAAAGAGTACGAACTGGTCGCGCAAAGCTAGCCGGGTTGCAGCCAACTCATCTTGCCAAGCGGCTCCATGGAGCTTAATACAGCACTCGCGACCGGATGGTTCCGGGCACGCTATCCAGTTCCGCCTTCAGCCCCCTTGTGGCCGGCCGGCCGGCCGTCTCCACATCGATCACCACGTAGCCGATGGCAGCGTCGGTCTGCAGGTACTGCGCCACGATGTTCACATCGTTCCGCGAGAACACCTCGTTGATACGCGAGAGCACGCCCGGCTGATTGCGGTGGATGTGCAACAGACGGTGCTTGCCGGGATGTTCCGGCAGGGACACCTGGGGAAAATTGACGGCCGTCAGGGACGATCCGTTATCGCTGTACTTAATCAGTTTGCCCGCCACTTCGAGCCCGATATTGGCCTGCGCCTCCTCCGTGCTGCCGCCCACGTGCGGAGTGAGAATCACGTTCTCGAAATCGCGCAGGGGAGAAACGAACCGGTCGCCCGCACCTTTCGGCTCGCTGGGGAAAACATCCAGCGCCGCCCCCCCGATATGCCGGCTGCGCAGTGCCGCCGTGAGCGCCTCGATATCTACAACTTTGCCGCGCGAGGCGTTGATCAGCTTGGCCCCCGGTTTCATGCAAGCCAGTTGCGCCGCGCCGATCATCCCTTCGGTCTCCGGCGTTTCAGGAACATGCAGCGTCACCACGTCGGAATCCGCCAGCAGCTCGTCGAGCGTACTCACCGCGCGCGCATTACCGAGCGATAGCTTGGCCTCGATATCGTAATAAGACGCCTGCATTCCCACCGATTCGGCCAGCAGTCCGATCTGCGTACCGATATGGCCATACCCGACGATGCCCAGCTTCTTGCCGCGGACCTCGCGGGCGCCCTCGGCCGTCTTGAGCCAGTCTCCGCGATGCGCCGCGGCGTTCCGTTCGGGGATACCGCGCAGCAGAAAAATAGTTTCCGCCAGCACCAGTTCAGCCACGCTGCGCGTATTGGAAAACGGCGCGTTGAAGACCGGAATACCTCGTTTACGGGCGCATTCCAGGTCCACCTGATTGGTGCCGATGCAGAAGCAGCCGATGCCGATCAGGCGCGGCGCGCGCTGCAAGACTTCGGCGGTCAATTGGGTAGCCGAGCGGATGCCGACGAAGTAGGCGCCCTTCAACGCATCGTGGAGCGTGTCTCCAGCGAGCGATTTGGCATGCATCAGGATATTGGAATATCCTTCGCGGCGCAGCATCCCGGCCGCGCCGGGATGCACCCCTTCCAGGAGAACGATCTTGATTTTGCTTTTCGCGAGTGACGTGGCGGCCATGAACCTTCAATTTTCGCGTGAATGACCACGGGAAGTCACGCGCACCGGTTTACGGCCGCCGGACGAACCTTGTGTTACTCCTTGCGCGCCGATTCCACCGCCAACGAAAGCTCATGCTCGGCGGCGCGCAGATGCTCCGACGCCCGGGCGCCGTGGCCCGCCATATCGAAGTGGTTGGCGGCGCGTGCGCGGTCCATCTCACGGAGAGCGTCGGACACGTGCCGGTGAACGGCATCCAGGTCATGCCAGTCGCGCACGTATGAGAAAGCGGCGCCCGCCACGAAAGTGAGACAGAAGGCAGTGAGTATCAGAAGTTTTTTCATGGTTCTCCCTCGGGAGCCGATTCTAGCGGATTTTCCGGGGAGAGTCCACATTCGCCAACGGCAAGCTGCCGCAGTCGCCGTTTGAGAAAATCCACCTCGATGGGATTGGACGTCAATGCCGCGGCCCGCTGATACGCCAGCGCTGCCTCCGGCCGGCGATTGAGGCGCCGCAGCAGATCGGCGCGCGCGGCGTGGAACAAATAATACCGGTCGAGCGCGCCGTCTTCTCCCAACGCGTCGATGCGCTGCAGCCCCTCCTCCATCCGCCCGCTCATGGCCACCGCAACCGCCAGATTGAGCGCGATCACGGGCGACGAGTGGATGGCGAACAGCCTCTGGTACAGTGCCGCGATCTGCGGCCAGTCGGTGGCCTCCGGGGTCGCCGCTTCGGCGTGCAGGCAGGCGATGGCGGCCTGTATCTGGTAGGGGCCGGCCCGCCGGAGACAGAGCGCCCGTTGCAGCAGGGCGAGTCCCTCGGCGATGGCGGCGGGGTCCCAGCGTGAGCGGTCCTGCTCTTCCAGCGTAACCAGGCGGCCGTCCAGCGCGCGCGCCTCGCGGCGCGAATGCTGCAGGATCATCAATGCCAGCAGCCCCAGGTTTTCCGGTTCCGCAGGCAGCAGGTCGCACAGCAAGCGTCCCAGCCGGATGGCTTCCGCGCACAGATCGTTGCGCACCAGTTCGTCTCCCGAGCTGGCGGTGTAGCCTTCGTTAAAAATCAGATAAATCACTGCCTGCACCGCCGCCAGGCGATCCGGCAGAAGGGCGGCCCGCGGCACTTCGTAAGGAATGCCGGCCTCCTGGATCTTCCGCTTGGCGCGCACCAGGCGCTGCGCGAGCGTGGGTTCGGGCAGCAGGTACGCCTTGGCGATCTCGCTGGTGGTGAGCCCGCCGAGGGTGCGCAACGTCAGGGCGATTTGTGCGTCCACGTTGATGGCCGGATGGCAGCAGGTGAACATCAGACGCAGGCGGTCGTCCGGGAAATCCATAGTCGGGTCTTCGATCTCCGCGGCGGGCGCCACGCACGCGAGTTCAGCCGCATAGGTGAGGGATTCCTGTTTCTGGCGCCGCGTCCTCTCCCGGCGCAAGGTGTCGATCAGGCGGCGATGCGCCGCGGTCACAATCCAGGCTGCGGGATTTTCGGGAATGCCCTTCGCCGGCCAGGAGGCCAGCGCCGACGCAAAGGCATCCTGCATGGCCTCCTCGGCACGGTCGAACGAGCCGCAAATGCGAATCAGGCACGCCAGAATCCGCCCCGACTCCTGCCGGAAGACGGATTCCGCCGCGCCACGGATGTCAGCCATTCCGGGATTCGGCCGGGCCTCCGCCGGCATGTTGAAAGCGCAGCGGCCGGATCTCCACGCAGCCCTGGCGCCCCTGGCACTCGGTGGGAATTTTGGCCGCCCATTCAATGGCCTCGTCGAGATTCTCGCATTCCAGGATGTAATATCCCGCCAGCTGCTCCTTGGTCTCGGCGAAGGGTCCGTCCAGAACGATCGGCTGGCCGTTCTGCAGGCGAACGGTGGTCGCGGTGCTGGTGGAGGCCAGGGGCCCGGCGCCCATCAGGACACCTTTCCCCGCCGCCTCCTCCATTACCATTCGATGACCGCTGCGAATGCGGGCGTCTTCCTCCGGCGGTAAGCCGTCGGGGCCTTCGGTGGAATAGACCAGCATCATATAGCGCATAATGGCTTCGCTCCGCGGGCGCGCCGGCCGCTACATAGGGAACGCGGGGTCGGCGATCACTTCCAGCACCTGCTTGGTGTGGCGTTCGGTATGCGCGGCCGCGGCGATGATCCATTGATAGCCGTCCATCATCTCGTAGGCGCCCTGGCTGACCAGTTTCAGGGGAGCCGCCGGCAGCGAATGGTTTCGCAGCACGGCTGCGGTTTCGATGCACTTGGCCAACCGGGCGTAGGTTGCCAGAAGGCGATCGGCTGCCTGCGCCTGGTCGACGCCGCCCGAAGGCGGCATGGGCGACGGAAAGCGGCTCAGGCGGTTCGGGAACTGGAAGATAATGATGTCGTCGACCAGTTTGTAATCCGGATGCACCGGCGATTCGGGATCCATGGCCAGCTTTTCGCGCACCGGCCCGTCCACCCGCTCCAGCACGAACAGCACGTGCTCTACGATCTCCGCGATCGACCAGCGGTCGGGACCCGGCTTGAAGGTCCATTGCGCGCCGGAGAGGGTTTTCAACGCGCCTATCATGCAGTTCCTGGTTTGCGTGAGGTATAAGAGCGCCCGATTGCGCTCGGCCTGCGTCAGGGCCGGGCTTGCCTCTATGGCAGTTTGGGTTGCATTCGATGTCATGAGGTTTTCCTTTTTCCCGTTACGAGAAGATCATGATCGGCCGCACCTCGATCGATCCGGACCGCGACCACGGAATCTTGGCGGCAATCGACGCCGCTTCGTCGATATCCTTCGCTTCCACCAGATAGTATCCGCCAAGCTGTTCCTTGGTCTCCGCAAACGGACCGTCGGTTACCTGCATGCTGCCGCCGCGCACGCGCACGGTTTTCGCAGTGGAGGTGGGCAGCAGGGCGTTGCCGCCGCGGATAGAGCCGGCGAACTCCTGGCCAAAAGCGCCAAACTCCTGCGTCTCGGCATTCTGCTGGGCCTCGTCCATCTCGGTCCAGCGCGCCTCCCGATCGTAAATCAATAGCAGAAATTGCATCGTGTGTTTCTCCTCATCCCTATGACGGACTACTTTACGCAAATCGACACGCCGCTGCATCATCCCCGCAAATTTTTTTGCCTTCGGGTTCTTCGGCCTCGCTAGCAGTTCGGAATGCAAAGATTGCACGATGAATGCCCGTCGCCCTTGACCACTTAGCAAACCGATGCTTACTCCCGGCATACTCCGGTCGGCCTAAATTCGGGATTTCCAACATTGTACAAGCTAAAAACATTCGAAACGCCACATAGGTGAGCCGATGTGAGGAGGTATGAACTTGCCCTCGCAAGGCCGGCCCGGAGAGGTCCGCCCAAGTGACGGCGAAACGGCGAACCGATGAAACAAGCGTCTATCCGCTGGAGGACGACCGCATTAATCGTCGGCGGTGGCATCGTGTCAGCCATGCTGACCGCGGCGGGTATCGCCGGTTTCGGGGTAAACCGTTTCTGGCAGGGCGTGGGCGCGGAAGCGTCCACGGCGGGAGGCCTGGTGAGCTATCAGGCCGCTCACACCCTTGCCAGCGGAGACCGGGAAGCCGCGGCGCACGTGCTCGACGCGCTGCGCGCCGAGCGTATGATCCGCGACGCCATGCTCTACGACGCCAGTGGCGCGTGTTTCGCGGCCTTCCATCGGTCTTCCGCAAGCGGCTGCCCGCCGCTCGTAGCCGCCGGCCCGGCCAGCTCTACCAATGGACTGACGGTGCGCATTCCGGTCCCGCCGGGCGGCGCTCGCGCGGGCACGCTGGTGCTGGCTGCCGGACCGCCCCCGCTCGCCCTGGCGCTGCGGATCTACTGGTCTTTCCTCCGCTGGATCGTCGCCCTCGGCCTGGTGGTCGGTGTCCTGACCGCGATATTCGCCCATCGCGAAGTCTCCGCTCCCATTCTGCAAATTGCCACCCAGGCGCAGCGGATTGCGCAGACGCACCGCTTCGAGGACCGCATCGCGGTAACGGGAGAGGATGAACTGACCGTGCTGGCCCGTTCCTTGAATACCATGCTGGAGGAACTCGCACAGCGCGACGCGGAACGGGCCGAAGACCGCACCAAGTTGGAACACCAGGTGTCGGAGTGCAGCCGTGTGAACGCGGAACTGCTCATCGCCATCGATAAGGCCGAAGAGGCTTCGCGGCTCAAGGGACAATTCCTGGCGAACATGAGCCACGAGATCCGCACCCCCATGAACGGCATCCTCGGGTTCACGCAACTCTGCCTGAGCACCGGCTTGAACCTGGAACAGCGTGACTACCTCGACACGGTGGAACAGTCGGCCGAAGCACTCATGCAATTGCTGAACGACATTCTGGACGTGTCCAAGATCGAAGCCGGCAGGATGGAAGTGGACCGCGCTCCATTCTGCATGCGCGATTGCGTGGAAAGCTCCACCCGGACCATGTCCGCCGCCGCCCAGCAGAAGGGCCTGGAATTGACCTGGGAAGTGGATCCGCAGATCCCCGACAACCTGCTGGGCGATGAGAACCGCATTCGCCAGGTGCTATTGAACCTGGTGGGTAATGCCATCAAATTCACCAGCGAGGGCTCGGTGCGGGCGTCTGTAACGATGCAGCCGGCACCCGATGCCGGCCTGCTCGCCCACTTCCAGGTAACCGACACCGGGGCGGGCATTCCGCTGGACAAACAGAAAATCATTTTCGAACCGTTCCGCCAGGCGGACGGCTCCACCACCCGCCGCTATGGCGGTTCGGGCCTCGGGCTCGCGATTTCCAGCGGACTGGTGGATATCATGGGTGGGCGCATCTGGGTGGAGAGCGAAGAGGGACGCGGCAGCACTTTCCACTTCACCGCACCCTTCACCCTGGGCGCTACCGTGATGCCGAAGCGCGCTGTATCGACGGCCGGCAATGTCGAATGCCCGCCGTTATCGATCCTGGTGGCGGAAGACAACGTGGTCAGCCAGAGACTGGTGAGTGCTCTCTTGAAAGAGCGGGGCCATGCCGTAACCATCGCCGGAAACGGGACCGAAGTCCTCGAACTGGTAGAGCAGCGAGATTTCGACCTCGTGCTGATGGACATCCAGATGCCCGAAATGGACGGTTTGCAGGCCACCGCTGAGATTCGCCAGCGCGAAGGTCATCGCGGCAAACACCTTCCCATTGTCGCCATGACGGCGCACGCCATGGCGGGGGATCGCGAGCGCTGCCTGGACGCGGGCATGGACGGGTACATCGCCAAGCCGATCCATCCGGGCGAATTGATGGCGCTGATTACCGGCATGAGCGCGCAGCGCATCTCGGCGATCTCGATTCAGGGGGCGGCGTAGTGCCTCACGTCCCCCTTGCCGTTCAGAGAGCCCGCCTGCTGAAGGAGGTGCCACCCTTCCGTCCGGTGGCGGTACAACTTCTCAACCTGGTATCCGATATATCGGAGCCGCTGGCCCGCGTGGTGACCCTGTTGCGTACCGATGCCGTGTTGACGGCGGAAGTGCTGCGTCTGGCGAATTCGCCGCTGCTCGGCTGCCGGTCGGAGATTAAGAATATCTTGCAGGCGCTGGCCTTCCTGGGCATGGAGCGCATCAACAGCCTAATTGTCACCACCGCCATGCGCGGGCTCGCCGGCCCCGCCAGCGGCAACCTGGCGCGCGCCTGCTGGCGTCACAATCTGGCCACTGCGGTGATTTGCGAGCGCATCGCGCCCTCTATGCGCATCACTCAGGAGCGCGGCTATATGGCGGGCCTGATTCACGATATCGGCCGGTTGGCGCTGCTGCGCGCCTTCCCCAACTATGAACAGGCGCTGAATGAGGCGGCGCTGGAGGGGAGAAACCTATTGGCCATCGAGAAGGGGCTGTATGGAATGGATCACACCGAAGCCGGCCGATGGCTGCTGGCGCAGTGGGGTTGTCCACTCGATCTGCAGACCGTGGCGTCGCTGCATGAAAATCCCACCGGCGCCGCCGGCCGCGACCGCGAACTGGTGTGCCTGGTGGCCGCCGGTTCCCAACTCGCCGACCTGATGGATTTCTGCGAGTTTGCCGACCTCCCGAAGACCGAATTGTCCAAGGTGATCGAGATGGTTCCGGAGGCGAGCGGCCAATTAACCGACTTCCCCGCTCTGGGAGAGTTCGTGGCTACCCGCGTCAACGGCATCGAATTGAGCCTGGGCTGAAATTCAGCCCGGTATGGTCGCCGGCGGGCTGGCTAGCCTGAACTTGCGATCGGATTCTCACGCAAGATGAGCCTGAAGGGAAAAACGGGCTGCTGGGTATTTACGCGCGCGACCTGGTTTGTTCGATGAACAGCTTTCCCCACAGCCCGGCAACTCGCGGGAAGACCATTTGTCCTCAAATCCACTGAGAAAAGAGGTCCGGCAATCCGGACAGTCTACTCTTGTTCTTCAGGCTCATTCTTCGATGAGAATATACTCCAGAAACGGAACGTTAAGGCAGATTGGTTCCCCTTACGGGTTCGGAAGAGTACAATAGGATTATGGCCCGAGGTTGGGAAAGTAAGTCGGTCGAGGCGCAGATCGACATGGCCGAGGACAATCATGGTCGAAAAGACGATATTGCGCCATCCGCTGAATCGCTCGAATTAATCCGCAAGAAGGAGAATATCCTTCTTTCCCGCACCAGAGTGGTGCGGGATTTGGACACCGCCCAGAACCCCCGGTATAAGGCCGTATTAACCAAGGCATTGGCCGACCTGGACGCGCAACTCACTTCTATCGCGGTAGCTTAGCGAATAACCGCCGGCGGTCCCACTCGCCTGAGTGGGACCACGGCGTGATACTGGTCGCAATCCCCTATTGAATGGGCTCATCGAGCTGCGCCGTGCCGGCACTACCGGCACGGCGGATAGCGCCGCCATGAGCTTAGGATGTCACTTCCCCCGCGCCAGCCCCAACGCGCGAATACGCTTATGCAGATTGGTGCGCTCCATCCCCAGCGTGCGCGCCGCGCCCGACACGTTCCAGCTCGATTCCTCCAACGCTCGCAGAATATGCTCCCGCTCGGCCGATTCGCGCGCCTCCTGAATGGTCGATTTCGGACCCGCCTCGCGCTGCACGCGGATTTCGACCGGGATGGCGTCGCGCGTCAACCGATCGCCCGGCGTGAGGATGGCCATGCGCTCAATCACATTGCGTAATTCACGCGCGTTGCCGGGCCAGGAGTAACTCTCCAACAGCGAATAGACCGTCTCATCGAGCGATTTCCGCCGGAAATTGTTGCGGTGGCAGAAATCCTCCAGGAAATACTCCGCCAGCAGGCGGATATCGTGCGGGCGCTCGCGCAGCGCCGGCACTCGAATGGGCACCACGCTCAAGCGGTAATAAAGGTCCTCGCGGAACTTTTCCTGCGTCACCATAGCGGCCAGATCGCGATTGGTGGCCGAAATCACGCGCACGCTTACGCGGATGATCTGCTCGCCGCCGACGCGGTGGAATTCGCCTTCCTGGAGCACGCGCAGCAGCTTGGCCTGCGAGGCGCCGTGCAGGTCGCCTACTTCATCCAGGAAGATGGTGCCGCTGTCGGCCAGTTCGAATTTGCCGCGCCGGGAGGCAGTAGCGCCCGTAAACGATCCCTTTTCATGCCCGAACAGCTCGGTCTCCAACAACTCCGTGGGGATGGCCGCGCAGTTCACTTTCACAAACGGTCCGGCGGCGAAGGGGCTGGAGTTATGGATATGCGCCGCCAGCAATTCCTTGCCGGTGCCCGATTCGCCGATCAGCAGCACACGCGCATCCGAGCGCGCCGCCATGGTCGCCTGTTCCACCGCGCGCGTCCACGCCGGCGTGCCGCCGATCATCTTGGGCGCGCCACCCACCAGCTCGCGTAAGCGCTCGTTCTCCTGCCGCAGATTCGCCTGCTCGATGGCATTCTTGACAGCTAGCAGGACGCGGTCGCGGCTCAGCGGCTTCTCCAGAAAATCGAAGGCGCCGGCGCGCGTCGCTTCCACCGCGTCGGCAATGGTGCCGTGGCCTGAAATCATAATGGCCGGCGAGGGAGTGCCGTTCTGGCGCACCGCCCGCAGCAGGTCGATGCCATTACCGTCCGGCAGTTTCATGTCGAACAGGTAGGCGTCGGCGCGGCCGGCATCGGGGTGCTTGCCGAAATCCGCCACCGACTTGCAGACGTTCACCGCATACCCTTCGCGCTCCAGGATCATGCGCAGCGAGCGGCCGATATTCTCTTCGTCATCCACGATGAGGACGCGTTTGAAAGCCATTGGTTGTCACAGGCAGCAGTACGCGGAATCCGGCGCCGCCCAGTTCTCCTTTTACCAGTAAGATGTCCCCGCCAGACAAAAGCGCGCTCTTGCGCGCGATGGAAAGCCCCAGCCCCATGCCCCGCTTCTTGAATGAAATAGTGGGTTGAAACAGCGACGAACGGGCCTGCGCGCTTAGCCCCGGCCCGGAATCGTGGACCTCGATGGCCACGCGCCCGTTCTCTTCGGCCGTTACTCCCAGGATCTTCCCGCCATCGCCCACCGCCTCGGCGGCATTCTCCAGCAGATTGGTCAGAATGCCCTTGATGAGATCCTGATCGGCGACCACGTGGTGCACGGAGTTCGCCAGGCGGCATTCGTAAACCACCTCGGGATGGGCCGTTTTGAGGAACGCCACGCGCTCCTGCAGGAGCGAATTCACATCCAGTTCGCCCGGACGGACGGGCGGCTCGGTGGCAAACTGCGAGAACGCACGGATGCGCCGCTCCAGCGTCTCGATCTCGTCCACCACAATCTGCGTGGCCTGCTCCATAAAGCCGCGATCGGCCTCCTCGTAGCGGGCCATCATCTCTTCCACCGTCAGGCGGATAGGGGTGAGTGAGTTCTTCACTTCATGCGCCATCTTGCGCGCCAGCGTCTGCCAACTGGCGATCTGTCCCAGGTAGACCAGGCGCTCGGTACTCTCCTGGAGCTTTTCCGCCATATCGTTAAACGCCTTGATAGCGCGCCCGATCTCGTCGTCGCGCCGTTCGGCTACCCGCGCGTCCAGGTCGCCGGCGGAAACTGCCGTCAGCCCACGGGTAAGCTGCTGAATGGGCCGGCTGATGCGGTGCGCGAGGTATACCAGCAGCGCCAGCGACATCAGCCAGATAGCGGAGACGGCCAGTATATAGGTGAGTTGCATCCCCTTCCAGACGTCGCGCTCGTGGGCCACGTCCACCGTCTGGCGGGCGGCCGTAAGCTGGCTGCGCAGGCCGGCGATATCCGGGAGGGTGGCGGAATAGAGCCAGACATCATCGCCATGCCGGGTCAGGTAATCCATCCGGCTGGTTTCCTGGTCGTAATTGACGCGGTCGTCGCTGCCGCTGTCGGCGAATTCCTTAACCGCATCGGGCCAGGAAGTGCGGGCCGATGCGGCGAACTTCTGCGGGTCGGCCTCGCCTTTGCGGGCGTGCTCCTTGAGGTCGGCGGCATCGCGCCGGTAGAGCTCTTTGCTGGTACGCAGGAGGGAGGTCGAAACCGTGTCCAACTGGCTGGCAGCCACCAGGAAAGCGGTGGGCTTGAGGAGCCAGATGGTATACGCCATGGTGGTCGCCAGAGGTACCAGGGTGGCGGCCAGGAAGATCAGAATCAGGCGATTGCGCAGGCGATTCATCCGCGCCGCCCCCTGACACGGGGCATATCTTCGAGACGCATCGGACCGGTCCTAAAGGTCTGCCGTTCCTCCTGCCCGGGGGTCAGTACCTCGATCACATCCAGGTGAATCCCTCCCCCGCTGACGATCGACGAGAGCTTGGGTGGAACGGTTCGCAGCTCGAGTTGCAGCCAGAATTGCTGATCGTGGGCGATGCCGCTGGTGGCTACCGCGACCCGTTCGAGGCACCACGTCTCGGTCCCGGAAAGCGAGAGGTTGGTGGCGCGGCGCGGCGGCGGACCGGGCGTGGAGACCGCGAAGACATCGCCCGTTCCCCACACGTCATAGCTCACGAAAAAATGGTGCTCGATGCGTTTAAACTGGCTGACGTAGGGATCCCGAAACAGTCCGATAGTGGCAATATACTCAACGGTCGAGCCTTCTTTTAAACGACTTAGCGAGTTGCCCTGCAGGAAGTGAACACCCAGGGAAGAGAGATGGAGGTTGTCGCCATCGAAGGTGACAATGAGATTCTCGGAGGCCCTGGCGCGGAGTAAAGGAGCCACAAGTCCGGCCAGAAGCCAGCGTCGTCGGCTGATCTGTATGCCCCGTGAGGGTTCCGGCATCAGGGAAGAATGCCCATCATGAAAATCGGTTCCACCCGTCCGGCTCGAATCGGAATCGCCACTGCCAGGGAAAATACCGATTCCCGGAGGCCTAGCCCGACCGA
This sequence comes from Bryobacteraceae bacterium, assembly GCA_036268475.1. Lineage (GTDB taxonomy): Bacteria > Acidobacteriota > Terriglobia > Bryobacterales > Bryobacteraceae > PALSA-129. The sequence continues at coordinate 510,460 of DATAUB010000021.1, read as the reverse complement.
GTGCCGCGCAACCACAGGCTGGCTTTCATCCCAAATGGCGCCCGCGTCATAAAACGCCTGCAACGGGCCGTAATGGTATTCGACGGAGTTGGAGATCGCCCGGTTTCCGCCCAGCGGGTCAATCTCGTACTTATTCCAGCCGCGCAGATACTCTGCATTTCCTAGTACCAAACGATCGGAAAGCGGTGCAATACCCGTCAGATACCCTCCCCAGACGTTGTCGATGACTGTCTGTTTTCCACGGCGGTATTCATAGCGGACACCGGCGGTGCGAAGAGTGTAGACGTAATCGGTATTCAGCACCCTGGTGGCGGAATGGAGAGAGCCATCGGCATCGAACTCCTGCTGCCAGGCAGCGCCCTCGAAACTCTGATGGTAATGCAGGCTGGCCATCACCGTGTCCGCGGCCTCTACCGTGGCGCTCGGGCCCTCATCCTGGAAACGTTCGACGCGCGCTCCCACGGTCAGGGTCAACGGCTGGAACAGGACTAGCGTGGCAGTAGGCTGGAACGCCTGGCGGGAGCGATAGAGCGCACCGACATCCTGGGGGTTCGCCTCCATGGCATACGTAGTCGACTGATTCCATTGCGTATGGAAGGTTTCGGCTTCGAATTTGAAACTCAACCGGTCAGTCCCCACGCTCTTATCTTCATAGCGCGCCACTATGCCGGAGTATCGTTCCGGGGTCCAGTCGGCATTGCTCACCAGACCCAACGCGATCACATTCGGACCGGTAGTGACGGCGACCTCGCCGCTGCCGCTGAAGCCCTGTTTCGAGTTGTAGAGGAACTGGTTGATGTTCATCCCCACGCTGGCGCGCGCCGGGCGCACTTCGAACTCCACCCGCACATGCTCCGGCGCGCCGCCGCGCACAATCCGATGGGTGACCTCACGGGCGCTCAATTCGCGCTTGAGATTTTGCGCCAGGGTGTCGAGGTAGCCCGGATTGACCTTCTGGCCGATGATGCCAGTGAGCGCGTGGAGGAGGCCGAGACTGATTTTATTGGTGGTTTCCGACTGCAGGTTGGTGGTCCAACCCTTTCCGGAAAGGATGACCGTTTCCACGGTATAACGCGCATTGACGTTGGTATCGGAGTCTTGCGGAGCGGCGAACAGCAGGCTGCCCAGAAGGAGACAGCCAAGCCAGGCGGATTTCATGCGGGCTCCGTGCGCACGCCTGGTTCCAAATGTAAACGATTGCGGGAAAAGGAAATAAAACCTGGAACGATGTGCTTGCCGTTCACAGGTGTGGAGCTATAGAAGGATATTCCGGTCTCTCGCGGGAGGGACCGGTGGGAGCTAGAGAACTTTCGCCAACTCAGTTGCAAATGCGCTGCGCGGCGAATGTTCGCGCTCTTTGCCGCCGCGGCGCTTGCGGTCGGGACGAGGCTGCATGGCACGAGGAGCATTGGATACCGCAGACGCCTGTTGGGGCCCGCGCGGCAATTCTTTGCCCTTCGGCGGCTGCGCCGGGTTGGCACGCAACAGCCGATCTTCTAACGGTGCACGATCGAAGCGGCGAATGATCGCCTGCATCTCATCGTTGGTCGGTGCTTCGACAAATGCGAAGCCCTTCGATTCCTGGGTTTCGTGGTTTCGGATCACTTTCACAGCATCGGCCACCAGGTCTTCGGCGGCGAGCCATTGTTTGATGTCATCTGCAGTGACCCACGTGGGAAGGTTGCCAAGAAAAACGGTAAAGCTCATTCAGTTATTTTTTGTTCACTCCGTTTTGGGGATTTGCGGGACTTCAAGGGGAGGATTCCGATCAGATCGCAACTAGATAGTACCAGAGTGTTCGCGCCGATTGCAAACGGAGAATCCCGCGTTTTCGCGGGCTTTTTCAGAAGCTGTACAATCGTGCCCAGGGAGACCGCCAGCCATGCTGAAAACGTCCGGAAATACCATCGTCACGCGCGAGGATTCCATCGCCGTAGTTACCCTCAACCGCCCGCAGCGCCGCAACGCTCTCTCGCTCGCGCTCATGCAGGAAATCATTGAAGTTCTCGATGAAATCGGCAGCGATGGGAACGTTCGCGCAGTGATTCTGGCGGCCGCCGGCAAGGTCTTTTGCGCCGGTCACGACCTGGCGGAAATGGGCGGCGGAAGCATCGCCGGGTATCGAAAGATTTTCGATGTATGCAGCGAGCTGATGCTCAAAATCCAGCGCATTCCACAGCCGGTGATCGCGCAGGTGCAGGGCGTCGCCACCGCCGCCGGATGCCAGTTGGTGGCCGCCTGCGATCTCGCCATCGCCGCCGAAGAGGCGTGGTTCGCCACGCCGGGAGTGAAGATCGGATTGTTCTGCACCACTCCCATGGTGGCGTTGACGCGCGCCATCGGCCGCAAGCGGGCGTTGCAAATGCTGCTCACCGGCGAACCGGTACCGGCGCGCACCGCGGTGGAATGGGGCCTTATTAACGATGCGGTGCCGGCGGCCGAACTGCAGGCAGCCACCCGACGACTGGCGGCCAAAGTGGCGGAGGCCAGCCCGCTGGTGGTCGCGATCGGGAAACAGGCGTTCTATACGCAGATCGATCTGGACGTCGAGAAGGCTTACGGGTACGCCAAAGAAGTGATGTCGCTCAATGCCATGGCGTCGGATGCCCAGGAAGGCATCGGCGCATTCCTCGAAAAGCGGGCGCCGTGCTGGAGCGGGAAGTAAGCTGTCCGCGATTGGGGCGTGCTGGTTCCGTGTGGTAAGCGATTTCTTGGGACCATTTGTAGGCTGTTGCAAGCGTTGCGGATGGAATAGGCTCTTCTCACCAACGATTTGACTGGCTCCTTGGAATTGGCGGACCCATCGCTATACCGAGGAGGTTGAACCTCAGGAAGTTCGGCGAGGCCGGGGGGCTGCGATGAGCCTGCTTAGCGATTCGCACGCAACCAATCGGTTATCACTGTCGAGAGATCTATGAAGGTCAGCCTGCCAATTTCGAGCTCTGCCTCTCTACAGATTGCCGGCAAGTCGACCTGGAATCGACGGTAGTGCCGAATGATTTCGCCGCCCCCTGCAAGGCCTTGTCGCTTCGACGTCGCCTGCAACCAGTCCCGGACTGCGCGGATCGCCTGTTCCGGATCTGCTCCATGCGCTCGGATGTCCTGGCCGGAGATGTCGGAGATGAACTGCCTGTAGCGGTACCCCTCGCTGTCCAGAATCAACGTTCGCTTGTTGCTTTGGTTCTTCACCCCGAATCGCTTGCAGCCGAGGAAAAGGCCAAGCTCCAATGGCATATTGAAGCGCGGCAGCCCGGTGACAGTATCCAGTGTGACCGTGGAGAGATCGTTTATGCCGTAGCGGCACTCTTCGATTATCCGCTGGATTTTCGTCAGACGAACTTCGCCGGCATCGTCATCTTCCAGGGAGCAACGGGCCACGAAGCCGAGCTCATAAACCGCAAAGACAATGGCTGTGAAGATCGGCTGGTAGCCGGTGTCAAACGGACAGTTGATGAAAACGTGCGTGCTCCTGACGGGAGTGCTCACCGGGAGGAATCGGACCGTAGGCGCTGTAGCGCGACCTTCCCGACAGCCCGGCCGATTCGTTTCGCCGCACGGCCCCTTCTGGGAGGATCCTGAATGGGCGTCATCCCGTACGTGTTGCGCTCGCGGATTTGGCCTTTCTTTCCATGGATTACAAGCTGGCCGATCGATTTGTTTCGAATGTCCTGTACGGCGGCGGCAATCGCTTCCCTCTGACTAGAATAGAGGTGGCCCTTCGCACCTTCGCTTTTGACTTCCCACGCTCCGTCAGAAGCAAATACGTGAACGGTTCTCGATGCCATATGCCCATTAGCCATTTTACGCGACCGACGGCACCCAAGCCAAGCTATGTCGGCCGATGCGATTCCGGCCATGAAATCCCCGCCGCACCGGGAGAGCCGAGATCGCAAATTCGCGGCACGGTTATGGCTTAGGCGACAATGTTTCGATATCGCCGGACTGCCGCAGAATAGTCGGTCGGGCTTTCCGACGCGCGTTTCTCAAAATCGCGCCGCCGGAGCGGGAAGTAAGCTGTCCGCGAGGCGGATCGGGCGTCCAAAGTAGATGATCCGCCAGATTCTGATCTTCGGATTTCTCGTCGCTGCCTGGGCGACGGCACAGGACCCGGCAGCCAGCGTGGCGTTCGAAGCGGTGTCCATTAAAGCGTTTCCAGAAGGCCAGCCGGTCATGATGAGCGGTTGCGTCGGAGGTCCTGGGTCGGACGACCCGGCCCAGGTCCGCTGTGAGTACGTGACCCTGAAGACGCTGCTGATGCGCGCGTATAAGGTCCGCAATCACGAGATCTCCGCACCGGGTTGGGTGGATTCCACCCATTTCAACATCCGGGCCAAGGCGCCCGACGGCGCCACCGCCGCGCAATTGCCGGGTATGTATCGTCTGCTCCTGATCGAGCGCTTCAAGCTGACGCTGCACCACGAAAGCCGTGCCACCACGATCTACAAACTGGACGCTTCGAAAGGCGGGGCGAAGCTTAAACCGCATGAGGAGTCGCCCCAGCCGCCCACCGACGATGGTCCGCCGCCCGGAGGGAAGCTGCCAACCGGCAACGATGGATTCCCCATTCTGCGTCGCTCGGCTTACGCCGGCGGACCGATCATTCTGTACCGCAACGGGCGGGCACGCTTGCAGGCATCGAACGCGACAGTCGGCCAACTGGCGCAGGCGATCACCAATCAACTCGACCAGGAGGTGACGGACGAGACTGGCCTCACCGGCCGTTACGATATCGTTTTGGATTGGACGCCCGGTCCACTCGAGCCAGGCGGCAGTTCACCCGCGGCGAGTCCGCACGAAGCCGGCGCGCCGGAGATCAGCCTGTTTGCCGCTATCGAGCAGCAACTGGGGTTGCGACTGGTGGCCGGCAAGGCTCCGCGGGATGTTCTGGTGGTAGACCACGCGGAAAAGATCCCTACGGAAAATTAGTTGGCCGACGGCAGGCGATCGGCGTGATCGATCACCAGGACGTCGACGGGGGCTTTCCTCGGTGCGAGTTTCAGCCCCAGTTGCTCCTCCACCGCTGCGAAGAAATCGGGAGACGGGTCGGACGCAGTTTCGGAGCTTGTCGAGAGAGGGGTGAAGCTCAGTTGATAGATAAATTTGCCCTGTAAGGCGGTCTTGTCGATGACCGGCCTGCCGGCAGAAGCGGAAATCGCCTTGGCAAGTTCGGGCATAGCGCCCACGCCCATGATCGATGCACCGCCCCGGTGCGGTTTGAGTTCCAGGTTGGCATTGGCAGGATCGAAGGGCACCAGTTTCAATCCGCCTTTGGCCACGACCATCTCGAAGACCGGCAGTTCCCTCTTCTCCCAGTGGACAGCCAGGTGGAAACGATCCTTCAGCAATGCCTGCAGCATCGCGGGCATTTCACTGTCCGGAATTCCCTCGGGAGCCTTGCCGATCACATCGAAACGATCGGAGTCCAGCCAGGCCGGTCCGATGACGCGGTTCGGACCGAGCGCATATGCGGCCTGAAGGATGCCGAGAAGAGACACGTTGGTTTCCGTCACCTTGCCCCGCGTCATCGAGAAACTCGATCCCCCAGAACCCGTTAGGTTCACTTTGATGCTGGCGACCTCGAATTCGGGCGTCTGTGCCTCAACGATGGGAACAGCGAATAGGACCGCGGCAATCAGCATCGGCAATCGCATCGCGATCACCCTCCTGTACACCTGACGGCAATCGGGTGGGAAACGTGGGGTCAGTCAGCTCGCCATACCTCCGGCACCGGAAGATTTCATCCTTCACGGCGCGACTGAGAAAATCCGCGCGTTTGCGCTTGTCGTCGACTGTCCTCGAAGCGGACAATCACCCTTCATCACGTGCTCATGCTGGCGCGAATCGATATACATGCGCCCTCCGCATGCGCTATATTGGGCAAAGAAAAGGCGAATGGACGATTTCCAGGAACAGCTCGCTGCCTTACGCCGGCGCGTCGCCCGCGTGGACCGCAAATACGCGGAGGGCCCCCCCACGCCCACGCCGAAGCGCGAACATCCGCGTTCCGCGGGCTTCATTCAGGACCTGATCAGCGGCGCGGTGGTCTCCACTCCCTGCGGCGAACATTTTGAAACGGAGAAGCTGTGGGAACGGCACCGGCGCCATGGCAGCGTCGATATTTCCGATCTCGCCGAACTGCCGGAAGATCTGCTGGCCGAGCTTTCCGAGGGCGCCATCGGGCGCGCGCACCCCACAAAATGGGCCTTCCTCGATACCGAAACTACCGGCCTCGCCGGCGGCACCGGGACTTACGCGTTCCTGATCGGAGTGGGGTCGATCGAGCCGGCCGGCTTTCGTTTGCGGCAGTTTTTCATGCGCGATTACGGCGAGGAAGCGTCGCAACTGCATCGCCTGGCCGAGTACCTGTCGCAATTCGACGTGCTGGTGACCTATAACGGCAAGGCCTACGACCAGCCGCTGCTGGAAACGCGCTTTCGCATGGCCCGCGCGCGCCATCCGTTCGACCGCATGGAACACCTCGACCTGCTTTTCGGCGCGCGCCGCCTCTGGAAGTTGCGGCTGGAAAGCTGCCGGCTGGTGGACCTGGAGAATCAGATTTTAGGGGTGGAGCGGCAGGGCGACCTTCCCGGGGAAATGATCCCCTACTGCTATTTCGGCTACCTGCGCACCCAGCGGGCCTTCGACCTGGTGCCGATTTTCCACCATAACGCCATCGACATCCTCACCCTCGCCTGTCTGACGGCGATTGTACCGTTCGCGTTCCGCTCGCCGCAGACGGTGTCGGTGGGCCACGGTGCGGACCTGTTGGGGTTGGCGCGCTGGCTCGGCCGCACGGAGCGGCACGAAGAGGCAGTCAGTTTATTGCGGCGCGCGGTGGAAATGGGGTTGCCCGACGCGTTGCTGTTCCGCACCTTGTGGGACATTGCCGCCATGGAAAAGAAACTGGGACGCGAAGACGCCGCGCTGGCCGCGATCACGGAACTGGCCGGCACACGCAATCCGTACCGCGTGCGCGCGCTGGAAGCGCTGGCCAGGCACTACGAGCATCGCGAGCGCAATTTCGTCATGGCGCTGGAGATGACACGCGCAGCGCGCGCGCTGGAAGACGGGCCGGCCATCCAGCGGCGCGAGACACGGCTGAAGGCCAAGCTGGAGCGATCGCCGCTCGCGCTCGCAAGCAATCCCACGGCGAACTAGGGACACCGTTGCTGGTTATGGAGCGCCCGGCGGCGAATTGATCGAGCCAGAGATGCGCGAGTCCCGGTTTCCGGCCGACGTGAGCGGCTTGGACCGGGGCCGGCAGCCCTGAAGGCAGAGGGTAGCGCGAGAACACATCAGCGAACCTACGATAACTCGGGTGTTGCGGCGCTTAGCGCTCACCCAGGCCCGGTACGCCGCCGAGCGTTTTGGCGAGCTTGACGGCGCGCACAATCGATTGCGCCACCGCTTCGGCGGCCGCTACTCCGAGCACGTTGATGTCGGCCTGGCGATCACCTATGGAGAGCGCGAAAACCAGGTCGCCATCGAACATGGTGTTAACGGGAAAGATGGTGCGCGCCATTCCGAGGCTGCCCTGCTGCGCGAGTTTGGTGGCTTGCACTTTCGTAAGGCGCGCGTTGGTGCCCACCACCACCAGCGTGGTATTGCGGACGCCGAATCGTCCGCCCGCGCCCGCCTTCATACGCTCCTGCGTGTCGGCGAACTCCATGCCCTCGGGCGAGGTGCGCGCGCCCGCGAGAATCCGGCCGGTGGCTGGATCGCGCACGTCGCCGAAGGCGTTGACCACTGCGAGTGCCGACACCATCGCGCCGCCGGCGAGGGTCACGGTAAACGATCCCACGCCCGATTTCATGGCCTGCCGCATGCCCAGAATCTTTCCTACGGTGGCGCCGGTGCCCGCGCCCACCGAGCCCTCTTTCACGGTATCGTCGGTCGCGGCCGCCGCGGCGGCTTCGCCCATGGCGACAGTGGGACGAACGTCGGCCCTGCCGATGGAGAGATCGTAAATGATGGCCGCCGGCACAATCGGCACCTTGGCCGCCCCGGTGTCGAAACCCACGCCCTGGCGCTCCAGATACCGTCGCACGCCGGACGCGGCCTCCAACCCAAAAGCGCTTCCGCCGGCCAGCAGGATGCCATGCGCCATATTGGTGACATGACCCGGGTCGAGCGCCGGAGTCTCTTCGGTGCCGGTGGCCGAACCGCGAATGTCCACGCCACCTACCGCGCCTGGCACGCACAGGATGGCAGTACAGCCCGTGATCGCCTGAAAATCCGAAACGTGGCCCACACGAATCCCGGGTATATCGGTGAGGCCTTTCATGGATGACAGCTGTCCTAGTTATGGTAGCATCGGAGGGACGGGGACCGACCTAACTTGCTGGATCTGCTGAAAGAACCCATCCTATCGATTCAGGAATTCTGCTTGTTGGCCGGTCGGGCCTTCCGTAACATCGTTCGCACTCCTCATTATTCCGACGACATTTTTTTTCAGATGGACACAATCGGCGTGGGCAGCCTGCTGATTGTCGTCATCGTGGGGTTTTTTAGCGGTGCCGTAATGGCGTTGCAGATGTACCACGCCCTGGCCACCTACGGTCAGGTAGGGAAGACCGGCCAACTGGTCTCGATTACGCTGGTGCGCGAGCTGGGGCCGGTGCTGACCGCCGTGATGGTGGCTGGCCGCAACGCTTCGGGCATCGCGAGCGAACTGGGCTCCATGAAGGTGACCGAGCAGATCGACGCCATGCGCGCGCTGGGCACCGATCCGCTGCAGAAACTGGTGACCCCGCGCCTCATCGCCACTGGAGTGATGCTGCCGCTGCTGGTGGTGATCGGCGACTTCGTGGGCATCTTCGGCGGCTGGGTGATTTCGCATTTCGTGCTGGCGCTGCCGTCCAAGCAATACTGGCTCACGGCGTGGCAGGCGCTCGATGGAATGGATGTTTGCGAAGGCCTGCTGAAGCCGTTTCTGTTCGCCATCGTTATCGCACTGATCGGATGTTTCTATGGACTGCGCACCACCGGCGGCACGCAGGGTGTGGGCCGGGCAACGACGCAGGCAATGGTGATGTCCACCGTGATGGTTTTCATACTGGATCTGGTGGTCACCAAAATCTTCGTCAGCCAGGCTACATAAATGGAGCCCTCGCAGAGTAAGCCACCCATTCTGCGCTTTGAGAATGTCAACGTCTCATTCGACGGAGTGGAAGCGCTGCGCGATCTGACGTTCGAAGCGGGGGAGAGCGAGTCGAGGGTGATTCTGGGCGCGGCTGGAAGTGGCAAGACAGTGCTATTGAAGACGGCACTGGGGCTGGTACGGCCCGATTCCGGCAAGGTCTTCGTCTTCGGGCGCGACATCAGCGACCTGAGCGAGCGCGAGCTGTTCGGTATTCGCAGCCGAATCGGCATGCTGTTTCAGGAAAGCGCGCTGTTCGATTCCATGAGCATCGAAGATAACGTGGCGTATCCGTTGCTCAATCAGACGGCCATCCAGTGCCCGGCCGGGGAAGTGCACGCGCGCGTCAAACAGGCGCTGGAATTTGTGGAGTTGGGCAGCACACTCGCGAAATTTCCGTCGGAGCTTTCGGGCGGCATGCGGCGGCGCGCCGCCATTGCGCGCGCGGTGGTGACGGAACCGCCGCTGATGCTCTACGATTCCCCCACCGCCGGTCTCGATCCCATTACCGCCCACACCATCATCGCGCTGCTGATCAAGGAGCGCGACCTCAGCCAAACCACCACCCTGATGGTGACGCACCGCTATCAGGACGGCAACCTGATGGCGAATTTCCGCTACAATTCGAAGCAGGGGAATTTGGAACCCGCCAGCCGCGCGGACGGTCCGACCGCGCGAACTACTTTCATGGTGTTGCGGGAAGGGCGGCTGATTTTCGAAGGAGATCAGGACCTTCTGGAGTCTTCGCAGGACGTGTACATATCGAAATTTGTGAAGCCGCGGGAATAAACCATGCCGGATAGCTCGAAGATACGCTGGTCGCAGTTGCGCGTGGGAGTAATCGCGATCTCGGCTTTCGCGATCCTTTTCGTGATGGTGTTTCTACTCACCAGCACTAAGGGCGGCATCTTCCAGCAAAACATTCCGCTGCGCACTTACATGGACGACGCTTCTGGATTAAGCGACGGCACCGCGGTCCGCCTCAACGGCATCGCCATCGGATACCTCGACAAGCTGCGACTTACCGGCTCGCGCGATCCCAAGCGCGCGGTGGAGTTCGACATGCTGGTGAAGCCGGAATACCTGAAACAGATCCCGGTGGATTCGGTGGTGGGAATCGGTGCGGCCAATCTGTTGGGGGATAAATTCCTCAATATCACGGAGGGGCAGAGTCCCGACCATGTGAAGGCTGGGTCCGAGCTGAGGCCGCTCGAATCGCAGGACATTCCCGAATTGCTGAAGCAGATGGCCACCCTGCTGAGCACGTTCCAGGATAGTGTGAATCGCGTGGACAACCTGCTGGCGGGAGTGGAAGCCGGCAAAGGCAACCTGGGAAAGCTGTTGAAGGATGAGGGTCTCTACAATACCATCACGGCGATCACTGCCGAGGGTCAGAAACTGCTCACCGACATCCGCACGGGCAATGGCACGCTGAGCAAGCTGATCTACGACGATAAGCTCTACCAGGACGCGCGCGCGCCGCTACAGCGGGTGGACGCGATCCTGGCCAATATTCAGGCGGGACAGGGGACGGCCGGAAAACTGTTAAAGGATCCCGAACTGTTCGATGAGGCCAAGCAGACCATCGCGCAACTCGACACGCTGATCAAGAATGTCAACGGCGGCAAGGGCACTGTAGGCAAGGCAATGAACGATGAGCAACTGTATAACCAGGCAGTCACGCTCGTCAATCAGCTCGATGGCACGCTCGCCAAGATCTCCGCCGGACAGGGCACGGTGGGCCAGTTGCTGGTGAATCCGCAGCTTTATAACACGCTGAACAGCACCCTCACCGAAGCCCAATCCCTGGTGAAGGACATTCGCACCAATCCCAAGAAGTTCCTCACCATCCATTTGAAAATATTTTGACGCTGCGAAAACAACTGGTCGTGAATGCCGACGATTTCGGCTTCACCCCCGATGTCAATCGTGGGATTGTAGACGCTCATCGCGGCGGCATTCTGACCGCCACTACGTTGATGGCCAACGGCTCGGCGTTCGACGATGCGGTCGCCCTTGCGCGCGAGACTCCCGACCTCGATATCGGGTGCCATCTGGTATTGATTGGGGATCGGTCGTTGGTATCGGGCCGCCCGTTTCCGGCCACGGTGGCACAGCTTCTGGCAGCCCTGGCGCGCCGCGAAATCCGGCCTTATGAAGAGCTGGCGGCGCAGGTCCGGCGCATTCTGGATGCCGGCATACGGCCCACGCACCTGGACACGCACAAGCATACGCACCTGGCGCCGCCGGTGCTGGACGCGGTGGCGCGGCTGGGCGAGGAGTTCGGAATCCGCTGGGTGCGGCGGCCGTTCGATTTTCCACTGAATGCGCTGCGCGGCGCCGTACCTCGCCTGAAGCGCGCGACCAGCAGCGCACTCGGACTCCTGCGCCGGCGCTTCCACCGTGTGCTCACCCGGCACGGCTGCCGAACCACCGACCATTTCGCGGGATTCCAGATTACCGGCCGATTCCGTACGGCGGAACTGGTGGAATTGCTCGGCTATCTCCCCGGCGGCAGTACCGAATTCATGTGCCACCCAGGGTATTGCGGAGAAACGCTACGCACGGCGCGAACGCGCTTGAAAGAGAGCCGCGAGCGGGAATTGCAAGCGCTGACCGCCCTGGAGACTCGTGCGGCCATCGAACGTCACGGCATCGAACTGGTGGGGTACGGGCGCTTGGAGTAGGAGCGGAAATGCGACCATGGCAGTAGGAGAAAAACGCATTCATGGCGAGCAAGAAACTCCTCATGCTGGTTGACGACTACGTCGAGGATTACGAAGCGATGGTGCCGTTTCAGGCGTTGTGGATGGTGGGGCATACGGTCCACGCTGTCTGTCCGGGCAAGAAGACGGGCGATGCGGTGCGGACCGCGATCCACGATTTCGAAGGCGACCAGACGTATAGCGAGAAACGCGGGCACAACTTCGCGCTGAATGCGACCTTCGACGAAGTGAATCCGGAAGCATACGACGGCCTGGTGATTCCCGGCGGCCGGGCGCCGGAATATCTGCGGCTGAATCCGCGGGTGCTCGAAATCGTCCGGCATTTCGCCGATTCCGGCAAACCGATTGCGGCCATTTGTCACGCGGCGCAGTTGTTGGCCGCGGCCGGTGTACTGGCCGGCAAGTCATGCAGTTGTTATCCGGCGGTGGGGCCCGAGGTGACGGCGGCAGGCGGGAAATACGAGGCGATCGGGATCGACCAGGCGCACACCTGCGGGAATCTGGTGACGGCGCCGGCATGGCCCGCGCATCCCGCCTGGCTGGCGCAGTTTCTGAAAGTGTTGGGTACGCGGATCGAGTTGTAAGCGGATGGCGGCGCGATAGCGTTCAGTAGTGAATAGAGCCGCGAAACCTCAGTAGCGGAGCGCCCTTCGAATTGGCCCCCTTCAAGGGCCGGGCGGAAGCCGGAACAGCGCCACCACATTGGCGATTTCCGCACGGAAACGGCGCGCCAGCTTTTGAGTGTCGCGATTGGAGGAGTTGTACGTGAAACGCACGCGCCGCGCGCCCCGGCGCCACGCTCCTTCCAAGCCCTCCGCCAGAAGCAGCGCGTTCACCCAACTGGCATGCCTCCCAGGAGCGGCAACTCGCGACCGCACGACGGCCGTTTGGCCTTCCAGTTCCCATAAGAGCGCTCCCACCACCGCGCCTCCAATGAGCGCCACGGGAGAATCCTGCATGCCCGGCGTTGCCGTTACCAACGCCCGCCATGGATCCGATTCCGATTGGTGAGCCACGTAGCGCGCGTGCAACTCCGCCACCTGGCGGGCGGGAGCCCTGGAGAGCGGTACGATCTCGCCGGCGCGCTGACGGCGGGAACACAATCGGCGCGTGAATTCCCGCATCTCCGCGATTTCCGCCTCCACCGTAGTAAGCGTATCGATGCGCGAGAATCCGCGGGCTTCGCAAAACGCCACGGCCAGCGCTTCGGTTGCCAGATCCACGGCTCCGCTGACGGACCGCGCGCCTCCGGCGGTGAGAAACGCCACCACCTGCGATCCCACTCCGGAACGCCGAAAGCGCGGGATGACATGCATGCGCAGATCTGTCACTCCCGTGGCGGTCTGGCGAAATGACGCCGCGGCAATGGCATGCGGAGGCTGGTCCTGCACGGCGAGCAGATACTCGCGGGAAGAGGCGCCGGCGCACGTCTCGGGCAAAATCATGCGACAGATGGGCCACTCATGATCGAGCGGCGGCCGCAGTTGGACCGTCATACGGCGCGCGGGCCGCTGACTCGCTGGGCGGTGGCAAAGGCGGCCTCGGCGGCTTCTTCGCGTCCGAGCGCGCGCAGCGACCGTCCTAGGATCCGGTGCGGCGCGGGCGCGTCGTAACGCAGCCCGATAGCGTCCAGCGCCGCCTCAGCCGATTCCTGATAGAGCTGCTGTTCGAACAGCGCCTGCGCCAGTCCCTGGTGCGCGGCCGGTATGGTGGAATCGCCGGCGATGGCGGAGCGGAACGCCTCGGCGGCATCGCGCCAGTTGCCGATGTGCAGATAGACTTCCCCGATGGCCGCATCGAGCGCCGCCATCACTCCGTAGGCTTCACGCCCCTCCTCCAGATGCGCTCGCGCTTCGCGGTACTTGCCTTCGGCCATGGCGAGGTGCGCCCGGGCAAGGGGCCCGAGAGGCGAATCGGGCCAATCCGCCAGCAGCGCCTCGCAGAGACGGCGACACTCGGCCACCCGCCCGCTTTGAAAATAGGCGTGCCCCAGGTAAAGCCGCAGTTCGCAGTTGCCGGGCTCTTCGGCCGCCAGCTTCTCCAGCGGTGTGACGGCCTCGGCCGCCCGTGCTTGCGCGAGCAGGACCCGGGCCAGGTTGAACTCGCGACGTTTGCGCCCCTGCTCCGCTTCGGCCAACAGGTCCGCAGCGATCCGGTCGCGGTATCCCAGTTCCGCCAGTTCGCGCAGGTCGCGCTCGATCTCAGGCGGCGTCACCGGTGCCGGCGGCGGAACGCAATTGGCGGCGTTGACGCGGCGCGCTGGAACGCCCGGGCAAATATCGCGGATGGCTGTGCCGGCCATCCCCGGCGCGGGCGCGAAGTCGAACAATCCGAGGATGGTGGGCGCCAGATCGGTGAGGCTCGCGCCGAAGGTCAGTTCGTCGGCCGCAATGCCCTTGCCGGCGGCGCACAAGATACCGCGCGCCCGGGGGGAGCACTCGGAGACCAGGATCACCATGGCATCCGGGCCGGCCAGATGGCGCAATCTCGCGAGGAACAGATCGAGATAACGGTGAATGCCGCTCACCACATCGCGGTATACCTCGTCGGTGCCGGCAGGAAAAATCTCACGGGCTTGCGCCAGGGTGGGAAAACGAACCGCCGTAAAATCCCAGTCGCCGCGTTCCAGGAGGGTGGTCGCAGCGGCATGAATGCCGGCGGCTTCGGCGAGAATGCCAGCGAGCCGCGCCAGGCGCGTGTCGTTGTCCTGATCGATGCGTTCGAAACCCGGCACGAACAGACGCAGATCGTCGCCAGTCCACTCCTGCGGGCGGAAACGCAGCGGCCCCAGGGTCGATTCCAGTGTTTCGGGATAAATGCTGTGCGGCACGCCATGGGCGAAACCGTCGGAAACGGAAATGGCCGGCGGTCCGGCAGGATGGGTGGCGGGCCACCCAACGGTCTGGCAGCACAGTCCTTCGTGCGCAAGAATATCCCAGACCGGAACGGCGCGCAGAGAGGCACGGGTCACGGGGCGAACACCTCCGGTGCGCGGGTCGGGTTCGAAGGAGTCCAGCACGCCGTGGCGGTCGGCACCCTGTCCGGTGGCGGCAGTGCTCCACAGCAGCGCGGAACAGAGCACGGGGACAGAGGCGAGTTCGCCCATGACGCCGTTTTCCACGATGCCGGCGGTAGCAGGCATGGCGCCTGCATCAAGCAGTGGATTGATTTGATTCCAGCCGGCTCCGTCCCAACCTACAAGCAGGACCTTAGCCGCGGGCCGCACGGCGCCGCCGTAAAGCAGTCAGGCCCGCCCCGCCCAGCGCAACTAGCGCGAGGGTGGAAGGTTCCGGAGTGTCAGTCGTCTGCCCGGCCTGAATCGTAGTATTGGCCACCGTCTCGTAGGCATAGGAAAGCACCTCGAACGACAAATCGGCAGAACCGATCGAAATCTCCGCCCAGCCTGCCTGCGGACCGCCGGTGCCCTCGAAATAGAACCCGAGGTAGCCATCTGTCCCTGGAGTCCATCCTCCGTTAGTCCCGAGAGTCACGGTATCGTAATCGCCGAGCTTTCCGCTGGTGTTGAAATCGACGCTTGACGGATCGATGATGTCCCCGAAATTGAACGGCGTAGCATCGCCACTGAAGGGGCCGCCGCCGACTGCGACCATGGCTCCATTGGCGGCGGAGAAGTTCACGGTGTTGCCGGGGTCGGTAGCGTCGATGATGTTGGTAGTGGCAGTCAGGGTGATGTCGCCGGCGCTGGGGCCGCTGAGGTTGAAGACGTATGTCCCGGGCTGAGTGACGTTGGTATTGACGCCAGGGAAATAGTCGATCGTGCCGGCTTGCGCAACCGCGGGCGCGGCAATCGCGGCAGCGCCAGCCAAGGTGTAGGCGGCGATCTTCCTTTCGAGTCTGGAACTCTGCGAAGGTTTCTTGCCTGGGGTCATGTGAGGTCTCCGAATTTAGCAATATACTACAGAACTCGCAAGGCCTCCTGGGCGGAATGTGCGTTTGCGAACATTTGCTGCCGCGGTGCGAACTGGGGCCGCGCCTGTTCGCCGAGTTCGGGACTCCACAGGCCGCTGGTCTGATAGATATACCGGATCTGCATGTAATATCCGAAGGCTAACAACACCAGGGGTAGCGCTTCGGGATTACGCTCTACGCGTTTCCGAATGCGCGCCACCATAGCATCTTCGGCCGGACCCAGCCGAGCCACGCTGCGGGAAATCTGGGAGTGCTCGAAATCCACCTGGCGCCCAACTGGATTCTGGCTGCCGGAGTTGCCGCGCGGCGCCGGCCCCCGGTATTGGTCGATGAAGCGGGTGAGGCGATGTTCGAACGCTACCGGCCGATAGAGTCGATTGCACAGCCAGCGAGTGCCGTCGATCAATTCGCCGCGCGTCATCTGTTTGGGAACAATGTTGGTGGTCCAGGGAAAGGCCGCGGGCGCCTCGCTGCCCGCATCGACGATCCGGTTTTCGGCCAACAAGCGGCTGTAGAGCGGCGTCGCCATGGGGGCTGAAAGCGGCGTCACGGTGAATTTCGGCACCGCCAACGACATCCCAAATTCGTACTGCTGGGTGAAGATATCGGTGGTATCGGCGTCGAACCCAAGCATCATTCCGCCCGAGACCAGGATGCCGTGCTCGCAGAAGCGGGCGATCCGGCCGGCCATGTCGATACCGATGTTCTGCCGTTTCTTGGTTTCCTTCAGGCTATCGGCGCTGGGGGTTTCGATGCCGACGAAAACGTTGACCAGTCCGGCTTCGGAACACAGCCGCAGCATTTCCGGGTCACGGGTGCAATCGATCGATACCTGGGTGGAAAAAGAAACGCGGCCTGCGGTGCGGGCGTCGTTCCACTCGCGGATGGCGGCCAGGAGTTCCTTGGTGCGCGCGGGGTACACGGTGAAATTGTCGTCGGCCAGGAAGACGAAACGATAGTTGTAACGGTACAACTCATCGAGTTCGGCGAGGACCTGGGCGGGCACCTTATGGCGCTGCTTGCGGCCGAGATACTGGATGACGTCGCAGAACTCGCACTCGAACGGACAGCCGCGGGAAGTTTGCAGCATTCCGGAAAGGGCGCGGCCGTTGGGATAGAGATCCCATCTCGGAATGGGCGAAAGGCTGAGGTCGGGCTTGTCGCCGGTATATTCGCGCTGCCATGTACCCGAACGCAGATCGGCGAAGAACTGCTCCGCTATCCCCTCCATTTCGCCGCGCACCAGGATGTCGCATTCGGCGCGTAGGCGATGGGGAGACAGGCTGGCATAGGGTCCCCCGATGATCACCACCTTGCCGCGGCGGCGGAACTCGCGGGCCAGTTCGATCATCCGCGTTTCCTGGCTGATCTTGCCGGTGATGCCGACGAAGTCGGCCGGCGTGTCGAGGTCAGCCTCGGAGATGCCTTCATCGCAGAGGGTGACGTGGAAATCGGCGGGCGCCATGGCGGCGACGGTGGGAAGCGCCATGTCGGCAAGCAGCACAGCGCGATCGAACCCCATACCGGCGTGCACCTCGGCGCCGTAATAAGTGGGCACATCGCACCGTGGATTAATTAGATAAAGCGAACAGGACAGGGGCTTAATTTATCACAGTCCGGCTGGCATGGCGGTTCATATGTTGTGAGGAAACGCACATTCGGGCGGAAACGTACATCTTCGATGGAGTCGAAGCAGGAGTTTCCAAATCTCGCAGAAGTGTTTTAGAATGAAAAGGCATTCAATGGGCGCGTAGCTCAGTTGGTTAGAGCGCCTGCTTCACACGCAGGACGACCGGTTCCAAGAGCTCTCTCTGGTTAGCTCCCCTTTCAAGGTTTTCAACAACTTGGGGAATCTGCTTTTCGCTCGAAGCTTTCCCAAGTCGCCTCAACAATAGGGTTCTGTCACGGTTTTGCCACGGTCTAGTCGCCCCTTTGACTTGGCATGCAGCGGTTTGATCGGCAGTAGGGAAGCGGTCAAATTTGTTTTTGCACTGAGCCTCACCGCATCGAATGGGTGGTGCCCGTTGCGGTCCCTCTTGGCGATGGGTCTTAACATCATCTCCGTCCGACTACGCTCCGAGGGAGGGGAGCGAACGTCCTCGGAATATCTCTGCTCCCCGGAAGCCGGCACCTGTCGGGCGAGGCTCGTTCGACTGGCGCTGTCTTGACACACCGCTTCTTGGGCGCCCCACATGCGAGAGATGGTTTTTGAAACGGGACTGGCCCATTCAAGAGAACACCTCGCGTCGAACTGAACCGCATCGTCGGAGCAGGAGAGGCAAACGTTCTCGGAATTTCTGGTTCCCCTCCGGAGTCTGACGCCTCAACCGATGACGTTGGGTGGGGCCCGGCCGCGATGGGCGGCGACGTGCATGACACATGACCGGCCGAGTTCCCAGTCCAATCCGGATTTCCCCAAAGGGTGCATCATCTCCCTCTGAACCTCGCGTCCGCGCGACGGGGGCAAATATTCTCGGAATTCTGCGGCACCGCTTGGGCACAGAGATCTCAAGGCCAAAGCTTCGCGGCGGGGTCTGATATGGTCAGGCCGAGCAGCCGTGCTTGGAGGGGGCAACGATTCTCGGAATTTCCGCCCCGCGTCTGCGCCAGCGACATCCCTCGCAGTGTGGCGGAGAGGTGGTTGGAGCGCGGGCCAACAATCTCGGAATTTTCTGTACCGCACTCAGGGTCAGCAAACCTTCCGCGGTTCCAGACGGGTGTGAGGCTCAGCGTCGCAGCCGTGGAGGTCAAACGGGCATCCCACCCAGTGCTGGTGCAGACTTGAAGCGCAACTTGGTTCGGGACAAATCACTCTGCAGGCGTCGAATGAAGACGCAGTTGTTGAGCGTAAAACCAGCCTTCAGCTTGGCGAACATCTGATGACCGCGGAGTTGGTGAAGCTCATGCTGCTGCGGGTACACCATATCATATTTACAGATATTAAGACTCGTACATACTTTACATGCACGTTGTATTCAGATACATTTGTGAATATGAGTGAGCAACGGCTCACCCGGCGCGAACGCCAGCTTCAAACTCGTCTAAAGCTCATCGAATCGGCCGAGCGGGTATTTGCCCGCATAGGTTTCGATGCGGCTTCAATCGAAGAGGTGGCTGCGGATGCCGGTTTTTCCGCGGAGCATTTACTTCAACTTCGCGAACAAGGACGAGTTGCTTCTGGAGTTGCTAGACAAGAAGCGAGTCGACACCAAAGCGGCGTTAGAGGCCGTCTTTCTGAAACACAAGGGGGCCAGCCAACGCTTCGGCGCCGCCCGTAACTGGTATGCGGAGCAGTGGCGCAGCGGACCTGGACCGTGCTGAAGGCTGAACTGAACTTGCGCGCGTTGCGGAACCGCAACCTGAGGAAAGGCGTTAGCGCGCTGTGGCAGAGGGAACGACAGGCTTACGCGACTCTTCTCGGTCAATATTTGACGGCGAACCGGCTGGCTCCAGCAAATGCCGCGAATCACATTGCCTTATCGCTGCTCGCCACTTCTAAAGGTTTCGGAATGTTGTCCCTTCTGAGCTCAGATCCAGCATTCGAACGAAAAATCGTGAAAAGCCTCAGGATGACGTTTGAACGTCTAACACCAGGTCCGTTCGCTTCTAGCGCTGGCAGGAAGCGCCGGTCCGGAAAGAGATAAACAGTGGTTCTCCAGTAAGTAGCTTTTGGAGCGCCGGGTTGAAAGCGCGAAAATCCCCCTGGTTAAAAGCGAATCCGACTGTTACCATCGCATCCCCGAAGACGCGGCGGAGGTGCATGCCCATGGTTGTCGGCCCCCCCTCGCGCAAGGGCTCCGAGTGCCAGGATGCCGCAGGCGGAATTGGGGGTGTCTGCCGCCCGGTCCTGCGCGCATTTTGCCCTGAAATGGGACGAACAAACCCCGTTCGAATCCTATGCCGAGAGCGGGAAGAATGTGCAGCAGATCATCGCGGAACTGACGCCCGTGCTTCGCGCGGCTGGGGGAACTATTTCTGGACTGGGAATGCCGACCGGGAGTTTAACAATATGGACTACTTTCGTGAAATACCCGGCGCAAGCCACACCAATAACATCATCGTTAAGCCGTGTGCGGAAAACCGCATGCAAGGTTTGAAAGGGCAAATTAGAAACGGACTGGCATAAGCCAGCACCGCGCTAAAATTCTACCAAGGCAGGCGAGATGCGACCCTTCAAGCCACATGCTGATTCCGCAATCGCGTCCCGCTCGCACCTCAATGTCAAACCCATTCCAATCGTCGGCACCATAGCCGAGATCGCCCACCAGCTAACTAGCCAAGGCTTCGCCCTTGATATCCCTTCGGGATTGGGGAGTCAGGAGTCAGGAGCCAGAAGTCAGAATGGCGGCGGCATACGCGTTGAGCAGGCGACTGACTTCTTCGGCTGAGATTTCCAGTTGCGCAGTGTCCCCATACCCCAGATCCTGGGCCAGAATCAGATAGTAGCGGCACTCTTCCAACGAGCCTTCCGCTAGATTCATGAAGCGGGCCTTGTCCACCTTGCCGCGCCGACGGAAACCCTCAGCGATATTGGCTGGAATGGAGACAGCCGCCCGCCGCATTTGCGACGCCAAGCCATATGTTTCGTGTTTGGGAAAACCCGCTGTGAAGGTGTAAACAGCCAGCACGAACTCGTGCGCTTTACGCCACACCAGCAGGTCGCGGAAGCTTCGGGCAGCCGGTCTTGGCGGAGGCATAAAACAGGGAGGCGTCCAAGGGAGTATGCTCCAGGTATCTGACCACACTGGAGGTTTCCATGAACGCCTTTTTCGAACACCACAAGGATAGCATTCAGTTCAGCTATCGATGCTTCGATCGGATTCTGCTGAATGGATTGATCCAACCCTTCCAACAACCCGAACGAGTTCTCGGTTTCTTCAACGTCTACCGCAAGGGCACGAGGGTCACGCGGAAGGTTTTGACCGGGATTGCCGACCAGTTCCAGTATTGGCTCAAGAACCGGTCGGAAAAGTGGGGTGCGCCCGTTATAGAAGCCCCGGACGAACAGCGGCGGGATGCCTTCGTCGAATCCTATTTGCGGGATTGCCCTGCCGATCATGTCGCCGTAATCCTCAAGGCGCGGGAGCCGGCTCGCATCCTGGTGGCGATCGGCGCTGAGAACAACAATAGCCCCCACCTGGAGTTCAAGCAGCGCTGGGTTCAATCAGTTCAACTTCTATCTCAACGATAAGCGCTGGGGCCGGATGTTCGTGCGCGTCTGCCCCTACTTTCCATTCTCCGCGAGGGTGTGCTTGAACCAGCACCATTGGCTGGCGATTCGGATGACCGAAGAAGGCATCGATTTCCAGCAGAGCACCAACGCCTTCCTGCGGTGCGGCAACCCCACTCGACTGCAAGAACTGGCCGACTCCCTCACTACTCAAGATCTGCTCCGCTGCGGCCAGAAGTGGCTCGCCACATTCACCCCCTTCATCACCGACCAGGAACGTAGGCAAGCGGGATGTCAGCATCGCCTGTTTTTCTCCCAGGTGGAGTATTGCGACAACCTGATATTCCATCGTCGAGCGGCGGTGGAGGAACTCACCCAACGATTGCTGGACCTCAATCGAAACATCGGGCAACCCAAGAAGATCACTACCATCTTCGGACGCAAAATAACCAAAGAGTACAAGGGTAAATTGCAGTCGGTGATCGAGGATCTCGATCTGCCCAATCCGGTGATCCGCAGTCATTACGGCCACGGTTTCGCCAAACAGTACGTTCGCGACGACCGGCTGCTGAGAACCGAACCTGCCACCAACAACGTGTACGACTATGGCGTCAACAAGAATGTCGAGAACCTCCCGCAACTCCGCACCGCAATGTCAGAGATCATCGACAACTATCACAATGTCCAACAGGATGTCCTGGAAACCTTCATTGACCGCGGGCAGCTAGGGAAACTCGCCGAGCCCACCGTCCTCCCGAGTGGAAGGCGCATTCCCGGACTCAAACTCGATCACCCCCGCCAACTCGCGGTCATGCATTCGCTGGTGCGCTTCTCCAACATCGCTGCCGGTGGGAAGTTCACTACCGCCGATCTCTACAACCCGGCTTTAGAAGTTCTGGGCCTGACCGGATCGCAGTATTCGCTGGCATCGTTCCGCTACGACCTTTCCAAGTTGCGTGCCAAAGGGCTTGTCGAAAAGGTGCCGCGCTCCCGGCGCTATCGGCTAGTCGGCAAGGGCTACTCTATCTGCGTCGCCTTCCTGAAACTATTCGAAAAGATCTACGCGCCTCTCACTGCAGGCCTACTCGTGCCATTCCGCGGCGATCATGCACTGGCCGAAGAAAAACGTTGTGCCCTGGATCGGCTCTATCAGCGCATCTGCGACGATCTCGACGAGCTCTTCCGAGCCGTCGGCCTTAAGGTCGCTGCATGATCCGCCGAAACGAGAACAAACTTCTCGTTTCGGCCCCTATAACGGCAACTAATAGCTTCCTCGGACGTGATACGCGTCGCAGGCGATGGAGTATAGTTTCGAGTTGTGCAAGCTGATCAGATCGCCGGATCGCCGCGGCGACACCTCCATCGGACCTCCGGTATGGGCGAACGCCGACAATTGATATCGACAAAATCAGACCCGCGAAGCCGACGGCTCGCAACCTTGGACTCCCCCCTCCTCAAATGACGGCTAGACGAGCGGCCTCGTTGAGACTATTTCAACGCGCCGATTTTTACAGCAACTTGGACTTCAGAATGGAGAAAGCGATCGAAAGGACCCTGGTATCGCCATTTATCGTTAGCTACCAAAGGCATGCCGGTCGCCCGCGGTTTCCAATCGCGCAGCCGCGACTCCGACGACGGGTTCAGTGCCGATTGGGGCAGGCTGAGATCAAGCCCTACCTATCAGCCACAAGCCTAACTGAACTATAGTGTCTTCAAATACGCAATCAGATTACTCTTGTCCTCGTCTGAGAGGCTATCGCGAAAGGACGGCATTGGAGTTGCACCATCGTTGATCAGTGCACGCACGTTCTCTTCTGTCGGCTTCTTGCCGTTTTGCATCGTCTCGTGTTTGAATAGACCTTTCAACCCCGGACCGATTTTCTTCTCCGTAGTGTCGGTTTTATGGCATACTGCGCAATTGATATCGAATACGTCTCTTCCTTTTCCAACGGCCCCCTCTTGGCCGAACAGAAGTGACCCGCCAGTGAGAACAGCGAACGCTCCGGCGGCGAACAGAACCTTTTCCATGGACGTCAAGGCTAGCATGCTGCTAGTGTAACGGTCTGCTTTCCGTCTGGCGATACTCCTGAACGATCAGTGGCCGCAACAAAAAATATTGGCGCAATGCGCGGGCCTGCCGGTGCCTCGCGGACCTCGTGCCGTCCAGCGGTCGAGTTAGTTAGTACGAACATGTCGAATTCTATCTATTACAGAAAACAGAGTAAGGTCTGAGGGACCAACCGTCAGAGTAGTAAGGATCGCCATCCAGGCCGATTCCATCTATCGTCCTCTATGAAATCAGGGCCCAGCCCATCGAATTACCACCGCTGGCTGGTTTGGGAGAGGTCCGATCGATAGGCCCTGTGCTGGGGAACAGCGGGTTTAGTAATCGGGGAAATTAGTCGGCGGGGTGCAAGTTGGTGGAGAGAAGCCGCCTGGGGCAAGAACACCTATAACGAGCTCCAGCCCACCCCATTGGATACATTTCGATCTCGTTAGGGAAATTTAAAAAGTCTTCAGTCTCAGCAACGTTAGGGGCACGAGGGGTGGGGATCTTGTACGCCTGTTATCGCGGAGGTCCGTCAAATGAGTCGGCTCTTCTTAAGGTTGAGGAGGGTCCTGTGAACCGTCCGACGATATGCGCCCGTTATCACGCTTTCACTTATAAAATATTGGACACCGTCCGAGATCTTTCTATATCATCGAGAAAACTCGGTGGGCGCTGTCTGACACTCAGGCGTTTCTTTGTACCTTCATGATCCCACACCAACATCTCCCGGCAGGAGGACTCTAAATGGCGAGAATTATTGGCGGAATCGGTAGCTCTCATTCCCCGACAATCGGGTTTGCGCTCGATCACGGCAAACAGAACGACCCGGCATGGGCTCCCATCTTCCAAGCCTACAAGCCCGTCGAGGACTGGCTGGAAAGAAAGCGGCCGGACACGATTGTGGTTATTTATAATGACCACCTTACTTCCTTCTTTTTCGATCACTACTCGCATTTCGCCCTGGGAGTCGGCGAAACCTACCAAGCCGCTGACGAGGGCGGCGGAGCCCGCTCGCTGCCGCCGATTCAGGGAGACCCGGGGCTCGCTCAATGTATCGCCTGCGGATTAGCCGCGGATGAGTTCGACCTGTCGTTTTTCCAAGATAAACCGCTGGACCATGGATGCTTCTCCCCGCTGTCCATGTCCATGCCGCACGAAACCGCCTGGCCGGTGAAAATCGTTCCGTTTCAGATTGGGGTCCTGCAATTTCCGATTCCCTCGGCATTGCGCTGCTATAAGCTGGGTCTTAGTCTGAGGCGGGCGATCGAGAGTTACCCCGAGGATCGGAATGTAGTGATCTTTGCGACCGGCGGACTTTCGCACCAAGTGCACGGAGAGCGGTCCGGTTTCAATAATACGGAGTGGGATCATCGATTTCTCGACTTGATCGAAAACGACCCTTTGAGCCTGACCCAACTGACCCATGCCGATTACGCTCGCCTGGGAGGGATGGAGGGCTCCGAAGTAATTATGTGGCTGGTGATGCGGGCCGCCTTATCGGCCGGGGTAAAGAAGGTCCACCAGACTTATTATCTTCCTACTATGACCGCGCTAGCGACGGCGATATATGAGAATTGCGCTACCGAAACGCCCGCCGATACGCTGACCGAATACCGGCGCCGGGTCGAGAGCCAAACCGCGGGCATCGAACAGTTGGAGGGTACTTACCCGTACACGCTGGAGCGGAGCGTGAAAGGTTACCGCCTGAATAAGTTTCTGCATGGCTTGGTGGTTCCGGCATACCGCCGGATGTTTCGCGAAAGCCCCGAGATGCTGTTTCATCAGCAGGGCTTGACTGATGAAGAGCGGTCGCTGGTCAGAAATCTGAACTGGCGCGGAATGATTCACTATGGCGTCAGCTTTTTCATGCTGGAAAAGCTCGGGGCGGTGATGGGCGTGCCGAACCTCGAGATTTACGCAGCGATGCGGGGCGAACCGCTGGATCAATTCCTGAAGAGCCGCAACGCCCCGGACGCGTTATACTCGGTGGCCGGAACCAAGGAGGGGTAACGCATGATGGCGCAGCGCCAGTTGCCAATTCGTTGCGCGCTTATGCGCGGCGGGACCTCGAAGGGCGCTTATTTCCTGGCCGAAGATTTGCCGGAATCGCCAGCCGCACGGGATGCGATGCTGCTTTCCATTATGGGTTCGCCGGATCCCACGCAGATCGACGGAGTGGGCGGCGGTCATTCACTGCGCAGCAAGGTCGCTATCGTCCAGCGCTCTACGGAAGACGGTGTGAATGTCGACTTTCTGTTTGCCCAGGTGGCCGTGGACCGCGCGTCTGTCGATACGTCTCCCAACTGCGGAAACATTCTTGCAGGCGTCGGCCCTTTCGCCATCGAGCGCAAGCTGGTCGAACCCCGGGATGGGACGACGCGCGTGAGGGTTCGGATTCTGAATACGGGCTCCGTGGCCGACCTTGATGTGGAGACGCCGGGCGGCGTGGTAACTTACGCTGGCGATGCGGCGATTGCCGGCGTGCCCGGAACCGGATCGCCGATCCGGATCGGCTTTAGAAATGTGGAGGGATCGGTCTGCGGCTCGCTGCTGCCCACCGGACGAGCCCGCGACCAGGTGGAAGGTGTCGCGGTGACATGCATCGACAATGGAATGCCTGTGGTGTTGGTCGCGGCGCGCTCACTTGACCGGTCGGGGCTCGAATCGGTGGAGCAACTCAACAACGACAGCGAACTGAAACGCCGGCTCGAATCGATCCGCCTGGCCGCCGGCGCATTGATGAACCTGGGCGATGTTTCCGGCCGGGTAGTGCCGAAAGTGAGCCTGGTGGCGCCGGCGGCGAACGGCGGCTGCGTGCTGACTCGCAACTTCATCCCCAAGGTTTGCCACACAGCGATTGGCGTTTTCGCGGCAGTCTCGGTGGCCAGCGCCTGCGTGCTGCCGGGTTCGGTGACCGATGGCATTGCCAGGGTGCCTGACGAGGATCAGCAGCTTCTTTCGATCGAACACCCCACCGGTGAATTCACGGTTCATCTCGATGTGGATCGCAGCGGCGCCCTTCCACATTTCCGCAGCGTGGGGCTCTTGCGAACTGCGCGTATGCTCTTCGATGGAACGGTGTTCGCTCACTCCGATTACCGGGACCGCAATCAGGAGGCATTATGACCGCACAAACGGTCGTGATCCAGGAATTTCCACGTCCTAGCCGAGAGCAGATGGAACGCCTCAGCCAGTTCGGAGTGGCCACCGTGCATGAAGCGCTCGGGAGGACGGGGCTGATGAATCCGGGAATGCGCCCTATTTACTCGGGGGCGAAGATCGCCGGGTCGGCGCTAACGGTACTCGGCCACCCCGGCGACAATACCATGCTGCACGTGGCCGCGACGGTCTGCAGGCCAGGCGACATTATTGTGGTCGCGCTCAGTTCGGAGTGCACCGACGGCATGTTGGGCGACCTGCTCGCGACCTCATTTCGCGCCAACGGAGCGATTGGAGTCGTGATCGACGCAGGGTGTCGCGATGTCGCGACCCTGACGGCAATGCGATTTCCCGTCTGGGCGAAAGCGATCTCGGCGAAGGGGACCGCCAAAGGCAATCTTGGGTCGGTCAATACTCCGGTGGTCTGCGCGGGAGCCCTGGTGCACGCTGGCGATGCCATAGTGGCCGACGACGACGGCGTCGTGGTGGTTCCGCATTCGCAACTGGATGAGTGTATCGCGGCCAGCGCGGCGCGCGAGAAAAAAGAAGCGGACGTGCGGGCGAGACTCGCTCGAGGCGAATTCGGTCTGGATATTTACGGCCTGCGGGACAAGTTGGCGCGAGCTGGGCTGGTGTTCCAGAATGCTGCCGAAAAACAGGAGCAATCATGAACGGGCGGAAGACTCGTCTTCTGGCAGTGAGCGCACATGCTGCGGATTTTGTGTGGCGTGCAGCCGGCGCCATCGCCACCGCAACTACCGCAGGGGGAATAGCGCACGTAATCGCGCTTTCCTACGGGGAGCGTGGAGAATCAGGCGAACTTTGGAAGCAGCCAGGCCAGACCGAGGAGAACGTGAAGGCTATCCGCCGCAAGGAGGCGGAAGCGGCGGCTGCAATTCTGGGTGCGTCCTTCGAACCATTCGATTTGGGGGACTACCCGCTCGAGTTGAATCGTGAGGCCATCGACCGTTTGACTGACGCCATTCGCTCGTTTGAGCCGACCCTGATTCTCACGCACGCCACCCAGGACCCATTTAATCCCGACCACGGCACGGCTTACACGGCCACCGAACGGGCGCGCCAGTTGGCGTCAGGGGCCGGCGTGGCGAGCGCGTTTAAGACCATCAAGCCGCCAGAATTCCTTCTCTTCGAACCTCATCAACCGGAGCTTTGTGGTTTCATCCCGAACACCTTCCTGGATATCACGCCGGTATTCTCGTTGAAACAGGCTGCCATGGCGGAGTTGGGCGCGCAGGGTTATTTGCGCGAGTACTACTCGCAGCGCGCCGCGCAGCGCGGCAACCACGCGCGGCGGATTAGCGGAAATAAAGCCATCGAACAGGCAGAGGCATTCCAGAGGGTGACGCCGCAAGTGCTGGGCGCCTTGTAAACGCCTCAATTCTGCGCGGGCGAGGCAGCGGTTTGCAGTTTACGCAGCAGCGCGATTGTGCTTTTGTGCGCAATCTTCGGATTCTTATCGACATCTCTCAGGTCCGGCGGAATGATTCCCTCAGCAATGCTGACCGGCGTCATCCCGTAAGAGTCTTTGACATCGACGCGGGCTCCATGTTCCACCAAGAACTGAATAATGGCATCGGCGCCGATGTATGCCGCGCCATGTAGGGCAGTCTGGCCGGTGGAGTCGGCGGCATTGGCGTCGGCGCCGAGATCCACCAGCATTTTAGCGGCTTCCAAAGCCGCCGATTCCTCAGCTTCCGAACGGTCCTTGGTGAGCCCGATTCCCGCGGCGAGCATCAAGGGAGTGGTGTTTTCCCTGGTGGCAAGCAACGGATCAGCGCCTCCCGTGACCAGCATTCGCATGACGTCCAGATCGAGAGCGGCAGTGGCGAGCAAAAAGGGAGTCGCACCGGCAGGATCGATCGACCATCCGTTGCCGGTGGGCAGGGCGGGGCTAAGCCGAGAGATGCGGACGTTCGGATTGGCGTGGTGATCGAGGAGGGCTTTCACCAGCTTTGGCATGTCGGGTCGGAACATGTAGCCGTGCTGAATCAATTCGACACGCAGCCCCACCAGACGGGATACCCCGCGCAGCAGGGCATAGTGTAACGCCGTCATGCCGCTCGAATCGGCGGAATCCGGATCGGCGCCCCGATCGAGCACAGCGATCGCGAACGCCTCATGCCCGCTGGCGGCGGCAACCACCAGCGCGTTGCCATAATCAGGAGCCGCTTCCCGGATGGACGCGCCGGACGACAGCAGAAGCTTCGCGATGTCCAGATCGCCCTGCTGCGCCGCGAAAAGCAGCGGCGTGAATCCGGACGCTGATCGGGCAGCAGAATCGGCGCCATGCGCAAGCAGAATACGGATCACCTCTGCATGCTGTTGAGCAACAGCCCACATTAGCGCGGTCTGTTGGCCATGTCCCCCTTTTTGATTGACGCGCGCTCCGCGTGTGAGCAGAGCCTCTACGGTATCCGGATTGCCACTGCAGGAGCAGGTCATGAGCGGCGTCTCGCCGGAAAGCTGGCCCAAATTAGGGTCGGCGCCGGCGTCGAGTAGTCGCGTCACCAGTGCGGCACTTCCATTGGTACAAGCGAGGGAGAGCGGGGTGACGCCGAGTTGGTTACTGGCATTCACTTTGGCGCCGGCGCGGATCAACAGATCGGCGGTCGTAAGGTCGTCCCAATGCGCGGCCCACATGAGGGGAGTGGCGCCATCTTCGGCCACGGCATTCACGTCGGCCTTATGGCTCAGAAGACCGACGATCATGGACTGGTTGCGGCCTTTGACGGCTTCGAGCAGACGTAGATCGGCGCCGCAGGCGAATGCCGGGCCGAGCAGGAAAACCAGGCTGGCGAACAGAATTTTCATTCTTCGGATCAGACAGAGAGCGTCGTCAGTTTTCCGGTACTGTCGCCCAGCTTGTCTATTTCCACTCCTACCTTGTCCAGCAGTGTCAGAAACAGATTGGTCATGGGAGTTCCATCTGGATACCGCACGTGCCTTCCCTTCGGGCCGCCGATGCCGTTGCCTGCTACCAATAACGGCAGATTGTTGTGGAGGTGGAGATTCCCGTCGCTCAAACTGCTGCCATAAAGGATGATCGAGTGGTCGAGGAGCGTTCCGTCGCCGTCCGGCGTGGATGCCAGCTTATTCAGATAATAGGCGAAATTGGTGGCGTGGTAGATGTTGATTTTGATTACCTTGGCGATCTTTTCGGGGTCGCCGTTGTGGTGGGTCATGGGATGATGCGGATCGGCGATGCCGATTTCAGGGTAGGTCCGCAGGCTCTGTTCCCGGCCCATCATGAGAGTCCCGACACGCGTGAGATCGCATTGATAGGCGAGGGCCTGCAGATCGAACATCAGGCGCGCGTGTTCGTCGTAGGTGGCCGGATTCCCGACTGGCCGCTGCATCGCCGGAATGTTCCGGTTGCCCTGCTGCTCCGACATCTGGATGCGCCGCTCGACGTCGCGAATGGCGTCCAGGTATTGACCCAATTTGTTACGGTCGCCGGCGCCGAGTCCGGATTCGAGCTTCGTCACCGCCTGACTCATGGAGTCGAGGATGCTGCGGTCTTCCTGGCTACGCTCGAGCCGCTCAGCGGGATCGGTGCTATCGCTGTCGCCGAAGAGCCGTTCGAAGACCCTGCGCGGATTGCTTTCCATCGGTAGGGGAGTGGTCGGCGTCTTCCACGAAATGGTGTTGTTGTAAGCGCAACTGTAACCGCTGTCACACGCGCTTTCGACGTCGCTCGATTCGATTCCCAGCTCGAGCGAGGCCAGTTGCGTGCGCGCGCCGAGGTAACGTGCAGCCACCTGGTCGAAGGAAACGCCGGAATGCACGTCGCGCTCGTGTTTCTTGCCCAGCGTGTGAACGCCGGTGAGATACGCCCCGCTGGCCCGCGGGTGATCGCCCGGACTTTCGCCGGGGAGCGGACGTCCCTGGTTCTGAGCCAGTCCGCTGATCACTGTGAATTCCTTGCGGAATTTTGCCAGGGGCTGCAGCACCGGCGTGATTTCCCAGTCGACGCCCTCACCCGCCGGGGTCCATTTATCCATCATGATGCCGTTGGGTACGTAAACCATCCCCAGTCGGACGGGAGGCTTCGCCTTGGAGTCCGCAAACGCCGGGACCATGGCATCCAGGAACGGCAGCGCCAGCGTGGCGCCCATTCCGCGCAAGAGCGCGCGGCGCGGAATGGCTTTCTTGAAAATCGTCATGGGTTCTCCTCTGATAGCCTCATCTGAAACGGAGTGCTTTTTACAATTCCAAGGATTAGCGACGACCAGCGGTATTTCGCCGGCTCGGCCTCGCAAATGATCTTGCGGATGGCAGGCCGGTCGTAGAATTCGACCTCCCTACCGGTAGCGTAAGTCAGTAGTTTCTCCGTGACGGTGGTGACGAACTGATCGGTGTGTTGGAGCAACACCGTGCGCAATCCCCCCGGCCCGTCGAATTTGGTGCCGTCAGGAAGCACGCCGGAGGCGTCAATGGGCGCATGCGTCTCAGTGGTAGCCCGCCACTTGCCGACACCGTCGAAGTTTTCCAGCGCAAATCCCAGCGGGTCCATCTGCGAATGACAACTCGCGCACACCGGGTTCGCGCGATGCTGCTCCATGCGCTGCCGCATGGTGAGAGACTTGGTTGCCGCACCCTCCGGCAGAGCGGGAACATTCGGAGGAGGCGGAGGAGGCGGCGTCCCGAGAATGTTTTCCAGAATCCACTTGCCGCGGATGGTGGGCGCGGTCCGGTTCGCGTAGGAAGTGACGGTGAGAATGCTGCCCTCGCCCAACAGCCCTTGGCGGTTCGAACTACCTAGCGCGACGCGCCGATAATGGCTGCCGTACACGTTGGGAATGCCGTAGAAGCGCGCCAGTCGCTCATTCAGGAAGGTGTAGTCGGCGCTCAACAGATCGGGTATCGGACGATCGTGGCGTAGGCTGTCTTCCAGAAACAGCTTCGTTTCCTGCTGGAATCCCTGGCGTAAGTTCTCGTCGAATTCCGGGAACTCTTCCGAGTCCGGTTTGGCTGCGGCGAGATTGCGCAAATAAAGCCATTCCGCGGCGAAATTGCTAACCAGTGCCTCCGACCGCTCATCGGCCAGCATACGCCGCACCTGCTGTTCCAACACCGCGGGGTCGTGGAGGTGCCCGCCGATCGCCAGGTTTAGCAGTGTGTCGTCGGGGATGCTGCTCCATAGGAAAAATGAGAGTCGTGACGCTAGCTCCAAGTCGCTGATGCGATATGCGGTATTTGGGGCGACGCCCGCCGGATCGCGTTCAATGCGAAAGAGGAACTCCGGGCCGACCAGGATGCGTCGCAAGGCCAAGCCGATGCCCGCGTCGAAGCCGCCCTTTTCGCGTCCGCTGCGATAGAAGCCCAATAGCGTTTGAAGATCTGCATCTGTCACCGGACGCCGGTATGCTCGCCGTGCCAACGTCGAAAGAATCGTGCGAGCGCAAGGCTCCTCGCCCGCCGGACTCGCTGGACGGCACACAAAGACCCTGCTCCGGCTCGCGGTGTCGCCAACTCCCGTGGGGTGGTAGGGCCCACCCACTACGATGTTGTCCACGGAGGGATCGCCCCCTTTATACTGTGTCAGTCCGCGAGCGGTGAGCGGCGGCCGTTCGGGTCCCTCCGTCACTTCGGCGTCTTTCAAAAAGTCGACTTCGATCAATCGCCGGCCGGACTTCGACGGGAAACGAACTTCCAGGCTCGTATCGAGCGTGCGTTCATATTCCTCCTGCGCCGCATCTCCCAATTCATTGGTAGAAAATAGCGGCGCCGAGTGGCCTCTATGCTCGCCTCCAATGGTGAAGAGTCTTATCCTCCTACCATCCAGCCGGACTTCAATCGAGCTTTCGACGGCGTTGCCGATCACGTAATCGCGATAGTCGCGCCGGAGGTTGATCTTGACGGTATATTCACCGTCCAGGGGGAATTGGTGCCAGATCGCCAGCCCGCCGCGTGAACCAAACGGCAGCGACTCGTCCATGCGTTGGTCCTCGACCAGGAACTTGGGGAGGCTATAGGTTTGGAGTGTCGGCTTGGTCTCAGGATCTCCGATCGCGCTCCGGCTCACGGTCCGCGCTGCGGATACATACCGTTCGAGCAGCATGGGAGACACGGAGAGCGCCGAGCCGATATTGTCAAAGCCGTCGGCGGAATCGTCGGGCGGCAGAATCGCGTCGGGATCGATAGTGACGTCGAGCAGATCGTGCACGGCATTGGCGTACTCGGTACGATTCAATCGATGGATTGCCGGGCGGCCAGGATTAGGATGCGTGGCAGCCTCGCGGTCGATCTGCGCACAGAGGCTTTGTATGAAGGTGTCGCGGGTGGAGACGTCGGGCCGTGGCATTCCCTTCGGGGGCATGGCTCCAGTACTGAGTTTCTGGATCACCATCTCCCACGGAGCGGCGTTTTCACCCGCTCTATTAGGGTCGAGGGTATCCAGCGTGAGGCCTGCGGTCTTCAGGGTCTGGTTATGGCAGGTGACGCAGTACTCGTCGAGGAATGCGCGCCGAGGGTGAGAATCCGGGGCCGATTGGGCGCAAAGCGCCGCGACGGCAAAAGCAGAAACGGCGGCGATCCGCCGGGCAATGACTATAGATGGCAGCATCCGAACCAAAACTCCACCCCGTCCCCCGGGGCCGCGACGAAACCTCCGCCGCGCTTCTTTCGTTACCATCCTAAGCCGCCAAAACCCTGCGCGTCCAATAGGTTAGCTGCAAGATCGTGATAGTCTGCGGATATCGCCGAGCGGGTGCGTCCGATTGTCCCTCAAATGATATTTGAGCCTTATCACAGCTCAACCCATAAAATATTAGACGGACCTCTGCCCCGGATGTAAAGTTGGTGGCACAGGTGCCTCAGAGGGCCGCATACACTGCAATGAAGAAATCCTACTTTGTTTTGCGACAGGCAATTTGCCTGTTCGCGCTCCCCGTTTTTGCCGCGACGGTACAGGTCTACGTGACCAACAATGCCGGCACGACGATTGACGTCATCGACACGGCAACCCAGAAGGTTGTTCAAGTTTTGCGCGATATCGAAGTCCCGGAATCGGCGCGCTTTGCGCCGGACGGCAGCCGGGTATACGTTACCTCCGCTGCAGATGTCCTAACGGTATTCGACCGGAAATCCGGCAAAATTATCAAGAGAGTTCCGCTTAGCGGTCACGCTAACGATCTTCAGGTCACCACCGACGGCAAATACGTGCTGGTCTGCATCCGCAGCCTAAAGGACATCAAGAAGCGCAAGATTACCGAAGGCTCGCTGGATGTGATCGACACCCAGAAACTCGAGAAAGTGCAGAGCATCCCAATCGAGGGTCTGCACGATATCGAAGTGACTCCAGACGGCAAGTACGCTGTGGTCGGGTCGCCGGAAGCCAAGAAAGCCACCGTTTTCGACTTGAAAACGCCAGGCTTCCCCAAGGCTTGGGACGTGACTTTCGATCAGCGCGTTATGCCCATCGCGATTGAGGCAGACTCCCATGGCGCGGGTCGTCGAATCTTCCTCCAGTTGGACCGCACCAATGGATTCGTGGTGGTGGATTTCCTGACGCATAAAGAAGTGGCGCGCATCAAATATCCCGCCGAATTTCAGACCTTCGACTTGGGGGTTCGCGCTCCCAGCCACGGGATCGTGGTCACGCCGGACGGCAAGGTGGTAGTATGCAACAGCCACGCCTCGAACTCCATCTTCTTTTATTCGATTCCTGACTACAAGCTGCTGGGAAGAGTAGCTCTCGCGGAAGAGAGAATTCCTGGGAAAAACAAAATAGGCGCAATGCCGGAGTGGATTGATGTCACTCCCGACGGCAAGCTCGTTTACGTTTCCAACTCCACTTTCGACAATGTCTCGGCCATCGACGTCAAGACCATGAAGGTAGTGGCGCACATTCCTGTGGGCGAGGTTCCCAAGCGATTGAGCATTCTGGAACTGCCCTAACGAATTTTCTTTTTTTGAGGAGCCCTAATCAAAATGTTTTCGGACATGCGATTTACGGCCGGCAGGTTCCTCCTGCTGGCAGGAGCACTCGGTGGCCTTTTGCCGATTCTCGCACCGGCGCAATCCCCGGCGCCGACGCTCGACTACGAGTTTTTCAAGACCAAGGTGCAGCCGATCTTCATTGCGCAAAGGTCGCCGGCCCACGCGCGCTGTTACGCCTGCCATGAAGCGAGCAGTCACGACGGACTCTTCAAGCTGGCGACGCTATCGCCTGGCGCCACCAACTGGAATGAAGCGCAGACTCGAGAAAATTTCGAGATGGCGTCGCGCATCGTAGCGCCCGGTAACCCCATGGCCAGCGTTTTGTTGGTTCATCCGTTGGCCCCAGAAAAGGGTGGCGACGCGGACCGCCTGCATTCCGGCGGGCGGCAATTCGCCTCGCAGGACGATCCCGACTGGAAAATCATGGAAGAGTGGGTGATGGGCAAGAAGGCCGGCGGCGGATCTCACTAACAATGAACACAGCAAAACATTGCGCCGGCGTGCTCCTTCTGATGTGGGCGGCTATCGTTGTTCCGCAGGGTTTGCACGCCCAGGCAGTCGCGATCACGCCGCTCGGAATCGCGCTCGAATCCTACCCGTATCCTTATCCGGTGCACTTCCTGCAATTCGAGATGCAGGGCCAAGTCGTGCGGATGGGATACATGGACATTCCTGCGTCCTCCGGCGCCAATGGCGAAACTATCGTCCTGCTGCACGGGAAAAATTTCGGGGGCTATTACTGGGCGGATACCATCCGTAGCTTTTCGGCCGCGGGTTATCGCGTAGTGGTCCCCGATCAGGTGGGCTGGGGCAAGTCCTCGAAGCCGGATCTCCGCTACAGCTTTCAGGATCTCGCTGCCAATACGGCGAAGCTGCTGGACTCTATAAAGATTCCAAGCGTAGTGCTTCTCGGCCACTCCACTGGGGGCATGCTGGCGGTCCGATTTGCCAGAACCTATCCGCAACGGGTGAGCAAACTGATTCTCGAGGATCCGATCGGGCTCGAGGACTACCGCATCGCGGTTCCTCCGCAAACCGATGAAACCCTGTTCCAGGCGGAGTTGAAGAACACCGATCCGCAAAAGATTCGCGCCTTCTATGCCCGCTACTTTGCGCATCCCAACCCGGAAGTCTACGGGCCGCTAGCGGACGTGCAGATTCGCCTCACTGAGAGCGGGGAGTATCCGAGGTGGGCCAAAGCTTCGGCTCTGGCCTACCAGATGATCTACCAGCAACCGGTGCTCTATGAATATTCCCTGCTCAAACCACCGACGTTGCTGTTGATGGGTGAAGAGGACCACACCGCGCCGCTTTCGGCATATGCTCTTCCCGAAAGAAAGTCTCTCCTGGGTCACCCCACCGAAAGCGCGAAGAAGCTGATTCAGGAAGTGCCGGATGGAAAGCTAGTGATCATTCCCGAGTCGGGACATATTCCGCACCTCGAACAGCCTCAGGCATTTCGTGACGCGGTCTTCGCATTCCTGAAACAACCGGCGCATTAGTAGTCGTGTCGCAACCTACTCCTGGAAAATCGAATCGCAATGCCGCTATCGCCGTAGGCGCGGCGTTTCTCGGCTGGACTATTGACGCCTTCGATTTCTTCGTCCTGGTATTTACTCTTTCCGCGATTGCGGCGGAGTTTTCGGTCTCCATCCCGCAAATGGCGCTCACCATCACGGCCAGCCTCGTCGCACGGCCGGTAGGGGCTTTCCTCTTCGGACTGCTCGCCGACCGCTATGGCAGGCGTCCGCTGCTGGTGGCCAACGTTGTCTTCTACACCGTTATGGAGGTGGCCTCCGGTCTCGCGCCGGGGTATCGCACATTCTTCGCAATGCGCCTACTCTATGGAATCGGCATGGGCGGGAATTGGGGCGTAGGAGCCTCACTCGCGCTCGAATCGGTGCCCTCCCGCTGGCGCGGCTTCGCCTCGGGTTTGCTTCAGGAAGGTTACGCCGCCGGTAATCTGCTGGCGTCCGTCGCTTATTTCGCGCTGTTTCCGCATTACGGCTGGCGTGCCATGTTCCTGATCGGCGCGCTTCCTGCTATCCCTACCGTGCTGTTATGTCTCAGAGTGGAAGAGCCCGAGGCATGGCGGAAGGCTCGCGTAGTGGATTGGAGCCTCTACCGCAAAGCCGTGCTGCAGCATACGCGCCTCTTTCTCTACCTGGTGCTGATGATGACCGCCATGGCATTCATCGCCCACGGCTCGCAGGATATGTACCCCACCTTCCTCAGCCGCGAGCGCCATTTCGGAATAAAGCTGACTGCACTGATTACCGGGATCTCCACCATCGGCGCGATATGCGGGGGATTACTGGGCGGCCATCTTTCAAATCGATTAGGCCGTCGGCGCACGGTGGTGCTTGCGGCCCTGTTGGCGGCCACCGTCATTCCTCTGTGGATTGCGGCCGATATACGGATGATCGTGATCGGTGCGGTGGCGATGCAATTTCTGGTGCAGGCCGCCTGGGGAGTAGTGCCCGCACACATGACTGAGCTTTCGCCAGCCAACCTGCGCGCCTTCTTTCCGGGCTTGGCCTACCAGTGCGGTGTGGTGATTTCCTCAAGCGTGGTGTACTTGGAAGCGGTGCTGGGAGAGCACTTCACCTACACATTTTCGATGGGGATCGTTGCGCTGGCGGTTTTGCTGCTCGGCGCCGCGGTGGTTTGGACCGGACCGGAGGCGAAAGGCGCGTCCTTTGATTAGCGAGGCTGAGTTACCACATCGACCAGTGCGGGTGTGCCCCCCTGCACCATGCGGATGGCGCGCCGGATCGCTCCTCCGAGGTCTTTCGGGTCGATAATCGGACCTTCGGCATAGACTCCCAGTCCTTGCGCGAGCCTACTGAAATCGACGTGGGGGTCCGCGAGTAGCGTCCCGATGCCGGTGCGTTCGATGCCGCGCTCACGGCGGTTCGCCACGCGCTGTACCGCCATCACCTCGGCGTGGTAGGCCCGATTGTTGTGCATGATGCTGAGAATCGGAATTCGGTGATGCGCCGCGGTCCACAAGATGCTGGGGCCGTATAGAAGGTCGCCATCCGACTGAATGTTGACCGATAGGCGGCCGTGCTTGCGATTCGCCAGCGCGGCGCCCACGGCCGCGGGAGCGCCGTAGCCTTCGCCGAAGCCGCCCGGTCCGCCGATGAACTGGTAGTGCCGGTCAAAAGTCCACAGGCGCAGCGGCCACGAACTGAAGTGAGAAACATACGAGACCAGGGACCAGTCTTCCGTGCGGATGGCATCCCAAATCTCCGCGCTCAGCCGGGCCGTGCTGATGGGACTCGCATCCCAGGCGATCGCAGCTTCCGCGCGTGCTTGTTGCTGCGCCTGTCGATGGAGAACGCCGAGGCGGGTTCCGCGAGCGTCACGGGCGGCCTTCCGTGCGGGCGTCATCTCCTGCCGCACGGCTTCGATGAGCAGCGGCAGCGTCTCCTCGGCGTCGGCGGTGATCGCAAGATCGCGTTCGGCGAAGCGCTGGAAGGTCTGGTAATTGGACTTAGTGAGGAGATCGCCGGCAGTAATGCTCGCGAGCTTGGCGCCGGGCTTGGTGATGGGGCGTGAGGTGCGATCTTTTCCGCTGAACGCGTTCACGGTGCCCCAGAAATCCGCCACCTCTAGTCCCAGAACGACGTCCGCTTCTGCGATTGCGGCGCGGCTGCGAGCCGTTTGGTTGAGCAGATGGCGGTTGGGGAAATTCATGCGGGAATACTGGTCGACGACCGCCGCCTGCACCTCATTCGCTAGTTCGGCCAGCAACGCCATTCCGTTTTCGGTACGCGCCGCGCGGTCCGCGACGATGACCGGATTCTCCGCGGAGACCAGCCACCGGGCCACCTCAGTGACTGCGTCCGCGTCACCCTGTGGAGGTCTGGGGAGTGTAAGCTTGGGAATTCGCAAGGCAGTTTGCGGAGCGATCGGGTTCTCCTGCAATTCACTGTCGGCGACCAATAAGACCGGGGCCATCGGCGGCGTCATTGCGATTTGGTAGGCGCGCACGGCCGATTCCGCGAAGTGGCCGTGCGACGCGGGCAGGTCGTCCCACTTCACAAAATCCCGGAGCATCGCAGCGGCATCTTGCACGCTGTGCACCCAATCGCCGGGCGAGCGCTTAAGCGCGTCGACTGTATTGCCTGCAACGATATATACCGGGACGCGGTCGCAGTAGGCGTTGTAAATCGCCATCGCGGCATGTTGCAGTCCCACCGTGCCGTGCGCGAACACGCATAGTGGCCGGCCCTCGATTTTGGCGTAGCCGTGGGCCATCGCGACAGCCGACTCTTCGTGACAGCAGGTGATGAATTCCGGATTTCGATTGCCGCCGTAATTGATTACGGACTCGTGCAGCCCCTTGAAACTCGACCCGGGGTTGGCGCAAACGAACTCAAATCCGAGGCTCTTGAGCACATCGAGGAGGTAATCGGAACCGGGGCGGGCTTCGGGCGCAGGCTGGCTGGGCTCTTGTGCGCGTGCCAGGGCCGCGGCTCCGCCAATTGCGGTGTTTCGGAGAAACCCGCGGCGGCCGAATCGCCTCCTGTTCATTCGCCGGGCGCAGTGACGAAACCCTTGAATGCGAATTTCGTGACGCGCCGGCCCAAAGTCCCGGCCTCAGCGGTATATATATTGCCTTTCGAATCTACGGCGATGGCGTGGGTGTGAAAGAACTCGCCGGGGAAATGGCCCAGGTGCCCGAATTCGCCGAGCACCTGAAGACTTTCGCGGTTGAGTATGCGTAGCTTTTCATCGCCGCTCATTACGTAGAGGAACTGCTGCGACTTATCGGGAGAGAAGTCGAGGTCCACGGCCGTGCCGACGGGACCAAAGAAATCGCGCCGTAGAAATACCTCTTTGACGAAGGTGCCATCGATGTGGAACACCTGCACGCGATTGTTGCTGCGGTCGCCCACATAGACCAGGCCATCGTTCGATACGCGAATCGCGTGCGGCAGGTTAAACTGTTGCGGCGGAGGGTTTTGAGCCACAGTCTGCACCGGAATGCCTGCCGTCAGCGGGAAGCGGAGAATGCGCGGTACGTTGTCATCCGGGGGCTTTCCATAGGCGCCCCACATGCGCTTGAATTTTCCGGTATTGCCATCGAACACCACCACACGACGGTTGATGTAGCCGTCGGATACGAACAACTCATTGGTCTTCGAATACAGAAATGTGCACGAAGGAGTGTTCATGTTCTCGTGATCGTTTTCACCGGTGGTGTGGCCGGGATGCCCGATCTGCATCAGGAACTTGCCGCTGCGGGTGAATTCCAGAAGCTGGTCGTCTTTCTTGCCGCTTCCTCCGATCCAGACATTACCGCGGTAATCGATCTTGATGCCGTGCTCGATTTCCGGCCAGTCGTATCCCTTGCCGGGGCCACCCCAGCCGTTCACATAAGTGCCTTCCGCATCGAACTCCATCACGCGCGGAGCAGGTTTGCAGCAGTCGTCGAGCGGCGGATTCTGGGCAGCCAGAGTTTCGGCGGCATCCAGGGTGTACGGCCGCTGAATCAGCCAGACATGATCGTTCGACGGGTCGACCGCGATGCCTCCCAGCGCGCCGAAAATCCAGTCGCCATGCTCCCCAAAGTGCCCTGTCAGCTTCGGCCAGGAGGGATCGTATTCGAATTTGGGAATTCGAACCTCTCCTTTAGCGGGAGCTGCCGCCGTCGCGGGAGCGACTTGAAGGAAGGTGAACGCGGCGACCGTGGCCGCGGCAATTCCACACACCAGTTTCCAGTTCATTTGAAACAGCATCTGTCCATCAGTACGCCACCCGGCGCGGCGATGTACCACGCGAACGCCGGAGGTTGGTACATCCCGACTTTTCGCCGCGTAGTAAGTAAGCAGCCCGTATGGCCCAAAACCCTTCGTTCGATCGCCGCCGCTTTCTTCGAGGCGCCGCGTGTGCGGCCGCCCTGACGCCTGACGTTGCTCCTGCTGCACAACAAACGACTCCCGCACGTCCGGCCATACCGCTGCCCTCCGCCGCGCAACTCCACCAGGAAACTGCGGAGCCCGTTCCCTCCGCGGAAATACTGACCACCGATCGCCCTGGGTCTGATTTTATGGTGCAGGTGCTGAAATCGCTGGGATTCGAGTATGTCGCCGCCAACCCCGGATCGAGTTTTCGATCGCTGCACGAATCGCTGGTGAATTTCGGTGGCAATATCAACCCGGAATTCCTGACTTGCTGCCACGAAGAGTCAGCGGTGGCGATGGGGGATGGCTACGCCCGGATCGAAGGCAAGCCGCTGGCGGTGTGCGCCCATAGCACGGTGGGCCTGCAGCACGCCTCGATGGCTATTTACAACGCCTATGCCGGGCGCGTTCCGGTCTTCCTGGTCCTCGGGAACACCGTGGATATCACGTTGCGGCGCAATCTGGGCGATTGGGACCACAGCGCGCAAGACGCCGCCGCAATGGTGCGCGACTACACCAAATGGGATGACCTTCCGGCCTCCCTGACGCAATTCGCCGAATCAGCGGTGCGAGCTTATCGGATCGCGATGACGCCGCCCATGGGCCCGGTGGTCCTGGTAGCCGACAGCGGACTACAGGAGTCGCCGGTACCGGAGACTACGCGTATTCCAATTCCGAAACTCACGTTGATGTCGCCGCCGGCTGGCGATTCCGCCGCGGTCAACGAAATCGCGCGGCTGTTGATGGCTGCGGAAATGCCCGTGATCGTGGCGGAACGCGCGGTGCGGACGGCCGCGGGAATGAAGCTTCTGGTGGAGTTGGCCGAGACGCTACAAGCACCGGTCACGCAGGGTAAATTCCCGACGGACCATCCATTGAGTCATCCCGATGGCAAGGTCATCGCCGACGCCGATGTGGTGCTTGGTATGGAGGTCAATGATTTGTGGGGCGCGGTGCATGTCTACCGGGACCAGCTTCATGGCTCGGCGCGATCCTTGATCAGGCCCGGCGTTAAATTGCTGAGCATCTCGCCGAACGAACTGTATATCAAGAGCAATTACCAAAACTTCCAGCGCTTTACCGACCCG
The DNA here is from genome assembly GCA_036268475.1 of Bryobacteraceae bacterium. Classification (GTDB taxonomy): domain Bacteria; phylum Acidobacteriota; class Terriglobia; order Bryobacterales; family Bryobacteraceae; genus PALSA-129. The sequence goes on along the minus strand of DATAUB010000021.1, from coordinate 469,321 downwards.
GAGGTGAACATTGCGGCGGACGCTGAAACCACCATGCCGGCTCTGATCGAGGCTTGCAAGCGTCTGCTCACCGCAGATCGGAAGAACGCGATCGCGGAGCGCGGAAGGCGTCTGACGCAGCGGCACGCGCAGGCGCGGGAGCAGGCGCGCCAGGCCGCAACACTGGCCTGGGACGCTAGCCCGGTCAGTTGGCAGCGCCTTTTCGCGGAAGTGTGGGAACTGATGAAGGATCAGGATTGGGCCCTGGTGGGCGGTCAGCCGAGCCGTTTATGGAGAATTGACCGGCACTATCAGACCATGGGGGTGACGGGATCGGGCGGAGCCGGCGGAGTGGGATTCACAGCGCCGGCTTCGGTGGGGGCGGCGCTGGCTCATCGAAAACATGGGCGGCTCTGCGTCAGCATCCAGAGCGATGGTGACTTGCTCTACGCACCGGGCGTGTTATGGACGGCTGCACATCACCGGATACCGCTGCTGATCGTGATGCACAATAATCGCGCCTATCACCAGGAAGTGATGCACGTGCAACGCATGGCCAACCGGCACCAGCGTGGGATCGAGAACGCGCGAACCGGCACTACCCTCACGAACCCGGACATCGATTTCGCCGCCATCGCAAAGGGCATGGGCGTCTACAGCGAAGGGCCAATCAGCGCCCCCAAGGATCTCGCGGCGGCGCTTCGGCGCGGCGTGGATGTCGTCCGCAAGGGTGAGCCGGCGCTAGTGGACGTAGTCACGCAACCTCGTTAGGAGATCGGTATGCGAGTATCCCTTATATTCATCGCGGCGGCTGTTCTTTGGGCGCAAACCCGCGCCCCGGAAAGGAGCAAGCAGCAGACCACCAGGAAGGATGCCGCCGCTCCAGCAGGCGATGCAGCCAAAGGCAAGAAGCTGTTCACTGCCACCGGCTGCTACGAATGTCACGGATATGTAGGTCAGGGCGGGACGGCCGGACCGCGCATCGCGCCCGATCCGATCCCCTTTCCGGCATTCTCCGCGTACCTGCGCCATCCAGCCAACCAGATGCCGCCGTACACGGAAAAAGTGGCGAGCAATCAGGATCTGGCCGATATCTACGCCTACCTGAAAACCATCCCCCAACCGCCGTCCCCGGACAGCATTCCGTTACTCAAGAAATGAGATTTACTCTTTCTTGGCTTCGTTGGGTGGAAAGCCATTCACGGGAGGCGTGCCGTGGGTATGGAAAGATGCGACGGTCGCCAACCCCCAGGCTTGGCCTTTCTTACGTTCCGCCTCCGTCCAGACAATCGGTTCCCAATCAGGAGCGAGGATCAGGCGTGCCCCCGCGTTGGCCACCTCGACACGATTGCCTCCCGGTTCATAGACATAGAGGAAGAAGGTCTGTTGAATGGCGTGCTTATGCGGCCCGGTTTCGATGAAGACGCCATGTTCGAGGAAAATGTCGGCGGCCCGCAAAACCTCCTCGCGCGAGTCCAGGGCATAGGTTAGATGGTGAAACCGTCCGCGCGTGCCGGTGTGGTCAAGCGTGTAGGCGAAATCGTAGCTTTTATTGGTAACGGTGAGCCACATGCCGGCCTCGGTGCCGTCGTCCAGTACGATCTGCTCGGTGAGACGGCACCCCAGATGGGTTTCGAAGAAAATACGGTTCGCACGAATGTCGGTGGCCAGGCAGTTGACGTGGTCCAGACGCCGAACGCACACTCCTCGGGCGGGGAATCGTTGCGACTGGTTCTTCAGCGCCGGCCGAACTGCCGCGGGAGTACGATAACGCTCGGTCTGATAATAGATCTCGATCACGTGGCCGTCAGGATCATGAAACTGGAACGCCGGTCCGTGGCCCAGATCGCCATCGATCCAGCCGATCGCTTGCCCGGATTCCTGCACTGCCGCGACGCGCCGTTCAAGCGCCTGCTGACTGGAGGTGCGGAAGGCCATGTGACGCATGCCGGAAGTGTGGGAGGCAGTGAGTTTCAGGGTGTGGTGTTCGTAGTCGTCCCACGCGCGCAGGTACACGGATTCTCCCTGTCGCGCCGTCTCCGTCATTCCCATCACTTCGATAAAGAAATGCAAACTCTCCTCGGGCTTGGGAGTGAGCAATTCCAGATGCGCCAGATGCGCCAGATCGTATATCGGTTCGCTCCTGGCCGGGCATTTTCCGGAACCTCCCACGCCAACGCTCGAATCCGTCTGTTTTGAATCCTGGTTCTTTAGTGACCGTTTACCCATGCTGCAATGGCCTGCCAATCGGGATCGTCTTTGGACCTGAATTGTCTGCCGCCCGTGTGATAACTATCGCCGCCGGCTTGTGGGGCCAACGGGTGCATCAGAAGCCGGCTGTGAAGCGGGTCTCCGGGAACCACCAGCGCTGTTACCGCCTCGAAATTCTTTCGGGACTGTTCCTCGGTCCAGAACTTAGCGCCTTCGGGCAAGGTTTGGATGCGGAAGTTCGTCTTCTTAGCTTCGGCATCGGCCTTGTGGCATACGTAGCAGCGAGCGTGCCCCAGCCGTTTCTCAAGGAAAATCGGTTCCACGCGGCTCTTGAAGACATCGTAACTAAGCGTCGAACCGACGGGCGCCGAGGCCGTCTCGGGCGCCGCACGGCGAATCCACGCCGCGATCATCTCCCATTCCGGATCACTTTGCGACTGCCAGAACTTTCCACCACCATGTGTGGGATCACCGCCTGCGGCGGGGGCTAGCGGATGCAGCAGTAGCCGGCTTGTCGCCGGGGCTCCAGGCGTTACCAGCGTCGCTACAGATTCAAAATTCTTGCGCGATTGTTCCTCGGTCCAGGTATCGCTACCCGGCGTCAGGCGCTCCAAATGCAGCCGCGTATTGTTGACGGAATGGCAGGTATAACACCGGAGTCCGTTGTCGCGTACTTTCAGGAAGACGGGCTCGATTTTAGCCCGATACTCCTGGAAATCCAGAGTCGTGGCAGGCGTCACGGGTGGCTGCGGCAGCCCGTCCGGCGCCAGCAGGATCGTCAAGCCGCCAAGTGCTAATACGATACGAAAACTTTTTGCGATTGCCATCGGCTTACTTGTGTGTACGCCCCCCAGAGGCCCCCTGTACCAAATGTGCAGTGATTGTTAACCGGTATCGCGGCGAGATGCCGGAACTCTTGGACAATCCCAAAATTCGGTCATAAGCTTGTGATAACTCAGAGATCGGGTATGGCCACTCAGAAGCAGGGATTAACAATTTGCGGTTTGTGCCGCTGTGACGGCGCGTCTAGGATTGCATTCACGCAAGAGCGTGAGGCACTTAGCGATGAAGACTTAATGGCTGGAATTCTTCTGGGAGAGGCGCATGCAGCCGACGTTTTATTCGAAACTTACTCCCGCCTCATTCTGGGAATCTCACTGCGCATCTTGCAGGATTACGGAGAAGCGGAAGAAAACGTACAGGAAACCTTTTTCCAGGTATTTCAAAAGGTGGAATTCTTCGACCCCTTGAAGGGCACGGCGAAGTCCTGGATTATACAGATCGCATCGAACCGGGCGCTCGACCGCCGCGCCTATCTCCAACGGCGCAGCTTCTATATCGGAACCGAAATCGGCAGCCTGGCCGAAAGCTTGGCCGGGGCTACCGACCTGGATCGCGAAGTCGGCGCAAAGCTGAGCCGCACGGAGTTTGAAAGGGCTTTTCAGATGCTAACTGAAATGCAGCGCAGGACCTTGGAACTGTTTTACTTTGAGGAACTGCCTTTGCGGGAAATCAGCGCAAAGCTCGACGAGCCGCTGGGAAACGTTCGACACCACTACTACCGGAGCCTGGAACGTCTGCGCAAGACGGAGATTGTCCAGCGGTTGCGGGAGAAACTGGCATGATGCGGAAAACCAGGCCGAAGATTTCCGCTCCGGTTCTCGCGTTTCTGGCGACGCTGGTTCCCCTGGCCGTTCTTCGCCCGCAGGCTGCGGCGCCCACTCCGGCCGCTCATAGCCGCGCGGTGATCAATCAATATTGCGTGATGTGCCACAACTCCAAGGTACGCACGGCCGGGCTGGCGTTGGACGAGCCGGACATATCGAATCCCGCCGCGAACGCACGGATTTGGGAAAAAGTGATCGGCAAGCTGGAGGCCAACAGTATGCCGCCGGCCGGTATGCCACGTCCCGATAAGGCTACCTACCAAATGGTCGGCGCCTATCTGGAAACTGCGCTCGACCACGCAGCCGCGGAGCACCCTCGGCCGGGACGCGTGGCCGTTCACCGCTTGAACCGGGCGGAGTACGACAATGCTGTTCGCGATCTGCTGGACGTCGAAGTCAATCAGGAGCCCTTGCTGCCGCCTGACGACTCCGGTTATGGCTTCGACAACATTGCCGACGTCCTCTCCACTTCGCCAATGCTGCTGGAGCGCTACATGTTGGCCGCCGGAAAAGTCGTGCGGATCGCGCTGGGCGATTCGTCCGTGCGGCCGAGCGTCGATACGTATAACGTCTCGCCGTATCTGGTGCAGGACGAGCGAATGAACGAAGATCTACCATTTGGATCGCGCGGCGGCGTTGCGATTCAGCATAATTTTCCCGCGGATGCCGAGTATACGATCAAGATCGATCTGCAACGGGGTGGCAATTCGCACGATGAAGATATTCTCGGACTTGCCGAACCGCATCAGCTCGACGTGCGGCTGGACGGCTTACGGGTCCAGTCTTTTACGGTGGGCGGCAAGGAGCCGGCAAAGGGCGTCGCGTCTGATCTGGAAGTTCGTTTTCCGGTGAAAGCCGGTCCGCATAAGCTCGGCGTTTTTTTCGCAGACGAAACTCTGGAGACTGAAGGTCCGCTTCTGCCGAAGGTAGCCGACTTCCGCTTCCTGAATAAGGCGTCATCGGGAAGAAGCAAAGCCGTCCGCCTGGAGGATGTTCTGCCGGCCGTGGGAGCGGTTACGATCGCGGGGCCGTATCAGCCTGCAGGAGCAGGTGACACTCCCAGCCGCCGCAAGATACTGGTGTGCACTCCGGCTAGTTCCGCCGACGAGGAGCCCTGCGCGCGCCGAATCCTGACATCGCTGGCGCGGTCTGCCTACCGGCGCCCGCTGACGGCTACCGACGTTCAAGCGTTGATGCGACTATACGATTCCGGCCGCCCAGGCAGCGGATTCGAAGCTGGTATTGCCACCGCGATCGAGGGGATCCTGGTTTCGCCGGCGTTCCTGTTTCGTGCAGAGCCGGACCCGGCTAATCTTCCACCTGGGACGGTATACCAGGTGTCGGACCTGGACTTGGCATCACGCTTGTCCTTCTTCCTCTGGAGCAGTATCCCTGACGACCGACTTCTGGATCTGGCGGCACACGGAAAGCTACGCGCCCCCGGTGTTCTGGAGCAGCAGGTGCGCCGAATGCTGAGCGATTCCCGCGCCCAGGCTCTGATTGACAATTTCGCAGGACAGTGGCTATATCTCCGCAACCTGGCAGGCGTCCACCCCGACCCTGAGGCATTTCCCGATTTCGACGACAGTCTCCGCGATGCCTTCGAGAAGGAGGCAAACCTCTTTCTGGGAAACAACCTCCACGAGGACCGCAGCGTGCTCAATTTGCTCACTGCGGATTACACCTATGTCAACGAGCGACTGGCCCGCTTCTACGGGATTCCGAATGTTTATGGGAGCCATTTTCGACGGGTGCCGCTGGTCACACCTGAACGGCGCGGGCTGTTGGGTGAAGGCGGCATCCTGACCGTAACATCCTATGCCAACCGAACCTCCCCTACGATCCGCGGCAAGTGGCTCCTGGCGAGTCTTCTGGGCGCCCCGCCTCCGCCGCCACCACCCAACGTTCCTTCGCTGAAGGAAGATCCGTCCGAAAACGGCAAGGTTCTAACCATGCGGCAACGAATGGAGGAGCACCGCAAGAACCCGGTCTGCGCGAGTTGCCATGCCCAGATGGATCCGCTAGGGTTCGCGCTCGAGAATTTCAATGGGATCGGTGAATGGAGAACCCATGAAGGCACTACACCGATCGATGCTTCGGCGTCGTTGCCCGACGGTTCGAAATTCGCGGGGCCGGCAGGCTTGCGGGCGTTTCTGCTGGATCACCCCGACCGTTTCGCTTCCACCATCGCGGAAAAGCTGCTGGAGTATGCCATCGGCCGTGGCGTCGAGTACTACGATGCCCCGGCGATTCGCAAGATTGTGCATGACGCGGTTCCGGACAATTACCGGTGGTCGTCGTTGATATTGGGCGTCGTTCGCAGTGCGCCATTCCAGATGCGGATGACCAGGGGCGGAGACTTACCCCTGAAAACCGCCAGTTTGAACCACGGCACCGAGGGGGCCAAGAAATGATTGTCACGAAAAAACATCTCGACCGGCGCACGTTTCTGCGCGGCTGCGGTGTAGCGCTTAGCTTGCCACTGCTGGACAGCATGGTTCCGGCGCTCAAAGCCGATTCCGGTTCGCTTTCGAGCCCGCCCACCCGCCTCTCAGTCGTCTATGTACCGAACGGTATCATGATGGATCAGTGGACGCCGGCCGCGGAAGGAGCAGCCTTTGCGTTGCCTTCGATTCTGCAACCGCTGGCGGATTGGCGCAGCGATATTGTGCTGTTGAGCGGGCTCTCTCATATGGAGGCTCTCGCACTCCCAGGCGAAGGCGCCGGTGATCACGCGCGTGCCAGCGCCACTTACCTGACTGGCGTACATCCCAACAAAACGGAGGGCGCCGACCTGCACAACGGCATATCCCTCGACCAGATCGCGGCGCGCGAATTGGCTGCGCATACTCAACTGGCTTCGCTCGAGATGGCGCTGGATTCCACCGAAACATTGGGCGCATGCGAGCCTGGCTATAGCTGCGCATATACCAATACGCTCTCCTGGCGCACTCCCACCGAGCCGCTGCCGATGGAGAATCATCCGCGGGCGGTTTTCGAACACCTGTTTGGCGACAGCAACAGCACCGATCCGAAGGAGCGTCTCGCGCGCGTTCGCCAGCAGCGCAGCATTCTTGACTTCGTGTCGCAGAGCGCCAATACCCTGTTGAAACAGGTGGGCCCGGCGGACGGGGCCAAGGTGAACGAGTATCTGGATGCCATTCGCGATGTAGAGCGCCGTATTCAAGTGGCGGAGCGACAGAGCGCGCGCGATTTGCCGGTAGTGGAGAGACCGGCAGGCATTCCCGCAACCTTTAAAGCACACGCGGAATTGATGTACGATCTTCAGGTTTTAGCTTTTCAATGCGACCTGACCCGGGTGGTGACCTTTATGAAAGGTCACGAACAGACGGTACGGTCCTACAACGAAATCGGGATTGCGGAGGCGCACCACCCACTATCCCATCATGGCGGAGATCCGGATAAGATGGCCAAAGTCGCCAAAATCAACCAATATCACATCAGCACCTTCGCCTATTTCCTGAACAAACTGAAATCCACCCGCGAGGGCAACGGAACGCTGCTGGATCATGTTGCCATCCTGTATGGCAGCGGTCTGAGCGACGGAAATATGCATCGCCACGATAGTCTACCGGCGCTCTTGGCGGGCGGCGCAGCCGGCAAGATCAAGGGCGGCCGGCATATTCGTTTCGCGAAGGATACTTCCATGCCGCGGCTGTACGGAACTCTGCTGGACTTGATCGGTGTCCCGTTGGACCGCTTGACCACGGTCGATGGAAAACTCGAGCCCCTCTCGCTTGCATAGGAGTGCCATGCTTCTCAGACTTCGCGTTTTCGGGATGCTCGTGGGTGCGACTTGCTGCTTCGCCAGCGGTCCGCAAACCGATCTGCGCGTGCTCCGCGCCGCAAAAGATCGCGATGCGTCCGCATTGCGGGCACTGTTGAATCAGCACGTCGGCGTGAACACGCGGGACACCGATGGTTCTACGGCGCTACAGTGGGTGGCTCACTGGAACGATCTGGAAAATGCCGATTTGCTGATTCGCGCCGGCGCCGACGTGAACGCGGCCAACGATTACGGCATCACACCGCTTTGGCAGAGCTGTCAAAACGGCAGCGCCTCCATGACGGAGAAGCTACTTACCGCCGGCGCCGATGCGAGTGTCGCCCTACCTTCAGGAGAAACACCGCTGATGGAAGCGGCCCGCAGCGGAAATGCCCAGACAGTGGAGCTGCTGCTCAATCACGGCGCCGATGCCAACGCCCGGGAGAGCCGCCGCGGGCAGACAGCCCTCATGTGGGCGGTGGCCGAGAATCATCCGGAAGCCGCGAAAGCGCTGATCGACCACGGAGCCGACTCGCGGGCGAAATCCAAGGGCGGATTTACGCCGCTCCTGTTCGCGGCGCAGCAAGGGAATCTCGAATCGGTCAAGCTGCTGCTGACGGCTGGCGCCGACGTGAACGATGCCACCGCGCTGGATGGCAATACTCTGGTGGTGGCTGCGGCCAGCAATCATGAGGCACTGGCGCTCTTCCTCCTGGAGCACGGGGCCGACGTGAAGTCGGCCAACAGCTTCGGCGTCACGGCCCTCGATTTTGCCATCGCCAAGGGGCTGGCGCGAATCTGCGGCGTCGGGGATCAGCCCATGATGTCGTATCTTTACCGGCCCGATATGCTGCAACTGGCAGCCGCCCTGCTCGACCACGGCGCCGACCCGAATGCACGCATCGCCAAATTCCCGGCATTTCCCGCCACTCGCCACATCATGGCATTGAGCCCGGTGGGCGCTACGCCCTACCTGCTGGCCGCCGGGAGCTATGACGTTTCGCTCATGCGCATGCTGGTGAAAGCCGGGGCCGATCCGTCCCTGACCACGAAGGATAAGACCAGCGCGCTTATTATCGCCGCCGGCTTGCCCGAAGGCCTCACTTATTCCCAGGAGCGCACGCCGGACGACACACTCGCGCTGCAAGCCGTCAAACTCGCCGTCGAACTCGGCGCCGATGTCAACGCCGCTAACGAAATCGGCGATACGGCGCTCCACGGCGCAGCTTATACTGGCGCGAACGATATTATTCAGTTTCTGGTTGAAAAAGGGGCCAGGGTGAATGTGGAGAATCGGTATGGCCAAACACCGCTCAACATTGCCCAGTATCTGATCCCGCCTCACTTGACCGATCGATTTCTTCGACCCTACTCGGTGCATCAAAGCACCGTGGACCTGCTTCTGAAACTCGGAGCGGCGCCGATCCCCACAAATGGAGCACAGCAATGAGATTTTCCTTTACGAGACCCTTTGTATATGCCGGCCTTTTGGCCTTGCCTGTGGCGGCCGCGTCGGTCCACATCTATGTGACCAACAGTGCGGGTGACAGTATGGATGTGATCGATGCCAAATCTAATAAAGTGGTCCAGGTGATTCCTGATATCGAGCAGGCGCAGGCGGTCGATTTCTCAGCGGACGGAACCAGAGTCTACGTCAGCATCGAGTCCGCGCCCGTACTCGACGTGATCGACCGCAAGAGCGGGAACCTCATCAAGCAGGTGCCGCTCAGCGGCCGTCCGGACCATATCTCAGTGACCAAGGATGGCAAGCGCATCCTGGTGGCGATTGCCAGAACTCCTGGCGCGATGGATGTAGTGGACGCGACCACGCTCGAGAAAATCAAAAGCATCCCGATGCAGTTCCGCCTGCACTACGTCTATGTCACCCCCGACGGCAAATATGCGGTCGCCACGTCGACAGTGGGTCATAATGCCGTGGTCATCAATCTGGATACCTATGAGAAAGAGTGGGAAATCAACGTCGGGAACGAGACGCGGCCCATCGCTTTTGAGACGAATGCCGACGGCTCGACGCACCGGATGTTTGTCGAGATCTCAGATTTCAGCGGTTTCCTGGTTGTGGATTTTGCCTCACATAAGGAGGTCGGACGGATCCATCTTCCCGATCTCCCGGAGCAGTTCGGCGCTGCCGAAGGGCGGTTGCAGGTGCCCTGCCACGGAATTGGAACAGCGCCCGACGGCAAGACGCTGTGGGTGAACAGTACTTTGAATAATGCGGTTTTTGCATATTCCCTCCCTGACCTCAAATTGCTTGGGCATGTGGTGCTGCCGGTGCTCCGCCTGGCGGGCCGCGCCCCAATTGGAGCGGTGCCGGAGTGGTTGACGTTCACGCCGGATAGTAAGACTGTGTACGTTTCGAATTCAGGTGGAGATTCGATTTCGGCTATCGATATCTCCGCCATTAAGACCGTGGCCATTATTCCGGTTGGAGATATACCGAAAAGAATCAACACGTTGGTAACACGGTAAAGCGGAAGCGCGTTTAACTACCGTGAAGCGACCATCGGTGCCGCATCATGGGACAAGTGTGTGTGCGCTCCGGCCCTATATGTCCAGGCTCATGCGCCATCCGCACGTCCGAACCGGCAATATCTTTGCATTATCACCGAACCGCCAACAAAATATTAGACGATAAGTGACTAACCGGATAAACTCGGCCCAAACGCGCATCAACTAAGCGTATTTTCGCCCGAGGGGAAGCTTCATGAAAACGAATGTCGCCACGTTGCGGTATGTTAGCTGGTTGCTGTGTCTGGTATCGCCAGCACTGTTGGCCCAGAATACGGGAACCATATCGGGAACCATCAAGGACACTAGCGGCGCGGTCTTGCCTGACGCAAGCATAGTGATCCTGAATCAAGAAACGGGCAGTACCCGGAGTGCGCTCTCGGATCAGTCGGGGCACTACACCGCCCCATCGCTCAGCCTGGGCGACTACCGCTTAACCGTCAGCAAACCGGGATTCCAGGTTAAGGCGGCTGATGTGCATCTGGCCGTGGGCCAGGACTCCTTGATGGATTTCGTCCTCGCCGTTGGCAATACCACGCAGACCGTGGACGTGACGGCTGCGGCGCCTCCGGTAGATGCGACCTCGGCAACTCTGGGAACCTTGGTTGACGGGCTCGAGATCCGGTCGCTTCCCTTGAACGGGAGGAGTTTCGATCAGTTGGCGCTCCTACAGCCAGGAGTCACCCAGCTCAATCCCGGCACGACCACGAATTCACTGCTCCGTGTGGGTACCGGCCAGCGATTCAGCGTAGGCGGCCTGCGCGCCGGCACAAACGCTTTTCTACTCGACGGAACCAACATTAGCGACCAGGGGAACAGCACCCCGGGAGGAGCTTCCGGGACGAATCTCGGAGTCGATACGATCCAGGAGTTCCAGGTCTACACCAATTCCTACAAAGCTGAGTACGGCCGGTCGAGCGGGGGAATCGTAACGGCCGTTACCCGTTCCGGAAGCAATGCATTCCATGGCACGGCCTTCGAGTACATTCGCAACAGCGTGTTGGACGCCCGAAATTTTTTCGACGTCACCGCCGCCCCACCCCCATTCCGTCGAAATCAGTTCGGCGGCGTACTCGGCGGGCCGATCAAGCGGGACAAGACCTTCTTCTTCGTCGGTTATGAAGGGGTCCGACAGGGCCAGGAAACCACGCACATCGGAATTGTGCCTTCGGCAAACGCACGGCAGGGGATACTCTCCACCGGAAACGTTGCCGTTAGCCCCAATATCGTGCCATATCTACAACTGTGGCCGCTCCCCAATCTGACCAATTTTGGGGATACCGGGGAGTTCGCATCCACCCCCAATACCATCACCAATGACGATAATGTCATGGGACGAGTGGATCACCGCGTAAACGATAGCCTCAGCCTATTCGCCCGGTACTCGTACGACAATGACGGCGTGTGGGCGCCGCTCAGCCTTCCGTCCCAGGTGAACGACACCACCGACACCCGCCAATCGGGCACGGTGCAGGCGAATTATATTGTACGGCCGAACATCTTTGACAATGTGCGCTTGGCCTTCGCCCGCTCGTCCGCGGCATTTGCTACCCTGACCGAACCGGCCTCCCTGAATTCGCTGAGCTTCATTCCTGGCGTGCCCTTGGGCGAGCTCTCTATAGGCGGACTGCAAGCCGTCGGCGTCGGCCCGATCACGGCGCTGGGAACCGGCGGATTGCCGGAAAAGTACGGCTATACAAATCTTGAATTCGACGATGATCTCACCTGGGTCAAGGGAAACCACACATTCAAAACCGGCGTCACGGTGCAGCGCCTGCGGGATAATTTCACCAATGCCCCCGCAGGCGAAGGACAATACACCTTCAGCTCCCTGGCAAATTTCATGCTGGCCAAGCCTTCGACCCTACAAGCTCTGGTGCCGAGCGATGCCCAGGACGGTCTCCGCCAGACCCTCTATGGTGCTTACGCGCAGGATGACTATGTCATCACTCCAAACCTGACCCTGAATCTAGGACTCCGATGGGAGACGGTCACGAATCCAACGGAAGTGAACGGGAAATCGTACATTCTCCCGACGCCGCTTTCGCCCGCTTTGGTGAAGTCACCGGACTTTTTCGACGTTGGCAAGAAGAATTTCGAGCCCCGTGTCGGCTTGGCATGGCGTCTGAACTCCAGCGGAAAGACGGTGCTCCGTGCCGGGGCGGGCATCTATCACAATGAGATCTACCCCTACATTTATTTTGCCCAGACGCGAAACGGAGTGTACAACACCCTGAGCCTCAGTAACCCTCCGTTTCCCAACGGATACACCTCCTTACTGAGCGGTGCGGCATCTACCGCGCTGGCCATCAATGCGCCGGTAATGAAAACGCCGGCCGTCGATCAGTACAATGTGTCTCTGCAGCAGCAGGTTTTTGCAAACACCGTGGTCCAGATCAGTTACGCCGGCGACTTGGGGCGCCACATGACCATTCAAAATGAGTTGGATCGATATATTCCCTCGCATCTTCCGAATGGCCAGGAATACTTTCCAACGGGCGACACAACGCGAATCAATCCGGCGTTCTCGAGCATTCGGGAATGGCAGGACGTGGGAAACTCCAACTACAACTCCGGTTCAATCCTGTTGCGGCGGCGTAGCGGCACCGGAATTGAGTACCAACTTTTCTACACCTTCTCAAAGGCGATGGACATAGCCTCAAATTCCGGATCGGTGGAGAGCGCCCGTTCGGCCACAGCCCCTCAGAATCCTGATGATGCTCGTCTTGATTACGGACTGGCTGAATTCAACGTAGCGCACTCCCTGGGCGCAAACTTCACCTATGGCCTGCCCTTCAAGGCATCCTCCAGAGTTCTCGGAGGTATCGTCAACAACTGGCGTCTGGATGGTATCCTCACACTTCAGACCGGAATGCCGCTGACGGCGCGCGATGCGGCGTCGAACTCCAAGGATGGGTCCGGCGTTCTAGCTGACCGGCCAAACCTGCTCCCCGGCTTTAGCCCTAACCCAACCCACGGCACCACCGGCGCTGGCTGTACCGGGATCCCGGCGAATGAGGCGCTCGGCACGCCCACTCTCTGGTACAACCCTTGCGCCTTTGCCTTGTCCCCCGTCGGCACTTACGGAAACCTCGGCCGGGACACCATCATTGGCCCGGGAATCGAGAACACGAATGTGGCGCTCGAAAAAACCTTTGCCGTCCGCGAGCGGATGCGCGTCACGTTTCGCGCGGAGATGTTCAACGTTCTGAATCACGCAAACTTTGGCTTGCCGAATCCTACGGCGGTAGCGTCATCGGGTGCCCCCAATGCTTCTGCCGGAGTGGTCACTTATACGGTCACCAGTGCGCGGCAGCTCCAGTTCGCGCTGAGGCTGAATTTCTAACGTGCCGGCCACCCGGGACATGCCACGACCTATCGCCCTCAGAGGCGCCGGAGGTCCTTCGTCTCTGCGCCTCTCCGGACTTCTGGGCGCGCTTGGTGCCGGTCTTCTTATTGCTCTGGCTCCGCAGCCAGCCGCAATATCCAGGCTGGCTCAATTCGTTCTGGCGATCCTCGCGGCAAGCGTGATCCTTTGGGCGACCCGCGCTATCAATCCCGCCATCACGTCCATTCTAATGATGGGTTTGATGATTATGGCGCGCATTCCAGTACCGCGTGCCCTCAGCGGATTTGCCGATCCTGCGTTCTGGACGTTATTGGCGGTGCTGTTCTACGGATTCGCCATGACTAAGACGGGGCTTGCAGAACGCATTTCCTACTATATTCTGGCGATCTTTCCCGGAACGTACATGGGAATCCTGTCGGCGTTCTTCCTAATTGGTGTGCTGTTGACCCTCGGGATACCATCCATGACGGTGCGGACGGCAATCATGGCCCCGATCGCCTGGGCTCTGGTGCAGTCGCTCGGGCTAGCTCCGCGCAGCCGCGGTGCGGCACTGATCCTCCTAACTACTGTGGAAATGGCGGTCGTGCCGGGCATCGCCTTCCTCTACGGATCGCTGGCCGGTCCGGTGGTTGCGAACTCATTCGCGGCCAAACATATTAATCTGACCTGGTGGGGATATGCCCGGGTGACCACTGTGCCCACGCTTCTGCTCTGCGGCTTGATACTTTTTGGTAATCAGTTGATTTTGCGGCCCGAGCGGCCCATCAACGCGCCATCCTCCTTTGCCAGACAGCGATTGCGCGCCATAGGCGCATTCAGCCGCTCCGAACTGGTCACCGCAGTCGTAGTAACTCTGTCGATAGCCTTCTGGATCACAAGGCCGCTGCACTTGCCGGCGTTTCTGGTCGGCATGTTAGCGCTCCCGGTATTTGCCATCTTCGGGATTGTCGAAGACGGCGACCTGGCTGCCGGAGTGTCATGGCAACTCCTTCTCTTTCTCGGCGGTATCTTCAGCCTCGCCAATGTTCTCGGCGACTATAAGATCACCGATTGGCTTACGGGGCTTGTACTTCCCAGAGTAGGTGTCCTTCTGGGCGCTCCGCTCCTCTTAATTTTTGTGCTTGCCCTTGGTATGTTCGCGTTTCGCTTTATTGATCCCTCCAGCTTCATTGCGATCGCCGTCTTGTTTCAGGCATTAGTCGATATCACCAGCCGCGCGGGCATTCCCCCCCTGGTGGCCATGGCATCTCTATTACTGGCATCGGTGCCATTCTGGATGTTGTATCAGAACTTCTGGGTGGCTATGTCTGTTGGGCTTACCGACGACAGAGCGTTTACGAACGGCCAAATGCTACGCTTGGCCAACGGTTACGCCGTCTTCGTACTGATAACCTTGGGACTGTCGGAGGTATATTGGAAAATGATCCACGTTCTATAGACCGGCGCGGACCGCTTAGAGGTTTCTTAGGTGAACCACCATGCGCGCGAGCAGCGGCGAGGGGTTATCGCGCCGCCAAGCTCCCAGCAATTCGATAGGCGGTGGGTCCATGGTGAGACGGCGGTAGGCCACGCCATTCACCCGCATGGTTCGAAAGGATTCCGGAACTAGCGAGACACCCAATCCAGCGCCGACCAGCAAAAGCCCTGTCTGGATCAAGCGGGTGTGATGCACGCGTTCTGCGTGAATACCCGCCGCCTCATATGCAGCTTGCGCCCGCTCGAAATAGCCCGGTGTACTGTGGCGCGCAGGCATGATCGCCGGTTCGCCGCGAAGATCCTTCAGGTCTACTGTGGAACGCTTGGCGTACTTACTGTCCTTCGGGAGCGCAATAATCAAGCGCTCCTGTGCCAGCACCAGCGATTCAAATGCGGGGTCGGTCAGGGTGGCGTGCAGAAAGCCGAGATCGATGGTGCTGCGATGGAGGCAATCGATTTGTTCACTCGGGCTTAATTCTCTCAATTCGACTTCCACGCGCGGCATCTGCTCTCTAAAGTTTCCTAAGACGTCCGGGAGAATGCGAATCGCGGCCGAACTGACGAACCCGATCACAATAGTACCGGCGTTGCCCATCGCTACCGCGCGGGCTTCGTTGACCGCCTCCTTGGCGTCCTTAAGAATACCCTGCGCCTTGGCGCAGAATGCCTTGCCGGCTTGAGTAAGGCTGACCTTATGGTGGCTCCGTTCGAACAGCGCCGCCCCGATCTCTTCCTCTAATTGCCTGATTTGCTGGCTTAGGGCAGGCTGGGCTATGTGTAGCACTTCAGCCGCACGGCGAAAGTGAAGTGTCTCGGCTACCGCTACAAAATACCTAAGATGACGGAGTTCCATCGTTTCCCCACCGGTGTGCCTCATCATAACATGGACCCGAACTTAGCTGGTCAATAATCGGGCGCCTATGTGGAAGCGCGGCTTCTGCTTCATGAGTCCGTTGTCTGTCGATCGGGTCGCGCCGGGAAGGTTTGAAATGCCTAAGAAATACGGCGCTTTATTTTGGCATAAGTGAGGGCCGGCACAAGAGTAAGCCCTCATTCATCTCCTCGGGCGGCTGGAGCCAGCGGTGATACGCACTCATTATCACCATCCAGATCACAATGTATTAGACCCGGTCCCGCCGTGGGTGTATCCTCGCAAAAAAGTCGTTCCGCGTCGCAGGCGAGGATGGCCGCGCGCATTCAGGGAGAGAGTGAAACATGGGTAAACACCGCGTTGTGTATTTCGTATTGTTTGTGGGCTCGTTCTTTGCGGCCCAATGCGTCTTCGGTCAAGCTACCGCGACCATCTCAGGCACCGTCCGCGACACCGGCGGAGCCGTCATGCCGAACTCTGTCATTACCGTCGTCAATCAGGAGACGGGCATCGCCCGCAAGGTAGTCACCGATGCAGACGGGCGCTACACCGTGCCTTCCTTAATCCTGGGTGGCTACAGCGTAACCGCATCACGGGATGGTTTCCACACGCAAGTGCGGGACGGGATCGTTCTGACCGTGGGCCGTGAGGCGGTGGTGGATCTCACGCTGTCGGTCGGCGGATTGAATCAGACGGTGGAAGTGCAGGGGGATGCCCCTCTGGTGGAGGCTACCAGTGCGAGTCTCGGCTCTCTGGTGAGTGACAAGACTATCCGCGCTCTTCCGTTGAACGGTCGCAGTTGGGACCAGCTTGCGTTGCTGCAGCCGGACGTCGCGCATTTCGAGCCAGGCAACATTTCGAAGGGGGTCCCATTCAATTCCGGCACGGCCGAACGGATCAGCGTGGGAGGCCAGCGAAATGGCACCAACAGCGTTCTGCTGGATGGGACCGACATCAACGATCAGACGAATGGGACACCGGGGGGCGCGTCCGGAACCATTCTCGGGGTCGACGCGATCATGGAATTCAAAGTCTTTACAAGTTCCTTCGACGCCGAATACGGCCACTCGAGCGGATCGGTCATTTCGGCTGTGACCCGCTCCGGTACAAATAATTATCACGGTACTCTCTTCGAATACCTTCGAAACAACGACCTGGACGCCCGAAACTTCTTCGATGTCGGCCACGCGCCACCCCCTTTCCGGCGCAATCAGTTTGGAGGCGTTCTAGGCGGCCCCATCCGCAAGGACAAGACCTTCTTTTTCGTGTCTTATGAGGGCCTTCGCCAAGGCCTAGCCAACACCTTGATCGCATATGTACCCACTGCAGATGCGCACCAGGGAATTCTGCCGACCGGGAACGTCGCCGTAAACCCTTCGGTCGTGCCTTTTCTCAATTTTTACCCGCTTCCCAACGGAGCTATTTATGGAAACGGAACAGGGCAATATATCTCCGCTCCGGTCGCGACCACAGCGGAAGATAACATAGTGACCCGCGTCGACCAGCAGTTCAGCTCAACCAACTCGCTTTTGGCGCGCGTTTCGTTCGATCGCGACGATGTCAGCTCTCCCTTGCTCCTGCCAGGAGAGTACCAAAGCACTACGTCACCTCAAAGGCTTTATTCGACGGCCCAGTTGATTTCGGTGTTCGGGCCGGCGCTCGTAAATAATGCCGGTGCGGCATTTAACCGCTCCTTGAGCAACTACGACACGCTATTCAGCACCAGCGCCGCCCAGCAACTGTCTTTTATTCCCGGGCAACCCTTCGGAACCATTCAATTCGGCGGCACGTCCTCCGCCGCTGCGCCCGTGATCACGCCCACTGGGAACAATGGGAATGCCGCGAGTTACTTTGCCTATAATGTGTTTCAAGGCTTCGATAATCTTACCTACATTCATGGGGCGCACACTATAAAAGCAGGTATTAACGCGGAGCGGATCCAGGACAATTACACCAATTCCGGTTTTGCCACCGGCGAGTACACTTTCACTTCGCTTACTACGTTCCTCCAAGGGAACCCATCCACTCTCCAATCCACCTACCCGGTTGGCGTTACGCCCAACTGGGGCCTGCGCCAGACGTTATTCGGCGTGTATATCCAGGATGATTACAAAATAAGTTCCCGGCTTACACTGAATCTCGGTCTCCGGTGGGAAGCCCCAACCGACCCAACTGAAGTCAATGGCCGCTCCTCGATATTGCCGTCGCTTTCCGCGACCAGCATGCAGGCCTCGAAGACCTTCCTCAGCATCGACAAACTGGACTTCGAGCCCCGAGTAGGCCTGGCGTGGCGCCTGAATGAAAGCGGGAAGACCGTGATTCGAGCCGGTGGCGGGATTTATCAGAATCAGATCCTCCCCTGGCTGTATTGGGGAGAAACCCGAACCCCGCCTTTCTTCGCTCTTACAACTCTCAGCAACCCGCCGTTTCCGAATGGAGCCCAGGCGCTCAGCGCGCCCGGCACCATTCAGCTCGCAATCATGGCACCGGTGGACAAGACACCCACCACTTATCAATACAATTTCTCAATACAACAGGAACTCTTCCACAGCACGGTCTTTCAGGTGGCGTATTCAGGGAACAAGAGTGAGCATCTCGAAACGCAGGAAGATGCGGACACTCCAATCCCGACTACTCTTTCGAACGGCCAGTTGTACTATCCCGCCGGTGCGCCACGTCAGAACCCTGCCTGGAATGGCATCCGCTATTACCAGACGAATGGCAACTCCGACTACAACTCGCTGGCCGTTTCTCTGCACCGGCAATTTGCCAACGGATTTGAGGGGCAAGTGTTTTATACCTTCTCCAAAGCCATGGACAACGCGTCCGGCACCAACACCGGCGACAGCCTCCGTTCTCCGTCGGCAATCATGGACCCCTGGGACCGGAATCTCGACTGGAGCCTCTCCGATATGAACCAATCCAACGCCGTGGGATTCAGTTTCAGTTATCACGAGCCCTGGAAAGTCCACTCGAAACTCGGAGGAGCGCTGGCGAATGACTGGATTCTCCATGGAATCGGGACCTTTACATCGGGGGAGCCTTTCACCGCCGTGCTGGCCGCCGCTGTCTCCCGCAGTTCTGCCGCGGTTCTAGCGGAGCGTCCTAATTTGAACCCAGGGGCCAGCCAAAACCCTACACATGGAGTGACTGCCGGCTGCACCGGAATACCCGCCGGCCAGCCCTTGCGCACCGCCAGCCGCTTCTATGACCCCTGCGGCTTTTCCCTGCCGGCAGCCGGCACCTATGGAAATCTCGGAAGAAATACGCTCATCGGACCAGGCGTCGCAGACGTGGATCTGTCGCTCGAAAAGACATTCGCGATCTGGGAAAACAAACAACTCACATTCCGGTATGAAGTATTTAACGTGCTGAACCACACGAACCTGGGACTGCCGAATAACAGCCCGCTTACATCCGCGGGCGCACCGAACCCGACGGCAGGGTCGATCATATATACCACCACTACGTCGCGGCAGACGCAGTTCGCGCTCCGGTTTACATTCTAAGCGTGCACTCAAAGCGACATTACGGCCGGCGCGTTTTCCTGCACTCCGCCGTTTCGGCTTCAGTGGCGCTCGGCAATCAGACGGGTGCGGAGTCATCCCGGCCCGCGCCATCTGAAACCATGACGGTGCAACGGCCGGGCTCGGACTTCATGGTCTCGATACTTCAGGCCCTGGGACTGGAGTATGTCGCGGCAAATCCCGGATCGAGCTTCCGCGCGCTGCATGAATCGATTCTCAACTTCGGCGGCAACTCCAAACCGCAATTGCTCACCTGCTGCCATGAGGAGGCCGCTGTGGCGCTGGCTGACGGGTACGCCAGAGTCGAAGGCCGGCCGATGGCCGCGATGGTCCATACGAATGTCGGACTGCAACACGCTTCCATGGCGATCTACAACGCCTTCGCGGGACGCATCCCGATTTTCATTCTTGCCGGGAACACCCTCGACGCCGAAGCACGGCGACCGGGCGGGGACTGGAATCACAGCGCGCAGGACGTGGCTGCCCTGGTTCGCGACTTCACCAAATGGGACGACCTGCCGGTCTCGCTGGGCCACTTCGCGGAATCTGCCATTCGCGCGTACCGGTTGTCTACTACTCCGCCGATGGGACGAGTCGTTCTTGTGGCAGACAGCGAACTGCAGGAAAAGCCCGCGGGCTTGACAGACTTGCGCATCCCCAGACTCACGGCCGCTTCGCCTCCTACCGCGGACCCGAAGGCGCTCGCGGAAGTCGCGCAACTGCTGGTCGCGGCCTCACATCCCGTAATCCTGGCGGAGAGGATGGCACGGACTCCAGCCGGAATGCAGTTCTTAATTGAGCTAGCGGAGACCATCCAGGCGCCCGTAGTCTCGGGCAAATTTCCGAACCAGCACCCGTTGTGCCAACCCGCTAACAAACACATCGGTAGCGCCGACGTGATCCTCGGCCTGGAAGTCCCCGACTTCTGGGGCGCCGTCCACAGTTATCGTGACCAGGCGGAGCGTTCTTACCGCTCTCTCATCAAACCCGGCGCCAAACTGATCCGCATTTCGACCCAGGAACTGAACACCAAGGCGAACCAGCAGACGCTGCAGCGGTATACCGAACTTGACTTCGATATCGTAGCCGACGCCGAAGCTAGTCTTCCGTACTTGATCGAAGCTTGCAGGCGGCTATTCACGCCGAGCCGCCACGCCGCTCTCGAACAGCGCGCACAGGCCCTGTCGCGGATCCACGATCAGACACTCGGCGAGGCGCGCAGGGCGGCCACCTATGCCTGGGACGGCAACCCTGTCAGCACTGCCCGCCTTTCGGCCGAAGTCTGGGAGGTGATTCGCAACCGGGACTGGGCGCTCGTCGGCGGACAAGCCTCGCGCCTCTGGAACGTCGACCGCGCTTATCAAACCATGGGACTAAGTCCGAATGGGCCGGGGTTCGGCGGCGCCGGCGGCATCGGTTTCATGGCGCCAGCATCGGTGGGAGGGGCTCTCGCCCACCGCCGGCATGGGCGGTTTTGCGTCAGTCTGCAAACCGACGGTGACCTGATGTACAGTCCAGGCATCCTTTGGACCGCGGCCCATCACCGCATCCCGCTGCTGTCGGTCATGCACAACAATCGGGCCTACCACTCCGAGGTGATGCATGTGCAACGGATGGCGAATCGCCGCCAGCGAGGAATCGCCAGCGCCGGAACTGGCACCTTGCTGTCCGAACCTAACATCGATTACGCGGCCCTGGCGCGGAGTCTGGGAATCTACGGGGTGGGGCCTATCGTGGCTCCGAAGGATCTCGGTCCGGCGCTGAGGAAGGCAGCCGAAGTTGTCGACCGCGGCGAACCTGCATTGGTCGATGTTGTGACACAACCAAGGTAACGACAGTAACCGCCACGCTTCCATAATTTTCGACGAGTCTCTGGTCATGATCCCATCCCCCGCTATCGCCTCCAATCAACATCTCAGAAACTGGGTCGAAAAAATGGCCCGTCTCACCGAACCGGCCGCCACCCATTGGGTGGACGGATCGCAGTCCGAAAACGATGCGCTCTGCGCCCTCCTGGTTGCCGGCGGTACTTTCACCAGGCTCAATCCGGACCTCTGGCCCGGATGCTATTACGCGCGTTCCGATGCCTCCGATGTCGCACGGGTCGAAGACCGCACTTTCATCTGTTCATTGTCTAAGGATGGTGCTGGCCCCACGAACAACTGGGTGGATCCCATTGATATGCGGCGCAAGCTGAAGACTCTCTTCCGCGGATCGATGCGTGGCCGCACCATGTATGTTTTACCCTTCAGCATGGGCCCCGTGGGCTCGCCCATGTCGCAGATCGGAGTGCAACTCACCGACTCGCCGTACGTGGTGGTCAGCATGCGTATCATGGCGCGGATCGGACTGCCCGTCTTTCAGGAAATCGACCGTAACGTGAAGCGCGTAGTGCCGTGCATGCACTCGGTGGGTGCTCCTCTGTCGCCGGGGGAACGGGACGTGCCATGGCCCTGCAATAAAGAGAAGTACATCGTCCATTTCCCGGAAAGCCGCGAGATATGGTCGTACGGCTCCGGATATGGCGGGAATGCGCTGCTCGGAAAGAAGTGCTTCGCACTTCGCATCGCCTCTAATATCGCTCGCGACGAGAGTTGGCTCGCCGAGCACATGCTCATTCTCGGCGTCGAAGACCCGAAAGGCGAGAAGACCTACATCGCTGCGGCATTCCCTAGCGCCTGCGGCAAAACCAACTTCTCGATGCTTGTGCCCCCAGACGGTTTTCCTGGTTGGAAAGTTTGGACCGTCGGCGACGACATTGCCTGGATCAAGCCCGATGGCAATGGCCGTCTGCGCGCCATAAATCCTGAAGCCGGCTTCTTTGGTGTAGCGCCGGGAACCTGCCTCAAGAACAACCCCAACGCGATGGCTGCTCTGGCTCGCAACACCATTTTCACCAACGTGGCGCTTACACCCGGGGGCGGCGTCTGGTGGGAGGGCATGACCGACGAGCCGCCGACCGAATGCCTCGACTGGCAGGGGAGAAAGTGGACTCCCGCGATCGCCAGGGAAACCGGCGCCAAGGCGGCGCATCCGAATTCCCGTTTCACCGCGCCCGCTTCTCAGTGCCCCACCATCGATGCCGATTGGGAGGCGCCCGACGGCGTCCCACTCAGCGCTATCATTTTCGGCGGGCGCCGCGCGACTACCATGCCGTTGGTTTATCAGGCCTTCAACTGGAGTGCCGGCGTCTACACCGGCGCGACAATGGGTTCGGAGACTACCGCCGCAGCCGCTGGCGCGGTCGGCAAGGTCCGTCGCGATCCCATGGCGATGCTCCCCTTCTGCGGATATCACATGGGCGATTATTTCCGCCACTGGCTGAAACTGCAGCGCCTGTTGACGCAAACGCCGCCTATCTTCCATGTCAACTGGTTCCGCAAGGACCCACAAGGTAATTTCATTTGGCCGGGGTTCCGGGAGAACATGCGAGTCTTGAAGTGGATCGTCGATCGCGCACGTGGGCGCGCCACAGCCACCGAAACTCCCATCGGCTGGATGCCACGCTTCGGCGATATCGAGTGGGCCGGCCTCGATTTCCAGCGCGAAAGCTTCGACGAGCTACAGGCCTTCGATCGCGCCGCGTGGCGCACCGAGGTTGTCGGCCACGAAGAACTGATCATCGATCTGCACGATCGGCTGCCGCCGGAAATCCTTTACGAGCGCGAGCTCTTGATCTGTCGCCTCTAGCTGCTCCCCCTCGGACCTGCCCCAACGGCTTTCAATATTCTATGAACGGTCTTTTGATAGCAGCCCCATATCGCCGCGAAACAACCGTTTTGGTAGATTGATGCCACATGGAGTCTCCGAGAATTGGATTCGTAGGTTTTGGCGAGGCCGGATCTCTTATCGCTAAGGGGCTGGCCGAATCTGGCGTCGATGCGATTT
Source organism: Bryobacteraceae bacterium (assembly GCA_036268475.1). Taxonomy (GTDB): domain Bacteria; phylum Acidobacteriota; class Terriglobia; order Bryobacterales; family Bryobacteraceae; genus PALSA-129. The sequence goes on along the minus strand of DATAUB010000021.1, from coordinate 446,037 downwards.
GCGCTTTCGATATTCACACCGCGACGGCGGCCCGCGGAGAAGTGATTTGCAACCGGGCGCGTGCGGCCGGCGTGGAACTCGTGGAAACGCGGGAGCAGCTTACAGAGCGAAGCCGCATTCTGATATCAACCGTCACCGCGGACGTTGCCGAGACTGCCGTATGTCAGTTTGCTCCGAACCTTGGTCCCGCCCATCTTTATGCCGATCTGAACTCCGTTTCTCCGCAAGTAAAGAGAAAGCTCGAAACTGTTGTCATCGGTCGCGGTGCGCGCTTCGTCGAGGGGGCGATCATGGCGTCGGTGCCGCCCCATGGCCATCGCGTTCCGATCTTGCTGGGCGGCGCCGCGGCACCGGATTTCCGGGACCTGATGACACCTTACGGAATGCAGCTTGAACTGGCGTCGCTTCAGGTGGGGGCGGCGGCCGCAACCAAGATGCTGCGGAGCATTGTGATCAAAGGCATGGAAGCGCTGCTTGTGGAATGCATGTTGGGGGCACAAGCATATGCGGCCGAAGAGAAAGTGTTCGCGTCGCTGGCTGAATCGTTTCCAGGAATCGATTGGGCGAAGATGGCGGACTATATGATTCGGCGGGTGGCCGTTCATGGGGAGCGCAGAGCGCGCGAGATGGAGGAAGTGTGCGAGACTCTGCGTGCGGTCGACGTTTCCCCTACAATGTCGGCGGCGACCGCGCGCCTGATGGATTGGTCAGCTCACTTTCACTTCACCGAGCGTTTCGATGCGGGGCTGCCCGGGAATCGAGAGAGCATTATCGATGTCCTGCTCGGCAAGTAGCCGCAGATGGAACGAAAGCGAAAACCACCCATTCTGAAATGGAATCTAAAACAGCAGTTTAACGGCAAACTGCAATTCGCGCGGATCGGCGGCGCTGGTGACCACCCCGAAATTCGACGCACCGTAAATTCTGCCGGGAAGATTGAAATTCGGATGGTTCAAAGTATTGTAGACATCCATCCGGAGCTGTAAGTGCAAGTGTTCGCCGATCGCCAGTTCTTTCTGAAGCGACATATCGAGGTTGACCAGACCGGGGCCGGTAACGATGTTGCGACCGGCAGTCCCATACGTGCCGGCGAGTGGAATGGCGAAAGCGGCGATATTGAACCACTCGTTCGGACTCCGGGGGGCGTTGTCAGGGTTCGCAATCAAATTCGGACGTTCCAGGTTCGAGCCGTTCACCAAGCCAATCGGCGACACGTTCTGAGCCGCCGCCGAAGAGAGGTTTACAGTAAACGGCGAGCCACTCTGGACTAAGAAGATGGTCGAACCGCGCCACCCTCCGGTAAGGCCGCGCATGAGGCCGGAACTATGTCTTCCGAATGGTAGGTCATAAACAGCGTCGAGCGTTACGCGCTGCCGGTGATCGAAGCTCGATAGCCCCTTTTCGAGCGGCATCGCGAACGGATCTTGCGGTAGGTTGTATTCGGCATTGGTTATTCCGGCGTCCGACGCGTCATCGATTGATTTGGACCACGTGTAGCTCGCGTCAAAGGACAATCCACGGCTGAAACGGTACGAATAGCGCAGGTCCAGCGCTTGGAAAGTTGCCCATCCATCCCATCGAATGGAACTGAAAGCCGCAAGCTGTGGATAGGGCCGCACGCCGCCGTAGACAGAAGGGACATTTTGCACCGTAGCGCTGTCCGCGTGTATCGTCCGCGAGCCGATATAGTCGACCTCGATTGAACTGTTCGCGGCCAGACGCTGTTGCAGCGCTGCGTTCCAGACTTCGTTGTACTCGATTGCGAAGTTGTGGCTCACGCCGTTGGCGCCTATCACGCCAGTCGGGTTGAAGCTCAGGATGTCCTGCGTCGTATACTCCGGCGTTGCGCCGTTCGCAACGGTCTTGAGGAGAAAGAACGGCATGTTTTCAGCGAGGTTCTGGAGGACGCTGTATGCGGCCTGGTTGGTGTAAATGCCGAAGCCAGCGCGAAGGACCGTCTGCTGGGAATCCGGAAGTTGCCACGCGATCCCGACACGGGGTGAGAACCGGACACGCTTTGGCGTTAGCAGGCTGTTGTTCCACCCCTGGCTTGCCGCGGAAACCACGGGAATGGGACTTAACGCGGCCACCGCCGCGGCAGTGGGCGAAAGGGCGGATGGATTTCCGGCAACCACGAATGCGGGTCCGCCAGGCGCAAGCAAGTCGATGTCCGAAGTCTGGTTGGAGGAAGCGAAGAGGTTTTCGTTGTACTCGTAGCGCAGGCCGAAATCCACCGTTAATCCGGGCCTGGCTTTCCACGTGTCCTCCACATAGAAGTGTGCCCAATTGGTGTGCGCGGTTTCGGCTCCTTCACCGATTCCCGCCTGCGCCACGGAGGGATCTCCCAGCAGAAAATCCGCCAGCGGATTCCCGCTGTACTGGCCGTTAAAGGTGTAGACGCCGCGCGCATCGTTGGGAAAGGAAGGAGAGAAATTGAGATGGAAAAAGTACACGCCCAACTTGACGGCGTGTGCGCCATGCTGAATAGAAACGTTGTCGAATAATTCGAAGTCGCGGTCAATTCGGCTGCTGAAGCCTGTGGCCGATCCCAGGGTCGTGAACGCGTTGCTAAGGGAGATCTGCGGATATCCCTTAGCGGACGGATCGCCAGTCGTGCCTAGCAAGCCGTATTGCGCCGCAAAAGGATTGCCTGCGTTAGGATCGCCCTGCCCTCCTGAGACACGCAGGTAACCGAAGCGAAGTTCGTTCTGCTTGCTGCAAGAGAATACATGAATTTCGCCTGCGGAAGCGTTCGTGGAGTGCGTTCTCAGAGTGCGGCCAAAACCCGGCAACAATGCTTCATTGAGCACGCTCGACCCGAAGGGGTCGAATTCATTGGCATTGAACAGCGAAAACCTCGCGTAACTGGAATCGTTGGCAGAGAACCGATGATCGATTCGCGCGTCGTACTCGCCGTTGTCGACAGTCTTCGGTTCGATGGCGAGGAGGTTATTCGCGGTGCCCGCCAGGCTAGGTAACGGCACCTTCGCTAATATCGCCGCTGCGACGGGATTGAGCGGCAGGTTGATCATGTTTCCGGGAAAAGGTACCTGCGTGGCTGGATTCGTGATAACAGTGGAAAACATTCCGGCCCGTTCGCCGGAGGTGGGAACACTGAAAAGTTGGGCCACGGAATCGCGGATTCTCTGGTCGCCATAATTCAAGAAGAAGAATGTCTGGTTCTTCCGAACCGGTCCGCCCAATGCACCACCGAACTGGTTTTCCCGAAATGGCGTCGGCCGGCCCGGGGGGGCGAAGAAATTGCGCGCGTCGAACACATTGTTGCGGAGATAATCGTACGCGAGCCCATGGAAGGTGTTGGTGCCGGATTGAGTGACCACGTTGATCACACCGCCGGATTTGCCCCCGAACTCGGCGTCATAGTCGGTCTTCTCAATATTGAATTCGCGAATCGCATCCGGAGGCGGGTTCAACACCACATTATTGAAATACTCATCGGTGACGCTCACGCCGTCGACCATAAAAAGGTTGTGCCCAGTGCGTTGGCCTAAAATATTGATGAGTTGGCCCGTCTGCTGGAGAGCGTCACCGCGCGTTCCACCGGGCGGATTAACCACGCCTACGCCTAGCAAGGCGAGTTCGAGAACCTCCCGGTCTTTTACCGGAAGCGCGTTGACCTGCGTTGTGTCGATTACGTCCTGCACCTGCGCGGACTCCGTCTGTAAGATGCCCGGGGACTCTTCGACGACCAGCATGTCCGATTGCTTGCCGAGTACCATGGAAAAAGTGAGCTCGACTTTCTGTCCGGCATGAAGCAGCACATCCCGCTGCATCGCCAGCCTGAAGGCAGGTGCGCTGACTGTAACATCGTAGGTACCCGGCGGTAGGTTAGACAGCCTGAATTGGCCATTGGGAGCGGATATTCCGGTCACAGACAGGGCAGTGGCGGCGTTGGTTGCGACCACTGTGGCACCGGGCATTGCGTCACCCGCGGGGTCAGTGATGCGGCCGTTTACCTCGGCCGTATTCGTCTGTGCGAAAGACAGACCAACGGCCAGCATCACGAACAGGATCGGGACGACCGGAAACCGGAACTGTTTTCGCGGAAGACTGCTATCGATGGAGGCATTGGCCCCGCGTCGTCCTCCAGGAATCCTTATGCTCCCGCACCACATCAAAGTCCTTCTCGATGCTTTTGGAAGTTGCCGTGGGAGCGTGAGGTGCCGAGTTGTGCTGGAACACCCAATCCACGAAGAAAGACATCCCTCCACAGTAGTTTCCATGCTGGATCACCTTATCACAAGCATCTCGGCCCAGGTGATATTGAGCTACGATCACGGCATCGCTCCCAAGTGATCGACTGGGCTTGTCGCCTGGGGCTGAGACAAACAGTTAAGAGAGTCAGAGCAGTTCCGAGTAACCCTGCAAGTACTTGCATTTTAGCTGTTAGCCGAAGGGTCGTAGGTTCGAATCCTACCTGAGGAACCAATACTTTTTGTCGCACGATTTGCCGGCCCGGTGGTTAACGGCTGCCCCGCTCGAATCTCCCTAAACGCTTGAAGGAGTTGCGTCTCTGGCCGTCTCTCATGTGTAGCGGGGAGCGGCTTGGCGTGCCGAGTCGGCACCGCTTCCACTCCGTTTCGCCACCATTCTCTGCGTCTCTGATTGCCTCTCTCGGCGTTGGTTAACGCGAGCGTAGATTGGCGGGCCGACGGAGACTTCGTTCCACACGAATGCTTCGCCTCTTCCCGAATCGCTCGCCTGCGGTTCCCCTCAAGGCCTATCTGGGATTGCGGCCGGACTCCGGGAGGGCTCAGGTGTTCAGCTTCGCGAATCCGTTCCGCGTCCCTGTTGCCGTCTTTCGCGTTGGTTAATGGCCCGACGAAATCGACGGGGCGTTGAAGACAGCATCCTATACTGGTGCACGACGCGCCGTCGTCCCCGATCACTCTCGGAAGGAGGTTCTAGCGCGGTTTCGAAACCGACTCCGGAAGATTTCGAGGAAGTGGGTAGTCGCCCTTGCAAATAGGACACGCGTATGGCGATTTGCCGCCCGCGACATTGACGCCTTCTCGCCACACCGGACCACTCAAGCGAACCGGATCTCTCCTTACGTCCCAACAAACCGGGCAGTAGGGATTACCCTGTCTCCAATAGACCCCACACTCAGGCATGAACTCGGCCCCGAAGTCCGCCTTGCGTGTAGCCTCCTCAAGTCGGCGCACCAAATCCCGGCGCTCATCGTCAGCGTCCGCCAGCGCAGTCTTTACATCTACGAGCTTGTCCTGTCCTGGAGGGTCTCCAGGTAATCGCGCATTTCCTCGTCGGTTAACTTCTTCCCTTGCTTGAGAGCCTCTCGGACACCGGAGAGGGCGGTGACCGGGTAGTCTGCGACGATCCACACAACGTCCAGGAAGCCGAGTCGGATGCAGTCCGTAAAGCGACGCTTGACTGGTGGGACATCGTAATGTCCACCCGGGTAAATGACCCTAAGACGGCGGCCAAGGTTGTGGTGATGCAGCGCTGCCACCAACAGGACCTGAGCGGTCATCTGCTGGAGCAAGGCGGGTTCGTTCACCTGAGCCTGCCTGCTGAGTTCGAGCGTCCGGGTTGCGCGACGTCCATCGGCTGGACCGATCCTCGCATCGGGCACGGAGAGTTGCTCTGGCCGGAGCGCTTCGGTCCGGCCGAACTGGAATCACTGAAGCGCAGCCTCGGGAGCTATGCAGCCGCGGGCCAACTTCAGCAACGCCCCGCACCCTCCGGGGGCGGACTCCTGAAGCGGCACTGGTTCAAGTTTTGGCAGCCGCCCGCGGCCAACCTTCCTCCCGTCATGGTCCGGCTCCCGGATGGCACACAGCAGGCCGTCATTGCACATCCGATCCAGTTTGTCGATGAAGCCATCCAGTCCTGGGACTGTGCATTCAAGGACTTGGAGACGTCGGACTATGTTGTGGGCCAAGTCTGGGGGCGGAAGGGCTCCGCATTCTTGCTGCTTGATCAGACCCGCGCTCGGATGGATTGCCCGAACACGGTCAAGGCCGTGAGGGAAATGTCGGGGAAGTGGCGTCACGCCCTGATCAAGCTCATCGAAGACAAAGCCAACGGATCAGCGGTAATCCAAATGCTCAGCCGCGAACTGCCCGGCATCCTCCCCGTGAATCCGGAGGGTGGCAAGATAGCGCGCGCTTCTGCCGTAAGCCCTCTCATCGAGGCCGGCAACATCTATTTACCGCATCCCCTGTTAATGCCATGGGTGAACGATTTCATCGAGGAGTGCGCTGCGTTCCCGAACGGCCCCCACGATGATCAGGTCGACGCCATGACCCAGGCGTTGCTCCGTTGGAACATGATTCCGGAGCAGACTGTCACTTTCGATTACCAGCCCTATCAGATCAGCCCGATCTGACCGCCAATCGTTCTTCTACCGCCCGAGTCACCTCCACCGATGGATCCGCAAAGGTTTGAGTCGAGTGCAGGCCGAATCGTACGACAATAATCCGTACCATCAGAGAAACAATCGATATTAGTTAAGTTAGGAGCCCAAGACGCCAGTACAGGCATGGTGCCTGCTACGGAATCCGACGCCGCAGTTGCCAGTCGATCGCGTAAATCTCCTCCGGAACCCTCTCCAGGCCGGCTGGCGATCCATCGGGAGTAATTCCGAACCACGCATCGCCTGCAAATTCAAGCGTGGTCAAATCGACGACCTGCTTCAGTTGTCCGCATCTTGGGTTGATCCGAAAGAGCCCTCGACTTTCGCCCCGACGCCCGACGAACTGGATCCACGACGAATCTGCCGGCCAGGATGGCTCGGCCAAGGAATCCATCGTGACGCATTTGCTCCACGCTTTCTCCCGGTTATCGCGGATGTACAAGGATTTGTTATCAAAACTTACAGCCGCCAGGAATCTCCCGTCAGGCGACATCCGCGGACTCCACAAGCCAATGGGTGCGGAGATTGTGGTTGATTCCCCTGTCGCCAAATCGATCTGGTGAATAGCCGCCCCTTCAAACCCGAAGAGGGAATTCAGGTCACCGAAAATAAGGAATGTTTTACGTCGAAGTACTGCTAGCGGTAGTAGTAATGTAGGTCGGTGGGGGGCGGGGTGTGACTCAAGCTGCGCAGAAAGCCGGCGACCTGGCCGCGGTGGTGGGTGCCGTGATTTACCACGTGCAGCACGAGCTGCCAGAGGGGTTGGGTCCAGTGCCGGCCGCGCAGGTCGACATACGAAAAGGGCTCGATTACTCGTTCTCCGGTCAGGCCGGCCGCCCACTTTTTCCATTCCTCCAGCAGCGGCGGCCAGGCACTTTGTAAGACGGCGAAGTCGCGATCGCCGGCGGCGATGAACTCGGGAACCGGTGCGCCGGAGAGGCGCGCGAGCCAGATGCGATCGCCGGCGTAGATGTGCGCCAGGGTGCCGAGGATACTGCCATCGGCCGTGCGAAAATCGTGCTTCAACTCCTCTGCGGTGAGCGCGCCGGCGGCGTCGAGGAGGCGCAGGCTGGCCCACGCGGTGTAGTCGATCTGGCTGCGCAGAAAATCGGCGGAGACGGACATAGAGGAATTATGGCGTACTATTTATAGACGCGAGGCTGCCATGACGAGTAAAGCTGCTGACGTTGCCACTTATCTGGAGGAAATCCCTGCGGAGCGGCGGGCGGCCTTCGAAACGCTGCGGGCACTCTGCCGCCAACATCTCATCGGTTACGAAGAGTGCATGGAATACGGTATGCCGGGCTATAAGCGCAACGGGTCGCTGGAGCTGTCGTTTGCCAGCCAGAAACAGTACATCGCGTTGTATGTGAAGCCCACGGTGGTGAACGAGTTTCGCGCAACGCTGGGCGCGGCGAACATCGGCAAGAGCTGCATTCGTTTCCGGAAACCCGAAGAGATCGACTTTACAACGATCGCCAAACTGCTGCGCCGCACTGAGGCAACGCCGGCCTGTTCCTGCTGAATCGCGCCCTGACTCGCGATCTAGAGTCCGAGAGCGGCGATCATTTTCCGCAGTGCCTGGCCGCGATGGCTCACCGCGAATTTCTGTTCCCCGGTAGCCTCGCCGAAGGTGGACTTTACCTGCGGGCAATAGAACAGCGGATCGTATCCGAAGCCGCCCGCGCCGCGCGCCTGGTCGATGATGGAGCCTTCCACCACGCCGCGCCAGACGCCCCGCAATTCGCCATCTTCCGCCAGCGCGATGGCGCACACGAAGCGCGCGCTGCGATTCTCCACGCCGCGCAGTTTTTCCAGGAGCAGGCGATTATTGGCCTCATCGACGGGCAGCGGAGGACCTTCCACCGGCGGGTGCATGAGCGAAAAGCGCGCGGAGTATACGCCAGGCGCGCCATCGAGCGCATCGACCTCCAGGCCGGAGTCGTCGGCGAACAGCAGGCCGGGCGAATGGCGGCCGTAATGAAGCGCCTTCTTGGCGGCGTTTTCCTCGAACGTGGCGCCATCCTCCACGCAGGGCTCGAGCTCTTTGAACCCGGGGAGCAGTTCGATCTCCACCGCCGCCAGACCGGCAGCCAGGCGGAATTCGCGCAGCTTGCCGGGGTTGCCGGTAGCGCAGCGCAGGCGGATCAAATCGGCGCCACCTTTTTCTGAATTTCGATGAGGCGCGCGATGCCGGCACGCGCCAGCTCGATCAGCGCGGCCATCTGATCGTCGTCGAAAGCGGCGTGCTCCGCGGTTGCCTGTATCTCCACGAATTTGCCGGCGCCGGTCATGACGACGTTCATATCGACGTCGGCGCGCGAGTCCTCTTCGTAGCACAAGTCGAGCATCGGAATGCCGCCCACGATGCCGACGCTGGTGGCCGCTACGTAGTCGCGCAGCGGAACCGATTTGAGCGCGCCGAATTCCACCATTCGACGCATGGCCATCGCCAGCGCCACGAACGCGCCGGTGATGGATGCTGTCCGCGTGCCGCCGTCCGCCTGGAGCACGTCGCAATCGATCATCACCGTCCGTTCGCCGAGAGCGGCAGTGTCGACCACGGCCCGCATGGAGCGGCCGATCAGACGCTGGATCTCATGCGTGCGGCCCGAAGGCCGGCCCTTGGTGACTTCACGCGGCGTTCGCTTGGCGGTGGATCGCGGCAGCATGGAATACTCCGCGGTGACCCAGCCCCTGCCGGAGTTTCGCAGGAACGAGGGCACGGAGTCTTCCACGGTGGCGGCGCAAAGCACGTGCGTGTTGCCTACTTTGATGAGCGCTGAGCCCTCGGCCGTCATTAAATAGCCGGTAACGATTTCGACAGGCCGCATTTCGTCGGATTGGAGATGATTGATTCGCATGAAATAGTTAGCTGCTGGAGGATGACTTCATCACGAAGAAGAGCAGCAGCATGACGCCGGCAATGAGGAGAATCACCAGGGTCACGCAGGTTATCGCGCCTTGCGGCGGCGGAGCGCTGGCTTTCTTCCCCTTGGCCGGCTTGAATTTGGCCATAAATGCGATGGTAGCACCCGGGGTGCCGAACCTCCCGCGGATGGCTACCATGAAAACTGGCGTTGCCATGTCAGAACCAGTCGACGTTGCCTACCTGAAGAAGAGGCTCGCCAGGCTCAAACACGACCTGGCAAACTGGGCCCCTCTGGAGCAGTCGCACAAAGAGGTCATTCAAGAGAGCCGCACACCGCAGGACAAAGCAGCAGCGAGGCCGAACTGCGCCGCGTCACGCAGACGATCGCCAACGTGAAACACGAAGTTGCCGAAATGGAGAAGATCTTGCGTTCCGCCAAGTGACGGACGGTGGCCGCGCGTGTGGCTCTACAATAGAAAGACACCATGCTTGCAACGGCCACGCCCGATGCGATTGCGCGCTACGAGGCTGTCGTGGGGCTCGAAGTCCACGTGCAGCTTGCGACCGCGACCAAGATATTTTGCGGATGTCCTACGGGGTTCGGCGCGCCCCCCAATACGAATGTCTGCCCGGTGTGCCTCGGGCTGCCCGGCGCGCTTCCGGTGCTCAATCGGACGGCGGTAGAACTGGCTATCAAGGGCGCGCTGGCGTTGAACTGCCGCATTCGCCAGCATTCGCGTTTCGCCCGCAAGAATTACTTCTATCCCGACCTTCCCAAGGGCTACCAGATCTCGCAGTATGACGAGCCCGTCGCCGAATGGGGCTATGTCGATATCGTGGTGGACGGCGCGCCCAAGCGCATCCGCGTCACGCGCGTCCACATGGAGGACGACGCCGGCAAGAGCGTCCACGAAGGCTTCAAAGACTCCGGCCGTTTTTCGTACGTCGACCTCAATCGCAGCGGCACGCCGCTCATCGAGATCGTGAGCGAGCCTGAGATGCGCAGTTCCGATGAGGCCTCCGACTACCTGGCCGCGGTGAAGCAGGCGCTGCAATTCATCGACGTATCGAGCTGCGATATGGAGAAAGGCCACCTGCGCTGCGATGCCAATATTTCCGTCCGCCTGAAGGGCGCGGAAAAACTAGGGACCAAGGCGGAAGTGAAGAACCTGAATTCGTTCCGCTTCCTGAAGCAGGCGCTGGATTATGAAATCGTGCGGCAGGTTGCGCTGTTGGAAAGCGGCGGACGGGTGGCGCAGGAAACGCGCCTGTTCGACCCCGACCTGGGCGAGACCGCCAGCATGCGCAGTAAGGAAGAAGCGCACGACTATCGCTATTTCCCCGAGCCCGACCTGGTGCCGCTGCGCATCGGCGACGAGTGGCTGGCGAGCATCCGGGCCACCATCCCGGAACTGCCCGCCCGCAAACGGGCGCGCTTTATGGAGGAGTACGGGCTGCCGGAGTACGACGCCGATGTGCTGACCGCGTCGCGCGCCACCAGCGAATACTTCGAGAAGGTGGCGCATGTTTCGGGCAATCCCAAGATGGCGGCGAACTGGGTGATGGGCGACCTGATGGGTTCGCTGAAGGCCGAGGGCAGGGAGATTGCCGCGTCGCCGGTTAGTGCGGAACATCTCGGCGAACTGGTGAAGTTAATCGCCGGCAATCAGCTCTCGGGCAAACTGGCCAAGGAGATTTTTCCCAAGATGCTGGTGTCGGGCGAAGGGCCGGCGGCGATTCTGAAGAAGGAAGGGCTTGCGCAGATCAGCGACACCGGCGCGCTCGAAAAGGTGATCGACGACGTGATCGCAGGCAATCCCAAGCAGGTGGAGCAGTACCGCGGCGGCAAAACGACGGTGATCAATTACCTGGTAGGGCAGGCGATGAAGGCCACGCGCGGCCAGGCCAATGTGGCCGCGCTGACGGAAATATTCAAGCAGAAACTGGGGTGACGCAATGTTGAAAGTGGGCGATTCCGCTCCCGAAATTACGGTCCACACCGATACCGGCGACGATTTTCGTTTGTCGACTTTGAAGGGCAAACGAGTGGTGCTGTACTTCTATCCCAAGGCCGATACGCCGGGTTGCACGGTGGAAGCGTGCGAGTTCCGCGACAGCGCCGGCGAGATCGCCAAGAAGGGGGCGGCGGTGATCGGCATCTCGCCGGATAAGCCCACTGCGCAGGCGAAATTCAAGCAGAAGTACGACCTGAATTTTACTTTGCTGGCCGATGAAGAAAAGGCGGCTGCACAGGCCTACGGCGTGTGGAAAGAGAAGAACATGTACGGCCACAAGTCGATGGGGATCGAGCGCACCACGTTCGTCATCGGGCCGGACGGTAAGATCGAAAAGATCTATGGCAAGGTGAAGGCGAAGGGCCACGCGGCGGCCGTGCTGGCGGCCTTATAGGCGTCACGCCGGAAGTTACTCAGGCGGAGCGGGCGACGCCACGAATCGATAACCCACACCGCGTACAGTTAGTAAGTGGCGCGGGTGTACGGGATCTTCTTCCAAGTACCTTCGCAGGCGCACGATGAAGTTATCGATGGCGCGTGTGTCGGTGTCTTCGTGCAGTCCCCACACTTCTTCGAGCATTGCCTTGCGCGAGACTGGCCGGCCCTCATGGCGGATCAGATAGCGCAGCAGGTTGGCCTCCATCAGGGTCAACGGGAATATTTTTTCGCCCACGTGCAGCTCGAGCAGGTCGAAGTGGACCGACTTGTCTCCGAAGATAAACGTGTCGGTGGGCTGCGCCTTCGCCACGGTGTGGTTCACGGGGGCGCGCAGCCAATCGCGGCGGCGCAGCAGGCCGCGGAGACGGGCCAATAGAATCGCCAGTTCGAACGGCTTGGTCAGGTAGTCGTCCGCGCCGGCGGCAAATCCTTTCAGGATGTCGTCCGGATGGCCGCGCGCCGTGAGCATCAGAGTCGGCACGTACTGCCCGCTCTCGCGCAGTTCCGACATCACCGAGAAGCCGTCTTTTCCAGGCAGCATGACGTCGAGCACCACCACATCGACGGGCGCTTCGGGCGTCTGCAGGATTTCGAGCGCGGCCTCGCCCGTTTCCACCACGCGCACATGATACCCTTCCGCTTCCAGATTAAAGCGCAGACCTTCGGCGAGGTGCATTTCGTCTTCCACCACCAGAATCTGCGTCATCTGGCCACCGGCAACCGCAGAAAGAATGTGCTGCCGTGTCCCGTTCCTTCGCTCTCCGCCCAGGCCCTGCCGCCGTGCCGCTTGGCCACCGAGCGCACGATGAACAGCCCCAGTCCCGTGCCTTTCACGCGCGACGCCAGCGGACTGGGTACGCGATGAAAGCGCTTGAACACGCGCTTGAGCTCCGTTTTCGGAATCCCCACGCCCGCGTCTTTGACGCGCATGAGCGCGAAGCCGTCGGCCTGCTCGGTCTCCACTCGCACGCTGACTTCCTTGCCGGAATACTTGATGGCGTTGTCGATCAGGTTGGACACGGCGGCGCGCACCTCCTCCAGGTCGGCCATGATGCTGACGGGCCCTTGCGGTTGAAAGGTGAGCGCCTCGGCCGGAATGCGATGGATCGCGCGGGCCCGCGCAACGCATTCCTCCACCAGCGAGCCAAGGTCGATACGCACGAGGTTGACGCCCCGGCTGGCGGCGCCCATGCGGCCGGTGCGCAATACCTGCTCAATGGTGGCGAGCAGGCGGTCGCTATCGTCGAGCATGATGCGGTAGAACTCCTGCCGCTTTTCTTCCTCGACGGTGCGTGTCTGCAAGGTTTCAAGATACAGGCGGATGGAGGCGACGGGCGTTTTGAGCTCATGCGTCACCGCGTTGATGAAGGCGTCTTTCTGTTCGTTGCGGTGGATTTCGCGCACCAGAGAGATGGTGTTGAGCACTACCCCGCTGATGATGATCAACAGCAGCAGTACACCCAGCACCAGCAGCGCGCCGTGGCCCCAGTTGAGCAACACCCAGCCGAAATACAGGATGAGGATGACCAGAACGAGGCAGGCGCCGAACGCGATATAGAATGCGATCGACTTGCGCCGCCCCGCCGTGATCATGATTTCAGCTTAGTACACTCGATGCGGGAATCCGCTTTCGAACCGGCGCGCGGTTCACACGCGCAACATGTCCGACAGGCCGGCCGCGGGCAGGCGCAGCCCCACGTAGAAGGCCCCGAACAACGCGTAGACCGCGCTCACAAAGTCGAAACGCATTTCGTAAATCAGCTTCTTGAAGACCAGCGGATCCTCTGCGAACAGGTCGACACCCCACTCCCAATCGTCGAAGCCGATGGAGCCGGTGATGATCTGGCGAACCTCGCCGGCGTACCGGCGGCCAATCAGGCCGTGCTCTTTCATCATGCGCTGGCGGTCGGCCATGGGCTCCTGATACCAGTTCTTGGATTCGCCGCGGCGGCGGTCCATGGGGTAGAAGCAAATGTATTTGCCGGCGGGGATTTCGGGCCACAGCCGGGTCGCCATCGCCTTGCGGTGCCGGTCGAGCACCTCTTCGATCCCGCGCTTCCATTCGTCGGAATAGGGTTTGATGTTGCGCCGTGCGAGTTCGGCATAAGTGTCGGTGGACGATTCATAGAGGCCCAGCTCGACGATGGAAAGGTACGACCCGGTGGGCTCCAGGTAATCGCTCAAGGCCAACTGGGAGAGCCGGGTCTGTGCCTGGCTCAACTCCTCGAAAGTCCGCCGGAAATGGACGAACATCAAGTCGCCCTTGTGCCCCAGCAGCGAATATACTCCGGTCTGACGGCCGTTCTCGGGCTTTTCCCACGGCGCCAGAGCTTCCTCCGCGGCGGCCACAATGGCGCTGCGGGCGGCGGCATCGAGCGCGCGCCAGGCGGCCCAGCGGAAGCGCATCATCTGGTGCAGGACGCTTGCGCCCTCAATGGTCAGCGGAACTTCAGGCAGTGGAACTTGGGCGGCAGTTTCAGGAGTCATTGGCTCCATTATATGGATAAGAGGCGGCGCCGCGCCCACTGCGCCAGATAGGAATCGGCTGCCAACTCGTCCAATTCCTTTTCCGACGCCGTGTGCCATTCCTCCCAGCGTCGTTCTTTGAGGCGCTCCAGTAGACGGCAGCGGCGGCGAGCTTCGAGGACCGCGGCCTGGCGGGAGGACAGCTCTCTTTGAGAGTCGGCGCGCGTGACCGTGAGCTTCCGGCCGCGGACGCGGACTGACAGCCGGAACCCCGCCAGCGCGCTCAGGTCGCCGCCTTCGAGCTGCGGCAGTTGTCTCACTTCCATTTCGGTGCGGTGCGCCATGGCGCTGAGGTCCGCAAGCGCCCGGTCGACCGCGGCGAGCGCGGCGGCCTGTTGCTCCACGCGGGCTTCGGCCAGTTCGAGCTGGGTGCGGCGCCAGTCGAGCGCTTTTTGCAGGGGGAACCGAAAAGTGGTCATCGGGCTTTCTTCATGGCGAGATTCTGGGGAGCCGGCTGATCGAGCCGCGCGGCGACTTGTTCCAGGCGTGCCAGCGTCTGGTCGATGGGAACGGTGGCTGTCTGATCCTGCCGCAGAAACTCCAGGATTTCGGGGCGTACGCGGATGCTGGCGTCGAGCGACGGGTTCGTTCCTGCCACATAGGCGCCTAGTTGAATCAGATCTTCGGCGTCGTGGTAGGCCGCCAGCGCCTGCCGCAAGCGTGCCGCGCCGGTCTTTTGCTTGGGTCCCGCGATGGCGGACGTGAGACGGCTGACGGAGTGGAGAATGTCGATGGCTGGGTAATGATTTTGCGCGGCGAGCTGGCGCGAGAGGATGATGTGGCCGTCCAGAATGGAGCGTACGGCATCGCAGATGGGCTCGTTGAAATCGTCGCCTTCCACCAGGACAGTGAAGAAGCCGGTGATCGAGCCTTTGCGGAAATTGCCGGCCCGTTCCAGCACCTTGGGCAGGAGATTGAACACCGACGGAGTGTAGCCCTTCTGGCTGGGCGGTTCCCCCGCGGCCAATCCGATTTCCCGCTGCGCCATCGCCAGGCGGGTGACGGAATCCATCACCAGGAGCACGCTGGCGCCTTGATCGCGGAAATATTCGGCCACTGCCAACGCCACAAAGCAGGCGCGCACGCGCAATGGCGCCGGCCGTTCGGAGGTAGCGCAGACCACTACCGAGCGCTTGCGCCCCTCGGGGCCGAGCTCGTTTTCAAGAAAGCCGCGCACTTCGCGGTTGCGCTCGCCGATCATGCCGATCACCGTCACGTCAGCCGAATTGTGACGCGACATTGAGCCCAGCAGGGTGCTCTTGCCGACACCGCTGCCGCCGAAAATTCCCAGCCTCTGGCCTTTGCCGCACGGCAGTAGACCGTCGATGGCGCGGATTCCGGTGACCAGCGGCTGCGTGATATGTTCGCGATCCAGCGGATTGGTGGCCTCGCCATGCAGACTGTAGGTATCGTGAACGTCGAGCGCGGGGCCGCCGTCAATCGGCTTGCCGAATCCGTCGATTACGCGCCCCAGCAGGCCCGGGCCCACTTCCACTCGTGCGTCGTCGCTGCGTGCCTCCACCTGGTCGCCCAGTTGCAGCCCGTCGATCTCTTCGAGCGGCATGGAAAGCACGCGGCCGTTGCGGAATCCGATCACCTGGGTGCGGATGCGCCGCCCACTGGACGTCCGCACTTCGCAGAAGTCGCCGATGGCAACGTTCGGTCCCCGCGATTCCACCAGCAGACCGATCACTTCGGTCACCTGGCCCGTCCAGCGAAAAGGAGACATCGCCTCGATTCCGGAAATATATGGCGCGAGTGAGATTCGGTCGGTCATGATTGTTTGCGCAGGCGGTCGGTAAGGCCGCGTTCGATTTCCTGAAGCTGCGAGTCCACAGAGGCGTCAAGGTTGCCGCGAGCCGTTTCAAAGACCACCGAGCCCACATCGCGCGAGGCGTCGGCGAGCACCTCCACGGCCCCGCCGATCACCGCCTGTTGCAACCCCGCTTTCACCTGCGCGACGTGGGCGGGGTGGACTTTCACGCGCGAGATTTCCTGCCCCTGCAATTTCTCCAGCGCCGCCACCACCAGGCCTCGTAAGGCATCGGGATCGGCGGCAATTTCCCGGCGGATTACCCGGCGGGCGATGGCCAGCGCCAGTTGCACCACGTCGGCCTCCGCCTCGCGACGCAGACGGGCTCGCAGGTTGGCGATTTCCTGAATCGAACGAGTGAGCCGTTCGATTACCGGCTGCATTTCCGCGGCAGCACGATTTCGCCCGGCGATTTCACCCTCCCGCACGCCCGCCGCATGGGCATCGCGTACTTTCTGCTGATATTGCTGCTCGAGTTGGGCAATCTGTGCCGCATGGTCGGGCGCTTCCGTCGGTTTCGGCGCGGCGCCCACAATTCCCGAGGCTCCCACCTGCCGCCAGGGCAGCGGTCCGACCTCGCGGCCGTCGCTGGGCAGGATGATTCTAGACGACATACTGCTCTCCGACGGTGCCTTTCAGGCTCAGTACGCCCTCCGACTCCAGTTGCCGCACAATGGCGATAATCTGCTGCTGCGATGCTTCCACTTCCTTGATCTTGATGGGCCCGAGCGCGTCCATGTCCTCGCGCAGCATGTCCGCGCCGCGCTGTGACATCGACCCCAGAATCTGGTTCCGAAGTTGCTCGCTCGTGCCCTTGAGGGCCACCGTCAGAACCTTCCGGTCGATCTTCGCCAGTACTTCCTTCAAGCCCATAGGGTCGATGAGGAGCAGGTCTTCGAAGACGAACATCAGGTGCCGGATGGTTTCGGCGATATTGGTGTCCTGCTGCTCGATGTGCGTCAGGATTTCGCGCGTGGAAGTCGAGTCCAGGCGATTGAGCATTTCCGCTACGGCGCGCACACCGCCATAGGATTCGCGCGCAAATTCGCCCAGGGTTTTGAGCTTCTGGCCGATGACGGATGCGATCTTGAGGATGACTTCCGGCGAGATCTGGTCCAGACTCGCCATCCGCAACGCCACGTCGGCTCGCATCTGCGGCGGTAGCGACGTCAGCAATGCGGCGGCCTGCGTCTGGTTGAGATGCGACAGCACCAGCGCGATGGTTTGCGGGTGCTCGTTATGAATAAACTTGGCGAGCTGTCCGGGGTCCGCCTTCTGGATGGCGTCGAAGGAGGCGGCCTCGGCGCCCAGGGCCTTAGTGAGGCGGTCCAGCAGGCGCTTGGCGATGTCGGGTGCGAAGGCGGTCATGAGGAGTTTACGCGCGAACTCCATGCCGCCGCGCGCCACGTAATCTCCCGCGGTAGAAATATGGTGAAACTCATTGAGCACCGTCTCGGCCTGCTCGCCGGAAATCGCGGTGATTTTGGCTACCTCGCGGCTGACCTTCTGGACGTCCTCTTCCGAGAGTTGTTGCAGCAGGTCGGCGCTCGCCTGTTCGCCCAGGACCACAAGCAGCATGGCGGCTTTCTTCAGCCCCGAGACGGACTCTTCGGACTTAGTGGTGTTGACGATCATGCCGCGACCCCCCGCGAGATCACTGTTCTTCCTCGCGGATCCAGGTACGGAGGATCTGGGCCGAGACTTCCGGCTCCTTCGAGATTCTTTCGCGCAGGTGCTTGGCCAGAACTTCGGCCTTCTTCGTGATGACCGGCGCCAGTTTGAGGCTGGTCAACACTTGCGCGTCGCTCTTTTGCTGCAAGGCGTCGCGCTCGGCGAGTTGCGCTTCCAGGTCGTTCTGGGCGTGTGCGGCGGATATGGCGGCGCGCGCGGCGGGGGTATCGGCCGCCGCCAGTTCGGCCGCCATCGCGACGGCCGCGGCTTTCTTCTTTCCTCGCTTGCGGAGCAGGATGACCAGGACGACGATCAGCACGATCGCGGCCGCCAGTCCGCCCGCTCCTATCAGAATGGTTTTGCGGTTCATGGGGAAGGGGAGTCCCACCATGCCGGTGGGTTTGGGCGCCGGCGCATTCGCTCCGGGCGCCAGGGGCAGCTCGATTTGCAGCGTCGATTCGAAAGGCAAGGTCTCGATCACCAACTGGTCGCCGCGATCTGCATTGAATCCGGTGGCCCCAGCGACTACGTCGTGAATGATCTTCATGGTTTCCGGCGAGGGCGGCACCAGCACCTTCTTCACGGTGTTGCCGCTTTTCTCCCAGGTGATCGACTGGTCCACCAGGACGGCCAGAGACATCTTTTTCACCACGCCTGCCGGGAGGCGCATCTTCTTGACGGTCCGGCTGGTTTGATAGGCGATGTTCTCAGTGGTGCGCGAAACGCGATTATTGCCGGCCGCCGGTCGGGGCGCGGGACGAGGCAGATTGGAGGCCGTTCCAGGTACGCCGCTCGATACGGCGCTCCCGCTGGCGTCCTCGGTGCGCTGAGAGGTACTCATGACCGAATGTTCCGGATCGAAAATTTCTTCGCTGACCTCGCCCCCGCTAAAATCGCAGTCGAGCGATACGTTGGCGCGGAACTTATCCGGTCCCACGAGCGGCTCAAGGGTCGAATTGACCTTGGAAAGCAAGTCTGCCTCCAGGTGGTGGCGGTAGTCGAGAGCGGCTTCCGAAGGTTCCGGACCATCCAGGCTGCCAGGCGGTTTGGGACGCCCCAGCAGGTTTCCGTTCATGTCGAGGACAGAGACTGCGTCCGGCGACAATCCTTCCACTGCGGCGGCTATCAGGTTATCGATCGCCACCACGTTTTGTGGCGCCAGCCGGCTTCCGGGACGCAGTTTCACCAGCACGCTGGCCTTGGCCGGCTGCTGCGATTCCAGGAAAACCGAGTCCTTGGCGAAGGTCACATGGACGCGGGCCTGCTCCACCTCCGCCAGCGACATTACGGATCGCTCCAGTTCGCCCTCGATGGCCCGCTGATAGTTGATGTGTTCGGTGAATTCGGTGGCGCCCAGGTTGGTTTTGTCGAAAATCTCGAAACCGATGCGGCCCGTCTTGGGTAAACCGGCGGCAGCCATATTGATGCGCAATTCCGCCAGCTTGGCCGAGGGCGCCAGAATCACGCCACCTTCGGTCGACAGGCGGTAGTCCACTCCCGCCTCCTTCAGTTTTTGGACCATGACCGCGGCGTCCTCCGGCGCTACACCGGTGAACAGCGGCTTGAAATCCGACTCGTGCTGGTGGCGGACCAGCAGGAAGATACTGCCCGCGGCGGCAAGCAGCACCACTGCGATGATGATTCGCTGCCGTATCGGGAGGTTTGCCAGAATCTTTTTCATGAATCTCTGCGGGCCGCCATTCGGTCCCGCTACTTAGATCGGCAGGGTAGGCTGAAAACCTGAGAGTCCGATCCAAACGAACTTACATCTGCATCTTCATGATTTCCTGATAAGCGCTCACGACCTTGTTCCGCACCGCCTGGAACATCTCGAACGACAGGTCCGCCTCTTGCGTGGCCAGCGCCACGGTATGGAGATCGTCTCCTTCTCCGGAAAGAAAGCTCTGTACGGTCGTCGCGGCCCGTTGCTGCATAGACTCCGCTTGTCCGATGGCGCCCGAAAAAATGTCCTGAAATCCGGCACCCCGCGAGCTTTCTCCGGCTGGCTGGATGGCACTCGGCAGCGTCGGTGCGGCAATTGGGGAAATGGCGAAGGGCATAGGCTAGTCTCAGTGGAGTAAATCGATGGAGCGCTGGATCATGTCCTTGACGGCGCCGATCGCCGCCACGTTGGCCTCATAGGAGCGCGAACTGTTCATCAGGTCGACCATGTCTTCGGCGGGATTCATTTTGGGAAAGGCCACGTACCCATCTTTATCCGCGTCGGGATGGCCAGGCATGTAGCGCTGTTCCGGTTCGCCGTTGTCGGTGACCACGCCGGCCACCTGTACGCCGGTGGGCGACTCCAACTGCGACTGGAAGATCGAGGCGAAGGGAGCGTCCACGGAGCCGCTCTCAAAGACGACATCTTTGCGGCGATACGGACCGCCCTCAGGCGTGCGGGTGGTCTCGGCATTGGCCATATTCTCCACCAGCAGCTCGGCACGTGCCCGCTGTGCTGCCATCCCGGAGGCCCCCACCGACAAAGCAGAAAACAGACTCATGAACTTTGACCCTCTTTGATGGCCGCACGCAAGGTACTGATCTGGGTGTGCAGCAGGCTGGCCGCCGCGTTGAAGCGCAGCGCGTTTTCAGATAGCAGCCGCGATTCGCGATCCAGGCTGACGTTATTGCCGTCATTCTTCGCGGGGAGGCCGGCGACTTCCAGAACGCTGGGTGTTCCGGAGAGGGCTTGCTGAAACTCCGTCTGGAAATCGATGTCTTTGGTGTGGTAGCCGGGAGTATCGGCATTGGCGATATTCGACGCCACCAGCTTCTGCCGGGCACTTAGCAGGTCCAGATAGCGCTCGAGTTGTCCCGAAAGCCGATCGATCATGGCAATCCCTCATAGAGCAGATCGGTTGCCCGGCGGAAGACCTTTAGATTGAGCGGGAAGATCGGTGTTTGTGCGGCAAGCGGTTGCCGCGCGCCAAGAAATTGCCGCCGCTCCGATGCCGATTCAAAACGTCGACAATTCCTTTTAGAAGACACACCTATGTTATTAATAATAATGACAATGTTGTTTGATTTAAAAAAATCCGGGAATTGCGTAAAAACCCATCACCCGCAATCGAAAGGCAGGATAGCCTCATTTGAGGGAATGTCATTTCAATAATGAATGCTGGTAGTATTTCTACTTCGAAGGTCATTCTCCCAAAGGAGTACACCAAAGGTTACATGGGTGCATTTACCACGGGGACCGCGTCTGCCCTATTCTCGAGACGCGGGTACCTGAACCGTTCGCCAAGACGGTACATCGTTCAGTCCGGCCAGCAGAGCTTCGTAGGGGGGCGCGATGAATAGTCCGGCCGATGTTCCCGCAGAGGGAGTCGAGACGCAGCCGTGGGCCAGCATCGTCCAGCGCATTCAGGCCAACGAGCCGTCCGGAATGGAAGAGCTCTATAAAGTATTTACTACTGGGATCCGTTTTCATCTGTGCCGCCAGTTGGGGCCGCAGGACCTCGACGATCGTGTGCACGACGCCTTCCTGACGATCGCCCAGTCCATCCGCCGCGGCGATCTCCGGGAGCCGGAACGGCTGATGGGGTACGTGCGGACAGTGGTCCGCCGGCAGGTGGCAGGCTATATCGGAATAGCTATGTCAGCGCGCCGCACGCTGGTCGATCCCGACCATGCGATCCTACGCGACCGCAAACCCGACCCGGAGCGGAAAGCCATCGAGGAGCAGAATAACGAGCTGGCGATGCGCGTGCTGAATACCTTGCCGCTGCGCGATCGCGAAGTGCTGGTGCGCTTTTACCTGCAGGAGCAGTCGCCCTCCCAGATCTGCCGCGACATGCGCCTGACCGCTACGCAATTCCGGCTCACCAAATCGCGCGCCAAGGCCCGTTTTACAGAACTCGGCCTGGCCAGATTCTCCCGACGCCACGGCTTTCAGGCGGCTGCCCCCGAGCGTCGCCGGGAAGCGTCCCCGGTATCGTAAAAGCATCACCCAAAACATTTCGCGAGATTTTGCCGGTCGGCCCTCCACCTTTACGTGCAAGAGCAGCTGTTGCACAATGGAGGGTAGGTATGGCAAAAGTAGGGCTACATCTCGACGAAGAAACCGTCGAAAAGTATTCGATGAGCAAGTTATCCAGCCGGAAAGTTGTCGAAGCGGAAAAACACCTGCTGGTTTGCGAAGCGTGTCAGAAAGCCGTCGCCGATTCCGATGCGTATGTCGCCGCCATGAAGAAAGCGGCTGCAGGCGTCCGTAAGTCGGAGGAGAAACAAAAGCCCAGGCGCCGTGTCGCGGGCAAATGACCGGCTATTCCACGCGATAATTCGGGGCTTCTTTGGTGATGATCACGTCGTGCACGTGACTTTCCCGCAAGCCGGCCGGCGAAATGCGAAGGAAGCGCGCATTCTCCTGCAACTCCCGAATATTGCGCGCGCCGCAGTATCCCATCCCGGAACGCAACCCCCCCACCAACTGATAAACCAGATCCGACAGCGGACCCTTGGCCGCCACCCGTCCCTCGATTCCCTCGGGC
This sequence comes from Bryobacteraceae bacterium, assembly GCA_036268475.1. Classification (GTDB taxonomy): domain Bacteria; phylum Acidobacteriota; class Terriglobia; order Bryobacterales; family Bryobacteraceae; genus PALSA-129. The sequence goes on along the minus strand of DATAUB010000021.1, from coordinate 423,812 downwards.
ACCATCTTGGCATTCGGATCCTGCGCGTACCGGTCGGAGCTCGATAGCCCCTGCGCCCCCAACGATCCCATGCCGCGATATGTCTTAAAGGTGCGTCCCTGATAGAGAATTGTCTCGCCCGGGCTTTCGTCCGTGCCGGCCAGCAGGCTGCCGATCATCACCGCGTCCGCGCCCGCCGCGATCGCTTTGGTGATGTCGCCCGAGAATTTGATTCCGCCGTCGGCAATCAGCGGCACGCCACCCTCACGGCAGGCGCGCGCACACTCGGAAATCGCTGTAATTTGCGGCACGCCGGCGCCCGAAACCACGCGCGTAGTGCAGATCGACCCCGGGCCGATTCCTACCTTGATACCGTCCACCCCTAGCGAAATTAACTGACGGGCGCCTTCGTAAGTCGCTACGTTGCCGGTGATTAGTTGCACGTCCGGCAGTTTGCTTTTGATCGCGGAGACCGCCGCCATCACGCGGCTGCTATGCCCGTGCGCGGTGTCGATAGCGATCACGTCCACTTTGCGCGCGACCAGTTCGGTGGCGCGCTCCAGAAAGTCGCCGGTAGCGCCAATTGCCGCCCCTACCCTCAGCCGACCCTGGCTGTCCTTGGCCGAATTGGGGTATTTCAGTTTCTTCTGGATATCTTTAACTGTGATCAGGCCCTTCAGAATGTACTGGTCGTCCACCACCAGCAGCTTTTCCACGCGATGTTGGTGGAGGATGGCTTCGGCCTGTTCGAGCGTAGTTCCCACCGGCACGGTGACCAGGTTTTGCTTGGTCATCACTTCCGAAATGGGCGCGTCGAAGCGGCTCTCGAAGCGCAGGTCGCGGTTGGTCAGAATGCCCACCAGTTTGCCGTCTTTGGTGACCGGGACGCCCGAGATGCGATAGCGCGCCATCAGGTTCTGGGCGGCGGAAATGGGAAGATCGGGCGCGATCGTGATCGGGTCCACGATCATGCCGCTCTCACTGCGCTTTACGCGGTCCACTTCCTCGGCCTGGCGCGCGATCGGCATATTGCGGTGCACGATGCCGATGCCGCCCTGCTGGGCGAGTGCAATGGCGAGGTGCGATTCGGTCACGGTGTCCATCGCGGCCGAAACGATCGGCACATTCAGGGCAATTCCACGAGTGAGGCAGGCACGGGTATCGGCTTCGGAAGGCAATACATCGCTGAAGGCCGGTTCGAGCAAAACGTCGTCGAAAGTAAGGCCCTCGGAGAGATCGTCTTGGATCATATCGAATTTTATCATGTTAGCGTAGAGTGGGCATGCGGACGCGATCTGCCGTTCGAAACCGGGCGGAGTACGGCGCTGCGCTGGTAGCGTTGAAGACGCTGGAGTGGGCGCCGCTGGGGCTGGCCAACCGCCTCTCACGTCTCTATGCGCGGCTGTTCGACGCGGCCCTGCCGCGTTTGCGACGCGTGGGCTATCGCAACCTCGCGATGGCGATGCCGGAAATGTCCGCGCCGCAGCGGAAACAGATCGTCGATGGCGTCTTCGGTTCGATTGCGCGCGTGCTCGTGGCCTTCGCCAAATTCCCCTCCATTCGCCGCGGAAATGTCGAACAATGGATCCGCTGCGAGGGCCGGGAGCACGTGGAAGAAGCTCTGCGGCAGGGCCGGGGCGTGTTGTTCGCCACCGCCCACCTGGGCAATTGGGAACTGAGCGCCTATGCCTTCGCGCTGCTCGCCGAGCCCATGGACGCGGTGGTGCGGCCGCTGGACAATCCCCTCATCGACGCGCTGGTGGAGCGGCGCCGCGGGCTCTCCGGCAATCGCGCCATCGGCAAGCAGGAGTTCGCGCGCGCCATTCTGAAAGCGCTGGCGGACAATCGCGCGGTGGGAATTCTGGCCGACCAAAACTCGGCCGCCGATGGCGGCGTGTTCGTCGATTTCTTCGGCGTTCCGGCGTGTGCTCCGGTAGGCCTGGCGCGGCTCGCCGGGCATAGCGGCGCCGCGGTCATTCCGGGGTTCGCGATCTGGGAAGAATCCGAAAAACGATACGTGTTGCGCTTCCGGCCTCCGATCACCATCAGCGGTGATGCGGAGCGCGATACGCAGGTAATTCAGAGCGAACTCGAGCGCGCCATCCGGGAGCATCCCGACCAGTGGCTCTGGATCCATCGCCGCTGGAAGACGCGGCCGCCGGGTGAGGCGTCGCTCTATTAAAAGGGGGGCGTTCGCGGGAAGGCCGGCCCTACCGCCCACCACCGAGAGGGAAGAGGTTCACCACAGGGACACAGAGGCAAAGAGAATGGCAAAGGCAAAATCAGAGAGCGCAGAGGCTGCGGAGTGCACAGAGGATTCGGGATTCGGGCGCTGCTGTTGGGAGCTGCCTCCAGCGCCACGCACCTTCTGCATTGGATCGCGCAGTGCCATCTCCATCGGAGTTGCCGAACCGGCGTCCAAAGCGCGCTGGCAGCGATCTTCATCTCGGGACGGCGCGTGCCTTACTCCTCTGAGATCTCCGCCCTCTCTGTGCTCCATCTTAGTTTTGCGTTTTGCCTCTTCTCCGTGTCTCTGGTCTCCGTGGTGAACCTCTTCTCTCTCAGAAGTGAAGCCGCACAACAAGCTGGATTTCGCGCGGCGCCTGCGCGCTTACAAACTGCCCGAACGATGCGCTGCTGATGTTTCCGTTCACGGCCGCAGCCCCGAAGAACTGCGCGTGATTGAATACGTTGAACGCCTCCATGCGCAGTTCGAGCGAACGCGACTCGGCGAGTGGCACATTCTTATGCAGCGCCACGTCGAAGTTGGCCGTGCCGGGTCCGTAGAAGATGCGGCGGGCGGCCGTGCCCATCCGGCCGAGCGCCGGAAGGCTGAAGAGCGACGTCTGGAATGCCGGCCGGCCGTTGCGCGGATTGGCGTTGACGGCCAGGTTGCCGGGCATATAGTCTGGGGTATCGACACCATCGTTATTGATGCCGTTGGGAATGGTGCCCAGCAGCGACGTATCGTTGTTGTTGGATAGCGTCACCGGCAGCCCGGTGGTGAAACGCGTGACGCCGGAGAGCGACCAGCCCTTGATCTTGCCGAGCGGCAATTTCCAGTCGTAGTTCGCCACCAGGTTTTGGCGCAGATCGAAGGCCGAGGGCGCGCGACTGAGGCGTGGGTTCAGCGGATTGACGGCTTCCGCCAGGCTGGAGGATTCGTCCAGCGATTTGCCGTAGCTGTAAGCCAGTTGCAGGTCGAACGCACGCCCGCTGTGTCGCAGCGAAAGGTCGAAGGCGTTGTAGGCGGAGTTGCCGATGGTCTTCTGATAGGTGACGGCGGCAAACTGCGAGCTGAACGGCCCGCGCGTTCCCTGGATGGTCTGGCCCGCGGGCGACATGTACGTACCGCTTTCGCCGAACGGCCCGCAAGTGGGCGTGCCCGGCATGACATCCTGCGGCTGGCTCAGACTCATGCATAGCGCGGGGTTACCGGGGTTGGCGGAAATCAGCACCAGCAGACGATGCGCCTGGGCGCCGGTGTAGCCCGCCGTCAGCACCGTGTCGCGCGCCACCTCGCGCTCCACCGCGAAGGAGTAGCTCTCGCTATAAGGCGTGCCATTGCCGTGATAAAACGACGGCACGCCGGTGATCGGAAGGTACTGTGACCAATCGAGCGTGGTGTTGGGATTCGCCGCCGACGCGCCGGCCGAGGGGATCGGTTCGGGAAAACGCTGGCCCACGTTCTGTCCGCTGGAAGCCGTGATGAAGGGCGCGTTGAAGAGCGGCGGCGCCACGCTGTCGTAATCGTAGCCATACGGCGGATTGGCGCTCATGATGCCCGCCGAGAGCCCTTCGATGGCAGTATAGAAAATTCCATAGCTGGCGCGCGCCACGGTCTTCGTGTCGAACGAGTACGCCAGGCCGGCACGCGGCGCGAAGTTCGTGTGGCTGGCCGGAGCGAGTGTGCTGGGCACTCCGGGGTCGCCTGGGAACACCAGGCCGGCCGGCGCTCCAGGATAGACCACCGACTGTTGGCCGGGAATCAACGTCTGCAATTGGTTGAATTTTTCGCTCCACGGCGGCAGCAGATCCCACCGCACGCCGTAGTTGAGCGTCAGTCCGCGGGCGATCTGAAAGGTGTCCTGCGCGAACAGACCGGCGTAATGGTTGCGTAGATAGAACGCGTGGGAATCGGCCTGGTTGTAGCTGCTGGCGATGCCTAACAGGAAATCGGCGAAATCGGAACCGGTCTCGGTGCCTTGAAACAGAAACGACCCGTTGTAGACGGCATCGGGGTTGATGTTGACCTGGTCGAGATGGGCGCTGCCGCCGAACTTCAGGGTGTGGCGGCCGATAACCCGGGAGAAATTGTCGGCCCCTTGATAGGTGTTATTGGCCTGCGCTGCTCCGGTGGTGTCGACCCCAATGGTGAAATCGTTGAAGGCCACGTTTTCAATGCCTTCAATCCGCGGATCGAGCGGCACGATGCCCGGCTTGCCGGAGGGATCGATGAATCCTTGGGAGGCTAACGACGGCCCCACGCCGCCCACCGGCTGGCCGACGTTGTTGGCCGTCCGCATATATCCCAGATGCAACTCGTTTACCGAGTTGGCTCCGAAAGTGGAGGTGAGGGAGAGCGTGGCCAATTGCGCGCGGCCCGTGGAAAGCGCGTTGAAGCCGGGAACGTTGGCGCCGCCCTGGGCGGTCGGGTACGGATTATTCAGGCTATAGTCGTCGGCGAAGTAATAACCCGCGAGAGCGCCGAAACGGGTGACGCCATCGATGCGGACCGCGGCCTTATCGTCGCGCAGCGCCTCATTTTGTGAGGAGGTGGAAAAGAGGTTGCCGCCCTGGTTCGGCGCCGGGATGTACGGCAGCAGCGCGCTGGCAGGCGCCGACCAGGCGCGCCGCGGAATCTGCCCGCCGGGGAAAACGCACTGCGCGGTGGTGGCGCAGGTCGCGCTATCGTAAGGCTCGCCCGGGCTCACCGTGTACCCGAGCTTTTGCGAAAGTCGATTCGCCCAATACTGGCCGTTGACGGCGCTGTTCAGGGAGCCGGCGATGTCGGAGAAGTTTCCGGTGCGCTCCGCGAGTGACGGCACCGAGATCAGGCCGGTATCCACTCCCTGCGTCATGCGCGTGCCCTGGTAATCCGCGAAATAGAAGACCTTGTCTTTATGGATGGCGCCTCCCATCGCGCCCCCGAACTGGTTGCGGAGATACTCGGCGCGATCGGGCGCGAAGTAATTGCGGGCGTCGAGCGCGGTGTTGCGCAGGTATTCGAAGGCGCTGCCATGCAACTGGTTTGCACCGGAACGGGTGGTCACCAGCACCTGTCCGCCGCTGAAATTGCCGTACTCGGCGTTGAAGTTGCCGGTGAGCACGCGCACGTCCTGAATGGAATCGAGATTGGGAACGATGGCGGCGCCCATATTGAAATCTTCCTGGGCGGCGCTGCCGTTCACGCTGAATCCATTGGCCGTTTCGCGCTGCCCGCTGACGGAGAGATTGCCCGGGTCAAGATCGCCGGACGGCGGCGCGCTGGTGCAACCGGCCATCACCACTGCATTGGGCTGCTGCGAACTGGCGGGCATGACGCCGGGTTGCAGCGCCAGCATGCCGGTGAAACTCCTACCGTTGACGGGAATCGCAGTCAACTGCGAGGCGTTCAAAGTGCCGCCTGACTGCGTATCGACGGTCTGCACCTGCGTGGGCGAATCGGTGACGGTGACGGTATCGGTCTGATTTTCGACAACCATGGCGATATCGGCGCGCCGGTTCTCGCCGGCGGCCAGCGTCACGCCGGGCGCTTTAAAAGGGTTGAAGCCGGGATGGCCGGCAGCGAGCGTATATTGGCCAGCCGTCAGATCGGCAAACGAGTAGCTGCCATCGGCGGCACTTTCCGTTTTCAAGATCGCGCCCGTAACGGCGTTACCAAGGGTGATCGCGGTGGCGGGGATAGCGGCGCCGGTAGCGTCGGCGACCGTGCCGGCGAGGCTTCCGCCATTCGAAGCGAACAGGGAAGCGGTAAAAAGAAGAGCGGCAAAACAGCGATTCATAAATCGGGTCTCTAAATCTCATTTCATCGCTCTTGCAACTGATTGTCAACTGGAAATTTCGAAGGAGTGTGGTTCCGGCCCGGTCTTGCGCACGGAGTTGCAAGTGAATTACAATCCGGCCATGCGAGGAAACCCGAAAGTCATTGCCGAACTGAATGCTGCTCTCAAGGAGGAACTGACGGCAATCAATCAGTACTTCCTCCACGCAGAGATGTGCGAGAACTGGAAATACGAGAAGCTCGCCGGCTATATCAAGAAGCAGTCCATCGACGAGATGAAGCACGCTGAAGTGCTGATCGAACGAATTCTATTCCTGGATGGGACTCCGAATCTGACGGAACTGCTGCACCTAAACGTGGGGCAGAACGTGCGTGAGCAGATCGAGAGCGATCTCAAGCTCGAATTGAACGCCGTGGAGATGTATAACAATTCCGTCCGTATCGCGCGCGATGAAGGCGACAACGCCTCGCGCGAGCTCTTCGAAAAGCTTCTGGCCGACGAAGAAATGCACGTGGATTGGCTGGAAGCGCAGGTGCACCAGATGAAGGAGCTGGGCTACGAGCGGTATCTCAGCCAGCAGATCAAAGACCCGAAGTAGCCTCAGACAAGCCTAAGGTTAAGCGCACAAGCAGACGGCGATGCCGGGGGGTACTATGTGCTTTCACCAGGCTCCAGGAGAGCCGAAGCATGAAACTCCGTCGTCTTCTTCCATTCGTACCGCTCATCGCCCTGCTCGGTCAGGAGCAAGCCCCCCGGTATCGCAATCCCACTCTAGCCATCGAAGATCGCGTCGCCGATCTTCTCTCGCGCATGACCCTCGAGGAGAAAGTCCACGAGCTGATGGGAGGGAGCGAAACCCAGGCCCAGGTAATCGACCCCACCGGCACTTTTACCACTGAGCAGGCGCGCGCGGCGTTCGCTCAGTGGAGCAGTCCCGACTACGTGTTTACGCCGCGCAATTCGGCTATCCTGCGCAACGGCGTGCAGCGCTATCTGCACGAGAAATCGCGTCTCGGCATCCCCGCGCTCTTCATGGGCGAGGCACTGCACGGCTTCATGGAGTATCACAGCACCAGCTTCCCGCAGGCGCTGGGACTGGCCGCCACCTGGGACCCGGCACTGGTGCACCGCGTGTTCACCGCCGCGGGTGAAGAGGCCGGCGCGCGCGGTGCGGGACAGGTGTTCGCCCCGGTGCTGGATATCGCGCGCGATCCGCGCTGGGGCCGCACTGAAGAGACTTACGGCGAGGATCCCTATCTCGCTTCGCGCATGGGCGTGGCGGCCATCACGGGGCTGCAGGGCGATTCGTGGCTGATCGGGCGCGACCACGTGCTGGCCACCGCCAAACACTTCGCGGTCCACGGACAGCCGGAGGGCGGCACCAATACCGCGCCCGGCAATTACTCCGAACGCATCATTCGCGAGAACTTTCTGGTGCCGTTCCAGGCCGCGGTGCAGGAAGCGCGCGTTGGCAGCGTGATGGCGTCCTACAACGAAATCGACGGCGTCCCCTCGCACGTCAACCCCTGGCTGCTCGACAAGGTTCTGCGCCAGGAGTGGGGCTTCCGCGGCTATGTCACCTCCGACGGCGACGGTCTGCAGATGCTTATCAACACCCATCACGTGGCGGCCAATAAAGCCGACGCCGCGCGGCGCGCACTGGCAGCAGGTGTCGATTACGACCTCTCCGACGGCTCCGTCTATCGCACCCTGATCGAGCAGGTAGAGCAGGGCACGGTGCCGCTGAGCGAGGTGGATCGCGCCACCGCCCGCGTGCTCACCACCAAATTCCGTCTCGGTTTGTTCGACAACCCATATGTCGACCCCGATAAAGCGGAGCAGATCACCGGCAGCGCCGAACATCGTGCGCTTGCCGAGAAGGCCGCCGAGGAAGTGATGGTGCTGCTCAAGAACGAGATGAACACGCTCCCGCTCGATCTCGACAAATTGAAGACCATCGCAGTGATCGGGCCGAACGCCGGCGACGTCCATTTGGGCGGCTATAGCCGCGAGCCGGCGCATGGCGTCAGCGTACTCGACGGCATCCGCGCGCGCGTCGGCACCAAGGCCAAGGTGGTGTATCAGGAAGGCTGCAAGATCACCGACGCTCCTCAGGGCTTCCGCGGCTGGTTCGCCGATAACGTGAAGCTCATCGATCCCGCCACGCAGCAGGACGCGGTAAAGGCCGCCGCGGCCGCCGCCAAGAACGCCGACGTCGCCATCGTGGTGGTAGGCGAGAACGAAAGCACCAATCGCGAAGCCTGGTCGGAAGGCCATCTGGGCGACCGCGATTCGCTCGATCTGCTGGGCGCGCAGAACGCCCTGGTACAGGCAGTGGTAGAGACCGGGACGCCCACGGTCGTGTTTTTGCTCAACGGCCGGCCGCTTTCCATTAACTACATCGCCGAGCATGTGCCGGCGATCGTCGAAGGCTTTTATCTGGGCGAAGAAGGCGGCACGGCGGCGGCGCGCGTGCTGTTCGGCGACGTCAATCCGGGCGGCAAACTGCCCATCACGTTCCCGCACTCGGTGGGCGATCTACCCGACTTCTACAATCGCAAGCCTTCCACCGATCGCAGCTATGCCTTCGGCAACAAGAAGCCGCTCTATCCTTTCGGATACGGCCTGAGCTATACCAGTTTCAAATTCGACAACCTGCGCGTGGAGCCCGCGACCGTCGTCACCGGTGGAACTGCCAAAGTCTCGGTTGACGTGACCAATACCGGCACGCGCGCGGGAGACGAGGTGCCGCAGTTATACGTGCACCAGCGGATCGCGTCGGTCACTCGCCCCATAATGGAACTGGAGGCTTTCCAAAGGATCACCCTGCAACCGGGTGAGAAGCGCACGGTGGACTTCACCGTAACGCCCGCCATGCTTTCCATGCTCAACATGGACATGCACAAAGTGGTCGAGCCCGGTATCTTCGACCTCATGGTGGGTCCGGGTTCGGAGCAGACTACGAGCGTCAAACTGGCCGTCACCGGCGTGCACGGCGAGACCGGAATGCCTCTGCCGACGCCCGCGCCGAAAGGTTCGGAGAGCGGCATGGTCAGCAATTTCGACGATTTGAAGGTGAGCGCCAATTACGGCACCTGGATGGGCGGATCGGACGCCATGAACGGCGGCAAATCGACGATCAAGATCGACGCCGTCGAGCCTGGCGCGAACGGCACCAAGGGTGCGCTGAAAGTGTCAGGCGAGATCATTGCCGGCGGCGCATTTCCGTGGGCGGGAGCGATGTTTGCGCCCGGCGGGATGGATCCCGCGCCCGAGCCGGCCAACCTCTCCGGCAAAAAGACCATCAGCTTCTGGGCGAAGGGCGACGGTAAACCTTGTGTGCTGGCCATGACCACCGAAGCGAATCAGGGCGGCATGCCGAAAATGCAGTTCTTCACCGCCGGTCCGGAATGGAAGCAATTTTCGTTCCCCATCTCGGCTTTCGGCACCGACGGCAGCGATGTCAATATGCTGCTGTTCGCCCGCGGCCAGACGGCGGGAAAATTCGAATTTGAAATCGACGAGGTGGAGATCAAGTGAGGGGGATGGCATGATGGAAGTTACTTCTATTCATGCCTGAACTCATCCAATTACCCGCCCCGGTCCTGGTACATATCGCGCAGCAGGTCAGCGTTCCGCTGAAGGGCGCGCACGCCGTTATCGAACTGCTCGACGAAGGGGCTACCGTGCCCTTCATCGCACGCTACCGCAAAGAGGTCACCGGCAATCTCGACGAAGTGCAGATCCGCAACCTGCAGGAGAAGTTGGAATATTTCCGCGAGCTCGAAGAGCGCCGCAAGACGGTACTCGATACCATCGGCGAGCATGGCAAGCTGACGCCCGAACTGGCGGCGCGCATCAACGCCGTGCTCGAAAAGAACGAGCTGGAAGATCTCTACATGCCCTACAAGCCGAAGCGGCGCACCAAAGCGTCGATCGCGCGCGATAAGGGCCTGGAGCCGCTGGCGCAGTACCTGTGGGAGCAGACCGGCACGACGCCCCTGCCGGATTTCGCCGCCACTTTCGTGAGCGAGGAGAAGGGTGTGGCGTCGGCTGCAGATGCGCTCGAAGGCGCGCGCCACATCGTCGCCGAGATGGTGAGCGAGAACGCGGCCTTCCGCAAAGAAGTGCGCTCCATGATGATGGCCGACGGCCTGGTGGCCAGCCGCGCGATTGAAGGCGTGCCCGACCCCGAAGGCAAATATCAGATGTACGCGCAGTTCAGCGAGCCGGCCAGCAAGATTCCCTCGCATCGCATGCTGGCCATCCGGCGCGGCGCCAAAGAAGGCATTCTGATTTTCGAAATCGAGATGGATCCGGTGAGGCCACTGGCGTGGCTGCGCTCGCAGGTGGTGCGCGCGCCCGGCGAGTGGGCACCTCATCTCGAACAGGCCATCGAAGATTCCTACGACCGCCTGCTCAATCCGTCGATTCAGACCGAAGTGCGCCTGGAATTGAAAGACCGCTCCGACGAAGAGGCCATCAAGGTCTTCCGCGAGAACCTGGAGAATTTGCTGCTCTCGCCGCCCGCCGGCATGCTCACCGTTCTGGCGCTTGACCCGGGCATCCGTACGGGATGCAAGATCGCGGTGGTGGACGATACCGGCCGGTACCTCGAAAACGCTGTCATCTATCCCTTCGAGCCGAAGAACGATGTGGCGGGATCGCGCAAGACGCTGGCCTCGCTGATCGCACGCCACAATGTGCAGGCCATCGCCATCGGCAACGGAACGGCATCGCGCGAATCTGCCACGCTGGTGCAGGACTTCCTGCGCGATTCGAATCTGGCCAAGATCTTCAGCGTGTCGGTGAGCGAATCGGGCGCGTCAGTGTACTCCGCGTCGGAGATTGCGCGGCAGGAATTTCCCGATCTCGACCTGACGGTGCGCGGCGCCATCTCCATCGCGCGCCGTTTACAGGACCCGCTGGCGGAACTAGTGAAAGTGGACCCCAAGTCGATCGGCGTGGGCCAATACCAGCACGATGTGGACCAGCGGCGCCTCATGCAGAGTCTGGAAGCGACAGTGGAATCGTGCGTCAACCGGGTGGGCGTGGATTTGAATACGGCATCGTGGGCGCTGCTCCGCTACGTGGCGGGAATCTCCGAGCGGGTGGCGCTGAAAGTGGTGGCGCATCGCGATGAGAAGGGGCGCTTCCGCTCACGGGCGGAGTTACTCGATGTCTCGGGCTTCGGGCCGAAGACGTTCGAACAATCGGCGGGCTTCCTGCGGATTCGCGGCGGTGAAAACCCGCTCGATATGACGGCGGTGCATCCCGAATCGTACCCGGTGGTGGAGAAGATCGCGCAGTCGCTGGGTGTATCGGTGAAGGAACTGATCGGCCAGCCCGACCTGATCGAGAAAATCAAGCTCGAAGGTTTTCGCACGGAGACGGTCGGCATGTACACGCTGGGCGACATCCGCGAAGAGCTGCGCAAGCCGGGGCGCGATCCGCGCGACCAGTTCGTGGCGCCGCATTGGCGCGAGGACGTGCGCGAGATCGCCGACCTCACGCCCGGCATGACGCTGGAAGGCGTGGTGACGAATGTGACGCGCTTCGGCGCGTTCGTGGACATCGGCGTCCACCAGGACGGACTGGTGCATGTGAGCCAATTGGCCAACCGCTTCGTCAAGGAAGCCAGCGACGTGGTGAAGGTGGGGCAGATCGTGAAAGTGCAGGTGATCAGCGCAGACCCGAAGGCCAAACGCATCGCGCTCTCCATGAAGGCGCTGGATGCCGCGCCGCCCGAACCCAAGCGCAGGAACTTCAAGCCGGCGCCTCCGCCCAAGCCGAGCTTCGAGGCATCGCTCTCGGCATTGACGGACAAGTTCAAGCGGCGCTAAGGGGAACAAAATTGCTCGCCATCCGGGATGCCATACTGCCCCGGAGTTGGAGTCTTCCGAGCTCTACGGCCGGTCCGCTACTACTTCGATGTAATCGAGCGCTGCCGTCTCGCCGCCGTCGGGCATGCCTTCGATGCGGATCTCATCGCCGGGGCGAAGCGCGATGCCGGCAATCGTCCGCCGCGTCGATGTGGTGGAGTCCAACCGCACCGAGGGCAGCCGCATTTCGGCCGCCCATTCATCGATCGCCTGCCCGTTCACCGACACGCGGTAATGCGACACGCCATTTGACTGATCGAAATATTCGACGTGGAGCGTATACCATCCGGGCTGCCCCGCGAATTTCGTCTGCGCGGTGCATGACTTCGTGCCGGCCGGGCATACGACCACCTTGCCGCCGGAGGCATCCTCCGCCGGCGTCACGATCGGCGGCCCGTTGGCGCGCCCCGGCACGGGCGTCGTGATGTCGTGTACCGTATATCCTTCGAGCGTCATTGATTCCGCTTCCACGCGGCCGGGATAATGATCCACGCGCCCCTTGGCATCCGCGATCTTCGACTCGCGATAGAACCACGTGGTCACCGCGTCGCGCCACACCACCGCCTGTCCCGCCTGATATTCGAGTTGCGTCAGCACGTCGTGGAAGCGCTGTTCGTCGATCAGCCCGCGCAGCGAGTTCCACTGCTCCACGTAGCCGGCCACGGCGGCGGCGCCCTCGTAGTGCGAGTCGTAGATGTATTGAATCACCGTCTTGCCGTCGTGCAGCTTGTAGGTGTACGGCACGTGATGCAGGAACAGCAGCAGGTCGTCGGGGCACGTGGCCAGCGACTCGAACTTCGCGGCCACAGCCGGGCGGTATTGGCCGATAAAGCCAGTCCCCGTCGCCACCGTGCGATCCATGCCGACACCCTGTTCATCGGCCCGATGCCACTGCCCCCAGCCGTTGCGCTCCGACGCTTCCACATTCACGCCGTAGTGATTGCCGGTGATGTCGGTGAGCGTCTGCAGCCCCAGCGGGCCGGTGTAATTCTCGTACGTGCGCCACGAGGTCAACTGAATCTGCGCGACCGTCCGATCGACATTGAGGTTCGATCCGAAGGTCATGCGCGTCCATTCGTCGGCGATTTTCTGCGAGCTCAGATCGGGATTCCACGCCAGCCGCCCGAAACCGTACAGATTGGCCTGCGACAGGTGATTGCCCATCCAGTTGTCGTCCAGCCCCGCATTGACCACGCCGACGAATCCCCCCGTGGGCCGATGGAACGTCTTGCCGGCAGCCAGCGCCTTCACCGTGGAATCGCCCGCTGCCGTGGCGTGCATATCGAAATCGAGCGTGTCTTTCCAGTAGGGCACCAGGAACACCGTGTGCTTCGCCTGTCCGAAGTACTCCTGCGTGACTTGCAGTTCGATCGCTTCGTTGGTCTTCTCGAGGCCGCCGAATAAAGGCGAGGGAGCTTCGCGCACTTGAAAATCGATGGGACCGTTCTTGATCTGCACGATCACGTTGTTATCGAACTGCCCGTCGAGCGCATGGAAATTATCGTAGGCGGCGCGTCCGCGGTCGTTTTTGAGATTGCGCCAGTCCATGTGGTTGTCGTACACGAAGCCGCGGTAGAACAGCAGGCCGCCATGCGGCGCCAGCGCGCGCGCCACCACGTTGGCGGCGTCGGCGTGCGTACGATGATATGCCGACGGGCCCACGCGCCCCTCCGAATCGGCTTTCAAGACGATGCCGGCGAGATCGGGCACAGCGGCGTACAACTCGTCCACCCGCGCCTTCCACCACGCCGCCACCTGCGGATCGAGAGGATCGAAAGTGTCGAGCTTGCCGATGGTCTGCGGGCTGCCGAAACTGACGGAGACAGCGATGCGCACACCCCACGGACGCATGGCGCCGGCGATGCGCGCGATTTCAAGCGCGTACTCGGGCGTGAGCAGGCGAGGGTCGGCATTCACGTTATTGATGGAGCACGCATCAATGCCGATCGATGCCAACAGGCGTGCGTAGTCGGTGACGCTCGTGAGGTCTTTGCGGACGTGGTCGTTCTCCCAGAAGAGGGAATTGCCGCCGTAGCCGCGTTCGATGGTGCCGTTGAGGCGGTCCCAATGATTGACCCAACGCACCGGCGCGTAGGGCGTCTCGCGATCGTCGAGATTCACCAGGCTCTCGCCCAGCGTGACCTTGCGCAGCAGTGCGAAGGCGCCGTAGAGCAGGCCGCGATCGTTGGACGCCGCGACGACAATAAAATGATGCCCGCCCTGCATCACGGATTTCAGCCAGAAGGCGTCGGGCGCCAGTTCGCCGGCGGGAAGCAGACTGCCCAGGCGGCCGGTGAGGCCGAGGACGATCGCGTTCTCTTTCGGTAAGCTCGATTCTTCGCGCAGGGTCCGCCCCAGCATGCCTTTCATGCCGCGCACAATCTCAGAACGCGCGCTCATCGCGACAGGGGAGTCGTCGAGCGACGCCACCACGGCGGGTACAGCCTGACGGTATTGCTCCAGCGCGGTCCCCGCCAGCCGGTCGTAGCGCAGCCAGGCATCGTAGCCCGTCTCCGCATAAAGCGCCGCGGCGCTTATGGAAAGAAAAAGCAGGCCGAGTTTCAACACGGAACCCTCCCTAGGAATTTACACCCGACGCCAGATAGCCGCCGTCCACCGCGATGCATTGCCCGGTGAGAAAGCTTACCGCGTCGGAAGACAGCAGCACTGCGAGCCCGACGAGTTCTTCGGGCGAACCGAAGCGCTTCATCGGCGTGCGCATGAGGATCTCCTGGCCGCGCGCGGTATCCATAATCAGGTTGCGATTGAGTTCGGTAGGGAACACGCCAGGCGCGATGGCGTTCACCACGATGCCATACTCCGCCCACTCGCAGGCCAGACTGCGGGTGAGCGACAGGATCGCCGTTTTGGCCGCGCAATACGCCGCCACCTGATGGAACGCGAGGAACGAACCCAATGAGGCGATATTGATAATGCGCCCGTGGCCGCTGGCAATCAGCAGGTCGAAAAACGATTGGCAGGCACGCAGCACGCTCATCAGGTGCGTATCCATCAGGGCCGAGAAGCGGACCTCGTCCACCGACACCGTGGGCTCCTTGAACGTATAGCCCGCGGCGTTGATCAGGATATCGACGCGCCCCAGACGCGCCACCACCGCCTCGCGCAACGCATCGATGGTGTCGCGCTTGCGCGCATCGGAAGTGCAGCGAACCGTCTGCCGCCCGAGCGCCTCGATCTCCGACGCCGTCTCGTCCACTTCCTTCGCGCGCCGTCCGGTGGCCACCACGTGAGCCCCATGGCGCGCCAGCCCCACGGCCAACGCCCGGCCGATTCCCGAAGTTCCGCCGATCACCACGGCGACCCGGTCCATAATGCTCAGCTCGTTAGCAGGCATAATTCCCGAAAGCACTCTCAGCCTTGCGTGGCGACCGGGCTTGCCGCGAGCGCCGCATCGCGCCGCACGCTCACCATCAGCCGAAGGAATAAGTCCACCGCCGCTGACGCGTTCTGCCCGTACCCGTCCGCCCCGATTTCTTCGGCGAACATCTGGCTGATGGGCGCGCCACCCACGGCCATCTTGATGTGTGTTTTCCCCGCCGCCTGGAAGCCGTCGATGACGGTCTTCATGTACGTCATGGTGGTGGTGAGCAGCGCGCTCATCCCTACGATGTCGGGGTGGCACTTCTCCGCCGCGGCCATGAACTTGTCCAGACTCTGATCCACTCCGATGTCGTGCACTTCGAAGCCCGCGCCCTCCGCCATCATGCAGACCAGATTCTTGCCGATATCGTGCAGATCGCCGCGCACCGTGCCCATCAGCAGCGTGCCTACGCGGTCGCCCTCGTCCTTGCGCGCGCTCAGCAGCGGCTTGAGCACCGACATTCCGGCCTTCATGGCGCGCGCTGCGATCAGCACTTCCGGCACGTACAGCACGTTGTGTTTGAAATCCTCACCCACCACGCTCATGCCCGCAATCAGGCCGTCGGTCAGGATTTCCTGCACCGGCCGCCCTTGCGCCAGGGCGTCGATGGTCATCTGTTCCACTTCCTTGGCCTTGCCCTCGTACAGGCATTGGTTCATCAGCGCGTAGTCAACCATGCAGTCTCTCAATATGGAATAGCCGGAGTGCGGCCGTCGTTGGGGTCGGCCCAACGGTCGTTCGGAATAATCGGAGTCCAGCCAGGGCGTGCGGGATCCTGATCGTACGGATACCCGCCGAGTCGCTCGTACAGCTCATGATACTCCCGCAACTTCTCGCGATTCAGGCGCACGCCCAATCCCGGGCCGTCGGGCACGCGAATGGCGCCGTTTTCGTAGGGCAGCAGGCCGCCTTCAATGATGTCGTCGGTGAGATGATGATAGTGCGCGTCGGCAGCGAACGAGAGATTGGGAATCACCGCGCCGAGATGCAGCATGGTGGCGAGTTGAATTCCCAATTCCCCCGACGAGTGCACAGCCACGCCCGTCTGGAACGTCTCGCAAACCGCCGCCGCCTTCACGCAGGCGCGGATGCCGCCCCAGAACGTGGTGTCGAGCAGGATCACGTCCACTGCCGGATCGAGCGCGTTGGCCGCCAGTTGTTCGAAGTTGACCACCACGGTGTTGGTAGCCAGCGGCACGCGCACCATCTGGCGCGTGCGGCGCATGCCGTTCAAGCCGTACACGGGATCTTCCAGGTAATCGTTGCGCAGCCCTTCGATGGCCTGTCCGAAGCGGATGGCCTGCTCGGTGGACCAGACTCCGTTCGGGTCGAAGCGAACGTTGTCGGCGGGGAATTTCGCTGCCAGCGCGCGGTACGCTTCCAGTTCGTAATCGGGATGGAACACGCCGGCCTTCATCTTGTGCGAAGTGAAGCCGAAGCGCCGCTTCAGGCATTCGGCGTTAGCCAGCACCTGGTCGATGGTGCGCACTTCGCCTTCGCCCGATTGCGGATTGGCATAGCGGAAGAAGCAATACGCCGCGAAGGGAACGCGATCGCGCAAGCGGCCGCCGAGGATGTCGCACACCGGCACATTCCACGCCTGACCTAGGATGTCGAGGCAGGCGAATTCCAGCGCGGCCAGCACCTGCGTACGATTGTTGTAGAGCGATGCGGTGGGGTTGGCGATGAGGAAACGCATCTCCTCCAGGCGCGCGGGGTCGTGGCCGACGAGGTAGCCTTTCATGGCGCGGAAGACCGCTTCCGCCGACTCTCCGCCGCCGCCCATTTCGCCCAGGCCGATGAGTCCGTTATCGGTCTCGATTTCGACGATGGTGCGCACGAAACGGCCCCAATGGCAGCCGTTGGCATGGCGCAGAGGGGCTTCCAGGGGCACCGTCACCGTGGTCGCCCTGATGTCGGCGATTCGCATTTCGTTTCATGATACAACAAATTCAGTTGCGGTTACCCTATAGGGCATGAGCGACAAACGCGTTGCGGTGATTACAGGCGCCGGGCAAGGCATCGGGAAGCGGACTGCCGAGGTGCTGGCGGCGAAAGGGTACGCACTCGCGCTCAACGATATCCGGCCCGCGGAAGCGACTCTCACCAGCGTGCGCGCTCTCGGCGCGGAGGCCATCGAGGCGCTGGGCGATGTCTCGAGCGACAGCGATGTCGCCCGCATCGCCGCCGCCGTCGAAGCACATTTCGAGCAGGTGGACGTGCTGGTCAACAATGCCGGCATCAGCTTCATCCGGCCGGCGGAGGAGACCGGCGCGGAGGAATGGCGGCGCGTGCTGGAGGTCAACCTCACCGGGCCGTTTCTGATGTGCCGCGCGTTCGGCAAAATGATGCTGGCGCGCGGCGCGGGCGCGATCGTCAACGTCGCTTCCGTGGCGGGACTCTCCGGCATCGGCGACCGCGCGGCATACAACGCCAGCAAGCACGGGCTGATCGGTCTCACGCGCACGCTGGCGTCGGAATGGGGCGGCCGCGGCGTACGCACCAACGCGGTTTGCCCCGGCTGGGTGAAGACCGAAATGGACGAGGCCGATCAGGCCGGCGGCTACTACAGCGATGCCGACATCGAGAATCGCGTCCCCATGGCGCGCTTCGCCCGGCCCCAAGAGATTGCCGAGGCGATCGCGTTTCTGGCCGATCCCGCGCTCAGCGGATTCGTCAACGGTATGGAATTGCGCGTCGACGGCGGCTGGCTCGCCGACGGGAGTTGGGACCGCCTGCGGATCGAGCATCGCCGCGCCAACCAGCAGTTATAATCAGGCATCTCATGTCCCTGCGCGACTATCTGGTCCGATCCGCCGAAGCCCTGGTAAACTCCGCCGACGCCATTGGCCAGCCGGCAATCGAAGCCGCCATCGACTGCATCGTGGGCGCGCTCGCTGCGGGACGTCCGCTGCTGGTGTGCGGCAATGGCGGATCGGCCGCCGACGCCATGCATATTGCGGGCGAACTGGTGGCGCGTTTCCTGCGCGACCGGCGCGCGTTGCCTGTGATCTGCCTGTCCGAGAGTCCCGTGGTCCTCACTGCGTGGAGCAACGACTCCTCCTTCGAGACGGTGTTCGCGCGCCAGGTGGAAGCCTATGGCGGCGAAGGCGCGGTGCTCATGGGATTGAGCACGTCGGGCACATCGCGCAATGTGGTGGCGGCCTTCGAACAGGCGCGCCGCATGGGCATGAAAACCATTGCGCTCACCGGCGAAGGCGGCGGCAAACTGGCGCCGCTGTGCGACTTTCTGCTGGCCGCGCCCTCACGCTACACGCCCATCGTGCAACAGGTCCACCTCTGCCTCTATCACTACATTTGCGAACACGTCGAGCGGCGCCTGGCATGAAGGGCGAGTCGAAGCGCGGCGTCTGGTCGTGGATGGTGGCTGTGCCCCTGGCGGCCGTGCTGCTGTGGTGGACGCTGCGCGGTGTCGATTGGGCTACGGTGTGGGGCGCCATCAAACAGGCGCGCTGGGGGCTGGTGGTGTGCGCCACCCCGTTCACCTGCCTGTCGTTTTTTCTGCGAGCCATGCGGTGGCGCATTCTGCTGAATGCCGAAGAGAACCTGCCGGTCGGGACGGTGTTCCTCGCCACCATGGCGGGGTATCTGGGAAACGCGTTTCTGCCGGCGCGCGCCGGCGAGGTAGTGCGCACCCTGGTAGTGAGCGGCCGTTCGAAGCTGAGCAAGACATACGTGCTCACCACGGCGTTGAGCGAACGGCTGATGGATGCGGTGGCGCTGGTGCTGTGGTCGTCGCTGATCCTGCTGGGCGTTCATCCCAAGCCAGGCTGGATGGCGGGAGTGGCGCGCACCATGGCGATCGTAGCCGGGGCGGGTGCCGTCGCCATCGCTGTCCTGCCGCACATCGAAGGACTCTTTGTCCGCGTGTTGAAGCGCGCGCCGCTACCGCACAAACTCCGCGAGGCATTGATCGCGCTGGCCGACCAGGTGCTGCTCGGCATGCGCGCGTTCCACAACACTGGCCGCTTCGTGGGGTTCGCCGCCATGACCGTCGTGATTTGGGTAAGCGACGATGT
Organism: Bryobacteraceae bacterium; assembly: GCA_036268475.1. GTDB lineage: Bacteria > Acidobacteriota > Terriglobia > Bryobacterales > Bryobacteraceae > PALSA-129. Next base: position 404,524 of record DATAUB010000021.1, on the reverse strand, counting down.
CGGCTTCCTGATTGCGGCGCACGCCCTGCATCTGGCACTTTCGTTTTCCTCCGGGATGCTGCTGCTGGCGGCTCTCGGTCTGGCGAGCGCGCTGCCCTCGACGCCGGGGTATGTGGGGATCTTCCAGTTCGTCGCGGTGACGGTCCTCGCGCCCATGGGGATCGCGAAATCGGATGCCCTGGCATTCATCCTGGTGGTGCAGGCATATGGGTACCTCGCTACGCTACTGCTCGGGCTGCCTTGCCTCTGGATTCTGCGCCGGAGGAAAGCGTGAGAGCGCCGGCGCTCCATTTCGTGGCGAGCGGCGACCTCAAGCTGGCGGTGTGGGAATGGCCGGGCGAAGGGCCGCCGCTGCTGTTCGCGCACGCCACGGGCTTTCACGGACGCTGCTGGGATCACATCGTGCGGCACTTTCCCGGACGGCGCACGCTGGCGCTGGAGTTTCGCGGGCACGGGCGCAGCAGCATTCCTGCACCGCCCATTCCGTGGCCGGATTTCGCGCAGGATGTGCTCGCGGTGGCGCGGCACTTCGAGCTGCACGGCGCCATCGGCGTGGGCCACTCCATGGGTGGCCACTCATTGGCCGCGGCAGCGATCGCGGCGCCCGGGATTTTCTCCGCGCTGGTGCTGGTGGACCCGGTGATCATGTTGCGCGACTACTACCACGAGCCGCCACCCGACGCATCGTTCATCGCACGCCGACGCAATCGGTTCGCCTCGGCGGATGAAATGTTCGAGCGCTTCCACCCTCGTCTGCCCTTCTCGGCGTGGCACCCGGAGGCGCTGCGCAATTACTGCGATTACGCGCTGCGGCCCGACGGCGATGGATTCGTGCTGGCCTGCCCACCCCCGCTGGAAGCGGCAATTTACGCGCGCTGTAACGCTCCCGAGAACGATCTGTACGGCGGCATGTACAGGGTGACGATACCGGTGACGATTCTGCGCGCCGGCACCGTCCCGACGCCTGGAAAGTTCGACCTGAACGCCTCGCCGACATCGCCCGCCGCCGCCGCCTCTTTCCCAAACGGCCGCGACGTATACCTGGCCGACCGCAATCACTACATCCCCATGGAGTCGCCGGAATTGGTGGTGCAAGAGATCGCTCGCGGGGCAGGTTGGTAAACCCGCCTCGTCCCATCCGGCCCCACTGCCTACTTCTGATCGAACAGTCCGGGACGATCGAGGCGCTCGCCTTTGAACACTACCAGCGAGATGCGTTCCGTCGCGCCGATGTCCTGGAGCGGATTGCCATCCACTAACAGCAGATTGGCATCCATGCCCTTGCGAATGCCGCCGATGTGGTCGCCCTGGCGGAGCAGTTTGGCGCCATTGGCAGTGGCGGCCTGTAGCGCTACAGCGGCAGGAATGCCCGCTTCCACCCACAGCTTGAGCTCCTGATGCATCGACGGGCCGGGGAACACCAGCGGATTGCCGGCATCGGTGCCCATCGCCAGCGGTACGCCCGCCTTCCAGGCGCGCAACAGATTCTCCTTGCTCTGCGCGAAAGCTTTAGCGAAGATCGCCGCCTTGGCCGGGTCCACGCCCTTGCCGGCGGAGACGAAATTGCGGGTGGCGGTCAGTAAATTCGTCGTTACGGTCTGTTGTACCAGCGAGTTGTCGAGTGCGTCGGCCTTGCCTGCGAAATATTGAGAATAGGCTTGCGCCACCGCGAGCGTGGGGTCCAGATAGATGCCGTCGTGCGCCATTTTGGCGAGCACTGCATCGGGAATGCTGTCGCGCCACGACCCGTGCTCCACCGAGGCTGCGCCGGCGTCCACCGCATCCGTCACGTCGCGTGAATCGCCGGTGTGTACGGCCAGCGGCAGGTTCTGCGCGCGTGCCTCGCCGGCCACCGCTTGGAACAGCCCCACATCCATGCGGGTGTACAGCATGCTCTGTCCGAAGCCCGATTCGAGAATCGCCTTGATGCCGTCGACGCCGCGCTTCTTGAGATCGTCCACCTGCTGGCGCGCTTCCTCGGCCGTCTTGGGAATCCGTACCAGTTGCTCCCGCACCTGGTCCTGCACGAACTTGGGAGCGTATTGTACGAACTCCGTGCCGTGGCCGCCTTCGGCCGTGAACATGGGCCCGCAGACGAAGAGCTGCGCTCCCAACTTGTTGCCTTTCTCGATCAGACCGCGGAGTTTGAGCGACGCGTCCAGACCATCGCCGGTGCTGCGCGCCGCCGTGATGCCGCTATACAGCAGCGCCGCGTCATCGCGCGCGATGGCCTTGTCCACCTGGTAGTCGTCACTCGAATCCCAGACGCCGCCTGGCGAGGAAACGTGCACATGCACGTCGATCAATCCGGGCAGCAGCGTTTTGCCAGAGCCTTCGATCACGTCAGCGCGCAGCTTGCCGGCGTCCGGCCCGGCGCCATCGAAGACGTCGACGATCTTGCCGTCATGCACCAGCACGGTGCCGTTTTCCTTCACTGTGCCGTCGCCCAGGAAGATGCGCGTATTGCGAATGAGGAACGTGCCAGACCGTGCCAGATCGCGCATGATAGCCTCGTTCTGGCCGATGTGCTCCTTGGTATAGGAGCGCCAGCAGCCCATGATGAGGAACGGCGCCAGCACTCCGGCCACCCACAGGCGATTGCGCGGTGCGATCTTCTCTTCCTTCTCCCAGCGGAACAGCTTTACCGCCAGGAACAGACCTAGCACGGTAGTCAACAGCAGTGCGCCTACCGCCACCACGTTATCGAGGTTGCCGAGCAGACTCTGATTGCGGAAGAAGATGCCCTGAAAGCCGGTCACCAGGTACGTCGCCGGCATGAACTCCGCCACCGTCTGTGCCCACGTGGGCAGAACCGACGACGGGATCGTGGTGCCGCTAAGGAACAGCATCGGCATGTAGAGAAGCTGGATCAGGATGTTCGCTTCCGCCATGGTGTTGGTGACCGCCGCCAGGATCGAGCCGATGGCGCGGAAGGCGCACACCCCCAGTGAGGCCATCAACACCAGCGAGATCCAGTGTTGCGGCAGCGGCATGGCGTAAATCACGTGCGCCAGCCCGGCGATGAGCGCGATCACCGGTAGATAGAGCAGCAGCCCGCTCGCCATCGACGCTATCAGGATGGGCAGCGGCGAAATGGGCGTCACTTTGAAGCGGCGCAGAATATTGGCCTCGCGATCCTGCACGCTGCGCATGCCCGCGCCCCACAGCCCGTTCCCCAGGATGCCCATGGTGAGCACCGTGCCGACGAAGTACGCGATGCCCTGCCCGGTCGAGGCGTGAAACATCTCGGCGAACGCGAAGAAGAAGATCAGCGGGAACAGGTAATTGAAGAACAGCACACCGCGATCGCGCGCCGTGAGCCGCATATTGCTTCGGAATAACGCCAGGTAAGCTCTCATTCGCGCAGACTCTTTCCGGTGAGTTCGATGAAGGCCTCTTCGAGCGACGGCCGCTTGATGTGAATATCGGCGAGCTCGATGCCCGCCTCGTCGAGCCATTTCACCATCTCGACGATGGTGCGCGCGGGACGCGTGGAGACCACGGAGATTTTCGTGCGGCGTTCGTCGAGTGAGATTTTATCGGCATGTTGCCACGCCGGCAGATCGCCCGCCGGAACAGGGAGCTCGCAATCGATCTCGATGGTGGAATTGGCCAGCGTGCGTTCCTGAATTTCGCGTGGCGTGCCCAACGCGATGATGCGGCCTTCGTCCACGATGGCCACACGGTCACAAAGCTTCTCCGCCTCTTCGATGTAGTGGGTGGTGAGCAGGATGGTGCGCTTTTCCGCGCGCAGATCCTGCACCAGTTGGTGGATTTCGAGGCGCGCCTGCGGGTCAAGCCCGCTGGACGGTTCGTCGAGGAAGAGCACCTGCGGGTCGTTGAGCAAGGCGAGAGCCAGCGCCAGGCGTTGTTTCTGACCGCCGGAAAGCGTGGAGTAATGCGCTTCGCGCTTCTCCCACAATTGCAGGCGCTTGAGGAGCTGCGTGGTATCGACGTTGCGGGTATAGAGCGCGGCAAAGACTTCGATGGCTTCTTTGACTTTGAGCTTGTCCTGCAGGCGCGTGGACTGGAGACAGACGCCCACGCGATCTTTGAGCTCGCGGGTCTGCACACCGGGGTCGCACCCCAGGACGGAGACGCGTCCACCGGAACGCGGGCGCAGTCCTTCAAGAATCTCGACGGTGGTGGTCTTGCCGGCGCCGTTGGGTCCGAGCAGACCGAAGACTTCGCCGGCACAGACCTCGAAGTCGACGCCTTTGACGGCTTCGAGCCCGCCATAGCTTTTCTTCAGTCCGTCAACTTCAATTGGGTTGGACATGGGTTAGGTTTCCCGCGTGAGTCCGATTCTGGGCCGCGCGCGTAAGCAAGCGGTAGTGGAGTTTTTCGCCGGCCGATTCAATACTTCCAGAGCCAGCGCGCCTTCTCCATCACCTTGCCGCAGTTGGGGAGGAAGGCTTCTTCGAGGGGCGGACTATAAGGAACGGGAGTATCGGGCGCAGTGACGCGAACTATGGGGCCGTCGAGAAATTCCCAGACGGACTCGGTGATGCTGGCGGCGAGCTCGCCGGCCATGCCTCCGGTGCGCGTGTCCTCGTGCAGCAGCAGCACTTTGCCCGTCTTGCGCACGCTCGTGCACACAGTCTCGCGATCCAGCGGCACCAGCGTGCGCAGATCCACTATTTCAACCGCTGCGCCTTCGAGTGCGAGCTTATCGGCCGCTTCCAGTGCGACCCATACCATGGAGCCGTACGTGACGATGGTCAGGTCGCTGCCTTCGCGCACGACTTTCGCCTTGCCGATGGGCACAGTGTACTCTTCGGTGGGCAGCTCTTCCTTGATCTTGCGATAGAGCCCCTTGTGCTCGAAGAAAATCACCGGATCGTTATCGCGGATGGCGGACTTGATGAGGCCCTTGGCATCGTAGGCTGTAGCCGGCGCCACCACTTTCAGGCCCGGTGTGCGCACGAACCACATTTCGGGATTCTGCGAATGGAACGGCCCGCCATGGATGCCGCCGCCCGACGGCGCGCGCACCACGATCGGAACCGCGGCGCCCCAACGATAACGGCACTTGGCGGCGAAGTTCACGATCTGGTCGAACCCGCACGTTATGAAATCGGCGAACTGCATTTCCGCCACCGGGCGGAGGCCCATGAGCCCTGCGCCGATGGCCGCGCCGGCAATGGCCGCTTCCGAAATCGGCGTATCCACCACGCGCTTCTCGCCGAAATGCTCAATGAATCCGGCGGTGACTTTGAACGCGCCGCCGTAGACCCCGATGTCTTCACCCAGGAGAAAAACGTTGGGGTCGCGCTCCATTTCCTCCCACAGTCCTTCACGAATGGCTTCCAGATAAGTAGTGGGCATGAATTACTGGCTCTCGTACACGTCGTCGAGGAGAGTGGATGGGTCGGGAAGGGGGCTAGAGTCGGCCCATTCCACCGCCTCGTCAACTTGTTTACGCACCAGCGCGCGGTTTTGTTCAATTTCTGAGCTGTCCGCCCAACCTTTTTCGAGCATGCGCGCTTCCAGGCGTACGATCGGGTCGAGCTTACCCCATTCCGCGAACAGACCTTTGGGAACGTAGTGGGCGGCATCGTGCGCGGAATGGCCGGTCATGCGGAACGTCTTGCATTCCAGCAGGTAGGGGCCTTTACCGGAGCGAGCGTAATCTACGGCGCGGCGAGTGGCGGCATGGATGGCGAGGACGTCGTTGCCGTCGACGATCTCAGCCGGCATATTGTATGCGGGACCGCGATCGGCCACATTGGCACAGGCCATCTGCAGGCTGAGGGGGGTCGAGTAGGCGTACTGATTGTTGTTGCAGATGAAGACCACGGGCAGCTTCTGGACGCTCGCAAAGTTGACGCCTTCGTGCCAGTCGCCGCGGCTGGTGGCGCCGTCGCCGAAATAGTTGAAGGCGACGCCATCGGAACCGCGATAGCGCAGCGCCATCGCCACCCCGGCCGCCACCGGGACGGTCGCGGCGAGAGCACTGATGATCGAAATCACGCCGTGCGCCATGTCGCCCATATGCATGTTGCCGTCGCGGCCGCGCGTGAGTCCGCCGCTGCGGCCCATATATTGCGCCAGGATGCGGCCCGGCGAGACGCCGCGAATCAGGTAGACCGCCAGATCGCGATGCGAAGGAAGCAGAATGTCCTGGGGCCCGGCAAGCAGCGCCGTGCCCACCGGAATGGCCTCCTGCCCGCGCCCGACATATACGCCACCGACGATTTTGCCCTGCCGGTACAACTTGCGTTCGATACGGTCTTCAATCTCCCGCATCATGGACATGTAATAGAGACACTGGTGCGCCAGAGTAGCTTCCGCGGTGCGCTGATCGGGTCGTTCCGTGTTGATGGCCGGAGTGGCGCTCATGGGGGCATTGTATCGAATTTCGGGAAGCTGCCGTCCGAACGGCGCGCCAACACCCACCTCTACTGCGACGATTGCCGCTTACTGCCGGGCCCAGTGCGGCCGGACAATTGCGCCGGTAAACTCGGCGCGGGAAAATTGGCGCTCCACCAGCATATACATGAGCAGCGGCGGTACGGCGGCGATGGCGCCCAATGCCAGAGAGTTGCGCGGCAGCACCGTGGCGAGGTGCATCAAAACCGCCCGTAGTAGCGCGCCCGTGAGCGAGGGAACGCCGTAGCGTGCCACAGACAGGATCGAATCGCTGACCATGCAGATGAGCAGAGGCGCCACCACCACCAGCGTGAACCGGACCCTGCTCCATGACCGCGAGAGCCACAGCTCGCGCAGATAGACACCGAACAACACCACCACGGCGAGCAGCGCGAAGGCCAGGATATCGATGCGGTTCTCTTGTGGATAGTTGGGAGTCGCGTCGTGAGGCATAAACTCGGCGTGCTCAAACGACATTCGCTGTCCGTACATCGCCTGGGTGGCGTTTCCGACCTGCCATTCGAAAAAGCGCTCGGTGTTGGCGTCGCTCGCGCTATACGGATTGAATAACTTGAAGCCGAGAATGGAGATCGACAACGGCTTGGCCGTTTCTTCCCACGGGGCTTTTATCGTGGGCACTTGCCCCCCTGGTGCGCGCCTCCAGAATTCCAGCGGAACGTTCGTCCGGTTTATGGCCTTATCGTGAAAGCCGACACCTCGCATGTACTGGCCGATGCGGGGATGGGACTGAGGAACAAAGGCCGGCCGGTAAACCCACGTGCCGCACGCAACTCCCGCCAGAATGGGAATTGCCGTTGTCGCCATGGTGATCCACAGCAACCCCCGATTGGAGATTGGAAGTGCTTGCAGCCAGCGTGTATGATCGCGCGGGAGGGCGGCAAACAGTATGGCGAAGACGGAGTATTGGAGCGCGATCACGATGTTGGGCAGGAGTAAAGCGCCCCAGAGAAAAAGTGCGGCGGCGAGCCAGGGAAGCACGGAGCGGAAAATCGGCCACCACGCCGGCCTCCCAAATCTCCGCGCTGCCGGACGATGTTGGTCCACCCCCCTAGGCGAGATCTCGAATGTATTGGGCACGGCGAGGCAGGCGCGCACGATCAGCACTACGCTAGCCGACGCGAAGAGCGACAGGTGGACGGTAGGCGGCACAACGAACCATAGTGCCGCGCCGGAGGCGGCAGCGCTTGTCCATAACCCCAACGATAGCCAGGGAGTGATCGATGCCTGCCGCAACCGCAGGTTGAGTGGAAGCAACGCCGCGACCGTGAGAATAGAGGCGCCCTGCAATAATGGCCGGACTTCATGCCGGTGAGTGACCAGCAGTAACAGCACGGCAACGGTGGTCGGTATCCAGACAATTGAGAGAGCGCCGATCATCCTGACCGCCAAAATCTCTCGCCCGGCGAGGGGAAGAGCCATTTCAAGAACAGTGGCGCGCCGGTCCAACCGGCTCCGAATCGCACACAACAACGCCGCATAGACCGCTGCGCCAACCAGGGCTCCGGCCGCGATCCGGCCCTCATGCGCCAGCAATGCTAGCGGCGCGGCGAGCGCCAACATCAGCCCCATTTTCAGAGAGTCGTCGCGTCTCAGCAGGAAGAAGATCATAGTGCACTACTTTTTCGAGACGCCCACCATTGCGAACCTGCCCGGCGGCACTCTCATGAGGAGACCTCCACGGGACGGTCGTTGCCAACTAGTTCGACGAACAACTCTTCGAGAGGCACGCTGACGCAACGGATCCCGTCCAGGTGGAGGGCAGCCTGAATCCGGAGGCGGACCGAGTCGGGTGCGCCTTCGAAGACGGCGTGCCAATCTCCGAAGACAGGGCGGACCCGCAAGCAGCCGGGCAGGCTTTCGATGACGCTTGAAGCGACGGCGTCGCGCGGGATCATGACCACACAGTGATCCTCGTGAATTTGGTCGAGGGGGCGATCCAGCCGAACTTTCCCGCCATCCAGTAGCACGACGCGTCCGCCCAGGCGTTCGACGTCGGTCATATGGTGAGACGAAAAGAGGATCGCAGTGCCCTCGCGATTGAGAAGTTCGATGGAGGTCTCCAGAAACTCGCGGCGGGCGGCGGGATCGAGTCCGCCTGCCGGCTCGTCGAGGACGAGAAGGTCGGGCCGGTGACAGACGGCACAGATGAGGGCGGCCTGGCGGGCTTGCCCTTTGCTGAGGTGGCGAATCTTGGCTCCGAGGTCGAGGCCGAAGCGGTCGAGGAGTTGGCGTTCGAGGGCGGGGTCCCAGGTGTCGAAGAGGTAGTCGTGCAGGGAGATGAGTTCCGCCAGGCTGGCCGAACCGGGAAGCACCTGATCTTCAGCGACATAGCCGATGCGTTTCTTGACGGCGACCGGTTCCCCGGTGGGAGAGAGTCCGAACACGCGGACCGTGCCGGTGTGCGGGAAGAGCATGCCCATCGCGATGCGGATGAGGGTGGTTTTGCCGGCGCCGTTGCGGCCGAGCAGGCCGACTACTTCGCCTTCGGCCATGGAGAACGTGACGCCGTCGAGGACGGGCACACCCTTTTTAAAAGATCGGGAGATGTTCTCGAACTGGAGTACGGGAGTCATGGGGTTTCCTTCCGTGATGGGCCTGCGAGGCCGGCGAGTGACTGGTACCACCATTCAAAAAGCGGCCGGAGTTGGAGAGCGGCACGCGGGATGTACAGATTTCTGCCGGCGGCGATCAGGAAGACGGGCGTTGCGAAAAGCGTGGTCCGGGCTGCGCTTTTGGAGGGGGGAGCGACGAGGAAAAACAGGAAGCTGAAAGCCAGGACTAGCCACTCGAGATGACGCACCGGGCGAAATGTGAGACCGGGCTGAGTCATTGGGATTCCTTGGTGGGCGCCACTGCGGGCCCTTCGGCAAGTTCGCGGTCGGCAGTCTTCAGCACGTCGACCGTGTCGGCAAATGTAAGCCCGGCGAGATACGCTTGCGCCAGCAGCCGGCGGGCGGATTGTTGGAGCTGGCTGGTCTGGTCGGCACGGTTGACGTCGGGGAGCTGAGCGCTGACGAACGTGCCGCGCCCGCGTTGCGTTTCAATATAGCCGAGAGCTTCCAACTCGTCGTAAGCTTTCTTGACGGTGAGTGGGGCAATGATGAGTTGCTCGCTCAATTCGCGGTGGGAAGGCAGGCGGTCGCCCGATTTGAGCCGTCCGCCGGCGACGGCTTCGTGATCTGGCGCATGATCTGGCGGTAGATGGGAAGCTCGTCCGCGGGATTGACCAGGATCTGCACTACTGGTGATATATAACGCTATATCACCAGGCTGTCAAGTCAGGAAAAAAGGGCAGGAGTCGGCGGGCGGGGAGGTGGCCCGCATGATATTTTAGTTTACCGTCCGGAGGTGCAAGTGGATCGAAGACAGTTCGTTACGGCGCTTGGCGCGAGCGGCTTCTGGTTGGCACAAGGCGCCCCTGCCCTGCCATACGACCGCTGGGTGTTGATCGATGCGCTGGCATCGCCGCAGTCCTTCAACATCCCCTGGCCGCCGCAGTACCAGGGGCTGACCGAAGAGCAGCGGACGAGCATCCGCGAGTCGGGAATGACGGCCATCAATCTGACCGTGAACGCCGCGACCGTGGAGGAGACTGTCGGCAACATCGCGTTCTGGATGGGCGAGGTGGAGCGCCACCCCGATCTGCTGACGGTCGTCCGCCAGGCGAAGGATATCGCGGCGGCCAAGGAGTCGCACCGCCTCGGCCTGATGTTTGGATTTCAGGGCACCGACGTGATTGAGGGCGACATCAATCGTCTCACCCTGTTCCGCCGTCTCGGCGTGCGCATCATGCAACTGACTTACAATACGCGGTCGCTGGTTGGCGACGGTTGCCTGGAGCCGGGGAACGCCGGGCTGAGCACCTTCGGCCGCAGTGTGGTCGCACGCATGAACGAACTCGGCATTGCGGTCGACCTGGGACATTGCGGCATGCAGACGTGCCTGGACACCATCGCGGTGTCGAAGAAGCCGGTGCTGATCACCCACTCGGGCTGCCGCACGATCTACAACCATCCGCGCAACAAGACCGACGAAGTGCTGAAAGCGCTGGCCGCGCGCAATGGCGTGATCGGCATTTACCTGATGCCGTTCCTCGGCGGCGGGACGGATGGGACCGGAAGCGGCGCCGCCACCAAGGAACTGCTGCTGCGGCACATCGATCATGCGGTGAAACTCTGCGGGGTCGATCGCGTCGGTATCGGCAGCGATCAGAGCATTACTCCGATCCGTGAGACGCCGGAATACCTTGCCGAGTGGCAACGATTCAGCAAGGTCAGGCAGTCCGCCGGCGCCGCGGCTCCCGGCGAAGACCGGCCGCTCTATATTGCGGAGCTGAATACGCCCCGCAGGCTCGAATCGATCGGCGACGCGCTGCTGGGGCGGGGCTACAAAGAGGACGATGTCCGCAAGATCCTCGGCGGCAACTTTCAGACGGCACTGCAGGGGATCTGGAGTTAACCGGCTGCCGGAACGAACCCGATTGGGCGCCGGGGGGCGTCCTTCGGCGCGGTCAGGTCGCGCAGAAAGTCGAAGACAGCCTCGAACTGCGAGTCGTACTTCTGCTCCAATTCCTCGATCTTGTCCGCCAGATCGCGGTGCGTCGCCAGCAGTTGCCTCAATCTGACGAAGGTCCGCATGATGGCGATGTTCACCTGCACGGCGCGGGCGCTTCGGAGCACGCTCGAGAGCATAGCGACGCCCTGCTCGGTGAACGCGTAGGGCAGCTGACGAGGATCTCGATGCCTTTGGGAACCGGTCACAAGTTGTGACCGGTTCGCTTCGTCCGGCGTCAGCCGGAACATGAAGTCTTCAGGGAAGCGGTCGAGATTGCGCTTCACCGCCTGGTTCAGGACCTTGGTAGGCACGTGATACAACTCCGCCAACGCGGAATCGAGCAGCACCTTCTGCCCGCGGAACAGCAGAATTCGCTGCTCGATGGCATCCACCGGCAATAGTTCGGTGTTTTCTGTCTCCATTACGCCGATTCCAGCGACATTGCCTCTTCGGAATCGCCGCTTTCAAGCTCGACCAGCAGTTCGGAGCCGTACTGATAGCCTTTCTCGAAAGCCTTCAAATTCAACTCCTGGAAAGCGGGCGGGACGGAATCGGCCACCGCCTGGCGCAGCGATTCGCGATCCAGTAGACCGGTAATCGCCCCAAAAAAGCCGACCATGACGATATTGAGCACCATCTTCCGCCCGAGTTCCTCGGCGAGCCGCGTGGCCGGGACGCCGTACACCCGGATCCCCGTCGGGAGATGATCAATGTTGACCAGTTCCTGCTCGGTGATGAGGATTCCGCCCGGCTTCAATTGCGGCGAGAAGCGGGAGAACGCCTCCTGCGACATCACCACCAGGATGTCGGGCTGGGTGACATACGGGTAGAGGATCGGCTCGGCGGAAAGAATCACCTGTGCGCTCGACGATCCCCCGCGCGCTTCCGGCCCGAAGGCCTGGGTCATGGTGGCGAAGCCGCCTTCGAAAATGGCGGCTGCCTTGCCGATCACGGCGGCGGCCAGGATCACGCCCTGTCCGCCGAAGCCGGCGATTCGAATTTCACTTAGCATTCGCTGCATGAGACCTCCGGTTCCGCGTAACGGTCGCCCAACGTGGCGTGCATCTGCGCCTGCAGCAGATCGAAGTAGTCGGGGCGGTCGCGGTCTACAAACTTACCCACCAGGATTTCGCCGGCCTTGGTGAGGGCGGCGTCGGCGGTGGATGCGCCGTTGCGGATCTTGCTCACCTGTTTATAGAACTTCATGGCGTCCAGGCCGTCGCCCATCTTGTTGCGGCGCTGGTAGAGGGTGGGACAGGGCGAGAGCACTTCGATGAAGCAGAAGCCCTTCTTCTTCAGGATCTCACCCATTGAACGGGCAAGCTGTTTCACATGGAAAGTGGTCCAGCGCGCCACATAGGCTGCTCCGGCGGCTTCGGCAAGCTGCACCAGGTTAAACGACGGCTCGAAGACGCCGTATGGCGAAGTCGCGCTGATCGTCTGGCCAGGCGTGGCCGGGCCGGTCTGCCCACCGGTCATCGCATAGGTGAGGTTGTTGACGCAAATCACTTTCAAGTCCATGTTCCGGCGAGCAGCGTGAATGAAGTGATTGCCGCCGATGGCGAACAGGTCGCCGTCGCCCGAATAGACGACTACCTGCAATTCGGGGTTGGAAAGTTTGAGGCCGGTAGCGAAGGGAATGGCGCGGCCATGGGTGGTGTGGAACGAATCGAGATTGGCGTATCCTGCCACGCGGCCGGTGCAGCCGATACCCGACACCACCGCCACTTTATCGAGATTGGCCTTCGATTCCTCCAGCGCGCGCGTGAAGCAGTTGACGGTGGTGCCGATGCCGCAGGCGGGGCACCAGATGTGCGGCATGCGGTCCATGCGGAGAAAGGGTTCGACCGGATTCCGTGCGTCGGCCGGGATCTCACAGGGGATTTCTAAGGCGCTGGCGTTCATCGGGCTGCCTCCACAATGGCGTTCAGAATCACTTCGGGATTATGTACACTGCCGCCGGCGTGGCTGACGGGGATTACCTTGGCCCGGCCTTGCGCGGAGCGCGCTACTTCGTGCACCATCTGGCCCAGATTGAGCTCCGGCACCACAAAAGCTTTCACGCTATCGGCCAGTTCGCGAATATGCGTATCGGGGAACGGCCAGGCGGAGATGATGCGGAATTTGCCGGCGCGGATCCCGCGAGCGCGCGCCAGTTGGATGGCGCGCTGGGCCACCCGCGAGGTGATGCCGTAGGAGACCACCACCACTTCCGCGTCGTCCAGGTTCTCGGCTTCGAACAAGGCGCGCGGCCCGGCAAGCGGCTTCAGTTTGTCGATCAGGCGGCGCACCGAGCGGTCCTGCGTTTCGATATTCATGCTGGGATAGCCGCGCTCGTCATGGGTGAGGCCGGTGACATGGAAACGGTACCCATCGCCGGCGCGTACCATGTCGGGCACCTGATCGGCCTGCGGCTGGAACAGCCGGAATTCGGGAGGCGGCAGCTTGGTGAAGCGCCGCGGGGTGATCGCGAGTTGGTCGGCCTCGGGGATGACCACCTTTTCCGTCATGTGGCCCACGCACTCATCGAGCATCATCATCACCGGTACGCGGAATTCCTCGGCCAGATTGAAGCCGGTGACTGTGAGATCGAAGCATTCCTGCGGCGAATTGGGACAGAGGGCAACGATGCCGTAATCGCCGTGCGAACCCCACTTGGCCTGCATCATGTCGGCCTGCGCGGGCAGGGTGGGAAGGCCGGTCGAGGGGCCGCCGCGCTGCACGTTGACGAAAACGCAGGGGGTTTCCGTCATGGCGGCGTAGCCGATATGCTCCATCATCAGCGAGAATCCGGGGCCGGAAGTGACGGTGAACGCTTTGGCGCCGCCCCAAACTGCGCCCTGAATGGTGATGGAGGCGGCGAGTTCGTCCTCCATCTGAATGAAAATGCCGCCCACCGTGGGGATGCGCCAGGCGAAGCGCTCGACCACCTCGGTAGAGGGCGTGATGGGGTAACCTGCGGCAAATCGCGCACCGGCAGCGAGAGTTCCCTCACAGCAGGCGTGGTCGCCGTCGAGAAAATGAACACCCGTGAGGACACCTTTGGGGTCAGCGTGCATGGCGCGCTCCAAAGATGGCGAAGTCGGGGCAGTACATGCCGCAGAGGTCGCAGCCGCTGCATTTATCGCCCGCGACCACGTGGGGTGGATGGTAACCCTTGGAATTGAAAGCGGATGAAAGCGCCAGGACGTGAGTGGGGCAAAATTCTACACAGAACCCGCAGCCCTTACAGCGCTCAACGGTGATGGCGACGAAGCCTTTGGCCATGAAGAACCCTCCGTGAACTTGGATCGCGGAGTTCTATGCACGCAAAGCGCCGAAAAGGTGTTAGGGATCTGAAACTACTGATGATTAGGCGGCGGGGTGCAGCTTTCTCATCTGTTCTTCGAGTTTCGCCAGTCGGGATACGATATCGGCATCGCGCTCTTTGGCCAGCATCTGGTCGCGGGCAAACAGTCCGGCCGACGTCCCAAAATCCGAGACGGATTTATTGAGCGTGGGAATCTGTAAGTCGATCCGATGGAACGAGCCTGCAAGAAAATCCAGACGGTTGTCGATGATCTCGAAGCGCCGGATGGCCTCCGAGCGGAACTGCAGGATGTAGTCTTCCAGCCGGTCGAACCTGCGGTCGATCGCGTCGAACCGCTGGTCAACGGCATCGAACTTTCGATCGATCTCTTCGAACTTCTGGTCGATCGCCTCGAACCTCTGACTAAGCCAAGCTTTGTCTTCGTCTGTCAGCGCCATTTTCGACTGCCATTTCCTACTTAAAAGTTATCACAGGATCGCGTCGCCGGAAAGCTCTTATTACCTGGACGGAGTTATAGGACCATCACACCGCCCGTCGAGTCTGCAGGTGTTGCTTCAGGAACCGGCCGGTGTGCGACGCTTTGCAGGCGGCGATGTCGGCCGGAGTCCCGGTGACCACCACCCGCCCGCCCGCGTGTCCGCCTTCCGGCCCCAGGTCGATTACATGGTCGGCTGTCTTGATTACGTCCATGTGGTGCTCGATCAGCAGCACGGTGTGACCGGCGTCCACCAGGCGGTTCAACGATTCCAGCAGGCGCTGTACATCGGCCAGGTGAAGACCGGTGGTGGGCTCATCCAGGATATAGACGGTGTGTTTCGATCGCTGGAGTTTGCTTAATTCGGCGGCGATCTTGATACGTTGCGCCTCGCCGCCGGAAAGTGTGGTAGCGGATTGGCCGAGCGTGAGATACCCCAATCCGAGCTCGTTGAGGACCTCGATTTTCCTTCCGATGGCCGGCTCCGCCGCAAAGAAGGCCACGCCCTCTTCCACCGGCATATTGAGAATGTCGTCGATGGTCTTGCCGCGCACCGTGACATCCAGCGTCTCGCTGTTGAAGCGCGCGCCTTTGCAGACGCCGCACGTCACTTCCACATCGGGCATGAAATAGAGTTGGGTGGTGATGACGCCCTCACCCTGGCACTCTTCGCAGCGGCCGCCTTTCACGTTGAAGCTGAAGCGCCCCGCCTTGTATCCACGCTCCACCGCCAGCGGAGATTCGGTGAACAGATCGCGAATGTGATCGTAGAAGCCGATGTAAGTGGCGGGGTTGGAGCGGCTGTTGCGGCCGATGGGAGACTGGTCGATGTTGACCACCTTATGCACATGTTCCGCACCGTCGAGGCCCTGGTGCGCGCCCGGCAGGGTGCGCGTATCGACGAGCCGTTTCCACAGCGCCTTATAGAGAATTTCGTTCACCAGCGTGCTCTTGCCCGACCCTGAGGCGCCGGTGACTGCCACCAGCTTGCCGAGCGGGAACGAGACGTCGATGTTCTGCAGGTTATTTTCCTGCGCGCCGCGCACCACCAACATCTTGCCGATGCCGGCGCGGCGCTGCTTGGGCACCGCGATGGAGCGCACGCCGGACAGGAACTGGCCGGTGGGCGACCGCTTGCAGGCGAGCACATCGGCGAGGCCGCCCTGCACCACTACCTGGCCGCCGTGAACGCCCGGGCCCGGCCCCATCTCCACAATGTGATCGGCCGCGCGAATGGTGTCTTCGTCATGCTCCACCACAATCACGGTATTGCCGATATCGCGCAGGCTTTCCAGGGTGGCGATCATCTTAACGTTGTCTTTCGGATGCAGGCCGATGCTCGGCTCGTCCAGCACATAGAGCATGCCCATGAGACCGGAGCCGATCTGGCTGGAGAGGCGAATGCGCTGCGATTCGCCGCCCGAAAGCGTGCCCGACCGTCGATTGAAATTGAGATAGTCCAGCCCGATGCCCAGCAGGAGTTCCACCCGCGCGCGGATATCGCCGAGCACGTGGCGCCCGGCGTCGGCTCCGCGGCCGGCAGGCTTTATGCTGCCCAGAAAGCGGTGCAACTCATCGAAGTGAAGCTGCCCCATTTGAAAAATGCTCTTGCCCTGGATGGTGAACAGCAGGCGCGTGGCGCGCACGCGCGCGCCTTTGCAATCGGGGCAGGTGTGTTCCACCATCACCTTGTCGAGCCAGGCTTCCATGCCGGAATTGGCCTCGCCGCGCTGGCGGTAACGGCGGTACTGCCGCTCGATGCGCCGGGCAATGCCGCGGAAGGCGACCTCCTTCCCGACGGCGTCCTCGCGTTTGGCCTTGGCGTCGGGCGGCATGAGGATGACGATCTTGCGGTCGGCGCCTTCCAACACGCCGTGGCGCACCGCTTCCGGCAATTGCTCCCACGGTGTCTCAAGGGAGAAGCCCAGGGCTTTCGACAAGCTGTACATCACGCGGCCGTCCCAGGTGTCGGGATTGTACTTGAAAGCCTCGCGCACGAAACAGCCGCCCAGAATGCTGCGCCGCGGGTCTGGCACCAGAAGGTCGGGGTGTGTCAGTTTGTGAACTCCGAGACCGCCGCAGGTGCGGCAGGCGCTCTCGGGGTTGTTAAACATGAAGTATTCGGGCTGGATGTCGCCATAAACGAAATGGTGAGTCGCGCTGCACAGGGCGCGATAGAAGCGTTCAGCCTCGGCCTTACCCGCCCCCTTGGCAATGTGAACCTGCAACAGTCCGTCGCCCACCAGCAGCGTGGCGGCGATCCCTGCCTTAATGGCCTTCTCATGGCGAGGGCCCACCACGAAGCGATCCACCACGGCGTCCATATGAACGATTTTGGATTCGTCGAGCTCCACCTCCGCCGAGATGTCCACGCGCTTGCTGTCCATAATGACAGTGCGGCACCCTTTCTTGCGGACTTCGGTGAGCACAAAGTCGAGCTCCTCGCCGTATTGTTGGAAGATGGGGGCGCGAAGTTCGATCTCGGCGCCCTCGGGCAAGGAAAGAATGGCTTCCAGAATCTGGCTGGAGGTGCGGTTCGGCACCGGCTCCCCGGTGCGCGGGCAATGCGCCTCTCCGATGGTGGCGTAGAGCAGGTTCAGATAGCTGGCAATGTCGGTCATGGTGCCGACGGTGGAGCGCGGATTGTTGGCGATGGTCTTCTGCTCGATGGAGATCACCGGCGAGAGCCCGTAAATGAAATCGACATCGGGCTTGGCCACCTGCGAGACGAAGCGCTTGGCGTAGGTCGAAAGCGATTCCATGTAGCGCCGCTGGCCTTCGGCGTAAATGGTGTCGAACGCCAGGCTGGATTTTCCCGAGCCGGAGAGCCCGGTCACCACCACCAGCTTATCGCGCGGAATCTCCACTGAGACGTTCTTGAGATTGTGAACCCGCGCGCCGCGCACCGCGATGGTGGAGCGGGCGGCGGGACGCGGCGGCTTAGTACTCATCGGGAGTTTCCTCGGGCAGGACAAAGGCCAGTTCTTCCACCATAACGTTACTCTTCTTTGTGAGATTGGCGGGTGTGGATACCTTGAGCAGTAAGCCCGTATCGGCCAGGTATTCGCAGGCCGTGCAGAGCCCCTCTATGTTGAAATTGCGCTGGAAGTGGCTTTCGATCTCGGTGACGGAGCGCGCCTCGCCCGCCTCGCGCAGATGATCGAGGAGGGGTTGAAACAGTACCGGGGCGCGTTCCGCCAGGTACTCGTCGATGGCATCCAGCGCGGCCTGTACGCTCTTCCGCGTTTTGCGCGTATTGAGCATGGCGGTGTAGATGGTGGCGAACAGCGCGGGGTTGAGCTTGAGCGCTTCGGGAATCACCTCCCTGCCGGCAAGCAGGCGGGCACGCAGCACTTCGATGCGTGCTATAGGTGTGGCGGCGTAGAGAATCCAGAGAGCGGCATAGTTCAGGTCGCCGCGCGTCTCAAACCACTTGTGCGCCTTGTCGACGAAGGGGATGGCGCCGGCGGCGGCGCTCAGTAACTGCATCTGGGTATCGCGCTCACCAATCTCGTGAAGGCGCGCGCAAAGCCCGGCGATGGTCTCGTCGCGAGTATATAAGAGGCTGCCCTTGGCCAACAGGGAATGCACGAAAGAATTCCGGATGGCGCCTTCCACTGTGCGGCGAAACTCCGTTCGCGGCATCAGGAAAGCATGTACGTTGATCCCGGCGGCATTGAGCGAAACGCTAGACCGAACGGCAGCCTTATCGTCCACCGTCACCAGCGCCAGGTCGATGTCGGAGCGCGCCCACACCGTGTCGTGAGCCAGACTGCCGCAGAGAATGGCGGCCAGAATGGAGCGATCCTGCCGCACCTGCGCAATCAGACCGTCGAGCGCAGCGGCAAATTTTTCCCGAATAGCGGCAGCCGGTTCCGGTTCGATACACCCCTCGCGATGCGAGCAGCGTAACGCTTCGCGAGCGCGAAAGTCAAATCCTACATGATTGCCACGGGCGGCGCCGGCTCGTTGGGATCTCCCGCGTTGGCCAGCGGAATGCGGACCAGCAGGAACGCGATCAGCGCCATCACCGCTCCGCCTACCAGGTAAGAAGGATTGTCGAACACCGCCGGCAGCTTTCCGTACTTATAGTTGAACCAACCGGTGACCAGCCCCGCGAGGGCCTCCCCGGCGATCAGTCCCGAAGCCACCAGCACGCCCACGTTTTCGACGCGCGCGCTCTGTGCGGCATTGCACTGGGCGCGCCGGCGGAGCGCGTCAGTGGACCAGCGAATTAATCCCCCCACGAAGATCGCGGCGGTAATCGAGATCGGCAGGTACATTCCGATGGCTACCAGCATGGGGCTCTTCACTTTGAACAGGATCATGGCGAAGCCCATCAGAATGCCAGTTACCACCAGCGGCCACGCCATATCGCCCCCCACGATGCCCTGCGCGAGCGAAGCCATCAGGCCTGCCTGCGGCGCGGAAAGTTCGCGATCGCCAAAGCCGATACCGCCCTTGTGAATGTTGCCCAAGTGGAGCCACAAGAGGGGGAAGTACATCACGCAACTCGCCACCACCACCGCCAACAACTCGACAATCTGAATGGATCGCGGAGTGCCTCCCAGAATGTAGCCGACCTTAAAATCCTGCAACAGTTCGCCGGCCACCGCGGAAGAGACGCACACCACCGCCGCCACTGCCAGTACCGCCACCACGCCGCTGGTGCCCGAAACGCCCATGGTGACCATCAGGAGCGCGGCGATAACGAGGGTGGAAAGCGTCAGGCCGGAAATGGGATTGTTGGACGAGCCGATCACACCCACCAGGTATCCCGAAACGGTAGCGAAGAAGAAGCCCACGATCAGCATCACCAGCGCCGCCGCGATGGCGCCGCCGATCATCCCCGACATATAGATGTAGAGCACGCACATCGCGAGAAACGTGGCCGCGATCAGGCTGAAGACTACTTTGGAGCTCATATAGCGCTCGGTACGGCTGACCGTTTCCGGTTCCGCCGCGCTGCCCTTCAATTCGGCGAAAGCCTTCACCAGGCCGGCGATGAGGTTCTTGCGCATTTTGAAGAGCGTGTAGCACGTCCCCACCATCATGCTGCCCACCGCAATCGGGCGCACGATGAAACGCCACACATTGTTAGCCAGCCCGAGCCAACTCGCGTCGGTGGGATTCGCTGGGAGATACGTTTGCAATTGCGGACCCAGGAAATAGATCAGCAGGGGGATCAGCAGGCCCCAGGCCACTACGCTGCCCGAGAAATTCAGCGACGCCAGTTCCGGTCCGATGATGTAGCCCACACCGAGGAATGCGGGACTGACCGTAGGCGCGGCCACCGTCGAAATGCCGCCCGTTCCCAGCACGTTGCGCGTGCCGAGTGCGCCCAGGCGCAGCGTGCTCTTGCCGATCTGGCCCACGTGGAAGAAAAAATCGTGATCCACGGCGAAGAGGCTGAATTGGCCGCCCAGAAATACGAAAGCGCCGAGCCCCATGTTATAGAACAGATATTTTGCGGCCTTCGCGCCGGCCTGTCCCGCTTTGTGGATCTCCGATGCCGCCACCGATTCCGGAAACGGTAGTTCGGGATCTTCCACCATCACGCGCCGTATCAGCGAAACGAAGAGCACGCCCAATACCGACCCCACCAGCATCAGCGCGGTCGATTTCCAATACGCCGCGGAGGAGTCGAAGGTGGGCCACGCCTTGGCCAGGACGAAGGCGGGCAGGGTGAAGACCGCGCCGGCCGCTACCGATTCGCCGATGGAGCCGGCGGTGCGCGCGATGTTCTCTTCCAGCAGCGAGCCCTTGAAGACACGCAGCACCGCCATGCCGATGACCGCCGCGGGATAAGTGGCGGCGATGGTCTGGCCGGCGCGCAACCCGAGGTACGCGTTGGCCGCCCCCAGGATCACGCACATCACCAGTCCGAGGAGGACGGCGCGCAGGGTAAACTCCCGCATCTTCATGCTCTCCGGCACAAACGGCCGGTGGCGTCGCCCTTCGTTTTGTGGAGGCGTCATGAAAGTTTAGCCTTCACTTTATCACTCAGTGACTTACCGTCCACCGACTTTCCCTGCAGCCGCGCCTGTGCGGCCTTCATCACCGCGCCCATCTGTTTGATGGAGGTGGCGCCCGTCTCTGCCATGGCTTCCGCAATGGCGGCGTCGATCTCGGCTTCGCTGGCCCCGGCCGGCAGATAGCTCTCGATGATGGCCTTTTCGGCTTCTTCTTTATCTGCCTGCTCCGGGCGGCCGCCCTTGCGAAACATTTCGGCAGCGTCGATGCGCTGCTTGATGAGCTGCTTCAGGGTCTGCATCTCGGCGGCCTCGTCCACTGGCTTGGGCGAGTCGACCTTCTGTTTCATGAGCGCCGCTTTGATCATGCGGAGAGCGCTCAAGCGCGCCTCTGCTTTGGCTTTCATGGCCGCTACCATGTCTTTCTGTACCTGGTCGATGAGGGGCATATTGTTTGCTATTCTACCCCAGCACTGTATAAGTGGCTGATTAGTCGGAATTTGGTGAGGTTAGGCGGGACGAGAAGGCGGGCAGGGAAAGCACCGCGAGGACGGCGATGCTGCAGATGGCCTGCCCGTAGCGATCGAAGCGCGATGCCTCATGTATATTGAGCGCGCCGCAGACGGAACTGCCTACGATGGCGCCCACCGTCAGTTCCAAACGGTCGGCCGCGGTCCATTCGGCGCGGGACCATCGGTGCAAGAGGCGATAGACACCCGCCGCGAGACACGCTGCAAGGGTCATGGGCAGCAGCGGACGCATGCCCGCTCGCCAGAATTGCGGCAGCCGGAATAACTGCATCCACAGTCCGGCGGCGACCAGCGCCCCTGTGGCCAGCCAGAAAGTGGGGACCCTGGCGGGCAATTTCGCCAACCGCGCGACCGGCGGTCTCCGCGACAACGCCGTCACCACCAGCCCCGCCGCGACTATCGCAGTCACCACCAGCGATGTTGCCGGGGCCCGGAAGTTCGGAGTCACGATGCGACGGAATACCGTCCCGATGCTCGCCGCTCCCAGCGCATAGCAGGCCAGCGCTGCGGCGAGGCCTCTCCGCCCCAGCCATGGCTCGCGCCGGCGTTGCGGAAAGCACAACTCCGTGAGCGCGATGGGGATGGCGATACTCCACACCGCGTGGTACCCCAACAATCCCTCGGCCCACACCCAGTTCACGCCGGCGAACCGCAAGCCGCAAGCCGCCGCCCCGAATAGATCCGGACTGAACAGCGTCTGCATCACCATGCCTTCTTCGATGAGGCCATAAGCGGCGCCCAGACACACCACGGCCGTCCAGGGCCGCGGCGCACGCCGCGCCAGTTCGCGAATCGACACCGCGCCGCCGCCGTAGAGCAGAATCAGCGGAGGCAGGCTCACCATCCGGCTGAGCGGGGTGGCGCCGAAGAGAATCTCGGCGATAAACGGCGCAAGAAGGGCGAGTGCGAAAACGGGGATGAGACGTTTCATAGGTTCCAGTTCTGTGTTAGCCTGAAAGTTCGATAATCTGATTGTTAGATAATCTAGATAATATCGCCGGGAGAAACGCTTGTCAAGAAAAGATGCCGCGCGCATGGAACTGGAGCGTCAGATCAACGAACAACTGGGGCGCCGCCTGAGCGGACGGACAGTGCTCTTCCACCAGGCTGTAGCCGAGAAACTGGGGCTGAATCCCACCGATTTGAAGTGCCTCGATCTGGCGCGCGCCGAGGCCTCCGTAACGGCCGGCCGTATCGCTGAGCTAACCGGCCTGACCACCGCCGCGGTCACCAGCGTGATCGACCGGCTGGAAGCGAGCGGCCTAGTGCGGCGCGTGCGCGATACCGAGGACCGCCGCCGGGTCCTGGTGGTTCCGGTGGCGGAGCGCGCGGCGGAAGTTGGACGTCTGTTCGAGTCGCTGGAGCGCGCCATGCGGCAGCTTTACGGCGAGTACTCGAACGCCGACCTGTCGCTGATTCGAGATTTCGCCGAAAAGCTGGAAGAAGTGATGCACGCCGAGACACTGAAGCTGCGGTCGCTGCCACAGTAATCCGGGTCGGGAATTCGGGGAGGCGCGGGCGTCCCTCTTACTTGACCTCTGCCGGCAGATCGCTGTGGGCGCTCCACTCTTCCCAGGAGCCATCGTATAAGCGCGCGTCGTAGCCCAGATAGCGCGCTATGAAATACACCACTGTCGCCTGTTGTCCGATGTGGCAATAGGACACCACGCGGTCGCCTGGTTTTATGCCGGCGTCTTGGAACATGGTCGCCAGCGCTTCCGGCGATTTGAACTTGCCGTTGGAATCGAGCAGGGTGCTGAAGGTGATGTTGGTGGCGCCGGGAATATGGCCGGCGCGTTTACCCTTGCTCGTGCTGGCGCCGGTGTAGTATTCAGGATTGCGCGCGTCCACGATCTCGACGCCGGGATGATGCAGGTGAGTGCGCACGTAGTCGAGATCGGCGACAACATCGGCCTGCGGGTGGCCGACCAGATGGCCGCGCGTCACCGGCGGAACATCGGCGGTGGCCGGCCGGTTTTCGCTCTTCCACGCAGCGAAGCCGCCATCGAGAATCGACGTGTTGCCGCCGAGCCCGATGGAATCGAGCGTCAGGAATGCGCGCGTGGTGCGCGACGCGAAACTGGCGGCGCTGAAGTAGAGTACGATGCGCGAATCGTTGCTGACGCCGAGCTGCGCGAAGGTCTCGGCGACGCTGGCAGCGGGCGGCAATTCGAGTGTGAGCCTGTCAGGCCCTGGAGGAAGTTGAATCGAGGCGAAGTCGAGGTAGCGGGCGCCCGGAATGTGCGCCTCGGCGTACTCCTGCCGGTCGCCCACGAAGATCACTGCCAGGTTCGCGTCGTGCAAGTGATCGGCGATCCAGGAGGTGGATACCAGCAGGCTGTCGCGGGTGCCGTGCGGGCCGGCCGCAAATGCGGCGAGGCAGAAAAGGGCGGAGAGCAAGAGGATTCGCATAGTTACTCCTGACGAAGGGCGCTTAAAGGATCGATGGCGGTGACCTGCCGCGCGGGAAGGTAACAGGCCAGGGCCGCTACGGCAAGGAATACCACGGCGACCGCGGCGTAGGTTGGGAGGTCGGTGGGACTGGTGGCGTAAAGCAGGGTGGAGGCCAGGCGCGCCAGGACCGCGGCAGCCAGCGCGCCGACCGCCGTGCCGCACAACGCCAGCACGAGGCCTTGCCTCACCACCATGCCGACGATGGCGCCATGACGGGCGCCGAGAGCCAGGCGGACGCCGAGTTCGTGGGTCCGCTGCGTGACCGCCAGCGCCATTACGGCGGCAATGCCGCTGGCGCTGATGAGGACCCCGAGGCCGGCGAAGATACCCAGCAGAATGGTCATGAGGCGCGACGGCGTGAGCGAGTCGAATTCGAAGCGCTCGAGGGTATTCACCTGGTCGATGGCCAGCAGCGGGTCCGCCTCGTGAACGGCCGCCCGCACCGATTGCAGCAAGGCGTCGGCTGTGGCATCGGCGCGCACCACCAGGGACGTCGCGCCGCCCGCCTGATCGGCCGGAAGGTACAACTCGTCGAGCGTGGGATGCTGCAGGCCGTACTCGCGAGTATCGCCCACCACGCCCTCGATCGTAATCCAGTTCTGGCCGCCGAGGTTAACGCGCTTGCCGACAGGATCTTCATTCGGCCAGCGATGGCGGGCCATAGTCCGATTGACGATGGCGACGGCGGGAGTGTCGTCGGCATCGCGCCCTGTGAAATAGCGGCCTTCTACCAGCGGTTGGCGGACGGCTTGAAAATAATTCTCGTCCACCACAGTAAGGTCAACCGTCGGCAGCGCGGCGCCCCTGGAAGCAGGCTGGCCTTCGATCTCGAAGCTCTGGCTGCCCGGCCCGGCGATGATTCCCGCCGGCGCGAAGGGCGGATTGGAAGTGAACGCTACCGAGCGGACGCCCGCGATGGCGCTCACTTTGCTCGCGATATTGTGGCGAAGCGTGCGCTGCGAGATGGAATCCTGGTACCGGCTGAATCCGGTGCTGATGCGCATCGCGAGCAGGTGGCTTGGATCGAAGCCGGGATTTTCGGCGCCCATTTTGTGGAAACTGCGGATCATCAGGCCGGCGCCGATTAGCAGAAGGAACGACACCGCGACTTGCGCCACCACCAACGAAGCGCGGAGCAACTGCCGTCCGCGAGTTGCGGTAGCACGCGCGCCGTGGAGGGAATGGCCGGCGTTCAGCCAGGGCGTGAGCGCCGGCAACAGTCCGAAAAGGAGACCGGCGGCAATCGAGATGGCGAGCGTGAACAGCAGCACCGGGCCATCAATGCGGACCTCATTGGCGCGCGGCGTGAAGCGGGACGCAAAGCCGACCAGCATTTTCAGGCTGAGGGGAGCGACGGCCAGGCCGAGCGCACCGCCTGCCACCGATAGCAGCACGCTTTCGGTAAGCAACTGGCGCATGATGCGGAGCCGGCCGGCGCCTAGCGCGATGCGCACCGCCAGTTCCCGCTCCAGCTTGAGCAGCCGCGCGAGCATCATGTTGGCTACGTTGGCGCATGCCACCAGCAGGACGAATCCGGCGACGGCCAATAACACCAGAAACGCCGTGCGGGCATCGTGAGTCAGATCCGATTGCAGCGGATCGGCGACGATTTGCAGGCCCGCACCGGCAGGATACGTCTCGGGGTGCGCCGAGTAGATCTGCGAGGCGACGACCGAGAGATCGTTCTGCGCCTGCTGGCCGGTAACGCCGGGTTTCAGGCGTGCGAACACGTGCGAGATCAGGCGGAAATTGCGGTTGGCGATATTGTGGGGATTGGAGCGGAACGGGCACTGCCAGGTGGGCATGTAGACGTCGCTCTCCACCGGATATTGCGGGATGGGGGGCAGCACGCCGATGACGGTGTGCGCCATATTGTTCATCTGAAAAACCCGGCCGACAATGTTCGGATCGCCGCCCTGATGGCTCTGCCAGTAGCGATAGCTCAGCACCAGCACCGCGGAAGTGCGGTTATCGTCGCTCGGCAGGAAGGTGCGTCCGAGCAGCGGCTTGACGCCCAGCACATCGAAGAAGTTGACCGATACCACCGATGTCGCCACGCGCTCTGCGTTGTTGTTCGCAAGCAGCAGAAAGGTCATGGCATGATGTTCCACCACGCCGTTCAGAGTGTGGTTGTGTTCCGCGCAATCGGCAACCTCGAGCGGCGAGAATCCAATATCGCTCTGCCGCGCCTGCTTGGTGTTCTGGTGCAGCACCACCAGTTGGCCGCCGTCGCGATAGGGCAGCGGGCGTAAGAACACTCCGTAGATCAAGCTGAAGATCGCGGTATTGGCGCCGATTCCCAGGGCGAGCGTCAGGATGATGGCGGAGGAGTAGCCGGGGTTCTTGCGCAGCACGCGCACGCCATAGCGGAGGTCCTGCCCCAAGGTTTCGATGGCGCGGCCCACACGCGCCTCGCGGCATTCGTCCTTCAAGGGTTCGATGCCGCCGACGGCGATGAGCGCGTTGCGGCGCGCCTCGGCGGGAGCCATGCCACGCTCGACGTTCAGCTCGGTCTGCCGATCGACGTGATACTGCAACTCGGCGTCGAGCTCGCGTTCCACCTGCGGGCGCCGAAAAAGAAAACGCAGGATGGAGTTCCAGAGACGCGCCATAAATCCTCCTATACTTCGCCCACAATGCGGCCCACCGCGGCGGAAAGGCGCAGCCAGTTATCCTTCTCTTCCGCCAGTTGCTTGCGCCCGCGGCGCGTGAGCTCGTAGTATTTCGCCTGGCGATTGTTCTCCGAGGTTTGCCAGGAGGCGGTAATCCAGCCCTGCTCTTCCAGGCGATGCAGGGCGGGATAGAGCGAGCCCTGGTTCACTTGCAGGACGCTATCCGAGACCTGCTGAATGCGCTGCGAAATTCCCCAACCGTGCATCGGCTCCAGATCGAGGGTTTTGAGAATCAACAGATCGAGGGTGCCTTGTAAAAGGTCGCTTTTGGGCTTGCCCATCGCTCCTCCAGATATTCTACAGAAGACCACGGGCTCTTGTCGATTGTCAAGAGGAGAGGCGTGAGGATTTACAAGTTAAATGCCGGCGTTAAGCCGTCTGGCTCTGTCCCGGCCGATATGGAAACACCGGCGATGGCGGACGCAGCCCCAGGCCGCATTCAGCGTGTACGGCGCGAATCGCATTCTCCAGCCCCGAGCGACGCACCACCACTGCGATGGTCAGCTCGCTCGACCCTTGCGCGATGGCGATGACGTTGACATGGGCGCGCGAAATCGCGGTAAAGATGCGGCCGGCGAGACCGGAATGGCCTTGCATTCCCTCACCCACAGCGGCCAGCAGACCGACGTCGCGATCCACGTGGATGGGCTTCACATAGTGGTGGGCCAGTTCCAGCGCGAGCGCCGATTCCAGGGCTTCGAGCGTGCGGGCAAGCTCCTCCTCGCGCACCAGAAAGCAGAAATTCTGGCGATAGCTCGAGCTCGATAGCAGCAGCACTTCGACGTTGGCGCGCGCCACCGCATCGAGAGCCCTCGCCATCACCTGCACGCCGCTCAATTCCGGGCTCGCCGGCTCCAGCGCCACCAGCGCGACCTTGGTCATCGACGCTACCGCGCGCGCTCCACCGGCATATGACGGCACGGCGGGCACAATCTTCGTCCCCGGCTTTTCAGTGGCGAAGCTGTTCTTGCTCCACACCGGAATGTTCTTATCGGCCAGCGGCGCGAGCGTCCGCGGATGCAGTACCTTGGCGCCGTTGTAGGCCAGCTCCGCGGCTTCCGCATAGGTAATGGCGTCGAGCACCTGCGCATCGGGCACCAGGCGCGGGTCGGCGCTCATGATGCCGTCGACGTCGGTCCATATCCAGAGCTCCGCGGCGTCGAGCGCGGCGGCGAGAATGGAAGCGGAGAAATCGGACCCGCCGCGGCCAAGCGTAGTGGGGCGGCCATCGGCGGTAGCGCCGTTGAAGCCCGTCACAATCGGGATCTTTGCGCTTTCGAGCAGCGGCGACAGGCGTGCGCGCGCCTTCACGCCGGTGGGCTCCATCAGCGGCGACGCGTTGCCGAACATGGCGTCGGTAACCACTACCTCACGCGCATTGACGGCTTCGGCGGGCGCGCCGGCGGTAGTGAGATATTCGGAAAATAGCGTGGCGGAGAGCCACTCGCCCGTCACCACCGCTTCATCCATGGAGCGCGGCGGACGGTCGCCGAGCATCGCCATACCGTTCACGATGCGCTCGAATTCGCCGATGAGTTCGCTGATGCGAGCGGTCACGCGCGCCTGGCATTCGGGCGGCAGCAGATCGCGGCAGGTTTCTTCGTGGCGGCTGCGGAGGCTGGCGAGGTTGGCGTCCACCGCGGCGCGATTGCCGGCCTCGGCGTAGCGCATCGAATCGAGCAGCAGGTCGGTGATTTTCGACAT
The DNA here is from genome assembly GCA_036268475.1 of Bryobacteraceae bacterium. GTDB lineage: Bacteria > Acidobacteriota > Terriglobia > Bryobacterales > Bryobacteraceae > PALSA-129. The sequence continues at coordinate 376,460 of DATAUB010000021.1, read as the reverse complement.
GGCGGAGACCACCACCACGACCGGACGCTGCGCGGTCTGCTCCTGCACGATGCGCGCGGCCACGCGCATGCGTTCGGCCGAGCCCATGCTGGTGCCGCCGAATTTCATCACCAGCAGGCTGCTCAAATCACTCATGGCTGTGGTACTCCCTTCCGTTGGTGACGCGGGCGCGCACCATTTTCAAAATGGTTTCGGCCACTTCCTCCTCGTTAAGCTGGGTGGAATCGAGATAGGCGGCGTCCGGCGCCTGCGAAAGCGGCGCGTCGGCGCGCGTGGAGTCGCGCTCGTCGCGTTCGCGCATTTGGGCGGTCAGCGCAACGGCGGAAACTTCGATTCCTTTGGCGCGCGATTCGGCAAGACGGCGGCGTACGCGCTCTTCGAGAGTAGCGTCGAGAAACACCTTTACATCGGCATTCGGAAACACCACGGTACCGATGTCGCGGCCCTCCATCACCACGCTGACCTTCTCGCCGATCTCGCGCTGTTTGGCCACCATGGCGCGCCGCACGCCGGGGATGACGGCGATGCGCGACGCCCCGTTGGTCACTTCCACCGAGCGGATGTCGGCGGTAACGTCTTCGAGATTGAGCAGAATGCGGCCGGGCGCCAGTTCGATTTCGGAAGCCAGCGCAAGCTGCTCCATGCGGTGATAGTCGTCGAAACCGATGGACTGCCGCACTGCCCACAGCGCCACCGCGCGATACATCGCACCGGTGTCGATGTAAGTGAATCCCAACCGCTCGGCGAGACGTTTGGCGATGGTGCTCTTGCCGGCCCCGGAGGGTCCGTCGATTGCGATGACGATGCGTTTCGGTTTGATTTCGGCCAAGAACTTAGAATAACAAGCGCGCTGGGTCCGTACGGCCGCCCGGCTCCCTTACGCCGCCTGCTCCCGCAAGTGCAGCGCTTCCAGGACGCCCTTCCACTTACGAACCACCAACTCCGCCAGATTCAGCAGCAGCGCCAGCGCCAGCAGGCCCGGCCAGATTTCCATGGTCGACTTGATGCTGCGCTTGCCCGCATCGAACGCCTGGCGTGCCTGCGGATTGTAACGGCCGCCGGTGGCCGCGGCGATCTGGTGCAGCAGTTCGGTATTGTTGCCGTACTCCATCATCTCGTCTTCCTGCCGGTAAAAGCCGACTTCGGGGAAGGTGCGCGAATCGGCCACCGGACGCACCCGGAAGAGTCCCTGATTCTGGCCGATCTGCAAACGTCCCAGATAATGGCCGGCAGCTACTTTGTCCACCTTCAGCGGCGCCTGGAATCCATTGGGGCCGAGCGCGTAGATATCGGGAATCTTCGGCGGATCGTCCACCCCGTGCGCCAGGCGATATTCCACTATCAGTTCGTTATTGGCGCGGTCGAAATCCGCGGTGGCCTCGCTCGCCGGCGCATGCGGCAGCAGGTCGCGCGACAGGTTCGTCCACAGCCGATCGAAGCCGGGCCAGTTGACCCAGTCGGCCGCCCAGCGATTCTTAGCGTCGGAAGTGAATACCGCGCTGCGGCCCAGTCCATACTGCCAGACCACCAGCAGGGGATCGTCCTTGTCGGCGTCCACCAGCTTATCCGCTGTAGGCCGGGCGTCGAACCGCACGTACCCCTTGAGCGGCGGCGCGCTCTCCATCCCCACGCCGTCCAGAATCTGCGACTGCTTCACCACTTTCGGAATGATGGGCTTCTCTACCGCCGTCGACCCGGTGTGCTCCTCCACGTCGCGCAGCAGAATTTGCTCCAGCCCCGAAGGCTCATTCAGGAAATACGACTTGCCCTGCGCGTTTTCGGCGACCTTCTCGAGAAACGCGCGATTGACGTCCTGCCCTAGCCCCACCGTCGAAATGGTGACGTGATTGGTCACCGCTTCCTTGGTCAGAGTCATGGTATCGCCCTCTTCGGAGATACCGTCGGTAAGCAGCACGATGTGCTTATAAGCAGCCGATAGCGCCACAATCTTCTGGTATGCCTCGGTGAGCGCGGGCGCGATCTGCGTGCCGCCGTCGGGCGTGATGCCGGCAATCAGGCGTTTAATCGCGGGACGATTGTCCGCTTTGCGGAGATTCACCGCCCACTGAAAGGAGTTGTCGAAGATCAGCACGCCTACCGAATCGATGGGCCGCAGATTCTCCACCACGCCGATGGCCGCTTGCCGCGCCAGTTCGATCTTGCGCCCTTCCATGGAGGACGATTTGTCGATGATGAGAACTACCGCCGTGCCTTCGGGCGACCGCGGTGGCGCCAGCTTGGCAGGCAGCGCGCGCTCCAGGGCGTCCTCCGGCTGTCCTTTCTTATCGATATAAACGTTATGCTCCCCCGCGATCCACAGCAGCCCGCCGCCGGCCTTTTCGAAATCTTCCAGGGCCTCTTTACGCGGTAGCGGAATGGAATCCATGTCCCAGTTATTGATCACGACGATCTGATAATCGTCGAGCTTATCGGGGACGCCGCCGGGCGAGCGCACCACCTCAAATTGATTCGATTCGAGCGTGCGCACCAGGTGCTGTTCGCTCTCCGGCGGATCGTGCGATATCAGCAGAACGCGCGGCTGCCGTAACGTGACGGCGTCTTCGAAGCGCGCTTCGCCCAAATCTCCGGCGGAAATCCGGCCGGCCAGCGCGATGGCACCGGTCGCGTTCACGGTCGCCTGCAGGCGCAGATGATTCACGCCGGGGGCGAGCGAAACGCTGCTTGCTCCGATCGTTTTTCCTTCGGCGGTCATCTCCACTTTCGCGGTGGTGACACGCGGCGATTCCAGCGTGACTTCCACCGGAAAATGTTCCCCGCTGAAGACCTGCCCCGGGAAGCCGACCGATTCCAGCAGCAAGCCGGGCTTCGGGTGGCCGGCTAACGGCACGGTGTCGATGGGGATGCCAAGTTGCTGCGCCTGCCAAATGGCGCGCGCAACGCTGCCCAGATTCTCATTACCGTCGGAGGCCAGCACAATGCGCGGCACCATACCTGCGGGCATGGCCGCCACACCATCGCGGATGGCCGCTTCCAGATTGGTCCCATGGCCCGGCGCGGCGGCGGTGTGCCGCAGTTGCCAGCCATCCCTGGTATGCTCATCGGCGGCCGCGGCGCGCGTCACGCGCGCGAACGGGATGACGCGCATCCAATGCCGGCCGCGCGCTTTCTCGAAGGTGTCGGCGATGCCGGATTCGCGCGTCAGATCCTGCGGGGTAATGCTCGCCGAGGTGTCGGCCAGGAAAGCGACCGCGACCCTGGTCTCATATACCGTCACCGTCGGCACCGTGAGAGCAAGCAGAATGCACAGCATGGTGCCGGCCTTCAACAGCAGCGCGGACCGCCGTGCCGAAGAGCGCCATTCCCACGCCGCCCAGCCGATAGGCAGGAGGGCGAGCAGGAGCGCCCAGGGATGATCGAACGTCATTGCCGCACCTCCGCAGGCGCGGCGGCGTTATGCGCCATCACGCGCGGAGCGAAACGGGCCATGCGGAAACGGCCGTAGAGCAGCCACTCCACCAGCAATCCGGCGCCGCCCACTAGCGCCAGCCACGGCCAGATATCGCTCACATGCTCCAGCACCGCATCGAATCGCGGAATGCCGCGGTGTGTGTTGGGCGGTGGCTCCCAGCGGCTATCCCAAAGCTGCGGCAGGGTGAGCGCGTACATGTATTCGTGGTCGCCCGCCAGCACCCGCACCGATCCAGGCGAGCCGGCGAAAAAATCGAGCGACCTATCGTGCAGCGTGAAAGGCACCGGCGACCCGTCAGCGGTAGTAACCTTCACGTCCTTCGAAGTGATGCCGTCTTCCACTTCCAGTTTCACCGTGCCCACGCTCGCACCGCCCACTTCCGAACGCAGAAAAATCTCCGGCGACATCCAGCGCAACAGATTGGCGAACAGCAAAGGCCACGACAGTTCGTAGCGCATGGGCGAGAGCGCCGGGTGGAAACCCAGAACTACGATTTTGGGGCTGCCGGCACGCGCTGCGATCACCGGCCCCGCCGCCACTTCGCCGATGGCGTCGCCTGCCGGAACGTCGAACACCGACGTTCTTTCCAGATTGAAATCCTTGGTGCGCAGGCCGGCGGCCGCGGGATGGTCTGTATCCCACCGTGCGAACGCCACATTCTCCACCGTCTTCGCCACGGGGATGGGGGACCCCTCCGCCGGCGGCGCGATCCAGATGGAATCCGCCGTGGGCCGCTGCGGCGGAATGCAGCGATCGAGAATCACCAGACCGGCGTCGTTCGGCCGGTACTCCGAAGGTTTGCGGTAAACGGCATTCACGCGCGGTGCGGCGGCAAGCACCGGGCGCAGCAGCTCGGGCTGGTCGGAATAGACAGTGACGGAGAGATGGGGCTCGGCGGGGAGTTCCAACTCGGCCTGGTCGTCGGCTGGAAAGGCGTCGTGCGGCGTCATCTTGACGTCCATGATGCCGGCCGCGGCGGTGCGGTATTGGAAGCTGGCTTCGGCATCGCCGCCAGCCGGCAGAGTCAGCGCCTGAGAAGCTGCGGGCACGCGCGTGTCGGCATTGGGCGGACCGTAATCCAGCAGCAGATTGACGTTGCGCGGGCGTGTGCCGTAGTTGTGCGCAGACACATAAATTTCCCACACGTCGGGGTCGGATGCCGAGCGCCGCAGGCCCACCTTACGCAGTCCGGCGTTCTCGATAGCATCGGGCACCAGCAGGACGCGCAAATTCTTCGGCGGTGGGGCTGAGCCGGGCTCACGTTCGGCCGTGCGGCCAGTGCCCACGAACGCGATTTCACCGGGCGTTCGGCCGTCCTGCCCCTGCGCGTGGCGCGCGAAGGCCAGCGCCTGGTCGAGATTCAGGGCCGTCGATCCGGGCTCCGACGCCAGAATCGCGGCCTCCACTTTTCGATGGTCGGGCTCGAACGGCGTCACCGGTGTGGCGAGCGCATCGGCACGCACCAGCATCACGCGATCGCGCGCCGGCACGGCTCTCAGGTAATCGCGCGCCATCCGGCGGGCGGTATCCATGAGGGTGCGATTGCCGGAGCGTGCGGCCATCCAGGCGGAGGTGTCGAGCACGATGACATGATCGCGGCCCGCCAGAACGGGCGCGCCCAAGCGCATCTGCGCAATCGCCAGGATAAGCAGAGCCATGCTGGCAAGCTGCAGCAGCAGCGACCACGGCTGATTGATGTGACGGCGTCGCGCAGCTACCGTCGGCTGTTCGGCAGCCACCCAGAATCGCAAAGTGGAAACCACCTGTTTGCGCCGCGAGCGGTCCAACAAATAGAGCGCCACCGAAACGGCCGATACCGCCCCGAAGACGCCGATCATCTGGAGGAGCGAAAGATTCAGGAAGTACATGACGCTCCTTCAGAACTGGCCCCGCTGCGGGTGAACGCCCACCCCATCGTCATGCGATCCCCCGCATGCGAATCATATCGCCGAAGATCACGCTCTCGAGCGACTGCGACGTCGCGACTCCCGCATAGCGCCCGCCGCTGCGGTGCGCCATGGTCTGAATCAGCGCAGCGTATTCGTCGAACGCGTTGGTATAGCGCCGCCGCGCGGTATCGTCGAAATCCACCTTGAGCGCAGCGCCCGTCTCGGCATCGCGCAGTTCGAGTTCACCGGTCCACGGCGGCGTGCGATCTTCGTCCGCCCAGATCTGCAGCAGCATCAGCTCATGTCCGAAATCGGCCAGATACTGGAGCGCCCGCTCGCAGCCGCGGTCGTCCAGGAAATCGGAAATGATCACCACCAGGCCGCGCTGCGAGTAAGCGCCGATCAACTCGCGCGTGACTGCCATGTAATCGGTGGGGCCTTCGGGCGTCAATGCGCCCAACCGGTCCATCACTCCGGGGAAACGATGCCTGCCGCCGCTCGAGGAAATGCGATGGCCCAGGCGATTGGAAAACGCGTGCACCTCGATGGAGTCGAGCCGCACCAATCCCACATAGCAGAGCGACGCCGCCAGCTTGCGCGCGTAATCGAACTTCCCATTGCTGTATGCCGTCATGGACGTGCTCACATCCACCAGCATGCGAACCGGCACCCGCGGTTCCACCTGAAACATTTTCAGATACAGTTTCTCCAGCCGGAGGTAGGCGTTCCAGTTGATGGCCCGCAGATCGTCGCCATAGTGGAAATTGCGATGGTCGAGAAATTCCTGGCCGGCGCCCGGAAGGCGCGATTTATTATGCCCGCCCACGAGGCCGGGGAACGACTTCTGCCAGTGGATAGTCAGCCGCTCGAGTTTCTCGAGAAACTCGCGGTCTAGCAACGGAGGGGCGGCCATACACTTCCTACGCGACGGCGGTCTGTGCGGTTACGCTCTTGATCACGGCGCCCAGAATGGATTCCGGAGTCTGCCCATCGGCGTGCCCGTCGAAGTTCAGGATGATGCGGTGGCGCAATACCGAGGAGGCCACCGCCTGGATATCTTCCACCGACAGGTGTACGCGCCCTCGCATTAGCGCACGCACCCGGCCGCACTCCACCAGCGCCTGCGCGCCGCGCGGAGAACTGCCGTAGCGGACGTACTTGCGCGCCAGTTCGTGAGCCTCTTTCTGGTCGGGCTGAGTAGCCATTACGAGCTGTATGGCATATTCCTGGACGTGCGGCGCCACCAGAACTTCGCGGCACACCGAGCGCACTTCCAGAATGGAATCGCGATCCATCACCGGCACGGGCGTCTCTTCTTCCCGCTGGATGGTTCGTTCCACGATGCGGTTGAGTTCCGCATGCGAGGGATAGCAGACCAGGATCTTCATCAGGAAGCGGTCGAGCTGCGCCTCTGGCAGCGGATACGTTCCTTCCATCTCGATGGGATTCTGCGTGGCCATCACCAGAAACGGCCGGTCGAGCTCATGCGTGGTGGTGCCGCTGGTGACGGTACGCTCCTGCATGGCTTCGAGCAGCGCCGATTGTGTCTTGGGCGTGGCTCGATTGATTTCGTCGGCCAGCACCAGGTTGGCGAAAATGGGCCCCTGTTGAAAGCGTTGCGTCTTGCGTCCATGCTCCTCGGTCTCGACGATGATGCTGCCCACAATGTCGGCGGGCATGAGATCGGGCGTGAATTGGATGCGCGAGTATTTTAGGGAAAGAGTGCGAGCGAGGGTTCGAAGCAACGTAGTCTTGCCCAGGCCGGGAACGCCTTCCAGGAGCACGTGCCCCCCGGAAAGCAGACAAATCAGGACGCCTTCCACTACATCGTCCTGTCCTACAATTACTTTGGCGATTTCCCGGCGCACGGATGCAAGCCGGTCCACCGCGATCTTAAGGGTCGCTTCGGTTGCCACCTAGCTATTGTAGTGCAGTCGGGAAATTATTTTGTGGCTCAAGCGCGGGAGAAGAATCGAAAGCAGTGCGCCTACACTTCGGTATGTACGCCAACATGCTCGCCGATGCGGCCCACCAGCACGTTGAGTACATCCGCCATCTCGCTTAGCGCGCTGCGCGCCTGCCGCGGCGCGGCATGTTTGGTGAGGCGATACCAGATCTGCATCATGCGATAGTCGAGAACCAGCAGCCGATACTCCAGTTTCTCGAGTTCCAGACCGGCGGCGTGGTCGAGCAGATAAGTGAGCAGGCGATAATCGCGGTCAAGCGACTGGCGGAGCGGGTCGAGCGCCACCGCCCCGGGCAGATTCTGGCGAACGGTGATGAAATGATAACGTTCGGCCGCGGCCGCGGGCTGTTCCGAACTGCTGCGCAGGAGGAGTAGGCAGCTGTAACGAAACCAATAGATGAAGAGCACCAGAGAGAACGCGATAATCAGTATGCTGGCAATCATCGTGAGCTTGGATGATCCACAAGTACTGGGTAGACCATGACGAGCATACCATTAGGTTAAAGGGGATGCAATAGCTGGCAATGACTACCGTAATAGAATTCACACCTTGCGATAATTCGTTCCGCATCCATCGGTTACGAGACGCCCGGCAGTCCGGAAAAAGAAATTCCGCAGGCGTCGCCGCCATTTTATTTAGGGGGGATTGCAATGAAGAACTATGACGCCATTATCATCGGGACCGGCCAGGCTGGTCCGTCGTTGGCCGGCAGATTAACCGCGGCAGGGATGAAAGTCGCCATCGCCGAACGAAAGTTTTTCGGCGGCACCTGCGTCAATACCGGTTGTATTCCCACCAAGGCCATGGTGGCAAGTGCGTATGCCGCCCGCATGGTCCAGCGCGCCGCCGAGTTCGGTATCGATGCCGGCGCCGGGAGCGTGGACATGAAGCGCGTCAAGGCGCGAAAAGATGCCATCTCCGGAAAGTCTCGCGTAGGAGTCGAAGCCTGGCTCAAGGGCATGGCGAACTGTACCGTCTACGAGGGCCATGCGCGATTCGAGTCGCCGCACGAGGTAAGCGTCGGAGAGGAGCGGCTGTCCGCCAGCCGAATCTTCATCAACACCGGCGGCCGCGCATCGGTGCCTTCCATGCCCGGGCTCGACACCATCGATTTCCTGACCAACAGTTCGATGATGGCGGTCGATTATCTGCCACGCCACCTGATCGTGGTCGGCGGGAGTTATATCGGTTTGGAGTTTGCGCAAATGTTCCGCCGTTTCGGCAGCCAGGTCACCGTCCTCGAAATGGGCGGCCGGCTGGTGGGACGGGAGGACGAGGATGTTTCCGCCGCCATCCGGCAGATCCTCGAAGCGGAGGGAATCGCGGTGCGCGTGAACGCGAAATGCATTGGATTTTCCAAGCGGGCCGGCGAGATTGTCGCGCACGCGGAGTGCAGCGAGGGGTCGCCGGATGTCGCAGGGTCGCATATGCTGTTGGCCGTGGGAAGGCGGCCCAACACCTCCGATCTCGGCCTGGACGCTGCCGGAGTGACGGTGGATGGGCGCGGATACATCGTGGTGGACGATCAGTTGCGCACCAGTGCGCCGGGCATCTGGGCGCTGGGCGACTGCAACGGGCGGGGCGCCTTTACGCACACCGCCTACAACGATTTCGAGATTGTGGCGGCGAACCTGTTAGACAACGACCCGCGGCGGCTGAGCGATCGCATTCCCACCTATGCCCTCTATATCGATCCGCCATTGGGACGCGCCGGCCTCACCGAAGCGGAAGTGCGCCGCAGCGGACGGCAGGCGCTGATCGGGAGGAGGCCTATGACTAAGGTGGGACGCGCAGTGGAGAAGGGCGAATCGCAGGGCTTTATGAAGATTCTGGTGGACGCGGAAACCAAGCAGATCCTGGGCGCTTCCATCCTGGGGGTGGGAGGAGATGAGGCCATTCATTCGGTGCTGGACGTGATGTACGCCAAGGCGCCCTACACCGTGATGCAGCGCGCGGTGCACATTCACCCCACCGTCTGTGAGCTGATCCCGACGATGTTGGGCGAACTCCAGCCTCTGGCCGGGTGAGGAAACTGCCCGCCGGCGATTGGCGATGCGTACTCGCCGGCGGGCAATCCTGCGAAATACGAGGGGGTCAGACCAACAGGGTTTTGTCGAGGACGACGCCCGTGATTTTGTCGAAGGCCATGCTGGCGGCCACCGGAACCAAGCCTTGCACCAGATCGCTCGTGGTGTTCGCCAGGACATTTCCGCTCAGAGCGCCCAACGGCATATCGGCGAAATAGAGCAGATTTTCCAGGATGGTGTTGTCGATTCCGCGAAGCTTCAGGAGCGGCTTCAGACGGTCTTCGATGGACTTCGCGACCTGCTCGCACACCTTGAAGCGCTCATAGAGTTTGTCGGTCTTGTCGATGAAGTCCATCACTTTGGCGCGGTTGTCAGACAGGTAATCGTCCAGCCTTTTATCGATGAGCTTCAGTTGCGCGGGGGCTAGGCTGCTGGGATGTTTGCCCAGCCTGACGGTGGCTTCCTTCATGAAGTCGGCGTGCAGCTTTTCCTGCTTGTCGAGAATTCCGTTGAGCGTCTTGGAGCAGTCGTGCGCCTTGATTTCCACGCCGAGGAGCTTTTTCTTCACGGTATCCATCTGGCTGGAGCATCCCTTAATGCTGGGCTGCGCCTCCCCCAGAAGCTGCTTTACCACGGCGGCGGCGTATTCGTTTCCTTTCGCGGCGGCCTTGCCCTTCTTGGCAACGCCCTCCACCACCTTCATATACTTACTGAGAATCGCCATGGACTTCTCGATCTCCATGGCGGCCGAGCCGATTTCCTTGGCCAGAGTCAGCGCCGATTTCCACATGCCCACGATGCCGATGGCCGCGCTGGCGCCGCCCGTGAACGGCGTGGCCGCCATCATCGCGATACTGGTGATCAGCGCGCCGGCCGCGCCGATGATGGTGATCACGATCTTCACCTTGTACTTGGTGTATTCCTTGTTCTTCGCCGAGTATTTCTTCCAGACACCTTCTATCGCCTGCTGCGCCGCGATCTGGCCGATTTTCTTGTCTTCCGCCAGCGACTTATTGAACCCGGCGATGTTCTGCTCAATGGTCTGTTTCGGGGCGCCCTTGTCGATCATGCCCTGGAACAGCTTTTCGAACGCGGTATATTTGCTCTTGATCGAGTTGCAGGTCTGGACGTAAACTTTCTCGGCCGCCTCGTTCATTTCCTTCAGCAGGATGGAGTCTTTTTCCACCTGCTTGAAGACTTTGGAGTCGAAATCGACATCCACCGTGAATTTCCAACCCTTGGGTGCTTCCAACTGTTTGAGGCCGGCGACCGTGACGTCGGCGCTCATATTCGTTTGGTTATAAATCGTAATCTTTGCCATTTTTCGTCCTTCTGACCCCTCTCGATTGTCGCGCCTGCGGCCCCGGTTCCATTTACCGGCGCCGAAAACGCGCTCTCATGATTGTATTTGTTTATGAGTTCCGGTGGGTACTCGACAGCACGAAAACGGTACCCGGTTATGGGTCGTAAATGATTTGTTGCTAGCATCGGATAGCATGCGCACGCTTGGATTGCTCCTCGCCTCAGCCGCGCTGGCCCTGCCGGCTGACAACCTTCGTATACAGGTCGACACCGAACTGCCGCCGCTGCTCACTCTGTATCGGGACCTGCACGCGCACCCCGAGCTTTCACGCCATGAGGAGCACACCTCCGCCATACTGGCGGCCGAACTGCGCAAGGCCGGCTATACCGTCACCGATCACATCGGCAAATATGCCGATGGCGGGTCCGGGTTCGGCATCGTCGCGCTGATGAAAAATGGTCCCGGTCCCACCGTGCTGGTGCGCACCGAGCTCGACGCGCTGCCGGTGGAGGAGAAAACCGGCGCGTCCTTTGCCAGCACGGTGCGGTCCAAGAACGCGGCCGGCCAGGACGTCGGCGTGATGCACGCCTGCGGGCACGATCTCCACATGATGTCGCTGCTGGGAACGGCACTGGCACTGGCGCGCTCGAAGGATCGCTGGAGCGGTACCGTCATGCTCATCGCCCAGCCCGCGGAGGAGACTGTAGAGGGCGCCCGCGCCATGCTGAACGACAATTTCTACGCCCGCTTCGGCAAGCCGGACTACGCCCTCGCGCTGCACAACGAACCCACTCTCGAGGCCGGCAAAGTGGGGCTGGTTGCCGGTCCGGTATACGCCAGCGCCACTACCATCGAAGTCCGCATCCGCGGCATCGGCGGGCATGGCGCGCATCCCGAATCCACCAAAGATCCGGTAGTGATGGCGGCGCAATACGTGATGGCCATTCAAACTATCGTCAGCCGCCAGACGCTGCCGCTCGAACCCGCAGTGGTGACCGTCGGGTCTATCCATGGCGGCTCGAAAAATAACATCATTCCCGACGAGGTGGTCCTCGAACTCACGGTGCGCGCATTTAACGAGGATGTTCGCCGGAATATTGTGGCGTCGCTCGATCGCATAGCGCGCGGCATTGCCCTCGCCGCCGGCGTTCCGGAGGACCGCGCCCCCATCATGAAGGTGTTCGACAACGAATCGGTACCGGCGACTTATAACGACCCCAAGCTGGTGGAGCGGCTCCGCGGCGCCTTCACCGGCGCTCTCGGTAAAGACAACGTGGTCGACCTCAAGCCCATCATGGTGAGCGAGGATTTCGGCCTCTTCGGCTTGGAAGGCCACCAGATTCCGCTGGTGCTGTTCCTGCTGGGAACCAGTTCGCCGGAGCAACTCGCCGAAAGCCGGCGGACCGGCAAACCGATGCCGTCCCTCCATTCCAATATGTTTCTGCCGGATGCCGAACCGGCCCTGCGCACCGGAATCACCGCCACCACCTCGGCCGTCCTCGATCTACTGAAGAAGTAGCGCGGATTGCCGACCCCGGCATCCGAAATGAATTATCCTGAAGGGAGAGCCCGGCTGTCATGCAGCCACCGGCTCGGGCGCCCCGCTGCGCCGCGCCCCTGGAGGCGCTTATGCCGTTCCTCTCCCGCATTCTTCTGCCCGTCGATTTTTCAGAGCGTTCCATAGGAGGTGCGCACTATGCCGGCTCGCTGGCGTGCTATTTCCATTGCGAACTGGTCCTGGCGCACGTTCTCGTGCCGCCGCAATACGAGTTCGGCGCCGTCGATATCGCCGGCTCCATGCTGGCCGAGGTGTGCCGCGACCGGCTCCAGACGGCCAAAATAGAACTGGCCGAATTTCAAGCCGAGGATCTCGCGCACATGGACGTTCGCCGCGTGGTGCTGGAGGGCGACCCCGCCCTCGCCATCGTGGAATTTGCCCATCGCGAGCATTGCGGGCTCATCGTCATGCCCACCCACGGCTACGGCCCTTTCCGCCGTTTCATCCTCGGCTCCAACACCGCCAAGGTATTGCACGACGCCGATTCTCCGGTGTGGACCGGCGTTCACCTGGAGGAAGCTCCCGCCACGCCGGCCATCCGCATCCGCAAAGTTCTGTGCGCCGTGGATCTGGGGCCGCAGAGCACCCGCACCCTCACCTGGGCCGCCGGCCTCGCCCGTGAATTCGACGCGCAACTCACCCTGCTGCATACCGTACCCTGCGGTCCCGATGTGAGACTGGCCGCCGGTGAGGAACTGCGCATGCTGGCGGTGGCCGCCAACAGCGGTGCCGACCTGCTGCTGGAGAACGGCGAACCCGCGCCGACCGTATGCCAGGCCGCCCAGCGTCTGGGTGCCGACGTCCTGGTGATCGGCCGCGGATCTGCCTCCGGCAAGTACGGCCGGCTGCGCACCAACGCGTACGCCATCATCCGGCAGTCGCCGTGTCCTGTGGTCAGCGTATAGGGGTGGGTGCCTCCGAATCTGTGGCGTAGTAAATTCCACGTCGCGATTCGTATGCCAGCGAGGGGAATCAGGGCCGCATCGTTGACCATTGTTGCCATCCGCCGGCGCGCGCGTGAAAAACGCGTTCTTTATCGTCGAGCCACACCGCCAGCAACTCGTTGACCTCGCCGCCCTCTTGAACACCGGCGGACAATTGCCGCGGCAACGGCGCGGTAAAGTTGTGGTAGCTGTTCAGGACTCGGAATCCACTGGAGGACGCATGAATCGTTTGCAAGGCAAGCATGCTCTGATCACCGGCGGCACCACCGGGATAGGGCTGGAGACCGTTCGGCAGTTTCTGGAGGAAGGGGCGCGGGTGGCGGCCACGGGCTCCCACCCGTCGCGCCTGGAGGATGCCCGCAAACAACTGCCGGACGCCGTCTGGATGGCTTCCGATGCAGGCGATGCCGGTGCGCAACGCGCCCTCGCGGAGGCCGTCGGCAAGGCTTTGGGAAAACTCGACGTCCTCTTCGTCAACGCCGGCGTTGTGGATATGCGCCCGCTGGAGAACTGGGACGAAAAGTCTTTCGACCGCTCGCTCGATATTCTTCTGAAAGGACCGTTCTTCCTCATTCGCGAACTGCTGCCGCTGTTTGCGAATCCCGCATCGATCATTCTCAACGCCTCCATCAACGCGCATATCGGGATGCCGAATTCGAGCGTCTATAGCGCCGGAAAGGCCGCGCTGCTATCGCTGGCACGCACGCTTTCGGGCGAATTGATTGCACGCGGAATTCGCGTCAACGCCATCAGTTGCGGGCCCATCGAAACACCGCTTTACGACAAGATCGGGATGCCCCGGGAGAGCGCCGCATCGGAGGCGCTGAAGAACCAGGTCCCTGCCCGTCGCTTCGGACAACCCGCCGAGGTTGCCAAGGCGGTGGTCTTCCTCGCCTCCGACGAGACCGCGTTCGCCGTCGGCAGCGAATTGATTATCGACGGCGGGATGAGCACCCTTTGAAATAGAAAAAGCTGATTCGCCAGCTCTTCCGTTTACAGCAAGCAAGCGCCGCAACATACGGAAAGGAAACGAATTCTGCCGATCCCCGCCGGCAATCTCACGCGCAGTCCGTCAATCTCCCTTTTTCGGTATTCTGGTATTATGGAGTTATGGCAGTAAGGAAAATGACTTTCAGCGTCCCGGAGCCATTGGCGGCGCAGTTTCTGAGCAGGGTCGCCTCTCGTGACCGTTCGCGCTTTGTAAGTGACGCGCTAGCCGCACGACTTGCCGAGCGCGACGCCACGTTAATCCGCGCCTGTGAGATTGCGAACCAGGATGCGGATGTGGCCGAAATCGAGAAAGAACTCGACGGACTCGCCGACGAGATGGCCGAACCGTGGAAGTGATCCCCGAGCGCGGTGAGATCTGGTGGGTAGCGTTGGATCCGACGCTCGGTTCGGAGATTCGCAAGACGCGTCCCTGCGTGGTGATGTCGGTGAAGGTGCTTAATGAAAGGCGAAGGACCGTGATCGTTGTTCCGCTGTCGAGTTCGGCCAGAGCCAGTCCACCGATTCTGATTCCGATCTCATGCGCCGGGCAGCCTGCTGTGGCCGTGAGTGACCAAATACGAGCCGTGGCAAAGGAACGCCTGCGCAGCCGGTTTGGGGCCGCCAGCAGGGAAGAGATGGCCGCGCTGGAGGATGGCCTCAGGCAGATCATGCAACTCGGATAGGGCGAGCGCGTTTCGAGCGTTTGCGCCGCTAGACGCCATCCCACCGAACCAGGGAATTCAGTTGACAGAAAAGGCCTACGGAAAAGCAGTCTCCAACGGATGTTCGCCTCTAAACTAACCTTCGAAGTTGGGCCGAATTTCGCCGTAAATCCGGGCGGATCGCGTCGATAACCGTGGGCGAAACATTTCCGCGAGCGCTTGTAGTGGAGACCTACCCTCTATGGAGCGGGCTGGATTCTGGCGTTCTGCCGTGGAGCATGTTCCTGCGCAGCAATACGCGGATCAGGGACGGTAAGCCGCTAAACTCCCCGGGTAGGATGCGAACCTGCAGACCGAAGGAATCCACCGCTTTCGGCTGCCGTCCTCTTACTCCGTAGCTCGTCCC
Source organism: Bryobacteraceae bacterium (assembly GCA_036268475.1). Classification (GTDB taxonomy): domain Bacteria; phylum Acidobacteriota; class Terriglobia; order Bryobacterales; family Bryobacteraceae; genus PALSA-129. Next base: position 361,284 of record DATAUB010000021.1, on the reverse strand, counting down.
TTCGCCACGAAATGCGCCCGCCGATTGCGACTCCAGCAGGATTCGTTCGCGTCCGTACATTGCGGCGATTCCTTGCCGTAACTGACCGGCGCGAAATTGCCCGCCGGCAGCCCCAACTGCGCCAGCGAGGCGATGGCGCCGCGCGCCCGGCGGTCGCCCAGCCCGATGTTGTACTCCGCCGAGCCGCGCTCGTCGCAGTGGCCCTCTACCGTGATTTGCAATTGCGGAAACTCATGCAGGATTTCTTTCAGGAGACCGGCATCGCGTTGCAACGACGCGGTGGCCTGGGACGAAAGCGCGGCTTGGTCGTACCCGTAGTAGATATCTTCCAACTGGCTGTTGACCGCGGAGATCGCCTCCGAGAGCGATCGCTGCGAGGCACCCGTTCCGAAGTCGGCCGCGCCGTTTTCCGGAATGCCGCGGTTGTCGCTATCGTCGGGCGGTGGAGTGGGCGCCACCCGCGGCGCGATCTTGGCTTCCGCTGGTGCGGCGGCATAGTCGCTGGGCGGCGGCGGTTCCATGGGAACAATCGGCGTGCGGTCCACATGGCTACATCCGTACAGTCCAGCGAAGGCGGCCAGAAGGCAAATTCTCTTCATGCTTTCATTGAGCCGCAAATCGCGCTGCGAATCGATACCGGATTCTGGGTATTCTACGCGCCCTCCCACCGCCGTATGCTGGAGAACATGGGATGGAATATGCGCAGGATCCTCTTCGCCTCCCTGGGGGGCCTGCTGCTGATGCTGGCTGCCACCGGCGCCGCGGCGCTGCTGGTGTTCCAACGGCTGGAGGCCGCCGAAGCGGCGCAGCGCGCCAGCCTGCTGGAACACAGCACCTGGATGCGCCGCGTGGAGAACGGCATTCTGCTCTCCGGCACGCTGGCGCGCGACTATTCGGCCGACCCCAACGGCGCCGGTGCCGGCGCGCTGCTCACCCGCATCGCGCAAGTGGAGAATGAGACCCGCCAGGCGATGGCGCAATCGAGCGGCGTGGAAGTGGAATTGCGCGGCGACGTTTCCGCATACTGGCAGGTGCTCGACTTCATGCTCGAGATGGCGCGCAAACGCGCCGCTCCCGGCGTGGACGCCTACTTTCGCCGTCAACTGGCGGAGCGTCGCGAGAGCATGCTGCAGGTGGCCGACAAAATCGGCCGCGCGCTGGATGAGGAATGGCGCCAGGGCGAAGCGCGCCTGGCAGCTCTCTACGATCGTCTGCGCTGGATCCTGGGCGCCGAAATGGCCCTCGTGGTGGGGCTCGGACTGGTGCTCTCGGTGGGCGCCGCACGCCGCTTGCTGCAACTCGAAGGCGAGACGCGGTCGCTCTCCGCGCAGTTGGAGCGCGCCCAGGAAGAGGAACGCCGCTCCATCGCACGCGAATTGCACGACGAGATCGGGCAGGCGATGTCGCGCATCGTTCTCGATGCCGGACGCGCCAGGGTTCTGACCGAATCGCCGGCGGCGCGCCTGCAACTCGCGGCGATATCGGAATCGGCGGAACGAACCGTGGAAGCTGTACGGCGGATCGCGCTCTCCTTGCGGCCTTCCATGCTGGACGATCTCGGGCTGGTGGCGGCGCTCGAGTGGCAGGCCCGGGAGGTGGGGAATCGCACCGGTCTCGACGTGGAGGTGTGCGCCGAGGATACCGCCGGCGAAGTTCCGGACGCGCAGCGTACCTGCATCTATCGCGTCACCCAGGAAGCCCTGCAGAATTGTGTACGCCACTCCAGCGCCAGCTCCGTGCGGGTGGGGCTGGAGCAGGCCGGAAAATCGGTCACCCTGCGCGTGCAGGATAACGGCAAGGGCTTTCGCACCGCCCGAACCCGAGGACTGGGACTGCTCGGCATGGAGGAGCGGGTGGCGCGCCTGGGCGGGCGCATGCGGCTTCGCTCCGAGGTGGGACGCGGCACTACGCTAACGGTGGAGTTGCCTCTGTGAGCCGCATTCGCGTGCTCCTTGCCGACGATCACGCCATCCTCCGCAGCGGTCTGCGCCTGCTGCTCGAACGCCAACCCGATTTCGCCGTAGTGGGCGAAGCGGGCGACGGCCGCGCGGCTGTGGAATGGTTGGCGCGCGAACCGGCCGATGTCGCAGTCATGGATGTAGCAATGCCGGGATTAAACGGGATCGAGGCTACCGGGCAGATTGTGCGCCAGAATCCCAAGACCTCGGTGATCATGTTGAGCATGCATAGCGACGAGACTTACGTGCTCCGCTGCCTGCGCGCCGGCGCGCGCGGGTACATTCTCAAGGAATCGGCCGAGCACGAATTGATCGAGGCGATCCGCGCGGTGGTGGCGGGAAAATCGTACTTCAGTCCGAAAGTGAAACGGCTGCTGCAGCAGGACCACGTGGCGCATCTGCAACGCTCCGGCAATGAAGACCGCTTCGAACTGCTCACCTCGCGCGAACGCGAAGTGCTGCAGTTGATCGCCGAGGGCAACAGTAATAAAGAGATCGCCGGCCGCCTGTTTCTCAGCGTCTACACCGTGGAAACCCATCGCAAGAATATCCTGGACAAGTTGAAACTGCACGGTCCGGCCGATCTGATTCTGTTCGCTGTGCGAAAGGGCATGGTGGTCTGAAACGTGAGTCACCCGTCACGCATCTCCATCCGGGTCTGTTTTGCGCTCCGGCGTGCGCGGCATTCGCTCAATGCGAGCGGCAGGCGCTGACGCCCGATCCGCCGACGGACTATAGTTCACAAACAGGCGGCAGTTCAGCACCGCAATCCGCCCGTCCGATCCGACGCAGACCAACGCCGCGCAGCATCAGCCGAAGCGCATCCTCGGTCTCATGCCGAACTATCGCGCGGTGAGCGCCGGCGAGATTCCGCCGACGCCCACCGCCAAACAAGCCTTCCTGATCGCCACCCGCCAGAGCTTCGACTCCTCTTCTTTCCTCTTTGTCGGCATCAACTCCGGCATGGCCGAGATTTCCAAAGCTCATCTGCAGTTGGGAGAAGGCGCCGCCGGTTTCGGGCGCTATTACTGGCGCGGCTATCTCGATAAGACCGACGGCAATTACCTGGTGATCTTCGCGCTGCCCACCCTGCTGCACGAAGACGAACGATATTAGGCGATGGGCAAGGGCGGGATCTTCAAGCGGGGAATCTATGCCGCGTCGCGCGTGCTGCTCACGCCGAACTATCACGGCCACATGGCGCAGGGAATTTTCGGCCGCATACTATCCCAGCAACGATCGCACCGGCGGCTCGCTGGCGGTGAAGTATGGATGGGCTATTGGTCGCGACGCGCTGACCAACGTGTTCCGCAAGTTCTGGCCCGGTATCTCAGCGCGCCCGCTGCATCGCCATCCCTGAAGCTACTCCGGCTTGTACGCCACCGCGTCGATCTCCACCTTCGCGCCAGCCAACGGGAGCGCCGCCACTCCGATGGTAGTGCGCGCCGGCTTGGCCGTCCCGAAGAACTCGGCGTAGACTTCGTTCATGTCGGCGAAATCCTTCACGTCGGTGAGGAACACGCCGCAGCGGACCACGTCGGCCATCGATGCGCCGCAGCCTTCCAGAATGCGCTGGATGTTGCTCAGCACCTGGCGCGTTTCCGACTTCACGTCGCCTAGCACCGTCTGGTTGGTCACCGGGTCAATCGGGATCTGGCCCGATACGTAGATGAACCCCCCGGCGCGAACCGCTGGTGAATACGGACCGCGTGGAATTGCCACGCCCGGAGGAGAGAGTCGTTCGATCATTTTAGTGCCCTTCCGCTTCCAGAAATCGTTCCGCTTCGATAGCCGCCATGCAGCCCGCGCCCGACGCCGTAATCGCCTGGCGGTAGGTGCGATCCTGCACGTCTCCGGCATGGAACACGCCGGAAATGTTAGTGCGCGCGCCGCCTTTGGAAATGATATAGCCGTCGGCGTCGGTCTCGATCTGGCCCTTGAAAACTTTCGTATTGGGGATGTGGCCGATCGCCAGGAAAAATCCGTCGACGTCCTGATTCCAGACCTCGCCGGTCTTCGAATTGCGCAGGCTGACGCCCGTCACCAGCTTTTCAGACACGTTGTGGACTTCTTCCACCACGGTATTCAATAGGAATTTGATCTTGGGATTGGCACGCGCGCGGTCGAGCATGATTTTGGACGCGCGAAACTCCTCCCGGCGATGCACCAGCGTCACTTCGCTGCCGAAGCGCGAGAGGAAGTTGGCTTCCTCCATGGCGGAATCGCCGCCGCCGATCACCATGATCTTGCGGCCGCGGTAAAAGAAGCCGTCGCAGGTGGCGCATGAACTGACACCGTGCCCGATCAGCTTCTGTTCCGACGGAAGCCCCAGCCAGCGCGCCGACGCACCCGATGCCACGATTACCGTGCGTGTCTCCAGCCATTCGCCCTCTACATTCAGGCGAAACGGCCGGCGCGAGAGGTCGGTATCGATCACCGATCCGGGGATGAACTCGGCGCCGAAATGCTGCGCCTGCGTCTTCATGTTTTCGACCAGGTCGGGTCCGTTGATGCCTTCCGGAAATCCTGGAAAATTCTCGACGAGGGTGGTGAGAGAGAGCTGACCGCCGGCTTCATGGCCCCCGATGACCAGCGGCTTCAGATTGGCCCGGGCGGTATAAATGGCTGCGGTGTTTCCGGCGCAGCCGGAACCAATAATGACAACGTCTCGCATGGGAAAGATCAGAGTAACACGGGGTGGAACCCAGGTCAGGCAGCGACTGCTCCGGGGGTGCTTAACCGTTTTGGGGAACGGCAACAGCTCGCTTGCGATCGCGGCTCTGCAACACTATAAATCCGAAGCAGACCCGCGCCCGTGATGAGGAGCGATTTTGGAGCGCCGAGCACCTGAAATCCCCAAAACGGTTAAGCCCCCCTGGTGCGGCGTCAGACTGCTGCCCTAGAACGGCCGGACGTGACAGGCCGGAGTATTTCCTATAGGCTGGAAAGCGTAGAGCAGTTTAATCCGGGAAGGATCGGCGATGAACCTGAACATTGAGATACCGGACGATCTGGGCGCGGCCGTCAAAGAGCAGGCTAGGCCGAGGGCATTTCACCCGACCGCTACGTGAGCCGCCTCCTGCAAGACACGCTCGGCCCGGCGCACACGTCAGCCCCATCGGGCCCCTTTGAAACAGGATACGGCATGTGGGCCAAGTACGGTCCGGCTCCATCCGCAGAGGACATCGACGAAAACCGTCGCGACATGTTCCGCACTTTTGCGGAGGATTAGATGACCGCCGGCGTCGCTGACACACACGCCGCCATCTGGTACCTGTTCGGCGACCCAAGGCTTTCACCGCGGGCGAAGGATTTCATTGACGCGGCCGCCGCCAACGCCCGAAGCGTCGAGATTTCTCCCATCAGTCTGGCGGAAGTCCTTTATCTGGTCGAGAAGAAGAACCGCCTGCCGGCGTCGGCCTTCGAGGACCTGCGGCGCCCTCGCTAATCCCCGTCATGTTTTCAAAGAGGCGCCGTTTACTTCCGCCGTCGTGCGAGCGATGCAGCAGATATCCCGGCTTGATGTTCCCGATATGCCAGACCGTATCGTGGCGGCGACAGCGTTGTACCTTGGGGTTCCACTGATCAGCCGCGATGGAAAAATCCGGGCTTCCACGGTCCGGACTATTCGGTGAAGTTCCCCATTCAATAAAAGAACCCGAGCAGCCTGCGCCACCAACTCCGCATCGGGGGAGGCCCATCCGTGTGCGGCAACTCCGCGTACGCTTCCGCCAGTTCCAGCAGGCATTCGATGGACGCCGTCCGCTCTGCGCGCGAGATCGCCGAAGCATAGCGATCCTGCGGCGTCGATTGTCCCAGCGGCGACCGTATCAGCCCCGTCCACGGATCGCGCAGGCCGTGGCGAAAGCTCAGCCCGCGCGCTCGCGGGATCATGGCCGCCAGGACGGCGCGCGCGGAATCGTATTCCGCCTGCTGCTCCACCAGATCGTCGGGCGGTTTCCCTCCGCGAAGGGGCACCCGGTAGTATTTGCGATAGGCCGTTTCCCAGCGGTCCACCGATCGGAAATAACGTTCCACCGCCTGGCGCAGGGCGGCGACGAACTCGCGATCGGAAACGGGAACCGCCGGTTCCATGTGCACCAGTGTAGCGGAGAGTTATCGCCGCGCCACCACGGCGCCCAACCACACCGCGGCGTACCCGAACGCCACGCTGCCCACCATATTGAACATGCCCAACCAGAGGCCGCCGTTGCGAATCACCGCCAGGGTCTCCCATTCGAAGCTCGAAAACGTGGTGTAGCCGCCCAGGAATCCGAGCACCAGCAGCGCACGGAGATTGACGTTGGCGCCGAACCGCTCGGTGATCAGGGTCATCAGCAGGCCGATGAGGAACGAACCCGTTATGTTGATGGTCATGGTCCCCACCATGGGGAACCGCGTGCCGAAGCGTGTCACAATCGCCGTCCCCACCAGATAGCGGGTGAGCGATCCGGCGCCGCCGCCCAGCACGATCAGCAGATACTTCATCGCATCAGGCCGGCCGCAGGCAGTCGGCGATCTCCTTCTCCTCCACCGCGCCCGGCTTGATCATCTTCCAAAATGGCTCCGTAATGTCCACCGTGGTGGCGCCCGGCCCGGAGCACATGCCGCCGTCTAGAACCAGGTCGACGCGGCCGTCCATCATGCCGAAGACGTCGATTCCGCTGCGGCAGGTGGGGTGGCCGGAAATGTTGGCGCTGGTCGAGATCAGCGGCTGATTAATCAGCTCGATGATTTGATTGGCGGTTTCGGAGCGCGAATGGCGCAACGCCAGGCGACCGGTATTGCCGGTGACTTTGAGCGGCATACGCGCCGACGCCGGCACAATGATAGTGAGCGGGCCCGGCCAGAAGCGCCGCGCCAGCAGATAGAATCGATTGTTCAACTCGCCCGCCAGTTCCTCCGCGGTCAGCAGGCTGCCGATCAGGATGGGCAGGGAGCGGTGCGTTTCGCGGCCCTTGGCGGCAAAGACCTGCGTCACAGCCTGGAGATTATACGGGTCGGCGATCAAGGTATACAGCGCATCGGTGGGGATGGCGACTACTTTACCGCGGCGCACGGCGGCGGCGGCACGTTCCAGCACAGCAGTCTGCGGCTTTTCGGGGTCGATTTCGACCAGGTCGGTAGCCATAAGGTTCGGGTCTCGCGATCAGCGGGGGCCAATAGCCTCCGCCACGTCCAGCGCCATCTGGTAGCGACCGAACGGTGCACTTAATTGTACGCCCTGAACCATGCCGCGAACACGCGCCACCATCTCGCGCGCGATGTTGACGCCTTCCTCGCGCGCCTTCTCGGCATTGTCCACGCGCTGCATACGTTCCATGAAATGCGGTGGAACAGGGACACGCAGTTCGTTCACCATGAACTCCGCGTTGCGATAGCTGGTGAGCGGCCAGATGCCGCAGATCACCGGAATCTTGATATGCGCGGTACGCTTCAGAAAGTCTTCCAGCAGGTCGAGATCGAACACCGGCTGGGTCACAATGTACTCCGCGCCGGCCTCCACTTTCCAATCCAGGCGGCGGATTTCTTCCTCCGGATTCAGCGCGCCCGGGTTGGCGCCCACGCCGATCAGCATGGCCGTCTGCGAGCCCATAGGATTGCCGCCGATATCCAGCCCGTGGTTCAAATTGTTGACGATGTTGACCAGGCCGATGGCGTCCACGTCGAAGACCGCGGTGGCATCGGGATAGAGTCCCATGCGCGGCGGATCGCCGGTGATGCAGATGAGATTGCGCACTCCCGCCGCATGCGCGCCCAGCAGTTCCGATTGAATCCCCAGAATATTGCGGTCGCGGCAGCAGAAGTGCAGCACCGGCTCGATTCCGGCATCTTTTTGAATCAGCTGGCAGGTGACCTGTGCGCTCATGCGGGCGCTGGCGCGCGGACCGTCGGGCACATTGATGCAATCGATGCCCGCCTCGGCGCAGCGGCGCGCTCCCTCGATCTCGAGTTTGGCGTCCACGCCGCGCGGCGGCAGAATTTCCACGAAGGAAACAAACTTGCCCGCGGCGAGCTTCGCCCCCAGCTTCGATTTCTGCGCCGCCGGCAGCTTGGCCATGGCGTGCACTTTCGCCTGCGGAGTCTCTACCGTGACGGCCAGTTTCTTGGCCGAGGGCTGCAGTGAGCGCGTTTCCGAGCGGATGAGCTTGATGTGATCGGGCGTGGTGCCGCAGCATCCGCCGATAATGCGCACGCCTGCCCACAGCAGACGCCGCGCATACTGCGCCATATACTCGGGAGAGCAAAGATAAATATTGCGGCCTTCCACCCGCGTGGGCAAGCCGGCGTTGGGCATAGCGCTCAGCGGCTTGGTGGAATATTGGATCATGCGCTCGATGGTTTCGAGCGTCGCCTTGGGGCCTACCGAACAGTTGAGCCCGATGACATCCACCGGCCAGGAATCCATCTCGCGCGTGAACGACTCAGGGTCTGCGCCGCCCGGCAGATGGCCGAAATCGTCGATGGTCACCTGGGCGATCACCGGCACCGCGCCGCCGCTGGCTTCATTCGCTGCCTGTACCGCTTCGCGCAACTCATCGAGGTTGCCAAACGTTTCGAGGATCAGCAGGTCGGCGCCGCCTTCCAGCAACGCCGTAGCCTGCTCGCGGAAAATTTCGCGAGCTTCTTTAAAGGACGTCGGGCCCAACGGCTCGATGCGCACGCCCAGCGGTCCGATCGCGCCGGCCACATACGCTTTGCCCTCCGAAGATTCACGCGCGATCCGCACGCCGGCCTGGTTGATGGCCGTGAGCTTCTCGGCGATGCCGAAGGCTGAGAGGCGGGCGCGGTTAGCGCCGAAGGTATTCGTTTCCAGAATCTCCGCGCCGGCTTTGACGTACTCGCGGTGTATCTGGCGCACCAGGTCGGGCTGCGCCACGTTCAGTTCGTCGAAACAGCGATTGATGAAGACGCCGCGCGAATAAAGCATCGTGCCCATGGCGCCGTCGGCCACCATCACCCGCTGGGCCAACTGTTCACGGAATTCCTGGGCGCGGGTGCTAAGCGATGTAGTCATAGGGTTTCGCTGCAATGCAGCGGCGGTATTTCCCGATTTTAGCGCACCCTGGAATGGCGATGCGGCAAGGCTCACGGCGCCGGTCTGTCCCAAAGGGGCTGTTTGCTGACAGACGGCGAGGCGACAGGATCGAGCCCCTCTTCCTATAAAATCGAAGGTGGCGTGCATCGCGGCCGAAGGCCGCCGGAGGCACATGGACCGACTGGAACAAGCCCTCATATGGAACGTCGAAGCGATCGTGGCGGTGATCGTCTTCAAAATCCTGCTACCGGCTGTCGGCCGGAAGCGGGGGCCCATTCCCGGGAACTGGCGGGTGGAACGCCGCCCAGGTGAGATTATCGTGACCGAACGCGGCACCTGGGCGATGGGCCTGATGTGCCTGCTGCTCACGACCCTGGCGGTGCTGGGCATCCTCGAGTTGGCGCGTATACCGCACAATGCTGCGACCCTTTGGTTCGCGTTCCTCGGTCTGTTTGTCGCGATCTTCTGGTACGCGACGCTGGCCGGGTTCGTGAACCGAACGGTCTTCGCCATCACTCCGGAGGGGATCCGCATGCGCTCCGGACCGTTGCCGGAACCAGGCTCTAACGAATGGTTTCCAGCAGACGAGATCGTCAATCTCCACTGCCACTCCGGTTACATCCGCGGCGGCCGCGTGTATACCCTTTCCTTCCGCACGCAACACGGAAAGGTTCGCGCGATCGGCCCGGGCTACGACCTGCCGAATGCGCCCATCGCTTTGGGCCGCCTGATTCAGGAGATGATCCCCGGTCTGGATGCCAGCCTGGAAATGCCAGGCAAGCGAAGGTGGGGGATCGCCGGGAAGTGGCGCTTCGTGGCCCCGTTTGCCAAGGCGATGGCGGTCCTGGCCGCTGCGATCGGTTTGTTCGCCCTGGGCCTTGCCGTTCACAAAACCATCCACATCCGCTCCCTGGCGTCGACTACCGGCACGGTGACCGCCGTGCAGGAATGTACGCATTGCCTGGCGCCGTACTCCTTCTACGTTACATTTCAAGCCAACGGTCATCCAGTTCACCAGTACGTCCCGACGGACGTGCTCTCCGCCAGGGCCGAAGGCGATACCGTGACCGTCCTCTACGATGCCCGCAATCCGGAGAAAGCCGAAATAAACGCCATCGACGACGAGTGGATCGTGATCGCTATGATCTTCGCCGCCGCACTGATTCTCCCCTCGATCTTCCTGGCGATCATATGGTTTGGTTCGCGCTGACCGGCGGCTTGGCGCTACTTCTAAAATCGCGCACAAGGCGGACGGACGGGCTCCGGTAGTATTTCTCCGAAAGCCTTTCCGAAGTGATAAGCTTGCCAGATACTTTTCGCGGAGACCACGCCGGTACCTGTTTCCGGTAGTAAATTTGCGCCGGTCGTGACGCGATCCGGCTGTCCAGGAGGGTTACCTTGCAACGCATTCAGCGACTACTCTCGATCGCCGGCGCAGCCGGTTTGCTGCACATTGCTGCGAGCGTTTGCGCCGCACAAACCAATGACGCGGCGCTCGTCGCCAAGGCGAAAGCCATCCATGCGCGCGTCCTGAAGCTCGATACCCACAACGATATCGAGCCTTCCAACTTCACACCCGAATGTAACTACACCATGCGGCTTACTACACAGGTCAATCTGCCCAAGATGGTGGAAGGCGGCATGGATGTGTCGTTCATGATCGTCTATGTGGGCCAGGGACCGTTGACGCCCGAAGGATACGACAATGCCTACCAACAGGCGATCGCCAAGTTCGACGCCATCCATCGCCTGACGGAGAAGATCGCGCCCGATTCCATCGGGCTGGCGCTCACGCCTGCCGACGTACTCGCGCTTCACAAACAGGGCAAGCGCATCGCCGTGATCGGCGTGGAGAACGGCTATCCCATCGGTACCGACCTCGCCAAAGTGAAGGAATTCTACGATCGCGGCGGGCGCTATATGTCGCTGGCCCACAACGGCAACAGCCAGCTCGCCGATTCCAACACCGGCGAAGTACAGGGCTACCTCTATGACAACGGGCTGTCGCCGCTCGGCCGGCAGGTCATCGCCGAGATGAATCGCCTGGGCATGATGGTCGACCTTTCGCATCCCGCCAAGGGCGCCAACATGGAGGCGATGCGGCTGTCGAAAGCGCCGGTGATCGCGTCGCATTCCGGCGTGCGCGCGCTGGCCGATGTCAGCCGCAATATGGATGACGAGCAGTTGTTGGCGCTGAAGAAGAACGGCGGCGTGATTCAGATCGTCGGGTTCGCGTCCTATGTAAAGACCGATTCCAAGGAGCGCGTCGACGCGCTGGCGAAGCTGCGGGAGGACTTCGGACTCACGGCTGCGGGCGGCCGCGGCGGCGCCGGGCGTGGCGGGTTCGGCGGCGGACGCGGCCGCGGTGGCGATGGCGCGAATGCGGCGGCCCGGCCCTGTCCGGTGGAGAGCGCCGATGGGTCGGCGCTGGCAGGCCGTAGAGGCGCCGGCCGCGGACGCGGCAACGCCGCGCTCGATGCCCTGTCCCCCGAAAAGCGCGCCGACTACGACAAGCAATTGGCGGACATCGACGCCAAATATCCCGCCGCCACGCGCGCCAATGTGAAGGACTTCGTCAACCACATCGACTACGCCGTGAAACTCATCGGCATCGATCACGTGGGCATCTCGTCCGACTTCGATGGCGGCGGCGGAATCGACGGCTGGAACAGCGCGGCGGAAGCGTTCAACGTCACGCTCGAGTTAGTGCGCCGCGGGTACACGGAGCAACAGATCGGCAAGCTGTGGAGCGGCAATCTGCTGCGGGTTTGGGGGGAAGTCCAGAAAGTGAGCGAACAACTGCGGAAGCAGGGCTAACTAACGGCAGCGAGGTGTCCTACCGAAACGGGAAGGGCGACCATCGCACATCTCCGCCAAGGCCGGTTGGCGAGTGCGGATCTGGAGTAAATTCGACGCGCCAGCCCGACGCGGAATAAAATGGCCGCACCGAACGGTCCCGCGGGGCGTTCTCCAGAGTGTAGGCGGCAAGGGCGCTCAGAACCCCGCGCAACGTTGTATTGCGGAGTTGGATCTTTATCAGCGGAGGTGTGACGTCGGTGCTCATCGCTAACCCGGGTGTCGCGCGCACCGGCTGCCCGGTTTGCTGCGCCCACGACATCGCCTTGGCGCTCAAATAGGCCCTCAACTCCGGGATCGATTGCGCCACGCGGCCGAACAGGTTGCCCGGCCATTCGCGCACATCGAGATCCAAACTCGGAATCGGCAAATTCATCAGCGTCCTTAACTCCGCAGGTTCGTCTGTCGGTCGGACCTCCACCACCCCCGGCGCGGCTTCCGAGTACGTGTACCGCCCGTCCGCACAAATCGCCGCCAACGCGTCCGCCACGGTCCCGCTTTGCACCGTCACGTCAATGCGCGGGGAGTCGGAAGCGACCACGTGCTCGAATCCTATGACGGCGTTGGGGCGCGACCGGTCTGCCAGTTCCTGCAGGGTCTCGGCGACCGTCTTCTTCACGACGACGAAGTTCGCGAGCGGCGCTCTCAACCCACGCGGGACGGGAATCTCCTGCGCAGGGCCTGTGACGGCCCCGAACGTAAGGAGAGCGCACAAAACGGTGAGCCGCATCTTCACTTGTGATTCTAGCCCGAAGTTTCCCATTGACAGCGGCGGCCGGACCTCGTATCCTATGCATAGGAATACGAGGTATCATGAACTTCAAGGGGACCCTGCCGACGCTGATTCTCGAAGGCCTGGAGCGCGAGCCTAGCCACGGCTATCGCATCGCCCAGGACATTAAGCAGCGCTCCGCCGGCATACTCGATTTTAAGGAAGGCACCCTCTATCCCGCCCTTCACAAGTTGGAGAACGACGGCTTGGTGGAATCCTACGACGGCATGGAAAAGGGCCGGCCCCGCCGTTACTACCGCATTACCCAATCGGGACACGCTGCGCTGGCGAAGGATCGCGTCGAGTGGCGCGAGCTTTCGCGCGCCGTCACCATGATTTTGGGGGAGGCATAATATGACGCCTGAATTGGATCGCTGGATGAAGCTGGCCACCCGGCATCTCTCTCGCAGCTCGGCGGACCAGGTGCGCACCGAGATTGCCCAACATTATGAATCCGCCCTCGAAGCCGCCATGGAGCGTGGCGCCAGGGGGGACGACGCCGATCTGGCGGCGGTGGCATCCCTGGGCGATGCCCGCGTCGCCAACCGGCAGTACCGCAAAGTCCTGCTCACGTCGGCGGAAGCGCGTCTTCTCCGCGAGGGGCAGCGGGAAGCGCGCACCGTATGTTCGTATCGGTTGGTGCTGCGCTGGATCCCGCTGGCGGGCCTGATCGCCGTCACGGTTCTGTTCTTAACCGGCCGCGCCGATTTCGCGCGCACGCTGCTGGCCGCCAGCCTGGCGTTCGGACTAATGTTTGTGGCGCCTGCGCTGCCGATTTACACCCAATCGCGGAGCCGCATCGTCCGGATCGTGAAATGGGTGCTGCTCGCCGCAATGCCGCTCCTTGCCTTTTGGCCGGACATCCGGCAATTCTCCTGGCTGCTGATCGCCTGCCTCTGGCCAATCGCCTGGGTGGAGTGGACCCGCGTCTCCCTGCGGCGCAAATTGCCGGTCGCGCAGTGGCCCAAACATCTGTATCTGTAAGCGCCGCCAGCCCCTTACCATTTGAGGATAACCGTCGTCTAACTTGCGTGGGATCACAGCCATGCGGTAGCCTTTTGAGGGTACTGGATAGCCCTGATCTTAACAGAAGGCTTTGTTTTCAATGGTTCGAGGCAATTGATGGTCGGCCGTCCCAGACATTTCGGCCAAATATGCGTAGCGGCCGCAGTCCTGCTTGGCGGCGCTTGCAGCTTCACCACGCAATCGGCCAAAGTTCACGCCCCGTTCGTACCTACTCCGCACCGCGGCACGACGGCGGCAGTCTTGCCCGAACCCCCCGCGATCCCGACCCCGCAAGCGGTCTTCCCCATCAGCCCGGTGCTCAGCCAGGCGTTTTCGTTTTCCGAGGAGCGGCTCAATGGGGAGATGCTGGTGCAGCAGGCCTACCTCCGCCTGCAGCACGGCAAGGTGCTCTACCAGGCCAGCGATCTGGTCAACGCCCGCAAGGAGTTCGACACCGCGGTCGACCTGATGTTCGCCGCCTCCTCGCAGGATCCGGGCGACCGCCAGGAGTTCGGCCGCAAGCTCGATGAGATGGTCGATACCATCCACCGCTTCGATCTGGCGGCGCTCGGCGCGGCCGATGGCGGCGAGGGCCAATACGAGCAGGCGCCGCTCGAAGACATCCTCAAAATGACCTTCCCGGTAGACCCGCGCCTCAAAGTAAAGGTGAAGGAACAGGTTGCCGCCACGGCATCGCAACTGCCGCTCACCGTCAACGACACCGTGCTGGCGTACATCACTTACTTCTCCGGCCGGGGACATCGCACCGTGGTCGACGCCATCCAGCGCTCCGGCCGCTATCGGCCGATGATTACGCGGATTCTGGACGAGGAAGGCCTGCCACAGGAGTTGATCCATCTGGCGCAGGCGGAGTCGGGGTTCTACGCGCGCGCCATGTCGCGCATGGCGGCCGGCGGCATGTGGCAGTTCGTAAAATTCCGCGGCAATGAGTACGGCCTTAAGCAGACTCCGTATACCGATGACCGCATGGATCCCGAAAAGGCGACGCGCGCCGCCGCCCATCATCTGCACGATCTCTATTCCGAATTCGGCGACTGGTACCTGGCGTTGGCGGCCTATAATTGCGGTCCCAACGCAGTGGAAGATGCGGTGGCCCGCACCGGGTATGCCGACTTCTGGGAATTGCGCAGTCGCGGAGTGCTCCCCGCCGAGACCACCAACTACGTGCCCATCATTCTGGCCATGACGATCATGGAAAAGAATGCCGCCGCTTACGGGCTCGATGGCATCCAGCTCGATCCGCCGCTCGAATACGACACGGTGGAGCCGGCGGCCAAGACCAGTATGGCGCTGGTTTCCGATATTACCGAGACGCCGCTGCCCGAGTTGGCGGAATTGAATCCCTCGGTGCTCAACGGCATCGTCCCCACCGGTTACCCGCTGCACGTGCCCAAAGGTTCCGGCACCGATCTGACGGCCGGGCTCGAAATGGTGCCTCCGGAGCATCGCGATTCGTGGCGCATGCATCGCCTGGGCATCGGCGAGACGGTGGCCGATGTGAGCCGGCGATACGGCATCTCCCTTACGAGCCTCACCGCCGCCAACAATCTGCAGTCGCGCCAGGCGAGCGAGGGCGACCGTCTGGTGATTCCCGCCATGGCGCGTCCGGAGCTTGTGTCGCGGCGATCGGTGGGGCGCGGTGGCGCCGCGCACCGCACGGTTGCTTCCGTTTCCTCATCGAAGGCAAGAACGCCGGCCGCGCGGCCCGCTGCCCGGCCGAAGTCCAAGCCACCTGTAATTGCTGCCACTACTGCGCATTGAATTTCTCGCGGATCTCTCTTTTCGCTATTGCCCGCCGCTAAAAAAAGGTATTCTATGGGTGATTGTGCCCAGACGAGGAGGCGTGGTGCATGCGCAATAGCTGGAAACTTGCTCCGAAAGACGAGGACGAAATGGAAGACTTCCACGATTACGAGGATGAGGAGCAGTCGCCGGAACTGGATTCGAAGCTCGACGACTACGACGACGCGATGGATGAGGAAGAGGATGACGAGGACGAGGTGATCGAAGAAGTAATCATCGCCGTCGTGGCACAACCCGCACCTGTTCCGCCATCTGCTTCGTCATCGGCCGCAGCGCCGGTCGCGGCGGAAGCGGAAGCTCCACCCAAGAAACCCATCGCCAAAGCGTCGGCCCCCAAGAAGGCTCCCGCGGCGAAGGCTCCTGCAACGAAGCCGCCTGCGAAGAAAGCTGCTGTCCCGGAAGCGCCGGCTAAAAAGGTTGCCGCCAAAGCTCCGGCCAAGAAGGCTGCCGCCAAGAAAGCACCCGCGAAACCGGCCAAGAAAGCCGCTGCCAAGAAAGCGCCCGCCAAGCCGGCTAAGAAAGCCGCTGCAAAGAAAGTGCCCGTGAAGAAAGCGCCCGCAAAAAAGGCGCCCGCCAAGAAAGTTCCCGCGAAAAAAGCTTCTGCAAAGAAAGCTCCCGCCAGGAAGGCCACGAAGAAAGGCAAGAAGAAATAAAGTTGAGGTGTCGGTCCCCGGCGCGCGAGCCGGGGACTGCGCCACCGGATCCCACTATCTTCGCAGCCACCAGAGCGACGAGAAGATGGTGAACAGGTTCCATCCCACCACCGCGACAAACCAATAATTCAGAAACACCACCACGCGTGGGCGGTGGAATGCCAGCGCGGCAGCCGCCAGAATCACAGCGAAACACTTCGAGATCAACAGACCCGTCACCGGCCCGATGGCCAGCAGGCGTCCCACGAAGAAGCTCGCTTCATGCGCGCCCATCTGCAGGCCAATCAACGTGGTCAGCACATCCAGGGCCTGCAGCGCGAAAAACACCGACATCGAAGGCGCCGGAAAATTCCGGCGAAGTTGGAAGGGGATCATCACGGCCATTTCATTTTCGAAAGGAATGAGATCGCCTTCCACGCTGTCTTTGGTTACTGATCCTTGATCATCTTCTTGATGTGCTTCAGGCTGTCTTCGATTTCTTCCGAAGCGTCCTGCAACTGGTTGGTGTCGTACAGCACTTTGGGAGTGATGAACACCACTAATTCAGTGCGCGATATGCTCACGCTCCGGCTGCCGAAGAGGCCGCCGATCAGCGGTATGTGGATCAGGAACGGCACCCCGGTGGTGCTGTCGTTCTTCTGTTCCTGAATACCGCCGCCGATGGCGATGGTGTCGCCATCCTGCACGGTCACCTGGGTCTGGAATTGCCGCTGCGAGAACGAAGGTGAATCGATTCCGCTCGAACTGGTGGAAACCGGCGCGCTCACATCCTGATTGACCAACATAGTAACCACACCGCTCGGACTCACGTGCGCCGTGATGCTCATGGTCATGCCGGTGCTTTCCGAGCTCACCGTGTTGCTGAACACGTTGCTGCCGCTCGATTGCACGCCGCCCACCACGGCCTGCGAGGTCAGCACCGGTACGTCGGTGCCGACGTTCATGCTGGCCGGGATGCTGTCGGTGGCGATGATGCTGGGGGCAGAGACCAGCTTCACGTGGCCTTTAGTCTCCTGCGCGGTGAAGGCGCCGAGCAGTTCTTTGCTGGACCCTACCAGCGCACCCAGCGATACGCCCACTCCGCTGCTGCTCAGCCCCAGGTTCAAGGCGCGCCCCAGGCCGGTGGCGTTGGTGCCCTTTGGACTGAGATAAGCGCTCAGGCCTTCCTGCCAGCCGTTGGAGAGATCGAGTTCGTAGACCTTCATTTCGATCAGCACCTGCCGGGGAGGCACATCGAGCTGCCGCAGGAGATTCAGAATCTGGTTGTATTCATCCGGCGTGCCCTGAATCAGCAGCGTATTGTCGAAGGGGTTGGGAATGATGTGCGGAATCCGCTGCCCGTTCGGGCCCGTCCCGTTGCCGGCCGTCGCCAGCGTGGCACCCGTGAGATCGGGCGTGTTGGGACTGGACACCGGCCCGGCGAGCGAATTCCCCGGGCTGGCGATATTGATGGGAGGGATCATGCCGCCGGCCGTGCCTCCGTTTCCATAGCCGCCGCTGTAACCGCCGCCGTAGCCGCCACCGTAACCGCCGCCATAGCCGCCGCCCATCCCGCTCATTCCGTAGCCGCCGCCGTAGCCGCCACCCATGCCCATCCCGTAGCCGCCACCCATACCCATGCCCATACCTCCGCCCATACCCATACCTCCACCCATACCCATTCCGTTCTGCTGCTCGGCCATGGCGGCGAGTCCGATCAGGGCGTTGACGTTACCGGTATAGAGCGCGGTAATTGCCAGGGCCGTAGTGGCGGCGCGCGAATACTTCAAGCGATATACATAGGTGCTCACCTGGCCGGCCTGGGCCTTCACTGAGATGTCCAGCTTATCGATCCACTCCTGCACTTTGGGGAAGATTCCGGGGTTGGGCGCCACCGCGATCAGGGTATTGATGCGGTCCACCGGAATGAAGTGCACCGGCGAGGATTTCTCCGACATGGCGTATGACTTGAATACCGTGTCGAGCTCCTTCACCAGGTCGGACGGGCGGCTGTTGGTGACGTCGAACAGTCTCACGCGCTTTCCCGCGAAGCTCTCCGAATCGAACAGGTCGATCAGCTTCAGGGTGCGCTTCATGTTGCGCGCATTGTCCTGGATGATCAGCAGATTCGCCGGTTCGTAGGTGGAATCGGTGGCGCCTTCGCCCAGAAACGGCTTGATCAGCGACTCGATTTCTTTGGCGGTGGTGTATTTCAGAAAGATGAGGTTGAGAACCATGCGCTCGTCGTCGGGCAGGCTCTTCTGGTCGGCGTTCACCATGGGATCGAGCGGCAAGGAGGAAATCTTATTGATGGGAACGATGCGGTAGATCTCGCCCACCTTCACCATGGTCGCGCCGTTCACGCGCAGGACCGTCTCCAGCAGCGTCATTAAGTCGGTCGGTTTCTGTTCGCCATACGTGATCAGGGAAACCGATCCTTTGGCGGCCACCGCGGGATCGAGAATATAGCTGAAGCCCACGCGCTTGGCGACCATATCGATGAAATCGGTGAGCGACCCGTTGGGGATATAGGCGTCGAGTCCCTGCGGCACGGCGCTGCCGCTCGGCACCTGGCCGGGCACAGGCGCGGCCGGAGCGTTCTGCGCCGGCACGGTGGCCGGAGGCTGCGCAGATGCAGCGGCCGGCTGTGCAGCGGCGGGCTGGTTCGGCGCGCCCGCACCCTGGCCGGGAATTACGGGCAGGGGCCGCGCCGGAGCCGGGGTGGTCTGCTGCGGCGCCGGCGTTCCGGGCGGCGCCTGGCCGGGAATCACCGGCAGCGGCTTGGGCGGTGTCTGCGGCGCTTGCTGCTGCGCCATCGCCGCGGTAAACGCCGCGGCTACCAAGCCCGCGCAGAGCAGAGAACGAACCAGATTCGTACGCATTGTGAGTTTCCTTGCCGGCAATTTCATGGCTTACTTTCCGATTGCCCGCCAGAGGCATTGCGGACCCATTGGGCTAACATTCACTTCCTTACGGAAACCGTCGCTCACCGCTCCGGCCGCCGAACTGTCGCCTGCCTGACACGCCCGCACCGATTCGGTCATCGCCGCCCCCGGCCCGAGTTCGCCCTGCAGCTTAGTAGGCTCTACTTCCTGCGGCGCCTGTCCGGGGATGACTCCCATCAGCGGCAAAGGCGCGAGCCCTCCCGACTGAGCCGGCGGCGCTTTAGGCTTTTCGCTGCCGCCTTCGTTCATGCGGGTGTGAATTATCCGGCCCTTCCAATCGAGCGTCATTTCCTGACGGTTGAACGCCGTCAACTTGAACTCGCCGATCATGTCGCCGGCGTGCTTCTCTTCGTGTCCCGGCGTGTCCGGCTCGGTGATCAGGGCCACCGGCCCCCGCGGGTCGCCGAAGTCCATCATGCCGTGGTAGGAGGGCAGCGGCGGCGGATTCGCGGGCGGAGGCGGCGGGGGTGGTGGATCCACGGGTACATTGGGATTGCGAGAGGCATCGAACAGGTCTTTATTGGCGACGTCCACGTATCCGCTGGGGAGAACCGGCGGTTTCTGCGAAAGAGCCGCTACCGGCGCCACAAACGGGGCCTTCGGCGCCGGCCCGGGCATGCTGGCCTGCCGCGCCTTGGCGGCCACCCAGACGCTATGCATCTCGATTCCGCCGTAGATCACAGCGAATCCCAGCGCGATATTCAGAAGGAGGAGTTTACGATTCAAAAGCTGACTCCTTTTTTCTTTTCCGGCACCAGGCTCTTGGGGATCACGCCGGAAAGCGTCAGGCGCACGGTGATGTCTTTCTCCTTATTGCGCACAGGAGTAACGAAAACGGTGTCGGTCGCCAGAATTTCCGGTTCGTTGGCGATGGCGGAGAGAAAATTGACGAACTGGTCGATGCGGCAAGTGAAGTTCTGCCCTACCGAGACCTGCCCGTAATTCTTTCCCAGCGCCTTGGGCTCGGGAAACTGCGTGGAGCCTTGCGAATCGAAGCCATTGGCGACCGCCGCGGAGTGCAGCACGTCCACCAGATGGGCGCGCGCCTGTTCGGCGGTGGTAGCCTGCACGATGCCGGTCTCACGAGCGTGCAATTCCGTCGTTACCTGTTTCAAAATGGCTTCCTTGGCAGGCAGGGTGGCGGCCTTGCGGCGCAGAATCTCCAGCCGCTGTCTGGCCACCGGGATGGAGTCGCGCGACGCCACCACCTGGCCCTGGGCGCCGCCCACCACGCCATAGCGCACCAGCACCGACGCGATCATCACACCGAGCGTGCCGAACAGGGTGATCTTACGGCTGCGCGAAAGCTGATTCATTGGGCTGGATACCGCCGTGTGGCACGAATCTGGAAGGATTCCATGCCGTTCTGCGCGCGGCCCTGCGACTGCGGTGTGGAGTTCATGAACAACGGCGACGAATCGAGTATCCTCACCAGCGGAGCGGCCTGCGGAGCCTCCCCGGAGATCACCACGGAGTCGCGTGAGAGGGTGGTGCTGTTGATCCACGCCGGCGGCTCGATGAGGCGCGTCAGTTCGTTGAGCGCGTCCAGATCCTGGCGGGTTTGATTGCGAAACTGGTCGAGCATCTGGGCGTGCTGACGGGTCAGCAGGATCTCGCGGTCCAGATCGTCGGCCCGTTTGGCGAGCGGCGCTACCTGGGCGATCTGCGCTTCGATGGACGCCAGATATTTGCGATCGGAGTAGGAGTTATACAACAAAATGGCGCCGGCCACCAGGAGAAGGATGGTGGCCAGCGCCGCTGTAGGAATAAAAACCGCGCGCGAGCTTGCCTGCCGCTGGTCCGGCGGCAGCAGATTGGCCGCCGGCGCCACCCAGGGGCAAGCCCCGGCGAGCGCCGTGGCGTAGGGCCGGGGATTGCGGGCAAGATCGTTCTCCACCGGATTGACGGCTGGCTTGGGTAGCACGTCCTCCAGTTTCAAAGGAGCGGTTTCAGGGGCCAGCCGCAGCTCAGCCAGCCCCAGGGAAGCTGCCCTTTCGGCGGGCAACTGAAATTCGGCGTGGAACACCGGGCGCGCCTGGCTTTCGCCATATACTTCGACGCCGCCCGAGGCGGAAAGACCGAGCGCCACGAATCCGCCCTGTAGCCCGGCGCCGTTCAAACGCACGGCGGAATGCACCGCGGCCGCAGAAAAAGTAAAGTTGACCGCCTTGATGCCGGCGGCCAGAAACAGCTCGAGATAATGCTGCACCGTGGACCGCCGCGCGATCCCCACCAGCACCGCACCGTAGGAAAGCGGCGACCACCCCCAGGCGACCTCTTCGTCGCCATATGGATGCAGCGAATCCAGTTGAAAACGGATGGCGCCCTCGACGTCCTTACCCTTGACGCCGGGCAGCGAGAGATGGCGCACGATCACTTCGCGCCGCGGCAGCAGCACGGTAGCGCTCACGTGGCTCAGGCCCAGCCCGGCCAGGAAGCGCGCGTAGTCCGCTCCCCATTCAGCGGCCGGCCGCGAAGCGAAGTCGGCGATGGTCAGCCGTCCCAGCACCCGGACGCCGTTGGGGCGCACGCGCGCGGCCGCCACTTCCAGATTGCTGGCGGCGATCTCGATGCCCACGCCCGAGCCCACGTGAAGGAGCTTGTGCCAATCTTGCGCTTTGAGGAGGTCCAGTGGCATGTCGGGGCTAATAACTCCAGGCGGTGTCATACCACCGCAGGACGTAGAAGGGGGCTTCGGAGCCGTAGGGCATATACTTTACCTGCGCGCCCACGGTACGGCGCATGTCGGAGAGTTGGCCATCGGACAGGCGCAGGCGGGCGGTGGCCCGGAAAGTCACGATAGCGTTGCCGCCGGTGAGCAGATTGCCGCCGAGCCCGGGTCCGGCGCCGGGCCGCGCGCCCTCGGCCGGCAGCCCGCCGGGAGTTGCGCCCGCCACCGCCAGCGCGGCGTTGACGTCGCCCGAGGTCAAGCCGTAGACGGTGAGGCAATCGTTCAGGCCGGGACGCCGCGCCAGCGGGTTCTCGCCGGCGTCGCCATTGCCGGTCGCGGCCCAGGTTCCGTAAAAGATATCAGGAGTTACGCCTCTCACCGATAGTAGTTCCTCAATCTCTTGAAAAGACGCCTGCGGTGCTTGAAAAGACGGAGTCCGGGCGAGAACAATCCCGCCGGCAATGGCGGAGGCGCGGCCGCCATCGATGCCCAGCCCGGTCATGAGGTTGACGAGTTGGTCGGCGGAAGCCCGATTGACGTTGAGTTTGGCCGTCTCGGGGATGATTTCGACGTGGACCATTCCGCTGGGAAGGTCGTAGTCGATGGTAGGCCGGTCGGTGGGGATGAAGGTGGCGCCGGAGGTGGCGGTCCAGAAGAGCTCTACCATGGCCTTTTGGACGCCGGCGGAGGCCAGGTAATAGCTACGCAGGTCGTCCATGGAAGTGGCGGTCCGCTCGGTCTCGCTTCGCACCGTCATCGACATGGCAAAAGCGATCGCCGAAAGCGCCGCCGAGAGCCACAAAACGGCCAGCAGAGCGCTCCCCCGCTCCCGGAGGGGCAGGTTGGCCACCCGCGGCGCCCGCCGACCGCCGCGCTTCGCAGGCCGGATGCCATCCGGCCCCAGCTTAATTGTCATCGGTGTACACCTTGTCGGCGTCGCGGCGGATGTGGAGGGGCGCGGTGATCGAAATCGGCTGGAGACGCGATGGGTCCGGGGCTTCCGGCGCCATCTCGATGCGGATTGCCAGCGGCCACCCTTTCGACGCCCACGAGGGCTGCCACGCCGGGGGCGCATTCATCTGGTCTGAAGGCGTGTAGTAGGAGAAGTGGCAAGCCGCCAGCTTGTCGGCCAGCACGAATGTCTTGCCGATGCTGGCATGGGTGGGAATCATCTGCGCCAGACGGGTAATGGTGTTGGGAATCGGGATGGTGCCGGTACAATACTGGCCGGCCCCTTTCGCTCCGGTGTAGGGAATCTCGTTGACCACCAGGCGGACGCCGCTATCGTCGCCGGGAATGACGAAGAGCTGAAGGATCTGCGGCTGGCCGCGCCAGCCCTGTTCCAGCGAAAACGTCGAGACCAGCCACATGCTGTCGGGTGCGCCCTGAAACAGCACCGCGCGCGCACCCGCGCCGCCCTGCCCGGCGCCGCACAGCACATACGACGGCATCAGCCCGGAGAGTTCCGCTTGCACGATGCGCTGCGCTCCCGCCACACGGCGATTGTCCATCAGCTTGGTCTCGGTTTTCGAATATGCCGCCAGCCCGACACGCAGCGCCAACACCATTCCCAACGACAGCAGGCTGAAGAGCGTCACCGCCACCAGCACTTCGATCAGGGTCATACCGGCTTCGCCCCGCCTCATAAATCCGCCTGCGTGAGGATGTGGGTGCGGTAGGAATCGAGCGTGAAAGTCTTCTTCCGGTCGCCCGCCATCCACCAGATCTGCAATTCGATGCGTTGCAGGCAAGGCTGGCCG
Organism: Bryobacteraceae bacterium; assembly: GCA_036268475.1. Taxonomy (GTDB): domain Bacteria; phylum Acidobacteriota; class Terriglobia; order Bryobacterales; family Bryobacteraceae; genus PALSA-129. The sequence goes on along the minus strand of DATAUB010000021.1, from coordinate 337,822 downwards.
GTGGCCACGCTGGGCGGCATTTCGACGGTGCTCATGCGCGCCTGCCACTGGATGGGGAGCCCGCCGGTGAGAGCGGCCTCGAAAGTTCCGCTCGCCTCCGCACCGGACCGCAGCGTCTCGTCGGCCAGCAGGTCATTCATGCGCAGGCGCGCGAGTTGCGCGGCGCGATCGTAATCGCGCAGGCGGGCGGCGTTGCGGGTGGCGCCGCCGATGGCGGAGAGCAGGCCGACGATGGCGACCGCCATGATGGTGGAGGCCACCAGCATTTCGAGCAGCGTGAATCCGCGCTTTCCCGTCACTGGGCGGCCGAACCCTTCTCCACGCGGGGAAAGCCGGTCATGGGGTCGAGCTTCACGGTGCGCTGTCCGCCGTGTTTGTTGGAAACGCGGATGCCCACTTCCGGTATCGCGCCGCCGGGCATGAACAGCCATCGGCTGGCGCCCTCGGCATCCTCCGATTGCACCGCCGCCACCGGCTCGAGTGAAATGCCATCGGGCATATCGAGCTGATGCTTCGAACCCGGGTCGGTGGAGATGTAGACCAATGACTTGGCGGTAATCAGGAGTTCCACCGGCCGCTCGCGCCGGTCCGCGTGGGTGGAAGCGGCATTCAGGAATGCGGCAACCGAGCTGGTAGCGGTGGCCAGCCGCACGGCATCGATGCCGGCGGTGACCGAGGGCGTGCTGACGGCGACGATCACCGCAATGATCATCACCACCACCATCATCTCGATGAGGGTGACGCCGCGCTGGGAGCGCTTAATTGTTTTTCCAACTGACGATATCGGCATTGAAGCCTTCGCCGCCGGCCTGGCCGTCCGCGCCCAGACAAATCAGATCGGGCCCGTCGCCGTGGTCGCCGGGGAAGCGGTAGACAAAGTCGTGGCCCCAGGGATCTTTGGGGATTTCCTTCTCGGTGTACGGGCCGTTCCACATGGTGGAGTCGGCCGGCTTCACGCGCAGCGCTTCCAGGCCCTGCTCGGTGGTCGGAAAGAGGCCGGTATCCAGTTTATACGTGCCGAGCGCGGTCATAAGCTGCTCGATCTGCGAACGCGCCGCCGTCACGCGCGCCTTGTCGGCACTGCGGAACATATTGGGCGCCACCAAAGCCACGAACAGCCCGATGATCACCACCACCACCAGCATTTCGATCAGCGTCACGCCGGCCTGGCCGCGCCGTCTTCGATTTCTTCGTTGATTTGTCATATCGCTACGTCGTTAATGCTCGTAATCGCGAGCAGCATGCTGAGAATCAGGCCACCAACCAATACGCCCATCACCAGGATCACGATCGGTTCGAAGATCGAAGTGAACCGGCGAATGGAAACGCGAGTATCGTTTTCGTAAATATCGGCCATGCGGGCAAACATCTGGTCCAGGCGGCCGGTCTCTTCTCCCACCGTAAGCAGGTGCGACACCAGCGGCGGAAACACCGCCGCTTTCCGCATGGGCAGGGCGATGCCTTCGCCGCGCTTGACGCCCAGCGCCACGCCGGCGAGGGCGGTGGAGAGCGTCCGGTTGTTCAGCGTGGCGGCCGAAATGTTGATGGATTGCACCAGCGGCACCGTATTCGAAATCAAGGTCCCCATGGCACGGGCGAAACGGGAGGTTTCAGCTTTCAGCATGGCGTCCCCCAGCAGCGGAATGCGCAGCCTTAAAGCGTCCCACCAGAGGCGGCCCGCGGGAGTCTTAGTATAGATGCGCCAGGCGGCGAAAAGGACGGCGATGACGCTCGCCGCCATCCACCAGTAAGTCCGCACGATGTAACTGGCTTCGATCATGATCTGCGCCGGCACGGGAACTTTCATGGTGGTGCCATCGAAGATGCTGGCAAAACGCGGCACTACGAAGTTGAGCAGGATCAGGATGGAGGCCACGCCGACACTGGCCAGCAGGCCGGGATAAATCATCGAAGAGACGATGTAATTGCGCAGATCGTCGCGCGTGCGTTCGAACTCCGCCAGGCGCTCGAAGACCAGGGATAGCGATCCGGCGGCTTCACCGGCGCGCACCATGTTGATGTAGAGGTCGTTGAAATGGTCGGGATGGGTGGCCAGACTATCGGCCAGTGTCTTGCCGCTTTTGAGGATGCGCAGGATATCGAGAACCAGGGCGCGGAAAGCGGCCTTGGTGGTGAGTTCGGCGGTGATGCTGAGGGCGCGGTCGAGCGGCACGCTGGCGCTGAGGAGGGTGGAAAGCTCGGAGGTAAAGAAGAGGACGTTGCGGCGCTTGCCGCTGGCGAAGGCAGGTAGTTTGATTTCGAAATTGACATTCTTGGGCGCGGCGCCCACATAGACGGGGATGAGACCCTGCTTGCGCAGATCGATGGCGACGGTCTTTTCGCTATCCCCGGAAAGGCTGCCGTTGCGAATCTTGCCGTCGGCCGCGACGGCGCGGAAGAAGAAAGTGGCGGGCACTAGCGGACCTCCGGGGAGGAAATCAAGCCAAACGGCTTCTTTGCGAACTCACCCGGACAAGTGCGTTTTCCCATGATCTTAGATTTCCTGCGTGACGCGCAGGACTTCCTGCACGGTGGTCACTCCCGTCTGGATTTTTCGCCAGGCGTCTTCGCGCAGATTGCGCATGCCGTTGCGGCGCGCCACCAGGGTCAATTGCGACGCGTCGGCGTTAGCCATGATGAGCTTGCGGATCTCTTCGTCCACGTCCATCATCTCGAAGATTCCCACGCGCGAAGTGTATCCGCGCCCGTGACATTCCGGACAGCCGGCGCCCCGGAAGGTGTCGATCATGTCGCCGGCGGGCGAGAGCGCGGGGCCGGCCGGTTCTTTGCACGCCGGGCAGATCAGGCGCACCAGGCGCTGCGCCAGCACGGCCACCAGCGACGACGTTACCAGGTAATTCTCCACGCCCATTTCGATCAGGCGGGTGATGGCGCTGGGCGCATCGTTGGTATGCAGCGTAGAGAACACCAGGTGGCCGGTGAGGGCGGCGCGGATGGCGATATCGGCAGTCTCGCGGTCGCGGATTTCGCCCACCATGATGACGTCCGGATCCTGGCGCACGATGTGCCGCAGACCGGCGGCGAACGTGAGCCCGATGGTGGGGTTCACGTGGATCTGGTTGATGCCGTCCATCTGGTACTCCACCGGATCCTCGATGGTGATGATCTTCTTGTCGGGCAGATTGATGCGTTTGAGCGCCGAATAGAGCGTGGTCGACTTGCCGCTGCCGGTGGGGCCGGTCACCAGGAACATGCCGTGCGGCAGGCTGGTGAAGTATTCCATCTTCGCCAGCATACGGTCGTCGAAGCCCAGGCGGCGCAGGTCGTAGAAATCGCCCGCCGAGCGATCCAGCAGGCGCATGACGACGCTCTCGCCATAGAGCGTGGGCAAAGTGGAAACGCGGAGGTCGACCTCACGGCCCAGGATCTTGATTTTGATGCGGCCATCCTGCGGCAGGCGGCGCTCGGCGATGTTCAACTTGGCCATCAGCTTGAGGCGCGAAATGATGGCCGCCTTGAGCTCGCGCGGCGGCATTTCCTGATTGAACAGCACGCCGTCCACGCGGAAGCGGACGCGGAATTCCTTTTCGAAGGGCTCGATGTGGATATCGCTGGCGCGCTTTTCAATAGCGTCGGCGATCATGGCGTTCACCAGGCGGATGACCGGCGCCTCGCTCGCCATGTCGCGCAGGTGTTCGAGATTGGCGTTCTCTTCGTCGAATTCGGTGAAGGTCTGGCGCTCGGCCTCACCGTAATGGCGTTCCAGCGCGTCGAGAATCTCCTGCTCGGGCGCGAGCACCGTACGGATATCCAGCCCGGAAAACGACCGCACCGCCGCGATGGTCTCGAAATCCAGCGGATCGGCCATCGCCAGGGTGAGCGTGCTCTCTTTCAATTCCACCGGAAAGATGCGCGACTGACGCAGGAAACGGTGCGAGAGCCCGTCGATTTCCGGCGCCGATGGCGGTTGGCCATCCACCGCGGCCAGCGGAATCCCGAGCTGATCGGAAAGCGCCGCCAGCATGTCGCGCTGGGCGAGGAGGCCCATATCGACGAAGATCTTGCCGATTTTGTCGCCGCGCTCGCGCTGCAAGTCGAGGGCACGCTCCACATCCTCTGCCTCAATCTTGCCGCGCGCGATGAGGATTTCGCCCAGCCGCATGGAACGTTCGGGCGAAACGGGAGGAATGCCGCCGCTATCCGGCACGGGCGTGGGGGGAAGGGTATCGGCCACTTATTGGATTTCCATTTTAACCGTGCCGCCGCGGCGATCGAGATGCGCCACGATCTGTCCGGGCAGGCCCGTAACATCTTCCCAGGAACGGTAGAACAGGCGCGCCGCGACTACCACCTGATCGTGGTCCCCGAGTTTGAGCACTGGAGAGTTGGCAAGCACGAGGACCATGTCAGTGAGGGTCTTTTCGAGCAGCGGGATGTTGGCTTGCTTGTCGCCACGGTATTTGGCCTTTTGCTGAGGGCCGACATTGGTTTGAAAAATTCCTATTCCGCCGGGAGTAGGAGCAAGTTCCACTTCGGCCGAGAAGACCGCGCCGAGCCCACTGATATAGAGCCCACGAGTGTTGGCCAGGACGTTGCAGGGAGTCGTCTTTGCGCCGGTCCTGGCGATGCGGCTGTCCATCTCCGTCTCCAAGCCCTGGATAGCCTGTAACGGGACCGGCGCTGCTTCGGTGGCGCCCAAAGCGCGTGACGGCTTGGCGGCGGAGGCCGAGGTGGCGTCGGGCTTCATGGGCGCCGGCTGGGCGCTGGCGGACAAGAGGGCAACGCCCGCGAGAAAAATGGTCAGTTTCATCGGTATGCTCCTTAATTGGACGCCGGCGTGATCCACTCGCCGTCCTTCACTTCGCGTGCGTATTCCCGCTTGCGGGCGTATTCCATTTCGCTTTCGGCCACCAGCCGCAGTTGATGCTCGCTGTCGGCTTTTTGCGCCAGCTCATGCACCAATTGCGTGGTCCTGACGGTCTGCCGCGCTTCGCTGGCCGCCACGGCATGCTGAATGCGGCTATCGATCTGGGCGGACGAGAGCCCACCGGCCGCCGGCCCACCCATGCGGGTGAAAGCGGTCGCCAGCAGGGCCGCGGATAGCATGGCGGCGCTGGCGAAGCCCAGATGGCCGGGCGATCCCCAGAAGGCGTTCCACCAACGGCGCGCGGCGGAGGGCTCGAATACCGGATCGGACACAAAGGCGATGCGCTGCGGAATCTCTTCGTCGCGCAGGGAAAAGAGCGCCGCCTGGGTGAGGCGAAGCTGCTCCAATTCCAGGCGGCAGGCGGGACAATCTTGCATGTGGGATTCCATCTGGCGCTGCTGCGGGTCAGTCAGTTCCTTGAGGTAGTAATCCCGTAAATCGAATGGCGAGCAACTCATGACACACCTCGTGGCGAAATAGGAGCCAGTTCGGCCTTGAGGAGTTCGAGAGCGGTATACAAGCGGGACTTGACGGTGGAAACCGGGCAGGACAGGATCTCAGCCATCTCATCGAACTTGAAGCCCTGATAAATCTTGAGCACCACTGCCTCGCGCTGATCGGGCGAAAGCCGTTCGAGCGCGCTGGCGACGGCCAGGCTCAGTTCGATGGGGAACACCGAAGTGGCGCCCACCGCGACTCCCATTTCCGTAGCCTCGGGTTCGATGGTCTCGCCATCCACCTCGGGCTTGCGTTTGCGGAACAGAGAATACGCTTCGTTGTGGGCGATGCGGTAGAGCCAGGGGGCGAACCGCCCTGGATCGTCGAGTTTACGGAGATTCTGATAGGCCTTTAAGAACACGTCCTGCGCCAGGTCCAGAGCGTCTTCCCGGTTTCCGGTGATCCGTAGCAGGTAGTTATACACACGTTTCTCCCACCGGGAGATGAGGAGGTTATAGCTCTCCACACTGCCCCGGGTAGCCTGCCGGATCAGGTCGGTATCTTCAACCGCCCGAAAGATCAAATTCTGGCTCCTTGTCTCAAGACGTACCTCGGGTGCAAAAAGTCGGAACGCGAATGTTTTCAGTGTACCGGGAAATGGAAACGGCGGCAGGATCGGCGGCTTTGCCGTGGGGGGCGGACTGGTTGGGCGTTGCTGGATCTCCGTGGAACAAGGCGGTCAGAGATATGCTAAATTTCTAGCATGTGCTCCGGAACCTACGGTTTCCTGGCTGCCGGCCTGCTGGCGGCCTGCGGATGCGCCCCCCGCGCGCCGCAGACGTACCGGTTGACGCCCCAGCAGAACGGGACGGTGCTGGTGCCACCGGGTGTGGCCGGGCCGGATGTCGCCCGAGGCGCTCTCTCGATCCAGGCAGCTAAAGGGCGGCCATGCGACTCGATAGGGGACGCGCTGATCTTGACGCGGCATGGCAACAGACTGCGAATCGTGGTCGCGCGCGATGCGCTGCTGAAGCAGCCGCCAGGCTGGCTGCGGCAGTGGTCGGCGGAAATGGAAGCGCAAGGGTGCCTCCCCGCGGGCGCGGGGCTGGAACTCGCCTCACGGATTCTCGATTCGGTGCCGCTCGACTCCGACGCGGCGTTTCGCCTGATGCACGGCGACAACGTGCAAAAGGGCTACGTCGAACTCGGGCCGGAGAATCGCTTGCAGACGCAGGCGCCGATCCTGAAATCGGGGAAGCCGCCGGAGACTAATCGCATCGACATCGCCAACGTCACCGGGCAGGGCGCCACGCTGAACGTGGACATCCGCGAGTCAGATGAGGTGATCGGCGTGGAGACGGCCTGGTATACACTGCGGCCGAAGGCGAACGGCGCCGGATCTACGATCCTCACGCTCTCGGCGGAGCGGAATATCGAAGGAAAAAGCGAACCGGTAGCTGCTCCGCAGGCCGACTACTTCCACTTCGCTCCCGATATCGGATTCTACCGGCTGATCTACAAAGCGGACCTGCAGGAGAAGGGTTCGACGACCGAGATCGTGGTGGGCGCGCCCGATCGAATGGAACTGGAGCGGCGGACGCAGCGCGTGTTGGACGATTTCAATACCTGCAAAGTAACAGACCCCGAAATGTGCGCGGTGATTCCGCGGCATGTGGCATTGAATCCGGCATTGGCGGTGACAGTCAACGGCGTCGAAGTGCGCGTGGGTATTCGCGGGATGGTGCGGAGCGCGATTGCCCAGGCGCACGGTCCACAGCGTGCGGAGGACGTGCTGCCGACGCTTGACGTGAAGCGGCCGTATGGCGGCAGGCTGGTGGAGGTGGAGTTCGATCGTGCCAGTGGCGCGATTCTCAATATGACGTTGCTGGGCGGCGAGTCGATCTCCTGGAAGTAGAGCCTACGGGCGCGACGGCAACACCGCCCAGAAGCGGCTGCCGACCCCGGGAGTGCTTTCGACTCCCACCTTGCCGCCCTGCGCTTCCACGATGCGGCGCGTGATGGCGAGATTGGGAATCTTCATCACGGGCGGCACTGTTTCGTTGCGTCAGCGACGGGGCGGAGCCCATTTCAACGAATTGACCGCCTGGATAGGGTCGCTGATGGGTTCGGAATAGTCCGCGCCGTGATCCAGCGTTTTCTGATCCAGGCCCGCCATAACAGTGACGCGGCAGCCGTCGTTGCCAGCGTTTTGGACGCAGGCGGATAGCCCTTCCACTCGCCCATCGACACTTACCTTGTAGATAACGTAGTCGCCGGGGGACAGTTCAATTGCCGATTGCGGGTCGTCCTCATTACTGACGGCAGCGGAGCCGCCAACCCAGCCCGGCCGGCCATGATTCCCGACAGTCCAGACAGAGAGGCCCAGCAGCCGCCGGCCTCTAGCGGAGGGCGCCAGTAGTTTTGCCCAGTCGGTCCCTACCGGAACCCAAACCGGTTCCGTGCCTGTGTTTGTGACGGCAACCTCCAGCGCAACGCTCCAGGGCGCCGGGTTGGAACTCTTCGCGAAATCCAAGATCTTCACATTCACGGGAAATGGAACATGGGGTGGTATCGGATACCCTGATGGTCCGAGCACCCCACCGGCCCTGCCGGATGCGGATGCGGGGCCGAATGACTGATTTTTGGGAACATCGTTTTTGGGAACAGCGGTTAGGTCTACAGTGGCGACCCGCCTGCCGTCGGCCTGAGCCCAGAGGAAAAGTAGTAGACATGCTCGAATCATGTTGCTTTCCTTTGCTCGTCATTGCTGGCACGGGTTCGGTTTGGGAGCGTACTGTCCAGCATTCAGGTAGTTAATATAAGTCGGCAGATTCGTCGACGGTTCGACGGTTGCGGCAGAATAATCGGATTGATAAATCGGCAGGATAGGGTCCAAAGGGCCCGACTGCTGCTGTGCCCACGACGTTGGGTTGGTCCCGGTCCAGTTGGCGTTGAAAAGGGTGCGGCCATACTCGATTAGCTCGGGGATCGGCGTCCGGAACTCCTCGCTCTCCCGCATGTGGCGGGGAACGGCGACTTCGCGGCCGAGGGTCGGCTCAGAGGGCGCCTGGGCGTAGGAGTTCGACGGTAAACGGCACAATCCAACCAAGAGCACCGAGGCCCTCCCAATCTTAGCGCTATTGCTTTCCGTCGGCATCGCAGCGCGTCCTCCCTAGAATCTCGCGCTCGTGCGATTTGAGACTACGGGATCTTCAGCTCTACTCTCGACTCCAAGGGAACCTTTGCGCCATCAAGTGACACGTTGTATTTGACCGTGACTTGGTAGAGACCCGGCTTCAGTTGAAATACCCTCCTGAGGTCCAATTCTTGCTTGAAGCTCTCGGCCTGTCTTAAGGTCCACGCGCAGAAAGCTGCCTTCCGGCGGCTCCCGGAGCAGCCTCTTGCCTTCCTCGGTACGAGCGACCTCGTCCCCCGCAGCGCTCTTAACGTGGATTTCAAAATCGCGCTCTGCGCGGTTGATCACAGAGCTCACAACCGCCGCACTAAGGTTGGTGATGGTGACGATCAACCGAGCCGGCGCGTTCGCTGCCGCGATGACCTTCATCTCGCAACAGGATTTGTCCGGTGTCCGGGCTGCCACAAAACTACTTTGCGCGCAGACCAGAGCAACGCTAATCCTCAAACACCTCATGGCCGTCGTCTTTGTCCAGGCGGTATCCTGCGTCTGACTCATCCACTCATCCCTCACCCGCCCGTAGTTCGCAAATCGGCAGCTATCAACATAGCAGCGCTGTATATGCGGACATAGTTGATTTTAGACGTCTGCCCGGCTCTCAAGACCGGTTTGGCAGCCTTCGGATCCAGAGCGACCAGGGTGCGGGCCGCAGAGGCGGAGACGTCCGGGGATCTGCTTGTCAGGTACTTCGCTAAGTCGTTGAACTCGTCCGTCCTTCGCAAGTCTGCAATGGCGGAAAGCGCGGCCACCTGCACTGCCGGGTCCGTGCTCGCAAGCCGCTTAGCCACTTCGGGCCGCAGTTCAGGGTAGCCTGAAGCGAGCTGGAGCGCGAGCCCGCGTGCACCCTGGTTGTCGCTATCGAGCGCCCGGGCGAGGGCCTGCGCGGCGGCGTTACTCCCAGTGCTCATAAGGCGTCCGGCAGCAATTACCTTCGACACCGCGTCGCCATTGGTGAGCATTTCCTGAAGCTCGGCAGCGTCACGCTTATCCGCTGGATCGAAAAGCCTCTCTGCGAGCATCCCGCGGAGTACGGGCTGCCGATCGACGCCTAGCCGGTAAGCAAGATCCTTCAGGCTCGCGCTACCTGACCGCGCTATCGCCCAAACGGTTTGCCCGCGGGACGCCTCATTTCCACCTGCCAGCAAGCCCCTCAGCGTCGCGATCGCTTCGGGGCGCCCCAGAGCGGCAAGGGAGACGATCGCGTCGGTTCGAAGGTCACCATTGCCGCCGGCAGCGGCATTGAGCTGCGCTTCTCCCGTAGCGTCTCCCAGCCTTGCAAGCCCAATTGCGGCGGCGATCCGGACCCGTTCGTCGGAGTCGCTAAGGGCCGAGCGAAACGCATTCACGTCCTGAGCGTCCTTCATACCGAGGAGCGTCCAGGCCGCAGTCTCCCGAGACCAAGAAGAGCGGCCACTCGTGACCGTTTCGGCCAGCAAGGGCTCTGATGCGCGACCCATCTTCCCTAATAACCCAAAGGCGATCCCGGAGGCTGGCAGAGCGGCAGACTCGGCAACGTCGATGAGTATCTTGGCGGCCTGATCGTCGCCGGCACGGGCGATGCCATCCAGGACGGCGGGCTCAGCCTGCCCGTCCGGCGGGTGGGCCGCTCTTTCAAGATCGCCCAGATATGCCCCACACTGACGACGTGTCAGGCCAGCGGCGGCCAATCCGATCGCGTGATAGTCGTTCCCCTTTAGGGTCGCCTCCAGCAGCGCCGTGCTCTCCGCGCTTCCTATCGCCCCAAGGATCCTCAGTGCAACCACGCGATCCGGCCCGCTGGACTCTGCGGCGTCCGATACGATACGCCATGCGCCTGGTTCCGCCGCGTCGAGCGCCGCTATTTTGCGGGCCAGCGTGGCTTGCACGGCAAAGCACAGTAACAGCCGAAGAGAGAACCACTTCCAGTTACTGCCGGCTAAGGCTGCTGGTCTGAATAGTCGCATAGGTTGGGCCATAATTTTGCGTCTGCGAGGGACCGAAGGCGAACCCGTTTACCGTCCAGGTCTGAGAACGGGACGCGGAAAAGTTTGCCGGCTGCCATCCGACGGAATATGCGGTCAGCAGGTAGGCGCGACTAATTCGGCCACGACCAGAGCCGTGTAGACACTGAAGCGCCACCGAGGTCTTTTGGGCACAACAACCTCCTAATCTTCGTCGAATAGTCTCGGAAAAAAATAACTGCAGCCAAGTATGAATGTTAATACTTATGTTAGTCAAGCGCTAAAGTTCTATTCTAAGTTACTTTGTTAGCGATTAGTGCTACTGTTTACAGGATGTGCTGCGTCCCGACAAATGTACCAGACTGAGGGTTTTGAGCCCCCGCGTTTCGGCTCCAGGATAAGACCGGGTCTGGAAGGGCCGGGCGCCGAACTGTCCGCGGAGCAGATCCGTCGGCTGAGGAAGGGGACTGGGCTGGAACGGTGACCGTCGAAGGCGTTCCGCATCACGCTCGCCCTGCGGCGGAAGGCGGATGGCGCCGGCTCGACGATTGTCGCGCTCTCGGCGGAGCGGAACATCGCGGGAAAGAGCGAAGCGGCGGCTGCTCCGCAGGCCGACTACTTCCACTGCGCTCCCGAGATCGGATTCTACCGGCTGATCTACAAAGCGGACCTCGAGGAGAAGGGATCGACGACCGAGATCGTGGTGGGCGCGCCCGATCGAATGGAACTGGAGCGGCGGACGCAGCGCGTGTTGGACGATTTCAATACCTGCAAAGTAACAGGCCCCGAAATGTGCGCGGTGATTCCGCGGCATGTGGCATTGAATCCGGCACTGGCGGTGACGGTGAACGGCGTCGAAGTGCGCGTGGGTATTCGCGGGCTAGTGCGGAGCGCGATTGCCCAGGCGCACGGTCCGCAGCGGGCGGAGGACGTGCTGCCGACGCTCGGCGTGAGGCGGCCGTATGGCGGCAGGCTGGTGGAGGTGGAGTTCGATCGTGCCAGTGGCGCGATTCTCAATATGACGCTGCTGGGCGGCGAATCGATTTCCTGGAAGTAGAGCCTACGGGCGCGACGGCAGCACCGCCCAGAAGCGACTGCCGACCCCGGGAGTGCTTTCGACCCCCACCTTGCCGCCCTGCGCTTCCACGATGCGGCGCGTGATGGCGAGACCGAGGCCGGTGCCCGTTTTGGCTTTCTCGCTGGCGCCCAATTGGCCGAATTCCGTGAACAGGCGCGGGATGTCCTCGGCGTGAATGCCAACTCCGCTATCTTCCACTTCGAGGCGGTACCACGCCGCGCCTTCGGGCGCGATGCGGACCACCACCGAACCTCGCTCGTCCGTGCATTTCAAGGCGTTCGAGAGGTAATTGAACAGCACCTGCCGTAAGCGAGCGGCGTCGGCGATCACCGGTCCGAGTGCGCCGTCCGCGTCCAGCCTCAGGGCGATGCGCTTGCCGGCGGCGATACCTTTGACGCCCTCCATTACCTCGCGCGCCACGTTTTCAAGCTGCACTTCCTCATGCTGGAAATCCATCTTGCCGGATTCGATTTTGGTCAGATCGAGCACCTGATTGATGAGCGTGAGCAGGTGGCGCGAGCAGCTTAGAATGTCGGACAGACAGGAGCGCTGGTCGTCGGTGACCGGGCCTACTACGGAATCGTAGAGCAGCTCGGAGAAACCGATGATGCCGTTGAGCGGCGTGCGGAATTCGTGCGACACGCTGGCCAGAAAGCGGCTCTTGATCTCGCTCGCCTGCGATGCCAGTTCGAGCGCCGCGCCTAATTCCTGATTCTTATTGCGCAGCACCACCGCCGCGCCGACCAGTTCCTCCTCGGCCTTGCGCAGTGCGTGGTTCGACTGCCGCAACTCTTCCGACTGCTGCGCCAGCACGTCGCTGACCAGCGAATCCCACGAGCCGGAGAGCTCCACGCCCACGCGATAATCGGCGCCGCGCTGCTGTTGATAGCGCACCGTGCCGCGAATCGTGCGGCCGTTCCATTCGATCACCAGCGCGGGATCGAGCGTGGCAGCCTGGTCGAGAATCAACTGCATGCCGCGGCGCGAAATGTCGCAGATGCGCGCCGTCCAGGCGGCGCCGGGAGCGCTATCGCAGGAGACGTAGACGGGTTGGTTGACGATGAAGCGGCGATCGTTGCGATTGCCCGATGGACGGGCAGAGTCGCTTGCAATGCCGGACGGATCCACAGGCGTCACCGCGGTTTTCCTATTTTTCCCTCCGGTCTGCCTGGGCCCCATGTAACATCCATTGTGCATCGAATGAGGGGGCCGCGGCTACCGTGGCTGGGGGTTCCATCCTTTTGGATGACGGCATCGCCGAATCGAACCGTAAAATCCGTTCGCCGCCGCAAATTCGCGCCAACGCTTCGGCGGCTTCCTCACGTGGAAGATCGCTCGATATCAGACCGTCCAGGCCGCATTCGATGGTGGCCAGCAGCAGTTCGGGCGCCAGCGTGCCGGTCCAGATCACGATGCGCGCGCCGGACGAATAACGGCGCAGGTGGGCGAGCGATTTCGTGGGAGGAGGAGAGTCTCCGTCGATCAGGATCAGGCAGCCGGCCGCGTCCATCGTAGCCCGCTCGATTTCCTCCGGGTAGATCACGACGGGGTCGGCCTCGATGCCTGCATCGAACAGCAATTGCCGCAACGCCGCGATACGCATCGGCTCCCGCGTGACGAAAATCGGACGAACGGGAATCATACGGACTCCTCATTCTGCGGAACGACCGAGCCCCACACGATGGAGGCGCGCTGCACTCGCAGTGCAGGGACCCGGTGGCCTACGTGAGTCAATTTCAGGACCGCCAGGTAGATGATGCCGAGCACTATTGTGAGTCGCATTTCCGCCTGTAGTTAAGCACGGCGGATGCCACTCACGATCATGACTAACGTTCCTGTTTTCCGTCGCGGCTGGTCAGCATCGCGGGCCGCGGCGGACAGGCTGTCATTCCGCGCGGACAGGTTGTCGCGATCATCTCACCGCGTGCGCCATCGCCAGGCTATCGGTAAACGGAACGGCCGGAATAGCGGCCAACAGCGCCTTGGTATAAGGATCGCGCGGCGTGCGGAAGATCTGTTCCGCCGATCCCGATTCCACCATGCGGCCGCTCTTCAGAATCGCGATGCGATGACACAACGACGCCACAGAAAGCAGGTCGTGCGAGATATATAGGATGCTCATGCCCAACTGGCGATTGAGGCGTGCGAAGAGCTTCACGATCTCAGACTGCGTGACGGTATCGAGCGCGCTGGTGGGCTCATCGGCGATGAGCAGCGGCGGCCGGTGCACAATTGCCATGGCGATGAGCACGCGTTGCGCCTGCCCCACGCTGATCTGCCGCGGATAGCGCTCCAGGAACTGCGCTTCCGGCGGCAGATTCACCGCGTCGAGCAGTTCGAGCACGCTGCCCCACTTGGGCACGGCAGCGCCGGGATGAGCCTTCCACGCTTCGCGGACCTGGTCGCCGACCGTCATCGCGGGATTGAGCGATGCCAGCGGACTCTGCAGCACCAGGCCGATTTCGCGCCCGCGCACGGCGCGCATCTGGCGCTCCGAAAGCTGCAGAAGATCGCGCCCCTGAAAACGTAGCGAGCCGCGCACGGCGCCGCCGCGATATTCCAGCAGGCGCATCACGGCCATGGCGATGGTGCTCTTGCCGGAGCCGCTCTCCCCCACCAGCCCGACGATTTCGCCCGCCTTCACTTCGAATTCCACATCGCGCAAAACGTCTTCGCCTTTTCCGTAGGCGGCGGAAATGCGCGCGTGGAGTAACGCCGGCGACAACAGCGCCATCAGCGGACCCCCGCCGATTGTGTAGACTTTTGGATCATATCGATATTCCAGTAAGCTCTCGGCTGGATGGCCGCCGGCGCCATGTTGTGCAGCGCGGGCGAAAACGCCATGAGCGAATTCTTGTCCACCAGGTAAAGGAACGGCTCCTCGTCCCACACGATCTGCTGCACGCGATCGAAGAGCTGCTTGCGTTTTGCGAGGCTGGTTTCGGCGGCCTGGCCGTGCATCAGCTTATCGATCTCGGCTTCCCAGGGCGTGGCCGGCGCCGCCTCGCTGGGATTCCATTGATGATTGGACGCCGAGCTGAGCCAGACGTTCATCTGTGCGCTGGGGTCGAGGTCGACATTGGTGAGCCCCAGCAGGCAAGCTTCGTACTGATAGGTCTTGGTCATGCGTTCAATGAGCGAAGGGAAATCGAGCGTGACCACGGTCAGGTGGATGCCGATGGCCTGCAGGTCCTGCTGGATCATGGCGGCCATCTGCTCGCGGCTGCGATTGCCGGCGTTGGTGGCGAGCGAAAATTCCACCGCGTGGCCTTCGCGATCGTAAAGCACGCCGTTGCGGCGTGTGAATCCCTCTTGCTGAAGGCGATGGAGCGCCGATGCGACGTCGTAGGGGTGTGGTCGAAGCGATGCATTCACCCAGAATTTGTTGGCAGGCGATATCGGACCCAGCGCCGGCCGGGCGTGGCCCTTGTACACCACGCGGGCGATGTCTTCGCGATGAAGCGCTTCGGAGACGGCCCGGCGGAATTGCTGCGAGGCGAACCAGGCTTTCTTGTAGGCCGGCAGCGGCGATTTTGCCGCCTGGTTAAACCACATCATCTCCGATTCGAGCGATGGCCCGGCGTCGGTAACGGAAGTGGGCGACTGGTGCGCGAGCTGGTCGAACACCTCGGCGTCGAGCGAATTGATCAGGTCGATCTCGCCGCGCCGGAACTTCACCAGCTCGATGTCGCGATTCTCCTGGATCTGCAGATGGATGCGGTCGAGGTAAGGCAGGCGTCGGCCGGTGGAATCTTCTTTCCAATAGCGGGGATTGCGGCTGAGCAGCACTTCCACGCCGGGTTTGTAAGAGGCTACGGTGAACGGTCCCAGAACGGCTTTGGGCGAATGGGCGGAGAGGATGGGTACCTGATCGAAGAGCCGTTCCACTCCCGAAACCGGCGCGCCGAAAGTGATCGCCACCACGTCCGCGGCAGGTGTAGCGATCTGCGGAGCCTCGCTACTCGAGCGGAACGGGTCGGCGGTGGGCGAATGGAGTGCCGGGTCCATGAGTTTAGTCATGGTGTAGGCCACGTCGGCCGAGGAAAAAGGTGTTCCATCGGAGAAAGTCACGTCGTGGCGTAGTTGGAAGGTGATGCGGCGGCCTTGTTGGTCGATTTTCCAGGATGTCGCAAGCTCGGGCGTGAATTCCTGGGTTACGCGGTTGACGCGCAACAGTACGCCGCTGGTGAGGTAGCGGACGGCTTCCGAGTTATCGTCGTCCACTTGGAGTGGGTCAAATGTCTTGGGGTCGGCTCGCAGGCAGAAGCGCAATTCACCGCCGAACTGCGCGAAGGCAGCGGCGGCCAGGACGAAATTAAGAGCGACGGTAGTGAACACACGCCGGGTCATACCTGTGAACCTCCCCATGGGGAAATGAATTTGAAGCACAACACCGCCAGCATCACGGCTACTACAGGCGCGAAAGCCTCCGGGCGGAGCATCAGCGGGCTTTGCAATTCGCGCAGCAGGTTGCCCCAGGTGGGGAACGGCTCGCTGGCGCTGAGCCCCAGAAAGCCCAGGTTGGCCTCGGCCAGAATGAAGATCGGGATCGACGTCCAGAATTGCGCCAGCAGCACCGGGCGCAGATTGGGCAGTATGTGGCGGATCAGCACGCGGACTTCCGGGCACCCGAGAGCGCGCGCCTGCAGGACGAAGTCGGACTCCCGCAGGCTGCGCACTCCGGCGCGCACCACGCGGGCGGGGGCGGCCCATCCCAGCAGTGCCAGCAGGCAGTAAGTGAGTAGCAAAGACGTTTCGGGCGCGGCGTTCAGCGGCAGCAGCGCGCGCGCCGCAATCAGCAGGAACAGCCACGGCAGGGAGAGCATCAGATCGATGGCGCGAACCGTGGTGCGATCGAACCAGCCGCCCAAATATCCGGCGGCGCCGCCCACCATCGCGGCCAGCAGCAGTGCGCCCAGGGCAGCGGCGGCGGCCAGCAGGAGCGAAATCCGCGTGGCGCAGAGCAGGCGAACCATGCGGTCGCGGCCCAGGTCGTCGGTGCCCAGAGGAAAGCGCGCCGAGGGCGGAGCGTTGGTGAGTTCGCGATGTTGCGTGGCGTAGTTGCCGCCGGGGAAAAAGCCGGCAGCCAGCGAGAGCGCCAGAACGGCGGCCAGCACGACCCACGCGGCGGTGCGGCAGCGCTTCATGCCGTGGCTCCGTCGGACGCACCGTTGGCCAGCAGCGTCAGCACGGTAATCATCATGGTGAGGCATACCAACACCGGCAGATCGCGCGCAATAGCGGCTTTCCACGCCAGTTGGCCGATGCCCGGAAGGTCGCACAGCGTCTCCACCGGGATGCAGGCGCCGAACGCCATGCTCACCGAGACGCCCGCCAGGGCCAGAAATTGCGAGGCAGTCACCGGCAAAACGTGGCGCAGCAGAATACGCGCCGGTGCCAGTCCTTTGGCGCGAGCCATCACGATGTGCGGGCGCCCGTAAGCGTCCTCCAGCAGATTGCGGCAATAATCGTACAGGCGCGGGAAGAGCACCAGCGCTACGATGATGCGCACCGGTCCGCCCCAGGTGAAGATGAGCACCGCGACGGCAGCGGTTGGAAAGCAGAGCATCGCTGTACTGAACGTGCCGGCGATGCGTGAGGCGAAGCGGCCGCGGCACAGCACTGCCGGCAGTGCCAGCGCGAATGCCAACGCCCATCCGCCAACCAATCCTACGCCCATCAGTTCGGCGGTCACCGGCAAGCGCTCTTCGATGAGTTCGGCGATGGGACGCTGCAGCAATGCCGATTGGCCCAGATCGCCGTGCAGCATGCCGGCCAGCCGCTGCGCGTAAAATCGCAGCACATTGCTGTTGGCGGCGTGCTCCGCCCGAACCGCCGCCAGGCTGTCGCTATCCAGCCGCGTGTCGAGCAGGCGTTCGTCGGAATCGAACCCCGGGCTCATGCGGACCAGCGCGGCGGTAAGCAGTCCGCCCACCAGCACGGTGGCGCAGATGGCCGCGAGTTTGCGAATGAGCTTGCGGGGCAGGGTATCGACCATCTTTAATGCACCATCACGAACGCGGGCGCGTCCAGCGACGCGATCGCCGGCCGCGGAACTCGTGTCCGCTGCTTGGCGCGATACATGCGCCGGTCGGCCACTGCCAGCAGTTGTTCGGCATCGGCGCCATCCTGCGGATAGAACGCCTCGCCGATACTCATGGTCATCATCTGCATGCCGGTCACGGCACATCCCGCCGCGCCGCCGATCTCGCGCAGTTCCTCGATGCGCTGCTGCATGCTGTCGCGATCGCTGGCCGGTAGAATCAGCACGAACTCGTCGCCGCCCATGCGCGCCACATAGTCGTATTCGCGGCAACTCTCGCGCAGGGCGTTGCCAACCGCGCGGAGCACCTTGTTGCCCACTAGATGGCCATGGCAATCGTTCACCATCTTGAACCCATCCAAATCGCAGACCAGCACGGTCAGCGGCTCGAGCGCCCGTTTGGAGCGCGCCAGTTCGCTGTCCAGGCGCAGGAAGAGCGAGCGGGCGTTGGGAAGCTCCGTCAGATAATCGGTCGTCGCGGTGGTCTCCACCTGCCGGAACTTGAGAGCGTTCTCGAGCGCCAGCGACACCTTGGACGTCACCGCCAGCAGCACCCGCAGGTGATCGGCCGAGAACGCATCTTTTTCGGTGCGGTACAGGGTGAGCACGCCGATAGTGCCGGTCAACCCCACCAGCGGCACGGCCAGCGCAGAGCGCAACGCGCCGGGAGCCGAGCTGTCCGCGAGTTCCGGCGATTCCACCGCCGGATTACCGTTGACCACCGGCCGGCTGGTCTGCGCCACCCAGCCCGACACGCCTTCACCCATGGGAATCTGCAGCGAGGAAAGCAGGCGGAAGTTTTCGCCGTTGACGTACTCCGGCATCAGGCGGCCTTCACGCAATACGTAGGCCGCGATGGCGTCGTAGGGTACCAGTCGCTTGAGCCGCGCGGACACCACGGAGAGGGTCTCGTCGATGCTCAGCGAACTGCCCAGGTCCTGCGTCAGTTCGAAGAGCAGGTGCACTTCCTGGCGCGCGGAGGCAATGGAATTGAGGAAGTCGCAGTCGCGAATCGCCGGCAGAATGCTGGCATGCGATACCTCGAACCCGGCCGCCGGCGCGCTGCCGCGCGAAATCTTGATGTCTTTCGAGAGTTGCGCCATGGCCACCGGCTGATTGGTCGCCAGCCGCTCCAACTCCACATATTTGCGGCCCAGAATCGAGACCACATCCGGGTCGAATGCAGTGCCGGAGAGCTTTGCCACTTCCGCCATTGCCTCATCGAGCGGCAGGGCGCGGCGGTATTGACGGTCGGAAGCCAGGGCGTCGAGGCAATCGACGGCCGCCAGAATGCGCGCGCCGATCGGGATCTCTTCGCGCTTCAAGCCGTCGGGATAGCCGGTGCCATCCCACTTTTCATGGTGCGAGCGAACAATCGGCACCACCGGGTAGGGGAACTCAACGCGTTCGAGAATTTCCGCTCCCACCACCGGGTGAATCTTCATCTTCTCGAACTCTTCCGGAGTGAGCTTGCCGGGCTTGGAGATGATATGTTCCGGGACCGCCAGCTTGCCGATGTCGTGCAGCAGCGCCGCGGCCCGCAGCGCTTCCAGGTCGCGCTCCGCCAGGTTCATCTCCTTGGCCAGGCCGACGGCGTAGGTGCGCACCCGGCTGAGATGCTCGTGGGTGGTGTGGTCCTTGGCGTCGATGGCGAGCGCCAGCGCCTCAATGGTGCGCAGGTGCAGCGACGCCATCTCCTCCACATGTTTCTTCTCATCTTCCAGGTGGCAGAGATAGACGCGATAAGAGCGGTAGATCACATAGATGATGGGCACCAGCAGCAGGCTGCTTTGCAGGTGGCCGCGCTCCGTCAGCAAACTGAAAACCCAAGCCACCGAAGCACCCACCAGATAGAAGGGGAACGACCAGAAATAGCAGTTGCGCCACGTCTCCACCAACGATTTCCGCTCGCTCAACGAGATCGCCGCGGCAATTCCCGCGGTATTCAGGAAGAAGTAAATCAGGGACGCGAAAATCAACGAAACCGGCGTGCCGTGGCTGAGCCGCACGGCCACCGGCCAATGATAGAAGAGATGGGCGGAATCGATGGCAACCGCAAACAGCGCCACGCTGAATACCGTTTGTACCGGGCGCAAGCCGTTTTTCGGCTTCCAGACGCACTGCACCAGCGCGCCCGCGCAACCGATCAGCATGGTCTGGCCGGCGCTGAGGTCGGGAATGCCAAGCAGAACGAACAGAAAGCTCACCGACATGGTGCCCAGCACTCCCGGCAGGTTCACCTTCATGCCCGAAGTGAAGATGCAGATCGCCAGGTAACAGAGGAAGACCGGCAAGTGTTCCATCCGCCAGTTGGCCGAGGCGAGGCATGCCGCCCCCAGCAGGACCACGATCGCAATGTAGATTTGAGCTTGAATGCGCATGGGCTGAGTCTCCTGTTTCACCGCCGTCCCCCTTGTCTTCATGACGCCACCGCCGGGCAGGTTTCCTGGTTGCCGTAGATTTTCAACTTGCGGATCAGGGTCCGCTGTGAGATGCCGAGGATGCGCGCGGCGCGGTCCTGGCGGCCGCCGGTTTCAGAGAGCGCGCTGAAGATGGCCTGCTGTTCAAGTTCGTCGAGAGTACGTCCGGCAGCCGCGCGGGCCGCCACCGGCGCAATGCGCAAGCCCTGGGGCAGATCCTGCGCGCCGATCTCGCTGCCTTCCGCCGTCAGGGCGGCCTTCACCACCGCGTTGCGCAATTCGCGCACGTTGCCCGGCCAGGAATAGGATCGCAGCACATCGATGGCCTGTTCGCAGAAGTTCAGTTGCGGAGCTTCCTGGTGGAGGAAAAAGTGGGCCAGGGCTTCGATGTCGTCCGGCCGCGTGCGCAGTGCCGGCACTTCCACGCGAACCTGGTCCAGCCGATGGTAGAGATCGCGACGGAATGTGCCCTTCTCGACGGCGGCCCGCAGGTCCACGTTGGTAGCGGCGATGATGCGCACGTCGGACGCCACCTTGCGCGTTCCGCCCAGGCGGTAATAGGGAGTGCCGTCCAGAACGCGCAGCAGCTTCACCTGCATCTTGAGATCGAGTTCGCCGATTTCATCCAGAAACAGAGTGCCGCCGTTGGCCAGTTCGAACATGCCCTGCTTGAGTGAATCGGCGCCGCTGAAGGCGCCTTTCTCGTAGCCGAAGAGCTCGCTCTCCAGCAAATGGTCGGGAAACGCTGCGCAGTTGATATCGACAAACGGGCGCGTGCACCGCAGGGAATAATGATGGATCGCGCGCGCGATCACTTCTTTTCCGCTGCCGGTCTCGCCGGTTACCAGCACTGCCGCGTTGCTCTTGGCCATCTTTTGTACGGTGGACAGCACCTGCCGCATGGGCAGACTCCGGATGACAGCCGTCATTCCCAGGAAGGAATGGAGAGCACCGCCATCTTCAGTAAGTAACTGCATTGCCTGTTCCCTTCGAGTGCAATTTGCCGGAAAGTTATGAGAGACCCACATCGCCGGCGTCATATTGACACTATGTGGTTCCAACCCAGCCAAGGACAAGGAGACACAATACTAGGCAAGTACTGGCGGCAGCGGTACGACCTCACCCGGAGTAAGTAAAACCGTGTTGTCGGAAGTTAGCAGACTGAAGTTAGCTAACTGAAGTTACTAATCGGGCACCGCAAACAGGCACTAAAACACCGTTAATTGCCAGCCTGTCGCGGAAACTGGACAAACTGTCACTTGAACTCCGCCGCGGCGGGCGGCGTTTTTAGCAAGTGTCTTGATTTCCGCCACTTAGCCGGCGCGAGGAATTGGAACGGGCCGTGCTAAAGGGAAGCCGTCCCGTTTTGTACGTACCGTTACGAAAAGGCACTTATGAAAAAGATCCTGAGAATTTCCGCAGTGGTTTGGGGAAGCCTGATGGCCACCCAGGTGGGCAACGCCCAGTTACTCTCGAAACTGTCCGGAGACCTGAACGGCTTACTGGGCCAGAATGGTCAGACGACCGTGATCGTGCAATTCACCCAGATGCCCACGCTGCTTGACAAACTGACCATCGGGCTGTTGGGCGGCACCGTCCTGCAAAACCTGACGGCGTTCCCCGGCCAGGTGATCCAGCTTCCCTTGGCCGGCCTTCTGGGACTCCTGAACCTCAACGACGTCGCCTTCGTGACGCCCAATCGCGCCCTGCTCCCGCTGCTCGACATCACCGCCCCGGCGGTAAATGCCCCGGCGGCGTGGGCACTCGATCTCGATGGCAGCGGCGTCGGCATCGCGGTTATCGATAGCGGCATCGCCGACCACCCGGACTTAAAGGACAAGAAGGGCGTCTCCCGTGTTGTCTATCGCCAGAACTTCATCGATGGCGCACAAGCCGACCTGTACGGCCACGGCACGCACGTGGCGGGCATCATCGCCGGCGACGGCGCGTCTTCCACCGGCTCGCAGTACACCAAGAACTACACCGGTATCGCACCCAATGCCAACCTGATCGACCTGCGCGTGATCGACGCCAACGGCCAGAGCAACGATGCAGCGGTGATCGCCGCCATCGAGCAAGCCATCGCGCTCAAGAACAAGTACAACATTAAGGTGATCAACCTCTCGCTGGGCCGGCCGATCTTCGAGAGCTACCACTTTGACCCGCTGTGTCGCGCCGTGGAGGCTGCTTGGAACGCCGGCATCGTGGTGGTGATCGCCGCCGGCAATCTCGGCCGCAACGGCTACGCCACCATCACCTCGCCCGGCAATACGCCGGAAGCCATCACCGTCGGCGCCATGAAGAACATGGGCACAGTCACACGAGCCGACGACGAGATCGCCAGCTACAGCTCCCGCGGCCCCAGTTACATCGACCAGATCGCCAAGCCCGACATCGTGGCCCCGGGCAATCTGGAAGTCTCGCTGCTGTCGCCCAACTCCACGCTGGCTGCGGAATTCCCGGCCAACATCATTCCGACCTCGGCGTACTCCACCGTTGCCGGCGGAACTCCCGAGTATTTCATGCTCAGCGGCACCAGCATGGCGACGCCCTGCGTCAGCGCGGCGGCGGCGATCCTGCTGCAGCAGAATCCCTCGCTCACTCCGAATACCGTGAAAGCGCGCCTGATGCAGTCCGCGTCCAAGAAGTTCCCGGTCTACAGCAGCGTCGTCGACGGCGGCCAGACCTATTACGATACGTACGACGTCTTCACGGTCGGCGCCGGCTACCTCGATATCGCCGCCGCGCTGGCCGATAAGAACACCGCCACCGGCAGCACGCTATCGCCCGCCATCAGTTGGATTCCGTCGCTCAACTCGGCATATATGCTGCTCGATTCCAAAAGCATCTGGAACTCGGGAGTGTGGAGTATTCTCCAGGTCTGGGGCGGCACCACGATGTTGAACGGCAGTTCCGCCGTCTGGGGCAGTTCGGCCGTCTGGGGCAGCTCGGCAGTATGGGGCAGCTCGGCAGTATGGGGCAGCTCCGCGGTCTGGGGAAGCTCCGCGGTGTGGGGCAGTTCGGCCGTCTGGGGCAGCTCCGCAGTCTGGGGTAGCTCCGCGGTATGGGGTAGTTCCGCAGTTTGGGGCAGCAGCATGGGAGCAGGAGAACCTAACTACTGAGCTTTGGTGACGCAAGGCTTCGGTCGATTGTGGGGCGGCCCTTCGGGGTCCGCCCCACAAGTATTTTTGTCGGGAGACTCACTGCCCGGGTGTTCTAAACGGCGCTCCGTTTGGCTTTCACCAACTGAGCGTACTCCGTCACCAGTTTTTGCGTGATCGCTGCCATGTCCCAATGGGCTTCCACTTCCCGGCGGGCGCGGGCGGCCATTGCAGCAGCCGCTTCGGGGTCGGCCAACAGTTTCACTACCCGGCCGGCAAACTCCCTGGGGTCGTCAGCCAAAGCGCAGAACTCCCCGTCTTTCTCTGCCAGACCTTCCGCTCCCACCACCGTCGAGACCACCGGAATTCCCGCCGCGAACGCCTCCAGCAGCTTCACCCGGACCCCCGATCCGCTCAGAATCGGACAGACGAAAACCGCGTACTGTGCCAGTGGCACGCGTACATCGTCCACGAAACCCTTCATTTCCAGATGGCCTTCGGCATCGGCGTACGTGTGCGCCGGGGGCGGATCGGACCCGACAATAATGAGTCGCGCGTGCGGGACGCTTTTCAGAACCAGTGGCATCACCTCGCGCACGAACCAATCGACGGCCACGCGGTTGGGGTCGTGCCGGAAGCTGCCGAGGAAGAGCATGGTCGCCGGCTCGCGGCCCGCCTGCCGAAATTCGTAATTGGCCGCGTCGATGCCCGCCCGCAGGCCGTCGCGCAGTTTCGGCGCCAGCGCGGGCAGAAAGCCCAGCAGATACCGGCGATTCTGCGGCGTGCACACCTGCACCTGATCGAAATGCGGCAGCGCGCGCAGTTCGTAGCGCAGCGCGCGCAGATATTCGACGCGCGCCTTCGCCTCCCCGGTGAGCCCGACCAGGTGCCCGAGCCCGCGGCCGATCGACTGGAAGTAGACGTCATGTTCGAAGAGCGCCGCCGGGATCCGCCGAAACGCGCCGCGGTACTGCGCTAGCGGCGTGTATTCCAATTGCAGCATGTCGATCTGCTTGAGAAAAATCTGGCGGTGAATGAGCCACTCGAAATCGTCGTTGGCGAACTCGCGCACCGCATACGGCAGTAGCGACCCGCTCCCTTTGGGATGGCCGTTGGGGCGCACGATCCACTCCGCCGAGGCGCAAAAGGTGCGCAGTTCGCGATTGGCCTCATCCTGGCCCGCCCAGTCGAGCATCTCCGCTACGTGCACTTCCGCCAGCCGCGACATCTCGCGTAGCGTCTGGTACATGAAGACACCGCCCCCGTGCGTGGGCGGGCAAATCGGGTAGGGCGAAACGAACAGCACACGCAACTGGCCGGGCGCGGGCTCCATGGGCGCGAAGCGGTCGCGGAAATAACCTCCGAGCGGACGGCGGAACGCCTCTGTATCGTCGATGTGCGCGAGCGATCGCGCCTGCCAGCGCGACTTCATGGCCCGCGGCAGTTGCGCGAACGTCCGCCACAGTGAGTAAGGCGTGGGCCGGGCGGGAATCTCGCCGAAGAGCACACTCAGCACGGCGCCCGTCCAGGAGAAGAAAAAATGCGAGGTGAGCCGCGGCCATTCGTGGATGTTCTTCCAGCAGAAGAGCGCGAAATTCTTCTTCAGAACGGTCTGAATGTGCGCTTCCGTGAAACGTTTGCCGATGGTGCCGCGATGCTCGTGGTAGACCACGCTGCGCGGCTGGTAAAGCACCTTCCACCCGCGCTTCCAGGCGAGATAGCCGAGATCGGTATCTTCTAAATAGAAGGGCGCCAGCAGGCGGTCGAACCCGCCAAGCTCCAGAAACTTGCGCCGGTCGAAAGCGCACGATCCGCCGCCGCCGTAAAAGCAGGGGTACAACCCATCGATGGCCGGGTCGATGCGGTGGCGCACGCGCAATCCGCCATCCTGCCACCAGCCTTGTGTGAGCCCCGTCTCTTCGCGCAGCTTGCGTGGATCGCTGAAGAAGATCTGGCAGGAGACCGCGAACACCTGTGGGTCGGCGAAGCCTTCCAGCAGCGGCGCCAGGAAATTCTCCTCCACCCGCATATCGCTATTCAGCAGGACCACGACGTCGTTGGATGCGGCGCGAAATCCTGCGTTCGAGCCGCCGCCGAAGCCGAGATTCTTCGGCAGGGCCACCAGCTTCACCTGCGGAAAGGCTTCGTGGACGAATTCCGCGCTGCCATCGAGAGAGCCGTTGTCCACCACCACGATTTCGTTCGCGGGATTGCCGTGGAGCGCGGTGACGATGGAGGGCAAATACTTCGCCAGCAGGTCTTTGCCGTTCCAATTGGGGATCACCACCGAAGCGGCGGCGGTTCGCGGCGCGGTGTCGGCGCACGCCACCCGGCGCCCGAACAGCTTCCACAATAAGTCCGTCACCGCCAGCGCGAGAAAGCCGGCCGCCATCAGGAAGGGAGAGAGCACCAGCAGCGGCAGGCCGCGCAGCAGGCGTTTGAGGAAGGCCATGTCAGCTCGCCGGCATTGCGGGGCCCAGGCCCACCTTGCGGCCCAGCTTCACCCAGCGCGACGCGCGATAGAGCGCCAACTGGCGCGCCAGTTCGGCCGATTCCTTGTCAAGGCGCAGCGCCCACTCGGTGCGTTCCTGCAGTTCTTTCTCGCTGTTGCGGAGCACGTCTTCGGTCTGGTGCAGCGCGTCCACCGCCTTCACCAGTTCGATTGTTTGCTTTTGAATATCGGCGGTGAGCGCCGCTTCCACATCGCGCGCCCATTTCACCTTCGACTGTATGTCCTGCTCGAGCCCGGCGATCTTCGCGTCATAGGCGGCCGCCGTCTGCCGCGCGCGCTCCTGCTCCTCCGCCAGTTCGGCCTGCAGTTGGTCCACACGCGCCCACCGCTCCTGCAACTGGGCTTTCAACTCGCCGGCCCACCGATTGCTTTCCTCCAACTGGCTCTCGACACTGGCATACCGCCGCGTCATCTCGGCCAGGTCGCGCTGTGCGTCGGCGAGCCAACCGTCCTTGTCCGCCAGTTCGCCTTGCAGCAGGCGGATATGCCGTTCGCGCTCTCGCAGTACGTTGGCCGCGCGCGGAATGTAGACGTAGGTCGGATTGCCGATCTGCGGGCGGTTGGCGCACACCGCCACGAAGAAATGGGATTCATCGGGCGCGGACTCGCCGGCGTCCACGCGAACTTCGGAGGTCGACCCGGCTTCGTGCGGCTGAAACGTGAACCCTTCCACGTGATTTTCGAGAAACAGCGAGACGTGCGGGTAAACCGCCTTCAGTTCCGCACGGAACTCTTCGAAATCGAATTCATGCACATGAAACGGATTGGCGCCGTCCGCCCCGCGCGATTCGGTGTAGTAGAGCTTGTTGGGCGTCGACACCACCAATTGGCCGTTGGGTACGAGCACGCGATGCGCCTCGCGCAGAAAGCCGCGCCAGTCTTGCAGATGCTCGATTACCTCGAAGGCCACCACCAGTTCGAAACTGGCGTCGGCATGCGGCAGCGCCTCACAGGACGCTTCTTCGAACGTCACATTGTGGGCCGCATAATTGGCGCGCGCGAACTCGATGGCGTCGGCCGCGCGGTCCACGCCCACCACGCGTTCCGCCGCGCGCCCCAGTTCGACTGAACCGTAGCCCGCGCCGCACCCCGCATCCAGCACGCGCTTGCCGCGCGCCAGCCGGGCGGCGAAGGTGTAGCGCGCCATATGCTCGTTGAGCAGGTCGATATCCACCTCGCCCGGGATCACGCGTTCGCCGGTGAATTCAGCCAAGCTGTTTCTCCACCGCCGGCGCTGCTTCGTCGGCCACCAGGCGCGCGTTCACTTCCACGCGGCAGGGCATGTGCAGGTACCCATACACTTCGTTCGCGCTACGCGCCATCTGCACCACGATGGCATTATCGATCCAGTCGCACATCTGGTAGGTGGTGAGGTCTCCATCGGCGACGGCCGGTGAGAAGGAAAACGACGACGGATACAGTTCCGGCAGGTCCAGGTGGAAATCCACGGTATAAGTATCGCCCGCCTGCATGGGTTCCAGCCGGTGCCCTTCGCGGATCGTATTGGTGCCTGAGAAATCCACACCCAATTGATTGCGCAGCATGAAGCCTACATTCGGCGCTCCGACATGCTCTTGCGCGCGCACACTGATGCGCACCACGATGCGGCTCGCGGGGTCGAGTTGGTGCAGCGGCTCGCCCTGCTCGCTGAGGATGGCGATGCCGATCACGCGCGCCCGTCCATCGCCGTAGCGGTGGTCGATATTCGGGATGGTCTCGACGACTTCCGGCGCACAAACGCGCTCGCCGGCGGCGCGCTCATCGTCGTGACGATCCTGGCGGTGCAGATAGCGCGTGTCCTTCTGCACCATAGCGGCCAGATACCGGGCGATGACGCGATCCGGCGCGCCCACTTCCACCAGCCGTCCTTTATCCAGCCACAGGACGCGGTCGCCCACCGCCTTCACATCGGCGGTGGCGTGCGAGACGAATAGAATGGTGATGCCGCGTGCGCGCAGTTCGTGTACCTTACGCATGCAGCGCTGGCGAAAATAAATGTCGCCGACCGCCAGTGCTTCGTCCACCAGCAGGATTTCGGGGTCGACATTAATGGCCACGGCAAAGGCCAGCCGCACCACCATACCGCTGGAGTACGTTTTCACCGGCTGGTCGATGAAGTCGCCAATCTCCGCAAAGGCCGCGATGTCGTTATACCGCTGGTCCACCTGGCGCGTGGTGAGCCCCATGATGGAGCCGTTGAGGTAGACGTTGTCGCGCCCGCTGAATTCGGGATTGAATCCCGCGCCCAGTTCGAGCAGCGCTGAGACGCGCCCGTTAACCGTAACCGTTCCGGCCGTAGGCTGCAGAATCCCGGCCACCATTTGCAGCGTGGTGCTCTTCCCGGATCCGTTCTCGCCCACGATACAAAAGGTCTCGCCGCGCTTTACTTCGAAGGTGACATCCTGCAGCGCCTGGAAATCGCGATGGCGGCGGAGGCGGTTGAAAGACAGCAGTTCCCTCAGCCGGTCGCCCGGCGATTCGTAGATCGCGTAGGTCTTGGAGACTCCTTGGAACTCAACGGCGTTCACAGCAGGTAAAGAAGAACCAGTGTAACCAAAGTCGGCGGCGGGAGTCGGTGCTACTGAATCGGCCCCATCCAGGCGTCCGCCAACCCGGTGATCACACGAAGCTCTTCGGGAGAGAACCGCGCCTGGAATGCCGGGCGGTGCAAGGTCGCTTCGCGCGCTTCGTCGGTCATCTGTTGCAGGCGTAAAAGCTCCCGCCTGACAGCCCCGGCGCGCGGTGGCGGGAAATTATTGACCTCCGTCATCAGTCCCATGACTTCGGCGCGTTTCTCCGGAGTCAGTTGAGCAAATCGATCCATCCGGCGGAGTTGCATATCCTGCAACGCCTTCGGCTGGCTGTCGAACCACGCCAGAAGTTTGCGGGCCCGTTCGCGCTGCTGTTCGCGCGGCAGGTTGGCGATGGCGCGCTCGCGTTCTTCGGGGCTCATGCGGAACAGGCGGGCCGCGATACTCGCCGGGTTGATCAGGCGTGCTCCGCCCTTCGGAATCGGCTTCGGCACACCGCCCCGGTTGGCCGGTTTAGCGGGCCCGGCTTTCGGAGGCGCCTCTTTGGCCCCCTGGCGCCGGCCGCTCGCAGAGCCCACTCCTGCCCCGGCTAGCAGCAGGATGCTGCCGATGGTGAGAATTCGATTCATGGCAGCTTACATTTTGGCGCCGGCGCTATCGGGTACCAGTTGATTGAACTGCCGCAGCATCTCTATATCGTCGAGCGCGCTCTGCAACTGCTCAGGCTGCAGGCTTTCCACCTGTGCGGATTGCGGCGCGGGCGCCACCGGCGCCGCCACGGGACGGTCCAACAGCAGGCCGGCCATCACGATCACCCCGGCCGCCGCGGCAATCGGCACGGAATGGCGCAGCAGCGGATTCAGCGGCCGCAGCCATCGCGTCCACCAGGGGACGCTCTGTTCGATGCGGGCGTATAGGCGACGATCGAAGTCCATCGATACCGGCGCCGGCTCGAATTCATCAAGGGCCCGCCATACGCTCTGCTGCCCGGCGGCGAATTCGCTGCACGGGAGGCAGTTCCGCATATGCAGGTCCAGTTCGGTTCGCGCGCCGGCATTCAGCTTGCCCGCGGCGTAATCCAGCAGGACTTCCCGATTCCCTCCCACCTTCATGGGGCAATTCATGGCGTTCTCTTTCTTCCTAGGCCATGTGGGCCAAACGGGCGCGCAAAGTCTCGTACGCCCGAAACAGTAAGGATTTAATCGCAGATTCCGAACAGTTCAGCACTTTTGCGATCTGCGAATATTCCATCTCTTCATATTTATGCATCAGTACGGCGGCGCGCTGCTTCTCCGGCAACGTCGCCACTGCCCGCCGGATTTCCTCCATGCGGGCCTGATGCACCATCCACTGCTCCACAGACTC
Source organism: Bryobacteraceae bacterium (assembly GCA_036268475.1). GTDB lineage: Bacteria > Acidobacteriota > Terriglobia > Bryobacterales > Bryobacteraceae > PALSA-129. The sequence goes on along the minus strand of DATAUB010000021.1, from coordinate 308,310 downwards.
GTGCTGGTCCGATACCTGCCGCGCCGGCGCTTCCGCCGAATCGTCGTCCAGGTGCTCTTCCAGCCGCTGGTACTTGCCGTCGCGCAACGAATTCAGCGCGAGGTGGGTGGCGATCCGGAACAGCCACGTCGTAAATTTGGCGGTAGGTTCGTAACTCGCGCGCGACCGGTACACGCGCAGAAAGACTTCCTGTGCCAATTCCTCCGCCACCGCCTGGTTCTGCACCATCCGATACAGAAAGTGGATTACCGGTAACCGGTGCTTTTCCAGCAGGATGGCAAAGCTCGCTCCGTCGCCTTCCTTGACGCGGAGCATCAATTCCGCATCGAAATCCAGCGTCGCGGCCAAGCCTCCCATACCTTGCTTAACCCGTTCGTCCATCCCAGGTTGCGTTTCCGGGGTTAATTATTCCCCTTTAAGTGACCGTTCCATTAATCTCTGGATTGCCTCCCGCGGGGAAAGGCCAGAGTTGAGCACCCGGTGCATCTGTTCGGAAATCGGCATCTCCACCGAGTAGCGCTTTGCCAGATCTACTGCGGCATTTGTAGTTTTTACACCTTCGGCCACCATTTTCATGGAGTTGACGATCTCGTCGAGCTTGCGGCCATGGGCCAACTCCACGCCCAGGGTACGATTCCGGCTCAATTCCCCGTTACAGGTGAGCACGAGATCGCCCAAGCCTGCCAACCCTGCCAAAGTGAGCGGCTGTCCGCCCATCGCCACCGCCAGACGAGTCATTTCCGCCAGCCCGCGGGTGATCAAAGCTGCCATGGGATTGTGTCCCAGCCCCATACCGTGCAGCACGCCGGCCCCGATCGCCACCACGTTCTTAATCGCGCCGCCAATTTCTACACCGATAGTATCTGAGCTCGAATACAGCCGGAAAGTCGGCCCCGAAAATGCCGCCTGGACCCCGTCGGCTACCGCCCGGTCGGACGAAGCGACCACCAGCGCAGTCGGTTCGAAGCGCGCGACTTCCTTGGCGAAGGTCGGGCCGGAAATGACCGCGATGCGGGCCGCCATACCGGGGGAAAGCACCTCCCGGATGACCTCGGACGCCCGCAGTAGACTGCCGTTTTCGAGGCCTTTTGTGGCGCTCACAAACAGCATGGATTCAGTGAGATGCGGCAGCATTTGCTGGTAGATCCGCCGCACCAGGTGCGACGGCATTACGCTGAGGACCAGCTCGGCGTTTTCTACCGCTCCTGCTAAATCGTTGACCACCTGGATGTGGCCGGGCAGTTGGAATCCCGGCAGGTAGACGTCGTTCTCGCGCGAGGTCTGCATGCGTGCCGCCAGGTCGCTTTCGTAGACCCACAGACGGATGTGGGGAAAGCGCGGCGCGAGTACCATGGCGAGGGCAGTCCCCCAGCTTCCGGCACCGATGATCGAGAGATTCTTCAAGGTTTGCGCCCGAAAGTGAACCGATTCTCGTTTCCCGCGTGGACCCTCGCAATATTACTACTATGCTTGTAGATAATGAACGCTCCCGCGACCACTGCGGTGGCCAGTATGACGACATCCTTGTCCATCAGCCAGACTGCCAGTGGAAAAGTCGTCGCGCTCACCACCGAGCCCATCGAGATGTAGTGCGTCCACGCCACCACCACCACAAACACCACCAGCACCGCGAGCAGCGCCAGCGGAGTGAGACACAGAAACGCGCCCACGAAGCTGGCCACCGCTTTCCCGCCCTTGAAACGAAGGAAGACGGGGAAGGCGTGCCCCGCCATCACCGCCAGTGCCGCCACGCACATCGCCGGCACCCCATGATCGGTGAGACGGCCGGCGATCCACACCGCCAGGTACCCCTTACCGATATCGAGCAGTAGAGTCGCGATGCCCGCGGCACGTCCCGTTGTCCGGAGGACATTGGTCGCCCCGATATTGCCGCTCCCACCGGTGCGGACGTCGCCGCCGGTGGTCCACTTTACTAAGAGGTATCCGAAGGGAATGGCGCCGAGTACGTAGGCGATCGCTGCCGCCAGAAGAATGTTCATTTCTTTGAGAAGGGGAACTCCGCAAGTTTAGTGTACACGGAACCGGTGGGGCGTAATTGGCTTCGATACAAAAAGAAGGAGCGCGCCGTAAAGCGGCCGAATTCGAGCGACGGCGCGGCGGCGATGGCTGCGTGCAGGGCGTCTAAATCGAATGGTTGTTTGATGCGCGCCAGCGTGAGATGCGGCGAGTACGCGCGCTTTTCAACCGCGACCCCGAGCCGTGCGGTAGCCGAATCCGTCTCGGCCGCCAGCTTCGGCAGACCCGGCGCATCGATGCCGCACCAAAAGACGCGCGGCGACCGTTCATTCGGATAGAAACCGACCCGCGCGATGGACACATCGATCTCGGGCCGCTCCGGCAGTGCCGCCAGCGCCGATTGCAAGGCGGGAAGTCGATCTTCCGAAAACTCCCCGATAAACTTGGTCGTGATGTGGAGGTTGGTGGGCGGACTCCAATGTAGCTGCGCCGCCGGTTTCACGCGCGCCAGGAAAGCTTCCAGATTCCCGACCACCTCGCCGGGCAGATCGAGAGCGGTAAAGAGTCGCACTGCGACAATTGTACTGCGGACGCGTCAGTCCGCCCGCAGCGCGGTAGCCGGGTCCACGGCGGTGGCCCGGCGGGCCGGAATATAGCAAGCGAGCAAGGCCACTGCGCCCAGCAGAAGCACCACCAACGATAGGGTGGCTGGGTCGGCCGGGCGAACTCCGTAGAGCAGGCCGGCCATCAGGCGAGTGAGCGCAAACGCCGCCGCCAATCCGCCCACCAATCCCAGACCGGCCAGTTTCATCCCGCGGCGAAGCACCATCCGTAGAATCTCCCAGCGGCTGGCGCCCAGCGCGGCACGGATGCCGATTTCGTGACTCTGGCGGGTGACGGCGTACGACATCACGCCATAGATTCCCACTGCCGCCAGCAGCAGCGCCGTCCCCGCAAAGATCAGCAGCACCAGCATGGTGAAACGGCGCTGCGCCAACGACCGCGAAATGATCTGCTCCATGGTGAGGACATCGTAGACGGGCTGATCCCGCGTGGGCCCGGCCACCTGTGCAGCCACTGCCGACACCATGCTCAGCGGCTCGGGCGTGGTGCGCAGCATCATCGTCAGCCCGGCCATGGCCTCCGGCAGGAACTGGTCGGGCACCTGTCCGATGGAGAAGTAAATCTGGTCGCGGATCTTGGAGGTATCGTCGGAATCGAGCCCCCACTGCTTCACGTGGCCCACCACGCCAACAATGGTGATGGGGCCGATCTCGGACATGCTAATCTGCTTGCCGACGGGGTCCTGTCCGGGGAAAAGATGCTTCGCCATGACCTGGTCGATCACGATTACCGGAGGGGATCCGACGATGTCGCGCCGGTCGATGAAGCGCCCCGCCAGCAGCGGGAGCGGCAACACCGAGCGATAGCCGGGCGTGACGATGTAGAAAAGGGCGGAGTTCAACTGGTCCTGCGGAGGCTGCGGACCGGTGCCGGGCCAGTAACTATTCTCGCTATCGCCCTCGCCTAGCGGCACCTGCGAGGAGATAGCGGCGGCCTCCACGCCCGGGGTAGCGGCCACCCGTTCCAGCATCTGGTCGAAGGCTTGGCGGATGCGGGGCGCGCTCCCCGCCACCGTCGGCGAAAGGGCCACCTGCGCGGTCAGGATGTGATGGGGGTTGAACCCGGGATCGACTTTCCAAAGCCGCCAGACGCTTTGGATCATCAGCCCGGCGCCGGCCAGCAGAACCACCGCCAGCCCCATTTCCAACGCGACGAAAATGCCTTCGGCACGATATTTTCCGCCGCCCGAACCGCGGGTTCCTTCTTTCAAGGATTCCTGCGGATTGGTGTTGGCCCCCAGCAGCGCGGGCGCCAGCCCAAACAGAATGCCGGTAGCCACCGAAACCGCCAGGGTGAACAAGAGCACATAGGGATCGATGCCGATACCGTCGGCACGCGGCAGGTTGGCGGGAGCTGCTGCCAACACCAGGCGTGTTCCCCATCCTGCCAGCAGCAGGCCGATCAGCCCCCCGCCCAGGGATAGCAGCAGGCTCTCGGTCAGGAGTTGGCGCACCACACGGCCCCGGTCCGCGCCCAGGGCGGCGCGAATCGCGAACTCACGCTTGCGCGCCGTGGAGCGCGCCAGTAACAGGTTGGCGACATTCGCGCAGGCGATGATCAGTACGAAGCCGACGGCGCCGAGCAGGAGCAGCAGGGTGGACCGGACGCCACCTACGATATCGTCCTTCATGGCCACCACGCGGGCGCTGTATCCGGCATTCGTCTTGGGATATTGCAGCGCCAGCCGGCCCGCGATGGCCGCCACTTCGGCCTGCGCCGCCTCGGGTTTCACCCCCGGCTTCAACCGGCCGATCACGCGGAGACCGGGATGCGATTCCCGCGTTCGCAGTTCCACCGAATTATAGGTTTCCATCGGCAGATAGACCTCGGCCGAACCGGAGAGCCGGAAGTCAGCCGGCAGCACGCCGATTACCGTGCACGGCATCCCGTTGAGCGTGAGGTTCTTTCCCAACACCCCCGGGTCAGCGGCGAGACGGCGCTTCCAGAAACCAGTGGTAACCATGGCGGTGCATGCCGCACCTTCACGGTCCTCGGTCGACGAAAAGGTACGGCCGAATCGCGGATGGACCCCCAACACCGGCAGCAGGCTGGCCGTCACATATTCGCCCGAAAGCTGTTCGGGCTCGCCCATGCCGGTGAAATTGAAGAAGTCGCTGCGGTATGCTCCCATGCCCGCGAAAGAGCTGGCGCCCGACCTCCAATCGAGGTAATCGGGGTAAGCCACCGAGTTGTAACGGAAGGCCTGTGTACTCTCGTAGATATTCAACAGGCGGCCCGGCTCGGGGTAGGACAGCGGCTGCAGGAGCACACCGTTCACGACGCTGAAAATCGCGGTATTGGCGCCGATGCCGAGCGCCAGCGCGATCATGGCAACGGCAGTGAATCCGGGACTTTTGCGAAGAGTGCGAAATCCGTAGCGGAGGTCCTGCCCCAGCCCGGCGAAGAACGGGCCTCTGGCTCGCGAGCCCAGCACCGCCGGGTTGGCGGCTACGGCATGCTCGGTGGCGTGGAGCTCACCCGCCAGGAATTCCTTAGCGCCCAACTCCTCCATGGCGGCGCGGCGCGCTTCGGCGTCGCTCGCGCCGTCCGCGCGCATCTCGCGGTAGCGGTCTTCCGCATGCTGCGCCAGCTCTTCGATAATCTCGGCCTCCCGCGGCGCGGAGAGGTTCATTTTCGCAAGCCGTTGGCGAATCTGCTTCTTAAAGTCAGGCATTCTCAGCTCCCGTGATGAGGTTGATGGCTTCCACAAAGGTCTGCCATCCCTGCCGTTGCGACGCCAGCACTTTGCGGCCCTGGGGGGTCAACTGGTAATACCGGCGCCGCCGCTGGCCGCTCTTTTCCACCCAGAGCCCGCGAATCCAGTCGCGCTTCTCCAGACGGTAGAGCAAGGGGTAGAGCGATGCCGCGTGAAAGCGGAGCGCGCCGCGCGATCGCTGCTCGATCAGCTTGCTGATTTCATACCCATGGCGCGGGATGGCCTCTACCAGGGACAGAATCAAGAGTTCGGCGCTGCCTTTCTTCCATTCGCGATCGATAGCGGGATTCTCCATATGTGGCATTACGACATAATACGCCACCGGGGATGCAAAGTTCCGCAAATTTTCCGTGCTACCAATAAAACGATGCGTTTCGGACCCATCCTCAAGCGGGCATTTTACGAGCGGGCCACCATTGAGGTGGCGCGCGACCTGCTCGGCAAGATCGTGGTCCATGGACCTACCGCGGGCATGATTGTGGAGACCGAAGCGTATCCGGGCGGCGACGATCTGGCCTCGCACTCCGCCCGCGGGATCACACCGCGCACGCGCGTGATCTTCGGCCCGCCGGGGCATGCTTACGTCTACTTCATCTACGGCATGTACCAATGCCTCAACCTGATCTGCGAACCCGATGGCACTGCGGGAGGCGTGCTGGTGCGGGCCCTGGAACCGCTGGCAGGCATCGACATCATGCGGGGGCGGCGGCCGGCGGCACGCAAGGTGGAAGACCTGGCGTCCGGCCCGGGCAAGCTGACGCTGGCGATGGCGATCGGGCCGCAGTACAACGGCGTGGACGTCACCCGCGGCAGCCTGGTCGTGCGCGAGCCCGCCGCGCCGCGCCATTTCGAAATCCGCATCACGCCGCGAATCGGCATCAGCCAATGCGTGGATGCGCCCCTGCGCTTCGTGATAGCGGGCAACAGCTCCGTTAGCAAGACGCCGAAGGCTTGATTGAACGGCCCGTCGCGAATCCCGGCCAGAGTCTGATGGACTCGGTGGAGAACTCGATTCTGAGCCCCGCAAGCAAGCGGGCGTTTGCGCCTGCTGTACGGGATGCACCACTTCGCTTTACGGTCGTGACTCTGAACGGAGCCGCTTTATCAAGCGGTGGCGGAAAAGCATGGTCGTCCGCTCTCTGAGAGTCGCGGCTCTGTTCGTAGCATGAATCCTCTTACTGAATTTTAATCCCGCTCGATGAAACCCGCACGCCGGGCGTTCGTCATATGTGTTGTTCCGCGTCATGGCGAGCGGCTCCATTGGCGAGATGAGAGCGCGCCCGCGACTCTTCCTCGCCCCGGAGGGTTGGTGTATTCCTATGGCGCAAAGCGGAACCAGGCAGCCACAAACGCGAATCAGCGGCCAGATCATCATCGATGAACTGGTTCGCAACATGGAATTGGGCAGGTTGGAATTAGGGTACAGCATCTTGTTGCCCTGTCTCTTCAGCGTGTACCTGCACCCCGACGATTTCGACCGCCTCATCGGCGTGCAGGACCTGATCAGGGAAGACGCGCGCCGCGCTCTGAGCGCGCGCATGGCGGAGTGGAATAAGAAAGGTTCACGCTTCCGCCGCAGTGCCGCGCGCAAAGAGTATCGGATCGCACAGAGCACCTGGTGGATCGAATTCTTTCGCGATGGCGAGAATGCCGTGCCGCCCGGCGATGTGGAGATCCACTCGGAACTCAACGACATGGTGCAGCCCGGATATCGCGGTACCAGGACGACGCTGATTGAGCGCCAGCCGTCGGTGACTTCCGAGCGTGTGGTGCGCGATCGCGAGAGTACGCGCCGCCAGGCCGACCGCGTATACGCGGAAATCCGCTACAACGACGATTCCGGTCCGCAGACCTACTTCGTGACGCAAAACGAAGTTAGCGTAGGACGCGGCGGCGAAGGGTTGTGGGTCGACCTGCCGCTTTATGCCAATGACCAGGTATCGCGCGAGCACCTCAAGTTGCGCCGCGACCCGGCCACGGGCGCATTCGCGATCAAAGATCAGAGCCGCAACGGCACCTGGTTAAACGGCCGCCGCCTGCACAGCGGGGCTGAGTCGGCACTGCCGGATCGCGCTGAAATCCGCGTGGCCGAAGCCATCACCCTGAGCTTCGAGGCGCGCAAATGAGCTGGCTCTACAATCTCCACATTCCGTTCGTGATCGCGTTCCTGGCCTTCGTAGTGCTGTTCATTGCGGTGCACGCGCGCGAGGGCCGGCCATGACTCCGCTGGCCGGCGCGGCCACCGATACCGGCATGCTGCGCGAACACAACGAAGACCGCTACTGGATGGACGCCGCCCGCGGCGTGTACCTGGTGGTGGATGGCGTGGGCGGGCAGGCCGCCGGCGAGCTGGCGGCGCAGATCGCGGTGGAAACCATCCGCGAGGGCGTGCGGTGGACCGGGGCGCCTGCCGCAGAGCGCGCGCGGGCCGCGATCGCCGCTGCCAACAATCGCATTTTCCGCCGTGCGCAGCAGGACCAGGAACATCTCGGCATGGCCTGCGTGCTCACCCTCGCAATGGTGGAAGACGGCCGCATCACCATCGGACACGTGGGCGATTCGCGCCTCTACCTGCTGTGGGACGGCGCCATCCGCAAGCTCACGTCCGACCATTCGCCGGTAGGGGAGGACGAAGATGCCGGTGCGCTTTCCGAAGAAGAGGCGATGCGGCACCCGCGGCGCAACGAAGTCTTCCGCGACGTGGGGTCGCGCCTGCGCGATGTGGAGGACGAAGGCTTCGTCGAGATTCGCCAGTGCCGCTTCCGCGACGATGCCGCGCTGCTGCTGTGCAGCGACGGCCTGACCGACCATCTCACGGTGGCGCACATCCGCACCATCACGGCGCGGTACGATGGCGACCCGGCGCGCGTGGCGGCGGAGCTGGTACAGGCCGCCAATGACGCCGGCGGGCGCGACAATATCACGGCGCTATTTGTCGCCGGCCCCGAGTTTCGCGGAAGCGGCGGCGCCACCCGTCCGAGCGTCGCGTCTACTACCAGGCCGCGAGCGCGCACCGGACGGTTCGGCGGGAGGTTGGCCTTTCTCACTTATGGCGTGCTCATCGGCATGCTGCTGTGGGCGGTGCTGCGCAAATGACCGCCCCCACGCGCGTAGGCCGCTATCAGATCGTCCGCCAAATTGGGCGGAGCATGACCGACGTCTATCTGGCCATCGACACCGTGGGAAATCGCAAAGCGGTGCTGAAGCTGATTCGCGCGGGCGATCCGAGTACGCGCCTGGCGATGGAGGCCGAACGCCGTGGCGCGGCTATTCAAAGCGAACTGCGCGGGCTCGATCCGCGGGTGGTGGAAGTTTACGAGACGGGCGACCTGGACGGTTATTTCTACGTCGCCATGCAATATGTGGAGGGCCGCGATCTGGGCGAAGTGCTCGACGCCGAGCACACTCTCGATAGCATCCGCGCCGCCGCGATCGCGCTTGAAATCTGTGAGCAGCTTGCCAAATTTCACGCCCGGCGGCTGGCCGTGGTGCATGGCGATATCAAGCCATCGAACATCCATCTCGGCCCCAACGACACGGTGCGGCTGCTCGATTTCGGCATCGCCAAAACGCTGCGCGAAGACTGCGATGCCACGGCGGTCCATTTCGGCAGCCCGAGCTATTGCTCGCCCGAGCGGTTGACGCGATCGGAAGTGGACGAGCAGTCGGACCTGTGGGCAGTGGGCGCGACGCTCTACCAGATGCTTTCCGGTTCGCCGCCGTATCAGGCGGAGAGCACGCGCAAACTGGAGAATCTGATTCGCTCCCGGCGGCCTCCGCGTGCGCTTCCGGCGCGTTGTCCGGCGGCGCTGCGGGCCATCGCCATGAAGGCACTGGCGCCCGACCCGGCGCGGCGGTACCGCTCCGCGCGCGAGTTTCAGGCGGACCTGCAGGCGTTCCTGGAAAACAAGCCGGTGCGCGCCGAACTGGAGCGGCGCCACGGTTGGAACGCGGGCGCCACCATGCAGCGGATTCGCCGCTTGACGCGCACAGTGGTGAAATTCCACCGGCGCACACAGGTGGTGACGGGAGCGAGCTGGTTTCTGCTTGGGATGTCGCTATGGGTGGGCGGGACGCTGGCATGGAACCGGGTGCACCAGCCCGTGCTTACGCTGCCATTGCCCGCCATCGTGGCGGCGAAAGCTCCGGCTACGCTCGACACCGTGCCGGGGTTCGAGCCCGATCCACCGGCGCCCGCGCCGGTAAAGAAAACCGCGCCGCGGAGGAAGCTAAAGGCGCGGAGGTATCGCACATGGCGGTAACCAGAAGCTGGGCAGCGCCGGGCGCGCGACCTGCCGTGGTGGCGATCCCACCGCCGCGCGCGCGCCGCATCGAGTGGTACTGGCTGGCCGCCGCATCCTTCTTCGTGGCCGGCGGGCTGGCCATGGTATACGCCGCCAGAACGCTGGAATTCGGCGCGGTGGAACAGAAACTGGCACACGGCGGACTCATCGATCTGAACACCGTGCAGAGCGCGGACGGCCTGCTCCCCGTACTGCAATCGCGCGAAGATACGGCGCCCGCCGTCTTCGCCGCCATCGAACGCAATCGCCCGCTCCGCAATACCGGCGTGCTGGCGCGCGTGCTGCCGCTGTCCAAACTGAAGCCGCTGCTGATTGTCCGCACGCCGCGCGAATTCCGCCTGGAATTCGTGAGTTGGGCGGCGCTTTATTTCGCGGGCTTCTACCTGGCGGCGTTCGCCTGGCGCCTCACGCGCTTTCCGGGTGACCGCGCCTTCCTGCCCGCGCTGCATCTGCTCACCGGGATCGGATTCGCCCTCATGCTCAGTCTGCGCGACCCGTTGCGCGACACCCTCGAGTTCCAGAAGTTCGCGCTCGGCGTCTTTCTCGGATGCCTGCTGCTGATCCTGCCGGCGCTCAAACCGTTCCACTATCTGCGCCTGTCCGACTGGTGCTACACGCCCCTGTTTCTGGCGATCGGTCTGTTCGGATTACTGCTCAAGTTCGGCAGAGGCCCGGCGGGCAATGACGCCAAGGTAAACCTGGGGCCGTTCCAGCCGGTGGAACTGATCAAGATTCTGCTGGTACTCTTTCTGGCTGGATATTTTACGCGCCATTGGGAGCGGCTGCGCGATCTGCGCGAAAAACGCGTCCTGCCAAAGTTGTTTCGGCGCATCGGCCTGCCGCGCGCGGAGCATCTGGCTCCCGTGGGCATCGCCACCGCCGGCGCGCTGCTGCTGTTCTTCGTACTCAAAGACATGGGTCCGGCGCTGGTGACGTTGTTCGTCTTCCTCGCGATGTTCGCCACGGCGCGCGGGCGTCCCGGGCTGGCCATGGCGGGCATCGTCCTCATGACAGCGGCGGTATTTGCGGGCTATCGCATGGGGCAGCCGAAAACCGTGGTGCAGCGCATCGATATGTGGCTTTCGCCGTGGGACAACAATGTCCACGGCGGCGATCAACTGGCGCACGCGCTCTGGGCCTTCTCCACCGGCGGCGCCTGGGGCTCAGGGCCGGGATGGGGCGACCCCGGAATGATTCCCGCCGGCAACACCGACCTGGTTCTGCCGGCGATCGGCGAAGAGTGGGGCTTCGTGGGTGTGGTGATGGTGCTCCTGCTGGCCGGATTTCTGGTGACGCGCGGGCTTCGCGTGGCGCAGCGTGCGGAGACCCACTTCGGATTCTTCCTGGCACTGGGACTGTCGAGCCTGATTGCCTTCGAGATGCTGCTCATCAGCAGTGGCGTGCTGGGAGTGCTGCCGCTTTCCGGCGTAGTGTCGCCCTTTCTCAGCTCCGGCAACACTGCCATGCTAGCGAATTTTCTGATCTTCGCACTCTTGATTTCGATTTCCGCTGAGGGCGAAGGAGAAGTCCGCCCGCTGCTCAATACGCGCCCGTTGCGCTGGGTGTTAGCCGCCGCGGCGTGCGTTCTGGTGGCCTCCGCGGCGCGCTATCAGGTGCTCAAAGATCGCGATTACCTGGCCCGCGACGCGCATTCTTTCGAACAGGACGGAGTCAAGCGCCCGCAGCACAATCCGCGCATGAATTCGCTAGCGCACGAGATTCCGCGCGGGACAATTTACGACCGTACCGGAGTTCCGTTGGCCACCGCCGATTGGAGCGAACTCGATCGCCATGCTGCCGAATACCAGGCTCTGGGAGTCGATATCGAGAAGGCCTGCTCGCGCTTCGACAACCGGCATTATCCCTTCGGATCGGCCGCCGCGCACCTCATCGGCGACATCCGTACCGGCGAGAACTTCCACGCCACCAACGCCTCGCTGGTGGAGCACGATTCCAATCGCAAGCTGCAGGGCTATGACTATCCCGAACTCGCATCGCTGGTCCGCTACCGCCATCAGCCCGGCAATCCGGGCATCGCCCGCCTGCTGGCGCGTGATCGCAGCGTGCATCTCACCGTCGATATCCGCCTGCAATTGCGCGCGCGCGACATTCTAGAGAAACATCTGGAAGAGGCCGGCGTGCGCAACGGTTCGGTGGTGGTACTCGATGCGGCAACCGGCGGCGTCCTGGCGATGGTGAGCGCGCCCGCGCCCGACCCACACGACCCGCACACGCCCGACGAATTGCTGGACCGCGCGCGCTACGGCGAGTACCCGCCGGGCTCCACTTTCAAACTGGTGACTGCGATCGCCGCCCTACGGCGCGATCCCGAGCTGAAACATCGCACCTTCCTGTGCCGCCGGCTGCCCGATGGGCGCGCCGGCAATGTCATTCCCGGATGGAATCGCGCCATCAAGGACGACATCGGCGACAGCGCTCACGGCACGCTCGATATGTCGCAGGCCATCACGGTTTCGTGCAACGCGTACTTTGCGCAGTTGGGCGTGCACGACGTGGGTTCGCTGGCGCTGGCGGAGACGGCCGCGGAGTTCGGCATTTCCACCGGCGACCCCAAGCAACTCCGGAAAGATCTGCCGTTCGCATCGTACGGGCAGGGCGCGGTGCTCGTGTCGCCGTTCAAGATGGCACGCGTGGCGGCGGCCATCGCGGCTGATGGCCGAATGCCCGAAGGGCGCTGGATCGCGGACGACAGCAATCCGCGCAGCGACCCGCCGGTGGACGTATTGCCGCCGGAGCAAGCGCAATTCCTGGCGGCCGCCATGCGGCGCGTGGTGTTGGAAGGGACAGCGCGGCACGTGATGGCGGGGACCGCGGTCAGCATGGCCGGGAAAACCGGAACGGCACAGCTCGACGCGGGCATGCCGCACGCCTGGTTTACGGGGTTCGCACCTTACGATGGCGGGTCGCCGCGGCTGGCGTTCGCGGTACTGGCGGAGCACGGCGGGTACGGCGGGCGGACGGCGGCGCCCATCGCGCGGGAAGTGATGGAAGCGGCGCACGAGTTGGGCATCTTGCAGTGAGAAGCCGCGCTGGGGGAACGATGAATTTGGGACAACGGTCTTGCCGGGACCGCGACGCCGCGGGTCGCCACGGTTGGCGTTCGCGGAGACGGCGGACGGACGGCGGCGCCCATCGCGCGGGAAGTGATGGAAGCGTCGCACGAGTTGGGCATTTTGCAGTGAGAAGCCGCGCTGAGGGGGAACGATGAACTTGGGACAATTCCTGGAAAAATTCGGACGCACGATGCTCGAACGGCCGCTGGCGACATCGCCCGATCCGGATGAGCCGCCGGAACTGGCGGAGATCCGGCTGGCGATTCTCGACCAGGTGCACGAGAAAAGCTACCGCTCGGGCGGACGGAAGGTCTTCCCGTTCGACCTGCTGCGCGTGGAACTGCGCGGCGTGGAGCAGAGCCGCGCGCCCATGTTCACCGGGCAGTTCTTCCGCAAGTATCTGGAGCAGGAAGTGCACGGCGCGCTGCGCGCGGGTGGCTGCCGCTACCCCGACAATCTGCGCGTGGATGTGGCGGCGACCGTCGGGCTCCCCACCCGCGACGAGCCGTGGCTGATTGTGGAGGCGGTTTCGCGTGAGCAGTCCGCCGGCGAGGGAACGGCCGCACGCCTGTCGGTCCAGGAGGGCACTGCCAACGCGCCGGAACTGCGCCTCGATAAGGCGCGCGTCAATATCGGCCGTGTAGTGGACGTGTATCGCGAGGCGGGATTGCATCGCCGCAACGACCTGGCATTCGAGGCGGAGAGCGACATCAATCGCTCGGTTTCGCGCGAGCACGCCCACATCGTTCACGATCGCGTGAGCGCCGAATATCGTCTCTTCAACGATCGCTGGTACCCCCGCGGGGGTGACTGTGGGACGTGGATCGTGCGCGACGGCATGAGTCAGGAGGTGCATCGCAATGCGCGCGGCACGAAGCTGGAAGCGGGAGACGAGATTCATTTCGGAAAGGCCGTGGTGCTGTTCGAAGCGTGACGCCACATCCAAATGTGATAGCAGGGAAGTCGGGAGCCGGTTGGGAGCGCTCCAAACTGAAACGCCGAACCCTATGCCACCCGATGAAGTCGCGCCCCCCGATAGAATCCGACTCTTCCTAACCGGCATGTAGCTGGCCGCTTCGGACGACAACCATTTCCCCAGTGACCGCCGAGTGAGTGAGAATAGCGTTGATGAGCGCCTCGACTCGCAACTTGATTTATTCCCTCTCGATCTGTTTACTCGCGGTCGCCGCCGGCGCGCCGGCGCAATCCCGCCGCGCCCGGCCGCGTGCCCAGGCCGGCGATTTTTCCTACTACATGCTGGTACTCTCTTACGCCCCGGACTTCTGCGCCGAGCCCGGCGGTAACAAGGACAACCGGGAGTGCGGCACTGGAAGACGGCTCGGTTTCATCGTGCACGGGCTCTGGCCGCAGGGCGACAACTCGCGCGGCGCCGAAAACTGCGGCGGCAGTCCGGTGTCGCAGGCGATTATCCAGGCGACCCTCAATTACATTCCGGTACCCTCGCTGATCCAACATGAGTGGACCGCACATGGAACGTGCAGCGGCCTGAGCGCGGCCGACTTCTTCGCCGCGCTGCGCCGGGCACGCGACTCGGTGAAGTTGCCTGCGGATTTGAACCAGCCCTCGCAGTCGCTGCAATTGAGCCCGGCGCAGGTGGAGTCGAATTTGGCATCGTCGAACCCGAACTTCCCGGCAAGCGCATTCCGAACATCGTGCTACCAGGATGCGGAACTACAGGAAGTTCGCGTCTGCTTCAACAAGGATCTGACGCCGCGGGCGTGCGGACCGAGCGCGGGCGAATGCCGGGCGGGAAGCGTCACTCTGCTGCCGGTGCGATGAGTGTTCGCGTTAGAATGCGTCCTCTCCGAAACTCTGCTACTGTAAGACACCACCATGTCAGGAATCAACGGAGATAAAGCGCGCTTCCACCGCGAGCGCAAGAGCAAGCTGGCGCGTCGTGAGCGAGCCAAGGCCATTCGCAAGAAACTGGCCGCCCCGGCGACTCCCGCCAAGCCTACCGGCGCGCAGTTATAAGCTAAGCACCTGGGCCAGGTGCAGGCCCGCCGGTCGCCGGCAGATCAAGCCGTGACGCGCCGAACCAGCATCGACAAAAGCGCCTTATATCGTTTCGGCAGGAACGTGGGAAACGGCCATTGCGCCAATGATCGCAGCAGCAAAGTCGCCGCCTGCGACCCGCCGTTTTCGCGCGCGATCACCATCGCGCCGTACAACTGATTCGCCCACAGGCGCCGCTCCACTGTCCAGCGATGCCAGCCGCTCAACCCGCTCACCATGGTGCTGCCGCTGATTTGCGGAATCGCGTCCAGATGCCTTTGCAGACCATGGCTGGTGCTCTGCGGCACTACTCTATAAAAGCTCAAGGGCGCCGGGCAGCAGACGAACGTGCGGCGCAGCCGCAGCCGCACCCAGAGTTCCCAGTCTTCGCAACTGGCCAGGTCTTCGCGGAACCCCCCATCTTCCCGTAGCACGCTCCTGCGAACCACCACCGTCGAGGTGCCGATCTCGTTATTCCACCGCAGCCGCGGCCAGATCTCCGCGGGATCGCGCGGCCGGTACACTTGCCGCTCGCCTGACCCGTCCCATACCAAACACACGCCGGTATAGCACAGCGAAGCTTCCGGGCACTCACGCAACGTATCGAACTGCTGGGCGAGCTTGCCCGGATCCCACCAGTCGTCCGAGTCGAGAAAGGCCACCCATTCACCGGTGGCGGCGTCGATCCCCGCATTGCGTCCGCCGGCAATTCCTTTGCGCCCGGTCTTAGTTTGATCCACCAATTGCACCGGCTCACCGTAAGCGGCCACCACTTCTCTGGTGCCGTCCCGCGAACCGCCGTCCACCACGATTATTTCGAAAACCCGGCTGGTTTGTGCCAGTACGCTATCCAGGGCCTGGCGGATGTACGGCGCGGAATTGAAGGCGGGAATGACCACCGATACCGTGGATGGGTGCAGCGGCCCGGCAGGCATGGCGATCATTATAGCGGAGCGATCCGCGCGCGCCCGGCCGGCTACCGTTCCTTGCGCCAGTAAACGGCGCGCTGGTCGATGGCTTGGATCTCTTCCTGAATCCCTTCCTGCTGCCGGAACTCCTCGATGGCGCGCCGGCAATCGGGCAGGTTTCGGTAATCGTCGAAGATGGCATATCCGCCGGGCGACAGCGCCGTATAAAGGTTTCGCAGCACGTCCATGGTAGACGAATAGAGGTCCGCATCCACCCGCAGAATCGCGAGCTGGCGGATAGGCGCCGAAGCGAGCGTGTCCGAGAAATACCCCTTGAGGAACATCACCTGATCGTCCAACAAAGAGTAGCGTGCGAAGTTCTCTTTTGCGGCATCCAGCGACACAGCCATATCGCCGCGATTCCACTCGAACCGGTCGTGCTGGCGGTCGATCTCAGGAAGGCCGGCGAACGAGTCGGCCACCCAGACTTTGCGATCGGTGCATTGGTGCGCCGCCAGCGCGGCCCGCATGAAGATGGTCATGCCGCCGCGCCATACGCCGGCTTCGATCAAGTCGCCCGGAACACTGCGGAGCAGCACATCGGCGATGCATTTCTGCATGTGGTCGAGCTGCCGCGTGCCCAGCATGGTCTCGGCGTCTTCCACGCGATTGCGCGCCTCGTGCCCCGACTCCAGATAATCTTCCGCACGCGACGGCGAAAGCCGCACCACTTCCAAACCGAAGCGCGCCCCCAGCCGGTTGAGACGGCAGAGCATTCCGGACTTCGGACCGATGGGACGAATGGTATGGCGCTCCAGCGGCCGGGCCACGATTGCCCGCGTGAGGAGCTTCTTCATTACGTCGAGATAGAGTTCCGGTGGATTACTCGGGTGTGGAGTAGTCTCCACCGAAAAAACGGGGGATACGGCGCAATCCATAAGGACTAGCCGCCATAGTACGGGAGCAGGCACGAGGTTGTCGGTTCGATCTCTTACGTCTCACCGGAAAAAGTCTTCGAATTCACACTTTACCCAGCCCTTGCGATCACGCGGTATCGCACTAGAACCAGGCATTCCCCACGTGCGATCCCAACCCCGTCTGCAGACGCAATCGCCGCCGCGATTGGCGATCCACCCCGCAGCGCTTGATATCGAAAGGCGCCATGGACCCTGTGTTGAACCCCGTATAGAAAGAGAACGCCGCTCGGTATCCAGCCTCGCCCAACGCGTGCACCGTATCTTCCGAAAAAGTATCGCGCGCTCCCACCGGATAGGCCAGCGTATCGATCGTCTGACCCAGTTCCTTCTCGAGAATCGCGCGCGATATCCTCAGTTCCTCCACCTGGGCCTGTGGCGCCAGCTTGCTCAGAATTTCGTGATTGTGCGTGTGCGACCCGAACGCCATCCCGCCCTGCAGCATTTCGCGCGCCTCGTTCCAATCGAGGAAGCAGCGCCGTGCCCCAGCCCCCGGACGCGACGAAGCGCATGCCTGCTCCAGTTCTTCCACGAAGCGGCCGCCGTCGCGCATCGCCGGCTGCTTATACAGATTCAGCACCTGCATAATCGACCGCGCCATTCCCTCGGCATCCAGGTCGAAATCCACCGCGTGCGGATATTCCAGCCGGAAACGCCTGCGCTGCGCATGCTTCACAATGTACGCGATCTCATCCCACCAGGGCACCCGGTTCGTGCCCGCGAACCCGGTCGGCAGAAAGAAGACGCCTTGTACACCATGACGCCGGAGCACCGGGTACGCCACCGCGTAATTGTCCAGGTAGCCGTCATCGAAGGTGATCAGGACACGCGTTTCGGCCAGACGGTCCTTGCCCGCCAGCAGCGCCAGCACTTCCTCCAGGGTCGTCATGCGAAAGCGCCGCTTCAAATAATCGATCTGCCAGTCGAACTCCTGGGCGGTGCAGGAAAACAGGCCGGGATCGTATTCCGTCGCATCGGCATCGCCCACGCGATGATAGTTGAGGATCATCAGCACCGGGCGCTGCGGAGCATGCTCCAGCAGCCAGGTGGCTCCCGTAGCCGCGCACAGATCCGATATCAGTTCCCGTTTGCCTCGCATGCCGTCCGGCGGCCCTCAGTCCAATGATACCGATGGCGCCAGCCAGGTGACGAGGCCTTTCCAGAACGGCCGCACAGCCGCCGGAAGCTGTCCGCCGATCGACAGAAAACGGCCCACATCTTCCCGCTTGATAGCTCGGGTGGCGCGCAGTCCCACGAACCAAAGCAGCGCGCCGGTGACGACGCCGGCGAACAGGCCCGCGGCGCCGGGAATATAGCGCACCACTCCCAGCACTCCCAGCGCCATGATCGCGCCCGCAACCAGGATCCGTCCGCAATCGGTGAGTTTCAGGTCCAGCCGGTCGGCCCGCCAGAGATAGATCCAGGTCCCCAGCGCCGCCATCGCCTGCGCCGTGCCGTTGGCGACCGCCGCGCCGTTGGCGCCATACCGCCCCACCAGCAGAAAATCGAGCCCGATATCCACCGCTCCGCACAGGCAGCCCCAGACGATCAGGAATCCCTGCCGTTCGGTAGTCTGCAGCAGTCGCGTGGGCGCCGCCACCAAAGCTTTGGGGATCGCCAGCAGGGCAATGATCGCCACCGTCGCAATCATCGACCGGTACGCAGGAGTGTACACCAGCAGAACCAGCGGCCGGCTGATGCAGGCGATGCCCACCAGAAGCGGGAGTGCCAACAGCAGCGCGTAGCGTCCTCCATCGACCGTCATCTCCTTCAAACGCGCTTCGCCGCGGCCGTATTGCGCCATCATCGTGAACCCCAGAGCCCCTGCGAACAGCGTCGGGACCATGAGGATGCGTTCGGCCAGTCCAAAGGGGGTAGAAAAAAATAAAATTTGCCGCGTATCGGGATTCAGTTTCTTCAGAAGCAGGACATCCGACCGGTCCCAAACCAGCAGGTTGAGCAGCATAAGAGCCAGGCCCTGACCCGAATACGTCAACATCCGCTTGCGCAATTCAGGCGTCAGCACGGCGGCCCGCGTACCGCCCAGCCAGCGCTCCACCGAGTGCATCTTGAGAACGCACTCCACCGCCGCGCCCAGGAAGGCAGCCGCCGATAGTCCGATGTAGTCCCAGCCGAAAAGCAGGCTGAGCGCGGTGACGATTATGGTCACTGCTACGCCCACCACCGAGGGGGTAACGTTGCGCCGAACCTCCTCCGCCGCGTTATTGGCGCCCGAGGGAATGGTCCCAATCAGGCGCGGTACGATGGCGGCCACCAGCAAAACCGCCGCCCAGAAGAATCTCCGGTCTCCCAGCCAGTAGACCAGACCGAAGCCGGCGAAACCGGCCGCGAATGAGATCGAACTTTGGATCTTCAACGTGTACAGATAGATCGCGCGAGCGATTTCCGGACGGCCGCTGTTCAGGTACTCCGCCATGTATTTCCACGCCGTACTGGAAAGGCCGAACGACCCCATGGTGAGCGTGATGGTGGTCAGCAGAACAATGTACTGGTAGGAACCCAATACCGCCTGGCTGGGGGCGTCCTTTCCCAACACGCGCGCGATCCATACCGACGTGATGAACGTGGCCAGCATGCCGGAGAAGACATCGACACCGCTCCATACCGTATTCTTGGCAATGATGCGGGTATTCGCGACCGGGCGCGGAGGGCCGTTGCTCTCGCTGTTCATTGTTGAGGGCTCTGCGGTGGCAGGTCGACGCTGAACAGGTCCCATCCGTGCACATTTCCCAGCCAGTTCAACCGGGCATGCATCTTAGTAAGCAGGTAACGGAACTGCCAGGAATCCGCCGTCACGACATCTACCGGAGACAACAGGTAAAAGTGGGAGTGTCCGGCCACGTAAAGATCGAAGGGGTAGATGCGTGCGCGGGTGCGGTCCTGCAGAATGCGGGAGGCGACGTCGGGCGTGTCGGAGCCGCGTATCGCGTACTGCTTATCGGAGTCGAAGAGATAGATGACGTCGGCTTCCGGATCGTTCTTGTTCACCTCGTAAATGGGCAGGAAGTCGTAATCGTCGGCGAAGACGATGTCGGGAAGCGGCTCGCGAATCCTGGCGCGAAGCTCGGCAAAAGAAGGGTAGGGATCCTGCTGCCTGTCCAGCCACAATGCACCCTGCGCGGCGATCGACCCGGCGTTCGCCGCCATCGCGGCCAGCAGCGCCACACCTGCCGTCTTGCGCAGGCGGGACGACGCCAGCAGCAGCGGCAGCCCCACGATCAAACCGATGATCGCGATGAGCGACATGCGCGGCCAGTACAGCCCGTTATGCACCAGGGTGATGATGGCACCGAGTACCGGCAGCAGCATCGCCGCGCCGCAAAACGCCAGCAGCGCGCGGACATCGCCGGCCGGCCGCGCCGCATCGCTCTCCAAAGCCGGCCCGTCCGCCACGCTGCCCCGATAGGCCGCCGCCAGCAGCATCAGCATCAGCGCTCCCGCCCAAGGGAGCAGAAACAGCATGTCGCCGTAAAAGTCGTAGAGCGTCTTCAAGGCCGGTAGAGGCTGCGACCGCGCCATGAAAGTATGGGTGGCCGCCACCAGAATGGGACTCCACACGATCCATGGCACGAACCCTGCGGCAACGCATAGCACCGTCGCCCAGTCGATTCGTCCGCGGGTTTTCCATTTCAATAATTCGCCTACTGCCAGCGGAAAGAGAATCGTGACACTGAAGAAGTGGGTGGAAAACATCAGCGCCAGGGCGACAACGAAAGTCAGCCGCCACAGCCAGACCCGGCGTAATCCGGGCTGCTGCAGCCGATCCCAACAGAGGAGCGCCAGCGCGGAGAAAGCCAGACGCAGCGCTTCGGGCCTGGTGAGCGATGCCCAGGACCGCAGAAAGGTGGCCAGCGGCGCAAAGAACGCCGCCGCACCCAGCACTGCCCCGGCATGCCGCCACACCAGCAGGGACACACACAGGCACATCAGCCAGAACCCCAGCACGGAAGGCAGTCGAGCTAACAGAAGATGATCGCCGAACATGCCGAACAGGTAATGAATCACCGCGTCCTGCACCGGCGGATCTACCTGTACGCCCGCACAGAGGGAATCCCAGATCGCACGCAGGCTCGTCTGCCGTACGATCAGCAACTGCAAACATTCGTCCGCCGTCACCGAGCGGAAATGGGCGTATCCCAGGTTGGCCACCAGGCACAACGCAGAGGCGAATCCCAGGAACAGGTAGCGATGGGCGTCGAGCCAAGCCTCCAAAGCATCGGCCGCCCGCATCGAAAAGCCTGTACGGCGGCGATCTTCAGAGGACTCCGTTACCATACGCGAGGCAACTGCGAGTATATCATGGGCCTTCGGCTGACCCGGCTCACGTCACTAAGTGGTTTCCGGACTTCTGCCAACGTGCTATCGAATACCTGCGTGCTAAACTCAGGAGTCGTTTCCCATTGCGCGCGGCACTTGTTCCGGCGATCGCAAGAATATGGTCCTGGCCCTAATTTACATCGCTCTGAATCTGCTCTCGCCGGCGGACATTGTGCCGGCCCTGGCGCCGATCCGGCCGTTGTTGACGCTGGCGCTGCTCAGTCTGCCTATGGCTGTGCTGGCGCGAATGCAGGCGCCCGAGATCGGCAAATTGCGCACGCAGGTCATTCTGGTATTCCTGTTCTTCGGGTTTGCCATCTCGGCGTGGATTCCGCACCGCATGTACGGCGCCAACATCATCACTCTGGAGGATCTGGCGCCCAATGTTCTGGCATACTTTCTCGGGATCGTGTTCTTCCGCACTCCGGCGCGACTGCGGTTGGTACGCGCCCTGCTGGTGGCGATTGCGCTGTTTATCCTCTTGAACGGCCTGATGCAACTGCCGTTTGCCCACGTCACCAAGGTCTCCACGCCCTATGTGATGGTGCATGCCGATTCCATCGAGTACACCGAATTTCGCATTCGCGGGCTAGGCATGCTGCAGGATCCGAATACCTACGGACAATATATTTTGCTGGTGCTCCCGTTTCTGTTCGTGGCCAAGAGCGACGAGGGACTGGGGTTGCTGGGGTGGCTGGCGGCCGTCCCCATTACCGCGGTGCTCATTTTGGCGGTCTATCTCACCGGCTCCCGAGGCGCCCTGTTGGGGGCCGCCGTCCTGGTCGGCCTGTTTCTGGTCAGAAAGCTCAAGACCACCGGCGCTGTTCTCGCCACGCTGATGGGGGGGCTCTTTCTCCTGGCCGTCAACGCTTACAACTCCCGCACTATCTCTATATCCAGCGGCATGGACCGCTTGTCTATCTGGTCCACCGGCATGTCTTACTTCAAGGAATCGCCCATCTGGGGGATCGGCCCGCGCAATTTCGGCGCTCGCTTCGGTCTCACTGCGCATAACTCCTATTTGCTGGTGGCGGCTGAACTGGGGATCATCGGGTACTTCTTGTGGATGAGCATGAGCGTTGTCACTCTGTTGCAGCTCGGCAAGATCGCGAAGCTGACCGACAAAATCGATTCCGGCTTACGGCGCTGGGCGATCGCTCTCCGAATCTCTCTCAGCGGCTATCTGTTTACCAGCTTCTTTCTCTCCCGTGCTTATGAGTTGCCGCTCTATCTTCTATTGGGCATGTGCGGAGGAGCCATCATCGCCGCCGGTGGCGACGATGCCGTTCCCCTGCGCGGCACGTTATGGCCGGTATTGTCCATGGGCCTCTGTATCGGCCTGCTGGCGTTGATTTACCTGATGCTGCGCCTGCGTTTCGTCTAACTGAGACGCGCGCAAACCAGCGGTCTTCGCGCCCTCCCCATCGCAGTAGGCCCGATTCATCGGCTATCGCCCCTCCTGGAGCAGGATGGTACGTCGAAGGTCAGCCTGTTTCCGTAAGATTGAAAGAGCCCTGATCGACACGATCGAGCAAGCCCTCGCTGGCCACCGGAATTCCTTACACTGAGATGCATGAGAGCGATATTGGCGAGCGCGGTCCTTGTGCTGACCGCCGGCTTGCTTCCGGCCGCCGCGCCGGCGCCGCTGAAGAATCGCGCCCCGCTGACCGCGAGCGTGTTCGATCGGTTGCCGCTGACTTCCGTGAGGCCGGCCGGGTGGCTGCGCGAACAACTCCAGCTCCAGGCGCAAGGTCTCACCGGCCACTTGGATGAGTTCTGGCCGGATGTCGGCCCCAACTCCGCCTGGCTCGGCGGAACCGGCGAGGGCTGGGAGCGCGGTCCTTATTATCTCGACGGGCTGGTGCCCTTGGCATATCTCCTCGACGATCCCAAGCTGATTGGCAAGATCAAACCGTGGATCGAGTGGACGCTCACACATCAGGCCGCCGACGGCGCCATCGGGCCCTCCAAGAATCGCGACTGGTGGCCGCTCATGATCATGCTCAAAGTGCTCACGCAATATCAGGAGGCTACCGGCGACGCGCGCGTGATCCCCGTGATGGAGAAATACTTCGCCTACCAGAGCCGCGTGCTGGCCGGCGATCCCTTGCATGAGTGGGCCGTCTATCGTTGGGAGGATGAACTCGCCAGCCTTCTCTGGCTCTACAATCGCGATGGCGATCCGCATCTGCTCGACCTCGCCCGGCAGCTCAAAGCGCAGGGCTTCGATTGGGAAAAGCTGTTCGCCAATTTTCCGTTTCCCGGCAAGGTGGCGCGCGACCGCGCCCAGCACGATTCCCACGGTGTCAACAACGCCATGGGGCTGAAGACCGCGGCTCTCTGGCAACTGATCTCCCATGACCCGGCCGACCGCGGCGCCACCGCCCGCATGCTGCATACGCTTGACGAATTCCAGGGCCTGCCCAACGGCATGTTCAGCGCCGACGAGCATTTCGCGGGACGCAATCCCTCGCAGGGAACGGAGCTGTGCGCGGTGGTGGAAACCATGTTCTCGCTCGAGCTCGACCTTTCGGCGCTGGGCGACCCGCTGCTCGCCGACCGCCTCGAAAAGATCGCCTACAATCCGCTGCCCGGCGGCCAGTCGGCCGACCTCTGGGAGCACCAATACGACCAGCAGCCTAACCAGGTGCTGTGTTCGCTCGGCAAGCGCGATTGGGGAACCAACGGGCCGGAGTCCAACCTCTTCGGCCTCGAGCCCAACTATGGCTGCTGTACCGCCAACCTGCACCAGGGGTGGCCGAAGTTCGCGGCGTCGCTGTGGATGGCGTCGGCTGACGATGGGCTCGCGCTGGCGGCATATGCGCCCAGTCAGGTGCGCAGCAGCGTGAAGGGCGTGGAGGTCACACTGGACGAGACCACCCAGTATCCCTTCCGCGATCGTGTTTCGCTGTCCGTATCGCCGGCCGCGAAGGTGCGCTTCCCGTTATACCTGCGCATTCCGGCGTGGGCTGCCGACGCCTCGGTAGCGGTGAACGGACAGAAAGTGGATGGCGTACGCGCCGCCTCATTCCAACGAATCGAGCGCGAGTGGCAGAACGGCGATCGCGTGGAGATCGTACTGCCGATGAAAGTGCGCACGGTGACGGGATTCAACGGATCGATTTCGGTGGAGCGCGGGCCGCTGGTCTATTCGCTCGCCATCGGCGAGGCCTGGAGTCCGCTGAAGCAGACCGGGCCGGTCACCGATTACGAAGTCTATCCCACCACGGCGTGGAATTACGGCCTGCGCGTGGATGCCGCCAACCCCGCGGCGGCGTTCGAGGTGACGGAGTCGCCGGTCGCGCGCCAGCCCTTCGACCGCCACACCCCGCCGGTATCGCTCAAAGTGAATGCGCGGCGCCTGCCGCAATGGGTAATCGTGGACGACAGCGCGGCCGCTCCGCCGCAGAGTCCGGTGGTGGCGCCGGGGAAAGATGAGACCGTGACGCTCATCCCTTACGGCGCCGCGCGTCTGCGCATCACCTCGTTCCCGGTGCTGGGTCCCGACCCGCCGGCGAAAAAGTAATGTTCACTCATCAGTGCGCTATTTTTAGTCTTATGACAAGAGCGAGCTTACTGAGCGCCGTTCTCTTGCTCTCCGCCGGATCCGGAGCAGCCCAGACCGCCACATTCCCCGCCAACAACGCCGTCAACGTCAATCCCGATACCCACCTCGTCCTGACCTTTTCCACCGCACCTACTGTCGGCAATTCCGGTCAGGTTCGCATCTACGATGCGTCCGGCCACCGCTTAGTCGACACCCTCGACCTCAGTATCCCTGCCGGTCCCGACCCTAACAAACGCATCGCCAACCCGCCCGCGGGCCCCACGCTCGACCCGTCCATCCCCACCTCGCCCACCACCACCACGCCGGCCGTTCGAATGTGGCCCGCCGATCTGCACAATTACCAGCTCACCACCATCGGCGGACTGCCTGATTTTCACTTCTACCCCGTCATCGTCCACGGCAGCGTCGCGACGATTTACCCGCACAATCACGTCCTGGCGTACGACCACCGCTACACCGTCGAGATCGATCCCGGCGTTCTGACCCGTGGCAGCGGCGTCTTTGCAGGCTTCACCGCCGAACACCCGTGGCGCTTCACCACCAAACGGAGACCTCCGGCCGCAAATGCCACCCGCGTCGTGGTCTCCGCCGACGGCACAGGCGACTTCAATACCGTGCAGGGCGCCGCCGATTTCGTCCCCGACAATCCTCCCCAGCGCGTGACGATCTTCATCCGCAACGGCACCTATGAAGAGATCGTCTTCTTCCAACACAAGGCCAATCTCACCTTCCGCGGAGAGGATCGCGAGAAGGTCCAGATCGGCTATGGCAACAACAGTTCGTTCAATCCACCCACCCCTGGGCCGAACCACCGTTGCGCCTTCTCCGCCTACGAATCCACCGGCATTGAGTTCCTCAACTTCAGCGTGACCAATTATTACTACGGGCAGGCGGAAGGTCTTCTGATCTCCGGCTCGAAAAATATCGTCAGCCACGTGACCGTCAAAGGCTCCGGCGACGCGCTCAATCTGCGCGGCTCGGTGTATCTCGCCGACAGCACCATCATCGGCGACGGCGACACCATCCTCGGCGTGGGGCCGGCGTTCTTCCTCCGTTGCGATCTCCGCTCCGTGGGGCCCTTCATGTGGATTCGCAACACCGAAGCGAACCACGGCAACGTTTTCGTCGATTGCAGCTTCACCGCCATCGAACGCAATCGCCCGCCAGATACGCCTCCGGCCACCGGTCCGTTCCGCCCGTCGGCAGTGTTCGCCCGCCTGCCCAACAATCGCGGCCGCAATTACCCGTATGCCGAAGCCGTTCTCATCGATTGCCGGCTCACCGGCATTCCGCCCGAAGGCTGGGGGCCCATCGCCGACGACACCTCGCACATTCATTTCTGGGAGTTTCACAGCACCGACACCGCCGGCCACCCCATTGACGTCACGAAGAGGCATTCCGTCTCCCGGCAGCTGACGGAGCCGCAGGACGCCCAGACGATAGCCAATTACAAGAATCCCGCGTTCGTACTCGATGGCTGGTCCCCCGTCGTCGCAAATCGGTTGCCGTAGAACCGCTTCGGGGGAACTGTTCAAGGGCTAGTGCTGGGCGGGACCCTTGTCAGGTTTCATGACTGCCACGCAGTGAAGGTTCCGGTAAAGCTGGTTGTAATCGAGCCCGAAGCCCACCACAAAGCGGTCGGGAATCTCGAAGCAGCGATAATCCACCGGCACCTGCACGATGCGGCGCGAGTTGCGATCGAGGAATGTGCACACGGCGAGCGAATTAGGCGCGCGCCCGGCCAGGGTCTGCAGCAGATACCGCAACGTAAAGCCGGTGTCCACGATATCTTCCACCAGCAGCACGTCCTCGTCTTCGATGCTCTCGTCGAGATCCTTGGCGATGCGCACCACGCCCGGAGCGCCGCTCTTATTGGAGAAGCTGGAGATGCCCAGAAAATCGATGGTTAGCGGCACGTCAATATGGCGCGCCAACGCTGTGAGGAAAAACACCGAACCTTTCAGCACGCCCACCAGCTTGAGCGTTTTCCCGCGGTAATGGGCGGAGATTTCATCGGCCACCTCGCGGATGCGCTGCTCGATCTGCTGTTCCGTGAAGAGGATGCGCTCGACGGCCGGCAGGGGCGGCATACTCATACGCGCACCGGCCGGTCGGCCAGCCCATACTTGAAGATCAGATTTTCAAAATCCTTCTGGTAATACACCTGGATGTTCAGATGCGGATAGAGTTCGCGCAGTAGCCGCACTTTGCGATTCTTGCGCGTCACCAGCGATTGTTTCATGGTGGTCAATTCCACGTACAGGTCGAATTCCGGCAGGTAAAAATCGGGCGTAAAGGCTTCCAGCACCGCTCCATCGGGACCGTATTGGATGGGAAAACTGCGCGGTTCGTATTCCCAGGCGATGCGGTAAAAATCCAGCAGGTTGGCGAACATTTCTTCGCTTTGATGGGCGAACCGTTTGTGCCGTAGAGATACGTGTCCGGGCGGCACGATATTGAAGCGCGAGAGTTTGAGGCGCATCTGGAATTGCAGTTGCGCTTCCGCCGCAGCCGAAAGAAAGCCGCGCTCCTGAAGTCCCATACCGGCCGCCGCCGTCTCGATCAGCGCCGCCATCTGCTCACTCGAAAGCGACTCGGCATTCAGCACGATATCGAACAGTTCGGCGGTCGCCTTGGTCTTGCCGAATTTGGCCTTCCGGTCGGTGCGTTCCTGCGCTTCCAACTGCAGCAACAGTTCGCGTGCGGACGAACGCTCCATGCGGCCATCCAGCATCAAATTTCCCACACGGACGTTCTCCGGCGCCACCACGTGGACCCGCAGCATGCTGCCGAAGTGGCGCGCTTCCAGTTCGCCTCCCATCGCGCAATAAACCACGTGGGTCTCGGTGGCCAGGTGAGCCAGAATCGACGTCACCAGGCTGGGAAATGCCTTGTCTGGAATCTTCGCGTCCGTGCCGAATTCCTGGTCGATGAGCTGGCGCAGGCGGGATTGTGTCAGTAGTTCGAATCCAAGGCGCTGCGCGGCGATGCGCGCGACCTCTTCGTACCGGCATCCGGGATGGCCCGAAACGGCGATCAGCGCCATGTCACTTGCTCATCATAACCCGCCACGAGTCGCCGCGAAGCCGCGGCGCGCAAGTTTCGGTGTGCAGCATTTCACACAGCGTCTCCAGCGTCTCCACCACCCGAGGGCCGGGCCGGTTGAAGTAGCGATTGCCGTCGCCCAGGTACACCCGTCCTTCGCGCACCGCCCGCAGTTCGCTCCAGCCTTCGCGTTCGGTCATGCAATGCAACTCGCTCCCGGTACGCTCCAGATCGAAGCCGCAGGGCGCCAGGATCAACACGTCCGGGTCGGCGTGGCGCAGTTCTTCCCACGTAAGCCAAGGGGAGTGGCGCCCATCTTCGCCGAACAGATTCACGCCGCCGGCCATACGGATGAGCTCCGGCATCCAGTTGCCTGCCGCCATCAGCGGCTCCATCCACTCGATGCACGCCACGCGAGGCGCCGTGCCGGTGTTCCGCGGAACGGCGAGCGCGGCCATGCGCTGTTGGAGCGCGCCGACGGTCTCCTCGCCCTTTCGGACGATCCCGAGCGCACGCGCCACTCGGCGGAAATCCTCCCAGATCTGCGCCAGCGAATCGGGCTGCAGCGAAACGATGGCGGGTTCGCCCGGAATGCCGCGCGCCATGGCCTGCTCTACGTCGCGCAGGCTCACCGCGCACACCTCGCACTGAATCTGCGTGAGGATGTGGCTGGGGGCGAGCGCGGCGAGCACGTCGTCGAAGACGTCGTAGATTGAGATCGAGTTGCGCGCCGATTCCTTCACCTGCCGGTCGATCTCGCGGCTGGAGGCGTCGATGGCGATGCGCGGGCGCGTGCAGACGGGCAGGGATCGGACGGACTCGGGATAGTCGCATTCGTGCGAGCGGCCCACCAGGCGGTCCAATTCTCCCAATACGTCGACGATCTCGGTGGCGCTGGCGATCAGGGAGACGATGCGCGTGCCAGTCATGCCGGCGATCGGCCGGACGACGCCTGGTTCGGTTCCCATAGAGTCTCCGGCGCGCCGGTCGTATGGCTGGCCCAGCGGCTCCAAACGAACAGAGCATCGCTCAAACGATTGAGGTAGCGCACAGTTTCCGGCGGTACGCTTTCCTCGCGCGACAGCGCAATCAGCTCGCGCTCGGCGCGCCGGCACACCGTGCGGCAGACGTGCAGTTCGGCGTTCAGGCGGCAGCCGCCGGGCAGCACGAAGGAGCGCAAGCGCGGCAGTTCGGCGCCCATCGCATCCATCTCATGCTCGAGTTGTTCCACGTCGGCATCGGTGACGCGCGCCTGCCGGGGATGCACATCTTCCGGCAAGGTGGCCAGGATGGAGCCCAGATTGAAAAGTTCATGCTGCACGCGCAGCAGGATTGCGCCGAGTTCCATGAGTTCGGCGGCGTCTTCCGCCGTCTCCGCGATGGTCGCGCGCGCCACCCCGAGGAAGGAATTCAATTCGTCGACCGTACCGTAAGCGGCAATCCGCGGTCCGTCCTTGGGCACCCGCTGTCCGCCGGCAAGAGCGGTTTCGCCGCGATCGCCCTGGCGCGTGTAAACCCGATTAATGGCTAAACGTGGATTGTCGAATGGTCGATCGGTCATTCGTATTTCGCCGCGATCAAAGTGTACACTAATTCCAGAGCGCTCATGTGCAAGCCAACTTACCGCGTGGCGCGGATCGTAGTATCGATCGCCATATCCGGACTATTGCTTTCCGTGGATGGGGCGCAAAGCAAGCCGGACAAGAGAAAATCGCAAGCCGCGCTCCAGCACGGGCAGGCCGCCGACCAGTCGGGACAACACGACGAAGCGATTGCCGCGTACAGCGAAGCGATCGAGGCCGACGGCTCCAACTCGGCTGCGATGCGGGCGCGCGGCGCGGACTATCTCGCCGCCGGCAATCGGGACAAAGCGGTTGCCGATTTCGATGCCGCCATCCGGGCTCAGCCCGGCGACGCGCAGGCTTATTTTGCGCGCGGACAGTTCCTGGCCGATAACGGCCAGCCGGAGCGTGCCGCGCAGGATTTCACTACCGCTATCGGACTGAAGCTGGAACGGACGGAAGTCTATAACGCGCGCGGCAAGTCGTATGTAGCCATGCGTGAATACGACAAGGCGATTGCCGACTTCACCACCTCCATCAAGCTCCGGCTCGATAATCCCGAACCGTACGAAGGCCGCGGCGTGGCGCTGGCCGCGCAGGGAAAGTATCGCGACGCCATCGACGATTTCGACGCCGCTTTGAGCCGGAAGAGCGATTACGAAGAGGCGCTGGTGGAGCGCGCGCTGGCCGCCACCGGGCTGGCCGATTTCGCGCATGCCGACGAAGATTTGAGCGCGGCAATCAAGCTCAACGGTCACGACGTGCGTGCCCTGCGCGTGCGCGGCGCGGTGCGCGAACGGCTGGGACGCGACGACGGCGCGATTGACGATTACACCGAAGCCCTCAAGCTTGACCCCAACGATGCGCGTACCTTTCTGGCCCGCGGCTCGGTGTACGCGCGCGAGCAGAAATACCAGCAATCGCTCGACGATCGCAATCGCGCCGTGGAACTCGCGCCCAACAGCGCGGAAGCGTACGTGGCGCGCGGGAGTTCGTACCACTTTCTGGGGCAGCACGAGAAAGGCATTGCCGACCGTACTAAGGCGATCGCGCTCGACCCCGCGAGCGCCCTGGCGTGGACCGCTCGCGGCAATGCGTATTATTTGCTGAATCGCTTTCCGGAGGCCGTTTCCGATTTGCGGCAGGCGCTGCGTCTCGACCCCAGCAACCGGCAAGTGCAGGAACTGCTCGACCTGGCAGAGGCCAAGGTAAAAGAGGCGGACGCCGCGGCCGTCGTCAAAGCGCCGCCGCCGGACACCGTTTCGGTTACGCTGCCTGGCGCCGCGCCGGCAGCGCCGCCAAGCGAGCCGGTGGAAGCGATGCCCCAGCCCAAGCCCGCGCCACCGGTGGAAGCGATCACCGAGCTGAAGCCGACTCTGCCGCCCGAGCCGAAATCCACGCCGAAGGTGGAATCGAAGCCGTCATCGCCGGCGGATACCAAGCCCGTAATGAAAGCGGAATGGAAGCCCGCTTCATCGCCCGCGCCGAAGACCGAGTCGAAGCTTTTCTCGCCGGCGGAATCGAAGCCCGTAATGAAAGCGGAATCGAAGCCTGCCTCATCGCCGGCGCTGAAGACCGAGTCGAAGCTTGCCGCACCGGCGGAAACCAAGCCCGTGGTGAAAGCGGAATCGAAGCCCGCTTCATCGCCCGCGCTGAAGACCGAGTCGAAGCTTGCCGCACCGGCGGAAACCAAGCCGGTGGTGAAAGCGGAGTCGAAGCCCGCTTCCTCGCCCGCGGTGAAGACCGAGTCGAAGATTGCCGCGCCGGCGGAATCGAAGCCCGCCTCATCGCCCGCGCCCATGGTGGAACCGAAACCGGTTTCCCCGGCGAGAGAGTCGAAGGCTCCGGCGACCAAACCGGCGGCAATCCCCGCTGCTGCCCCCGGCGACACGGCGGCCGCATACTACCGCCGCGGATTCGCGCTGCTGCAGGACAATCAGCTGCCGCAAGCTATCGAACAGCTCGACAGCGCGGTGAAAATGGATCCCAGCATGTCCCTGGCTTACAATGCCCGCGGCTACGCGCATTACCGCCAGAAGGAATACGCCGCGGCCATCGCCGATTACGACAAGGCGATCCTGCTCAATCCCACGTACGGCAATGCTTACCTGAATCGCAGTTGGGCGCGCCGCGCCAACGGAGACGCCGCCGGCGCCGATGCCGATGCCGCCAAAGCCGGCGACCTGGCGCCCAAGCCGGCGAAATAAGGGGCGGCGATCCGCCCCCTGCCCACTACTTCGCGCCCGCCTTGCGGATGAACTCCCATACCTTAGGATTGGCGAACGGCGCGCTCTGCTCCTGCATGGTGGCCGGCCAGTTGCCGCGGTCGGCCCAGACTTTCCCCAGACCTTTCGAGATTTCCGCATCGCCGCCGGTGAAGCCTTCCACCAGCTTACGCCAACGCGCCAGCAGCGACTGCGCCTTTTCCGATTTCGGATCCTCGTCGAGCGAAGCTTCCACGTCGCGGAACAACTCGTTCCAGGCGTGTGTGACTTCGGCCTGCATCTCGGGCTTCCACTCTTTGCGCTTTTCGGCCAGTTTGGCCTGCGCTTCTTCACTGTAATATTTATTTGTAAATTCGGTATTTTCTTGCATTTCGATCACCTCAATGATTCTGGCCAACACCTGCGCGTCGGCCGGTTCGCCGGATGCCAGAGCCTGCTCGGCATTGCGGATGGCGCGAATCGCCTGCTCCAGATTGCGCCGCTTCTCTTCCAGCGCCAGCCGTTGCGATCGCAAAACTTCGGGCAGCCGGCGCGCTTCCCGGTCGAGCAGCGTCTTGATCTCCTTCAGGGGGAGACCCAGAAACTTCAGCGCCACGATCTGCTCCAATCGCTCCAGATCGTGCGCACTGTAGAGGCGATAGCCGGAGTCCGTCCGTTTGGGACAGAGCACCGCCAACCGGTCGTAATGATGCAACGCGCGCACCGTCACACCGGCGAGGTCGGCGAACTCCCGTACCTGATATCCCCGCATCTCGCCTTCGCCCTCCTCATTGAGGATCGACCATGACGTTGCGTCAGGGTCAAGAACTATTTTAGCGGCGCGGGAAGCCGCTAGAATGACGATGTGGGACTATTGCAGCGCGTGGCGCTGTTCGCGATGCTGGGACTATTGCTTGTCTATTTTGCGGACTTTGCCGTGGCGCGTTCACGCCCGCAGGGCAGCGTGGACGTGCAGATCATGTGGGCCATTAAACAGAAGAACAGCCGCATGGATTACGAGCTGGGCGATACCGAAACGCGCCCCTGCGTGCACTCGCTGTTCCCGCATCTGGGCGCGGCGCCGTGCTGGTATTTGAGCCGCCACAAGACGCAGACAATTACCGTGGGCGGCCTCGCCCGTCCTATTGCGGCGCCCACGCTCAGCCGCTTGCTACCCTGAGAGTTCGTGCCGATTTCCCCTAAAACTGCCCGCACATATCTGCTGCTTGTCGTCTTTCTTGCGCTGCGCGCGTTTGGCAATTTGAGCCTTGCCTGGGGCACCAGGCACATGCCGGAAACTCTGGCGGGCGACCCGACGGTTTACGTCCGGTCCATGCTGCACCCGGGCATTGCCGTGGGCGTAGCCATGCTGATTCTCGCTCTCCTGGTGCGCCTGGCGTTGTTGAGCGTGGCCGACCTCAGCTTCATTCTGCCCATGACCGCCATCGGGTACGTGCTCGCGGCATTGCTCGGACGGGTGTTCCTGCACGAGGCGGTCAGCCCGCAACGCTGGCTCGCCGTGCTGCTGATCTTCGGCGGCGCGGTGCTGGTCAGTTCCACCCCGCAGGCGACCACCGGCAAGGCGGAAGGTTCGAAATGACCTGGGTACTGGTGATTGTGATGGTGGTGGCGACAGTGCTCAGCGATCTTCTGCAGAGTTTCGAGATGAAGCGCGTGGGCGAACAAACAGTGGGTGCGCGGGGAGTGGGCCGGTTGCTGCGGCTGATTGTGGCGCGGCGCTATCTGCTGCTTTCCGTCTTCTGCCTGGCGTTTTCGTTCTTCTCATTCATGGCGCTGGTGCAATCGGCGCCGCTCAGTTTCGTAGTGCCGGCCTCGGCATCGAGCTTCATTCTGGAGACGGCGCTTGCCAAGGTGCTGCTGAAAGAAGAGATCGGCGGGCGCCGGGCGGCGGGGTGCCTGTTGGTGCTGGGCGGCGTGGTGTTGCTGGGGAAATAGGACTGCGGCGGCAACGCTCCCCCCCGAGCTGCCGCGGATGTGTTATTCCTGCGTGCTGACCGGTACCAGCGTGCCGCCGCGGATGTAGTAATCGGCGCCGCGCCAGCGAATGCTGCGGCGGGCGAAACTGGCGGCCCAGATCAGAAACGCCATCGCGTCCCACAGCGGAATGAAGATCATTTTGCGCCAATAGGAGCGCTGTTTCAGCCCCCAGATCGCGATCATGGCAGTGATGACGCAACGCACGGCGAAGTACAGCCCGAGGTAAGCGGACGCCACCGCCCAGGTGGGATGGACCGCTATCGCCAATAGCGCCCACGGCAGACCGTGGGTAAACAGCAGCCCGAAGTGCCCCCAGGGGCGCATGAAGCGCATCACCGTGATCCACCGCAGGCGTTTGTAAATCAGGTCCTTGATGGAATGGTAATCGGCCACGGTATCGATGGTGTAACGCGAGAGCTCCACCTCTACGCCCTGGTCGGCGATCAGGCGGCCCACCAGCAGGTCGTCGGCCGGGCGATTCTCGATGGCCTCGTACCCGCCGAATGCCGCCAGGCGATCGCGGGTAGTGGCGATGGTGGGACCGAGCGCGAATTTCACGCCGTCGAGTTGCCAGGCCACCACGATGCCCGCATAAAAGTCCGACATCATGCCAACGGACTGCAGGCGGTCGGCAAAGCTGTGCTCGTCGATCGAGCGGTAGAAGCAGGTGACCGCGCCGATCTTGGGGTCGGAAAGCGGGGCCACTACCTGGCGCAAATAGTCGGGGCGCACGCGCACGTCGCTATCGCTGATCACGACATGTTCGTAGGCCGCCTCGTTCACCATGCGGGCGAGTTTCGCGACCTTGTCGTTGGAAGCGTCCCGGCCGGAGCCGAAGAGGACGCGAATCGGGCGCTCCGGGAATTCGCCCTTCAAGCGGTCGATGAGGGGCAGCGCGGGATCTTCGCGATCGCCCACGCAGAAAATCAGTTCGTACTCGGGATAATCCTGCCGGCAAAAGCTGGCGAAGTTCTCATATGCGTCGGGATCGAGGCCGCGGACCGGTTTGAGATTGCTCACCGGCGGGGTGAAGCCGGGATTGAATTGGCGCACGGGGCGACGGAAGAATCGCCAGCAACTAAAGAGGGCGATTCCGTAATAAATAAAAGGAATGGCCGCAGCTCCCAGCAGAGCTAAAGTAAGGGTATTCATCGACTTCAAGGGGATGACGTATGGCGCTGATTTTAGGGTACATCACGCGCATGGCCCTTCCGAACTAGTGGAGACCCGCAGGGGTTTGATAGATTGGAGTCTTGTGCGGCATTGCCGGATTTACGCATCTGAAGTCGCGGCCCGACCCGGCGCGAATTCGCGCGGCGGTGGCTGCCATCGTGCACCGCGGACCCGATCAGCAAGGCGTATTTGAGTCCGACACCGTCTCCCTCGCCATCGCCCGGCTGAAGATTATCGACCTGGAAACCGGCGCGCAGCCCTTCTTCTCACCCGATGGCGACACCGTTATCGTCTTCAACGGGGAAGTCTACAATCACGCCGAATTGCGGCGCGAACTGGAGCAGCACGGCCACCGCTTCCGCTCCCATAGCGATACCGAAGTGGTATTGGCTTCGTTCCTCGAATGGGACGTGGAGTGCTTCGCGCGCTTCCGCGGCATGTTCGGGCTGGCGATCTGGACGAAGTCGACGGGGCGACTGGTGCTGGCGCGCGATCGTCTGGGCATCAAGCCGCTGTATCTGGCCCGACGCGGTCCGGACGTGTATTTCGCCTCCGAGCTGAAATCGATCTTCGTGCACCCCGAAATCGAGCGGCATCTGAACCCCGCGGCGCTCGATTGCTACCTCTCGCTCAATTACGTGCCGGCCCCCTACACCATGGTTCAGGGGATCGAGAAGCTGGCGCCGGGCCACTGGATGGAGTGGCAGGGCGGGGAAACGCGCTCCGAGTCTTACTGGCGGATTCCCAATGCGCCCACGCAGAAGTGGAGCCTGGACGACGCCACCGCGAAGCTCGACTCGTTGATGCAGGCGTCGGTGAAAGAGCACCTGCTCTCCGACGTGCCGCTGGGCTTGTGGCTGAGCAGCGGCCTGGATTCTTCGAGCCTGCTGCATTACGCCGCGGCGGCGTCCTCCACGCCCATCAAGACGCTCTCGATTTCGTTCGCCGGCCGGAGCTTCGACGAAGCGGCGCCGATTCGCGAACTGGCCGCTCGATACGGCGCCCACCATCAGGAGTTCGACGTCAATCCGGAGAGCGGCCTGGGCGATGCGATCGAGCAGTTCGCCTACCATTTCGACGAGCCCAATGCCGACGGCGGCGCGCTGCCCGTCTGGTTCCTTTCGCGCATGACCCGGCAGCACGTGACGGTGGCATTGAGCGGAGAAGGGGCGGACGAACTGTTCGGCGGCTATCTGACGTACCGCGCGGATATGCTGGCGCGCTGGGCGCGGCGGATTCCAAAAGCGGTGTTGCGCCTGGGCGGCGCGGCAGCGAGCCTGCTGCCGGTCTCCGACGAAAAGATCGGCCTGGAGTATAAGGTCAAGCGCTTCCTGGCGGGCTGCCGGCTACCGGCAAATCGCGCGCACGTCTTCTGGAATGGCGTGATCTCGCGAGACTTGGTGGACCGGCCTCTGCCGGATGCCCTGAACGGCATTTTGAGCGAGCTTTCGCCGCAGGGCGACTCTCTGGAAGCGTACCTGCGCTTCGACCAGCAGTATTATCTGCCTGACGACCTGCTGGCCAAAGTCGACCGCATGAGCATGGCGCATTCCATCGAAGTGCGGCCGCCCTATCTCGACCACCGCATCGTGGAATTCGCCGCTACTTTGCCGGCGCATTTGAAAATGCGGGGCAAGCGGCAAAAGATCGTACTCCGCGAACTGATGCGCGGTAAGCTGCCGGAGTCCACCCTGCGGCGCCCGAAAATGGGCTTCGATTTCCCCGCCCACCACTGGATGCGCGGACCGCTGCGGACCCTGATGATGGACACGCTTTCGGCGGACCACTGGCGTCAGGATCTGTTCAATCCGGCCGCGCTGCAAAACCTCGCTGAGAGCCATCTGGAGCGGCGCGGCAATTTCGGGTACGAACTCTGGGGCATCATGCTGCTGTTACTCTGGATGAAACGATGGAGCATTCAGCCGATCCAAAGTCCGGCCGTTCAGCCGGTACCCGCGGGAATCTTAACGTCTACCTGATCGTAGCGGCGATCGCCGCGGCGATTTATCTGGGCTGCATCCTCTCCCCGCCCTCCCTGATGGACGACGTGGATGCCGTGCAGGCGCAGATCGCGCGCAACATGCTATCGTCCGGCGATTGGGTGACGGCGCGACTGGACGGCATCGTCTATCTGGAAAAGTCACCGCTCATTTACTGGCTGATCGCCCTTTCGTACAAAATCTTCGGCGCGTTCGACTGGGCGGCGCGCATTCCTATGGCGCTTTCGTGTATCGGCCTCGGATGGTTGACGGCGGCTTTCGGCACGTGGGCGTTCGGCAAGCGCGCGGGGCTGTACGCCGGGATCGCGATATCGACCTGTATCGGCTTGTTCCTCTTCACCCGCATCCTGATTCCCGATGTGATGCTGACGGCCACCATCGCGCTATCCATGTGGGGATTTCTGCGCTGCCTCGACGAGGAGGAGAAGCGTCCGCGCCTTTGGGCCGCGATCATGGCCGCCAGTCTCGGGGTAGGGCTGCTGCTGAAGAGCACCATCGCGCTGCTGTTTCCCGGCGCGGCGGCGTTTCTGTATCTGCTGTTCACGCACCAACTGTTTTCACGCCAGGCATGGCGGCGCCTGCATCCCTGGAGCGGGCTCGCCATCATGCTGCTGATTGCGGTTCCCTGGCATGTGCTGGCGGCGCTGCGCAATCCGCCGTATTTCGATTTCACCATGCGCAGCGTGCCGGGCGAATGGCACGGCTTTCTGTGGTTCTATTTCATGAACGAGCAGGTGCTGCGCTTCCTGAACATGCGCTATCCGCGCGATTACAACACCGTCCCGCGCGCCTATTTCTGGCTGTTCCACCTGCTCTGGCTGTTTCCCTGGAGCGTCTATTTTCCGGCCATCGTCAAGCTGAAATTCAAGCCCGTCGACCGCGCCGGCCGCACCCGTTTGCTGGCGCTTTTGTGGACCGGATTTCTGCTGGTATTTTTCACCTTTTCCACTACCCAGGAATATTATTCGATGCCGTGCTACCCCGCGCTGGCGCTGCTACTGGGCGCGGCCATGGCGGAAGGCGGCGCCTGGGTACGGCGCGGAACGCGCGTGCTGGCGGTGGTGGCCGGCCTGGCGGCGGTGGCCTGCATCGCCATCCTGATCGCGGTGCGCGGAGTGCCTTCGCCAGGCGATATCTCGCAGGCGCTCTCGCGCAATCCGAGCGCGTACACCCTGTCGCTGGGGCATATGGAAGACTTGACGCTCGATTCCTTCGCCTACCTGCGCTTGCCGCTGGCGCTGGCGGCCTTGGCGTTTGCCATCGGGTGTCTGGGGACCATTCGGGCCGTAGGGCAGCGCGCGTTTCTGGCGGCAGCGCTGATGATGGTGATCTTCTTTCATGCGGCGCGGCTGGCGATGGTTACCTTCGATCCGTACCTCTCATCGCGGCCGCTGGCCACCGCGCTGCAACACTCGCCCCCGGGAACATTAGTGGTGAATCATCACTATTACTCGTTCTCTTCGATCTTTTTCTACACCGATCGCACGGCCTGGCTGCTCAATGGCCGCTTTAATAATCTGGTGTACGGATCTTATGCGCCGGGCGCGCCGAATGTTTTTCTGAATGACGCAGAGTGGCGCGATATGTGGCTGGGGCAGACGCGCTGCTACCTGGTGGCGGACGATGAGCAGCGGCCGCGATTCGAAAAATTAGTCAAAGCGAGTGATCTGTATACGGTGGCGGAGAGCGGCGGCAAGATGCTGCTCACCAATCAGCCGCTCTCCGCGGTCACTTCAAAATTAAGCCGCTAGCCGGCGCATCTACAACACCGCGCACGTCATGCGGTTGGGCTTGGCGCAATCCGCCCGGCTGTGGCGTTCGTTCTCTTGCGGCCGCGGCTCTGTTAATCGCCGGAAACCAGGCTGGCTGTGGCCTCGGCGGACTTCTGACGCCGCTCATTGCTGGCGTTCCGCCAGTTGACGCGCGGCAGGAACAGCCCCTGATCGACGCGGTGGGAATAGCGCATAGCGATGTTCAGCAGCGAGTCGAGCAACGATTCGGAAAGCAGATGCGGCTTGAGTCCCAGGTCCACCAGTTTGGAATGGCGAGCGTTGTAATAGTGCTCTTCGGCTTCTACGCGCGGGTCGGGCAGGTGGCTGATCTCCACATCCAGGTTCAACTTGCGGCCTGCGGCCTGCACCATGTGTGCCAGCTCCAGCACCGAAAACTGCTCGGTGAATTGATTGTAGACGCGGCACTCACCCGGACGAGCGGGATTCAGGCAGGCTAGCTCGATACAGCGCACGGTGTCGCGAATGTCGAGATACCCGCGCGTCTGGCCGCCACTGCCGTAAACCGTGAGCGGATGGCCCACAGCGGCCTGCGCACAAAAACGATTGAGTACGGTACCGAAGACCTCGTCGTAGTCGAACCGATTGATCAGGTCCTCATCCGCGGACGACTCGTTGGTCATGGTGCCGTAAACCACGCCCTGATTGAGATCGGTGGCGCGCAGTCCCCAGATCCGGCACGCAAACATCATGTTGTGGCTATCGTGCACCTTGGACAGGTGATAGAAAGAGCCAGGCTGCTTGGGGAACGGCAGTACGTCTTTGCGGCCGTTGTGCTCGATGGTGATGTAGCCTTCTTCGATATCGATATTTGGCGTGCCGTACTCGCCCATGGTGCCGAGTTTCACAAGATGGCAATCAGGGCAGAACTCGCGCAGCGCGAAGAGCAGATTGAGGGTGCCGACGACGTTATTTACCTGCGTAAATACGGCATGCTTGCGGTCGATCATCGAATACGGAGCGGCGCGCTGTTCGGCGAAGTGCACTACCGCATCGGGGGCGAAACGATTCATTACACCGGAAATGAAATCGTACTCGCAGATATCGCCGGAGAAGCACTCGATGTATTCTCCCGAGACCCGGTTCCACGTCCGGACGCGCTCCGGCAGGGTACGGATCGGCGTCAGGGTCTGAACCCCAAGCTCATGGTCCCACTGGCGGCGGGCAAAGTTGTCCACAATGGCAACCTTGTGGCCCCGCCGCGAAAGATATAAGGCGGTAGCCCACCCGCAGTATCCGTCCCCGCCTAGCACGCAGATTTTCATAAGATAATATACCGCTCCTATTTAGACCCAGTAACCGTAGAGAAACCCATCACTTGTATAATCCACTTGGTAGCGATACAAGTGCGACTGTCCTGATTTTATCAACGCGAGTACGTTCGGCGAGTAGCTATAATGGGCCAGACCGCACCCAAAAAGTAAAATCGAAGCATAAATAATTTGGAACTTTGTGCCATCCGTATTTGTGGAAATCGATACTCTTCCGTTGCGCTCGCGTACACCCATCGAGTGGGGAGTTGCCGTTCTGGCGGAGCCGTTTAGTCTGCTGATCGATCACGCTTTTCTGGAGAAAAAGGCCGCCACCAACGCGCTCGAACTCCTCACGCGCTGGCCCAACGAGTGGTTGGACGGGTGGGTGGAGGCGATGACGGGCGTGGCCCGTGATGAGATGGCCCACCTGTCGCAGGTGGTGCGCATCTTACTCAACCGCGGCGGAAGGATGGAGAGGTACCACAAGAATCCCTACGCCAACGCGTTGCGCGGTCTGGTGCGCAAAGCCAGCCGCCAGGAGTTACTGGATCGCTTGCTGGTAGCGGCGCTGATTGAGTTACGCTCCTGTGAGCGCTTCTCGGTGCTGGCAGCGGCTTCTAGCGACGCCGAGCTCACCGTGTTCTATCGCACGTTATTTGCCTCTGAATTGGGTCATTACCGGATCTTCCTGCATCTCGCGGCGAAGTTCACGCCGCAAAGGGAACTGGATGCGCGCTGGGAGGAGATGCTCGTGGCGGAAGCAGAGATTCTGGCGGCGCAAGCGCCCGGACCGCGTATCCATTCCGGCGTGGCGGCGTCCAAAAGGGGTCCGTTCGAGGGCGCCGAAGATGAAAAGCCTTAGCCTGACAGTGCTGCTAGTGGCCGTCGCGTCGGGCCAGACCACCGCGCCGCCGGCGTTCGACGCGGCCTCCATTAAGTTGAGCACCGCGCCTCCCGGCACGGCATCCGGCATCGACACCGATACCGGCCGCATTGCGGGGCACAATGTGACTTTGCGGCGCTGCATTCGCGGAGCTTACGACATCCCGGAATCGCGCATTGTAGGCGGCCCGAAGTGGGCGGACGAGGAGCGCTACGATATCGACGCGAAGGCGGCCGGCCCGGCGGGCGGCCACGAACTGATGGCGATGTTGCAGCAGTTGCTGGCGGAGCGCTTCAAGCTCGTGATCCATCGCGAGACCAGGGCGCTGTCCGGTTACGCGCTGGTGACCGGCAAGAAAGGGATCCTCGTCCAACCGTCTAAACCGGGTGCGCCCTCCAGCAGTTCCGCCTCGCGCCACAACATCGACGCCACCGGCTGCGACATGAATTGTCTGGCAATGAAACTCTCAGAAGTGTTGCACGCGCCGGTAACGAATACCACGGGGATCGGCGGCAGGTTCGATTTCAAGCTGGAATGGCCGCCGGAGGAATTGCAGACGGCCGTCTTTGGCGCGCTGGAAGAGCAACTCGGCCTGAAACTCGAAGGGCGCAAAGTTCCCACGGAAGTGATCGTGATCGACAGCGCCCAAAAGCCCTCGGAGAATTGAGCTCGTGATTACCTATAGCGAGGGGATGTGCCACGACCTGGATGCCGCCTCGCGGCGCGAGTGGCTGGAAACCAATGGGCTGGGCGGCTATGCCTCGTCGACCGTCTGCGGCATGAATACGCGGCGGTACCATGGGCTGCTGGTGGCTGCCATTAAACCTCCGGTGGGCCGCCTCGTCCTGCTGTCTAAGCTGGAAGAAATACTGTCGGTCGATGGGAGGAGGTACGAACTTTCCGTCAACCAAT
The DNA here is from genome assembly GCA_036268475.1 of Bryobacteraceae bacterium. Taxonomy (GTDB): domain Bacteria; phylum Acidobacteriota; class Terriglobia; order Bryobacterales; family Bryobacteraceae; genus PALSA-129. The sequence continues at coordinate 266,991 of DATAUB010000021.1, read as the reverse complement.
ACCCTGGCGTTGTCCATCCAGCGGGCTATCTGTTGCTGAAACAATTCCAGTTGGATCCGTTTCCGGTGTTTCGGTACGAAGCGGACGGAGTGCAACTCGAAAAATCCGTCTTCATGGTGCAAGGGGAGAACACCACCGTGATCCGCTATTCGCTCCGCGGGCGTGTGGCAAGCTGCACGCTCGAACTTCGCCCGCTGATCGCTTTCCGCGACTACCACGCCACCACCCACGAGAATGGCGCGCTCGATGGGAGCCTCCACATCGAGCCCGGCTGCGTCCGAGTGACACCCTATCGCGGGCTGCCTTCGCTCTTTCTCACGCACGATGCCGATGAAGTGCGCGAGTCGCGGGAGTGGTATCGCAATTTCGAATACGCGCGCGAGCGGGAGCGCGGGCTCGATTTTCGCGAAGACCTGTTCCATCCCTGCACCCTGATCGCGGATTTGAGCGCGCGCACCGAGCTGCAGGTGATCGCGTCGACTGAGCCCCGGGCGGCGATCGGGGGGGAGCAACTACCCGCGCCGGATGGCGACGGAGTGGTCCACGCGCTCGATCGGGCGGCTGCACAGTTCGTCGTTCGGCGCGGAACCGGAAACACGGTAATCGCTGGCTACCACTGGTTCGGCGATTGGGGCCGCGACACCATGATCGCGCTGCCCGGCTTGACGCTGGCGCGCGGCCGTCCGGAAATCGCGCGCGGCATCCTGCGGGCATTCGCCGGCGTGGTGGACCGCGGCATGTTGCCCAATCGCTTTCCCGATTCGGGCGAAGCGCCGGAATATAACAGCGTCGATTCCACCCTCTGGTTCTTCGAGGCCGCGCGCGCTTACGCCGCGCAGACCGGGGACCTCGATTTTATCCGCGAGCATCTCTACGCTGTGCTGGCCGATATCGTGGCGTGGCACGAACGCGGGACGCGCTACGGCATTCGCATGGATGCCGACGGCCTGCTCGCCGCGGGCGACCCCAACACGCAACTCACCTGGATGGACGCTCGCGTGGAGGGCCGCGCCGTAACGCCGCGCTGCGGCAAACCGGTGGAAATCCAGGCGCTCTGGTACAACGCGCTGCGCGTAATGGAAGACCTCTCGCGCCGGCTGGCGCATCATTCCGAGGGCGCGCACTATGGCGACCTGGCGGAGCGCGCGCGCGCCAGTTTCGCGCCCCTCTTCTGGAATGCCCCCGATAGCTGCCTGTTTGACGCGGTGGATGGCGAAGCGCGCGACCCAGCCATCCGCCCCAACCAGATTCTGGCAGTAAGCCTGCCGCACACCATGCTGCCGCCTGAAATAGCCGCACACGTGGTGGCAACCGTGGATCGACATCTCTTCACGCCTTTCGGCCTCCGCACGCTCGCTCCCACGGACCCGCATTATCGCGGGCGTTGCGAGGGCGACCCCGCCAGCCGCGACAGCGCCTACCACCAGGGGACCGTCTGGCCGTGGCTCCTGGGGCCTTTCCTGCGAGCTTATATCGCGGTTAATGGCGAATCGCAGGCCGCGCGCCGGGAGGCTGCTGCGCGGCTCGCAAACCTGATTCGCTACCTCGGCGACGAGGGCGTGGGCCAGTTGCCGGAGATATTCGACGGCGATGCGCCGCACGAGGCGCGCGGATGTATCGCCCAGGCATGGACGGTGGCCGAACTCCTGCGGATATGCGTCGAGGATCGCGAGAGGTGAGCAAAGTATACTGAGTGGAAGTGCTCTTGCCCCAATCCTTCACAGCGGAAAATACGGCGGTAGTCACTCCGACCTTTAATGAGCGCGACAACATCGCGAAACTCATACCTGCCTTGTACGATCTCTACCCGGCCATCCATGTTCTGGTGGTGGACGACCATTCACCGGATGGAACGGCCGCCGTAGTGCGCGAGATGCAGGGCCGGATCCCCAATCTGATGCTGTTGGAACGCACCGCCAACCGCGGCTTCGCGCCTTCCTATCGCGATGGTTTCCGGCGGGTGCTGGCGGAACCGTGGTGCCGGGCGGTGGTGACGATGGACGCCGACTTCTCGCACGACCCCGCGGCCATCGGCAAGATGCTGGAGCGTCTGGCGACGAGTGATGCCGTAGTGGGGTCTCGATATGCCGCCGGGGGAAGCGTTCGCAACTGGAACTGGCGCCGCCGACTGCTAAGCCGTGCCGCCAACCGTTACGTGCGCGCGATCTTGAGCTTCAACTTGTGCGACACCACATCGGGCTTTACAGCCATTCGGAGCGAAGCGCTGGCGCGCGCCGCGGTGGACGACACGGCCTCGGAAGGTTATGCCTTTCTGGTGGAGCTGAAGTACCGGCTGGCGCGATCGGGCAGCAGCATCGCGGAGCATCCTATCTCGTTCGACGAGCGGCGCGAGGGACAGTCGAAGATGTCCGCGGAAAAGGTATGGGAATCGTTCTGGATGCCCTGGAGAATCCGCTGGAAGAGCTCCGGCCGAGGACGTTGACGGCGCTGCTTTAGTCTTGCCGCAGCGCCACCATAGGGTCGATCCGGGTGGCGCGGCGCGCGGCCAGCAGGCCGGCGGTGAGTGAGACGGCGGCCATCAGCGTTCCGCCGGCCGCCATGGTGAGCGGATCGCGCGCAGCGACTCCGAAGAGGAGCGCTCCCAGCAATTGGGTGGTAGCAAGTGACATGGCGATTCCGGCAGCGATTCCTACAGAGAGCAGCATCGCCACGTCACGCATCACCAGTTGGAGAATGGAGCGTGACGTGGCGCCCAGCGCCATGCGGATTCCGAACTCGGTGCGGCGCTGCGCCACCAGATAGGTGAGCGTACCGTATAGTCCGATCGTCGCCAACAACAGCGCCACGGCGCCGAAGAAGGCCGAGAGCAGGGCCAGCACGCGCTCGCGCGTCAGGGATTGCTCCACCTGCGCGGAAAGCGTGTGGACTTCGATGGGGATTTCGCGATTCACCGCCGCGACGGCGTGCTGGATCTCGGCGACCATGACGCTTGGCGGCAGCGCCGACCGTACCTCGAAGCTCTCGACGGGCAGATCGCCGCCTTGCGAAAGCGGCAGGAATATCGTCGGCAGAGTCCCTTCTCGCACCGTTTCGTATTTGGCATCCGTCACCACGCCCACCACTTCCACCGGCGGATCCAGCTTGCGGCCGCCGCCTTCGGCGCGATAGGTGTGCCCGATGGGATTTACGGCCGGGAAAAATGTTCGCGCCAGCGTTTGATTGATGACCGCAACGGCCGGGGCGTGGGCGGAGTCGGCACTGGTGAAATTACGGCCCGCCAGCAGCGGTGTGCGCAGGGTGGCGAAGTAGGCGGGGTCGACCTGATTGAAGTAGACCAGATCGTCTTCGCCCACCACGGCATGCGGCACGTCGCTATGAATGATGGTGTTCCAGGTCGAATCGCCAAGCGGAGTCAACTGCGAGCGGGCGGAGGAAACCACGCCGGGCAGAGCGCGAAGCTCGTCCGCGATGCGCCGGTAGGTGCCGGTGAAGTCGGCCGGTGGGACTTTGGCGGTGAACATGTTGACGTTCACCAGCAGGACTCGATCGGGGTCGAAACCTATGTCCGCGGTGGCCAGATTGCGGAAGGTGCGCAGCAACAGGCCTGCCGCCACCAGCAGCACCAGCGAGAGCGCCACCTGGGAGGCTACAATCCACAGGCGCAGGCGCGTGCGCGGTCCGCCGGCGCCCCCGTGATTGGCCTTGATGGCGCTGGTGAGCGAAGTGCGCGTGCCGAGCAATGCCGGCGCCACGCCGAACAGCAGCCCGGTGAAGGTGGCGATGGCCGCGGTGAAGGCCAGCACGCGGCCATCCAGGGCGAAGTCGAAGAATACCTGGTGGTTGACCGTGGAAAGCGAGATCGCCAGCAGCTTGTCGCCCCAGCGAGCGAGCAACAGCCCGAACGCCGCACCCGCGAAGGACAGCAGCACACATTCCACTATTAATTGGCGCATGAGACGCAGCCGCGAAGCGCCCAGCGCCTGCCGCATCGCCATCTCTTTGCCGCGAGCGGCGGCGCGCGCCATCAGGAGGCTGGCGATATTGGCGCAGGCGATGAGCAGCACCAGCCCGACTACCGCCATCAGGATTCGCAGCGGCTGTTCATACTCCTCCCGCAGACCGGAGAGCCCGGTGGCCATGGGAGCGGGCTTGAGCACTCGTTTGCGGAAGTTATCCTGCGACTTGGGGTCCCAATCCTGCGGCAGGGCCGCTTCGAAAATCGTGGGCGAGAGCGCCCCCAGCCTGGCTTTCAACTGCGCCGGTCCGATGCCCGGCTTCACACGGCCGGCGGCACGCAGCCACCACGAACTCCGGCGGTCCAGCCGTGTCCGCGGACCGTCCAGCACCGCCGCCGCGCAGAGCGGAAGAGCCACGTCGAACTTGCCGCCCACGCTCACTCCATAGAATCCGCGGGGCGCCACACCGATCACTTCAAACGGATGGCCGTCGAGCGAAAGCGTGCTGCCCACCGCGCTGGCGGCGCCGCCGTCATGGGTCTGCCAGAAGGCGTAGCTCAGCACCGCGAGGGCCGCGCAGCCGCGACGATCGTCATCCACGGTGAGCAGGCGGCCGGCCGCCGGATGGAGGCCCAACGTACGAAAAAGATCGCCGCTCACCCAGAATCCATCGGCGTTCTGCACGATGCCGCCCTGTGCGAGATTGAACAGATCGGACCCCCAGGCGAACGCGCCGGAGAATACGTCCTGGCGATCGCGAATCTGTTCCCATAGCGGATTGGTGAGGCCGCTCTCGTAAACCTGCGCCAGTTCTTCCGGCTTTTCTACCGGCAGCGTCTTCAGCAGAAGCGAATCGATGAGGCTGAAGATAGCAGTGTTGGCGCCGATCCCGAGCGCCAGAGTGAACACTACCACCGCTGTGAAAACCGGCGCCTTGATCAGGATGCGTACGGAATAGCGCACGTCGGTCCACAGTGCTTCGATAGCGGTTTCCCAGGCGGCGCCGCGAATTTCCTCCTTCACAGACTCCACGCTGCCCATCTCCACGCGCGCGGCCCGGCGGGCCTGCGCTTCCGGCATACCGGCGCGCATCCGGCGCTCGGTGGAAGCGTCGAGGAAAGCGCGCAGTTCCTCATCCATGTCCTGCTCAGTGCGGGTGCGATGCATGAGGGCGCGCAGTCCGCCGAGAAATCTGTGCCAGATCGCCATAGCGGCTCGCTAACAGGCTTCCAGGATGCGCGCGATGGCGGCGCTCTGGCGGCCCCAGGTATCGGCCTCGGATTGCAATTGCTTGCGGCCTCGCGCCGTAAGGGCATAGTACTTGGCGCGGCGATTGTTGTCCGTGGGCTTCCACATGGCCTTGATCCAGGCTTCACGTTCGAGGCGGCGGAACGCGGGAAAAAGCGACCCCGGGTTGACAGAGAACACGCCCTGGCTGATCTGCTCGATGCGCTGCGCGATGCCGTACCCGTGCATGGGCTCGAGCGCGAGGGTTTTCAGAATCAGCATGTCGAGCGTGCCTTGCACCAGCGCGCCGGTCTTTTCGGGCATTTATGACTCCTCTCGATAATCTAGCTATGCTCATCTAGATTGTCAAGAGGAAGATCGGCGGTCAGCGATACCAGTACGGCGTCTTCTTCGCCCATTCGCTACTGGGATAGCGGCGATGCAGCAGATCGAAAGCGCGCCGGGAGAAGTCGCCCGTCTTGTCGTCAGTGCATCCATAGCGGGAGGCGCGCACCACCAGATAGAGCGCCGGCGGCACGCGCGGATCCTGAGGATGCTGCGCGGCGAAGGCGAGAGTCTGCGCGCCCAGCCAATCGGGACCGGCGGGGAGCGCGGCCAGTTTCCGCCATTCGGCGGCAGCCTGCTGGCGATCCGCTTCGGGGAGGAAATCCGCCACGACAGCCGGCGACTCCTGCCGCTCCTGTGGTGGACGCCATGCCGAGGTGCCGGAGGCGGCACACCACCAGTTGTCGCGGAAATCATCGATCGCCGCCGGATTCTGTGTATATCGTCCGTACCCGGAGCGCACGAATGGGCTGCCACCGGGCGAGTTGAGCAGACGGAAAACATCGTCGAAATTGGGCGAGCCGGCCAGCACGAGCGATCGAATGGCAACCGTTCGCTGCAAACTCCGGCGCGTAGCTTCCGGAAGTTGCGTGCCGGCGGCGGCCTGTTTCAACAGCGCCAGCGGCACCGCGCGATCGAGCATGGTGGCGGAATCGTCATCGAGCAGGTCGAGACCCTTAGCATCGGAATCCACGGGAGTGCGCGGGGCGTAGCGCAGGAACTCATCGAAATTTCGCGCCAATCTCATGCGTTCGGCGCGGAATTGATTGAGCGCGGAAACGGGCATATCGACCTGGAGCACCTGATCGGCGAGAGTGCGGGCAGCGTCGCTGGGCATCAGACGGACGCGCTGGTAGTTGACGGTGATGTACGCGGGAGAATCGGGCTTGACCGCGAAGGCGGCGGCCAGCAATTCGGGCACGGAGGCGTCTTTCGGGCCGGCCGCCTGTAGCGCCGCCACCAGCCACGGATCGGTGCGACGCGCGCGCCATTTCTCTAGCGCGCCGGCCCCACCAGCCTGGAAGCTGAGGATCCACGAGGTCAGATCGTCATCCTCGCTGGGCTTCACGTTCCGGTCGAAGAGCGTGCGGTAATCGGTAAGGTCCTGCGCGACGCTCGCCTGCGAGTTCGGCTGGACCAGCGCGAGCGCCAGTTCATGCATGCGTTCGGCCGGATGCTGGCGCACGCGAATGTAATTCAACAGGCCCACGGCGGACGCATGCCAACGAGCTAGTGCGGGATTGGCGGCGATGTGCTGCAGTTCACCCACCGCGGCGTCCCATTTGCCGGAGCGAATGAGGCAGCGGGCGGCGAGATAGGGCGCGATGATGCGCCAGGGCGAAGAAGTGTCGGAGGCTATGGTCTGGAAGTCCTGGCGCGCGGCGTCGTATTGCTCGGAATAGAACTTGGCGGAGGCGATCTGGTAGGCGCGATCGGCCCTCAATTCCGGCAGCCGGGCCGGCGGTGGAATTGCGGCGTCGTGCGAGCAATCGGCGAACACGGTATCCTGCGCGGCGATCCAGTCCATTTCGCCCGGCTTGCCGCGAAAGCGCGCCAGCGTTATGGCGGCGGTTCGGAAGGCGTCGTCATTGCAGTTGAGATAGCTGCCGTAGAAATTCGGCTTGTTGATCTCGCGGTAGGCGTCGATATCGTGCACCGGTTTGACGCCAGGCACCTGGTTGCGCGCAGCCAGCCAGGGGTCGGACGGCCCGGCCGTCAGAACCGCCTCGTGAGGGCCGGGCGAAATCGCCTGCTGCTCGTCGGGATTGAGCCCTACGCCTATGAGATAGCGATAGGCGATCACCTGATACAGGCGCTCGTACGTCGGCTGCAGGATGCCGAGCTTGCCGTTGGCGAAATCCGCGGGCGCTTCGGGATCGACGTTGAGATGGAAGGCTGCCTCCGGCAGGAACGGGCCGCATCCCGGCAACTCCAGCGGGACTGCCAGCATCAACAGCACGATCAGAAGTCGGGCTGTCATTCTCAGTGCCATTTGCGTACCTCGCGAATCGCGGCCCGGTAAGTGGACGCAGTCCACGGCTGCGGATTGAACAGGTAAAGACGAGCGGCCGCTGGCGGTTGGCGCAAGGGTTCGTCGAGCGAGACTCCCGCGCTCGATTGGCAGAGCGCCGGGCGGAAGGTGCGCGCCGGCCGTTCGCCCGGTCCCATTCGAAACAGCATGGGAACAGCCTCCACCACCGGCAGGCCGCCGATCCAGCCATCCGATTGGCACCACGAGGTGAGGGCGGTCATCGAAATCGGCATCGATGCCGGAATGCGGCGGCGCACATCGCCCAACAGTTCGCGGTAATAAGCGCGCTGCGAGAGCGTGGCGTCGAAATCCACCTGCAAGGCGCGCACGCCGGGGATGGCGTCGGCGTCGGCGATGGCTGCCGCGGCGTCATCGGCAGGCGGCAGGCTGGAATCCCGTGGCTCTACTCGGACTACCGCCATCAACACCGTACCGGGTGAGTAGCGCAACGGCTGCAAACGCGGCTTCACCGACACGCTGCCGCCGCCCAGACACACCGTGCGGGCCAGAAACGCTACCCCGGCGGCATGCGGATCGAGAAACTCCAGGTTTTCGGGCCGTTCCCACGCCCACAGGAAAACATGCGGGAAGCCCGGCAGGGGATCGGCCGGACGCGGCCAGAGGAAGGCGATTGCCACCATGCCCGCGATCGCCAGAAACATCTTCACGCTGGACCTTTATAGCACGGCAATCGCCACGCAATTCTCAGGGCGCGCTAGCGGCCGGTTCCGCCACCGTGGCGGCGCGCTGCGATTGTCCCTGCGATGTATGCGCGCGCTTACCAGTCGGCTTGCCGTGGCCAGCCGAAAGTTGGGGCTCAAACCTCGCCAGCGCAATTCTCCGACAGCACGGTAGGCCCGAACTTGATGCGGGCGATGACGATTCTGACGCAGTCGCCGCGCAAATGTCAGTGCGCCGTGGCAGCCGTGGCGGGCGGGTCCGCGAACTCCGCGGCGCGCCGGGGCTGTCCCTGCGCCGTATAAATCGCCCGCAGGTCTTTGCGCGCGCTCACCAGCCAACTCGCCGTAGCGCTCATTTTCGGTTTCAGGATGGCATAGCCGGCCGACAGTTCGGGCTCCGCGTCGCCCGCGCGATTCTCCAACAGCAGCACATGGCCCAGCTTGATGCGTGCGATACCGATGCTGGAATGATTCGGCGGGAGAGTATCGCCGAAGCGCCCGATGGCCTCGCGGTACAGAGCCTCGGCGCGCGCATACTGTTTCTCGTTGGTGTACACCGTGGCCAGATTCGATTCTGCCGTCCCGATCAAATAATGATGGTCGTGGTAGACCGCGCGGTAAATGTCCACCATGCGCTGGAAGTCCGCCTCGGCGTCGGCGTAATGCCCGCTGACGGTGGCGATGCTGCCCAATTCATTCAATGCGGACGCCACCGCGGGATGCACCGGGCCGTGCACTCGCTCTTGAATGGCGAGCGCGCGGCGCAACAGCCCCGCCGCCTCGTCGGCATGTTTTCCGTAATAAAGCGCGCGCCCCAACTGGGTGAGCGCAGACGCCGTCTGAGGATGGTCGGGCCCGTAATACTTCTCGTCGATGGCGACCGCCTCGCGATCGTACCTTTCGGAATCCTGGTAGAGTCCGTGCTCCATTCGGGTAGCGCCCAAATTGATGAGGTCTTCCGCCACCTTGGGATGGCCGTCGCCGTAGAACCCGCGATGCATGTCGAGCGCGCGCTGAAACATGGCGCCGCACACGTCGTAATGGCCGGCGTAAAAATGATTGCTGGCGAGTTCGTTCAGGGCATCGGCAAACTCCGGCGAATTGGGTGCGGAGGCGCTGCGCGAGTTGATGGCCTGCTCCATGAAGGCGATCGCTTTGGCATACTCGCCACGCACTTCGAGCACTTTCCCGTACGCTGTGGCGGCCTTGAGCACGGCGGGGTCGGACGCTGGCAAATCATGCTGGATGGTGTCGACTCCCTGGTGGACGAACTGTTCCGCCTGATCGAGCCGGGCCTGGTCGACGCGCAGCAGCCCAAGGGCGATCCGGCTTTCGGCTACGTCCACGCCGCTGACGCCAGGCGTACGACGGCCGAGCAGTGCCGCGCGTTGGTCCAGGGCCAATTGCAACAAGTTATCGGCTTGCGGGAATTTGCCCAGATTCTGATAGAGCGCGCCCAGCGTCTGGTATAGTTCGGCCTGCACCGCGGGTTCGGCCCGTAACGACTGCGCCTCCGCCAGGCCGCGATCCACCAGCGCCACCACACGCAGATCCTCGGCCGGTCCGGCATCTTTGTCGCCGCCATCGAACAGGTTGAACATGAAGCCCTGGATCCGCCTGGTGCGTTCCGCCTGCAGCAGCGCGGTATTGCGGGCGGAGGCCAGCCGCACCACGAAGAACACCACCAGCGTCGCCACCGCCAGCAGCGCCACCGTGGAGGCGATCACCGCGCGTGAATTGCGGCGGACGAACTTCGCAGTGCGATAAGCGAGGGTATCGGGCCGCGATTCCAGTGGCTCGCCCTTGAAGTAATGGTCCAGGTCGCGGATCAGCGCTTCCACCGAACGGTAGCGCCGCTCCGGGTCCTTATGCATGGCGGCGCCGCAGAGCACATCCAGATCGGCCCATTGCGATTTGCCGGCGCGCAGTGTCCCGCGGTGGGCGAGCGAGGGCCGTTCCGGCTCACGCTCCAGAATCATACGTTCCAGTTCGCCCGCCGAGCGATCGGCGGGGTCGAAGGCCGGGCGGCCGGCAAGCAACTCGTAGAGGATGACGCCCAGCGAGTAGACATCGGTCTGGATGCCGGCGCTCTGGCCGCGAATCTGCTCGGGTGCGGCGTAAGCGGGCGTCATGAAGCGCAACGCGGTGCGCGTGTGCAGATGCGCATCGGCGTCCGGATCGAGCTGTTTGGCGATCCCGAAATCGAGCAGGCGAACGCTGCCGTCGGGCTTCACCAGAATGTTGGAAGGCTTGAGATCGCGATGCAGGACGGCGCGGCGGTGGGCATAGTCCACCGCCTCACAGACGGCGCGAAAGAGGCGCAGGCGTTCGGAGACGGTGTTGGTGTGATCGCGGCAGAATTGCGTGAGCGGCACGCCATCCACGTACTCCATGGCGAACCACGGCGTGCCGTCGGGCAGGGTGTCGGCATCGTAAAGACGGGCAATGGAGGCATGGTTGAGCTGCGCCAGGGTGCGCTGTTCCCGTGCGAAATGTTCCCGCCTGGCCGGCGACATCCAGGCGTCGCGCAGAATTTTAATGGCGGCCACGCTGCCCAGGTCCGCCCGTTCGGCCAGGTAGACCACGCCCATGCCGCCTTCGCCGAGCAGTTCACGCAGTTGGTAGGGGCCGAAATCGTGCTGGAACTCCGGGCGGTCCGGGCGGGCCAGCAGGCGGCCGGCCACCTGACCGACATCCTGATCGAGCAGCAGCGTAGAACTGGCGTCCTCCTCCAGCATTGCCAGCACTTCGTCGATGAGCTGGCGATCGTCGCCGGCGGCTGTGGTCAGATAGGCCAGTCGTTCGTTTGCGGGTTTGTCGGCGGTGTCGTGGAAGAGCGTTTGAAGCAGTTCCCAGCGCGTTTGCTCCATCGACCCTCCATGGTACGTCGAAAAGACTCAGAGCGAGTGCCGCAAACGGCCGGAAAGCCAGGCGCGGGCGGCACGCCAGTCGCGCTGCAGCGTGGCTTCGGAAACTTCCAGGGCGGCGGCGGTCTCGGCCGCGTCCAGCCCGCCGAAGAAGCGCGCTTCCACCATCTGCGCCTGGCGCGGATTCACCTGCGCCAATTCCTCCAGCGCGGAATCCAGGGCCAGGAGTTCCTCGGCGTCTCCGGCAACGTCGCCGGCAATGTCGTCGAGTGCGATGGGCAGAGCGCCCGACCCGCGTTTGCCGGCCGACCGGCGGCGCGCCGCTTCAATCAGCAATTGCCGCATGGCCCGTGCCGCGATCCGTTTGAAGTGCAGGCGCGAAACCGGAGAGAAACCGGGCGAACCGGCCAGTTTCAGCCAGGCTTCATTCACCAGCGCAGTGGTGTTCAGGGTCATGCAGGGGTCGCCGCGGCGGATGACGGCAGCCAGCCGCCGCAGTTCTTCGTAAGTAAGGCTGAAGAGGATGTCGAGGCGCCGCCGTTCCTCAGGCGTCCTGGCCGGTTGGCCGCTTTCCCAACCTTCGACCCAGTGAAGTGAGCGTTCCGACATTGGTGTCCGCCCTGATTCGCGGGGATGGAGGCATGTTACCACCGGCAGGGAAATGCCCGCAAGAGCGTCAGGAATTTGACGGATAGCGGCACCGTTCTGGCGGGTGACGCGGGGTAAATTTCGTATCCTCTTGAAAACAGTCGACCGCTGAATGGCTGGCGATTTGCATCGCTCGCGGCGTGACTCTCAAGCTCATCGTGCCCCTGATGTTTGCCGCGCTGGCGGCCAGCCCGGCGTTCGCGCAGATCTCCATGCAGCGTCCGGGGATCACAGGTGTGCCGCAGGGTAGAAAGATGAGCGCCCCTACCCAGGCGCCCGCCGCCGTCAGCCTGACCGCCGGCGAGCAACAGCAGCTCACCACGGCGATCAAGCACATGAAGCGCAAGGACCGGAAGCGGTTGGCGATGGCGCTCCAGAAAATGACGCCGCAACAGCGCCAGCAACTGCTCCTCTCGGTGAAAAAACAATTGGCGCAACAGCCCATCGCGTCGAAGCATAAGGGCCGCCGGTAAAGCGGCCGGAATCTGTTACGCTGCCCTCAGGGCATGGACGGATTTCCTGAAAACTGGATGCCGCCGCGGGAACTCGCCGGCGGGCTGCCGCGCAAGAAGCATCTCACGCCGCGCGGAGTATTCGCCTTCATCTTTGCGCTGGCGCTGATGCCGGGGGCGGTCTTCGCGTTTACCGCCTTCCACATGGCGCAGCGTCAGTCAGGCGACACCAACGATAATCTGCGCCTGCACGGGCAGGATGCCACGGCCAGAATCATCCGTCTCTGGCATACCAAGGGCCGCGGCTCGTCGGAGGTTGTGACCTACGTATTCAGCGCCGGAGGCAAGCGCGTGCAAGGCGATTGCGACGTTCCCCTGCGCGTATGGGACAGCATGCGAATCGGCGCCGATCTGCCCGTCCGGTACGTGCCCTCAGACCCGGCGGTGAATCATCCGTCAGCGTGGGAAGAGAGCACTGTCCCGATGTGGGTGGCGATCGGTTTGCCATCGATTCCGGCAGCCATCAGCCTTTGTCTGCTTATCGTCGTGATGCGCCGCGGGCAGTTGGCGGCATATGGAGTGCCGGCGCCCGGTATCGTGTCGCTTTCGTACCAGATGAAAACCGGATGGGGAGTGCGCTACCGTTTCCGCACGGCCGAGGGCGCGGTGGTCAGCGGGCGCGATCAATCGGACCGCGGGTATGAAGCGGGGGCACACGTCTGCGTCCTTTATATGCCGCGCCATCCAAATCGCAATTCGCTCTATCCGCTCACTCTGTACCGGGTGGAGTAGTGGCCGATCGCCAATCTCACGACCCGAGCTTCCACAGAATCTGCCGCAGCATTCCCATCAGCACCGGAGCGTCGCGCTCGCCGATCTCCAGCCGGCGCACCAACCGGCGCACCTTTTCGTCGGTGGAAGTTTCCGTTACCGGATTGACGTAGCCGCTCTTGCGCAGGATCTCGAGCAGCATGACGGTCACCTGTTCGGTCTCTCCGGCGGCGGCGCGGGCGGTGGTCCGGGGCGGTTTGGCGGTGGCCGCTTTCGGGTCGCGCGCCAGTTCGTAGAGGCATAGCGCTACCGCTTGCCCGAGATTCATGGAGAGATCGCGCGGCTCGGTGGGTATCCGCATCAGCCAGTGGCAGTGGCTGATGTCGTCGTTATTCAGACCGAATTTCTCCGACCCGAACAACAGCGCCACCGGCCCTTGCGCCAGCGCTCGATTGATCTGGCGCGCGCCCAACTCCAGACGCCGCAGCGGGTGCTGCAATTCGCGATGGCCCACCGACGTGGTGCCCACCACCAGATGGCAATCGGCCACCGCCCCGGCGATGCTGGTGAAGTCCTCGGCAGCCTGCAGCAGCGGCGCCGCGCCCACCGCGGAGCGCGCCTCGCGAAAGGCCACGTCGTAGGGATTGACCACGCGCAGCCGCGAGAATCCGAAGTTCGCCATGGCGCGCGCCGAGGCACCGATATTGAGCGGATTGCGGGTGGAGACCAGCACCACACGCAGGTTGTCTTTGTGTCCGGTGGAGATGTTCTGATCGTAACGCAATGGACGCAGGCAATCTGGTACGCTGCCTATCGAGAGGCACGCCATGGACCCGCAGTTCCCGATTCCGGAGAATTGGACGGCGCCCGCCGAACTGCGGCGCGCCACACCGCGCGAAACGCAACTGACGGTTCGCGGCCGATTCATGATGGCGCTGGCAATTGTCTTCCTGTTGGCCATAGTTCCTGTGCACGTGTGGATGCATAACCAGCAGGTGCAGTCGGAGCAGCAGAATCAAGTGCTGCGAACGCAAGGCGCGGAGGCGAAAGGCGAGATCACGATGCTGTGGCGCCGGAATCGCGGGCGCGAGGCCATGGTGGGGTATTACTTCACGGTCAATGGGGTGCGTCTGCGCGGCCAGGCATCGGTGCCCCCGGACGTGTGGCCCGCCATTCGCAAGGCCGGCTTCACTCCGATTCGGTATCTGCCCTCCAATCCAGCCATCAATCATCCGGCTTTGTGGGACGAAGGCGCCACGCCGGTCTGGATGCAATACGTCTTCCCAGCCATGTTGGCGGTGGGCGCCGGACTGCTGTTGTGGAATCTTCGCCGTCATTCGCAAATGGTGGCGGAGGGCACGCCGGCGCCGGGCGTAGTCGTTCGCAGCTTGCGGGTAAAGAACGGATATGCGGCGCGCTATCGATTTCGCACGCGCGACGGCACAATTGTCGCCGGGCGCGATCGCACGTCTTTCAAGCTCGAACCAGGCGCCACCGTGTGCGTGCTCTATCGGGCAGAGAATTCCCGCGCCAACCAGTTGTACCCGGGGAGTGTCTATCGGGTCATGACACAATGAACCAGCCGTATCTGCCTGGTGCCCGAACCGATGGCTTGGGAGCAGAGATTTCTCCCCACGGTTCGCTGGACAGTTTCTGCCCGACTATTCGTACCGCAGCGCCGCCAGCGGGTCCACCCGTACGGCGCGGCGCGCCGGAATCGCACTACCGAGAAAACCGGCGAGACCTAACACGACCGCCACTCCCACATAGGTCGCCGGATCCAGCGGGGAAACGCCGACCAGTTGGCGGCTGAGCGCGCGAGAGACCACCAGCGCCAGCGGAATCCCGGCAACGAATCCCCATGCCACCTGCCGCATGCCCTGTTTGACGACCAGCGCGAAGATATCGCGCCGCGTTCCTCCCATCGCCATGCGAATGCCGATTTCCTGCGTGCGCCGGCTGACCGCTTGCGCGACGACCGCGTACAGTCCCACCCACGCAAGCGCCAGCGCGATGGCCGCGAAAATGGCGAAAAGCAGGCTGAATGACGACACGTTCAGGCGTTGCAGCGCGATGCGGTCGGCAAGCGGCGTCACATCCTGCGCCGGAAGATTCGCATCCAGCCCCTGCACGGTGCGCCGGAATATTTCGATGAGCCTTCCCGGCGCCACTGCGGTGCGCGCCATCACAAATACGGAGGCGTGCGGGTCGCCGTCGAACGGAAGGTAAACCATCGCGAAGCGATCGAGCGGGTGCATCACGTCCGCCTGGACATCGGCGGCGACGCCGCTGACGTCGAATGACCGTCCGCCCACCTGGACGCGTCTCCCGACGGCATCTTCGCCCGGCCAGTATTTCAACGCGAAACTCTCGTTGACCACCGCCTGCCCCCGTCCGGCTTGCCCGCGCAGCATGCGGATCGCGAACGTGCGGAAGTAATCCTCGCCGGCCGTGATGACGGCGAGTTGTTGCGCGGTGCCTCCTTGTGCCTGTCCCCGGGTGTAGCGGAAACCGAGCATGGGGATGTGCGAACCGAGCGTGACGCGCGTGACTCCCGGAACGCTGGTGAGCGCGGCCTTCAATTGCGCATAGAAGGCGTTCACGCGGTCCGGGCTGGAATATTTGGCCGCCGGAAGATCGAGCCGCATGGTGAGCACATGCGATGCGTCCACCGAGAGTGGCGCGTTGTACAGTTTGACGGTGCTATGAATCAGTAGACCGCTCGCCGCCAGCAACACCACGCATAGCGCCATCTGAATGCCAACCAGCATACCGGCAAGCTTTCGCCCACGCGGACCTTGCGCGCCGCGCCCGCCATCCTTAATCGCGCCGATCACGTCGACCTTCGCCAGTTGCAGCGCGGGCGCGAGTCCGAAAAGGATGCCCGCCCCGATCGAGATGGCCGCCAGGTAAGCGAAGACGTGCGCGTCCATCGAGAAGTGCATCCACGAGGGCCTGTGTCCCTGCGACGACATCGCATCGAACCAGTGCAGGCCGGCGAGCGCCACCAGCCAGCCTCCCACGCCCCCGGCAGTGGCCAGCAGCACGCTTTCCACCAGAAGCTGGCGGACAATGCGCGCGCGCCCCGCGCCGATAGCGATACGGATGGAGATCTCGCGCGCTCGCGCCGCTGCCCGCGCCAGTAGCAGGTTGGCGACATCCGCGCAAACGATGAGCAGCACAAATCCTACCGCGAACACCATGGCGATCAGCACCGGCCGCACTTGGTAGACGCCGATCATTTCGAGGAATAATCGAACGCGCACCACCGGGCCGTTCACCTGCGAAGCGATCGAACGCTTTGCGACACCGTTGACTTCGCTTTGCGCGGCGGCCAGTGTCACCCCCGGCGCCAGCCGGCCGAACACCAGAAGTTCACGCCGGACCACGGGATCGGAAACGTCGCGCAGCGTGAGCGGCGTCCAGAGATCGGCGTCTTCCGGGAACTGCGCGCCCACCGGCATCACCCCAATCACCACCCGCTCCTCATCGTTCACCCGAATCGTCTTGCCCAGGATGGCGGGGTCGCCGCCGTAACGGTTCTGCCAGACTTTGTGCGTCAGCAGGACCGTGGGTTGAGCATCGGCGCGTTCATCTTCAGGACCGAATCCGCGGCCCAGAATCGCCTGCTGGCGGACCATGGCCCACCCGCTGGGAGTCATTTGCACGCACCAGAAGCGCTCGGGCAGAGCGTGGCTGTCGCTTACATTAGCGGCGAAGAAGCGATAGGCGGCTAGGTGATCGACGGTCTTGATCTGGCCGCGCAGATTCAGAAAATCGGTAGGCGCCTGCAGGGCAGGATCGAGGCTGTTGAGTCCCTCGCCGGGATGCAGCGCCACCAGGCGTTCGATATGGTCGACCCCCATATCGAAGTGCAGCGCGCTGCTCACCACCGTGAAGACGGTGGTATTGGCGCCGATGCCGAGCGCCAGCGCCACAATCGCCGCTGCAGTCAGCAGGGGAGTGTTAACCAGCATGCGGAAAGCGAAGCGCAAATCGTGCCACCAGGCCTCTAGGGTAGGGAACGCCCAGAGGTCGCGGCACGCTTCCTTGAAGGCAGTCGTGTTGCCGAAAGGCCGGCCGCCGTGTTGCGCGTTCATGGCGAGATGGAAGGCCAGTTCGTCTTCCAGATCGCGGTCCAGCCTGTGGCGATGCCAGAGAGCGGCCAGCCGTTTCGCGAATTTCCTCATGCGGTCTCCATCACGCGCGCGATGGCGCGGGCTAGTTGTTGCCAGTGCGCCGTCTCTTCGTCCAGCGCTTTGAGCCCCCGGGTAGTGAGCCGATAATACTTGGCGCGGCGCTTATTTTCCGATTGCCCCCATTCGGCATCGATCAGCCCGTCAAGTTCCATGCGGTGCAGCGCCGGATAAAGCGATCCTTCTTCCACCCGCAGGACTTCTTCGGAGATCTGCTGGATCGACTGCGCGATGCCCCACCCGTGCATAGGGCCGCGAACCAGAGTTTTCAGGACGAGCATGTCGAGGGTTCCCTGAACGAGCTCGCCGCGGTCGGATCTTCCCATAGATTCTTGATAGGAGTATGCGACGAGTGGCAGTGGATGTCAAGATTTTGTTGCGTTTAGTTCGGTTAGGATCGCGTGAATTCGTTGTAACCCGATTTGACATGGCCCCGGAAAACCCGTAAGCTAAATATTTTGTAACTGAAGAGTTGGAGACGTGTGTCAATGAGTACCGAGTTCCCCTCCAAGAATGCGATCGTGCGGCACTGGCATGTCATCGATGCCCAGGAGCTGATTCTGGGCAAGCTGGCCAGCAAGGCAGCTATGCTGCTGATGGGCAAGACCAAACCGAGCTATACGCCATTCCTGGATACCGGCGATCACGTGATCGTCATCAATGCCGATAAGGTCCGTGTCACGGGCCGCAAAGAAACCGACAAAGTTTATCGCCACTTCACGGGATATCCCGGCGGACTGGTGGAGAAGAGCTTCAAGCGAGTTCGGGCGGAACGGCCCGTGCGCTTGGTGGAAGATGCCATTTTCGGTATGCTTCCCAAAACCAAGCTCGGCAAACAGATGTATCGCAAGTTGAATGTCTATGCGGGAGACAA
This sequence comes from Bryobacteraceae bacterium, assembly GCA_036268475.1. GTDB lineage: Bacteria > Acidobacteriota > Terriglobia > Bryobacterales > Bryobacteraceae > PALSA-129. The sequence continues at coordinate 248,982 of DATAUB010000021.1, read as the reverse complement.
GCACCCGCATGCAGCGCAGCAGCCCGTTGCGCTGGCAGTGAAGTGAGCGGAGAGGTACAAGTTTAGTGGCAGCGACGATAGTTCAATACTTGGGTACGGGCCGCCGGAAAACTTCGGTGGCTCGCGTGTTCTTGCGGCCCGGCAAGGGCGAGATCAAGGTCAACAACCGCACGTTCGATAACTACTTTCCTACCGAGAGTGCGCGCGCCATGGTGCGGCAGCCGCTGGCTGCCACCGAAACCATGGAGAAGTTCGACCTGCTGATCCTCGCCGATGGCGGCGGCGTCGCCGGCCAGGCGGGCGCTGCCCGTCTTGGCATCGCCCGGGCTTTAGTGGAGTTTAACGCAGAACTGCGGTCACGGTTGAAGAAGCTCGGCTTGCTCACCCGCGACCCGCGCCAGCACGAGCGGAAGAAGTACGGCCAAAAAGGCGCACGCAAGCGGTTCCAGTTCTCCAAACGATAGGTCTTACCCGGCGGGCCTCTATGCGCCCGGCGGCTACAAACGTTTCCCGTTGGCATTCGCGCACAAATATCGCTTTGGGCCGTGCGCCGATTAAACGGGTAAACGACAGGAGGTTTTTTTGCCCGCAATATCGATGAAGGAATTGCTCGAAGCTGGCGTTCACTTCGGGCACCAGACCAAGCGCTGGAATCCGAAGATGAAGGAATATATCTTCGGCGAACGTAACGGCATCTACATTATCGATCTTCAGAAAACCCTGAAGATGTTCAAGGACGCGGCCCGATACGTGGGCGAGATGGCGGCAACGGGCAAGAATGTGCTCTTCGTCGGCACCAAGCGTCAGGCGCAGGAGGCCATTGCCGAAGAGGCCAAACGCTGCCAGATGTACTATGTCAACCAGCGCTGGCTGGGCGGCCTGCTGACCAACATGCTGACGGTCCAACGGTCCATCAAACGGCTGAAGGAACTGGAAGCAATGGCGTCGGTGGAAGGCGGATACGCCGGCCGGCCCAAGAAAGAAGTCATCCGGCTGGAGCGCGAGCGCAAGCACCTGGACCAGAACCTGGCCGGCATCAAAGATATGCCCGGTTTGCCGGATATCTTGTTCGTGATCGACTCGAACAAGGAAGCCATCGCGGTGAAGGAAGCGCGGCGGCTGGGTATCCCGGTGGTGGCGATCGTCGACACCAACTGCGATCCCGACGAAGTGGATTATGTGATTCCCGGCAACGATGACGCGCTGCGCGCCATCCGTCTGTTCGCCAGCAAGATCGCCGACGCGGTAGTGGAAGGGCGCGCCCTGGCCACCGAGCAGGATTTCACCGCCGACAAGATCGTGCAGGACGAAACTCCGGCGGGCGAAGGCATGATGATGGAGTACGCGCAGTATGTGGACCCCAAGTATGCCGAAGAAATCATGGCGGAGAGTATGAGCATGGCGGAAGAGCCGGCTCAGACGGCGCCGCGCAAGGGCCCCGCTTCCGAGACCGCCGAACCGGCCCCGGAGCCGGCGGCCACCGAGAGCGGACACTAATCGTAAAGCTGGATCAGCCGCAGATGAACGTCGAGAAGCGCAGATGAAGACTAACACCCCATCAGCGTTCATCGGCGTTCTATCCGCGGCCAGGTTCTCTAAGAGAAGAGCATAATATGGCGGAAATTACTGCGGCACTAGTAAAAGAACTCCGCGAGCGCACCGGCGCGGGGATGATGGAATGCAAGAAAGCCCTGGTGGAAGCCAAGGGCGATATCGCCGACGCCGAAGTGGTGCTGCGCAAGCACGGCATTGCGTCCGCCGGCAAGAAGGCCTCGCGTGCTACCAAGCAGGGTCTGATCGGTAGCTATATCCACCACGGCGGCCAGCTTGGCGTGCTGGTGGAAGTCAACTGCGAATCGGATTTCGTGGCCCGCACCGACGACTTTATCGAACTGGTGCACGATATTGCCATGCACATTGCGGCTGCCGACCCGCGCTTCATCAAGAAGGAAGATGTCACCGAGGAAGTGCTCGGCAAAGAGCGTGAAATCGCTCGCGCCCGCGCCGTGCTCGAAGGTAAGCCCGAGAAGATTCTGGACAGGATTATCGAAGGCCGCATCGCCAAGTTTTTCGAAGAGGTCTGCTTGCTCGACCAGCCATTTGTGAAGGAAGCTACCCTCACGGTGGATCAGTTGGTGAAAACGAAGATCGCCAAATTGGGCGAAAACATCACCATTTCGCGCTTCGTCCGCTTTAAAGTGGGCGACGTCGCGGCGGCCGAAGCGGGTCAGGAGCAAGCCGACCCGGTTCCAGCAGCGCAATAATGTCCGCTTTCCGACGCGTCCTCCTGAAATTGAGTGGGGAGGTGCTGGCCGGCGGCGCCTCATTCGGTATCGATCCCGAACGAGTGAAGTCGTTGGCGCGCGAGGTGGCCGATGTGGCCGCTGCGGGCGTACAAATCGGCATCGTAGTGGGCGGCGGGAACATCTTCCGAGGAGTGGCTGCTGCCGCCCTCAAAATGGACCGCGTTACCGCTGACCATATGGGCATGCTGGCCACGGTGATCAACTCCCTGGCCCTTTCCGACGCTCTCGAACAGATCGGCATCCCTACCCGCGTGATGAGCGCCATCGAAATGCACCAGGTGGCCGAGCCCTATATCCGCCGACGTGCGATCCGCCACCTGGAAAAGGGCCGCATCGTGATTTTCGCCGCCGGCACCTCCAATCCCTACTTCTCCACCGACACTGCTGCTACCCTGCGCGCCCTCGAAATCAAGGCTGAGGTGATCGCCAAGGCGACCCGCGTCGACGGCGTTTTCGACAAGGACCCGCTGAAATACGCCGACGCCGTCCAATACCGGGAAGTCACTTACCTGGAAGTACTTGCCAAGGCACTTGCCGTAATGGACGCCAGCGCTGTGGCGATGTGCCGGGACAACAAGCTCCCCATCATTGTTTTCAATTTGACTACCACTGGCAATATAATGCGAATGTCGATGGGTGAATCCGTTGGCACGGTAATTCACTAGGAGATCAGCCATGAAAACCGAACAGCAGCCGGAAGCAACCAGTAGTACGGCGTTCAATTCCACCAAAGATGTGGAAACCCACGTAAAGACGCGCATGGAGAAGGCGCTCAGCGACCTGCAGCACGACATGTCCGCGATTCGGACAGGGCGCGCCAGCCTGTCGCTTTTGGACCATATTCGGGTGGACTACTACGGCACCCCGACTCCGCTCAACCAGGTAGCCAACCTGCACGTGCCGGAGCCCTCGATGATCACCATCCAGCCGTGGGACGTATCGCAGATCGGTCCGATTGAGAAATCCATTCGCACTTCCGACCTGGGTCTCAATCCGGCAAACGACGGCAAGATGATCCGCCTGCCCATTCCGCCGCTCACCGAAGAACGCCGCAAGGAATTGGTGAAGAAGGTACACGCCGCCGCCGAACATCATCGCGTGGCGCTCCGCAACGTGCGGCGCGAGGGCAACGAAGCCTCCAAGAAACTCCTCAAGGACAAGAAGATCACTGAGGACGAGGATAAGAAGGCGCACGACGAGATCCAGAAGATGACCGACGCCTATATCGGCAAGATCGACGCGGCATCGAAGACCAAAGAGAAAGACATCCTGGAGATTAAGTAGTCGCACCGGACCGCTCGCTTGCGGTCCCACCGCGATAGACTCTTAATTCTCGGACATCGAACGGTGCGCCAGGTCGCCGAAGACCGGCAGCGAGTAGGTCTCGTCGTGCGAGGCCTTCACCATCATAAAGATCGACATCACCAGCAGGATCGCGCTCACCAGATCGTGCAGATGGAAGTGCGATACCGGCATGAGCGCCCACTTCAGTACCTGATCGTTCATGAGCCACGCGACAAACAGGTACAAGCCCTGGAAGGCGTGAAAGCGGACTGCCGGAACATGGCGGAAACGCTGCGACGCCAGCACGATGATGGCAGCAATCCAACCCATACCGGGCACATAACAAAGGATCGAAGCCGTCCGCGGCGAAATGCTGGATAGCGGATCGTGGGGATTCGGTGGACCGAATGGCGGCCCGAACGGCGACCCAGGCGGCGGGGGTGGCGGGCCCGCCGACGGGGAGACGGGCTGCGCCGCGCCGCACTGCCGGCAATAGGGCTGCATTTCCCCAACCTGGTTCCCGCACTGGCTGCAAAATGGCATCTATCTGTCTCTACGTTATGCGAGGCAGTTCTGTTCCGGCAAGCACAATCGCATCCCCGGGCTACCCGGCCATGCTAACATTCCGGACATGAGGACGCTACGCCTCGCCGTTTTGTTGGCGGCACTTTCCACCGCGCTCGCCGCCGCCGGCAAACTCGAAATCTATTGCATCGACGTGGAAGGAGGCAAGGCGACCCTCTGGGTGACCCCCTCGGGCGAATCGATGCTGGTGGACGCCGGGTTTAGCGGACACAACCACCGCGACGCCGAGCGCATCGCCGCCGCCGCAAAAAAAGCGGGGGTCAAGAAGATCGATTTCCTGGTGATCACGCATTACCACTCCGACCACGTGGGCGGCGTGCCGCAACTGGCGGAGAAGATGAAGATCCGCACCTTCGTGGACCACGGGCCTGACACCGACACGGGCCAGGATGCCGAAGTGCTCTTCGGTGAATACAAGCGCTTCCGCGACAAGGGCGAGCATCTGATGGTCAAACCCGGCGACAAGTTGCCCATCAAGGGGCTGGACGTGGAGATCGTCTCCTCCGCCGGCGCCCTGATCCCCACGCCGCTGCCCGGCGCCGGCCAGCCGAATCCGGATTGCAACGGCTGGAAGCAGCCCGCGCCCGATAAGACCGAAAACGCCCAGTCCATCGGCATGGTGGTGACCTATGGCGCCTTCCGCGCGGTCGACCTGGGAGACCTCACTGAGGACAAGGAGTACGGGCTGGTCTGTCCCGTCAACAAGCTCGGTACGGTGAACCTCTTCATGGTGTCGCACCACGGTGGTGAGCAGTCGAACTCGCCGGCATTAGTGCATGCGCTGCACGCCCAGACGGCCATCATGAATAACGGCTCGCACAAGGGCGGATCGCCGGATATATGGCAAGTGATCCACGATACCCCGGGCATGGGGGACATCTGGCAGTTGCATTACTCGGTACCGGCCGGCAAGGAGCACAATTCGGCCGACCCGTTCGTCGCCAATATCGACGAGGTCTGTCAGGGAGTATGGCTCAAGGTGACGGCCGAGAAAGACGGCTCGTTCGAGATCGATAATCCGCGCAATAAATTCGACAAGAAGTATAGCCGATAAGCGTTACCCTGAGCCCGCGGCCTATAGCACGCGTTGCCGGCCCATTTTGCCGAAGCTCCCGTTTTATACTTGAACCTGAACCTGAACCTGGGTCCCATGCGGCAGAAAGCGAACGGCGCGGAATTCGTCAAGCACACCGAAGTCCGGGCGCAGTTGCAGCGCATCCTCGCCAGCCCTGGGTTCCAGGGTGCGAACCGGCGCGCACGCCTGCTGCGTTACCTGGTGGAAGAGGTTCTCCAAGGGCGGCCCGATTCCCTCAAAGAGCTGGTGATCGCCACTGAAGTCTTCGAACGGGCGCCGGATTACGATCCGCAAGTGGATTCCCTGGTACGGGTGGAAATGGGACGGCTGCGTTCCCGGCTGCAGGAATATTACGGCCAAGCCGGCGCGAGCGAACCGGTGCTCATCGAAATCCCGAAGGGCAGCTACCGGCCGACCTTCGTTTTCCGCGACGCCGTGGCGGAGATGCCGGAACCTGTTACGGAGCCCGAACCTGCGGCGAAGCACCGACTCCCCGCCTGGAGGTGGACGGGCGCCGCCATCGTTACGCTCGCCGTGGCAGCGACAGGGCTCTGGCTCCTCCGCAGCACCGCGCCGCCACTGCCGCGCTCCATTGCCGTGCTCCCCTTCCTCAATTTGAGCGGCGACCCGGCCAGTGAATATCTGGGCGACGGCATCAGCGAGGAAGTGACCGAATCGCTGGCTCAATCGGCCGATCTGCGCGTGGTGGCGCGCACGTCGGCGTTCCAGTACAAAGGGAAAAGCGCCGATATCCGCGAGGTCGGCCGCAAGCTCGGGGCGCGCGCCATCCTGGAGGGCAGCGTGGGGCGGCGCGGTGACGGACTGCACGTGGTGGCGCAGTTGATTCGCGCGAGCGACGGATATCATCTGTGGTCTGAGGCTTATGACGCCGGCGCGGCGGAGCTGCCCTCGGTGGAAGCGCGCATCGGCCAGGCGGTGCGGGAGAAGCTCGACCCCTTGGCGCCAGGCACCGTCACGCCGCCGCCCAATGAAGATCCCGAAGCTCACGATCTCTATCTGCGCGCCGCTTATGAGTTCAACCTTCGCACCGTCGCCAGCACACGACACGCCATCGAACTGTCGCAACAGGCCGTGCACAAGGATTCGTCCTACGCCCAACCGTATGTCCTGATGGGCTCCTGCGAGTCGCAGTTGAGCACGTTGTTTGTGGAATCGCCGCGCGAAGCCTCGGAGCACGCACGGCAGGATATCTCGAGCGCATTGCGGCTCGATCCTTCCAACAGCGGCGCGCACGGCCTGCTCGCCATGCTGACCTATACCGACGATTGGGATTGGCCGCGCGCCGAACATGAATTCCGCGCCACCCTGGCCAGCGGGTCGCACGGGTCGGCCGAAAACATTTACGGCTGGTGCCTGATGACGCGCGGGCGCTTCGCGGAATCGCGCCGGCACCTGCAGATCGCCTCTGAACTCGATCCTCTGTCGCTCGGCCCCCAATTGAACATGGTGGAAGAGGCGATTGCCGAGCGGGATTATGCGGAAGCCCGACGCAAGGTAAATCGCATTCTCGAAGCGTCGCCCACCAATTTCGTGGCGCTCGTGCTGGCCGGTTCCATCGCCTTGTACCAGGGGGATTGCCCAGCCATCGTGAGCGGCAGCCAGAAGCTGCTCACCACCTTTCCGCAGTCGCCCTACGCGCACATCAGCGCTCTCACCGCCGACGGTTTTTGCGGGCATGAGGAACGCGTGGCGCCGGAATTCAAGGAGATTCTGAGCGGCCATCCGCCGGGCTACCTCTCGCCCTACACCGTGGCCATGATTTACTCGGTCCGAGGCGATAACGATCAGGCCATGGCTTACCTGCAGAAGGCGGCCGATGTACGCGAGCCCACAATTTTGATGCTGAAAGTGGAGCGGGCGTTCGATCGCATGCGCCAGGATGCGCGATTCCGCGCGCTCGAACGGCAGCTCGGATTGCTGGACTAAGATGCCGCCTGCTCACCAAGCCCCCTACGGGTTGATCCCCAACACCGTCGACACCGTCACGCTCGAGAACAGGATTCCGTAGTCGAGTCCCGGCGCGCTGAAGGTTCCCGGGGTGATCAGCGCAACGATGAAATCGGTGCCCGGCAAGCCGTTGGACCCCACGCCGGCAGGGGGAAGCAGCGCGAACACCTGCGAGGGGATGGTGAACTGGCCGTCGCCGGCCGGAGCGTTACAGAAGAACTGGGTGTCTTTTGAAATGCTGGGAAGTCCCGATGTGCCGAAGATCGAAACAAAATCGCCGGCCGTCCCTCCGGACCACGTGACGCGGAGGTTCTGCGATGCCGAAACGCTCTTGATGGAAGACTCATTGGTCCAAATGAGCGCTTGGGGAACGTTCACGTTGGCAGTGAACGGTCCGATGTCACTGCCGCCTGCGCCATTGCTCAGGGTGTACGTTCCGGGCGAAAGAAACGGCGTGGCGCCTTTGGCGGATAACTCCGCCAGGTAAGTGCCGGCCGCCACGGCGTTCAAGCTTTTGCTGCCGTTCGGTCCGCTCACGGTGACGCTCGCTCCGGCGTTCAGGCCGGGAACCGAAAACGGATCGGTCACCACGATTCCGTCGCCGCTGGGCACCACATCGACCGTGCAACTTCCCACCGACGGGCCTCCCGCCAAGCCGTGGCTGCTGATCAGGTCGGTGAAGTTCCACTGCTCGAAGAGCGCGCTGCCGTTATTGCCGCTCACAGTGTCCACGTCCATGCGGGCGACGTTCAGGGTGCCGCCATTTTGAACTTTCGCCAGGCTGGCGGCGCTCGGGCCGTCGGAACAAAAGCTTTGCCCCGCCGCCGTAATCGGAATCGTGGTGAAGTTGCTGACCACCCCATTCACTTCGGCGGCCACCGAGACCAGACAGCCATTCAGCCCGTCAGGAACTGTGAAATTGATCTGATCGAGCCCCGGAGAGCTTCCACGGCCGCCGTACAATACCGTGGCCGGCTGGCCGCCAACGAAGATCTTGACGCCGGAGGCGAGGTCGACAGGGGTCGGCGGCTCGGTCTCATCCCCTGCAGCGGGTCCCAAACCGGTACCCCAAAGCACCAGGATGTCTCCGGGATGGGCAGCGGCGGTGGGCACGCGGACGCTATAGTTGACGTCGGTGATTACGCCAGGGCCGCTGCCCCTCTCGTTGACGGTGAAGATACCGAGGCTGCTTTTCACCACTTTGATGGCCATGCTGGCCTGTGCGCCTTGATAGCTGACTGTGAGCGTGCCGCTGCCGAGCGGGGTGGAGGAGGGCAGGATCGCCGAGACCTGCGTGGCCACCGTATAGATCATGATGCAGTGGCTGGTGACGCCGCCCACCGTCACCTGAACGGTGGTGCCCGCCAGTCCCTGGCTGGTGGGCAGCGGGTACATGGTCACCTCCACCAGGCTGGCAGGCCCCATACCGGTCCCGATGAGCGTGAAGATGGAGCCTTCGGCGATGCTGCTGTTGGGCAGCGGAGAGGGCACCCAACTGGCGGCGTTATAGATACCGGAAAGCGTGGGAGCGGCGGCAGCGAGGCTTACCGAGACGGCCACAAGAGTGGAAATCCTGGCGATCGACGACATGGTGGCAGCATACGGTCCGCAGGCCCCGGGCGGAAGTTACAGCAGGTTGGTTACGTGATGTTACGTTGAATCTCCAGGGTTTAGCCGGTACCGCCGACGGAGCCCAAATGCCTCGCAGGCGAAAATGCCAGCCCGCTTACCGCCGATGGTAGAATGATCCTTAGTCCCCACCTCAAACTCATGAAATTTGGCGTCATTGTTTTTCCTGGAAGCAATTGCGACCACGACGCGTTCTACGCCGTCAGCCACAACCTGGGTCAGAAAGCGGAGTTCATTTGGCACGATTCGCACTCCCTCGGTGACGTGGATGCCGTCATTTTGCCCGGCGGATTCGCCTATGGCGATTACCTGCGCTGTGGCGCCATCGCCAAGTTCTCGCCGGTGATGGGCGCGGTACGGCAGTTCGCGGCCGCGGGCGGCCTGGTGCTGGGTATCTGCAACGGCTTCCAGATTCTGGTGGAAGCGGGTCTGCTACCCGGAGCGCTCATCCGCAATCGCGGGCTGAAGTTTATCTGCCGGGAAGTGCGCCTGCAGGTGGCTACCGCTAATTCGCCGTTCACCAATACGGTCCATAAGGGGCAGGTGCTGCGCGTGCCTATCGCGCACGGCGAGGGATGCTACTTCGCCGACCAGCACACGCTCGACGAACTGGAGGCGGAGGATCGCGTGCTGTTCCGCTATGTGGGCAATCCTAATGGGTCGCTCAACGATATTGCCGGCATCCTCAATCGCGAACGCAACGTGATGGGAATGATGCCGCACCCCGAACGGGCCAGCGACCCTCTGATGGGCTCGGCCGACGGGCTCACGGTCTTCCAATCGGTGCTCCAGGCGGTGGTGAAAGCATGATCGCCCTTTCCCCGGAATTGATCGCGCAACACCAGCTCACGCCTTCCGAGTACGCCAAGATCGTCGATATCCTGGGGCGCGAACCGAACTACACCGAACTCGGCATTTTCAGCGTGATGTGGAGCGAGCACTGCTCGTATAAGAGCTCCCGCCTCCATCTGAAGAAGCTGCCCACGCGCGGGCGGCTGGTGGTGCAGGGGCCGGGCGAAAATGCCGGCATCATCGATATCGGGGGCGGGTATGTGATCGCCTTCAAGATCGAATCGCACAATCATCCCAGCTTCATCGAACCGTTCCAGGGCGCGGCCACCGGCGTGGGCGGCATTTTGCGCGATATCTTCACCATGGGCGCGCGCCCCATCGCGGTGCTCGATTCGCTGCGCTTCGGCCGCCTTGACGACAGCGTCACGGGGGCGCGCAATCGCCGCATTCTGGGCGGCGTGGTCAGCGGTATCGCTCATTACGGCAACTGCTTCGGCGTGCCGACCATCGGCGGGGAGACGATTTTCGAATCCTGCTACGACGGCAATAATCTGGTCAACGTCTTCGCGCTCGGGGTCTGCAAGAAGGAAGAGATCTTCTACGCCAAGGCGGCGGGCGTGGGCAATCCGGTGATTTACGTCGGCGCGCGCACCGGTCGCGACGGCATCCATGGCGCGTCGATGGCGAGCGCCGAGTTCACCGAGGAATCGAAACAGAAGCGGCCCAATGTGCAGGTGGGCGACCCCTTCATGGAGAAGTTGCTGCTCGAGGCGTGCATTGAGGCGATGCACACCGGCGCGGTGGTTGGCATTCAGGACATGGGCGCCGCCGGGCTCACCTGCTCCACCTGCGAGATGGGAAGCCGCGGCGAAGTGGGCGTGGAAATCGAACTGGATCGCGTACCGCAGCGCGAAACCGGCATGACGCCGTACGAGATCATGCTCTCGGAATCGCAGGAGCGCATGCTGCTGGTGGCCGATAAGGGGCGCGAAGAAGAAGTCTTCCAGGTGTTCCGCAAGTGGGGGCTGGAAGCGGTGGAGATCGGCATCGTCACGGGCGATGGCAAACTGCGCGTGCGCCATCACGGCGATGTGGTCGCCGAGATTCCCAATCGCGAACTGGCCGACGAAGCGCCGCTCTACAGCCGGCCGTATACCGTTCCGCCGCGCGCCGGCCTGATTCCCGATTACCCGTCCACCAAGCTGCAGCGCACGCTGCCGGCCATGCTGGCCGCGCCCGACGTCTGCTCCAAGCGATATATCTGGGAGCAGTACGACCATCAGGTGCGCACCAACACGGTCGCCGGACCGGAGCGTTGCGACGCCGCCATCCTGCGCATCAAGGAGACGGGAACTTCGATCGCAATGTCGCTCGACGGCAACGGCCGCTACTGCTACCTGTCGCCGCGCGAAGGCGCGAAGCTGGCGGTGGCGGAATGCTGCCGCAATCTTTCGACGGTGGGCGCGCGTCCCGTGGCGGCCACCAATTGCCTGAACTTCGGCAATCCCGAGCGGCCGGAAATTATGGCGCAACTGGTGGCGGCCATCGAAGGGATCGCCGAGGCATGCAGCTTCTTCGACACCCCCATCACCGGCGGCAACGTCAGCCTCTACAACGAAACTTTAGGCGAGGGTATTTATCCCACGCCCGTAATGGGCATCGTAGGAACGCTGAAGACCGGCGAACCGGTGACCATTCCGTTCAAGAATCGCGGCCGCAAAGTGATGCTGCTGGGCGGCATTGGCGATTGCGACGACACGCGCTTCGGCGGCACGCAATACGCCAAGGAATTCATCAAAGAGCTGTGGGGTTTGCCACCCGCGCTCGACATGGAATACGAGCAGCGCGTACAGTTCGCCATCCGCAAAATGATTGCCGACGGCCTGGTGGAATCGGCGCACGATTTGAGCGACGGCGGTCTCGCGGTGGCGTTGGCGGAATGCTGTTTCGGAGCCAACGGTATCGGGGCTCTGATCGAACTCGATTCCGATCTGCGGCCGGAAATGCTGGCGTACCATGAAGGGCCCTCGCGCATTCTGGTCTCCACCGAATTTCCGAATAAAGTGGCGGCCATTGCCGAGAAGTACGATATCGAAGCTCCGGTGATCGGAGTGACCATCGATAAGGGCCTCGAGATTCGCCAGCGGACGATTACTCTGGGGGCCTGGGAAATCGCGGCGCTGAAGACGGCCTATACGCAGTCCTTCGAGACGTACCTGCGGTAGAGCGACGCCGATAGGTTCTCAACTCCTGCCGATCTTGCGGAGTTCGCGGATACGAGCGGCGGAGAAACTGCGCCACGAAATGCTTGTGGCAGCATTTCCTCAACGCCGGCGAAATTTCCAGGCTAAAGTAGGCGGGCTATACTTTCCGCCTCCAGCGGCTGAATATGCGGCCGCTGCCGGAAGGGCAACTGAAGTCAGAGGGCCGCGGTGCGCCTGCTGCTCCCGTACAGTAAACCGCCTCTTCGCCATCCCATCGGAAAAGCCCGAGCGAGAGCGATCCCTTGCCTTTGCCGGCCAGATTGAGATAGTCCACTTCTTGGGGAGCCGCAGCCTCGTTGAAGCGAACCTTGGCGTGGACCATCGTCTGACCTCCAAATACGACCTTCGTCTCCACCCCGGCGTGAGTCCGGAAACCGTATGGAAGATAAGCCGTCTCCAGCGGTTTGCCGGATGTGACCATCTCCAGCGGTAACCACTCGCCCTGGAGCCTCTCGAGCGTCGGAGTCATCGACGCCTCGAAGGGTCGGTCCACAAGTTTGGGCGGCGGAGGCGGCGCCACGGCTTGCGGCGTGCCACCGTCCACATCCGGGGGACGGACGTGCTCGACGCGTGCCAACTCCTCTAAGGCATGGCCGCTGCCATGACTGGTGGCAAAACGCACCGGCCGCGTCGAGCCAACCAGACCCAGGCAGAGGGTAAAGCGATCGCCTTCCAGTTGAAAGATCCCGCTCGAACGATTCCCCGCTTCGGGCCCCTCCACAAAATCGATGTCGATATGATGGGGCGCCTGGTCGACATCGATCAGCAGCGTTCCCTCGTAGTTGGCTTCGGGCGATTCCATGCGAAAGCGGTCGCCGTCGATCAGCAGGTGGGAGTTGGTGAGCATCGCTACGGGCATGGCATTGCCGTCTACCTCCAGCGAACGGAATGCCCATGTTCCTTCCATGCTGCGGAGCCGGTCGACGTGGCGCGCCAGGCTGGGCCAGGCGGCGAATCCGCTCTTGCGGGCGATAGCCGCCTGAGCGTCCGCTAGGCGGAAGCCATGCTCGCGAACCTGTGCCGGGGAAAGGCCCGACGCTTCGGGCAGATATTCGATGATGGTTTGAGCTGCGCCCTCATCGCCATCGCGGAGTTTTCCCAACAGCATTTTTGCCTGGGTGCGAAGATGTTCGAGATTGGGGCGCGCGGGTAGATGCCGTTTCATAGAGTCCTCCAGTAAGTGGAGGTGGGTTGAACCCTTCCCGCAAAACGGAGGCTGCCTGATCAGCCCAAATCATAATACCGCAGGTCACGCAGTTTCGGGGAAATGCGGCTCCAGGTCGGTTACAATTAAGAAACCGGGCCATTCCTATGTTCGATAAATTCCACGACGAATGCGGGGTGGTAGCCATCTACGGCCACCCGGAAGCATCCAAGCTGGCATACCTCGGGCTCTACGCCCAGCAGCATCGCGGTCAGGAAAGCGCCGGCATCTGCACCTACGGCGGGGGCGAAATCCATACCCACAAGTCCATGGGGCACGTGGCCGACATTTTCACCAAGCCCGTGCTGGCGGAACTGCCCGGCGAATCGGCCATCGGACACACCCGCTACTCCACCGCCGGCGATACCGTACTGCTCAACGCGCAGCCGTTTTCGGTGGTCTGCAATAAAGGCCGCGTGGCGGTGGCGCACAACGGCAACATCACCAACGCCGCCGAACTGCGCGCCGAACTCGGCCGGCAGGGCGCGATTTTTCAGGCTTCGAGCGATACCGAAGTGATTCTCCACCTGGTGGCGCATTCCTCCGAGCGCACCCTCACGGCGGCACTTCGCGATGCGCTGCTGCAACTGGAAGGCGCGTTCTCGCTGGTATTCCTGGCGCAGGACCGCATCATCGTGGCGCGCGATCCGCACGGATTCCGCCCGCTCGCGATGGGCGAGATGGAGTTCTCGGGCAGCCGCAAGTGTTACGTCTTCGCGTCGGAAACCTGCGCGTTCGATCTCATCGGCGCGGTCTACCTGCACGACGTGCAGCCGGGCGAGATGATCAGCGTGGGCCCGGAAGGCATCACGCGCGAGTTCTGGGCGCCCAAGCAGGCGCTGGCGCAGTGCGTCTTCGAACACGTCTATTTCTCGCGCCCCGATTCGCTGGTGTTCGGCCGCCCGGTGGAGGAGTCGCGCGAAAATCTCGGCGTGCTGCTGGCGCGCGAATGTCCGGCCGATGCGGACCTGGTAGTGCCGGTGCCCGATTCGGGCGTGCCTGCTGCCATCGGATATTCTGCCGAGAGCGGATTGCCCTTCCGGCAGGCGCTCATCCGCAATCATTATGTGGGCCGCACGTTTATCGAACCCTCGCAGGCCATTCGCGATTTCGGCGTCAAACTGAAGCTCAATCCGGTGCCGTTCCTGCTGCAGGGAAAACGCGTGGTGCTGGTGGACGATTCCATTGTGCGCGGCACCACCAGCCGCAAGATCGTGCGTATGGTACGGCAGGCCGGCGCGCGTGAGGTGCATTTGCGCATCTCCTGCCCGCCCACCGTGTCGCCGTGCTTTTACGGCGTCGACACCCCTACCAGCAGCGAACTGATCGCCTCCAACCATACCGTGGAGGAGATTCGCCGCTTCGTGGAGGCCGATTCGCTGGGATTCCTTTCCCTCCCCTCCTTGCGCAAGGCGGTGGGCGACGACGAGAAGCACGAATATTGCTACGCCTGCTACACCGGCGACTATCCGACCGAGCTGGTCAACATCGACGAGCTGATTTCCGCCCGCCAGAAACGCCACGTGTAAACTTGTGACTCTCGCACTCGACGGCAATAGTCTCACTCTCGCCGATACTTGCGCAGTCGCCCGCGCCGACGCCGCCGATGTCACGCTGGCGCCCACCGCATACCGGCAGATGAACGCGTCGCGCGCCCTGGTGTACCGCCTGGCGGCCGGCGATGCTCCCATTTACGCCGTCAACACCGGGGTCGGTTTGCTGGCCGATGTGCGCATTCCCGCGGGCGATCTGGAGCGGCTACAGCGCAACGTGATCCGCTCGCATTGCGCGGGGGTGGGCGAGCCGCTGGCGCGCGACGTGGTCCGCGCCATGATGTTGATTCGCGCCAACGTGCTGGCGAAAGGACTTTCCGGCATCCGCCCGCTGGTGGCGGAGCGCATCTGCGCACTCATTAGTCGCGGGGTGACGCCGGTGGTTCCATCGCAAGGCAGCGTAGGTGCGTCGGGCGACCTGGCGCCGCTGGCGCATATGGCGATGGTGCTCATCGGCGAAGGCGAAGCGGAATTCGCCGGCGCCGTCATGCCGGGCGCGGCGGCGCTGCGGCGCGCCGGCATCGAACCGCTCACTCTCGCAGCCAAAGAAGGCATCAGCCTGATCAACGGCACGCAGGCGATGTTGGCGGTGGGCTGCCTGGAACTGGACGCCGCGCAGGTTCTCACCGGGACGGCCGACGTGGTCTGCGCCATGACGCTCGATGCGCTCCGCGGCACGCCGCGCGCTTTCGATGAGCGCATTCACGCGGCGCGCCCGCACCCCGGCCAGATGGAGAGCGCCGCGCGCTTGCGGCGGCTCCTGCAAGACAGCGAGATCCGGCAATCGCACATGACCTGCCGGCGGGTGCAGGACGCCTATTCGTTGCGCTGTGCCCCGCAGGTGCACGGAGCGGTGCGCGACACCGTATCGGCGGCGGCCGCGGTCTTCGCCATCGAACTGAACTCGGCCACTGACAACCCGCTGGTATTCGACGAGGAGATTCTCTCCGGCGGCAATTTTCACGGCGAGCCGCTGGCCTTCCAGCTCGATTTTCTGGCGGTCGCGCTGTGCGCTCTCTCAGGGCTTTCGGAGCGGCGCGTCGACCGGCTGGTCAATCCAGCGCTCAACGAACAGTTGCCGCCCTTCCTCGCCGGCCATCCCGGACTGGAATCGGGACTGATGATGGCGCAGGTGACGGCCGCCAGCCTGGTGGCGGAGAATCGTGTGCTGGCGCATCCCGCGTCCACCGGGTCCATCACCACCAGCGGCAACAAAGAGGACTTCGTGAGCATGGGGATGACCTCGGCGGTCAAACTGCAGCGCGTGGTGCGGAATACGCGGGCGGTGCTGGCCATCGAGACGCTGGCGGCGGAACGGGCGCTGGATCTGCTGGCGCCCTTGAAATCGAGCCCGGCCATCGAGGAAATGCGCGCGCGGATCCGGCGCGTGTCCCCGCCGCTCGAAGGCGATCGGCCCTACTATCGGGACATCGCAGCGCTCGAGAAGCTGATCGCGGAAGGCGAGCTGCGGGGGTAGCCAGGCGGCCTCCCGAAAACCTAGCTTGCCGCCAGGTCCCCGCTTGCGCTATTCTAAAGGCTCGATCACTCTGTAAGGAATCAAGTTAGTTAAAGATGGCAAATACTTTTTCCGCGATCAAGCGGGTGCGTCAAACGGAACGGCGCACTGAAGTGAACCGCAAAAACAAGACCCGCCTCCGCCACCAGATCCGCGCTATGCGTCGTGCGCTTACCGGCAAGGACCCGAAAGCTGCCGTCGCGCTGCTGCCTAAGACGTTCTCCGAGATCGATCGCTCAGCCAAACTGGGGATCATCAAGAAGAACACCGCCGCGCGCTACAAGTCCAAGCTGCACGTGAAAGTGAAAGCGCTGGCTGCCGCTTAACGGCGGCCTTCACGCCGTTAATTTCAGCAGGAACTGCTCCATGACGATGCGGTCGTCAGGCCGCGCGTCGCGAAGCCCCAGGTCCGCCTCGGCAAGCAATTTCATGGCGCGCTCCAGTTGTGCCTTCCCGAACTTATTCATGGTCTGCACAACTTGGTCGGCGCGCGATCCCCACAACTGCACTCCCAATCGTGCGAAGTGCGCCTGCACCTGCGAGGCACTCTTCAGGCCTGCCTCCCGCGCGGCCATCGCCATGCGAAACTGCGTCGAGAGGAATGCCAGCGCGAGCGGCAGATAGATTCCTTCGCCGGTGAGTGTGTCGAGCAGCTCCAGCGCGCGCATCCGATCGCGCCGTCCCACTGCGTTCACCAGCGCGAAAATGGTAGTGGCGCGGGCGTCCGGCACCAGGTCGGCGATTTCGTCGGCGGAAACCGTGCGCTTTCCCGCATAGAGCGCGAGCTTCTCGATTTCCACGGCGATGCGTGCGATATCGGCGCCCAGCGCTTCCACCAGCACGTCGAGCGCCTCGGATTGGATCGCCAGGCCCGCGCGCCGCGCCAGCGATTCCGCCTCCACGCGCGCCTCATGCGCCGCGAAGGGCCGCAACTCCACCACGTCTCGCAGCGCTGAATAGAATTTGCGCACGCGGTCCTGTTTGCGTTTGTCCTCGCCTTCGAAATCGAAGCGGATGGCTTCGAACACCAGCAGCACGCCGGGAGTCGGATCGTTGAGATAGGCCGCCAGCACCGCCGCATCGCCCGCACTGCCGGATTCTGCTTCAGGATCTTCGCCCTCGCTGGCCTTCGAGGTTCGCGGTAGCGCCGCCTCCGCGTTCACTACCCAGATCAGACGGTCAGACGCGAACAACGATAATCCCCGCGCGTCATCCACTACCGCGGCCAGCGGCGACTCCGTCAGATCGAACTGCGTCACCGCTCCCTCGGCGAACGATGCCATGAGCGCTTCCTTCAAGCGCCGTCGCTCGTACGCCTCCGGACCGAGCAGGATCACGGCCGCCGGAAAGTCGCGTTTCTTGGCTCTCGCCACCAGTTGCGCTGCCGTCAAAACGCCTCCAGGATGGACGTCACCACGCCCTGCGCGGCCGCCAGGGCGACGCGTTTCACCGCCGGACTGCTCTCGTCGAAATACGTGGGCAGATTGGTGGAGATCTCGTAGCGTTCGCGGAATTCGTAGCCGCTGCGCTGATAGATCACCTTACCGGTATGCCGGTCGGTGAGCGTGAACTGGATGTTGAGGACGATCTGCGCGCTGGTGGCGCGGTTGGTTACCGGATCGGTGGTAATGCCGCCCAGGGTATCGAGCCGAACCACCGCGCCGGTAAGGACGGCGTCCGCCTGGCCCGGATCGGTGACCACGGTATAGCGGGTCCGCGAATGAAACTCACGCACCACGTCGGCGGTGAGCAGCGTGGCCACCTGATACTGCACAGTGCCGTTGGAAAACGCGGGGATGGCAATCGTCTTGACGGTTTTCGGAATCAGGTCGCCCTGCCCGCCGATGTGATAGCCGCAGCCCGGCGCGAGTATGGTGGCAGCCAACAGCGGCGCGGTGAGCCACGAATGCCTGCTCATGTCAGTTGGCGCGCCACCGCGATGCCGTTCTCCGCGATGAGCCGCAAATTGTCGGCCGCCAGCCAGAACCAGCAGGCTTCCGGTTTATTGCGATCCGGCGAAATCGCTCCCACCGCGATACCGCCCTGCCCGGCCTGCCCAACGTTGGTGGGCGCCTCGAATTCGCTGCCGCGCACCTCGATGGAACCGGTCACCAGCCCGCTCTCCAGCGTCTCCATCGCCGGGTCCGATTCGAATTCCACCCACGCGCAGAAGCTGTACCCATGGAAGACGGGCGCCTGAATCAGCCGCAACGACGGCATGGGCACGCCTTCACCCGCTCCGGGCAGCGCCAGCAGCGTCGCCAGGTGCCGTTCGATGCGAAGCTCCATTTCCTCCAGCGCGATCTTCGCTTCCTCGCCGTACTTCGCCAGCATACTGAAACTCAACTGTGTGTCGAAGATGGCTTGCGGCAGTTTCTTGAACGACAGCAGGCTCACCGTCTGCCCCTGCAGTTCTTCGACACCGGCCGTACCATGCTCGCTGGCCGGCGCGAAAATCTGGATCACCGAGGCGCGCACCGGTTCCACAAAATGGAGCCGCCGCAAGAAGAGCGCCAGCGCGATAGCCGCGGGATGCGCGATCACCTGTACGGCGGAATCGAAATCGCCTCCTTCCCCGTCTTCGGTGGATTCCACCAGGGGCGCGCGCAAACGTGCGTCCGGCCGGTCTTCCGCCGCGCCCGTGAGGTCGATAATGGTGGTCCCGGTCTCCTCATCGGCCAGTTGCAGCGCCTTGCGGCTGGCTTCTTCCGACCCCGCCAGAAATACCGCGCGGGCGCCGGTGAGGCTCTCTTCCGTGATGCTGGCGACCACCGCCGGCTCGTCGCCCACGCGCGTCAAGGAGCCCTCCGACTCGCCGGTATCGGCAAGCAGGCGCAAGGTGATCTCATTGGCGGAGGTGGCCACGATGTCGCGGACCTCACGTCCCAGTAACGTGTCCGATCCGACCAGCGCGATGGTACTCATATGGCTGCTCCTGGGGCCGGTCTCGGCGGTGGGGGCGGCTGTCGCAAACGCCGCCGGATGACTCCGCCGAGGCGGATGAGAATGCCGCTGGCTACATAAGCCGCGGGCAGCGCCAGCAGCACGGGCTGCGGCCAGTTCCAGGTGGAATAGATAAAGGCTCCTAACAGGATAATGAGCAGCGGAGTATAGGGCTTGCTGAGGCTGACGCCTTTAAAGCTGTAGTATCGCCAAGTGCTGACCATCAGCAAGCCGAGCACCGCCAGCAGCACCAGCCATGCGCCGGCCAGCCACCGGTTGATGATGGGCTGGCCGTCGTTGGCGAAGACCACGCCCGCTACCATCGCAGCAGCGGCGGGTATCGGCAGGCCGACGAAATACTTGCGGTCGGGCCGGCCGGGATTTTTGGGGATGGGATTCTTTTGAATGTTGAAGCGCGCCAGCCGCGCCGCGCCGCAGAGCAGGAACAGGAATGCGGCGAAAGTTCCAAAGCGCGAAATCTGATCGCGAATGTGCGGCCCGATGGCAGCGTCGATGAACTGCACGCCCCAGGCGTACGCCAGCACGGCGGGCGCGATGCCGAAACTGATCACGTCGGCGAGGGAATCCATTTCCCGGCCGAACTCGCTGGTGGTGTTGGTCATGCGCGCGATGCGGCCGTCCAGCCCGTCGAGAAACACGGCGGCGCCGATAGCCTTGGCTGCGATAGCGAAATGCTCCGGCCCCTCGAACCCTCCGCTGGTAACCGCGATGGCGCCGCGGAACGATCGCAGAATCGACAGGAAGCCGAGAAAAATATTCCCGGCGGTGAACAGCGTGGGCAGCGCATAGGCGGCGCGCCGCGGACGGCGCTCGGGCGACTTCGGATCCTGGAGCCGTTCTTTGAGCCCCATCATTGAGTCCGATCGCGCCGCCGCGCCAGTATGCTCGATCCCGCCGATACGCGCATGCCCGGCTGCACCACGATTTCCCATTCGGGACCGAGCAGCACGTCGCAACGCGAACCGAACTTGATGAGACCCACACGCTCACCGGGCGCCAGGCGATCGCCCACCTTTTTGCGGCACACGATGCGCCGTGCAATCAGCCCGGCGATCTGCTTGAAGACCACGGTGGAACCGTCGCCCTCAACCGTGATGACGTTCTGCTCGTTGACGTCGGAGCACTCTTCGCGGCTGGCCACGTGGAATTTTCCCTCCTGATACTGCACCTTACGCACTACCCCGGGGATGGGCGTACGGTTGACGTGCACGTCGAAAATATTGAGGAAAATACTGATGCGATTGAGTTCGGGACTCTCGGCCTTAACGGTGACCACCTTGCCGTCGGCCGGGGAAACGGCCACCGGTCCGGCCGGGATTTCACGCTCGGGATCGCGGAAGAAATTGAGGCAGAACAGCGCCAGAATCCACGCCGGAAGCGCGAACCATGGGCCTGCGAGCCAAGCCACCACGCCGCCCGCGGCGGCCAGGGTTACCGCGTAATAAATGCCATCGGGTACGATCACTTGCTCTCATTTTCCCATAGGCGGCGGCAGGAACTGGAGTCTCGTCGGAACAGTGCGTCCGCTGCGCCATTTGTCCAACGCGTCTCGCCACGCCAGTTGCACGGGAGTACACTCAACTTGAATATCGCCGGGCGATCCGGCAAAAAGGAGAGGAACTCCCGCAATGTGGAAACGCAATGGCAAAATGGGGCGGCGCGATCTGTTCCGCGCGTCTGCCGGGATGGTGGGCGGTGCGCTCCTGTCGCGCGAGGCCGCGGCCGAGCAAGCCGTGCAGCAGAACGTCAACACGCACTCCAGCCCCTCCACCCTGAAGATTACCGATCTGCGCGTGTGCACCATCAAGAAACCGGGGCCGAGTCCCTGCCCCATCATTCGCATCGATACCAACCAGGGCGTCTACGGACTGGGCGAAGTGCGCGACGGATCGAGCGCCACATACGCGCTGTTTCTGAAGAGCCGCATCCTCAATGAGAACCCGCTCAACATCACCTTCCTGTTCGAAAAGATCAAGCAGTTCGGCAATCATGGGCGGCAGGCCGGCGGCGTGGTGTCGATCGAAGAAGCACTCTGGGATATTTCGGGGAAGGTGTACAACGTGCCGATTTACCAGATGCTGGGCGGCAAGTTCCGCGAACGCGTGCGCATCTATGCCGATACCGACGAATCGCCCGATCCGCTGGTGTTCGCCCAACGCCTGAAAGCGCGCAAAGAAGAGATGGGGCTCACCTGGCTCAAAATGGATGTGGGCATCAACCTCTTGAGCAAGATTCCGGGATGTGTGACCGCGCCAACCGGGCAAAATCAATGGGAGCTGAGCCAGTTGCCGCATCCTTTCCTGGCGACGGAGGTGACCCAGAAGGGCATCGACAAACTGTGCGAGTACGTGCAGGCGGCGCGCGACGCGGTGGGGATGGAGATCCCGCTCTCCATGGATCACCTCGGCCATCTCGGTGTGAACTCCATCATCCGGCTGGGCAAGGCGTACGAGAAGTACAATCTTTCCTGGATCGAAGACGTGATTCCGTGGCAATACACCGACATGCTGGCGCACATCACCGCCGAAAGTCCCACGCCTATCCTGACCGGCGAAGACATCTATTTGAAAGAAGAGTTCATCAAGCTGTGCGAGCGACACGCGGTCAGCAAGATTCATCCCGACCTGTCTACTTCGGGCGGCATCCTGGAGACGCACAAGATCGGCGACCGCGCCATGGAGTACGGCGTGCCGATGGCCATGCACTACGCCGGAACGCCGGTGGGCGCGATGGCCAGCGTGCACTGCGCCGCTGCCACGGAGAATTTCCTGGCGTGCGAAAATCACTCGCTCGACGTGCCGTGGTGGCAGGATCTGGTGCACGGCATCGAAAAGCCGATCATCGACAAGGGATTCATTAAGGTGCCCGACGCGCCCGGGCTCGGCGTCACGTTAAACGACGAAGTTTGCAAGCAGCACCTGGCGCCCAATACGGGCTACTTCGAGCCCACCCCGCAGTGGAACACAGAGCGATCCTGGGATCGGCTGTGGAGCATGATTCGCGAAGAAGAAGACACCCGCCGGAAAGCCGAGGCTTAAATTCATGAAGAATACCGTTTGCAGAATTCTGGTCGCCTTCACCCTGTGCGGAGCGTGCACGCTCTCCGCACAGATCAAACAGACGAAGGAGCAGATCCTCTTTTACACCTCGGAATGGAAGGGCGACCGCTTCCCCGACGGCCGCCCCAAGGTGGCCGACAGCCTGCTGGAGCGCGCGCTCGACGTCTCCATTGAGGATGTCTGGGAGTATCTGAAGGGCCAGGGGTACGTCAACCAGTTCGAGGGCGGCTGGCAGGCGCTGCATGCCGATAAGCCCTTCGCCGGGCGGGCGCTCACCGCGCAGTTCATGCCGCGCCGGCCCGACATGGCCAATGCGGTCGCCGCCGAGGGGAAAGCGGAGGGCCGCGTCAGCGGGACCAATAGCTGGGTGATCAACGAGCTCAAAATGGGCGACACCATGGTGGCCGACGGCTACGGCAAGATCATCGAGGGCACGTTGATCGGCTCCAATCTGGGCAGCGGAATCGCCGCGCACACGCATTCCGGCTTCATCTTCGACGCCGGCATCCGCGATGCCGAGGAGAATCGCGAGATCGCCAATCTCAATGGTTTTTACCGCGGTTACGATCCCTCGGCCTGGAATCAGATGCAGCTCACCGGCATCGACGTTCCGGTGCGCATCGGCCGCGCGGTCGTGCTGCCCGGGGACCTGGTGCTGGCCAAGCAGGATGGCGTGATCTTCATCCCGGCGACGCTGGCCGCGCAGGCGATCGCGAAGGCGGAGTTCACCAATCTGCAGGACGCGTTCAATTTCGATCTCAATAAGCAGGGGAAGAACGGCGCGGAATTCGAAGGCGGCTGGAACGGCGTCAAGCTCGACGCGTTCGAGAAGTGGATCGGCGCCCACCCCGAGAAGCTGAAGATGACGAAGGCGGAGTTCGATCAGCTTGTGGCGCAATCGCGCCGGCGGGGCGGACAATGACCCTTTCACGACGAGAGTTGCTGGCGTTGGCGGCGCTGGCCCCGGCGCTTGGCGCCAATCCGCTGGGATTGCCGATCGGCAGCCAGACCTACCCTTTCCGGCAGCGCATTCGCGAAGGCGATTTCGCCGGTGTGTGCAAGGATCTCGCAGAGCTTGGGGTGGGCGCCATCGAACTGTGCTCGCCTGCATACTCCGAGTTCGCCGGTCTCGCCGATCCGAAGCAGACGCGCAAAATCATCGCGGACCACGGGCTCCAATGTCCCAGTTCGCACTTCCCCATGAACGAGCTGCGGCATAAGCAGGAAGAGGCGATCGCGTGGGCGGCCGGCATCGGCATGACGCAGATGGGGACGGCGTCGCTCGGCGGCCAGTTCCACGACGGCGTCACCACCATCGAGGCGGTGAAGCGCGCGGCGGACGAATACAATCAGATCGCCGGACGGGCCGCCAAGGCGGGCATCCAGCAATTCCTGCACGACGAGAATTTCGAGATGTCGAAGCTCGACGATGGACGCCTTACTTACCAAATGCTGCTGGAATTGCTCGATCCCAAACTGGTGAAGATGCAATTCCAGATGTCGGCGATGAACGCCGTCGGCGATCCGGTGATGTATTTCACGAAGTACCCCGGCCGATTTATTTCGATGCATCTGCAGGGTCAGGCGGACGGAAAAACTGCGGCAGTGGGCAAGGACTCGCTCGATTGGCCGCGCATTTTCGCCGCTGCCAAGACTGGCGGTGTGAAAAACTATATCGTCGAGATGAGCTGGGATCTCACGGTGGCGAGCGTGGGGTATTTGAAGACGCTGAAGGTGTAGCGGAGGGTCCAGGACGTTCGGCGATACCTTTGACTTCGTCCTATCGAACTTGCGCCGCATCGCAATTGGCCAGCGGCATAGAGCGGCACTGCTTTCCGCCTCCCGTGCAGGCTATCGGAAGTGAGCTGTACCAGACACACGCGAAATTGCGGAGTTGCGGGCTTTCCCGGCGATCAGGTACGGTGTAAGGACGACTCGCCTATGAAAGCCATCCCGGTTATCCTGTCCCTGAGCGCTATTTTTCTGAACACCGCCTGGTCGCAGACGGCCTCTTACACGAACAGCAACCAGAATGTCGTCCTGACCGGCCTCGGCGGCAGCAATGGCATCGGTCAAAGCAGCGTCCAATGGGGCAATTGCGTCTACAACGGCACGCGAACCGATTGCACCGTGACTGCGCCCTACACCGGTGTGGGTGGCGGTGGCACCATTTCGATCATCTTCTCCTATCCGGGAAATGCTAAGTCGCCGTTTCTGGCGAATTCCATCAGCGCCGGCAGCAACCTGGTGACTTTCGCCTTAACTCCCGGCTCCTCCGGCAGCATTGCCGTGTCACTCATGGAAAATACCGGCGCCACGGTCAATTTCGTAACCAACAACTTTACTTTCTATTACGCCAACGGTGCCACCTGTTCCGGGACCGCGGTTTCCACCTGTGGCGTGGGGCAGGTCGGGCTGACGCCCGGCGCGGCGATCACCGGACCGGTGTATGGCCAATTCGACCAGACTCCCGTGATCCGCTCTTCGCAAGGCGTGATCAGTGCCAGCGCCTACGGTGGGTTCAACGCCGTGGCGCCGTCATCTTGGATGGAGATTTACGGGACGAACCTGGCGAACGTCACGTCGCAAACCTGGACCGGCGCCGACTTCAACGGCAACAATGCGCCCACCGCGTTGGGAGGCACCACGGTCACCATCGGAGGGCAATCCGCTTTTATCGACTACGTGAGCCCCGGCCAGGTGAACGCCCAGGTGCCGTCGAACGTCGGTTCCGGGCCGCAGCCGGTTGTGGTCACCACTCCCGGCGGGGCGAGCGTTGCCTATTCCATCACGGTCAATACGACTGAACCGGGCTTGCTCGCGCCCGGTGTGTTCGACCTGAACAACCAACAATATGTTGGCGCGGTCTTCCCTGGCAACTCGGTGGTTTTCGTTCTACCGCCGGGCGCCGTTTCCGGCGCCCCTTCGCAACGGGCGCAGCCCGGACAGACAATTGTGTTTTATGGTGTGGGGTTCGGAGCAGTGACACCGAGCGTTCCCGCGGGCCAAATTGTGACCCAGACCAACAATCTTACCGGCAATTTCCAGATTTTCTTCAACGGTACGCCGGCCGTGGTTTCGTTCGCGGGCCTGACCGGCGGGTATCTGGGGCTCTATCAGTTCAACGTAGTGGTGCCCAATATCGCGGCGAGCGACACCGTTCCGGTCACGTTCACACTGAACGGAGTGCAGGGCACGCAGACTCTGGTGATTGCAATCCAGTAAACGTGATTTGCGGCCTGTCGAGCCGGTCTGTCCATCACCGTGGCACGGCAACTGCTCGTTCCGTTGTATGGCTATCAGAGCGCACGAACATTCGCACGTGCCGCGTGACACATTCAATAACAGCCACACACCTGGATCCAAGCTCCGCGTATTTTCGAAAGAGGCTGCGATTTGGGTGGTGGTGCTGGCGGCCGTAATCGCTTTCGGAGTTCTGCTGTTCGTCTATTCGCAGGGCGGCTTGCCGCACGTAGTGCATCAATAACGCCGCGATTTACTTCGCCGGGTGCAGCACCAGTTTCTGCACACGCCAGTTCAGGATCTCGGAGACATATAGCGTATTCTCGCTGGGGCAGGCCATCTCGTGAATCCAGCCGAACTCGCCGGGCTTCTTGCCGGCCTTCCCCAACACGCCGAGGATATTGCCGTCGAGATCGAGCTTGTAGATGCGTCCCGGACGCGAGTCGGACGTATAGAGTACCTGCTTGGGACCAGGCGTGATGCAAATGGCCCACGGGGCGCCGACGTTGGTGAACTGCTTTAAGAACTCGCCGTCGGCATTGAACACCTGGATGCGATTGTTCTCGCGATCGCCCACATAGACGAGGCCTTTGGAGTCGACCGCGATGGAGTGCGGCGTATGAAACTCGCCCGGCGCTGTGCCGCCCTTGCCCCACGATTTGACCCAGTTGCCGTCGGCGTCTACCTTGGCGACGCGCGAATTGTTGTAGCCATCCGAGATATAGCCGTTGCCGGCCGCGTCCCAGGCGATATCGGTGGGGCGATTGAAGGCGTTATCGCGTGCTGGCGGAGTCTCACGGCCCGCCGCGGGCGCTTCCGAAGGCTCCGCTTTGCGGCCGATGGTCATGATGATGTGGCCTTCGGGATTGAATTCCATCACCATGTTGGCGCCTTCGTCCACGCACCAGATGTTGTCGTGCTTGTCGATCTTCACCACGTGGGCGAAGGAGAAGCCGTAAAGGTCCTTGCCGATCTCGCGCAGGAATTTGCCGGACGGGTCGAATTCGAACAGGCTGGTGTAGCGGCCCCGATTGTAGACGAAAATGTCGCCCTTGGAATTGAGCGCGATCCCCGCCGCCTCGCCGAGATTCATATCGGCAGGCAGCTTGAGCGGGTTGGAAAAATCGTACGGGATGGCGGGCTGGGCAGACAGGACCGCGACCGACAGGGTCAGAAGGGCAAGCATTCTCATGGCTTGCAATTCTATCAGGCCGGCGTTTCGTAAATCGGGTCGGTGTGCGATTCGAGGGTCCGCGTCTTGCCCTCCATCAGGTCGAGGACGATGGCCTCATTAGCGCCCTGCTTGAGCCATGGCGCGGGCACGAAGAGTGTTTGCTGCGGGCCGATCTTCCAGTAGCGCCCGAGATTGTGGCCGTTGATCCAGACCAGCCCTTTGCCCCAGCCGCGGCAATCGAGGAACGTGTCGCCCACGGAATCGAGGTGGAACGTGCCGCGGTAGAGCGCCGGGCCGGAGACAGATTTGCGCGCAAACGGCCACTTTCCGGGATCGTTGAGCGGCAGCGAATAGTGCTCCCAGTCTTTGAGTTCCTCGCCGTTGAGCGTGACTTTGCCGACGATGCCCTTGCGATCGCTCACCAGGCCGGGACCGAAGTTGACGCGTCCCATGCCTTCCACCAGGATGTCGAGCGGTTGACCGGGCGCGATGTCCACGTCGGCCGTGCTCTGGTGCAGGCGGCGATCGAGATACGCGCCGCGCACCACCGCGAAGTCGCGGAAATCGCCCACCGCGAGCGTTCCCTTAGCAGCGCGGGCGGGGTGGTGGCGATACAAAACAAAGCCATAGTCCTGCCCGAGCTGTTCCATCGCGATGGGCGATCCCACATGCGACGCCTTCGGCAGCCTCGCCGGCAGCGGTGCCGATTCCGTCAGCTCGAATTTGGGAATGGCGATCATGGGCAGCGCCGCAGGAAGTTCGGGAAGCTGCTCGCCCGGCGAGAGATGCTTGCGCATTACCGCCTGCATAGCGTGGAACTTGGCGTTGGGACGGCCCGCCTCATCGATGGGCGCATCGTAGTCGTACGCCGAAATAGTGGGCTGATAGGCGCGGTCGAAATTGGCGCCCGCCATGTAGCCGAAAGTGCTGCCGCCGTGCGCCATGTAAAGGTTGACCGAGATGCCGCGGGAGAGCATCCACTCCACATGCTCCGCCCCCGGCGCGGCGGGCGTGGTGTGGTGCTTTTCCCCCCAATGGTCGAACCAGCCGTACCAGAATTCGCCGTTCATGCGCGGACCGTTCGGGCGGAACGAAGCCAAATTGGCGAACTCGCGCTCGGGGTTGGAGCCGTCGCCGAAATTGATCACCGAGACCACGCCGTCGAGCGTGCCGCCGTTGAGATTCGATTTGCCCGATCCGTCGGAGGTGAAAAGCTGGCAATCGAAGCCGGCATCCACGATCGCGTGGCGGATGGCGCCCATGTAATCGTGATCGTGGCCGAACGAGCCGTACTCGTTTTCCACCTGCACCATCAGGATGGGCCCGCCGCGATGGAGTTGAAGCGGCGCGAGTTGCTTGCCCACCTGCGACATGTACGCCGCGGCGGCTTTCAGAAAACGCGGATCGGCGCTACGGACTTTCATATCGCCCTGGGCACCCCCGGCCAACAGCCACCACGGCAGGCCGCCGAAGTCCCATTCGGTGCAGACGTAGGGACCGGGCCGGAGCAGCACGCTAAGGCCTTCGGCCTGCGCGTCGCGAACGTATTGCGCGATATCGAGATTGCCGCTGAAATCGAACTTGCCCGGCTGCGGCTCGTGCAGATCCCAGAAGACGTAGGTGCAGAGCGTGTTGAGGCCCATGGCGCGCATTTTGCGCATACGGTCGCGCCAATAGGGGCGCGGGACGCGCGGATAGTGCATGGAGCCGGAGCGGATGACGAAGGGGGCGCCGTCGAGCAGGAACTGGTCGCCGCGTACGCCGAAGGTGCGCGATTTCTGCTGCGCGAGGGCAGGCAGCGCGAGAGTGGTGGCTAAAAATTCACGACGTCTCATCGAATGGTTTCCTCGAGGAGTAAGTAGGAGTTTCGTTGTATCTTTTGCGCGGGAAGCGGCGCGTCCGTAACGGCGGCCGATGCTGAGCCTTGGCGGCGCGTCATCAGCCAGGCGGAAACATGACCGGGCGCGACGGAGTGAATGGTGATCTCGACATGATGTTTTCCGGGCGCGAGATCGACCCAATACCAATACCAGACGCCATGGCCACCGTTCTCAACAGAAAGCGGCAACGGCGTGCCGCCGTCGACGGCCTCTGCTTTGAGTCCTTTGATTTCCTGGCTTGGCTCGAGCAACACCGCGAATCGCGCCTGTGGATCGGAAACGTCGACGGAGGCTGCGATCTTGAATCCGCCCGGCGCTCCCGAACGAGTTGCTGGCCCGTACGTGATGCCGTCGGGGGCTGGGGGCGGTGGATACGCAACCGGACTCGCGAACGGGCGCATTTCAGCGACGATCTGTTCGTACGAATTGAGCTCGAACGACACGGTGTCTCCGAACTTCACCGGGAATGCCAGCAAGCGCTCCTCGGGGTACACCAGATCGATCCTTTGCCCGCCCGCGAACTTCGTGAACCCATTCTCCTCGTCGATCTTCAACTTCATTGTCCGCGGCGCCACGAAGGGATTCCGCAGCGTAATGATCGATTTCTGCGCGTTGGAATGCACGTACCCATAAGGCTCGCGCTGCGCCGGATCGCCGCCCACCATCGTCGAATTATCGAGCAGCGGATGGGCATTCGCTTCCGCCCATTTCGTCACGTTGCCGAGCACGTCCATCTCTTCGGGCGATAGAATTTCGGGCGAAATGTACAGCTCGTACATCATGTTCCCCACGCTGTAGTAGTGGACCACCTCGTCGCGGAAATCCTCGATCGCCTCCTTCTCGCCGCCCAGCATGTTGGCCTTGCCTTTAATGATGCCGTGCGTCATCAGCGACGAAATCGGGAACTGCGCCTTGTGGGTCACGAAATCGTCGTAGAGCACGGAATCGCGATAGCTGATGGCGCTCTGGCGCTGCGCCATGGTGGGGACCGTGGGCAGATAGCCGGAATCCGCGCCGCCCATCCAGACCGTATCGGCATATTTAAGCCACCAGGGGCTCAGCCAGATGCTGGTGGTGATATTGAGGAACACTTTGGGATTTTGCGTGCGCAGCTTGCCGAGCAGATCGATGAAGGTGCGCGCCGTCGCTTCATCGGAATATACGCCGGTCGGATGGCCGTGATCGGGAGCGTTGCATCCGAAGACGATGCCGTCGAGCTTGAAATAGTTGATGCCGTATTCCTTCTCGTATTTCAGCAGCGTGTCGGCGAAGTAGCGGCTGTAATTCTTGCCGGCGGTGCAGAAGTAGCGCCCGCTGGGGCTGATTTCCATGCCATCCGCTTTGCCGGTGGCGATGCGCACCTCGCGCTGATCGTAGCCGCCGATGGGTCCGAACCAGATGCCGAGATGGCTGTCGATGGTCTTCAGAGCGTTGGTGAGATCGGTGAAGCCGCCGGGGAAGCGCTGCTGGTCGATCTGCCAGAGCTTGTGCATGTCGTCCCAGCCGTCGTCGAGCACGAAGGAGTCGAGATGCAGGCCGTACTTGGCGAGCAGGAGCTTTTGAAAAGTGGGCACGCGTTCCAGCGTGTTGTCGTGATTCATGGCGAGACGCTGCAGGTCGTACCAGGTGTTGTAGAGCAGGTAGGGTCGCACCGGCGCGACGCGCATGCGCGAGACGTACTCGAGAAACTGGCGGTGGACCATCCCCGCAGGCGCCACGCCCATCACCGCCGTTTCGCTGGTGTAACCGTCATCCGGAATGTTGAGCCCGACATTGCTGCCCAGCGTGACCTCGTCGCCATTTATGGTATTGATTCCGGTAGGATATTCGAGCCCGAGGAACACGTCTTCGCCGAACAGAGGCTGGCCGAAGCCTCCGAGTGTGAATCGCGGCACGCCCCATTCATTGCTCGCGGGCGCCACCCATTCGAGAAACAGGGTGCCTTGTTGCGGCTTGGCGATGTGTAGCCACTGGCGCGTGAAGAAATCGCCGGGATCGAGCTCGTACACCATGTCGACGGCGGTATTGCGGGCGAGCGTCAGGTGGAGAGTGAGTCGCTTGCCTCCGGCGGGCGTATTCTCGATGTTGTGACTGGCGACGCGCGCTCCCTGGCCGGTGTAGTGGCGCGGATCCTGGCTGCCGAAGCTATAGCCCACGCGTTCGGAATCGAACTTCACCTCGAATTCGTCGCCGCGCAGCGAATAAGCCCGGCCGGTGATTTTATTTACAAGTTGGCGCGTGCCGGCGTCGCCATCGGCAATGGAGACGGTGCGCTCCAGGTAGTCGTTGGCGAGGACGATGGAGGCCGCGGTGGTGCGGACTACCACCGGACCGGCCGCGCAGAGGGTGTGCGCCACCAGGATCGGTATGGCGAGGGTCAGCTTTTTCATGACTGCATTCCGTTATAGCAGCAGTCATGGAGCTTTGCCCGG
This sequence comes from Bryobacteraceae bacterium, assembly GCA_036268475.1. GTDB lineage: Bacteria > Acidobacteriota > Terriglobia > Bryobacterales > Bryobacteraceae > PALSA-129. Next base: position 218,054 of record DATAUB010000021.1, on the reverse strand, counting down.
GCCGGCGGTCCGTACGGCCGAACTGTCTTTTAAGAGACGCTTGAGAGGTGCGAAAAACGGCCGGCTCTGGTTAGATCGAAGTGTGGAGACGCTGACACGGCACCTGCCGGTGGGTGCGGAAGTGGAACCGGCCGGCGGAGTGCACTTTCGGGTGTGGGCCCCGGATCGCAACAAGGTACGCGTGCATCTGGAATCGGGGCCGAGCGCGCCCAACGCTTTTCTCCTCGAAAAAGAAGGCGGGTACTTCGCGGGTCTCAGCACGGGAGCGGCGGCGGGCACGATTTACCGCTTTGAGCTCGATGACGATCCCACGCGCTATCCCGATCCCGCCTCGCGCTATCAGCCTGACGGACCGCATGGACCGTCGCAGGTCATCGACCCGGCGGCATTCCAGTGGACGGACGGCGGCTGGCGCGGTGTCAGCCGCGAAGGCCACATCATTTATGAAATGCATATCGGCACCTTCTCCAAGGAAGGCACGTGGGGCGGCGCCCAGCAGGAGCTGGAGGAACTGGCGAAGGCGGGGATTACTCTTATCGAGGTGATGCCGGTGGCCGATTTTCCCGGCCGCTTCGGGTGGGGGTACGATGGCGTCGACCTCTTCGCGCCCACCTGGCTCTACGGCCATCCCGACGAAATGCGTGCCTTCGTAAATGAAGCGCACGGTCACGGTATGGGTGTGATTCTCGACGTGGTCTACAACCACCTCGGGCCGGATGGAAATTATCTGGCGGCATTCGCAGCCGCCTACTTCAGTGAGCAATATCACAACGATTGGGGCAAAGGATTGAATTTCGACGGGGCGCAATCGGCGCCGGTGCGTGAGTTCTTTCTGTCGAATGCCCGCTACTGGATCGAGGAGTTTCATCTGGACGGGCTGCGCTTGGATGCAACCCAGGATGTGAAAGACGCATCGCCCACGCACATCATTGCCGAGATTGCGCAGGTGGCGCGCGCCGCCGCTGGAAATCGCGGCATCTTCTTGATTGCCGAGAATGAGCCGCAGGAGACGCGACTGGTGCGGCGTCCGGAGGATGGCGGATACGGCCTGGACGCCCTGTGGAACGACGACTTTCATCACAGCGCGCTGGTGGCGCTCAGTGGCCGCAATGAGGCATACTACTCCGATTACAGCGGGAACCCACAGGAATTTGTGTCGGCGGCGAAATACGGATATCTCTATCAGGGGCAGTGGTATCGATGGCAGGATCAGCCGCGCGGCACGCCCACGTTCGACCTGGAGCCGACGTGCTTCATCAACTTTATTCAGAATCACGACCAGGTGGCCAATAGCGCTCGCGGCGAACGGCCCAACCTGGTGACGACGCAAAGCCGGTATCGCGCCATGACGGCGCTGCTGATGCTCATGCCAGGCACGCCCATGCTATTCCAGGGGCAGGAATTCGGCGCCACCACGCCCTTCCTTTATTTCTGCGACCACAAGGCGGAGATCAGTAAGATGGTGCGCGAAGGGCGCGCCAAATTCCTGGGGCAATTCCGGAGCTTGTCGCTGCCTGAAATGCAGCCGGTGTTCGCCGACCCGGGAAATCCTCACACCTTTGAGACGGCCAAGCTCGATTTCTCGCAGCGCCTCAGCAACGCCGGCGCCTATCAGTTGCACAAAGACCTGATCGCGTTGCGGCGCGGCGACCCGGTATTTTCCAAGCCGCGGCGGCGGGGAGTGGACGGGGCGGTGCTGGTGCCGGACGCCTTCGCGCTGCGTTATTTTTCGGAATCGCACGGCGACCGCCTGGTGGTAGTCAATTTCGGCACCGATCTTTATATCAATCCCAACCCGGAGCCGCTGCTCGCCCCGCCGCTCGCCAAGGCGTGGCACGTAATTTGGTCGAGCGAAGATCCGAAATACGGCGGCCTGGGAACTTTTCCGCCGGATCAGGACGATAATTGGCGGATTCCCGGAAACGCGGCGGTAGTTCTTAGTTCGGAGGAGGGAAATTGAGCGAAGCCGTTCGCGACCCTACGCGGGTACTCACGCGGTTCGTGGAGACGGGAGCAGCTATTGACCCGCATCTCACTCAGGAGTGGCTGGTCACCAACGGGCTTGGCGGATACGCCTCGGGCACGGTGCTTGGGCCGATCTCGCGGCGCTATCACGGGCTGCTGATCGCCGCGCTGCCCAATCCGCTCGGCCGTTTCATGATGCTCCACGGCCTTTCGGAGCGCTTCCGCATGGCGGGGAAAGGCGTGGTGTTCGCCGGGCCGCCGGACATTGTGGGCGCCGGTCAGATGCCCATGGCGACTCCCGTAGAATTCCGCCTGGATTGCGGCCTGCCGGTGTGGGTGTACGAACTCTGGGGCTCGCGCATCCAGAAGCGGGTTTTCGTGCCATACCGGCACAATACGGTTCATGTGGAGTACCGCTACCTGGAAGGCACGGGCCCTATCCGGCTAGGTTTGCGGCCGGGTATGCACCTGCGCAATCACGACGATTCGGTCGACACGGAGATCGCCCACGGTTATCTTTTCACCGCCTGCAAGCATCGCCTGGAAATTTCCGGCGGAACGGACCTACCCATCCTGCGCCTGAAGACCTCGCCCGACACGAGCTTCACGTACGATCCGAAGTCGATCCTGATGGACTACCTGCTCGAAAAGCGCCGCGGTTATCCTTCGCAGGGCTCGTTGTGGAGTCCCGGCTATTTCCGCACCGATCTTGAACCGGGCGGCTCGATCGTGCTGACGGCTTCCACCGAGAGTTGGGAGGTAGTGGACGCCCTACCCTTTGAGGAGTCTATCGCAGCGGAGTTATCGCGCCGGCGGACGCTCATCGGGCGGGCGGTGCCGGAAGGTGAGAGTGGAGTCCGGGCGGAACTGGTGCTGGCCGCGGATCAGTTTCCCATCCAGCCCGTGGGGCGAACGGAAGACGCCGCACGCCGCCATGCCGCGGGGGAGGAGCCTCTCACGGTAATCGCCGGCTACCACTGGTTCACCGACTGGGGCCGAGACACCATGATCAGCCTGGAAGGGCTGGCGGTGCGCGTAGGGCGGCTTCAGGATGCCCGCTGGATTCTCCACACTTTCGCCGACTATGTCCGCGACGGGCTGATTCCCAACCTGTTCCCGGAGGGAGAAAAACAGGGCCTGTACCATACCGCCGACGCGAGCCTTTGGTTCTTTCACGCTCTGGGACGATATCTGGATGCCACCGGAGACCACGATACCTTATGCTCTATTTTGCCGAAGCTGCGCGCCATCGCCGACGCGCACATAGCCGGGACGCGGTTCGGCATCCACGTGGATGAGAGCGACGGGTTATTAGCGCAGGGTCAGGAAGGCTATCAACTTACCTGGATGGACGCCAAGGTGGGCGACTGGGTAGTTACTCCGCGGCGGGGCAAGGCGGTGGAGATCAACGCGCTCTGGTACAACGCGCTGAGCCTGCTAAGCGGCTGGGTCGAGCGCGAGAACGACGGCGGCGGCGCAGTTTACCGTGAGCATGCAGAGCGCGCCCGTGAATCCTTTAACCGGCGCTTCTGGAACCCCGACCGGGGCTACTTATTCGACGTGGTGGACGGCGAATCGGGAGGCGGGAAGCCGGGAAACGACCCGTCCTGCCGTCCCAACCAGATTTTTGCCGTTTCGCTGGAGAATCCCATCCTCGACCGCGAGCGTTGGGAAGCGGTAGTGGACGCCGTCACGGCTAAACTGCTGACACCGGTCGGCTTGCGTTCGCTGGCGCCGGGCGAGCCGGATTATAAACCGCGCTACGACGGCGACTTGCGCGCCCGCGATGCGGCCTACCACCAGGGCTCGGTTTGGGGCTGGCTGATCGGACCGTATGTCGACGCACTGGCCAAGGTCCACCCGGAAAAATGCAACCTGGATCTGTTGCGTGGGTTCGAATCGCACCTGAATGAGGCTTGCGTGGGGTCGATCAGCGAGATTTTCGACGCCGAAGAGCCCCATACGCCGCGGGGATGTATCGCCCAGGCATGGAGCGTGGCGGAAGTGCTACGCGCCTACGCCAAATTGTCCGAAGGATAGCGCTGGCCCAATCGAGCCTTCTAGCGGAAAATTTGCTCCGGCAGGTGCTCCCGGACCGTCCGACGGGGTATCATATTAAAACGGTAAAGACGAGCAGTTTGCCTTTTCTGCCAGGGGCCTGGATTCCAACAGGTACCTCCTGGGGACGAGTGCAACCCAGTACGTCCGGACCGCATCCAATGAACTAGGAAGTCCTCTCAAATACCGGCGCCGCTGAGGCTATCCAATAAATAAATCAAGAATATAGCGGAGCCCGAAGACTGGTTGGAGGGAAGATGGAGCGATTCGAAGATTACTTAACGGATTCGATCAACCCGACCGGAATCGCTGTGGAAGACGCGGCCGAGTTGCAGGAAACGGAGTTTTCCGAACAGGAAGCCGTCCGGGAATCGATTTCGACCGACGATCCGGTCCGCGTGTATCTGCGCGAAATGGGAGCTGTGCGGCTGCTGAGCCGGCAAGGTGAAATCAATCTGGCACGCCGCATGGAACGCGGCAAGCTATTGATGCATAAGGCGCTTTCCCGTTCGCCGCTGGTTTGGCGCAATGCCCTCGAATTCCATGACCTGGTGCGCCGCGACAAGACGGCCACCGATCATTTTATTGAATATGCCAGCCTGGACGACGACGTTCGCGCCAGCATTCGCAACGATGTAAGCCGCCGGCTGGCCAAATTCGCCCGCACACATCAGCGTTTGTCCGAATTGGAAGCCAAGTTGGCCGCCACTCCGGCGCGCCATACCAATCTGCGAGCCAAACTGGCCGGCGAGATCGTCCGATGGCGCGTACGCTGTTCGCAAGAGATTCGTCAGATTCCGTTCCGGGCGGAGCAGTGGAAGCTGTTTCGGACCGAGCTCGAACAGGAGTCGCAGGAAAAAAGGTTGGACGGCGCCACGCGGGTCCAAATGCATCGCTGGCTGCAGAAGGCCTGGCAGGGAGAGGCGGAATCCGAGGCTGCGAAGGCGGCATTGGTGGAAGCCAATCTGCGCCTGGTGGTGTCGGTGGCCAAGAAGTACGTCAACCGTGGACTGCATCTGCTCGACCTGATTCAGGAAGGCAACATCGGCCTGATGCGGGCGGCGGATAAGTTCGACTATCATCGCGGGTTCAAGTTCTCGACTTACGCCACCTGGTGGATCCGCCAGGCGGTCACTCGTGCCATCGCCGACCAATCGCGGACCATCCGGATTCCGGTACACATGAACGAGAGCCTCAGTAAGTTCCTGCGAGCGGCGCGCGACTTAGAGAAGGAGCTGGGGCGGAATCCCAAGAACGAAGAGATCGCCCATCGCCTGGAGACCAGCGCCGACAAGGTACAGCAGTTACGCTCGATCGCGCGCGATCCGGTGTCGCTCGATCTGCCGGTGGGCAGCGATGGCGAATCGGTGCTGGGCGATCTGCTGGTGGGCCGTGCGGCGGGTTCGATTATCGACCCTCTAATGGCTCACGACGTGGAAGACGAGACGGCGGGTGTGCTGCGCATGCTGCCGCCCAACGAAGAGCGTGTGCTGCGCATGCGCTTCGGGATCGGTTTCGACCGCGAATATACGCTGGAAGAAATTGGCCAGAGCTTCGGGCTGACGCGTGAACGCATCCGGCAGATCGAAGCGGCGGCGCTGCAGAAGCTGCGCAGTTGCGACAACGCGCGCCGCCTGCACCCCATGATGATGCTGCAGTAAGCGATCCCACACGAAACAAGAAAGAGCCTGCCTCACCGGACGGTGAGGCAGGCTCTTTTCGTTTTGGCTGAGTTTTAACCGGCCCGGCGGACCGACTCGGTATTCAACTGTTCGCCGATTTGCGTGAGCTTCTTGTCGGCATTCTTCTCTTCTTCCAGGGTCTGCTGTAGAATGCGGGCGGCTTCCTTGTGCCCCATCTGCTCGGCCCAAGTCCGTACGCTGCCATAGGCGGAAATCTCGTAGTGCTCCACTTTCTGGCACCCCGCCACGATGCCGGCGTCGCGCACGTTGACGTTCTCGTCGTGGCCGAGAATGTCTTCGCCTTCCGACAGGATGCCCTTCATGCCATCGCAGGTCTCGGCCTTCGGCTCCTCATGGTGCAACTGGAACACTTGTTCCAGGCGCGTCACATGTCCCTTCGTCTCCTCCAGGTGATTCGACAACGCGGTGCGCAACTGCTGCGAATTGGTGTTCTCGATGACTTTCGGCAGGGCTTTCAGGATTTGCTTTTCGGCGTGATATAAGTCCCGCAACTCCATTATGTATAGCTCGTGCAAACTTTCCAGCTTCATAGAGTATCTCCCGCTGTTAGTTTGCTACCGGGGGGTAGGCGCTGTCGGTGCGGATGGAGCCAGACCGAAGGCAGGTGTGAGAGTGCAAGTACGGTCTATACGGCAATCTTCTGATCGAGCGCGTACCGCGTCAGTTCGGCCACGGTCCGCAGACCCAATTGCTGAATCAAGCCGTTCTTGTGAAACTCCACAGTGCGTACGGAAATGTCGAGAAGGCGCGCAATTTCTTTCATCGACTTGCCTTCGGCGACCAATTGCAGCACTTCGCGCTGCCGCGGTGTGAGTTTGCCGCCGAAATGCGGAAGGGATTCGTCGCCGCCTTCGAACGGCGTCGCCCCGCCCATGGCCTCCATCAGCCGCGGGCTCACATAACGCCGCCCCCGCAGCACCGTGCGGATGGCGTCGATCAATTCGCGGGCCGCGGCCTGCTTTACCACGTAGCCCGATGCGCCGGCGCGAAAGGCCTCTTCCAGGTAGACGCGGTCGGTCTGCATGGTCACGAAGATGATACGGGCGTCCGGAAACGCACGCCTGACCTGCCGCGTGGCCTCCATGCCGTTGAGGCCGGGCATGCCGATATCGAGCAGCAGGACGTCGGGACGAAGCTGTTCAAAAAGCGCGACCGCCTGGCGCCCGTCGTCCACCGCGCCCACCAGTTCGAAATCGACCTCGAGCAGACGCCGGAGCCCATCCAGCAGCAGTTCGTGATCGTCCGCCAGAAGAAGACGAGGTTTAGCCATGGTCAGATTCAATTTATTCCTTTTTCCCTGAAAATTCAATGCGTCTGCGTGTTACACGAGACACTTCGGCGGGACGGTCAGGGCAGCGGCACCATTACGTTTACACGCGTGCCTTCACCTGGCGTGGATTCCACCGTCAGACTTCCCCCCATGATGCGCGCGCGCTCCTCCGCGCACATCAGCCCCAGTCCGGGATGGCGGTCGCGCGATTCAAAGCCTTTGCCGGCATCGATGACCTGCAGCCGCAGCGCGCCCGCTTCGCCCGCCAGCAGCACTTTGACATGCGTCCGGCCGGCATGCCGGGCGATGTTGCGGAGAGCCTCCTGAGCCACGCGATACATGCCGGTAGCGATATCGAGGGGAACGCTCTCCGGTATGTTCTCCGCCTGAAAAGTGGCAATCATCTCTTCGCGTTCGGCGAAATCCTCGGTGAGGGACCGGATGGCGGGCGTGATGCCCAGGTCTTCGATTGCAGAGGGATGCAAGCCGTGGGAAATGCGGCGCACGCCCTCGGAAAGTTCGCCGATCGCGCTGCGCAGCCGTTCCAGTTCCCGGCGGGCCTGGCTGGGGTCGCTGGCGATTCTCGGTTCCGCCTGCTGGGCGTCGATCTCCAGCAGCGCCAGCTTTTGGCAGATATCGTCATGCAACTCGCGGGCTACTCTGCGCCGTTCCTCCTCATGGGAGGCGAACAGACTGGCGGCCATGGCACGCAGTTCCTTCTGGGCGCGGGTCAACTCCTGCGCGGTGGCGTCCACCTGCGCCGCCAGCCGTGCGCGTTCGCGTATCCAGAGACGTTCGATCTCGCGATGAGCGGTGATCTCTTCAAAAGTCAATACCAGGTAGGGATGGCCATCGGCCTCCAACACGCCTCCGCGGATCTGCAGGACTTGAGACTTCTCGCCGGATGTTTCCTGTTCGAATGAGAACGTTGCCGTGCGGTCCGGGGAATCGCGCAAGTTCTGCAAATGAGTCCGCAGAGGTTCCTCCAACCCCCATAGCGCGGACACCAGATCGGGGAGAGAGCGGCCGTCCAGATCGCCCTGGCGAATCGCCGCGACCCGGCGAAAGGCGTCGTTGACAATCCGGATCCGGAAACCGCGATCGATCACCGCCAGCGGCAGCGGTAAGCTTTCGATGAGCAGGCGCGCCAGATCGAGCGCCGAGCGAAGCTCCTGCCGGACGCGGCGCATCTGATCGATATCGACGAGTACCACCACCAGCCCATCGATGCGATTATCGGCGGTGCGGTACGGGCCCGCACGCAACAGATACCACCGGCCGTCGCCATCCTGTACCTCCATTTCGCACGGAGTGAGGCTCTGCAAGACATCCTGGAACAGGGATTCCAGGTTGCCGGTGCGCAGGTTGAGGCGGATATCGGTGAAGGGCCGGCCGAGGTCCTGCGGCCGCAGGTTCATGACCCGCTGGGTCAACTGGCTGAAATGGCGGAACTGCAGCTCATTGCCGAGGAGCAGAACGGGCAGATTGGCGCTGTTGAGCAGGCTCGACAAATCAGCGTTGCGCCTCTTGATTTCGTCGGTCTTCTGCAATTCCTCACGGGCCTTGTGCAACTCGCCTCCGACCATCTCCAACTCCTGTTGAGCGTTGCGCATCGACTGGTTGGCGGAGCGCATTGCCTCATTTGCCAACATGAGTTCCTGCGCGCGGGCATCGCGTTCTTCCAGCAGGGTCTGGAGGTAAAACTTGGTGGCGTAGAGATCGCGGCGGAAGCGTTCCAGGAGCGCTTCTTTGTCATCCGCCGCGAGTTCGCGGTCGCGCGCCTCCGGGGGCGAGGGCGCACCGGAGGAAGGGGCGAATAATACCAGGAAGCAGCTCGATCGCGGCGTGACCATGTGGACGGGCAAGACTTCCACCATCACCTCCCGCAACTCGCCATTGTCGGAAACCTGCAGGCCGCCGATCCTCACCGGTAAGTCCTGCTCGATGGCACGCTGTGCCGCTTGAGAGACGGGGGTGGAAAGGCCGTCGCGAAGCATGCGAGAGAGATCGAGGCTGGCCGGCCCCTGCGGCATCTCGAAAAACGGCGAGGTGTGGCCGCGGGACTGCAGGATTTTCAGATGTTCGTCGATGACGACGCCCGGCGGTCCGTAGCGCGCCAGAATAATGCGCTCTGCGGCAAGCCGGAGTTCCTGGTCCGCAGAAGGGTCAGGGGAACTACCCGAGAAGGGCTGCTCGCCCCGTAGTCGCCCCGCCCCCCGCGCATTCTCGTCCATCCTACTCTCCTATGCCCCGTTACCCTTACCAAGAAGTTTACTAAAACAGGATCGCGGGCGACATCGCGGGGGGCCACTCAGCGGGAGGATACGTACCCATGGGGGCGGAACGTTGCGGTCATGTGAGACCTGCCTATTCGAGCGGGGGCCGCTCGAATTACTCTGCCAGGCAGCATTGAAGGACCAGGGCAGGACTGGAGTTCGCCCGAGGGGGCGCCGTTGCAATGGTGGCGGCCGAACTCAGCTGCGGCGATCGAGCGGTTCGATACAGTCTCCGCCCAGCGCACCGGCCGGACGTGGGGATTTCCGGCTTTTCAGCCGCCTGTGCCCCCCGTTTCCGCGAGCAGCATCGCGGACGGTCCGCAAACGCTGCGCTCTTCGCTACCCGCCGGCTTGCTCCACGGTTTCGGCGCCATCGAGCAAGTCCAGCAACGATACTCCCAAGGTCAGGCCGCGCCATTCGACGGGCACCAGCTTCAATCTGTTGGCCGATGAGTTCTGCACATCGGGATCCGTGGTGGTTACTTCCGCGCCGGCCGGGATCACTTCGGCCGTGCCTCTGCCATCGCGTCCGCGATACACGCCTACGATGGGAGATCTGATACAAAATCGGTAGATCATCCGCGGTCCTCAGCACCGCTGCCTCCATTGAGGCACGCTTTAGCGTCAATGTACTACACCGCGCGGCAAATTGCGAGGGTTTCGGCCGCCACGCTTTCCCAGCTTCGTGTGGAAGTTCGCGCGATCTCGGCAGTGTCCCAGGAGAGCGACAGCGCCCGATCGAGGGCTTGGGAGAGCGCCGCGGTATCGCGCGGCGGAATCAAAATTCCGGAGTCCTTTTTCACCAGTTCCGGAATGCCGCCGACGTTGGTCGCGACAATCGGCCGGCCGCAGGCCAGCCCCTCCACCACCACGTTGGGACAGCCTTCCGAATAGCTCGGCAGGCAGAAGACGTCGGCGGCACGCATCCAGGTGGCGATCCCGGCCGCGTCGCACCGGCCGGGCAGCAGGACGCGCTCGTGAACACCGGCGGCAGCGGCGCGGCGTGCCAGGGTATCGCGATACGGACCCTGGCCAACCATCGCGAGGCGCGCCCGCGGGCGTTTCCCGGCAAGGGAGATGAAGGCGTCGATCAGCTCGCCCAGGCCCTTGGTAACCAGCAGATTGCCGGCGAAGACGATCAGCTCATCGGCGGCATCGCGGGAGAGCTGCGCGCGCGCCTCGGCGCGGTCGCCGGGGTGAAAGATGGCGGTGTCGCACCCGTTGGGGATGGCGGTGATCTTTTCGGCGGCCACACCTTGCGCCATTGCCTGGCGGCGCAGTTCCTCGCTCACCGTGATCACGGCGTTGGCGCCGAGCATGGTCTCGCGCACCAGCCGGACGGTGAACGGATCGTTTCGCTGGCGAAGGTCAGACCCGATGGCGCCCACGATCGCCGGCACGCCGAGTTCGCGGGCGATGCGCACGGCAGCGTATCCGTCGGGATAGAGCCAGTAATTCAGGATCAGGTCGGGCCGCGTCATACGGACGTGGGGCAACAGAATCCGCGCGCAGATTTTGCCGTTGAAGGGCCGCGAGAGAAGGGGGACCGCCGGATACGACACGTAGGTGGTCTCGAATTCAGGCGGCTGCCAGGTGAGGTCGGGCGGCTCATAGCGCGCCGGTCTCAGGAACGGGAGATCGGGGTAATGCTCCTGCGGCGAGACCACCTCGATGGAGGCGTACGGCTTGATTCGCAGGAGCGTCTGGAAGGCGGAATTGCCGCCGTATGGCCGCGCGGACGTGGGGAAGTAAGATGTGAGGACAGTGATCCGCATGCCCGGCCCGAGCGAACCTTCAGCTTACTACGAACCTTGGTACAATTCGAAAGCTCATGGGCCTGCGCGACTACTCGGTGGTGTATTTCGGCAACGATTGGTTCGCGGAGAATCGCACCAGCAGCCACCATATCGCGCGGCGATTGGGCAAGCTGGTCCCGGTACTGTACATCGAAACGCCGGGCAGCCGCGGTCCGCAGACCAGCGCTCGCGACCTGCGTAAATTGTGGCGCAAACTGGCGCGCGCGCTGGCGCCGCCGCAGAAAGTCGGCGAGCAATTCTATGTGGCCACCATCCCGCAGATCCCCTTTCGCAAGCTGCCGTTCATCGACGGGCTGAATCGCTGGCTGGGGGCATACCTGGCGCGGCGGGCGATGCGCAAAATCGGCTTCGGACGGCGGATTTCGTGGTTCGTGGTGCCGCACCCGGGCCCCTTGGCGAAACGGCTGGGCGAAGACCTGACGGTCTACTACTGCATCGACGACTATGCCTCCTATCCCGGCATGGATCCGGTAGCGATCCAGAAGCTGGATGACGATCTGACACGGAAAGCGGACGTCGTCTTTGTGGCGCCGCGGGCGCTCCTCGATTCCAAACGGAGACTGAACGCCAACGTCCATTTCTCGCCGCATGGCGTGGATTTCGATATGTTCTCGCGGGCCAGCGATCCGGCGACGACGCCGGCCGACGAGGTTAGCGGCCTGAAACATCCGGTGATCGGATATTTCGGGACGGTGGGCGAGTTTGTGGATTACGACTTACTGGCTTACTTAGTGGAATCGCGGCCCGGGTGGACTTTCTTGTTTGTGGGCTTGATTGCCGCCGATGTGAGCCGTCTGCGGCGCTACCCGAACGTGATTTTCGCCGGTCCGCGCCCTTATGAAACGCTGCCGAACTGGGCGGCGGCCTTCGACGTGGCAATCTACGCGCACCAGGTGAACCGGCAAACGAAGCATTCCAATCCGCTGAAGCTGCGCGAGTACCTGGCAACGGGAAAGCCTGTGGTGTCGGTAGTGACGCCGGAGACAGCGGCGTTCGGCGAGGTTGTGTACCTGGCGGACAATCGCGAGGCGTACCTGGCGGCGATCGAGCGGGCGCTCGGCGAGGAGACTCCGGAACTGCGGCAGAAGCGCATGGCGTCAGTGCGGGGAGTCAGTTGGGACGCACGCTTCGAGGAAACGATCGCAGCGGTGGACGCAATGCTGGGACAGCGCGATTCCCGTTAAACTGAGACGTGGCTCACGTACTGGAAAAACGCAAAGTGCCGCTGCTCGACATGGGGGCGCTGCACCGTCCCATCCGCCAGGAAGTGCTGGCGGCGATGGAGCGCGTGGTGGATTCGAACGCCTTCATTTTGGGCGAGGACGTTCGGCAACTGGAGAAATCGATCGCTCAGTATTGCCAGACCGTTCACGCGGTGGGCTGCGGTTCGGGGTCGGATGCACTGCTGTTGGCGATGATGGCGGCCGGGGTGGGACCCGGCGATGCGGTGATCGCCACGCCATTTACGTTTTTCGCGACCGCGGGGTCGATCGCGCTCGCCGGCGCCACACCGGTGTTCGTGGACATCGATCCGGCTACCTTTAATATGGACCCTGACGCGCTTGCCGCGACCATCCGGCGGACTCCCAGGGCGAAGATCGTGATGCCGGTGCATCTGTACGGCGGGTGCGCCGATATGGACCCCATTCTGGAAACAGCCCGCGCCCGCGGATGCGTCGTGATTGAAGACGGCGCGCAATCCATCGGCGCGGAGTATAAGGGCCGGCGGGCGCAATCGCTGGGCGATATGGGCTGCCTCAGCTTCTATCCCACCAAGAATCTGGGAGCGTTCGGCGAGGGGGGGATGGTTCTGACGTCGGACGACGAACTCGCGCGCAAGCTGGCGGCGCTGCGCGTGCATGGCTCGCTGCAAAAATATGTCCATCGCTGGGTGGGACTCAATTCGCGCCTGGACACCTTGCAGGCGGCCATTCTGCGAGTAAAATTCCAGTATCTCGATGCCGAAACGGCAGGCCGGCAGAAGAACGCCGCGCGCTATCGGGCGAATCTGGCGGGGCTGCCCCTCGGATTGCCCGTGCCGGCGGCGTACCAGACGCGCCATATCTATAATCAATTCGTGATTCGCGTGCAGGATCGCGAGCGGCTGAAGGCGTTCCTCGACGAGAACGGCGTGGGGAGCGACATTTATTACCCGCTCTCGCTGCACCAGCAGGAATGTTTTGGCTATCTTGGCTACCGCGCCGGCGATTTCCCGGAGAGCGAGAAGGCGGCGCGTGAGGTGCTGGCGCTGCCGATTCACTCCGCGCTCAGCGAGGAAGACGTGGATTACGCCAGCGCACAGATCCGCGCGTTCTACCAATAAGCCCTCCCTGTGCGCATCGTCCAACTAGTCGAAGACCTGGAATTGGGAGGGCTGGAGCGCCTGGCGGTGGACCTCGCGCTGGCGCAGAAAAGCGCCGGCCACGAGTTGCTGTTTTATTGCCTGCACGGCGCCGGCCCGCTGGCGGCGGCGCTGGCGGAGGCCGGTATCGCTGTAGTCCCCTTCGGCAAAGCGCCGGGATTCTCGCTGCGGACGGTGCTGGCGATGGCGAAGCGTCTGCGCGCCGACCGGGCGGACGTGATCCACGGGCATAATCCCGGCGTCCACCACTATGCTGCGCTGGCCGCGCGCATTGCCGGTGTTCCGGTGTGCGTCAATACGCGGCACAGCGTGACCACCTCGAAGGGGTTGCCCTATCAGGAGCGCTACTTTCGCTGGGTGCGGCCGTTCACCGGCCAGGTGGTGTTCGATTGCGAATACGTGCGGCGCGGGCTGGAGGGGAAACTGGGCTATCCGGCCGAAAAGTGCTCGGTGATCCTCAACGGGATTCCGCTGGCGCCATTTCTGGGACATCCGGCGTCGCCGGGAAGCCGGCGACCGCGATTTCGTTTCGGCACCATCGGCCGCCTGGTGCCCGCGAAGGGTCACGCGATCCTGCTCGACGCTTTCGCGATCGTCAGCCGGAGCGTGCCGCAGGCGGAATTGAGTATTTACGGGTACGGCGATCTGGAGGAGAGCCTGCGGGCGCAGATCGCGCGGCTGGGGTTCGAAGGACGGGCGCGGCTGGAGGGACGAACCCATAATTCGGCCGAGACGTTACAGAATCTCGATGTTTTCGTCTTCTCGTCGGTGAACGAGGGGCTGCCATTGGTGATTTTAGAGGCGATGGCCGCAGGATTGCCTATCGTCACCACGACTGTGGGCGGAATTCCTGAGGTGGCGCAGCAGGAATCGGCCTGGTTGTGCGCGCCGGGCAGTGCCGAGGCGCTCGCCGGCGCGATGCTGGAAGCGGCGGCGTGCGGCGATTTGCGCGAGCGCGGAGCAATCGCACGGAAGACGGCGTCAGATAGCTACGGGCTGGAACATATGGCGGCCCGATACGAAGACTTATACCGGCGGTTATTACGGTAATTAGCGCGTAGTACTGGTTTTTCAAGCACTTCTGAAACTTTTCGAAAAGTTTAGCGTCTTCTTAAATAGGTAGGAGGTCGGGATATGAGCAATACGAAGAATCGTATGGAACTCTCAGGGGCGATCCTGGCTCTCATTGAGAAGAAGCGCGCTGAAACCGGAGACGAGACTCTGGGCGCGGACATCGAAAAGGTGATCATCGAGGGACAATTTCAGGATCTGGAGCACGAGATTCTGGAGAACCCCGGCGCCATCGAGCCCTGGCTCGTTCGCCGGCGCCGCATCGAGAACTAGCGCGGGCCGATAGTAGGAATCCATTATTGACCCTGGCGGGGCCGCCTGTCAGACTGCGAGGATGTCCGATCACGACGTCCTCGCAAATCAAAAGCTGATTATCGAAAATCAGCAGGTCATCATCGGCAACCAGAAGGCCATCCAGGATAACCAGTCCATCATTAAGCACAATCAGGAAAGCCTGGGGCTGATCCTGAAAAACCAGGAAACAATTCTCGCACTGCTGCAGAAATAATGAAGTATTTCCCGCCTCGCGGGAGCAGCGCTTCCGCAGTCTGCGCCGCCGCGCTTTTTTGCAGTGCCTGTAGCCATTCCGGGCTGCCGGGCGCTGAAACTCCGCAATATCGCGACGCAGTGACGGCTTTTTCGGTAGGGCTCGCGGCATTGCAAAGCGGCGACGACGTGCGCGCGCAGGCAAAGCTTCGCCTAGCCACTCAACTTGCTCCCGGCGAGCCCGCCAGTTGGGCCGATCTCGGCCTGTTGTCCGCGCGGCAGGAAGACTTCGACGCCGCCTACAACCATGTGGAGCATGCGCGGTCGCTGGCGCCGGATAACAGCCGGATCGAAGAACTGCTGGGGGTGATCGAAGACCGCCGCGGAAAGCTGCCTGAGGCCATCGCGGCGCTCCGGAAGGCCGTTGAACTCGATCCGCAGAACGCCAAGGCGCAGTTCTCGCTGGCGGAGGAGACCGAGCGCGAAGGCCAGGCATCGAGCGACGGCGACGCGGAGAAGCTCTTCGTGAAATTGCTCGATCGGCAGCCCGGCAATGTGGCGGTGCTGCTGGAAGTGGCGCGGCTGGCCGCGAAGACCGGCGACAAGGCGGCCCTCGATAGCGCGGTGGCGAAGCTCTGGCAGGCGTCGGCTGGCTGGCCGGCCGAGGTAAAAGACCAGATGAAAGCGCTGCAGGATGCGGCCGCCGGAGCCAACCCGCGCTCCGCCGCGGTGCGCGTGATGTACCTGCGCAATACCCTGGCGCGCGTTCCCGATTATCGCCAGAGCCTTAACGCGGTAAAGACCCCGAGCACGTTCGTGAGCGACCCCTTCGAGCGCTTTCTGAAGCTGCCCTCGGCCAGTTCCCAGCCCGCGCCAGCCGATACCGCCCTGGGATTCGAAACGAAGCCAATCGAGGGTGCGGGTGCGGCGCGTTGGGTGGGGGCGATTCGGCTGGATGACCAGGGCGCCGCGTCGATCCTGTGGGCCACTCCCGATTCCGTGCAAATTGCCGGCGGAGCGAAGCTGCCGTTTCCCGGCGGCGCTAAAGCGATCCTGGGCGCCGACCTCAATTACGATTTCAAGACCGACCTGATTTTCGCCGGCGCGGCCGGGCTGGCGTTTTATCGGCAGCAGGATCCCAGCCACTTCCAGGACATCGCTGCGGGTACGCACCTTCCGGCGAACATTCTGCACGGAGCATACACCGGCGCCTGGGCATTCGACGTGGATCTGGATGGCGATCTCGATATCGTGCTCGGCAGCCCCGATGGCGAACCAACGGTGCTGCGCAATAACGGCGACGAGACTTTCGCGGTGATCCATCCCTTCTCAGGCGTCAACGGATTGACCGCATTCGCGGGCGCCGATCTCGATGGCGATGGCGATCCCGATGTTGCGCTGCTGGACAAGGACGGCCAGTTGCACGTGTTCAACAATGAGCGGCTCGGGCAGTATCGGCCGCGCGCGGGGCTGAGCGGGCGCTTCGTTGCGGTGACCGCGGCCGACCTGAATAACGACGGGCTGCTCGATTTCGTGGCGCTGCGCGATGACGGCATGGTGATGCGCGTCTCAAACAAAGATAGCGGCGAGGTGCTAAAAGCGGACGCCGGCGGATCGCCCACACTGGCGGCGGCGGATTTCGACAACAACGGCGCGATGGATCTTCTGGTGGGCGACGGCCAGATCTTTCTGGGAGGCGGCAAATTTGCGAAGGTCGCGGCGGGAGTCGCGTCGGCCAGCGTAGCGGACGTCAATGGCGACGGCCGCCTCGATCTGTTGGGGCTCGCCGGTGGACAACCGGTGGAGGCACTCAACCACGGCAGCAAGAATTACGGCTGGCAGGATATTCGCCTGCGCGCCGCCAAGGCGACCGGCGATCAGCGCATCAACTCATTCGGGATCGGCGGCGAGATCGAAGTGCGCGCGGGCCTGCTGACGGAGAAGCAGCCGATCGCGTCGCAGGTTGTACATTTCGGATTGGGCGACCACACCGGCGTCGACGTGGCGCGCATCACCTGGCCGAACGGCGTCGTGCAGGGCGAATTCGAATTGAAGGCCGGGCAGGAGATTCTGGCGACCCAGCGGCTGAAAGGCTCGTGCCCCTGGCTGTTCGCCTGGGACGGCAACTCGATGAGCTTCGTGAAGGACGGCTCGCCATGGTCGGCCGCGCTCGGCCTGCACATCAATGCGCAGGTGGTGGCGGGGATCTACCAGACCGAAGAATGGTTCAAGATTCCGGGCGAGGCGCTACGGCCACGCGACGGCGTTTACGATCTGCGCATCACCGACGAGTTGTGGGAGACCTACTATATCGACCACTACGCGCTGATGGTGGTGGACCATCCGGCGGGTACGGAGGTGTTCACCGACGAGCGTTTCGCGGTGCCGCCGCCGGCGCTCAAGATCTACACTACCGGCGAGCCGCAACCTTTCGCCAGCGCCCACGACGATCGGGGCGCCGATGTCAGCGCGACCGTCCGCGATCTGGACCGGACCTATCTCGACACGTTCGGGCGCGGCCCTTACCAGGGGCTGACGCGCGACCATTGGGTGGAACTGGAGTTGCCCGAGAGCGCGCCGCGCGATGCTCCACTTTATTTGATCGCGACGGGATGGACGCACCCCACGGACGCCACCGTCAATATCGCCATCGGGCAGAACAGCATCGAGCAGCCGCAAGGGCTGAGTATCGAGGTGCCGGAAGCGCACGGAAAATGGGCGGCCGCCAAGACGGGGCTCGGTTTCCCGGCGGGGAAAATGAAGACGGTGGTGCTGGAGCTCACCGGCATCTTCCGCCCTGGAGCGCCGCGGAAGCTGCGCCTGCGCACCAATTTGGAAGTGTATTGGGACCAGTTGGCGTGGGCGGCCGGCGCGCCCGATCGCAATCGTATCCAGCATCTGGAACTCAGCGGCGCGGAACTGCGTTATCGCGGATTCTCGCAGGTGACGCAGGCGAACGCATCGTCCCCCGAATTACCGGACTACAATAAAATCGCGAGCAGGGGACCGATCTGGCACGACCTGGAGGGCTATGCCACGCGCTTCGGCGATGTCCGCGAGCTATTGGAGAAGGTGGACGATCGTATGGCGATCGCCAACGCCGGGGACGAATTGAGGCTGCGATTCCGCGCGCCAGACGGGCCGCCGGCGGGCTGGAAGCGCGACTACATCATGGTTGGGGACGGCTGGATCAAGGACGGCGATTTCAACTCGGTCTATTCGAAGACCGTGCTGCCCCTGCCGTACCACGGCATGAAGAATTACGACGCGCCGCCGGGAAGTTTGGAGAACGACCCGGCTTATCGACGCCATCCCGAAGACTGGCTGAATTTTCACACTCGTTATGTGACGCCGGACGCGTTTGAAAGGACGCTGAGGAACTAGGATGCGAACCGCGCTCGCGCTGCTCTTCGTAGGATTGCTGGCCACGCCGCTGGTCATCAAGCGAATCGCCGCGCACAACAAGCCTTCGCTGACCCCGGCGGGCGTGATGACGCGCTACGGATTCACCTTCCAGGAGGTATCGAAAGCGGCGGGCATCGACTTTCATCACAGCGCGCCGCAGCTCGATTCCAAGCTGGCCCACATCATGCCCGAAGTCGCGTCCATGGGCGCGGCAGTCTCGATTGTCGATTTCGACCGCGACGGCTGGCCCGACATCTACGTGACGAACAGCCGCGAGGGCAGTCGCAATGCGCTCTATCGCAATCAGCACGACGGCACGTTTCGCGACGTGGCGAGCGAAGTCGGGCTGGCCGATCTGAATGCGCCGGGCACCGGAGTATCGATGGGCGCGGTGTGGGGCGATTACGATAACGACGGTTTCGAAGACGTGATGATTTACAAGTGGGGCAAGCCGGAACTCTACCACAACGACGGCGGCAAGCATTTCACCTGCGTGACGGAGCAGGCCGGTCTGCCCGCCTGGGTGAACGCCAACGCGGCGGTGTGGTTCGATTACGATGGCGACGGCAAGCTCGATCTGTTTCTGGCGGGATATTATCCCGAAGACGTCGACCTGTGGCATCTGAAGAATACCAAGATGATGCCGGAGAGCTTCGAATACGCGCAGAACGGCGGCCGCAAATATCTGTTCCACAATCTGGGCGGCGGGCGATTCGAGGAAGTATCCGCGAAGATGGGGATCGATTCGCGGCGTTGGACGCTGGCCGCGGTGGCCGCCGACCTGCGCGGCACGGGTTACCCCGATCTCTTCGTGGCCAACGATTATGGGGTCTCCGAGCTTTACTTGAACGAAGGCGGCAAACATTTTCGTGAAGCGGGGCGGGAGACGGGCATCGGGTACGCGCCCAAGAGCGGCATGAGCGCGTCGGTGGGCGATGTACTCAACGACGGCCGCTTGGGCGTGTACGTATCGAACATTTCCGAAGAGGGAATCCTGGTACAGGGGAATAATTTCTGGGTTCCCAAAGCGGGCCCGGCCGGGAGCGACCCGCATTACGAGAATCTGGCGAACTCGATGGGCGTCGAAATGGGCGGCTGGAGTTTCGGGGTGCAATTCGGCGATTTCAATAACGACGGCTACCAGGACATCTATCTCACCAACGGGAACGTCTCGCTCGATCGCGGCCACAGTTATTGGTACGACTATTCGAAAGTGGCGGGCGGCAACAAAGCGATCATTTCGGACGCCGCCAACTGGCCGCCGATGGACGGCCGCAGCCTGGCGGGCTATCAGCAGAAGAAAATCTTTCTCAACGACGGCGCCGGCCAGTTCAAGGAAGTGGCGCAATTGGTAGGCGTCACCGATACCTATGACGGCCGCTCGCTGGCGCTCGTCGATCTGTGGAATCGCGGCGTGCTGGATGCGGTGGTGGCGAATCAGAACGGTCCGCTGCTGATCTATAAGAACACGGTGGCGCCGCAGAACCACTGGATTGAGTTCGAACTTGAAGGGACCGCGAGCAATCGCAGCGCCATCGGCGCGGAGGTTCGGGTTTTTTGGAATGGCCAGCAGCAGTTGCAGGAAGTCTCCGGCGGCAGCGGATTTTGCGCGCAGAACGACCGCACTCTGCACTTCGGGCTGGGAAAAACGGCGGCCGTCGATAAGGTGGAGATCCGCTGGCCTTCCGGCAAGACGCAGACCATCGCCGCGCCGGCCGTCAATCGGCGGCATAGGATAATGGAGCCATGATTCGCGAAGCTGCCGCGTCCAATCTGCCCGCCGCCAAAAATACTAGCTCCGGGTCTGCACTGGCGCGCTTTTTCAGCGGCGAGAATCGCTATCTGCCGCCGCTCTTCATCACCCTGATTCTGCTGGTGGGGCAGGTATCGTTCGGAGTGCTGGAGAGTTTCTCGCGGACGCTACTGGCCATCGCCACAGCGACAGCGTTCGAGCTTGTTTTGAGCCGGCTGGTATATCGCAAGTGGCCGGTACTGGCGAGCGCGTACATCACCGGCATCAGCGTGGGCATTCTGATTCGCTCGCCGGAGTATTGGCCGTACGCGTTGACGGCCGCTATCGCGATCACGTCGAAATACGCGATCCGCTGGCGAGGGCGGCACCTGTGGAATCCATCGAACTTCGCCATTTCCGCCATGCTGCTGCTGGCGCCGGAATTCGTCGCCACGCTCAGCATTCAGTGGGGCAATACCATCTGGCCGATGCTGGTGGTGTGGGTGCTCGGCGCGTTCATCGTGTGGCGCGTCAAGCGCTTCCACATTACCGCGACGTATGTGATTTCGTTTATCGCGCTGGCCGGTGTGCGCACCTTCATCACCGGCCATCCCTTTCTAGCCGAAGTGGCGCCCATCACCGGGCCGATGTATCAGCTCTACATTTTCTTCATGATCACCGATCCGAAGACCACTGTGAAATCGAAGCGCGGGCAGATTCTGGTGGCATTCCTGGTGGCGGTGGCCGAAATGGGATTCCGCCTGGCGCAGAACGTCGACGCGCCATACTTCGCGCTCTGTGTGGTGGGACCGATCGCCATGGCGGTCGACATCTGGCGCGCGTCGCGCAAACCCGCTCCTCTCAAGGTGGCCGCGAATGCATAACTATATCGAACGGGTCATCGATCTGCTGGACCCGGAGACCAATCAGCTTTACAACATGACCGCGGATACCGCGCGGGAACTGCTCCTGACAAATCCCGCGGAGGCCGCGCGACAGTTGCAGGGGTCGTTCGCGCTGATCGCGCGGAAGGGGAAGACGGTGACGATGGCGCGTTCGCTCGATCGTCCCATGCGGTATTTCCTCGCCAAGCAGCAGGCGGGCCCGATCCTGATTGTGGCCGACCGCATCGACGCGATTTACAACTGGCTGAGGTCGGAAGGACTGGAGCAGCAGTTTCACCCCAGCTACACCCGCATGGTGCCGGCGCATCACGTGGTGGAACTGCAACTCATCGGCTGCCCCGACCCCGACCCCACATACACACGCTTCTTCGATCCGCAACCCGCGCGTCTGCCGGCCGATCTCGATGCTATCGGCGCGGCCTACATCGGGGCGCTGGCGGAGGAGATTTCGCTGTTCCTGCAAACCACACCGGCGAACCAGCCGCTGGGTGTGTGCTTCTCCGGCGGCATCGATAGCGGCAGCGTGTTCCTGGCTACTTATCATGTGATGCGCAAGCTCGGGATGAATCCCGCTCGCCTGAAGGCGTTCGTGCTCGATCTGGGCGGCGGACCTGACGTGCAGCAGGCGCGCGCGTTTCTGGACTCGCTGGGGCTGGGGTTGTTTCTCGAACCGATCGAGGTGGACCGCGCCAGCCTCGACGTGCACGAGACCATCCGGCTGGTGGAGGATTATAAGCCGCTCGATATCGAATCGGCGACCATGGCGGTAGCGCTGTGCCGCGGCATTCGCGCGCGCTATCCCGACTGGCGCTACCTGCTGGATGGCGATGGCGGCGACGAGAATCTGAAAGATTACCCCATCGAAGAGAATCCCGAGCTGACCATTCGTAGCGTGATCCACAATCAGATGCTCTACCAGGAAGGCTGGGGGGTCGGCAAGATCAAGCACTCGCTGACTTATTCGGGCGGGCTGAGCCGGTCGTACACGAGAACGTACGCGCCCGCGCGGCATTTTGGATTCCGCGGCTTCAGCCCGTACCTGCGGCCGGCGGTGATCGCGGTGGCGGAAGCGATTCCATTCATTGAGCTCACCAAGTACGACGTGCCGCGGCTGTATCGGTTGAAGGGCGAGATCGTGGGGCGCGGCATTCGCGCGCTGACCGGGCTCGAAATGCCGGTCTTTCCGAAGCGGCGCTTCCAGCATGGCGCCATCCCGGTGACGAAACTGCGCGAGCACATGCCCCATCGCGAAGCGGAATACCGGCGGGAATTTCTGTCGTTGTATTCGTGAGGGCGGCATTGGATCCTCGGCGTCCGTACGCCTTCCTCAGCGAAGACGAGCGCTCGCGCGAGGGCGCGACGGTCCCGGTGAGCACCATCTTTCTCACCAATCGTGAATGCCCGTGGCACTGCGTGATGTGCGACCTGTGGAAGAACACGCTTAGGGAATCGGTGCCGGTGGGGGCGATTCCCGCGCAGATCGCCCACGCTCTGGCGCGACTGCCGGCGGCGCGGCACATCAAGCTCTACAACAGCGGGAGCTTCTTCGACCGTCGTGCCATTCCGGTGGACGACTATGAGGCGATCGCCGCTCTGCTGGCGCCGTTCGAGCACGTCATCGTGGAGAGCCATCCGGCGCTGGTCGGCGAGGATTGCCTGCGCTTCCGCGATCTGCTCTCCGGACGGCTGGAAGTCGCCATGGGGTTGGAGACGGCCGAGCCAACCGTGCTGGCTCGCCTGAATAAACACATGACGCTCGAACAGTTCGCGCAGGCGGCCGATTTTCTGCGCGTCAATGGGATCGATCTGCGCGCGTTCATCCTGGTGAAGCCGCCATTTATGCAGGCGGACACGGCGGTCCACTGGGCAGAGCGTTCGCTCGATTTCGCTTTTGCGTGCGGAGCTTCGGCAGCGGCTCTGATTCCCACGCGCGGCGACGCTCCGCCATCGCTCGCCATGCTGGAAGCGGCGGTCGATTACGGCGTCGCGCTCGCTCGCGGGCGTGTGTTCGCCGATCTGTGGGATCTGCAACGCTTCTCCGCCTGCGATGCGTGTTATGGCGCTCGGGCGGCGCGGCTGCAACGCACGAATCTCGCGCAGACAGTGGAAGCGCGGGTCGATTGCGGGGCGTGCGGGTGAGCGCGGATTACGACATCGCCGTGATCGGGTCAGGATTCGCCGGCTCGCTGCTCGCTATGATCGCGCGGCGCCTGGGGAAATCGGTCATCCTGCTGGAGCGCGGGCGCCATCCACGCTTCGCCATCGGTGAATCGACGACGCCTCTGTCCAACCTTTTGCTGGAAGAGCTGGCGACGCGCTATCGGCTTCCGGATCTGCTGCCGCTGTGCAAGTGGGGCACGTGGCAGGCGGCGCATCCCGAACTGGCGTGCGGGCTCAAGCGCGGATTCACGTTCTACCATCACCTCCCCGGGCGCGAACCGCGACGCGAAGACCAACTGCTGGTCGCTGCCAGCCCGCGCGACGAGATCGCCGACACGCACTGGTATCGCGCGGACCTGGATGCATTCTTCGTGCGCGCGGCGCAGGAGGCGGGCGTCGAGTACCGCGACTTAGTGCAATTGGACTCGGCGCGCGAACTGGATGACGGCGTCGCGCTCGCAGGCGTGCAGGTGGACATCAAAGCGAAATTCGTTGTCGATGCCAGCGGTCCACGAGGCTTTCTGCATCGTGCCTTCGGGCTCTCCGAATTGCCGCTGCCCGGCATGCCCGCGACGGAAGCGCTCTACACGCATTTCACCGGCGTCGAAGGCACTCCAACGGAAGGATCGCCGCCGTATCCGGTGGACGATGCGGCGGTCCATCACATTTTCGAGGGCGGCTGGATCTGGGTGCTGCGCTTCGCCAACGGAATCGCCAGCGCGGGCGTGGCGGGCAGCCTGCATCTGGCGGAAGGTGAGCCCGCGTGGCGCCGCGTGATCGAGCGCTTTCCGGCGATCCGTGCACAGTTCGCCTCGGCGACCGCGATCCGGCCATTCGTGCACGCCCCGCGGCTTTCATTTCGCAGCGGCGCGATCGCGGGCCGGCACTGGGCGCTATTACCGTCGGCCGCCGGCTTCGTCGACCCACTACTCTCCACCGGATTCCCGCTGACGCTGCTTGGGGTGGCGCGGCTGGCGCGCATTTTGGAAGAGGAAGGCGACCTGGTCACCTACGCCCGGCAGACCGAGGGCGAACTGCTGGCCACCGCGAGCCTCATCGGCGGCCTCTACGCGTCGATGGCGAACTTCCCGGTGTTCGTTTCGCTCACGCTGCTCTATTTCGCGGCAGCGAGCTTCTCGGAGACGGCTCGCCGGCTCGGAAAACCGCACCTGGCATCGTCCTTCCTGCTGTGCGACAACCCGCGATTTCAATTTCAGAAACTGGATCGCGAATCGCCCACCTTCGCGGACGATGTCCGCCGCTTCATCGAGCCTTTCAACATCGCGGGACTGGGCGATCCCGCGCGTCGTAACTGGTACCCCGCGGACGCCGCCGACATGCTGCGCGGCGCGTCGAAACTGGGCGCCACCGATGAAGAGATGCGGGGTGTGCTGGATCGCTGCGGCTTCCACTAATCCATTCGTACTATTGTAGAGAGTTGCCCCGAAACGATAACTTAGCCTTCATGCCGTATCGCCGGATCGGCTGGGTACGCCCGACTGCCTTCGTCGCGCTGTTGCTGGTGCTCTGGCAATTCGCCGTCTCGCGCAGTTCCACCCATCTTCTGCCCGGCCCGTGGGAAACCCTCGGCGGCATCGCCGACCTGGTACGCCACGGCCTCCTTCTCAAATACGTCACCGCTTCACTCTTCCGCGTGACGTGGGGATTCGTGCTCGCCGCGGTCCTCGCGATTCCGCTCGGCCTGCTGATCGGCTGGCATCGCCGCGCGGAGATGGCGCTCAATCCGCTGATTCAGATTCTCCGTCCCATCTCGCCGCTGGCCTGGATTCCGATCGCCATCCTGTGGTTCGGAGTGGGCGACCTTTCCGCAATCTTTCTGATCTTCCTGAGCTGTTTTTTCCCGCTGCTGCTGACCGCCATCAACGCCGTGCAGCGCATACCCGCGGTGTACGTGAATGCCGGGCGCAATTTCGGATTGAGCGAAGCGGGCGTGGTGTGGCGCGTGCTCTATCCCGCAGTGCTGCCGCAGTTGATCACCGGGCTGCGCATTACGCTGGGCGTGGCGTGGATCGTGGTGGTGGCGGCGGAGATGATCGCAGTCAACTCCGGGCTGGGATTTCTGATTGTCGACGCGCGCAACGCCGGCAACCGCTACGATCTGGTGGTGGCGGGCATGGTGATCATCGGGATCATCGGTCTGTTGCTTGACCAGGGAATGCGAGCGCTCGAACGTTCGAAAGGCCTGCGTTGGGATTACGCGGAGGATTAGCGTGGCGGTGACGGCGATGAAGCAGTTGGAAACCAAGCTTTCGGCACAGCACATTCACATGACGTTCACGCGTGACGGCAAGAGCACGCCGGTGCTGAACGACGTCAATCTCGACGTGGCCAAGGGCGAGTTCCTGTGCATCGTAGGACCGTCGGGGTGCGGCAAATCGACGCTGCTGAGCGCCATCGGGGGCTTTCTGCTGCCCACTAGCGGCGAGATTCGCATCGATGGCGAGGCAGTGCGCGGACCCGATCCGCGCCGCATCTTCGTATTTCAGGAACGCGGCGTGTTTCCGTGGCTCACGGTGGAAGGCAATATCGAATTCGGACTTTTCAAACTTTCGAAGGCGGAACGCGCGCGCCGGGTGGCGCATTACATCAAGATGGTCGGGCTGATGGGCTTCGAAAAAGCCTACCCGGCGGAACTCTCGGGCGGGATGAAGCAGCGGCTGGAAGTGGCGCGCGCTTTGGCGGTCAATCCCGACATGCTGCTGCTCGATGAACCCTTCGGCGCGCTCGATTCCATCACGCGGCTGGTGATGCGCGGCGAACTGCTGCGCATCTGGCGCGAAGAACGCAACACCGTCATCTTCGTCACGCACGATATCGACGAGGCGGTGCAGTTGGCGGACCGCGTGGCGGTGATGAGCGGGCGCCCAGCCAACGTGCAGACCGTCGTCGATATCGACATCGCACATCCACGCGACATCAGTTCGCCGCAATATCTGGAACTGCGCAACGGCATCCTCCAGCAGCTCGGGCTGGCACATCAGATATGAACTCACTGGCACAACCGCGCAAGTGGGAACAGTGGTTCTGGCCGCTTTTGGCGGCAGCGGTGTTGATGCTGGTGTGGAACTATTCGGTAGTGTGGACCAGGACGAAAGTGTTTCCCTCGCCGCTGGCGGTGGAGCGCGGCTTCGCGGAACTGGCGCATAAGGGGCTGATCTGGGCCTATATCGGCGATTCGCTGCGGCGCGTGGCGCTGGGATTCGGCGCCGCCGTGGCCGTCGGGATTCCGCTCGGATTAACCCTCGGCTGGTATCCGCGCGTCAACCAGGTGGTCAACCCGACGCTGGAAATTTTGCGGCCGATCAGCCCCATCGCGTGGATCCCGGTAGCGATTCTGATGTTCGGAGTGGGCGAATTGACGCCCGTGTTTCTGATCTTTCTCTCGGCAGTGTTTCCTATTGTCGTATCGTGCGTAAGCGGTGTCGCCAACGTGCCGCAGATCTACCGCCGCGCGGGCCGCAATTTCGGATTGTCCGCACCGCAGCTTCTGTCTCGCGTGGTGTTCCCGGCGGCGCTGCCGCAAATTCTCGTCGGGCTGCGCATCGCGCTCGGCATCGCCTGGCTGGTGATGGTGGCGGCCGAAATGGTGGCGGTCGATTCCGGCCTGGGCTACCTCGTCATCGATGCGCGCAATTCCGGCAAACGTTACGACCTAGTGGTGGCGGCAATGTTGGCTATCGGCCTGATCGGGCTGGTGCTCGATCTCGGGTTCCGCCGCCTGGGATCGATCCGCCCGGTCCGCTGGGGGTTCCGCGATGGGGCTTAAGAACAAGCTACTGATCTTCGGGTGCGGCTGGCTGGTGCTGATCTCCGCGCTGCACGGCTATCTCAACGTCAACTGGGCGGCCGTGCTCAACGACTCTCGCCCGCCGGCGAAACGCAAGATCGTGGTGGCGTATATTCCGGTCACCTGCCAGCTCACCTGCCCCGTCACTGATTATATTTCGAAGCTCTCCAACGGCGGCGAAATCTTTCTGCCGCGCCTGTTTCAGGGCTTCCCAGAGATCAAGGAAGCGCTCATTTCGAACCGCATTCAGGCGGCGTTCATCGTGGCGCCGCTGGCCATTGCGTTGCGCGCGCAGGGCGTCCCCATCAAAGTGGTGTACCTCGGCCATCGCTATGGCAGCGCGGTGGTGGTGAAGAAGGGCGGCCCCGTCCGTACGTTCGCCGATATGCGTGGCCGTACGGTCGCCATCCCCAGCCGCTTCTCCGACGAGCGCCTGCTGCTGTTCCGCGCCATGAAAGCTTTTGGCATCAAACCCGGGGAGATCAGGATGGTGGAAATGGCGCCGCCGGACGTGGCGGGCGCGCTGGCAGCCGGCGCGATCGACGCTTTCTCGATGGGCGAACCGTTTCCATCGCAGGCCGAGATCGGCGGCTACGGCCGGATTCTATTTCAAGCGCGCGAATACTGGCCGGATTATATGTCGTGCATTCTGGTGGTGCAGCAGAGTCTGATCGATCAGCGTCCCGACGTGGTGCAGGAACTGGTGGACGGCATCGCGCGCTCCGGTCTGTGGCTCGACAAAGGCGAGCGCGAGCGCGATGACGCGGCCGATTTCGTGGGCCGTTTCTATTTCAATCAGAAGCCCTCGCTGTTGCGATGGGCGCTCACCAAGCCCATGGATCGCGTGATGTACACGCCGCTCGCGCCCCACAAGGCCGACTTTGACCTGGTGCGCGACCTGATGATCGAGACCGGCGTGCTCGACCGGAAAATTGCGTTCGAAGATTATGCCGACACGCGCTTCTCCGATGGCGCCAGGAGCCAGACGGCGTGGCGTTACGAGGCAGGCGTTGGAGCCGCACAGTGAGGAGACGATGATGATGGTCCGCAGAAGATTTATTCAAGGGATTGCCGCCGGTTTGGGCGCGGCGGAGGCCGCCTGTGTCGGCGCAAAAACTACGACCGTGACGTATCGCATCGAGGGGTTTACGTGCGTCACCTGCGCGGTGGGACTCGATGCTCTGCTCAAAGATCAGAAGGGGATCGTGCGGTCGAAGTCCAGTTACCCCGAACGGAAATCGACGATCGAATATGTGCCGGGGCAGATCGGCGAGGCGCAGATCAAGGCGTTCATCCAGGAGTTTGGGTTCACGGCGAAGTAGCAGGGCTTCGGCAGACTACGGATGACGCTTCGGTTGCGATGCCTGTCGCCAGACCAGACCGGGCGGATTGGCAATCCGCCGCAGGATTCCATCCCGCCCCACAAGAGCTGGCCTCCAACTTTACTGCGACGCGCCTCCCGACGCCCCGTCGCCCAGGGTACGCGTGTTCAGGAATGCCACCAGCGCGGTCACATCGTCAGGCTTCAGACTGCTGGCGAACGCCGGCATGTTGTTTCCGCCGTTGAGAATGCGCAGAGTGAGCTGTTGCGGGGTCAGGCGGCTGGCGATAGCGGTGAGATCGGGGCCGCGCTTCCCTCCGTTGCCGGCGATGGTATGGCAATATTCGCAGCCCTGATTGTGGAATAACTGCGCGCCCTGG
The DNA here is from genome assembly GCA_036268475.1 of Bryobacteraceae bacterium. GTDB lineage: Bacteria > Acidobacteriota > Terriglobia > Bryobacterales > Bryobacteraceae > PALSA-129. The sequence goes on along the minus strand of DATAUB010000021.1, from coordinate 189,335 downwards.
ACCACTTCCGGCGAACCTTGCGCGACAGCCCCAGTGAGCGGTTTGGCGTTAAAATCCGGAGACCACGGCGACTGTTCGCCTTGATACCAGAGCACGCCCACGCCGGTGACGATGAGCACCACGCTCGCCACCGCCCACGGACGCCGCGAGGGCGCGCGCTGCCCGCGATTGAAGACCAGCGGCAGAACCAGCAGGCAGACGCCGGCCAGCAGGGGTGCCCCCACGATCACCACAGACTCGGTGCCGTGCGGCAACTGCGCCAGCACCGCGAAATACCAGAGCAGATACCAGTCGGGCCGCGGATAGGCCTGAATGATGGTAGGGTCCGGCGGGGAGGTGAGTGCCGGAGGGCCGAATTTCCAGGCCAGAAAAACTACGCAGGCGACGACCAGGAGGCCGAATACCGCGTCGCGCCATGCCGCGTCAGGCCAGAATGGCACGCCTTCGCGGTGCAGCATATCCTCATACCAGGCGCGATACGTCTTGGGATCGACGGGACGGTTGGCGCTGGGCGGTTCGGAGATTCCGTGGCGCAGCGCGAGTACGACATGCAGCCCCACCATGGCGAAAATGATTGCTGGGATGAAGAAGACGTGGTAGGCGAAGAAGCGGCTGAGCGTGGCTCCGCCCACGGTCTGCCCGCCCAACAGGAAGCGCGCCAGTTGATGTCCCACCAGCGGCACGCGCCCCGCCTGTTCGGCCGCTACGATGGTGGACCAGACGCCATTCTGGTCCCAGCGGAGAAGTTGGCCCGTGAATCCCATCAGGATGGTGAGGCCGAGCAGCAGTACGCCCACCACCCAGTTCAACTCACGCGGAAACTTGTAAGAGCCGGTGAGGAACGTGCGAATCATATGGATTCCCACCAGCAGCACCATGGCCGACGCGCCGAAATAGTGCATGCCGCGCAACAGGCGGCCCAGGAAAGCGGTGTTGGTGATCCAGCTCAACGATTGAAAGGCCTGGCCGGCGCTGGAGACATAGGCGGTGGCGAGAGCGATGCCGGTCACCACCTGAATCAGAAAGGCGAACAGCGTGGCGCTGCCGAACACGTACATCCAGCCGGTGTTGCGCGGAACGGGATGTTTGGCGATCGGGCCGATCATTTTGGACGCGTCGGTGCGCGCGTCGAACCACTCCCAAACGGTGCGCAGGATTCGCATGGCGCTAAGTAATCGGCGTAGGGCTGGCCAGCACTTCCACCTGGCCCTGGCGCACTCGCACCTGGTACTGAATCAGGGGGTGCGGCGGCGGGCCGGCGGCCACCGTGCCATCCTTGTAATAGACGCCGCCGTGGCAGGGGCACATAAACAGTTCCGCGCTGGCCAGCCAGCGAACCGGACACCCGAGATGCGTGCAGTTCACAGCGAATGCCTTGAAGCTGCCGTCCGTTTCGCAGCGCAGCCACGCTGCCGTCTGGCCGGTGACGCCTGCCCACGCCACGGGAGAAGCGTCTTCGAAGCGGACTTCCACCGTCTCTCCTTTTTGAAACGACTGCGCCGTGCCCACGGTTCGCCACTTCTGCGCGATGGGCGCAAACAGCGGCGCAAGTAGAAATCCCACCACCGGTACGCCCACCAACGCCGCGGCCACCGTGCCTAGTGCGAGACTCAGGCGCGACAAGAGCGTGCGCCGTTCGGGAGAGAGCATTTCAGCGTCACTCATGCAGCAGTTCTCCGATCCAGCCAATCAACGCGCACACGATCGATAGCAGTCCCACGACGGAGACGGCCATGTCGGTCACCGGTCCGAGCAGCGCCACCATGATCCCCAGGGCCAGTACCGCCGGCCAATAGGTGGGCCGTGCGAGTTGCTCCGGCAGCGGCTTCTTCCAGCCTGGTTTTAGAGGAGGGGTCATGCCTGCTGCACCGCCCCGGCGGGCTCGCCATACCACCGTCCGAACATCGCCATGATGGCCGTCAGGTAGATCAGACAGCACGGCACCCACATCACCAGGCCGCCGATCTGCTGGTCAAGCATGGCCGAAATACCCCAGTTCCGGCGGACGGTCGCGAGCATGCCGAAGGTGTCGGCCGGATTAATATATGGCGCGTACAACGGCGCCGGCGCGAACGTGATCAGCACACCCATGGCGGTGCAGGCCAGGCACGACGTGAACAGATAGGCCGCCGCCTGGGGCACCGGATTCAGGCGCGCGCTCGGAATGGGCGCGAGAATCGGCCACCAATAGATGGTGCCGGCAGCCAGCAGGGAAAGATGCTCGGCGATGTGGAGCGCCTCATGGGCCACTGCAGCATCGAAGACGGCGGGAAGATGCCAGAACGCCATGGTGCCGATGCCGATGAGCCAGCAGGCTGCCGGGTGGGGGGAGAAGCGAGCCAAGCGCCGCCGTCGCGCTACCAATTCCGTGGGAAAGCCAAGCAGCAGAAGCGCCGGCACCACCAGCAGGAAGACGATGTGCTTCGCCACATGTACGCTGAAGAGGTAGCTGTCCGCGAGCGCGTCGATGGGCGATACCGAGGCGAGCAGAACGAGCGACACTCCGGCGCACCACGCCGCGGCGCGCATGGAGAACCGCCAGCGTACGGCCGCGCCATAGGCCAGCAGCAGGCCGGCGCAGCCTATGACCACCGAAGGCTTCCAATCCCACGCCGACCATAGAAACTGCTGCGCGGTCATAACCACACCGTCAGATATACCAGGCTGAAAATCACGATCCAGACCGCGTCCACGAAGTGCCAGTAGAGCGCAATCGCTCCCAGGCCATCGGCCTCCTTCTGCGCGAAGCTTCGCCGAAACGCCAGGATCAACATCACCGAGAGCGCGATCAATCCGCAGAGCACGTGAAAGCCGTGGAAGCCGGTGAGGGTGAAGAAGGTGGCGCCGAACAGATTGCGCGCGGGCGTCACGTTGCGGGCCAGCAGGCCGGCGTACTCCCAACCCTGCCCACACAAGAAAGCCGCGCCCAGCACGATAGTAAGCGCCAGCCACATCCGAAAGGCCGCAATGCGGCGGGCTGCCAGGCTGCGCTCCGCCAGCAACACGGTGCCGCTACTGGCCAACAGGCAGATGGTGAAGATCAAGGTGCGAGGCGGATCCAGACTGTTGCTCGCGCGCGGACCTTTCGCCACCGACCCGTAATAGTAAATGTAGGCGGCGATCAGAAACGTGAAGAATACCGCTTCGGAAGCGAGGAAGACGGCCGTGGCGAGCTTGGGCGTGTCGAAGCGGGTCACGCACGCCCTCCTTCGGGGTGGGCCAGGTCCCAAAGCGGCCGCGCGCTGCGAACCGGAGGTACACTTTCGAAATTCTGCTCGGGCGGCGGCGAACTGGTGGCCCATTCGAGCGTCCAGGCGTCCCACGGGTTATCCCCGGCGAGCGCACCGGAGCGCAAGCTGAGCGCGATATTCACCACCATCACGAGAACCGCGAGCGCCAGCACGGCGGCGCCGATCGACGAAATCAGATTCATCCGCGCCCAGCCGGGCAGGTTTGGATAGGTGTAAACGCGCCGCGGCATGCCGTCGAGCCCAAGAATGTGCTGCACGAAGAAGGTGAGATGGAAGCCGATAAACATCAGCCAGAAATGGACCTTGCCGCGTTTCTCGGAAAGCAAGCGTCCGGTGATTTTCGGAAACCAATAATACAAGCCAGCCATCACCGCGAAGAGAGTCCCACCGAACAGGACATAGTGCATGTGCGCCACCACGTAATAGGTGTCGGTAAGTTGCCAGTCGATGGGCGCGGTGGCGAATTGCACGCCGCTCAGGCCGCCGATGGTGAAGGTGAAGAGGAACGCGATTGCGAACAGCATGGAGGTGGTGAAGCGAATGGCGCCGCCCCACATGGTGGCGATCCAGTTGAAAACTTTCACACCCGTGGGTACGGCGATCAGCAGACTGGAGGCGCTGAAGGCGTAATCCCACGCATGCCCCAGGCCCACCGCGAACATGTGGTGCGCCCACACACCTACGCTCAACAGCGCGATGGCCACAGTGGAAGCGGCCACGAAGCCGTACCCGAAAATCGGCTTGCGCGAAAAGACGGGGATGACTTCTGAAATGATGCCGAAGGCCGGCAGCACCATGATATAGACTTCGGGATGTCCGAACGACCAGAAGTAGTGCTGCCAGAGCACCGGCGACCCTCCGCCCAGCGACGTGAAGAAATGCGCGTTGAGTTGGCGATCCACCAGCAGCATGACGAGAGCGGCGTTCAGGGCCGGCAGCGCGAAGATGATGAGACACGAATTCACCAATACCATCCACACGAACAGCGGCACGCGCCGGATGGTCATGCCGTCGGTCCGCAGATTGACTATGGTGACGATGAGATTGATGGCGGTGGCGATGGTGCCGATGCCGATGCCGAGCAACGCCAGCGCCCAATAGTCCATCCCGTGCCGGGTGGAGTATCCGGCCTCGCTTAACGGAGCGTAGCTGAACCATCCGGCCGCCGGCGCGTGGCCTGCGGCGAAACTGCAATACAGCAGGATGCCGCCGAACAGGAAGACCCAGAAGCTGAAGGCGTTCAGCCGCGGCAGTGCCATATCGCGCGCGCCAATCATGAGCGGCGTGAGATAGTTGGCCAGGCCGAGCAGCAGCGGCACTACTACCAGAAAGATCATGGTGGTGCCGTGCATAGTGAACACCTGGTTGTAAGCGTCGGGACTGAGGAAGGTGTTGCCCGGCCACGCGAGTTGATAGCGCATGAGCAGCGCTTCGCAGTCGCCCACCACAAAGAACACCAGCGTGGTGAGCAGGTACATGACGCCGATCCGCTTGTGGTCGACGGTCGCGATCCATTCGAGCCATGGCTCGTGAGTGGGCACGGCGCGATCGCCGGCGATCAGGATGGGGTCGAGCGGAAGATCGCTCACTGCAGCGTCTCCAGGTACGCCGCCACGCTGTTGAGGTCGTCATCCGACAGTTTTAGATTGGGCATAAGGCAGCCGGGCTTGAGGACATTCGGTTGACGGAGCCAATCGCGCAGATTGGCGGGCGTATTTTGCAGTCGCTCGGCAGCCAGCATTTTGCGGCTCGCAACATGGGTCAGGTCGGGCGCGAATTGTTTTTGCGAGTGGAAGCCGCGAACGTCGTGGCAGTTCACGCAGGTGAGTTGTCCGAAGCGTGTCTGCCCTAATTTCGCCTCCGCGGTCTGCGGTTCCGCGGCGACGGCGCTTTGGCCATCCAGCCACGTGCGATACTCCGCCGGAGGCTGCGCGACTACGCGAAAGCGCATCCAGGCATGCTGCGCGCCGCAGTATTCGGCGCATGCGCCGTCGAATTCTCCCGCTGCGGTGGCGCGGATCCACACGTTGTTGCTGCGCCCGGGGATGGCGTCGATTTTCCGCCCGAGACGCGGCACCCAGAAATCGTGAATCACGTCCGCCGATTCCACTGCGATCAAGGTGTCGCTGTCCAACGGGAGATGGATTTCATTGGCGGTCACTACGCCCGACGCGGGATAGCGCACTTCCCACCACCATTGGTGCCCGATCACGACGATGTCGGGCTCGCGCCTCACCGGCCGGTCGACCGCGCGCGCCGTCAGTACACTCGATACGAACAGGAAAGTCACTAGCAGGATCGGCACTACCGTCCAGGCGATCTCGAGCCTCTTGTTGCCGGCGATCTGGGGCGGCTCGCGGTTGTCGCGGCGGCGGAAGCGGAACGGGATGTAGAGCAATGCCGCGGTGACCACCGTCAGGATCGCGATGCAAACCCACCAGCAGACATCCCACAGCCACAGGAGATCCGAAGCCTGCGGCGAAGCGGGATTGAGTACGTTCAGATGCACAGCCGCGAACGTCCGATAAAAATATCGTACTGGTGTGGGCTGCCGGCGGGATGTTTCTTCCGGCACGAGTCCGCCTCCAGCTTGTGGCGATTCGCACCGGCAACGCCGTTATAATGGTCGGCGCAACGCTATGTCTACCGCTACCGACACTTTCGTGCGTGACAATCGGGCCCGTCTGCTGGCCGAACTGAAAGACTTTTTGCGCATTCCGAGCATCAGCACGCTCCCCGAGAACCGGCCGGATGTGGAGCGTGCGGCGAAGTTCGTCGCCGACGCTTTGAGCGGAGTGGGGATGGAGCATGTGGAGATCATTCCTACCGCCAAGCATCCGCTGATTTACGCCGATTGGCTGCACGCGCCCGGCAAGCCCACAGTGCTGTGCTATGGCCATTACGATGTGCAGCCGGCCGACCCGCTGGAGCTCTGGCACACTCCGCCCTTCGAGCCCACCGAGCGCGACGGCAATCTTTACGGCCGCGGCACAGCCGATGACAAAGGCCAGATGTACATGCACATCAAGGCCATCGAAACGCTGCGCGCGGTAAACGGCACGCTCCCGCTCAATGTGAAATTCCTGGTGGAGGGCGAAGAGGAAATCGGCGGGGCATCGATTGCGAAATACGTGGCGGAGAATCCCGCGAAGCTGAAAGCCGACGTGGCGCTGGTGTCTGACACCGCCATGTACGCGGAAGGCACTCCCACTCTGTGCATCGGTCTGCGCGGCCTGGTCTACATGGAGGTGGACGCCATAGGTCCAGCGCGCGATCTGCATTCCGGTCTCTATGGCGGCGCCGCTCCCAACGCGGTCTACGGTTTAATCGAACTGCTGGCGAAAGCTAAGAATGCCGAAGGGGCGATCCAGATCCCCGGCATCTATGAGGACGTGGAGGAGCCAGCCGCAGCGGAGATGGAAAGTTGGCGGCAGCTGCCGTTCGAGGAATCGGAATTTCTGGCGAAGGAAGTGGGGGCGGCGCGCCTCACAGGAGAGCCGGGGCGGTCCGTGCTGGAGCGTGTGTGGTCGCGGCCCACGTTCGAAGTGCACGGCATCGCCGGCGGATTTACGGGAGCGGGCGCGAAGACCGTGATTCCCGCGAGGGCGACGGCCAAGGTGAGCATCCGCCTGGTGCCGCGGCAGGATCCCGATCGTGTGGTGGCTTCGTTCCGCCAATGGGTGGCGGAGAACACGCCGGCCGGCATTCGAACCGAGGTGCGCGTGCTGAGCGCCGGCCCGGGTCTCGTGGTCAATCCCGACCATCCGGCAATTCAAGTGGCCGCCCAGGCTTTCGCGGATGTATTCCAGCGGCCCACGGTATTCACGCGCTCCGGCGGATCGATCCCTATCGTGGGCGATTTCGCCGGCCATCTCGGGATTCCGACCATCCTGATGGGATTCGGCCTGCCCGACGACGGCCTCCACTCGCCCAACGAGAAGTATAAGATCGAGAATTATTATCTGGGGATCATGACGATCGCCCACTTCTTCGAGCAGTACGGCAAGTAGCCTAAATGTGTTGACACAAGCCCGCTTCGATCCCGAGTCGGTTCGCAAGCTGTTCGACGCCATGGCGTCAACATATGGTCATGTCAACCTTCTATCCTCCTTCGGGTTCACTGCGCGCTGGCGTCATCAGGCGATGAGGGGTCTGACGCTCTACTCGGCAGGTTGCGTCGTAGATCTGATGTCCGGGATGGGCGAACTCTGGCGTTCTCTTGGCCGGGAACTGCCAAACTCGGCTCATGTCATTGGCGTCGATATCTCCCCGGCGATGGCGCAACGGGCGCGCCGCAAGCAGCGCTTTTCGACCGAGGTCGTGGTCGCAGATGTACTGGCTTGGAATCCGCAACCTGGTCTGGCGGACGTGGTAGTTTCATCGTTTGGACTTAAGACATTCGATCGCGAACAGCAGCGCCAAGTCGCTCGCAAGGTGGCCCAGTTGCTCAAGCCAGGCTGCAGCTACTCGTTTGTCGAAATCTCCATGCCGTCCTTCCGCCCTCTTCGCGCGGCCTTCATGTTCTATCTGAAGCGAGTCATTCCACTCGTTGGTCAAGCCCTTCTCGGCGATCCGGAATGCTATCGGATGTTGGGCGCCTACACCGAGGCTTTTTGGCAATGCTACGCATTTCGCCGATTGCTTGAAAAATGCTGGCCTTGAAGTACTTCCGGTTTCTTACTTCTTCGGATGCGCGACCGGAGCAAGGGGCGGAAAACCTGCCATCCAGGCTGTCCGAACCGAGCGGTGCCTTCAGTGACAGTTAGGGGCGATAACCCGCGCCTCGACTGGCGCCTAAACGCGCCACGGGGCCGAGCCGATGGCCTTACAAGTCAGCCAGTGCTTCCGCCGGCGAGATGCGGGTGGCGCGCTGAGAAGGCAGTAGACAAGCGACTAGAGACACCACGCCGATGATGCCGGCGGCCGCGACGAAGGTTGCAACGTTATAATGCGCCACCTGAAAGAGAAGCGCCTGCATGGCCCGGCCGGTCAGCCATGCTCCCACCATGCCGAGTGCCAGGCCGGCCACCAGGAGACGCGCGGCGAGCGATAGAAACTGGCTGCGAATCTGGCCCGGCCGCGCACCTAATGCCATGCGCACGCCGATCTCGCGGCGCCGCTGCGCTACCGCATAGCTTAAAACACCGTAGGTGCCGACCCCGACCAGGAGTATCGCGATCAGCGAAAAGACGGCCGCCAGAAATGCCGGCGTGCGCTGCGGCACCAGGCTGTCGGCGATACGGGCATCCATCGACTGGACGTCGCTCACCGGCACCTCAGGGTCGATCTGGCGAACTGTTTTTTGCAGCGTTGGAGCGAACGACTCCGGCGGAAGGCTGGTGCGGACCACGATGAAGAGGCTGGGGTCAGTACGCAGCGCGTAAGGGTAGTAGACCGCGCCTTGGGCGGTCTGGTCGGTGAGTTCCGCCTGTTTCGCCGCACCCACTACACCGACAACGGTGAACGCCTGGTCATCGGCTCCCGCTTCACCGCCCAGGAAGAGACGCTGGCCAAGAGCACTGGCGTGCGGCCAGTAGAAGCGCGCGAAGTCGTCATCCACCACGCAGACGCGCGTGGAGCGGCGCGAATCGTCGGCCGTGAGGAAGCGGCCTTCCGTCAGGGAAAAGCCCATCGCCGCGAAATAGTCGCCATCCACTCCATAGGAGTAATGCCCGCGCGCCGACTCGCCCGGCCCGCGAACGTGGCCCACCACCGTGGCAGCGCTTTTTCCGCTGTTCCCGCTTAAGGGCACGTTGTTCACTATGCCGGCGGCCAATACTCCCGGCTGGCGCGCGAGATCCTTCAACAGCATCCGGTTGAATGCCAGGCGAGCCGGCCAGTCCGGGTACCGGTTCCCCGGCACCGAAAGTTGTCCCGACAGCACATGGTCGGGCCGAAAGCCCGGAGAGACGGCCAGCGCCCGCTCCAGACTGATGCCGAGCAGGCCGGTCCCGCTCAGCAGAACGGTTGCCAACGCGATCTGCGCGACGATAAAGCCGTGACGGAGACTCTGAGCGGCGCGGTTGGCCGTGCCACCGCGAGTCGCCGATTGGATCGCGCTGCTCAGCTGGCCTCGCAGATTGAACCACGCAATGGGCAGCGCGAGCACCAGACCCAGGGCGACGGCTCCGAGAACCGCGATCGCCGCCAACCGGTAGTCCATGACGACGTGACTCCCTAAAGGTAGACGGTTGACCGCCAATATACTCAGCAAGCGGATTCCGGCGTCCCCGGCGGCTAGCCCGAGCAGCCCGCCAACCAGCGTGAGCAACGTCGTCTCGACGACGGCCTCACTTACCACGTGCAATCCGCTCGCGCCCAACGCCCGCCGCACCGCGATTTCCTTGGAACGGTTACTTGCCCGGATCAATAGCAGGTTGATCAGGTTGACCGCGCCGATCAGCAGCAGGGCGAACGCGCCCGCCTGCATCCACATCAGCGCGGGACGGGCTGTGCGAACGTGGTCGGCATGAAGCGGCGCTACCACGGAGCGAAAGCCGGCATCGGCCATCATTTTGGCCTGCGGATCGAGAGCTTCGAGGGTGGCGTTCTGGGCGTCGATCTGGGCTTGCGCCTGTGCCAGGGTCGCGCCTGGCTTGAGGCGGGCAATCATATGCTTGGAATTCCCGCCCGAATGCCGTTGCGCGGAACTGCGATCTTCCGGGCTCGACGCGAAAGGAAAATACAAACGCGCCGTGGAGGAAAGGAAGCGAAAGCCGGGCGGCAGGACGCCGACTACCGCGATGCTGAGTCCGTCGGCGCGGATCTGCTTACCGATGACGTTCGGGTCGGCATCGAAATGCTGCCGCCAGTAAGCGTCGGTCAGAATCACTTCGTGATCGGTTTGAAACGAAGTTTCCTCTTCCGTGAAACTGCGCCCCATCGATGGGCCGGTCCCGAGCGTCGTGAAAAAATCCGGCGAGACGAGCGCGATCTGCTCCTGTTCGGTCGCGCCGGAATCGCCGACCACGGCCGTACCGTTCGAATAGATGGCGACGCTGTCGAACGCGGGAATGGTGCCGCGGCGTTCGTAATAGTTGGCGGTCGAAGAACCGTCGCGATCGACGCCGGCTTTGGGATACGTATTAAAGATGGTGACGAGCCGGCCGGCATCGGGAAACGGAAGGGGGCGGAGCAGGATGGCGTCGACCACCGCGAAGATCGTCAGGTTGGCGCCCAGGCAGACGGCGAGGGTGACGAGGGCCGTGGCGGTAAACCCGGGCGTCTTGCGCAGCAGGCGGGCGGCATGACGCAGTTGCCGTGCCAGTTCGTCGAAGGGGTGGAGCCCGCGTGCTTCACGGCACTCTTCTTCGGCATCGTTCACACTGCCGAACTCGATGCGGGCGCGCCTGGCCGCCTCCCTTGGCGGCACTCCGGAGCGCACCAGCTCGGCGGTGTGTTGCTCGATGTGAAAGCGCAGTTCCTCGGTCATTCCGTCCTCGAAATCACGCCGGGACCGAATCACGCGCCACAGAGAACGAAGGCGCTTCAGCACGTCACACCTCCTCCGGCGTAGTGCTCAGGGCCGAAGTAATCGCCGCTGCCAGCCGATTCCAGCCGGCCGTCTCATCGCGCAGGCGGCGCCGTCCAGCGGCAGTTAACGTGTAATACTTCGCCCGGCGATTATTGTCGCTTACGCCCCATTCGGCCTCGATCAGTTGCTGGTGCTCCAACCGGTACAGCGCCGGATACAGGGACCCTTGAGGAATCTCCAGCGCATCGCCCGAGATCTGCTGGATGCGCTGCAGGACGCCATAGCCATGCAATGGTTTCAAAGAGACAGCCTTGAGAATCAGCATGTCGAGAGTGCCCGGCAGGAGTTCGGCGGTTTTCCCCATCGATGGTTTCTCCTAGTTCAACTAGGAGTATAACGGAGTTCTCCTAGTTTGACAAGGGGAGGCCGCTGTTCCGGCAACTGATAGAATAGTCGCCAGGTGTGCGCCCCGGTTTCCTCACGAGATTACTGGTAGTCGCGTCAGGCATGCTGCTGGCCGCTTGCAGCAGCAGCCCTCCGCACGCTCCGGCAAAAGGCGAAGCTTATGTCGGGCCGCCTACATTGAACCTGCGTGCCGACATTCCCCTGCAATCCGCCACTGTCGCCACGGTGAAGCACGGCGACCGGCTGGACATCCTGCAGGAACACCGTTCGTGGGCCCGAGTGCGCGCCCCAAACGGCGCCGAAGGTTGGATTGAACAGCGCCAGTTGCTGGGCACCGACGATATGGCAGCCCTGAAGGCGCTCGCTAAGCGAGCGGCCTCCATGCCGGCGCAAGGGCAGGCCACCACCGACGCCGATCTGCGTGTCCACATCCAGCCCGCCCAGAACGCGCCCAGTTTCCTGATGCTGCGGGAAAACGATAAGGTGGACGTGCTGACGCACCTGCGCCGGCCGCGCACCAATCTGCCGCGCGAGCCGCTGGTTCCTCCTCCGCCGAAGAAGATCAAGGCCACGCGCAGCACTCGCAAGGGAGACCGCATTCCGTTACCGCCCATGCCGGCCGCGCCACCGCCGCCCGCGAACTGGATCGACCTTTCGAAAACGGTTACCGACGAAGACGAGCCCGCGCCTGAGACGGAAGCTCCCGCGCCCCCGGTTCGCACCGAGGACTGGAGCCTGGTGCGCTCCCCCGATGGAGAGACCGGCTGGGTCGTGACCAGCCGCCTGCGCATGGCGATCCCCGACGAGGTGGGGCAGTACGCCGAGGGCCACACGATCGTCTCCTATTTCTCGCTGGGGAAGCTGCCGGATGGCGACCAGCAAAAAGACACCTGGTTATGGACTACGCTGGGAGGCGGCGTGCACCCTTATGACTTCGACAGCATCCGCGTCTTTGTGTGGAGCGCGCATCGCCATCGCTATGAAACCGCGCATGTGGAACGGAACCTGGTGGGCTATTCGCCGGTGGAGTTGCTGCGCGTGCCCTATGCGAGCGGGCGGGGAAAATCGGCGGAAACGGGCGAATATCCCGGGTTTTCGGTGTGCGTGCAGGATAAGGACGGCCAACTGAGGCGGCGGGAATACGCGGTGTTGAGCAATCTGGTCCGCTATGCCGGCGAAGGGCCGTGCGTTCTGCCGCCGCCAGTCGACTTCGCCCATCCCGGCGCGGCGCCGCTACCGTCCCCGCCAGCCGCGCAGGCCCAACGGCCCAGCCTCTTGCAGCGTCTAACCAATCGGCTGAAGTCGCTCCGGGGCAGGAAGTAGGGGTCCACGAGGAGGGTCGGGGCAACCTTGCGGCGGCGCATCCTTTGTGTTATTTATGGGTTCAAGTCGGACAATTTGATCCAACTAGAAGCCGCCCTGCTTGAAGCGACGGTCAATCATAATCTTTCATCTAAAGGATGGCATTCCGTGGAAGCTGTCAACCGCAAACTCATACGTCCGTCTCTGAATGAGATCAAAGAGCAGATAGCCCCTCCGCGCCGGGCGGCGCCACAGAAGAAACCTGTGCCGCCGGATCAGACCAATGCCGAAAATTTTTACTACGTGAAGCAGATGCAGGCCAAGACTCCCATGGTATTCGTGCTGCGCGATGGCGAAACGCTGCACGGCACCATTGAGTGGTATGACAAGTGCTGTTTGAAGGTGAACCGCTCAGAGGGGCCCAATATTCTGCTCTATAAGCCCTGTATCAAATATATGTACAAAGAAGCCTGACGTCCGGGCTTCACCCTTGCAGGCGGCTACGCATAGCCAGTCTGTATTCCCGTCGTTCCCCGGCTTCGCGGTAGCGCCGCATTTCTTCTTCGGTTTCCGGAATCACCGGCGGGATGGCTACAGCCCGTTTGTCCTCTCCCAGCGCCACGAACGTCAGGTAAGCCGAGCAGGTGTGGACGCGCTTGCCGGTCATCAGATTCTCGGTTTCCACCATCACCCCGACTTCCATCGACGAACGAAACACGCGATTCACCGACGACCGCAGAATCACCAACTCCGAGATGTGTACCGGGTGCAGGAAGTGTAAACTGTCCACCGATGCGGTCACCACCGGCCGGCGCGCGTGCCGCATCGCCGCCATGGCAGCGGCTAGATCGACCAGGTGCATCACACGGCCGCCCAGCACGTTGCCGTGGCCGTTGGCGTCATTGGGGAGCGCCAATTCGGAATACTCCGATTTCGATTCGCGTACCGGTTTGCCTTCCATGTCTCTCCGAGTTCTGATGCGTCCTAATGGCGGGAAGCTTCCGAAATCCGGCGCAGATAGCTGGCGACATAGGCGCGCGCCAATTGCAGGGTGGACTCGGATGCCGAGGGCGCGGCGAAGGTATCGCTCTTCCGCGAATATTCCAGCGGACCGTGCGCCCACGGAAGGTGATCGCGCTCCAGAACATAATACAGACGCAACGTTTCGGCGCTATCCGAGGAGATGGTAAAGCGCGCCGCGTCAGGCCCGTCATCGGCGGGAAAGCGCGGGCAGCATCCGCGCGCGTACCCCATGTTGCAGCGGGTAAGCAGGGTGACCTCGTCGGGTGGAGCGGGCGAAGCGGCGGGAGCGAGGCAGACGCCGTCCCAGGCATCGCCGAGTGGCAGCATGGCGGAGCGCGAATGGTCGGTCTGGTTTCGCGGGCTCACGGCATGAAAATAAGGACACGCCATTTCGGAGGTATAGTAGCACAAGAGATGGCTGGCACCCGATTAGACATTTTAAAGAGCATGGTGGAGCAGAATCCCGCCGACAGTTTCGCGCGCTACGGTTTGGCGATGGAGTACCGCAACTCCGGCGACCTGGCCGCCGCGGTGGCAGAGTTCCGCACCCTGATCGCCGGGCACCCCGATTATTCGGCGGCCTATTACCATGGCGGGCAGACGCTGGAGCGCTTGGGGAATAGCGCGGAAGCGCGGGAGTTGTACCAGCGCGGCATTGAAGCGACCACGCGCAAAGGCGACTTGCATACGCGCGATGAGATTCAGGCGGCGCTGGATCTGATGGGGTAGTGTACAATAGGGACTTCGGGCCGTGGCGCAGCCTGGCTAGCGCGCTTGCTTGGGGTGCAAGAGGTCCCGGGTTCAAATCCCGGCGGCCCGACCAAAATTCCTCAAAGACTTACAGACATGGGACTTACCCCAACCTTGTCTGTGGAGTCTAAAATGCCGACTCCAGCCTGAACATCTTCGGCCCCCCCGCCGACTCCTTCTCACTTCCGATCTCGTCGATAGTGGCCACTGCAACCCTGTGATGGGATCGCCGGCGGTGTCGTGTTCGAGCAGGAACTCGATCGGAGTGACGATGCCGGCTGTGAAGGATTTGCCGGCGCGGACGCTAATGACGATAATGGCATCGCCAGTTCCCATGATGTGCTGGTCCGCATTGCTGATGACGTCCGATCGGGGCGCGCCGTGCCCGGGGATCTCTTCGACGGCGCGCCGTTTACAAAAGCTACGCGGACGCGATCACTTCGATGTCACGTGAATCAGGGCGCCGGGATTGGCATCTTCCAGCATCCACAGCGAACCGTCGGGGCCTTCTTCGACGTCGCGGATGCGGTGTCTCACGTCCCAGCGTTCGGCAGTTTTCGCGCCCCCATGCCCGTCGAAAATAATGCGATTCAGTGACATGGTCGCCAGCCCACTGATGAATCCGTTGCCGTCCCATTGGGGGAAGGTCTGGGTGCCCCGGTAGAACATCAGATTACCCGGCGCGATCACCGGCGCCCAATACAGCACCGGCTTCACCAAGTCGAGCCGGGTGTCGGGATTGGGAATCGGAACGCCGTTATAGTTCTTCCCGTAGGAGACCAGTGGCCAACCGTAATTCTTCCCCTCCTCGATCAGGTTAAGTTCGTCGCCGCCGCGTGGGCCATGCTCTACTTCCCATAATTCGCCGCTGGGCGAAAAGGCAAGCCCGTAAGGCGTGCGCACGCCGCTGGCCCAGGTTTCGGCCGGGGTGAGGTTGGGCCCCGGGAAGGTATAGGTGCTCACCACCTTCGCTGTCTTGGCGGCCTCGGTGTCGGCCGGCGGATCGATCAGGGGAATCGTGGCAGCGCCGGTTTTGCCGAAGTTGGGATTTCCGGGGGCTGGCTTGCCGTCCAGGGTCAGCCGCAGGATCTTGCCTACGGGCTGATTGGGGTCCTGGGCGGGGGTCATGCGCTGGCGGTCGCCAACCGTGAGGAACAGGTATTGGCCGTCGGGAGAGAAGGCGACCTGCGCCCCTGCCTGCCCACCCTTACCCCTGGGCATCTGGCGCCATAGTACCTCGAAGTTCCCCAGTCTGGCTGACGTGGACGTCACGCTCAGCCTGGCGCGCGCCAGCGCCAAGCCCCCGCCGTAGTCTCCCGGCTCGACGTAGGTGAGATAAATTCTGTGGTCGGTGGCATAGGTCGGCGATACAAAGACGCCCATCATGCCGTCCTGGCCCTGCCAATAGACTGGGGGCGTATTCGACACTACGGTTTTCTCTCCCTGCTGGGATACCAGCCAGAGGGGCCCGACCTTTTCGGTGACCAGCATCTGGCCATCGGGCAGGAAGGCCAGCCGCCACGGCAGCTCAAAAGTGGCTACCGTGGTCATGGTGAAGGGCAGACCGGCTTCGGGCTTCTGTTCACCCACGTTGACCTGGGCCCAGGCGGCCATCGACGCCAAAGCTAAATAACATGCGCCTTTCACTAATTTCATCGTCAGTTCTCTCCTTCTTACTCAAGCACCGATTCGGTCGAACAAGATCCCGATCATTTGGGCAGGGGAATGGACAATGCCTTCCCGGCGCCACGTTTAGCGACCCGGATTATGTCGACTGCGGTTGGCGTCTTCAGCCCTTCCTTGATTACTTTGACGGTTGTCTGGTCGCCATCAACGGCAATTACGGAAATCTTGCCGGGGCTGTTCTCGGCAAGCAATAGCTTGCCATTGGCCGCAGGCATCCCGTCCGGCCCTTTCACCGACTGGTCCAGCAGGATCTCGACAGGTTGCTTCGCCTTACCGGAAGCGTCCACCGGGGTGCGATCGATCTTGCTCGATCCCACGTTGTTCCCATACAACGTGCCGTCTAAGAAAGTGATTCCATCGATACCATCGAGCGCGCGGTGGTCCAGGAATAGTTCGGCGGTGGAAGCACCGGAGGGCAGCTTGTAGATTCCGCCATTGGCGGTGTCGGTGATGTGAAGCGCTTTATCCCGCCCGATCGAGAAATCGTTGCACGTGCTATTGTCGCCGGGCGGATTCCATCGAAGCTTGTTGGCGCCGGTGGAGAGGTGGAAGCCCCTCGGGGCAGTGTGGCGCTGCACCGGTTTGCTGTCTGGCGCCGGGGTTAGCTGACACTCCCCCAAAGCGCCGGTGGCAGGATCGGCAAGCAACCCGAAGAAGAAAGTGCCGGCTCCACCCGGTGCGAGCGTCAAACTCTCCGGCTGGGATTTCGCGTCGACGATCGGAATTTCAGCGCCAGTCGCTGCCTGGGCAAGACCGGCCAGTAACGCGAGGCATGCGGCAAGCCGTCGGGCGCTTAAATTAGGCATAGTCAAATCCCTTATCCGCTCGCCCGACGTTTGCTGGACTAGCGTCGACCGGCGAGGCCGCCTGTCGATTCTTTCAGGATTCGCCGCGGGACGAAATTCAACGCAGCCGAGTTCATGCAGTAGCGAAGATGGGTGGGCGGGGGGCCGTCATCGAATACGTGCCCCAGGTGGGCGTCGCACCGGCTGCAAACCACTTCATCACGCTCCATGCCGAGTGAGTTGTCTTGCCTGGAGGTGACGTTTTCCTTCGCAATTGGCTGCCAGAAGCTAGGCCAGCCGGTGCCCGACTCGAACTTGGTCTTGGAATCGAACAGAACCGTATCGCAACAGATGCAATGGTACAGGCCATCGTCGTGATTGCTGGCGTACTTGCCGCTGCCCGGCCGTTCCGTTCCAGCCTGGCGGGTAACCTCGAATTGCTCCGCGGTGAGCTGTTTCTGCCATTCGGCGGCCGGTTTTTCAATCTTCTCGACTTCGACCACTCCGGTTCGCACTCCCGCCAGGTCGAATTGAACGATGCGCACCGTCTTTTTTCCCTTGGTGGCTGCGAGTGAAGTTTGGAAAGTGGCAGCGCCGTAAATGCCCGCCCCCAGAATTTTCAGGAACAGACGACGCGGTGGTTGTGATAAATGAAGGTTGATCATATTCTGCCTCGCTGCTCAAGCCCCCAAGAGACGGTGTGTATACTGAACATCGTACCCCATAAACGACCGCGTCAAACCATAGCTCTATGGCGCTAGTCGTTCTCGCATTCTACTGGGGCGTCCTCACGATTCTCAGCTTTGCCAGGCTCGCCGGCATCGCGTTGACGGGGCCGGATTGCGAGGGCCGATCGATCCGGTATCGAGGATTCTGCTAATCGTGCCGCATGGTGGAGGAGCAGCTAGCGGCCGAATTCGAAAGATTGGTTCATTTCTCAAACTCACGCCACAGGTCATAGGGAGACCGCTGCGTGTCCGGCTGAAGGAAACGAAACGTCCACTCCACCGCGACGGCCTGCGGAGGATAGCATTCGTGCTCATTGCATGCCTGAAACTTCGCTACACCGGATGCATGGATGCGCAACTCCGGATCGACGCAAAGGTGGCAAAATAGCTGATACATCGAGGGATCGGACTCTCGAACTCCGGGCCTGACGCTGATCGCGCGGCTGATGCGAACGGTATCCTCGTAGACCGGGAGCGTCTCGTCAGCCGCATTCATGTGCTTCCAGACCGGCTTGGGATACACCGGCTCCTCCGCCTCCACACATTGCGAGTCGTCCATTTGCCAGGAAACTCCAATGTAGCCCTTCTCTACTTCGGGACTATAAATATGAAAGCCCTTCGGAATCTTAAATTCCAATCCAATCCGGATGCGATCCCCCACGCCCACCGCCGCGTTGGTGGCTGTGGCTGTGATGTGGATGTTGCGGCTGTCGATGGGAGTTCGAACTTGATCGACATTTGCGCCGACGGCCTCCTCAAGGATGGCCGCACCGGTCAGCCGCAGTTCGAAGTTTTCGGATACAAACCTCCACTTTACGCGGTGGTCGCGTGTCAGCACGAACACCGCGGCGTAGGAGAGCCCGAACACCGGCACCCTTCCGAAACTATCGTCGTACAGCCGTTCGGTGTCCACATCGAGTCCCATGCCCTGACGGTACTTACGATCGGCAACGCCATACGCCCTGATCGCTTCAGACTCGTGATCCGACAAGAGTGGAAAGGTAATCGACCTTCGCTGGGCGAAGTCGCGGAGCACCCCCGCACTGTCGTAGCTGATCGCCGCGAGCCCCAAGCCTGCCCCACTTAGAACCGACAGATCGTTTTGCAGCTGCACGAGCTGCCCTTTACAGAAAATTCACCAATCTGCTGAACGGAAGAAGACCAGCACCATCCCTTGCGGTCCCATGAGAGATTCCAGGGTTCGCCCCTGGCCGAACTGATCGGTCAAGGAAAACTCGGGAGCTGTCGCATGAACCGAGAGGCCAGCCGGAGGAGTGTCGCGCAGCCCCTGAAGTGGCCCACATACAAGGAGGCAAGAGGACACGGCAATCAAAACGATAGGGGCCCGTCTCATAGCCAGCAAGAGTCCGGGCATAACACTTCGGCCTCACAGGCTAAGTGTGCCCCTTGTCGAAATATACTGAAGCAGCCCCTATTCTCTGCTTAAACAGCACTGCCTTCAATGACTCATGAAGGCCATCGCGGGCTGGCCCTTCAAATACATACTCGCCCTGACTGTAGCCGGTGCGTAGGTTACGACTTAGCAGCACTTATAACTCGCGCTCGCCGGCCGAGGTCGCTCTACATCGTCGACCGGCGGTGTCTTCAGGGAGGCTGGGCCCGAGGGCGTGCGAGGTACGCTAGGAGTAGCCACTCACAGCCGTCTGGATAAACATGCGATACCTATTTCTTTTCCTGATCGTTCCATCGTTCCTGTACGCTCAGGATGGCGCGGCCATCTACAAGGAACGCTGCGCGTCCTGCCACGACGCTCCACAGGGACGCGTTCCGTCCATCGCCGCGATCAAACAGATGAGCGGCGAAGCCATCTATCGTACGCTGACCGCCGGCGTCATGAAGAGCCGGGCCGAAGGCTTGGCGACACCCGAGCTGATGGCGCTGATCGCCTATATCGCTCCCACCGGAGGTGCGCAACCGGCGGCGGCCGAGCCGACCGGACCGACCTGCAAGACGTCCCCGGCTTTCCACCCCGAAGCGGGCTCGCCCGAGTGGAACGGCTGGAGCACGAGCGTCACCAACTCGCGATTCCAGGATCAAGTGGCAGCCGGATTAACCGCCGCAGACGTTCCCCGGCTGAAGCTCAAGTGGGCATTCAATTTGGGCGATGTGACGACTGCCCGGGCGCAGCCGGTGGTGATCGGCGGCCGCGTTTTCGTGACGTCGCAAACAGGTATGGTGTATGCTCTGGACGCGAAGTCCGGCTGCACCATTTGGGGAGTGAAGCCCGGCGGTGCGCTTCGCTCCGGCGTGACATTCGGCGATGCAAACGGAATACCGGCGATCTTTTTCGGCGACGGTCCCACGGTATATGCCCTGAAAGCCGATACCGGTGAACAGATATGGAAGGTCAAGGCGGCGGAGCATTTCGCGGCGCTCCCAACGGCCGCGCCGCAGTATTACCAAGGCGTGGTCTATCAGCCGTACTCCTCGTTCGAGGAAGCTTTGGGGCCCGATCCGAATTTTCAATGTTGCACCTTTCGCGGCAGCGTGGTTGCGCTCGATGCGGCAACCGGCAAAATACTTTGGAAGACCTTCACCATTGCCGATCCACCCAAACCCATACGCAAGAATGCCGCGGGCAAGCAGGTGTTTGGACCCTCGGGCGCCGGCGTGTGGTCGACCCCGACCATCGATGAGCAACGCGGCGTCCTCTACGTTGCCACCGGCGACAATTATTCGGACCCTACTACCGACACGAGCGACGCGATCCTGGCGATGGATTTGAAAACCGGAGAGCTGTTGTGGTCGAAACAAATGACGCAGGGGGATGCCTATAACAACGGGTGCGGCGTTCCGGGAAAGACGAACTGTCCGGAATCGAAGGGACCGGATTTCGATTTCGGCCAGCCTCCGATCCTGGTGCAGTTGGGCGGCGGCAAACGCGCGCTCGTCATCGCGCAAAAATCCGGAATGGTGCACGCACTCGACCCCGACCAGAAGGGGAACGTCCTCTGGCAAACGCGTGTCGGCCAGGGCGGTCCGCTGGGAGGTAGCCAGTGGGGATCGGCGGCCGACTCGAAAAACGTCTACGTCGCCGTCTCCGATCTTGGTATTGGGGGGGCGCCCGACCCGAAATCGCCGGTGGGTTACCGGCTCACAGTCGATCCGAAAAAAGGTGGCGGACTTTATGCTCTCGATCTCAAGACCGGTAAAGTGCAGTGGAGCGCCAAACCCATACCGTGTGCCGCCGGGAGGACGGATTGTTCTCCGGCGCAATCCGCTGCGGTGACGGCGATCCCGGGGGTAGTCTTCTCGGGCGCGGTCGACGGCCATCTGCGCGCTTACTCCGCGTCGACCGGAGAAATCCTCTGGGACACCGACACCGCGCACGAATTCAGCACCGTCAACGGCAAGCCTGCGCATGGCGGCGCCATAGACGTCGCCGGTCCCGCAGTGGTCAACGGTACGGTGTTTGCGAATTCAGGGTACGGGCAGTGGGGAGGAATCGCCGGCAACGTGTTCCTCGCGTTCACGGTGGATGGGAAATAGTCCGGCCCTGCCCGGTCAGTCTGTCAGTTGCGGTCCGCCCGGTGGAGATTGACAAGCGTCGCTTGCACCCCTACGTACGGTTCGCTGCTCACGCTGACGACGCCGCGGAAGGGGTAATCGAGGGCAATCATCAGAACAAACACCACCGAGATGGTGATGGCGACGAGACCGGTGATCGCTATATGGATGGCATAACTACGCGGTCCGAACAGGAACGTGTAGATCACCGAAATCGCGCCGCCCAGCACCAACATCTTCCATACAACTGCGGGTAGATGGTCGCCGGCGGCCAGAATGCGCGCCCGCCGCGCCTTGATGAGGTCATTCATCCCGTGCAGCATTTCGCCTTTCAGCGTGTTCTGTCCCATGGTGCCCGGTTCGAACGTCGCGATCCTGGTATTGAGGCTCGCCATGACGATCCATCCCTCGTCGAAAACCGACATGCCGAGTTTTCCGTCATGCTGGCTGGGCCACTCCCTTTTCACCACGATATCGAGGTACTTGGCAAGGTCGGAGCGAATCTGTCCCGCCACCGGCTGCGGCAGCGCATCGGCATCGATGAGCATCGTACTCAGGCCGTTGGCCTCCGTGACCACGATCTCGTCGCTCTTGGAGAAATTCTCGATCACGTTAATTACGATGATGGCCATCATGACGCCGTAAACGGCTGCGACAATCGCGAACGTCAGGCCGACAGTCTCGGTGTCTTTGTGACGCAGATTCACGTCGACGCGGCGATGGACGTACCTCAGGCCAAGAAGTGCCAGCCCGGTCCAGATCCCTACGACGATAAATCCAATGACCCAGGTGTGGAAATAATAGATGAAGTTGGCTAGCAAGCCCCTGCTCCTACGTCTTCGTATTCTACCCGATCTGCCATGCTCCTGCCTGTCTCGCGTGATCTTTAGAATATCGTCCGAGTCCATGCCGCGCACCGCAAACTTCCAGCGGCTCACGTAACTTTTTCGCCCGGCGACAGTATAAACCAGAGATGGGATTATTCGTCTTTCCAGTGTGCGCGGGCCCCGGCGATGGACATTGCACCTCCGCGTCGAATCTCGCGGAGAGGATGGGGTGCACCAGTGCCGAGTGATTTGCGGGAAGCGTTGCGTCAATTGCGGAAAACACCGGGGGTCACCGCTACGGCAGTGATCACCCTTACCTTGGGAATCGGCGCCACCACTGCGATCTTCACGCTCGTGCATCAGGTACTGCTGAAGTCCCTGCCGGTGACGAAGCCGGAAGAGTTGTGGCGAATCGGAGATAAGGTCCGCTGCTGCAACTGGGGCGGATATACGCAGGGCGACGATGGAGATTTTTCGCTGTTCTCCTGGGAGGCCTACAAGAACTTTCGCGAGCACACACCCGAGTTCGTCGACCTGGTGGCACTCCAGGCGGGCAACGCGCCGCTGGGCGTGCGTAAGACAGGGTCGCCGGCGCAGGCCGACACCCGCAATGGCGAATACGTTTCCGGCAATTTCTTCCGGACCATGGGCGTGCAGCCTTGGCTGGGCCGCATGATGACCGACGATGACGATCGCAAGGGTGCGCCGCCCGTCGCGGTGATGAGCTACCGCGTGTGGCACGAAAAATATGGCGGCGACCCCGCGATCGTGGGCGCGAGTTACCAAATCAACGGCCATCCATTCACCATCATCGGCGTCGCACCGCCGGGATTTTACGGCGCGAAGCTATCGGGATGGGGCATGCCGGATTTCTGGCTCCCGGTGACCTCGGAACTCCTGATCGACGGCGCTACCTCGCGTCTGGAGCGGCCGAACGGAAATTTTCTGGACCTCATCGGACGGGTGCGCCCGGGCGTAAACTCCAAATCGCTCGAGGCCGAATTGAAGGTGGAATTCCATGACTGGCTGGCGAGCCATGTCGGTGATATGGAGCCGGGCGAAAAGCAGCTTTGGGCGCAACAAACCTTGCATCTGATTCCCGGCGGCGCGGGCGTGGCCGCGATGAGAGATCAGTATGAGGACGGGCTGAAGCTGCTGTTGATCGCGGCCGGATGCGTGCTCCTGGTGGCCTGCGCAAACCTGGCGAATCTGATGCTTGCGCGCGGCTTGAAGGATCGCGCGCAAATGTCCATCCGGGTGGCGCTCGGCGCTTCGCGCGGACGCCTGGTGCGCAAGGTGCTGGTGGAATCCCTGGTGCTCTCGGCGATCGGAGGCATTCTCGGCGTGGGCGTCGCTTTTGCCGGGACCGGGCTGATCCTGCGCCTGGCCTTTCCCACCGGCGGCTCCACCAATTTTGTCCCGATCGACGCCGCGCCCTCGCTGCCCATCCTGCTTTTCGCCCTTGGGCTGGCGATGCTGACGGGGATTCTCTTCGGGATCGCTCCTGCCTGGATGACCTCGCGCACCGACCCGGCGGACGCGTTGCGCGCCTCCGGCCGCACCATTGGCGCCGGGCGCTCCTGGGCGCAGAAATCGCTGGTGATCGCGCAGATTGCGATGTCGATGATTCTGCTCTCGGCGGCCGCCCTGTTGAGCCAGAGTCTGCGCAACCTCGAGCATCAGAACTTCGGGTTCGCCACCCGGGACCGGTATATCGTGTGGATTAATCCCTCCTTGTCGAACTACAAAGCGGAAGAGATGGAGCCGCTGTTCCGGCGCGTGGACGAGGCCCTGCTCCGCATCCCCGGTGTGCGCATGGCCGCGCCGGCGCTCTATGCTCCTATGACGGGCGATAGCTGGAACGATGGCGTCCGCATCGAGGGCAGGCCGGAACCGCCGCCGAAAGCCGACACCAGCGCCGGGTGGGCACGCGTGATGCCCGGCTTCTTCGACACGATCGGCGCCAAGGTGATGCTGGGGCGGCCCTTCTCCGACATGGATACCAACGCCACTCGGCGAGTCGCCATCGTCAATCAGGCGTTCGCGAGGAAGTTCTTCAAGGGCGAGAACCCCATCGGGCAGCACTTCGGCCCCAATAAGATCAAGTATTCCGCTGCCTATGAGGTCGTCGGCGTGACGAACGACATCCGCTATATGACCTGGGGTTATAAGCAACCGGTGGCGCCCATGTTTTGGGTCCCGGAGACGCAGAGTGTGACCTACGACGATCAGGCCTTCATGAGCGGGGAACTGTGGTCGCACGCGCTATACAACATCGTGATTTGGGCGCCGGGCAGCCCGTCCGGAATGGAACAACACGTCCGCAAGACTTTGGCAGACGTGGATCCGAACCTGGTGCTCTATGGAGTCGACCCGTATGCGAAAGTGGTGAACGCTGATTTCCAGCAGCAGAATATGATCGCGACGTTGACCAGCCTCTTCGGCGCGCTCGGACTGGTGCTGGCGGCGGTGGGCCTGTACGGCGTGCTGGCGTACACGGTGGAGCGGCGCACGGGCGAGATCGGGCTGCGCATGGCGCTGGGCGCGGACCGCCGTCGCGTAGTGAGCATGGTGCTCGGGAGCGCCTTCGGTCAGGTCGGCCTGGGACTGGCGATCGGTCTTCCGGCCGCTATCGGGGCGGGCAAGCTGATGACCACTCAGTTGTTCGACGTGCAGCCCTGGGATCCCGCAATGCTGGTGGCGGCGACGCTGTTACTTACCCTGGCGGGCCTGGTGGCTGCGGTGATTCCCGCCTGGCGCGCGGCAGGCGTTGAACCGATGGTGGCGCTGCGCACCGAGTAGCGAAGAACGGGAATGAGGCGGCCTGCGGGCCGGCCCGTGGTAGACGGCTGCCGGCCCGATGCTCTCGACCCTCGAATGGTTACCTGGCAGGCGGATACATGCTCGGCCCGTAAACCACGTAATTCGCATAGGCCTTTTCCACCTCGGGGTCTTCGGCGAGATGTTGCTGTAAGATCCAGATCCCGTCGCTGTTGGCGATAAAGATCAGACCGCGCCGGTCGTCCCGATTAGTGGCCGTCACACCGGAGAATTCGCGCGTCACCTTGGGATGCTGCGGATCGGAGAAATCCATGATGCGAAGCGTCTGGGCGGCCGGTGTTCCCGATGCACCCGGCGCACTGGTGACCAGCGCTGCCGTGCCGGCGACCACGGAAAGACTATCGGAGCCGCCCGGGAGCGCCGTCGGCATGTCGGCGAGCACGTTCGGACGGTTCGCCTGAGTCACGTCGATCATTGTGACTCCCTGACCCGATTCGTGCTCCGCGTACAGATAATAGCTGCTGTAATGCTGGGTGGTTAGAAAGCGCGCGACCGGACTGCCGGTTGCGGGAATGTGTCCCACCACCTCGATGGAGTCCTGCGGAGCCTTGGCCGCCGGCTTTGCCTTCTTGTCCTTGGCGTACACCGGGGCGGCTAACAGAGACGCACCCAGCAGCGCCGTTACAGAAAATCGAAAGTACAGTAAACGCACGGAATGAACCCTCCCTTAGTTAGTTGTTGTGCCTGGTAGATTCGAGCACTTCGTAAACTTTGCAGAAGCCGGCCGGCACCAAAAACACAGTCAGCAGGACAGACACGGTCAGACCGCCGATCACCGCGCGAGCGAGCGGCGCGTAGGACTCGCTGCCCTCACCTAACTTCAGCGCCATCGGCAGCAAGCCAATCACGGTGGCCAGCGAGGTCATCAGAATCGGACGAAGACGCACGCGGCAAGACTCGATGACGGCTTCGCGGATGCTTCTTCCTTCATTTCTCAGATGGTGGGCGAATTCGACAATCAGAATGCTGTTCGACATGGCAATGCCCGCCAGCATCACGACGCCCATGAGTGACATCACATTGAGCGTGGTTCCACTGAGAACCAGCGTGATCAACACCCCGGAAATTCCAGGCGGCAGCGCCAGCAGAATCACGAAAGGATCGATAAAAGATCGGAATTGGGCAACCAGAACCAGGTAGAGCAGCACCACGGCGAGGTATAAACCAAGCGCGAAGCTGCTAAATGACGCGTTCATGGCTTGCGCGCCGCCGCGGACCGCCACCTTGACATTGGAAGGGATTTCTTCCCGGGCGATGACTCTTTGCACCTCATCGGCGGCGGCGCCCAGGTTCTCGGTCGCCGGGCGGATATAGATATCGAGTTTGCGCCGGATCTGGTAATGGTCCACCTCCGTCGGCGCCTGCATGCGTTCGATGTTGGCGATCATGTCCAGGCGGGTGGGCGCATCCATGGAGGCGGCATGCAAGGGAATCGACCGCAGATCTTGCAGGGAACGAATCTGCGACTCGGGATATTGAACCGTGAGGAAGTAGTTATTGCCGTTGCGCGGATCGATCCACAAATTCGGAGCGATCATCTGGTTCGAGGTAAGCGATGTAATTACGTTGGTCAACACTTCGCGTTCGGTCAAGCCCAGCTTGGCGGCGTGAAGGCGGTCGACATCGATGCGGAGTGACGGGTAATCGAGATCCTGCGGCATGAAGATGTCGGCAATCTGCCGGGACTCGCGCAGTTTGGCCGCGATGCTTTGGGCCACGCGATTATCGCTGTCGAGGTTCGATCCCGCGATTTGGATGTCGATGGGAGCGGGTGCGCCCATACTGACCACCGCATCCACCAGGCTGCCGGTGGAAAAGAAGGGAGTGATCTCAGGCATATCCTGCGCCAGGCGCGCTTTGATCTGGCGAATGTACTCATAGCTCCCCGTGCGATGGCCCTCGCGAAGTCCCACCTGCACGAATCCGGTATGCATGGCGGCATTCGACGTATAGACCGCGGAGAATCCGTTATCGACCCCGATGTTATCGACGAGAATGGCCAGATCGGCGGGCCGCACGATCTGCTTCACCACGTCTTCCAGGCGGGCGGCCTCGCGCTCGGTAGCCATCAGGCGCGTCCCCGAGGGAGCTTTGAAGGTGATTACGAATTGCCCCGCGTCTGTCTGCGGAAAATAGGAAAACCCCAGGCGGGTGTACAGCAGCAGGCTGGCCGCGAACGCCACAAAAAAGATCCCCAGCACCGTGAGCGGTACCTCGACTGCCCGGCGAACGAGAGCCTCGTATGCGCCCAACATCCGGTTAAACCCGGCATTGAAAACGCGATTGAATGCTGAAGCCCACCCCGAGTTCCCGCCCGCTAAGGTACGCGCTTCGCCCGATTCGGTTTCTTCCAGGTGCTCCGGGTTCTGTAACTTCAGAAAGCGCGCGCAAAACAGCGGTACAACTGTCATGGCGACGAAGTAAGAGGCGAAGAGCGACACTACTACAGCCAGCGCCATCGCCGAAAAGAGAAACTTACTAACTCCTGCCAGCAGAGTCACGGGAAAGAACACGATGGCGGTCGTGAGAGTGGACGCCAGCACAGGGAGAGCGACCTCACGGCCCCCATTCTCCGCGGCGACCCTGGGAGGACGCCCCATTTCCAGATGGCGGTAGATGTTTTCGAGGACGACCACGGAGTTGTCGATCAGTCGCGAAAGCGCCAAAGCGAGCCCGCCCAGCACCATGCTGTTGATGGATGACCCGCCGAGTTGCAGCACGAAGAAAGTGGCGCACACGGATAGAGGAATCGAGAAGAAGACGGCGACGGTGGCGCGAAAACTGCCAAGGAAAATCAGGATCATCGCGCAGGTGAGAAACAGCCCGATGCCGCCTTCGTGCAGCAGCGTCTCAATGGCAGTCCGCACGAAGCGCGACTGGTCGAACACCACCCCGGTTTTCATCGCGGGGGGCACATCGACGAGGTGACCGACCGTCTGGCGCACGCCGTTCACGATATCGATGGTGTTGGAATCGCCGCCCTGCTTCATCACCGGAAGGTAAACCGAACGCTGTCCGTTCACGTGCACCACGTTGTATTGCAGGGCATGCGCATCCCGCAGTTGCCCCACGTCGGACATCAGAACCGGATTGTCGCCGTTCATCTTGATGGGATATTGGCCGGCGTCCTTTAAGTTGAACTGCGCGTTCGAATAGATGTTGTAGTCCAGATTGCCGATCTGGACGTCTCCGGCCGGCAGGATGACATTTGCCTGGCTCAGGGCCCGCACCACATCCATGGGGCTGATCTGGCGCGCTTCCAGCTTGTAAGGATCGACGTAAAACTGAATCTGCCGCCACGGGCCGCCGAAGGGCTGGGGAATGGACGCGCCCGGGACGCCGGCCAGTTGGTTGCGCACAAAGTTTTGCGCGATGTCTTTCAGGTTCCCGTCGGTCATGCCCTCGCCGTTCATGGTCACCAGGCAAACCGGCAGGCTGGAAGCATCGGACTTGAGCACGACCGGCGGCAGTGTTCCCGGCGGCAGATCCTTCATGTCGGAAACCGCCAGATTGGCGATGGTGGCGGCATCGATATCGGCGGTGGTGTTGGATTGAAAGTAAACCCGGATGATGCTCACGCCGTTGAGCGAACGCGATTCGATGTGGTCGATGCCGCTGGCCAAAGTGAAGAAGCGTTCCAAATGGTATGTGATGTCTCCTTCGATCTGTTCCGGCGGCATGCCGGAATAGAACGTCGCGACCACCACCACCGGAATATTCATGGCCGGGAACATGTCCACCGGCATGCGTGCAACGCTAACGCCCCCCAGGATGGCCAGGATGAGGCACGCCACGACGATCAGATACGGAGTGTTGATGGCGAATTTGGACATGCGGTATCCCTAGGGTTTAGTTCCGGTGTCGTTTGCGAGGACGATCGCCTTCGGATCGACCCGATCGCCATTCTTGAGTCCGGCCCGCGACCCCACCACCACCTGATCGCCTTCCTGAATTCCGCCCGAACGGACTTCTACGAAATGAGCGTTTTCCAGGCCGAGCCGAACCGGGACGATTTCGATCGTTCCGGACGGGCGGACGGCGAAGACGCGCGCAGCATCGCCCGCGCCATCGATGGCTTCCGGGGGGATGGCGAGCACGCCCTTACGCTGATCGGTAATCAGGTCGACCTCGGCATACATGCCGGGCACCAGTTGCAGGTTTGGATTGGAAACCTCGACCTCTGTCTTCATGGTCCGCGTGGATTCGTCCACCTTCCCGGCGAAGCGCTTGACCACGCCCGGAAAGCTCCGGTGGACCGTAGCAACGTCGACATCGACGGGTTCGCCCAAGCGAACCAGGGGAACCGCCGATTCGGGCACGGGCAATTGCAGACGGAGCAGGCTGTTTTCAGAGAGCCGTATCACCGGCATGGCTTGCGTCTGCGATGCCGTGCCTGCCTGAATCAGCGAGCCGGTGTTGGCATATCTCTTGGTCACTACGCCGTCGAAAGGCGCGGTGATCTGCGCATACTGATACATCGTCTTATAACGCGATTGTTCGGCCTGGCTGACGCGGATGCGCTGCTCGCAGGCCGTGATGCGCGATTTGGCCGTCGAAACCTGGGCTTCCGCCACCAGGTCCCGGGAATGAACTTCGTCCACCTGTTGCTGGGGAACGAGTCCGGTCTCTTTGCGGGAGACTTCCAGAATGCGTGTGTACGAAAGGTGCGCCATCTCATGGGCGGATTCATCGCGCTGCAATTCATCGCGGGCGGCGGCGAGATCGGCGTTGGCCTCTTCAATTGCCGCCGAGGCCCGCGTGAGATCGTCCTGCATTTCCGGGATTTCCAGTGTGGCAAGAAGCTGATCCTTGGAGACGCGGTCACCGATATCGACCTTGATTTCGCGAATGTACCCGGAAACTTTCGCCATGACGTCGACTTCCTGGTAGGGCTCGAATTCCGCCGTTACATTCACCCCGTTCGATAGATTGGCGCGGGTGACGGTGGCAACTGCGACGGTGCGCACGGCGGACGCGACGGGCGCCGCCTGGGCGCCGCCGCGCGCACACGACGACATCGCCAGAGTCAACGGGACCGCCGAGGCCGCGATCAAAAATAAAGCGTTTCTCGGTAGCATGTTCGTCATCGAAGTGCCCCCATCGCGAAGTTGAGGTTCGCCAGTTGGCCGAGATATTCGTATTTGGCCGAAGCCTGGGCAACCTCTGCGGCAGCCTGATTCACTTGCGCCTGGTTCAGTTCCACAATGCCGCCCAGAGCGTTGTCGTAGCGTGCCTGCGCCAGGCGAAGCGCTTCATTGGCCTCGGCAACCATCCGCGCCGTCACGTCCAGCCGTTCGAACGCATCGTTGGCGTCGAGCCAGGTAATCTGCACGTCGCGCGCAACTTGCACTGCCAGCGCATCCACATCTTTGCCGGCAGCCGCGGCATGCGATTCCGCCTCCTGGTGGCGCGCCTTGAAGAGACCGCCGTTCCACACGGGAATGCTGATGTTGACGCCGGCGGCGCTGTAACTCACCGGCAAACGCTCGTCCCGTACCGGCGCCACGCCGCTCACTACGCCCACATTGACGGCCGGATTGCGGAGCTTTTTCTCCGCCTCCGCATAGACCTGCAGGGAGTCCCGATCGAGGCGCAAGGTTGCCAGATCGGGACGCTGGCGAAGCGCTTCTGCGATCAGGCTGTCAACATCCTGACTCAGCGGCGGCGGCGTGGTTTCGTCCAGTAGCGTGAAGGCCTGGTCCCGCTCATACCCCATGGCGGCGGAAAGGCGCGCGTGGCTGGCGCGGGCGTCGTTGCGGGCGTGGATCAAGTCGAGTTGCGCCTGCGAGACGGTCACCTCGGCGAAGCTGACATCCACTTTTGAGCGCAGTGCGCTGGCCGCCAGCGCCGAGACCTGCCGCAGGGTGAGCCGCCGCAAGTCCAGCGTTGCCTGCGCTACTTTTTCGACTGCCTGGGCGGCCAGTGCCTGGTAATACGCCATCTGCACTTCAATCAGCACTTCGGCGCGCGTGTTGATCACGTTCGCATTTCTGGATTCGTTGCGCAGCCGGGCGCTTTGGACGAGACTGCCGGTACGTCCGAAATCGGTGACTAGCTGGTTGGCGACAATACCGGTCGCGCCGCGGCTGAAGAGGCTCGATGTGGTAAGCGCTCCCGCCGATAATACCGAGCCATGGTCGGTGCCCACCCCGGTAATGCTGCCCGAGAGACTCGGATAGTAGGCCGAACGTGCCTCGCGAACCGCAAATCCGCTGGCCTGGGCCTGGTAGGCTGCCGACGCGATTCGCGGATGATTCTGCAGCGCAGTCTGCTGGGCCTGCGCGAGCGAAACCGAGGGCGGTTGAACCGACGGTGCTTGCGCCCACGCCGCCGCCGCTAAAGCAATATTTCCGGCCAGCACGAATCCAGCCTTCATCGGGCCGATCCGACAGACATTTTCAGAATCACGGTATCGTGCGCTTCGATCAGCCCATCGGTCACCAGTTCCATGAGAGAAGGCAGAATGAGTTCGACTTTGTCCGCGAGTTCGATGAATTCGATCTGCAGCGGCATGTGATGGGCGGTGTCGAGCCCTCCTTCGCGTGTGTGCATGCGATGATGAACGCCAAAACCCGCTTCAGGGCGCATCACCGTCGCGCCGGCAACGCCCTCGCGCAGGAGCAGCGAAATAATTTCGCGGCTCAGAAAATCGTTCTGAGCGCTGGTGTCCTCATTCAAATGGATGGTGACCTTCTTGGCCGGGCCGGGTGACAACATCGATCCCTTTCGCTGCTACGTCGCCTGCTCCGTTTTTTTTAGCATCGAACCGGCGGACTTTCGCCTGAAGATTTCCTGATATGTTTCTGACGTCCGCGTCAGAGAATTATCAGGAAGTCGTCACTTGCACTCGCCGGTCGCGCGCCCTATAAAGAAAGCGTGAACATCCTTGTGGTGGAGGACGAGCAGAAAATGGCGCAGGCCCTTCGGGAGGGTCTCGAAGCCGACGAATATTCGGTCCGGGTGGCTTACACCGGGGAGGAAGGTTTTTACCTGGTTCAAGCCCAGTCGTTCGATCTGGTCATCCTGGACGTCATGCTGCCGGGACACGACGGTTTCGAAATTCTGGCGACCTTGCGCAAGCGCGGCATCAAAACGCCGGTACTGCTTCTCACCTCACGGGACGCCGTCGAAGATCGCGTACGGGGCCTCGATTCCGGCGCCGACGACTACCTGGTGAAACCGTTTGCGTTCCCCGAGTTGCTGGCCCGTGCACGCGCGCTGCTGCGCCGGGTCAGCGTGGAGACCGCCCCGCGCTTTAAACTGGCGGACCTGGAAATGGATTTGGGCCAGCGCGCCGCCACCCGCGCAGGGCAATCGCTCGATTTGACGGCGCGCGAGTTTGATCTGCTGGAATATCTGTTCGAGAATAGGGGACGCGTGGTTTCGCGGGAAATGCTGGCGCGCGATATCTGGCGGGAAACTTCCCGGCAGACCCCGCTCGATAACGTGATTGACGCCCAAATCGTACGTCTCCGGCGCAAAGTGGACGGACAGTTTTCATCCAAGCTCCTGCACACCGTGCGCGGTGTTGGTTTCGTGCTGCGGGAGGAAAGCCAACCGTAATGCGGCTGCGCCCGCATCATTTACGAACCCGCCTCACTCTTTGGTATGTGGTGGTGCTGGCTTCCCTGTTGGTGCTGGCCTGGGGAGGCACGTGCGCTCTGCTCTTCTGGCAATTGCGAAGCCAGCTCGATCATTTCGCCATTCAGGAAATCGAAACCGTGGAGGGGCTCTTCTTTTTCTCGCCTGGCGGGCAGCTTCACCTGCGCGAGGACTATCACAATCATCCCGAATCGAAGGATGTCATCGAACGGTATCTGGAAGTGCTGTCGCCGGATGGCGCCATCCTGCTCCGCAACGAACGTCTGGGAGCCCGCACGATGGGTGGCGCGGTATTTCCGGGCGAAGGAGTTGGAGGATACTCGGAGCGCACCTTGCGGCTGTCCGACGGAACGCCGGTGCGAGCCGTCAGCCGCGTGCACGTGCTGGACGGACGACCCATCCTGATTCGCCTGGCCCACGCCGAAGAGCCGCTGCTGTTACGAATGAAAGATCTGCTGCTCGCTTCTCTGGTGGTGCTGCCGGTCGTGCTGGCAGGCGCGGGATTTGCGGGATACAGTCTGGCTCGGCGCGCGCTCAGCCCGATTGAGCAGATGGCGCGGCGGGCGCAGGAGATCACCCCGGAACGGCTGGACGCGCGCCTCGCCAATGACTACACCGACGACGAATTGCGCCAGCTTGCGAGCGTTTTTAACGATACGCTGGCGCGCCTGGAGCGAGCTTTCGAGCAGCTTCGGCGATTTACCGCGGACGCCTCGCATGAACTGCGAACGCCTCTCGCCATGATCCGCAGCGTCGGCGAAGTGGGCCTGCAGAAGGACGGAACGCGGGCCGAGTATCGGGAAATCGTCGGCAGCATGCTAGAGGAGGTCAACCGGCTGACGTCGTTGCTCGATAATCTGCTCACCATCTCGCGCGCGGATTCCGGCCACATTCACTTGCAGCGCACGGCGGTCACGGTGCTGCCTCTCGTCCGGGATGTGGCTTCCATGTTCGAAATTCTGATCGAAGAAAAAGCGCTGCGCGTTACCGTGGATGGGGACGCGAACACGCAGGTCGATGGCGATCCCATTGTCCTCAGGCAGGCGTTCGTGAACGTCATTCACAATGCCGTTAAATATTCGCCCGTGGGCGGGACGATCTCGGCGCGCGTGACAACTAACGGGACCGGTTCGGTGGTGATCGAGATCGCGGACAACGGGCCAGGAATCCCCCTGGAGGATCAGCCCAAAGTATTCGATCGGTTTTATCGCGTAGATAAGGCACGTTGGCGCCAATCGGGTGGCGCCGGATTAGGGCTCTCGATCGTGAAATGGGCAGTCGAGGCGCATCGCGGAACGGCCACGGTGGAGAGCAAGCCCAATGAGGGCTCTATATTCCGCCTTAGCATACCTGCAACCGGACCGGTGGATGGCGCAATCCCCGGGACAGGGTCGCCGCACGTACTGGAATCGACTTGAGTGCACCTGGTTTTTATGGTCTGGCTTCTATGAGAAGAGGAGAAAGTGTCGCATGATAATATGGCAGGTTCAAAAATGAAACGCCTTCTTGTCCTCGGGTTGCTGATTTCCTGCACCCTGCACACCGCGCCGCGAAAACCGAAGTTGGTAGTGGCCGTGATCTTCGATCAGTTCCGATACGATTACCTGACCCGCTACCGAGCGGAATATCACGCCGGATTCGACCGTCTGCTGACCAAAGGTGCGGTCTTCACGAATGCGCGCTATGAGCACTATCCGACCGTAACGGCAGTAGGCCATAGCACCTATCTGACCGGAGCGACGCCGGCCATCAGTGGGATTGTCGGGAACACCTGGTTCGATCGCACGGAAGGGAAAACGGTCACTAGCGTCAACGACAGCACCACCAGGCTGGTGGGAGGAGATGGCGAAGGTTCATCCCCCCGGAAATTACTCATCGACACCATCGGCGATGAGTTGAAAAAGGCCAGCGCCGGCAAATCGAAGGTGATCGGGATTTCCCATAAGGACCGCGCTGCCATCTTGCCGTCCGGACACTCCGCCGATGCAGCCTATTGGTTTCTCGATCCGACCGGCGGCTTCGTAACCAGCACCTATTACGAAAATGAGCTTCCGGCATGGGCTCGCGAATTTAACGCCTCACGTCCCTGTCAAGCTTACGCCGGACGAAAATGGTTGGACCACACGCTGCCCGTGGCCACCGGGAAGATTTGCGAAGCCGTCACCGCCAGCCCGTTTGGCAACGACCTGCTGGAGCAGTTCGCGGAGCGCGCGCTCGCGGCCGAACAGCTTGGCAAGCACGACGCCACCGACCTCCTCACCGTAAGCTTCTCCTCGAACGATGTGGTCGGTCACCAATTTGGACCCGATTCTCCCGAAGTGCACGAATTGTGCGTCACCTCCGACCGTATACTCGGTAAACTGATCGCCGCCGTAGAACGGCAGGTAGGACCGGACGGGTACCTTCTGGTGGTCAGCGCCGACCATGGCGTGGCGCCGACGCCGGAAGCCAATGCCGCCCTGAAAATGCCCGGTGGCCGGCTGACCGGGAATCCCGTCGCAAAGGCCGTTGAGGCTGCTCTCGGCAAGCGATACGGCGATGCGAAGTGGGTAACCAATATCGGCGAAACAGGGTTATATCTGAACCTGGAAGCGATCGAGTCGAAGAAGCTCGACCGTGGCGAGGTGGACAGCGTAGCCGCTGAGGCCGCCATGTCGGTGAACCATGTATTCCGGGTTTACACGCGCGAGCAGTTGATGAACAATCGCTACCAGGACGATTCCATCGGCCGGCGAGTACTAAACGGCTTCTTCCCGCAGCGCAGCCCGGACGTCGAAGTGGTGCTGGATCCGTATTGGATCACCAGCTCCTCCGGCGCTTCTCATAGCACTCCGTTCGGATACGACACGCATGTCCCGGTGGTGTTTCTGGGCGCGAGTATCAAGCCCGGCCATTACGATGAGGCGGTCATGGTCAACGATGTGGCTCCCACCCTGGCAACGCTACTGGCGATCGAGACGCCTTCCGGTTCGGTAGGCCGCGCGCTCTCGGAAATCTACGCGCAGTAGCGTTGTCGTTTGAAAGTTACGCCTTCGGCTTCATCGAAGTCGACCCGACCAGCCGGGTCTCCTTCGTGATGCAGCTTACCTGCAGGTTGTATCCGTTGGGCGTTCGGGTGTGATAGCTCTTGTAGGCCGTATCGTGGATGTCGCCGGTGTTGCCGGTGTCGATCTGGGCGCGAAGCCCGCGCTTCTCCAGACCGTCCTTGACGGCGTCCGCGTCAAATGGCTGAATGCCGAATGAAATGTGATCGATGC
This sequence comes from Bryobacteraceae bacterium, assembly GCA_036268475.1. GTDB lineage: Bacteria > Acidobacteriota > Terriglobia > Bryobacterales > Bryobacteraceae > PALSA-129. The sequence continues at coordinate 153,876 of DATAUB010000021.1, read as the reverse complement.
GGATGTTCCGCGGCCTCGGTGCTCTGCCGTTGGCTGGAGGCTTACCGAAATTTGGATCGTTGGGATTGCCGCCGCGGATGATGGCGTCTCCAATGTTCCCCATCAGCACCTCGTTCTGGCTGCCTTCGTCGAACGTCCCCTCCCAACCGAGAAGGTCGGTGTAATACGACACGCTGGCCTTGTAGTTGGTGGCGCCGAAGGAAAAATGATCGAGCCAAACCGTCTGCCAATTCGTCGCTTCGAACGGCAGTTCGACTTCGAGCTTGGCGGTCGCCGGCGTCCGGCGCGCTTTCACCAGACCGTTGCTGTTGCCGATTTGTAAATCGAACCCATCCGGATCCTTGACGTGGAAGCTCTCGAAGCCTTTACCGTCGTCGTCGGCTATCGGATCGAGATTCCGCTTGCTGAGTTCTGCCTTAACCTTCTTTGTGTTCCACGGCTGGATGGCGAAGCCGAAGCCGTCTACCAGCACGGTTTTCTGTTCCGGCGCAGCCTTGAAGATCGCCGATCCCCAGTCGCCGATATCGAGAACGGCTTGTTTACCGTCGTCACTACGGAGCTTCCAGCCCAACAGGGCGATGTAGAACGCGGCCTCCTTGCGGTAGTCCGGCACCTGGAACGAAATCTGTTCGAGGGCGGCGGTCTTCCAGCCTGTGGATGGGAAGACCGGCTTAATGGGAGCGGTCGCCACCTCCTTGCTCATTGGGCAGGCGGGCGTGTTGTAGCCATTTTTGCACCGGCCTTGTGCAAAGAGAGACGTGGCGAATGTAGCGCCGCTGGCTGAGGCTCCCAGGGTGCGCAGCATATCGCGGCGGGTTCGCAGATTTGACATATCGCAAGATTATATCCCAGGTGGCTTCCCGCCGACACTTCACTCAATCGACTTCACTCAATCGACACTTCCTTGCGGCTCCGCCCGTTGGTATCGAGAAAACGGAGTCTCATCGGAAGGCCGCCGACCGAGGGTGCCACCCGGCGCGTGAGCCCCTCGAAAACCGAAAGTACTTCCGGGCGCTCCCACGGCGTCTGATGCACCACGAAGGAGAGCGTGGTGACCTCTCCCTTCGCCAGCACCACCGTCATACCCGTATCGCGCAGCGCACCGGCCGAACGCAGCGACTGCCCCAGTGTCCTGGCATCTTCCTGCGTTGCCGACCCGTAATAATAGATAGTGTCCCGCGACCCGACCATTTGCTTGCCGACCGCCAGCTCCCTCTTGACCCCCAGCTTTTCGTCCAGCAGATGCACCTGAAACGGGAATCCGCCCACCGCGGGCGCTATGAGCCGTGCGATGTCTCCGTAATCGGAAATGGCATTCGCCTGCGACCAGGCGCCCTCGCGGAGGACGAAGGAAACCACCGTGCCGCGCCGGCTCTTTTCCAACAGAACGAGGCCGCCCTGATCTGTGAAATAGCCGATGATCTTCAGCGCGTGCCCCAGCGCGTTGGCGTCTTCTTTCGTCGCGCGTTGCAGATAAGCCACCTGATCTTTGGTTCCGATTATGACTTCAGGGACGCCGGTGGAGCGGGTTGTCTTGGTGATGGCACAGACCAATGCGAGCCCGACACCTAGCACAAGCCAGTTGGAAGGGCTTGCCGCCCATTTCCGGAAAACTGCAACGATCGATGTCATAAAGCCGTCTCGGTGCGCCTCGTATATATATATCGGCCGGTCGTCCGGCGAACTCCATGGCTGGATGGTTGCTGCGGCACAAACTGAACGATCCCGCGGGCGCCGAAACGCATCTTCGCTGGTACCGCGAAATTCGCAGCCGCAAACGCGCCGCCGCTCATCCGCAGTTGCCGGAATCGCCGGTTCAGAGGCAGGAAAAGGAAGCGGGGCCGGAAGGCGACGGAACTCTGCTGCCGCCTCTGGGAAATGACGTGGTGGTGGTGTGCGGCCTGCCGCGTTCCGGCACTTCGATGATCATGCAGATGCTGGCCGCCGGAGGCTTGCCGGTACTGACCGACGGAAAGCGGGAGGCGGATGAAGATAACCCCCTGGGATACCTGGAATTCGATCCGGTGAAACAGCCGCGCGGGTATGCCGATTGGATCGCGCAGGCCGCAGGCAAGGCGGTAAAAGTAGTAGCGCCGCTGGCGAATCTGCTTCCGGAAGGGCCGGCCTATCGCGTGATTTTCATCGAACGCGATCTGGACGAGGTGCTCCGCTCGCAGGCCAGGATGATCGAGCGGCGTGGCGAACAGGTGGAAGATACTCCGGAACGCCGGGAACATCTGCGCGGAGAGTATGCCAGGATGACGGAAAGGGTGAAAGCTCTCTTCGCGGCGCGAACAGACGCGCAACTGTTGGTGCTGGCACATGCGGACGCAATGCGGAATCCGGAATCCGCCGCGCGCCGGCTGAATCTGTTTTGCGGTGGCGAGTTGCGCGTGCCGGAGATGACGGCCTGCGTCAGGCCGGAACTGCATCGCCAACAGAATCCCTCCCGCGCGTGAGGGCCGGCGGCCCGATCACCGGCCGTCCGCAAACCGTCCCAGCAGTTCCACCATGCGGTCCGGATCGGAAACGGAAAAGCGGGCGCGCGACCGTTCGCTTCCCACATGCACCGTCCAGGCGCTCTCCGGCAGCACCTCGAAGGCATCTTCATCGGTGCGGTCGTCGCCGGCGGCGAATTGAAAATCGTCCGCACCGTAGTCACGCGCCAATCGTTCCGCCGCCGCCCCTTTCTGGATCCACAGAGGCTTCACTTCCACAATCTTGCGCCCGCGGACGGCGCGCAATTCGGTTTCCGCCAGCATCCCTTCCAGCATCGACACCAGTTCGCGCGCCAGCCATTCGCCGAATTCCGGCGCGGACAAGCGGTAGTGCCAGACCAGCGCGTACTCCTTCTCCTCGATGAAGCTGCCCGGCGTACGATTGACGAAGTGCTCGAACACCGGGCGGACGCGTTTCATCCAATCGCGCGAAGAGACCAGCCGCAGCGGCGCCCAATCCGTCTGTGCAGGATAGCGCGCGATGGCCCCGTGCTCGGCCACCAGACACAGGCCGGCGATATCGCCGAACCACTGCTCCAGGTCGGCACGCGACCGGCCGGAAACCAGCGCCACCAGATTGCGAGGGTCGGCGGTCAAACGCACCAGCAGCGTCTTCAACTGTGGCGGAGGCACGGCGCCTTCCGGCCGGTTGGCGAACGGAACCAGCGTACCATCGTAATCCAAAAGGAGCAGGCGGCGATTCGCGCCGCAATAGCTTCGCACGATGGCGTCGAAATCGAGAGGGGCGGGCTGGTCCGAGTAGGACGCCCGCGTCTCCGCGGCCTGCTGCAGCAGCGCCAGGAAGCGTTCGCTCCAGGCGAATACGTTGTTGCGCTCCACCCTTTCGCGCAGCGCCCGCAGCCGCTCAGCCCGCTCTTCCGGCGACGTTTCCAGGGCGCTGCGCAACACCGCAGTGGTGCGACCTTCGTCGTAAGGATTCACCTGGAACGCCTCACCCATTTCCTCGGCGGCGCCGGCGAACTCGCTCAGCAGCAGGATTCCGTTTTTCTCCTTCTGGCAGGCCACGAATTCCTTGGAGACCAGGTTCATCCCATCGCGCAACGGCGTCACCCAGGCCACATCGGCCTGGTTATACAACGCCACTAGTTGGGGGCGCGAGATTCCCCGCCGGATGTACAGGACCGGGGTCCACTCCTCCGTTCCGAACTGCCCGTTGATTTCGCCCACCAGTTCGTTCACCTGGCGGCGCAGGGCTTCGTACGTGAAAACCTTTTCGCGGGAGGGCACCGCCACTTGAATCAGCACGACCTTGCCGCGCAGTTCGGGTGCGCTCTCAAGCAGCCGGCGATACGTGCGCAGGCGGTCGGGAATGCCTTTGGAATAGTCCAGCCGATCCACCGCCAGCAGGATTCGCCGGTCGCTGTGGCGGCGCTGCAACGCGGCGATGTGATCGAGCGTCTCGCGTTTCTGCAACAGATCGCTGAACGCCTCGGGCGCGATTCCGATCGGCACGGCGGCGATCCTTACGGCGCGCGCGCCCAGGTCGACCTGATCGATCCGGCTCTCCCGGCCCACGATTCGCAGCAGCGACGACCGGAAATGCTGCAGGTGCGAGTAGGTTTGAAACGCCAGCAGGTCGGCCCCCAACAGGCCTTCGAGTAATTCCGCGCGCTCCGGAACGATTCGAAAAACTTCCGATGACGGGAAGGGAATATGCAGGAAGAATCCGATGGGAGCGCCCGGCAAGGCTTCGCGGAGCAGGGCGGGGAGCAGCATCAACTGATAGTCGTGCACCCAGATGGTATCGCCGTCGCGGTAGTTCCGCACGGCCACATCGCAGAACATTTTGTTGGCGGCGACGTAGGCGGCCCAGCCCTGCGGATCGGACGCCATACGGGAAGGAAAGTAGTGAAACAAAGGCCACAGGATCTGATTGGCGTATCCTTCATAGAAGTTGCGCGCCACGTCGGGCGGCAGGTCCACCGCGATGAGACGCTCGTTGACGGCCCAGTCCGCGATGATTTTCTGCCTCGCCGGATTGCCGATATCCGTCGAACTGCCCGGCCAACCGATCCACAAGCCATCGCTGCGTTTCAGAATGGGATTCATGGCGGTGGCCAGTCCGCCGGTGCTGACCTCGGCGCGCCACACGCCTGCACTATTCTGTAACTTGACTGGCAGGCGGTTGGAGATCGCTATGAGGCGGCCGGTCGCCGATTGAGGCTTGTTGGGCTCCGATTCTGAGTCAGGCGTGGACATCGCGGTGGTGGTCACCTCGATGATATCCGCAATACGCGCAGGTCCGGCAGGAGTTCGGATACCGTCCCGCCAGAAGGCCGTTCTGTTTGGGACTGATGGACACGGTCGCGGCGCGCGACCTCAGGGTACTCCCAGAACGCTGCTGACGGCGATAACCGGCAGGTCCGGATTCCGCTCGCGGAGTTCGCGGATATCGAGGAGGCCGTGAGCGCCATCGGCGTCGAGATCCACTACCGCGGCGGTACTGCCAAGGTGCTGCCTGAGTTGCAGCGCCTGTCCCGCATCGTACACCAGAAAGACCTGCGCATCGCCGCTCAGGATGCGGCCGGCGAGCTCCAGGAACGCGGCGGCACCGTCCTTCGAATCCGCCAACCTCTGGGGGATCGCGGCCATATCTATCGAGCCTCGCCGGCTATGGCGACGGGCGGCAAAGGGGCCGCACAGCCTCGTCCATGAAATCGCTCCCTCACGAGTTCGGCACCCATGCCAGGTAGGCGAGGTAAGAAAGGACGGCGCCGGCGGCCGCCACCAGCAGACCGGAGAAGCGCTTCTTTTGCAGAAAGAAAATCAGCAAGAGGCCGGAGAGCGACACCGCCGTCATCAACACCGCGGAGATATCGATAATCGCGGCCCAGCCTTTTCCGGTGTCGCGGCCCTTATGCAGGTCGTTGAGTACGGCGATGAAGCCCATGCGCGTTTCAGTGAGCTCGTAGCGGCCGGTGCCGCGCTCGAGGAAGACGTCCGCTGCGTAGCCGGGGCCCTTGAATGAAACCGAACAATCCGAGTCTTCCACGCGGAAATCTTTTGCTGCTCCGTGAATGCCGTGGGTGTTGCGCAGATACTCCACCACTTCCAGCCGCGCGACATTCCCTTCCAGCAGCTTGGCGTCTATCGTTCCGCGGATCTGCACAGTGCGCTGTTGCTTCGCGAACCACTCGGCGTGATTGAGAGTGAAGCCGGTGACGGCGAAAAAGAACAGGATCGCGAAGCTGGCCATGGAAAGATAAATGTGCAGCCAGCGCGACAGAATCATGAGCTGCCGCTTCCAGAACGGATGGTTGCGGGTCTGTTCCGTGCGGGAAGAGCCGGCGTGCGTGAGGACCGAACTCATATCAGCGGACCACCTTGCGGTAGTCGAGCGACACTGCGCCCAATTCGGCGGCGGGAGCCATTTGCGCCTGCGCCGGTTCGCCGTTAAAGTTCATCTCGTGGCGATCCAGACTGTACCCGCCGTGTTCGCGTGCGGCCTCCACCAGCACCGTGTACGGGCCCGCCTTCACCAGTTTGCCGGCGTTATCCTTGCCGTCCCAATTGAAAGTGTACTTGCCGGGAGAACGCGTGGCGCTGGTCACCGAACCGAGGATGTCGTTCCCCTCGGACATGGCGCGCAGGCGGTCGTCACGATACCACGCTCGGAGTTCGTTCAGCCAGCGTTCCTTCTGAAACCAGACGGCGAGCGTGCGGACCGGGTAGCGGTCTTTGTCTTCGATCCACACCGCCACGTACGGGCGGCGCGCGCCGAAGCCCTGCGTCTGCGGGATCTCGACGTTGACCGTCAATTCATAGGCGGAGTTCCACAGGCCCACACTCGCGGGGGGCGCGGCGCTATGATTCTGCGCCACCGCTGCGGCCACCATCTGCACCCGCCCCGAGTGCAATCCGTTCCAGCCCGCGCTCACCAACCGGGCGCCGTCTTTCGTTTCCAGCATGTATTCGGCTCCCGGGACCGAGGCCGCCAGCTTACGGCTCTCCTGCGGCGAGAGTACACAGAATGCCGTAGCCAGCGCGCCCGCATCCACTGCCCGCGGCGCCACCACCGTAGCGCCGATCACCGCTTCGGAGGTATGCCCTGTACGCGGATCCACGATATGCGAATAATGGCGCCCGCCGATCTCATATCCGCGGCGATAATTGCCGCTGGTGGCCACCGCGCGGTCCGCTACGCTGAGCGCTGCAATGGGATCGCTGTTCTCCGCATCGGAGCGCGGATCCGTCACGCTGACATCGTCCGTCCCGGCGCCGCGTACTACCAGGTCGCCGCCGATATTCAAGACCACGCTGGAGACTCCGCGAGCGCGCAAGGCCGCAGCCGCCGCGCGTTCGATGACATAGCTTTTGGTGAAGGAGTTGAGCACGATCGGCGTATCGGTCAGGCGCGTTGCCGTGCGGTTGCGCTCGTCTAGCCGCCACTGCTGCTGGCCCGCATCGGCGGCCGCGGCCGCCATGTCGCCGTCGCTCGGCAAGCTGCCTGCGGCTTCCGCTTTCTTCCAGACTCGTCCCACCGCTTCCGCCGCCGGGTTCAATGCGCCGCCGCTCCTGGCGCGCCAGGTGTCCCACAATTGCAGAACCTCGAACAACTCGGGCGAGACGCGGACGGCCGTGTTCCGGGTGGCGGCCCATCGGCTGAACTCACTGGCAGCGTCGTACCCGCTCAAGATGGCGTTAAGCCGCTTGATTTCCGCCAGGGCGGCCTGCTGCGCCCGCTCCGCATCGCCCGCCGAAGCGGCGATCGACTTGATCTCCATGGAGGTGCCGAGCACGTTCTCGAAATGCGCCGTCCGCCACGGCAGCGCTTTGGGGTGCGATCCCACACTGGCGAAGGATGCGGCCAATGCCAGAGCTACCATTCCGCTTACGAGTAGGGGCTTCATCATCTTTCTCTCAGTCCAGGCATCAGCCTCGTCCGCGTCCCGCAGCCGCCATCGCTTCCTCGCGCGTCACTTTGCCGTCGCCATCTTTATCCAACTTCAAAACGGATTGCGCGGCGCCGCGGATTTCCTCGGCTGAAAGGACGCCGTCGCCATCGGTATCCACCGCCACCAGGACGGGATCCATACGAATGAAATTCATTTCCCGGCCAGGGCCGGGGCCATCGCGGCGCTCGCCCTCCGGCCCGCCGCGCTCACTGCGGCCGGCTGACGGCGCGGCCTGCGCAGCCGCCACCTTGCGGATCTCGTCGGGCGTCAGAAAACCGTCCTTGTTCTCATCGGCGCGCTCGAAAATGCCCTGAAAGCGCTCCGGCAGTTCGTCGCGCGATAGTTTGCCGTCGCCGTTAGCATCGAAGGCCATCAAACTCTTGACGGTATCTTCCGCCACGTTGCCCCCGCCGCCCTCTTCGTATCGCTCCCGGCCTTCGGGGCCGCCGCGTCCACGCCCTCCCGGCATCGGAGGGCGCGCTTCATCGGAAGTAATCCGGCCATCGGAGTTCTTATCTAATTTGGCCAGCCGGACGGCAGCCGCGGCGATCTCCTCCGCATCCAATATGCCGTCGCCGTTGGTATCCAGAATCGCGAACCCGGCGCTCGGAAATCGGCCTCTTCCCGGCCCTCGCCCGAAGCCTTCCTGGGCTTGCCCGGCGGCCAGCCCAACAAGTAATCCCATCGCTATGATCCCGGTCAATCGCGTCACGAGCATTGGCATCCTCGGTGTTACTGGTAATGACGGCGGCAGCTCGCCATCTGGCACGTTAAGGAATGTTATGGACGCAAGTCCAATCGCATCAATACCATTCCATCGGGCTATGATCGAAGCATCGGATTACAGTGAAGCGCATCGGGCAAGCACGGGTGGAGTGGGCGCTGCTGGGCGTGATTGCCGTGGTGTGCGCAGGGCTTTCCTTTCTTCAATACCGCTGGACAGGGGAATTAAGCCGCGCCGAGCCGGTGCTGTTGCGTGCCGGCCTCAACGATCAACTTCGCCGGCTGGTGCAGGCATTCAACGAGGAGATCCGCGAAAGTTGCGCCGCGCTCTTGCCCGCCGCCGGTGAAATTCACGAACGGGGCAGAGCGGAAGCGCATAAGATCCGGTACGAACAGTGGGCCTCTACCCATGACCGGTCGATGTTCTCGCGGATCGGTGTCGCGGTGCCCGAACAGGGAACCCTGCGGCTGTACGCTATCGATGGCGCCCCCATGGAATGGCCTCCCGATTGGGCGGAACTGCGCGAGGCGATGACCGATCGCGCCAATCGCACGGGGAGGCCGCCCAATAATATGTCCGGCTCGGCCACCATCCAACTTCCGGTATTTGCCGACCCGGGGAACCGCGGCTCCGAACTCGAGTGGATGGTATTCGATCTCAACGAAGATTACCTGCGCAATAAAGTATTCCCGCATCTGGTGGCGGAGTTCCTCAATCCCACCGCTGACGCCGTCTACGACGTGTCAGTCACCGCCGGCGGTCCTCGCGGTCCGGTCATCTTTTCCACGCGCAAGGACGGGTCGAGCGTGGCCGCCGGCGCCGATGCCATGGCGGCGATCTTGTCGGGCGAACCGGGCGGGCCGCCCGGCCGCGGGCGCGGAAGATTTCATGACGAGGGCTATGCGTCACGCTGGATGATTGCCGTCCGCCATCGCGCCGGCTCGCTCGATATCGCGGTATCGCGCGCACGCACTCGCAATCTGGTAGCGTCTCTGCTGCTGGTGGGATTGCTCGCCGGCACGGCCTGGGCACTGGTCCAATACACCGCGCGCTCGCGGCGCCTGGCGGAGATGCAGTTCCGCTTCGCAGCCGGCGTGTCGCACGATCTGCGGACGCCTCTTACCGCCATCCGCGGCGCTGCCTTCAATCTGGTCGAAGGTCTGGTGAAAGAGCCGGCGGGGATCGATCGCTACTCGCGGCTGATTCTACGCAACGCCGAGGAACTCACGTCCATGATCGAGAACGTGCTGGCCTTCTCCGCCTCGCTCCATTCCGGCCGGCGGGAAGGGAGCGGAACGGTAGCCGTGGGCGATCTGCTGGAACATGCCGCGGCCGCCTTGGCGCAGGAGATCGAGCAGGCGGCCTGCCGCATCGAAGTGACCGTCGCTCCCGATTTGCCGCCGGTGGCCGGCGATGCCGTCGAACTCGAACTGCTTTTCCGCAACCTCATCGGTAATGCCGTGCGCCACGGCGCCGCGGGCAAATGGATTGGAGTATCGGCCGCACGCACCCGCGACGAAGTCGAGATCCGCGTCACCGATCGCGGTCCGGGTATTCCGGAAGCGGAACGGAAGCGCATTTTCGAGCCCTTCTATCGTGGCGAACAGACACGCGCCCAGCGGATCCAAGGCACGGGACTCGGCCTCAGTCTGGTGAAGACCGCGGTGGAGCGCTACCACGGCTCGATCGAAGTGCAGCGCCCGGAGGGAGGCGGAGCGCAATTCACAGTGCATTTCCCGGCGGCGAAAACGATATGAACTCCCGCATCCTGCTGGTGGAAGACGCTCCCGACGTCCAGTTGATCGTGGCGGACCTGCTGCGCGGCCACGGCCACGAAGTGGTGGTATCCAGCGACGGGTCTGAGGGTTTGCGGGTGGCCGGAGAGCAGCAGTTCGACCTCATGATTCTGGATGTCATGCTGCCCGGGATCGACGGCTTCGAGCTCTGCCGCGCCGTTCGCGAACGCGGTTTCGACGGCGGCGTCCTCATGCTGACCGCCCGCGCACAGGTAGACGACCGGGTGGAGGGTTTACGCACCGGCGCCGACGACTATCTCATCAAGCCGTTCGATTCCAAGGAACTGCTGGCGCGCGTCAGTGCCCTGCTGCGGCGCCTGGGAAAGACCCCGCTGACGCCCGTCCTGCAGTATCAATTCGGCGACGTCACGGTGGATTTCGGGCGCCGCGAGGTATTGCGCGGCGGCGCACCGGTAAACCTGGCGGCGAAGGAACTGCAACTGTTGCGCCAACTGATCGACCATCGCGGCCAGGTGCTCTCACGGGAACGGCTGTTATCCCGCGTGTGGCCCGATCAGCCGTTCATTGGCGCACGTACGGTGGACGTCCACATCGCCTGGCTGCGACAGAAGCTGGAAGAGAATCCGCAGGCGCCCCGCCACATCGTCACGGTGCGTGGGGAAGGCTACAGTTTCGAAGCGTAGCGGCCTTATCTGCCGTCGCCTAACAATCCTTAACGTTACCGGGCGGCCTCCGGGAGCGTTCTATCTGTGTACCAGAAAGGTGACGCATGAAGTCCGGTCTGTATTCTCATTTCAAGTTCGCACTCGCCCTCGGGACGGGTGCCCTTCTCGCCTTGATGCTTTGCGTGCAGTGTGTTCGCACCTACTGGTACGCCGGCGCGGTGTTGGTTCCCCAGCAGGCTCAGCGCGAGGCGGAGCGGCAGACGGCGGCGCTGGGAACGGCCGCACGAAGCGCCGGCGTCACCGACCCCCGTGCTCTCGGCGCGGTGATCGAACACGCGCTCGAGGCGGGCTCGGATCGCGTCCGTTGGATGCGCGTACTGGATTCCGGCGGCAACGTCCTGGCGCAAGGCGGCAAGCCCGAGTCCGCCGCCAGGATTCCGGCCGATTGGCGGCAGCGCATCGAAAGGCACGAGAGCACCATAGCCCTGGTGGACACTCCGCAAGGCAAGGCATTCGTCGCCATGCTGCCGTTCCGCATGCCCCGGCCCGCCCGTCCGCCCGAAGCGGAAGGTCCGCCGATTCACCCGCACTCCGGACCCGGCAATCGGCGCGCCGCGCCCTCGGCGATTGAGTTGGCGATTCCGCTCAAAGCAGTCACCGGTGCCTTCGACGGCCTCCGCAAGAATCTGATCGTGGGGCTGACCGCATCCATCGCGCTGCTGATCTCGGTGATCGTAATCGGGTGGCGCACGCCGCAATACCTTCGCGGGAAGTACCTGGAAGGCGAACTGCAACTCGCCATGCGGGTGCAGCGCGATCTCCAGCCCAAGCCGCATTCCATTTCCACCGGCGTGGCCTTCGCCGCATCGGCCATCGCCGCGGACCACGTGGGGGGCGACTTCTACGACATCTTCGAAGCGGCTCCCGGCCAGACTGCCATCGTGCTGGGCGACGTCTCTGGCAAAGGCGTGCCGGCCGCGCTGCTGGTGAGTGTGCTGCAGGGCGCGATCCGCTCTTCCACCTCCACCGACCATGAATTCGCTTGCGAACGGATTAACCGGATGCTCTGCGAACTCACCGCCCGCGCCCGTTTCGCCACGCTTTTCTGGGGTCTCTTCGATGCCGCCAGCGGCACGCTTCGGTACGTGAACGCCGGCCATGCCGCCCCCATGCTGATTCGCCACGCACAGAACCGGATCGAGCGGTTGGACCAGGGCGGCCCGGTTCTCGGACTGCTTCCCTCGGCACGTTACTCCGCTGGGGCGGTGCGCATCGACCGCCTCGACACGCTGGTGCTGTACTCCGATGGAATCAACGAGGCGGCCAACGCCAACGAGGAAGAGTTCGGCGAGGATCGCCTGCGGGAGATGGTGTTGCAGGGCGCGGAAGCCGCGCCGGAACAGTTGTGCGAGCGCATCATGGGCCGGGTCGGCCGGTTTGCCACCGGCGGACCGGCGCCAGACGATCGCACGCTGCTGGTCGTGCGCTTTCAGCACGCCGCCGCGGTCGGCCAGTTGGGCGAGCGAGAACTCGCAGAAGTCGCCTAAGGGCAACGTGCCGATTGACACCGATTCCCCCGGCCAGTCCGGCAACAACTGTGAGCCATTTCTGGTGCGGATGCGGCGTTCCTCTAATGAGGAGAAATATTAATGTTCGCGTTAGGAGCGAAAACGTGGGGATGCTGTTTGCTGGTCGGGCTCGGGCTGGCGCCGGGGGCGACTGCGCAAGAGAGCCTGACGGCAAGGCTGGCGACACCGCTGAGCGCATCTTCCAGTCGCAGAGGGGACACGGTGCGCGCGACGGTAGTCACCCCGCCGGCCTTTCAGGGCGATACCTTGCAGGGGCAGGTCACTGAGACCAAATCTTCGCGCGGGCAATCGATCGTGCAATTCAATCTGGTGAGCTTGCTCCACCGGGGCATCAGCGTTCCGGTGTCGGCCACCGTCACCTCGGTTTCGAATTCTCACGGACAGCCGGGGATGGATGAGCAGAGCCGCTCGCTCGCCGCCAGCAACCCGCCGCCTTCGGAATCGCAGACGCGCAGCCACATCGGCAGCCGTCTGGGCGGAATGCTGGGCGGTAACGCCGGGGGCGCGATTTCAGACGCCTCCAATTCGTCCGGCGCGCCGCAGATCCCAGCCATCCGGGTAGTTTGCCAGGGGCCGGGAATCGAGCTGGCGATGGGCGCCACCATGGGACTTTCGGTCTCTTCCACCGGGCAACAGAGCCTGGACAGTCTGGAGCCCAACGCAGCGGCGTCGGCATTGGCCGGTGAAGCATCGGCGCCATCGGCGGCCGCATCCAGTGAGCCTGCCCCGGCAGCGACCTCCGCTTCGCAATCTGCGCCGGCAGCTGGCGGCGATTCGGCCGGTGCAGCGCAGCCCGAGCTGAAATCGGTGAAGATCGATTTCGTCCCCGGTGAAAGGACCATCTTCTTCGACGATTTCAGCGATATGGCGCCCGACGAACCGCCGCCGCATTGGAAGGTGCGCAACGGGCCGCCAGAACTGCGCATGGGCGGCAACATCAGGGAGCTCTACTCGAAAGATACGGTTCAGTTGACTTCTCCTGCGTTCGAGGTGCCGCAGAACTTCACTTTTGAGTTGGTCTGGACCGGGAACGGTGAAACCGACTGGACGTTCCGCGACAAAGACGGAGACGATGTCATTCATGCCATGGTGCGCGGCGAGGAGGACGGAAAGACCGCATCCGCTTCGATCGAATCCCATGGGAACCTGGGCGAGGGCACCATCCAAACCGACACGTCCAAACCCGTGGTCTTCGATCTTTGGGCGCAGCAAGGCCGCGTGCGCGCCTACTTGAACGGGCAGCGTCTGGTGGACGTCAACCAAGTGCAATTCAAACCCATGACGGTTCTGGAAGGCTCCATATCGGGATACCGGCCGAACGGGATTCGCTCCGTGCGCATCGCCGAATCGGCGCCCGATTTTTCGAGCGTCATCAATGCCTCGGGGAAGTACGTCACCCATGGAATCAATTTCGATACCGATAGCGACCGCTTGAGGCCCGAATCGGCCGCCGTGCTCAAACAGGTGGTGGCAGGATTGATTAAGAATCCCAACCTGAAACTGGAAATCGACGGCTATACCGATTCGGTGGGCGATGCCGGTCACAACCTGGACCTCTCCAAGCGCCGCGCCGAGGCGGTGCGGTCGGTGCTGGTCACACAGTTCGGTGTGGATGCTTCGCGGCTCACGTCCAGCGGGTTCGGCGCCGATAAGCCGATCGGCTCCAACGATACGCCGGATGGGCGCGCGGAGAATCGCCGGGTGGAATTCGTAAAGAGGTAGGCTATTCGATGGCTTGCAGTTCCAGGCCATGCAACCGATAGCGAAACGGGCCGGCCGCTCGCAGCGCCTCACCGCACCAGGAAATGCCCTCGTCGAGTGCCGCGATCTCGCCCGCCCACCACGGTCCACAGTTGGCCGATGCATAGAACGTGCGGCACATTTCCAGGTGTCGCAGCAGCCCGGCGATGAGGCGCGCGCGATAGTGAGCCAGCAACCGCGTCACGTCGCCTCCCTGGTGGATTGCGCGGATGACGGCGGCTGCCAGGATAGCTTCGCGCACCGCGGCCCCCGCACCGTCGCCGGAGATCGGGTCGAACGCCATGGCGGCGGCGCCACAGGCGAGCCATCCGCGGGCGCACAGAGGGTCTGCGATCCTGGGATGCGCGGCAAAGGTGCCGCCTTCCGCGCCGGTGGCGCGCACTACGCCGGCGATCAGATGGCTTCGTTCCAGCAGGCGGTCGCGCGATGCGCCCACCGCGAGCAACCACCCGGTGGTGGAGCTGTCCGGCAAGAGAAACAGCCAGCCATCGTCGAGCGATTCGATCCAGCAGGCGGACTCCCGATTGGGTTCGAATCCCACGGCTGTAGCGGACGCCATCCGCGAGCCGAAAGCATGCTCGCCGGCGTTCGCCGGCAGCGGACGAGAAGCGTAAACCACCCACTCGCCGGCAGCCGCGGGAAGGCCGGAGTCCTGCGCGCCGCCCAAACCTGGCAGCCAGACGTCTCCGCGGACCACCACCGCGCGGTGCGGCAATTCTACCGGGCGGTCCGCGCCCCATGCCACGATCCGCCGCTCGATCGGGAACATGCCGTCGAACAGATCCGGACGGCCGTACAGATCGCAGAGCAGAGCTTGCGTGCCTTCGCCGATCAGGATGGCCGGGACGCGCGGCGCGCCGCCTTCCAGACGGGAGACGGCGAATCCGGCGTCCGCCAGAAGGTGCGCGCAACAGGAAGCCGCCACGCCACTGCCGCGAATCGCCACGCCCTGGGGGGAGGGCAACGTTGACAGGGGCACAGGGTCAATGATATAACCCTTTCAACTTCAATCGTGCCGTGACGCACCGTGGATCCCTCCTTGTGCGTGAGGGAACTTTCCGTTCCCGATGGGGATCGAGCACCTCGTACCAGCCGAACCCAGCGGATCTTGTTGACTCGGAGGAGTGGGGATGAAACACATTGAGGGCCGACGCTTCGTATCGCTGGTGCTGGGCGCTGTCTGTCTGCTTGGCGCCGCGCCCGCGGTCCTCGGCCAAGGTCGCGGCAGAGGTGGAAGAGGCGGCGCGCCCGCCGGTCCCAGCGAAGATGGCATCCCCGTCACCAACGAACTGGTACTGAGTAAGTGCGGCGGGTGTCATAAGAAAGACGAGAAGAGCAATCTCAGCCGCATTTCCTGGATCCGCACCACCCCGGAAGGCTGGGAAGAAGCCATCAAGCGGATGGTACGGCTGAACGGTCTGACCCTGGAGCCGGCCGACGCCAAACTCATCCTCAAATACCTCAGCGACTATCACGGGCTGGCGCCGGAAGAAGCCAAGCCGGTGATGTACATGGCCGAACATCGCATCCAGGACGAACCCATTCCCAATGAATCGCTGCGCGTCACCTGCATGAACTGCCACGCTCTCGGGCGTCCGTTCCAGTGGCGGCGCACGCGTGAGGAATGGTCGCTGCTGGCGGACATGCACTCGGCTCTCTATCCGACGGCAGAATCGGCGTTCCGGCGCAATGGCGGCGGGCGCGGCGGTGCGGGCGCGGGGGCAGCGGGACGCGGCGGGGCAAATGCCGAAGGCGGCGTCGCAGCGCCGGCGACCCCGATCTCACTCGATGCCACGCTCGATTTCCTGGGCAAGAATTATCCCCTGCACACACCCGAATGGGCTTCCTGGCGGGCGCGCATGGGGACTCCCCGCCTGGCCGGCCGCTGGCTGATTTCGGCCCACATTTCGGGGCGCGGCAAGTATTATGGCGAGATGACCATCGCGCAGGGTGCGGCGGATGACGAATTCACCACCACGGTGAAGCTGCAATCCGTCAACGGCGGCCCGGCGATCGATCACACCGGCAGCGGGCTGGTATACGCCGGCTACTCCTGGCGCGGACGGTCGAAGGGCGGCACGCTTCCGGCCACCGCTTCTCCCGACGACCTCCGCAGCGAAATGCGCGAGGCGTTGTGGTTCTCACCCGACCGGACCTGGGCGCAAGGCCGCTGGTTCTGGGGGGAATACCAGGAGTTCGGCGTGGACGTGAAAATGATCCGCGCCACCGCCGATCCGGTGCTTCTCACGCTGGACCGTTACTCCCTGAAAGCCGGTTCGCAGGACCAGAAGGTACGGCTGATCGGGAATAACTTCCCCTCCCAGGTGGCCGTTGCCGATCTCGACTTCGGCTCCGGCGTGACGGTGGCATCCGTGGCCGCACATACCGCCAGCCAGGTGGACGTGCTGGTGAATGTTGCAGCGGACGCGGTGAACGGTAAGCGCGACGTGGCGTTCCACGGCGCGGTGCTGGAAGGCGCGCTCGCGGTCTACGATAAGGTCGATTACATCAAGGTGCTCCCCGAGGCGTCGCTGGCGCGTCTGGGCGGCGATGCGCGCTCATCCCACCCGCGCGGCTACCAGCAACTCGAAGCGATGGCCTACCAGCGCGGCGAAGACGGCAAGCCGCACACCGATGACGACGTGGAACTCGGCCCCATCGACGTCACCTGGTCGGTGGAAGAGTTTTATTCCGTGTTTGGCGACGATGACAAGGAATTCGTCGGCACGCTCGATCACAACGGCCTGTTTACGCCCAACACGGACGGCCCCAATCCGCAGCGTAAGTTCGGCCGCAACAATTACGGCGACGTGTGGGTAGTAGCTACTGCCAAGAACGAAAAAGACAAGGAAGGCAGGTTGTTGACTGGCCGGTCTTACTTGATCGTGACGGTCCCCACCTACATTCGTTGGGACCAGCCGGAGGTGGGTAAGTGACAGCGACCGTGACGCGGACTTTCCGGCTGGGCGAATTTCACCGCTTCTCAGGCGGCGGCCAGAACTTTCTCTACGTGGTGCCCGCGGGCGCGATTTTCGAAATGGATGACGCCGTCGCCACCGCCATCGAGGCGCTCTCCGCCGGCGAACTCGCCTATGAAGAGCTGGCCGGGCGCATGACGGCGCGCGGCCTCAGCCCTCAGGACGCGGCGGAGACGCTGGAAGAGTTGCATCACGCGCACGTGATCGTCACCGCGGGCGCCGCCAGCCCGCCGCTGGAAGCGCCGCCCGCCGATTTTCCGCTGCAAACGCTGGTGATGAACCTGACCAACCAGTGCAATCTCTCCTGTCAGTACTGCTACGAATTCGGTTCCGATAAGGTGGCGACGCCGGAAGGCAAGCCTAAGTTTATGGACATCGACACCGCCAGGGCGTCGGTGGACTTCCTGCTGGCGCAGTCGCCGGGGCGGCGGGCGATTCACATCACCTTCTTCGGCGGCGAAACGCTGATGAATTTCCCGCTGCTCAAACAGGTGGTGCAGTACGCCCTGGAGCAGACCGGCGCGCAGGGCCGCACGGTGGATTTCAGCCTCACCACCAACGCCACCCTGCTGACTCCCGCCATCATCGAGTTCCTGTCGGAGAACCGCATCGGGGTGACCGTCAGCCTGGATGGCCCGGCCGACCTCAACGACCGCTTCCGCGTTTTCGCCAACGGGCAAGGCAGCTACGCCATCATCGAGCCACGCGTACGCGCGCTGCTTCAGGGCCATCGCACCCGCCCCATCACGGCGCGCGTCACCCTGACCAATGGCGTCACCGATGTGGTGCGGATCTTCCGCCATCTGAAGAACGATCTCGGATTTCACGAGGTGGGGTTCGCTCCCGTGACCACCGCGCCGAACCGCCTCTACTCCATCGGAGAGCGCGGCATGGACGGCGTGCTGACGGAGTTCCACGAGCTGGCGGATGAATATCTGGAATTCGCTTTGCGAGGTGAGGCGCACGGATTTTCCAACGTGAGCGACACCATCGCCGAGCTGTATCAGGGAGTGAATAAGTCGCACCCTTGCGGCGCGGGCCTGGGATTACTCGGCGTGGGGCCCTCAGGCGATATCGCTCCGTGCCATCGCTTCGTGGATTCCGACGTGCACGCGCTTGGCAACATTCGCACCGGCGGACTGGATCGCGCGAAGCAGTCGGCATTTCTGGATCGCGGCCACATCAACGGCAAGTACGATTGCCACACTTGTTGGGCGCGGCCGCTGTGCGCCGGCGGCTGCCATCACGAAGCGTTCGTGCGCTACGGCGATACCGGCCATCCGAATCTGCACTACTGCGATTGGATTCGCGACTGGACCGACATCTGTCTGCGGATCTATGGCGCCATCACGGCCCTGAACCCCGATTTCCTGGAGCACTTCGCGGAAAGGAAGGCATTATGAAACATTTGCGAGCGGTCAACCGGAAAGCGCGCCGTATCGACGGCATGGCGGCGCAGGCGGCCGAGGACGTGGTGGCGCTGCAGAACCCGGCGCAGCGGCCGCACGTTCCCATGGGATGCACGCTGGCGTTTTCGCCCGGCTGGGAAGTGGATTCCGCCGGCGGTACCGCAGGCCTGTGCCAGCCAGTGGAGCGCGATATCTACGACTGCTATGTCACCTGCTTCTGGCCGGCGCAGGTGCCAGACCACCTGAATAACTATCCCGATTGGGCCAGTAAGTGCGCCTCCGCCACTAAGGACTGGCGCAACCTCGACTTAGTTTTCCCATAACGGAGACCGCGACGATGAAGACTCTGTTGGTATGGTTGACCTTCTCGGTGGCGCTCTGCCGCGCCGGCACGATTTTCTGCGGCGCCTACCCCGACTGGGTCCTGGTGATCGATGAGCAGCAGGGGAAAGTCACCGACCGCATCCACATGGTGACCGGGCTGCCGCGCACCTTGCGGCTTTCCCCCGACCGCAAGACCATCTACGTCAGCACCAACGATCGCGACGGCTTTGAAGTGATCGACGTGGCTACTCACCAGGTCACCAACCATTTCGTTCTGGACAATCCCACTCACCGGTATCGCGTGAACGGCGGCGCGCCCGACCCCGCGGGCAAGCTGCTCTACGCCTCTACGACCGAAACCGTGAAAGAGGCCGACCGCTATACCATCGGCAAACCGAAGTACACCATCATCGATCTGGCGCAGCAGAAGATCGTCAAAACGGTAGATGAGCCTACCGAAACGGGCGGCCGGGGCGGCTTCGGAGGAGGCGGTTTCGAAGTCTCGCCCGATGGCAAATATCTCTATCAATTCGGACAGACCGTGACCGTCTTGAAAGCCGAAGATTTCAGCGTAGTGCAGAAGATCGACCTGGAACTGCCGGGCGGCCTGCCGATGGAGAATCTCGGGCTCGGCGGCCTGATCGAAGCCCTCAGCGAGCCCAACCAGCGCGTCTCCATCTTCAATTACTCCGACCCGATCGTGCATAATCGCGTCTTCGGGCTGGCGCGTTTCGATCTCAACACCCGCCAGTTCGACTTCACGCCCATCGGGCCCTCGCCCGCGCAGGTGGCCGGCCTCCACATCACGCCCGATAAGAAAATGGGCTACACGGTATCGACCAACGGCACCGGCGGCAATCGCCGCTGCGAGTTCCTGGGGATCGATCTCGCCACCACCAGGCTGGCACGGACCTCCGAAGTGCCCTGCCGCAACCGATTCAGCTTCGGCCTTTCGGCCGACGGCAAGAAGCTCTACATGTACGGCGCGGGCTACGAAATCGACGTCTATGACGCGGCCACCTTTCAGCATCAGGCTACATGGAACCTGCAGAACGACATGACCGGATCGATGGTCGTCCTGCCTTGAGCGGCACGCGGGCGCTCCTTGCCGGCTACCGGCGCGCGATCCGCTTTCTGCTGCCGTATCGCTGGCGACTGCTGCTGATTCTGCTGACTGGGGTTGCCGCCACCGGGTTTTCACTGGCCCAGCCGTACATCTCCAAACTGCTCATCGACGACGCCCTGCTGAAGCGCGATTTCCACGCGCTCCTGATGGTGAGCGCGCTGATGCTGGCGGCCACGATAGCGAATTTCGCTCTCAATATCTTCTCCAGCTATCAATACGTGCGGGTGTCGGCGCTGGTGCTGTTCGATATGCGAGTGGCGCTTTACCAGCATTTGCAATCGCTCTCGCCGCGCTTTTGGGCGCGCGCCCAGCTGGGCGACGTGGTATCGCGCATCAATAACGACATCTCCGAAGTACAGCGCGTCTCCGCCGACACGCTGTTGAGCGTGCTTTCCAACGTAGTCTTTCTGGTGGGTGCGTCGGCGATCATGATTTCGCTCAATGTCAAAGTGTTCCTGTTGAGTCTCGCGGTGCTGCCGTTCAGCATTTGGAGCCTGCGCTATTTCCAGGACCGCTTGGCGCGGCGCGTCCGCAAGGTGCGCGAGCGCGGCGCCGATATCGGCAGCTTCCTGCTCGAAACGCTCCTCGGATTCCGCCTGGTGGTGACCGCCAACGCCGGCACGCGCGAAGTGGCGCGCTTCCGCTCGCACAACGACGGTTTTCTGGACGCGCTCATGAAAATGCAGTTGACGGCGCTGCTCTCCGGCGCGGTCCCCGGCACGCTGCTCACGTTGTGCACCGCCGCGCTTTTTCTCTACGGCGGCAAACTGGTGATCGACGGGCAACTGACCATCGGAGCCCTGGTGGCGCTGATGGCCTACCACGCGCGCCTGCTCTCGCCGCTGCAAAATCTGATGAGCCTATACACCAACGTGATCTCGGGCGGCGTCTCCCTGTCGCGCGTGTGGGAGCTTTTCGATACGCCCGCGGAGATCGTGGAGCGGCCCTTCGCGGCGCCCTGGACGGCGCCCCACGGTGAGATCGAATGCCTCTCCATTTCGTTCCGCTACGACGGCGATCCGGTATTCCACGATCTCTCCTTCCGCGTGACGGCGGGTTCGATTTGCGCCATCGTGGGGCCGAGCGGTGCCGGCAAGTCGACGCTGGCCGACCTGCTGGTGCGCCTCTACGATCCCGAACAGGGCATCATCCGGCTCGATGGCCGCGATCTGCGCGAACTGCGCCTCGCCGACGTACGCCGCCAGGTGATGCTGCTCGATCAGGCGCCCTATCTGTTTCATGCTTCGGTGCGCGAGAATATCGCTTATGCGCGGCCCGACGCCAGCACCGACGAGATCTGCGCCGCCGCGCGCGCGGCCGCCATCCACCAGCGCATCGAAAGCCTGCCCGAGGGGTATGAAACCATGATCGCCGAGCGCGGCCAGACCTTCTCCGCCGGTGAGCGCCAGCGCATCGCCCTGGCGCGCGCCATCCTGGCCGACCCCAAAGTGCTGGTGCTCGACGAACCCACTTCGGCGCTCGACGAGGAGAACGAGCGCGCCATCGCCGACACGCTTTCCACGGCACTCGCCGGACGCACCGCCATCGTCATCACGCACCGGCCGTCGCTGGCGCGCATCGCACATCAGGTGGTCAGGCTGGGCTGATGAGAATCGCGGTCATCGATAGCGGCATTCACGAAGGCCACCCGCACGTGGGCCGCGTCGCCGGCGCCGTGCACTTCACCGCCGATGGCGTGGGCAACGATCCCGTGGATCGCCTGGGGCACGGCACGGCGGTGGCCGCCGCTATCCGCGAGAAAGCGCCCGCCGCCGATTTGTTCGCCGTGAAGGTCTTCGACCGCCGGCTGGCGGTATCCATCGAGGCCATTCTGCGGGCCTTGGAGTGGTGCCGGGAAGAGCGCATGGACGCCATCAATCTCAGCTTGGGAACGGCCAACGAAGAGCATCGCGCGCCGCTGCTGGCAGCCATCGCGGAGAATGGCGTGGTGGTGAGCGCGGCAGACCTGCTGCCCGGCAGCTTGCCGGGGGTGGTGGCAGTGGCCGCCGATGAAAGCTGCCCGCGCGAGGAATTCCGCAGGCGAGGCGGCGTGTTCCTGGCGTCGCCCTACCCACGGCCGATTCCAGGCGTGCCGGCGGAGCGCAATCTGCACGGCGTCAGTTTCGCGGTGGCCAACATGACGGGCTTTGTGGCGCGCGCGCTGGAGACCTGCCCGCGCGAGATGCTGCTGGCGGAGTTGGTGCGGTGAGACGCTACGCGATTGCATTCCTGATGATGGCCGCGATATCGGCGGCGCCGGCGGCCGATCCGCTGGCAGGCAAGTGGCTACTGACCAGCCAGCAGATCTCGGGACAAGACGCGGCCTCGCGCCCGCTGACGCTCGAAATCCGGCCGCTGGGGAACGCGCTGGAGTTCGAGTACTCGGTTCCGTTGAAGAACTCGCGCGTGGTCTCCCTGCGCTTCGTCGCACGGCTCGACGGTTCGCCCGGCGATATTAAAGATGCGCGGGATCGGAAGATCGGCACGGCGAAGGTATTGCGGAACGGCGCCGGAGAATATTCCGTACTGTTGGAAGGTCCCAACCGGCCGACGGCGTCCGGCAAAATGAAGCTCTCGGCAGATGGTAAGACGTTGACCTGCACATCCGACTCTACCGCCCCCGGCGGAGTCAGGACGCACACCGTGCAGGTTTTCGCGCGGCAATAGCGAAGCCCTGCAACCGCGTTCGTTCCGTGTGATAGACTTTCGAGTTCGCGGATGCGAGCTTACCCATGAAAGCCCATCACAAGATACGAAAATGGCTGGCGATTGTCGCGCTCGCCGCTGCCCCGGCGTGGGCGGCCGAAAAGCAACTTTTCAACGGCAAGGATCTCCACGGGTGGGCGCGCATTCCGCGCCACCAGGACGCGCCGCGACGGCAAACGCCCGGATTCGTGGTGCAGGACGGCCTTCTGGTAAGCGTGCCGGATGCCCCCGAGGACGATCTTTGGTACACCGGCGGAAAGATTGGCGACGCCACCCTGCGAGTGATGTATAAGGTCTCCGCTCCCGCGGCGAACTCCGGCATCTTCATCCGCATTCCCTACGTGCCGAAGTCGGAGGACGACGCTATCAATAAAGGCATCGAAGTGCAGATCGACGAGTCTGCCGACGATTACCATTGCACCGGCGTTCTCTACTCCATGACCAAGGCGCTCGCGCGGCCCTACAAACCGGCGGGCGAGTGGAACACGCTCGAAATCGAAATGCGCGGCCTCCGCACCATCGTCACGCTCAACGGCATGCAGGTGACCGATTACGACGGGGTGGCGCCCGTCCCTCCCAAGCAAGGGAAGTACGAGCCTGATCGCGGCCCGCGACCGGGCAAGGGCTTTATCGCGATTCAGCATCACGGCGGCGCGCAGACTGTCTGGTTCAAGGAGATCGTGCTGGTCCGGTGAACCACCGCTTCGCCGGGCAGTTTCCTATGCTATCTTGCTAGTCAAAGGCTAACGGGATGATGGAGCCAAGCAAAGCAGCTATGAAAGCGGCGCTCCGGGTACTCACCGCCCTTAGCGAGCGCCAGGAACCAGAGCAGGCCGACGTCGACGAGTTGCATTGGTACGCCCCCGCCGAACGGGCGCGCCCTCTCGATGAACTGGTCTGCGACGCCATCCAGCTCGCATTGAAGGATCGCGAGCAATCGCGCCAGGCGGTGAAGGCGACCCTGCGGCAACGCACTCTCACCATGACTCCGATGGAGCGACTGGTCCTCGAGAACGCTTACCGGCGACAGGAATATGGGGAAGTTTGCGCCCGGTTGAAGCGCCTCGGCATGGCGCTGCAGAATGCCGCGGCGGCGGACGGGCCGGAGATCGATGGCGAAGGAATTGTCCATCTGCTCCACGAGCACGCACGCCTCAAAAAGGCGCTGCTGGCAGACCAGGAAGTACTCAAAGCTCAGCGCGCCCGATAGCAGGGTCGAGAGCGAGGCACACCCCACGGTGCTATTTTACTGAGATTCGCGGGACGTTGGCCTGGTTTAATTGCTTTTCGATCCCTGGCACGGTGGTCTTGAGGAGCGCATCCAGGGCAGCGGATTGTTTGCCGAAATCTTTCTCGAGATCGGCCAGGTCGTCGCGCTGCGTGACGGTCGGCAGGAACGGCGAGCCGCTTACCTGGCCGAACAACTGCGTGACTCCGCGATTGATGCGCGCCATCTCAGTCTTCAGCGTGTTCGATTCCTTGAGCGCCTTGGCGAGCGCTTCTTTGATGGGCGAGGGCGCGTCCGGCACATCCTTGGAAAGCGCTTCTAACTGCGTATCGAGAGAATCGACCTTGGCGTTGGCGGGCTCAGTCTTCGCCTGCAGGGCGATGGCCGCCGTGATGACCGTCCGCCGCGTGCGGATATCGTCGCTCGACGCATTCACGTCGGGGTCGGCGTCCACATGCACGGGAGTGGTGAACTCCTTGCCATCGACGGTGAGGCGCGCGACGTAGTCGCCCGGGTCGACCAGCGCGGCACTCGCGCCACCACGGCCGCCCCCTCCCCTGCCCGCCGGCACTTCGGCGTCCGCGGCAGCCGCGCCTCCACGACCGCCGCCACCCCCGCGCCCCCCGCGTCCGCCGCGGCCCGGCTGCACCAGCGGTTTTCCGCGCAAGTCCCATTGCACGCGATTGATCCCCTTCTCTTTCGTGGCCGTGAGATCGCGCACCACGGCGCCGCTCTTGTCCAGGATCGCGAGCTTAATGTCGCCTCCGCCGGATTTCAGATAGTAGCTGACCGCGGTCCCCATGGGCGGGTTCTCGCCGATGAAGCGCTTTTCCGCCAGAAATTCGTCGTTGGTGAACACGCGATAGTCGAACGCAATCGCAGGCTTCACGGTGAACAGGTGCGCATCGCTCGCGAGTACCTCGGGCGTCAGCTCTTCCAGCGGCGAAATGTCCATCACCCAGAAACTGCGGCCGTGCGTGGCCGCGATCAGGTCGCCATCGCGCGGGTGCACGATGAGGTCGGCCACCGGGGTGGTGGGCAGTCGATTCATCAGCCGCACCCAATGTCCGCCGCCGTCCAGCGACGCGTACGCCGCCGATTCCGTCCCCGCAAATAGCAGGTTGGCGTTCTTCACGTCCTCGCGAATCACACGCACGGGCGTGGCCGGCGGCAGATCGCTCTTGATCGATTTCCACGTGGCGCCGTAATCGGTGGACTTAAAAAGATAAGTAGTGAAATCGTCACTCCGGTGACCATCGAACGCCAGAAATACCGTGCCCGCGTCGTAGCGCGACGCCAGCAAGCGGCTGACCCAGCGTTTCCCCGGCATGCCGGGCACGTCGCTGGTGATATTCTTCCAATTCTTGCCGTCTCGCGTGGCCCACACGTTGCCATCGTCGGTGCCGGCGTAGAGCACCGCCGGATTGACCGGCGATTCGGCAATCATGGTGATGGTGCCGACCTTTTCAGTGGTGAGCTCGGGGCTGATAACCGTCCAGGAATCGCCGCGGTCGGTGGATTTGAAGACGAAATTGCCGCCCATGTAGAGCATCTTGGGATCGTGCGCGGAAATTGTCAGCGGCGTCTCCCAATTGAAGCGATACGGCGGCTGCCCGCTGCGCGGAGTGGGCTTGATGGAGGTGTCGCGCCCGCTGTGCAGGTCGTAGCGGACCACTCCGCCGTTCTGCGACTCGGCATAAACAATGTTGTAATCGGTGGGGTCGACGCGCACTTGAAAACCGTCGCCGGTCTGCACTTTGAACCAGTCGGCATACTTGATGCCCACCTGGTTGCGCGTGGCGCTCGGCCCTTCCCACGAGCAATAATCCTGCGACCCGCCATAAATATAGTAGGGGCGCCGCATATCGACATCCACTGAGTACATCTGGCTGAGCGCCATCTGATTCTGGAAGTCCCAGGTGTGGCCGCCGTCCCACGTCATGTAAAGCCCGCCGTCATTGCCGTCGATGATGTGGCGCGGATTGCGCGGATCGATCCACATGGCGTGGTGATCCACGTGGATATTTTCGGTGACGTTGCGGAAGGTCACGCCGCCGTCGTCCGATTCGGAATTGTTGGAGCCGAGCACGAAGAGATGATTCTCATTGGTAGGGTCCACACGGACCTGGCTGTAGTAGAAGGGCCGGTTATCCACCGAGTTCACCCAGTGCCAGGTCTCGCCGCGATCGTCGGAACGGAAGACGCCGCCATCGCGCATGGTGCGCGGCCCGGTGGGCGGGGGAGGCGGTCCGTTTTCTTCGCCAGTGGTCACCGGCGCGGTGGTGGGCGTCTGCACCACGGCGTAAACGATGCCGGGATTGCTGGGCGCCACCGCCAGCCCGATGCGGCCCAGGTCGCCGCGCGGCAACCCTTGCGAAAGTTTGCGCCAGGTGCGGCCCCCGTCGCTAGTCTTATAGATTCCACTGCCGGGGCCCCACTGTTTCCCGGGATCGCCGCCGGCGAATCCGTCGCGCCGCACCTCGTACGCCGCGGCGTAGAGCGTGTTGGGGTCGCCCGGATCCATCGCCAGGTCGACCACGCCGGTGTCAGGATTGATCGCCAGACTCTGCGTCCAGGTGAGGCCGCCGTCGGTGGTCTTATAGACGCCGCGCTCCTTATTCGGCCCCCAGATATGCCCCAGCGCGGCCACGTACACTACGTCGGGATTGCGCGGATCGATGCGGATGCGGCCAATGTGCTGCGAGTCCGGAAGCCCCATGCGCTTCCAGGTTTTCCCGCCGTCGGTGGACTTGTAAACTCCGTCGCCCCAGGAGACGCTATTGCGCGGATTGGCCTCGCCGGTGCCCACCCAGACGGTATCGGGATTGGACGGGTCTGCCGCCACCGCGCCGATAGCGCCCACGTCCTCGTGTTCGAAGATGGGCTCCCAGGTAGTGCCCCAACTGGTGGTCTTCCACACGCCGCCGCCGCCCGTAGCAATGTAGACGCGCGCGGGATCGCCGGAGACGGAGATATCGACGACACGTCCGCCGGCGCCGGCCGGCCCCACCGATCGCCAGGTAAAGTGCTTCAGCAGGTCTTCATTGAACTGTTGGGCGCACAGCGAAACGGCGAGCAGAGGGAGGACAATGGCGATGCGTTTCATTAGTCCTGCAACGTATCGCACGGGGTTTGCAATGTCAAGAAGACGACTATAATGTCGATCATGCTTGCGGCCGCGAGCCTGATATCGATTCTGGCGTGCTTCGTCGCTGCCTGCTGGTGCCGGGTGCGATGGGCGGCACTGCCTCCGCGCGCGAAACCCGCCCTGATATTTTCGGCAGCGCTCCTGACGGGGACGTACGCGTTGGCGGTTCGCGCCGGTTGGGCGTTTGCGGCGCCCTGGGCAAATGTTCTGCTCGGCGCAGCGGCGGTAGGAAGTTATACCTTGCTGGCGCTACTGCTCTCGTTGCTGCGTCCCAAAATGCTGACGCGCGCCATGGCCGGTCTCCTTCTCATCCCCGTACTTGCAGCCTTCGTCTTGCTTCCGCTGTCGGCGGGCTACGCCGGCATATCGGAAAGTAATGTGGCCGGCGACCTATATTTTGCAAAGTGTCGCTGGGACGCCGGCGCCTTCGGGAGTTCCGGAATCAAGCTCGCGCTCTATCGCAAACCTCGCCTGGCGCCTTTCCTCATTCACAACATCGGCGCAGTTGTTTTCGGCGACGCCAAGTGCGACACCGAACGAGCGTATATGGTGCTCGATCCTGATGGACGGCACATTCTGGCGCGCTGCCCATGGCCGGCGTATTCGCATCGGCCGGGCTGCCACGAATACCGCGTACCTGTCTATTGACGGCCGGCCTCCGCTTTCGAACGATCGCGCGCTCCACGCATCGGCCCTCCGCCACGTCAATGGGTAGAGTGTACAAGACCGCCATCGTCTGCTCCGCTCTTCTGGCTGCCGCGGCGGCGCAGGCGCAGAATAACGATCTGGCGGCCATCGCCGAATGGAGCGACGCCCTGTCGTGGACTTCGGCGCTGCGCGAGCCCATGCGGCGTATGACGAACCCCGTGGTGACCGCTTACGGAATCGCATCCCTGGGTGCCATCGTCTGTCCGGCCGACCAGTCTCTCGGCGCCGACCTGTTCGAGGAGGCGGTCGCCGACTTGAACGCCATCCCCGACAGCGTTTTTCACGATTCACTCAAAGTGCTGCCGGTGGCGACCTTTTCGGGACTGTGGAAAGTGGTGGTGGGCCCAGGCATGAAGTGCGACCCGGCCCTGTCCCAGCCGAACGACGGCGCCCGCGCGAAGCGCGAATTCGAGCGGCGTGAGGCCGCGTCGTTTCTGGAGCAGGCCAAGCTCGCCGACAACTACGATCGTGCCGCGCAACTGGCGCAGGCGGCGCTCGAAACTGCCGACCCCAATTCGCTCGATGTCGGCTCCTTCACCTCGTTCCTCATCCACTTTCGCGTGCCCGCGCCCGATCTGGCCGACGATCTCTTCCAGCGCGCCATCGCCTTTACGATGGAGTCCCAGATCCCCAGCGTGGACGCGCTCGCCGAGCTGGGCAACTACCTCTTTGAGGCGCCGCAATACGTCGGGAAATCCGAGCCTATGCTCGACCGCGTCACTTCCACCGTGAACGGAGCGGCGTTCTCGAATTTGCAGGGCCTGCGCGACGAAGCCAACCCCGATCTGGTGACGGCATACATCGGTGCGGTGTCGGACCTGCTGTCCGGCAACAGCGTCGCCGCGAATGTCGACCCGGTATCCGCGTACGCCACCGCCTATCAGCTTCTGTCGAAGGCGCGATCGCTCACGCTGGACTCTGCCGATTCGCTCGAAAAGGTGGTCTCGCAGTTGGAGGCGCAGAATTCCGGCGTGGCGGCGGCAGTGCAGGCCAAGCTGGAATCGTCGGCCGCTCCCAGCCCCTCGAAATTCGGCCGCCTGATGGCGCAGATTCGCGCGGCGATGTCCGCGGGCCGGTTCGCCGACGCGCGCGACATCCTGACGGAAGTGGACGGCGTCACGGTGCGGTCGCTGATTGGGTCGTCGATCGATTTCTATGAGGCGGCATACAGCATGCGCGCGAAGGATGCCGACCGCACCATGGCGCTCGCCGGCAGACTGCCGCCCGGCGCGAAGCGGGCGCTGGTGTACGCCGGAGTGGTCGCGACTTCGGGCAATCGGCTGACGGCGATTTTCGCCCTGCATCTCGGGTTGAAGGATGCCGATCTGTTGTCGTACGAGCAGCGCATGGCGCTCCTGCCGGCTCTGGCCACGGCGGCCAGCGGCGTCGATCGCGATGAGACGCAGGCCGTACTCAGTTCCATCGTCAGCTCGCAGAACGACGCCAATACCTCGCCTCGGAAATCGCGCTTCGATCCCCGCTCCTCGTTGGCGTTCGATGGGCCGCGCATTCTATGCGGACCGGGCGGATTTCAGGAATCGATCCAGGGCGCCCAGGGCAGGGTGACGTTCCCGCTGCAGGTGACGGGCGCCGCGGCATTCTCTCTGCAGGATTTCATCGCGCAGGCGAAGAATGTGGACTTCATGCGGCTGGAGGCCACGGTAGAGGGACTGCACAACGAACTGCATCTCACCAGGGCGTACCTGGCGCTGGCGCTGCTACGTCTGAAGACAGCGAAGGCACTGGTGGAAAAGAGCCGGAAGTAGTGGTCCAGACAACTCAGTTGTCCCTCGGCACCTTGTTCGCGCTATCTACCACGATAATTTCGACCGGTGCCTTCCTGGGCTCCAGTTTCAGCCCCAGCGTTCTTTGCAAGGCTTCGAAGATGGTCGCGCCCTG
Source organism: Bryobacteraceae bacterium (assembly GCA_036268475.1). GTDB lineage: Bacteria > Acidobacteriota > Terriglobia > Bryobacterales > Bryobacteraceae > PALSA-129. The sequence goes on along the minus strand of DATAUB010000021.1, from coordinate 124,440 downwards.
GGTACTGACGTCACTACGGTTCTCATCCCCCACGTAGGATAGTTCAATCTCATAAGTACCCTTGAGACCGGTGTTGTCCAAGACCGGGCGATCGAGCGAATTGGTGAGCACATTAATCAGTTGATCGACGCTCATGTTTCCGCGAATCCTGCTGTCGCCGACGCCGACGATTTCCATGACGGCGCCGGCCGGCATAGAGCGCAGAGCAGGAGGGCCGCCACCGGGCGCGCGCGCAGGCCGGGACCAGGGCGACCCCGGCTCCGGTGTGGGCGGCAAGTTGGCGACGTCGACTTCCTTCAGCTTCGGTCCGCCCTTGGCCACGATGAGTTCGTAGGCCGGAATGACTCGCGTCTCTTTGTGGATCTTTACGGCGAAGCGTTCCGTGAGGAGGGCCTGCAGCATGGCAGGGATCTTGTCGGCCGGTGCGCCATCGGGAACCTTGGCCATCACGTTGTAGCTCTCACTATTGAGCCCAGGGCCCTCGATCTGATAACCCTTGACGCCATACGCCCGCATCAGCAGCGCTCGCAGCCCCACACCCACGCAGTGCAACATGGCCGGATCGGGCTTGCTACAGCCCCGCACGACCCGGCCATCGGGACCGAAGGGGCCTGCCGGCTTGACGGAAGCCACCTCGAAAGACGGCGGGGCGTCGTCCTGTTGTGCCCACGCGGCGCAGGCACAGCACATCAGTACTGCGACAGCTCTCATGCCGGTTCGTAATCAGTAAACCATATCCTGAGCCATATTGTGTAAATCGGAATGGGATCCCAATGGCACTCAGGTTGGCGGAATGTTGGCGGGGCGGTAGGAGCTTGAAGATGGAACAAAGTGGAGGGCACGTGGGATTTCCCACATCCCCTCCACACGGGTGATCGATGTAACTATGGCAGCGTCCGGCCGGACCTGGGAGGCTTGGGTTGGATGCTTACTTCCGTCCCGTCCGGATGCCGCCGCCAAACCTACTTCAGCACTTCCTCAAAGAACGCCTCCGCCCGCGAGTCATGCGAGTTCTGCAATCGATTCATCGCCTGCTTGCGCACGTCGGGATCCTTCGAACTCTTCACCAGTTGAATCAGCGCCGGGACACCCGCGCCGTCGGGCAGGGAACCGAGAGCGTCCACCGCACGCCGCCGTACCTGCACGTCGGGATCGCTGGCGATGGCGGAATTAATGGTATCGAGCACTTCCGGACCCGGTCTGCGGTTCAGCGACGAGATCGCCTGCGAACGCGTGCGCGGCTCCGACGCCGTCTTCGCGGTGGCAATCAACACCTGCAGCGCTTCCGGCTGTTTATTGCGCGCCAACCCGGAGATCGCTCCCTGCTTGACCGACTCGCTCCGATCGTTAGCGAGCACCTTCTTCACTTCTTCCACGCCGTGCGTGCCGCGCTCGGACGCTTCCAGCGACGCCACGCGGCGGCGGACCCAATCGGGCTCGCTCGCTGCCAGATAGCGATCCAGCACCGCGTCGGCCGCCGGGTCGGCATGGGCGGCGATGGCGCCCAGCGCGCCGTTCGAATCCAGTTCACTGCGCGGCACGAAGGTGGCCAGCAGCGCGACACTCTGTGCCGGCGCCACATCCGTGAGCCAGTGGAGCGGGAGCCCACCGGCGTCGATCTCGCAATCGGGCGAGAGGCTGCGCAGTTTGTTCACTGAGTTGTTCTCTACGCGCAACAGAATCACCGCATGGTCGGGCGGTTCCAGATGCACGATGCCCGCGGTGTTCACTCCGTCGCGGACGTATTCGCAGCCCATCTCCGCGCCACGAACCGCCGGGACCTGGTAACCGATCCACGCCGGTTGCGGCTGCGCCGCCTGGAGCGCTTTAAACTCGCGCTCCAGGCCGGCGGCCGCCGACCGGGTGTCCACTTTCGCATCGACCAGCAGTTTGGGCTGCGCCATCAGCGGCAGCACCGCCAGCAGACAGAGTGCCGGTTTCATCGGCTCAGGATCTCCATCAGGTAATCGTTAGCCGCCTGGCAGGAGCGCGTCATATTGGAGAGCCGCTCGATGAGGCGCATCTTCATGTGGATGTCCTTCTCGGACTTGGCCACGTCCACCAACGGTTTGCAGTCGCCGCGGCGGCCGGAGAGGTGGTCGATGATGCTGCTCTTTACCTTTTCGTCCTGCTCGCTGCTGTAGAGGGAAACCAGCGTCGCCATGGCGTTGGGTGCGTCCTGCGAGGCGATCACTTCGATGGCCCGCTGCCGCACTTTGGGATCCTTATCGTTGCGCGCGACATCGGTCAGCTTATCCAGGTTGCCGTTGCGCCGCATGGCGTTCAACACCGCGATTTTGCCCTCCGGAGTGGTCTCGGTTTGATAGATCTGCCACAGTTCGGGCTGGCCGTCGACATCGCTCAGGCGGTCGATGGCCGCGCTGCGCAGGGAGCCGTCCTTCTCGGTTCTGAGAACCGTCATCAGACGATCCTTGTCGCGATTATTAGAGAAGCTGTCGAGGATGGCGCGTTTCACGTTCGGATCGCTGGTAGAGGTGTAGATTTCCAGCAGGATCTTCGGCGTGTCGGGATTCCGCCGCACGCTCATGTATTGAATGGCGCGCACCTGCAAATCGGGATTGCCGCCGCGCGCGATCTGTTCGAGCAGTTTCTGCGCCTGGGGCGTGTTATTCTCCGCGATCACGTACAGCGCCTGCCGCTTCAACTTTGGAGAGTGCGAACCCTTCAGCAGGTTCTCCACTTGCGGCAAGGCCTTTTCGGGGTCGGACTGCATCAGGCCGTTGAGCGCCAGTACCTTGATATCGTCGTCAGTTTCGCTTTCCGGTGACACCGGGCCCTTACTCTGCTTCACTTCCAGTTCGAGCGCCTTGGCATCGTCCAGCCACCGGCTGCTCGCATAGCTCTTCCGCAGGGTGTCGAGAGCAGCCTGCGCATCGGCCGCGCGGCCCTGCTTATTCAACACGTACGCCTTCCAGTAGAGAGCGCCTTCGGTACGCGCACCGCCATGCGACACCACCAGGTTGAACTCCGAGAGCGCCTGTTCGTACTGGTGGTTGTCGATATCCCGCAGCCCATTCTGATACATCGACTCATCGCTGCCCCGCGGCCCCGAAAAGTAGCCCTTGGGCTGCATCGCGAACTGTTTGTCGAAGTTGAAATTGAAATTGTAATCGCGGGCCGACTTGGCGTAGGCCTGGGCCACCTTGGCGTCCGCCTTGGCAGCTTGCGCATAGGCGCTCTGCACCTTGTCCTGGATCTCTTTCTGCATATCGTACTGGAAGTCGGACATGTCCGGAATCTGGATATTCAAATCCATCCGGTCTATCTGCGCCTTCGCTTTGGCCATTTGCTCGTCCAGATCGGGACGGATCTGGCTGAGCGCGTCCTGCGCCATCTGCATGGCGTCCATGGGCGCGATCGCCGGCCTGGTAACCTGCGGCGGCAGAGGCGGCAGGGGTGCATCCGGAGGCAAGGGCGCCATCGCCGCCATCGGAGTCACCGGCGGTTCGGGCGGCATGGGCACATCCAGCGCATCCGCGTCCGGCGCCAGGGCCGGCATTGCCAGGGGAGCCCGAGCAGGTCTGGGTGCATCCGGAGGCAAGGGCGCCATCGCCGCCATCGGAGTCAACGGCGGTTCCGGCGGCATGGGCACATCCAGCGCATCTGCGTCCGGCGCCAGGGCCGGCCTGGCCACGGGAGCCGGAGACGGTCTGGGAGCAGGGGCCGCCGCCGGAGCGGGTGCCGCGGGTGGAGCCGGAGGGGCTACCTGCGCCAGTACAAACGAAGCGGTGAGTAACAAACCGCCGATAGTCGTCAAAGTTCGATAAGTCGTCATAGGTCCTTCAATCCCCTTACAGTTTCTGCCGGCCGGGCCGCCCCACGGGCTCCGCCGATTCTTTCTTTTGCTTCAAATTGGTCCCCAAAACTCGAATCTTGAACAGAATTCCCGCCGTTTCCATGCGATGCTGCAGGGCCTCCAGTTCGGATGGCGCCATCTCCGCAGGCTCGTGCGAAATGTCCACCAGCACGCGTTCCAGGTCGTCCAGCACTCCGGCCATGGCGGTATGGCCTTTCAGTAAAGCGGTCTGCCGGTACAAACGGTTCTCGCTCGCCAGGTCCGATGCGCGTTCCTGTTCGGTGGAGATGTCCAGCTTGCCCGCAGGCGAAGCGTTAGTCAGCTCAATCAGCACCATCTGCGATCGTTCCAGCAAATCGCCCACAGCCAGCAATAAAACGCCGTCGCCGCCTTGCTTCTGGGTGGCCTTGGCCGCGGTCTCTGCCCGGTTGTTTTGCGGGGTGACCCGCGGGAACATTCGGCCAGCCAGGAACGCCACCACTACCAGCGAGGCGAACGCCAGTCCAGCGCCGGCCCACTGCCACTGGCCTCCCAGATTCCACCACCGGCGCCGCAGCGGCAGCCGCCCTTCGATCCGCTTCCAGACCTGGCTGCCGTACTCCTCGCTACGCACCGGCACGGGCAAGGAATCCACTACGTTGAGCACGCGCTGCAATGAGGTGTAATGCGCCCGGCACGCCTCGCACTGGTCGATGTGATGTTCCGCGGCAAAGGCGTCCGCCTCTTCGCCGTAGTAATGCAGGATCAGTTCTTCTTCGCTCAGGTGATTCATGATTTGGCCGCGCTCACTACCGGCTCCAATGCCCGCCGCAGTTTTTGTACTGCGCGGAAAACGCTATGCTTAGCCGCGCCCGGCTGGCAACCCAGCACGCGGCTCACATCCTCGATACACATGCCCTCGAAATGGCGCAGCACGAATGCCGACCGTTCGGTGGCGCTCAAATCTCCCATGGCGGCCGACAGCCGCTCGCGCACCTCGCCCGAAAGCGCAATCCGCTCCGGGTTCGGCCCCGGCTCAGCCACCGTCATCACGGGATTTTCCAGCTCCGATTCGCCTTCCGGCGCCAGCACCTGGTTCTGCGACCGCCGCTTGCGCGACCGAACCAGGTCGAGCGCGCAATTTGAGGTAATGCGATACAGCCAGGTGCCGAAACTTGCCCGCTCATCGAATTTGGCGAGTTGTTTGTAGGCGCGGAGCATGCTTTCCTGCACCACATCTTCGGCGTCCTGTTCGTTTCCAGTCATACGATAAGCCAGTCGAAAGACTGAGCGGCTGTGGCGCTCCACCAGCATGCGGAAGGCGTCTGAGTCGCCCGAACGCGCCCTGGTAACGTACGTTCCATCGCTCAGGTCCATCGGCTGTTCTTTAGACTGTAGGATTTGGGACCGGTTAGCAACGGCATGGGGCAGTTGGGCATTAGAAGTGCTATTTCGGTTCCCAGGAGTTGCCATGCCTCAAGACTTCGCCCGAAATGCCAGCATAACGCGCCGGGAGTGCGTGGCCGTACTGGGAGCGGCCGCCGGCTCCATCGCCGTGCCGCAAGCCGCATCGGCGGCCGCCCCGGCCGATACCGCGGGTACCCATAGCGTAGCTGTTTCCTTGCGGGTGAACGGCGCCGCGCACTCTCTGCAGCTCGATCCGCGGGTGACCCTGCTCGACCTGTTGCGCGAGCAACTCGGGCTTACCGGCACGAAAAAAGGCTGCGACCACGGCCAGTGCGGCGCCTGCACGGTGCTGGCAAACGGCCGTCGTATCAATAGCTGCCTGTCGCTGGCGGTGGTCCACGACGGCCACGAAATTACCACCGTCGAGGGTTTAGCCCACGGCAAGAATCTGGACGCCATTCAGGCGGCGTTCATCGATCATGACGGTTTTCAGTGTGGCTACTGTACACCCGGCCAAATTTGTTCGGCGGTAGCGCTTCTCTCGGAAGCCCGCCACGGGGACGCCAGCTATGTGACTGCCGATCTTTCCCGGACCGGGCCGGCGGACCTTACCGACGACGAAATCCGCGAGCGCATGAGCGGCAATATTTGCCGCTGCGGCGCCTATCCGGGCATCGTCGCGGCGGTGAAGGAGGCGCAGGCAGACTGGTCGAGCGCCTCCCGTTCGAAGGGAGGACAGTAATGAACCCATTCCAGTACGAAAGGGCACGCGATGCCGCCGGCGCCGTGCAATCCGTTTCCCCCAGATCCAAATTTCTGGCCGGCGGGACAAATCTCATCGACCTCATGAAGAATGGTGTCGAAAAGCCCGAAGTGTTGATCGACGTCAATCGCGTGGCTCTCGCCTCCATCGACTCGCAGCCCGATGGCGGTGTGCGGCTGGGGGCGCTGGCGCGCAATTCCGACACCGCCAACCATCCGCTGGTCCGGCAGCGCTACCCTTTACTCTCCCAGGCCATCCTTTCCGGCGCCTCGCCGCAATTGCGCAATCTCGCCACTAATGGCGGCAATCTCCTGCAGCGCACCCGCTGCCCATATTTTATGGACCCGGGATTCACGCAATGCAACAAGCGCACGCCCGGCAGCGGATGCGGCGCTCTGGAGGGCTTCAATCGCCTGCACGCCATCCTGGGGGCAAGCCCGCAATGCATCGCCGTGCACCCTTCCGACATGTGCGTGGCGCTGGCCGCCCTGGATGCGAAGATCCGCGTACAGGGCAAGAGCGGCGAACGCATCATCGCCATGGCGGCCTTTCATCGCCTGCCCGGAGACAAGCCGGAAATCGATACCAACCTCGACCCCGGCGAACTGATTGTCTCCATCGATCTGCCGCCTTCGCCCTACGCCGCCCACAGCCACTACCTGAAGGTACGCGACCGCGCCAGCTATGAATTCGCGCTGGTGTCGGTAGCGGCCGCGCTCGAACTAGACGGCGGCACGATTCGCAGCGCGCGCATCGCGCTCGGCGGAGTGGCGCACAAGCCATGGCGCGCGGAGGCTGCCGAGAAGCTGCTGGCCGGCGCGAAGCCGGCGCCCGATCTCTTCCAGAAAGCCGGCGAAGCAGCCGTCGCCGGAGCCACGCCCTATCGCGACAATGGCTTCAAAGTCGAGATGGCGAAACGTGCCGTGGCGCGCGCCCTGGCCAATGCGGGAGGTGTGGCGTGATTACCATCGGCGATCCGCTGGCGCGTGTCGACGGCCCCGCGAAAGTCACCGGCGAGGCCAAATTCTCGGCGGAATACTCGATCCCGGGATTGGTCTACGCTTCGCTCGTCATGAGCACTATCCCGAGCGGCCACGTTCAATTCCGTACCGCCGCGGCGGAGCGCGCGCCCGGCGTGGTGGCCGTGCTCACACCCGCCAACGCGATGCGTCTGCCGGCGCCCGAGAAGCGCCTTACACTGCTGCAGGACGATCGCGTCTACTACCAGAACCAACCGATCGCGCTGGTCGTGGCGGAGACGCTCGAACAGGCCCATTACGCGGCCTCCCTGGTAGAGCCGCGGTATGAGGCCGCGCCCGCCAAGCTCGATTTTCTGGCGGAGTTTCCGCAATCCTACCCGGGGCAGCATAACGGCGAGCCCGGCGACCAAAGCTGGGGCGACGTGGAAGGCGGGCTGCGATCCGCGGCCGTGCGGGTGGAGCAAACCTACACCACGCCGGTGGAACATCACAACCCCATGGAGCCGCACGCCACCGTCGCCCATTGGGAGGGCGACCACCTGCGGATTTACGATGCTACCCAACACATCACTGGCGTGCAGGAAGATGCGGCCAAGCTGTTTGCCATTCCCAAGGAAAATGTCCACGTGACGTGTCTCTTCACCGGCGGCGGGTTCGGCTGCAAGGGTCAGGTATGGTCGCACGTCATGCTGGCGGCGCTGGCGGCGAAGCAGGTGAAACGGCCGGTCAAGCTGGCGCTCGAACGGCCGCAGATGTTCGGCCCGGTAGGAGCGAGGCCGCGCACCCACCAACAGGTCACACTCGGCGCCACGCGCGAGGGCAAACTGACCGCCATCCGCCACGTGGTCCACACCAACACATCGTTGCTGGAAGACTATATGGAGTCGGCCGCGTTCCCCACGCGTGTGATGTATGCCTGTCCGAACATTTCCACCACGTCGCGGCTGGTGCAACTGAACTTCGGCACGCCTACTTACATGCGCGCGCCCGGGGTTGCCACCGGCACGTACGCCATCGAGGTAGCCATGGACGAACTGGCCTACGAATTGAAGATGGACCCGCTGCAGCTTCGCCTCGCCAACTACGCCGAGACCGATCCCCACAGCGGCGAGCCGTTCACCGGGAAACATCTGCGCGAATGCTACGCCAAAGGGGCGGCGCAGTTCGGATGGTCGAAGCGCAACCACGAGCCGCGCTCCATGCGTGCCGGACACGAGCTGATCGGCTGGGGGATGGCGACCGAAACGTACCCCGGCAAGAACCTGCCGGCCTCCGCGCTGGTGCGTTTCCAGCCGGACGGGCGCGTGCTGGTAGCTTCGGGAACGCAGGAAATCGGCACCGGGAATTACACCGTCATGACGGAAGTGGCGGCCAGCATACTGCGCGTGCCCGTGTCGCAGATCGACGCGAGGCTGGGCGATAGCAATCTGCCGGAGGCTCCCATTTCGGCCGGTTCGATGTCTACCGCCAGCATCACGCCCGCAGTGAAGGCAGCGTGCGAGCAGGCCAGGCAGAAGCTGATCGCGCTAGCGGCGGGCGATTCGCGATCGCCGCTGCATGGCGCTCCAGCGGACCGGATCGAACTACAGGATGGCAAGCTGGTGTGGACCGGGGAGACCTCTAAATCAGAGCCCTTCTCCACCCTCTTGCAGCGTAACGGCAATCGTCCGGTGGAAGCCATGGCGTCCACCAAACCGCAGCTCGATCCCAAAACACCGTGCCATTCGTTCGGCGCCATTTTCGCGGAAGTGCGCGTGGACGCCGATCTGGGCACCACACGTGTGAAGCGCGTGGTGGCGGTCTACGACGTGGGCCGCATCATCAACCAGCGGACCGCGCGGAGCCAGTTCATCGGCGGCATTGTGTGGGGAATTTCGCTGGCGCTATTGGAAGACACGCACGTCGACTGGCGCTACGGCCGCATCGTCAATCACGATCTGGAGAAATACCATCTGCCGGTGAATGCCGACATACCGGACCTCCAGGTCTCGGCCCTCGATATCCCGGATTACAAGCTGGATACTCTGGGTGCCCGCGGGGTGGGCGAAATCGGCATCACCGGTACGGGCGCGGCAATCGCCAACGCCGTATTCCACGCCACCGGAAAACGCATCCGCGATGTGCCCATCACGCCCGATAAACTGCTGTGAGAATCGCCGACGTTAGTGATTTACCGCCGCCTTCAATGGCAGCGATCGCGATGATCCGCCTACCAGGAATTGGTACTCGCCGGGCAGCAGTTCCCAGCCATCCTTCTCTTCGTTGAAGATGGAGAGGAACTTGGGGTCGACCTTCAAAGTCACGGTCTTCGACTCGCCGGGCGCCAGCGGAACGCGCTCCCACGCCACCAATCGCTTGGGCGGCTCATTGGCGGCGGCAGGCAGTCCGGCGTATACTTGGGCGATTTCCGCCCCGGCGCGCCGGCCGGTATTCCGTACCGTGAACGTCACGCTGTCGATGCCTGCCTTCAGTCCGCTATAAGCATACGTAGTGTAAGAAAGGCCGTAGCCGAAGGGAAACAGAGGATCCTTCTTCTCCGCGTCGAACCACTTGTACCCTACCTTCAGACCTTCGGTGTAATCGACATCGAAGGGTGCCATACGGCCCCGTCCACGCCCCGCGCGGCCGGCGTCAGCCGACGCATTGGGCGGCGGAGCCATGCCGGCAATCTCCGGATGCGGCAGATCGGAATCGCTCTTCGCGAAGGTGACCGGTAGCTTGCCGCTCGGATTCACGTCGCCGAAAAGTATATTCGCCAGCGCCACATCGCCCCGAATGCCGGGATACCAGACTTCGATCGCACCGCTCACCTGATCGATCCACGGCATGGCCGCCGGACCGCCGGTCTCCATCACCACGATGGTTTGCGGATTGGCTGCCGCCACCGCGCTGACCAGCTTGTCCTGGTCGTCAGGCAGAATGAGCGTGCGCAAATCGCGGCCTTCACTGGTAGGCTGATTCACGAACACGATCGCCACTTGCGACGATTTTGCCAGCGCCGCCGCCGCAGCCGTGTCCGTGCCGTCGTTGAATGCCACTTTGGCATTGGGAGCTTTGGCGCGAATCGCCTTCATGGGCGAGGTGGGGAACCAGACTGCCGGGCCGCCAAAGCGGCTGGCGCCGGCGCCGGGCGGATCCACCTGCGCCGACCCGCCGCCCGACAGCATACTGGCATCGGCATGCGACCCGATCAGCGCAATCGACTTCACCGTAGCAGCATTGAGCGGAAGCTGATTGCCGGAATTCTTCAGCAGCACCATGCCCTGCTCGGCAATCTCCTGCGCCTGGTCCGCGCCCAGGAAGGGATCGACCACGCGGCCCTTCGGCGGATCGTCCACGATGCCTGCGGCGAATTCGCTGCGCAGAATGCGGTGCACCATATCGTTGAGGCGCGCCATCGGAACCTCATTGCTGTCCACCGCGGTCTTCAGTTTGGCGCCGAAGAAATTGCTGCCAGGCTCCTCGTTATCCAGACCGGCGAGCGCCGCCTTGGCGGTGCTGTGCGTCCCGCCCCAATCGGAGAGAACGAAACCCTTGAAGCCCCAATCCTTCTTAAGCACGTCGGTCAGCAGGTAGCTGTTCTCGCAAGCCCAGTCGCCGTTGAACTTGTTGTAGGAGCACATCACCATGCCCGGCTGGCCTTCTTCCACCGCAATCTCGAACGCCAGTAGATCCGTCTCCCGTGCGGCACGCTTGCCCAGCAGCACGTTGCCGATATTGCGCCCGGTCTCCTGGTCGTTAAAGGCGTAGTGCTTCACGTCGCCGATCACGTGATTGCTCTGCAGCCCCTGGATGAACTGCGCCACCATCTTTCCGGCCAGCACGGGATCTTCGCCCTGATACTCGAAGTTGCGGCCGTTGCGCGGCTCGCGCGTGATGTCCACACCGCCGCCCAGCGAAACGTTATAGAGCTGATCGCGTAGTTCGCGCCCGATCACGTCGCCTTCCGCCCACGCCATCTTGGGATTCCAGGTGGCCGCCTCGCCGATGGTCGATGGCACCAGCGTGGAATAGCGCCCGCGCTCGGCGGCGCCGCGTACGCCCACCGCCGAATCGGCCAGTTGCAGATCGGGAAGACCGAGCCGCGGGATGCCTTCGATCACGCCGGCGCCGCCGTTCGAGTGCGCGCCTGCCGCGCCGAATCCGCCGGCGCCGTGCACCAGCGTAATCTTCTCGTCGAAGGTCATCTCTCCCAGCACCAGGTCGGCGCGCTGATCGGGACTGAGACTCTTGTCCATCCAAGGACCTTTGGGGGCTTGCTGCTGCGGGCCTCTCTGCGCCAGGAGCGGCGCCAGAGCCAGAATACCGGCCAACACGGCCAGTTTCTTTGAGGAAACGTGTCGGTTCACTTCTCGGTGACCTCCAGGAAGCTACACGTTATCAAATCTCACCGCTAGGATGGGAGAGTGGAAGCCATCAGGATCGGGCTGATTTCGGATACCCACGGACTGCTGCGGCCGGAGGCGGAGCGGGCGCTTGCCGGCAGCCAGCTCATCGTCCACGCGGGCGATACCGGCAAGCCCGAGATTCTCGACCGGCTCCGCGCCATCGCCCCGGTAGTAGCGGTGCGCGGCAATATCGATCGCGGCGATTGGGCGTCGCGCCTGCCGCTCACCGCAGTGGTGGAAGGGCACGGCGCACGCATCTACGTGATCCACGACGTGCACGATCTCGCGATCGATCCCGCCTCCGAGGGAATCGCCATCGTAGTAAGCGGTCACTCGCACAAGCCATCGCGCGAGGAACGTGCGGGGGTGATCTATCTCAATCCGGGAAGCGCCGGTCCGCGGCGCTTCAGGCTGCCTATTATGCTGGCACGGCTGGATCTGGCACGGTCGCCGTGGGAGGTGGAGTTCGTTGAGCTTGACTTAAGCCTAATTCCTTAATGAGCCAATCTCATTGAGACCGAACCTCGTTTCGAGATTCTCCCATAACAATGTTCCCCCTTTCCTGCCGATCGGGCGCAGACTTGTAATGTGCGATACAAAATGCGCAAGCATACCGTTCGGTGCTAGTCTTTATCGAATAAGGGCAATTCTTCGAGGCGTTAATGAATCCGAAGCTACCGAAGTGGCTGCAAGAACAGCGAAACGCAAAAGACTGGAGTCAGGCCGAGGTGGCGGCCCGAGTAGGGGTGTCACAGGCAACAATCTCGCTTTGGGAGCGCGGCAAGTCTTTCCCGGATGACGTTCAGGTGGAGCGACTGTCCGCAATATTCGGACAGAACCAGCGTGGATCCGCGCAAACCATTGAGACGATCGACGTCCCCCCCCCGTTAGAGGGAGAGGATGCTGCCCAAGTAACCGAGGGTTGGGGCGAAGAGTATCCGCTCGATTCTGTGATGGTGCGGAGCGACGTGCGAACGGCTGGAGAGATCGTCCGGCGGATCAGCCAGGGCCGCTATGATCTGAATCCGGACTTCCAGCGCGCATTTGTGTGGACGGTGGAGAAGCAGTCTCGGCTCATCGAGTCCTGCACCATGCGTATCCCGCTGCCAGTCTTCTACGTCGCGGAGAACGAGGACGGGAAGATCATAGTGGTGGACGGGTTGCAGCGATTGACCACGTTTGCCCGCTTCCTGAACAACGACTTCAAGCTGACGTTCCCAAAATCGGAGGATACACCTCCGCACCGACTGGAGGGAAAGTACTTCAAAGATCTCGAAGTTAAACACCGTGAGCGAATCGAGGATACGCAACTGACGTTGTACATTCTCGATTCACGGGCGCCCGAGCGTGCCCGCCTGGACATTTTCGAGCGGGTCAATGGCGGCGAACCGCTGACGCGGCAACAGATGCGTAACTGCCTGTACAATGGTGAGGCCACTACGTTCTTGCGGGACGCAGCGGCGACGGATGTTTTTATCGACGCGACTGGCCGTTCGCTCGACCAGAAGAGAATGCGAGACCGGGAAGCCATCAATCGGTTCTGCGCGTTCTCGATTCTGGGCTGGCAGAACTATAACTCAGGAGATATGGACGGATTCCTGGGCGAGACCCTGAAGCGCATGAACGCCATGGCTCCGAGTGAACTGATGGCTTTGCGGGAAAGCTTTGACCGCGCGATGAGGATCAATTCCGCACTTTTCGGTAGGCACGCGTTCCGAAAATCACTGGCAGGGCCGGAAGAAGCGGAGAGGGCGATCCTCAACATAGCCCTATTCGAAGTCTGCTCCGTGGTATTAGGCCGCCTGGATGAGGGGCGTGTCCTGGGGCGCAAACAGTATGTACAGCAAGCGATTCGCGACCTCCTTCCGAAGGAAGTTTTCAGTCTTGCGATCACTTATTCCACAAACAGTAGAAAACGGGTGCATATTCGGTTCGGAGAGATGGAAAACGCAATTGGGGAAGTCCTGCAATGATTCGATCATTGAGTATTCGGAATTTCAAGTGCTTCGCGGCTCTCGATCTTGAACTGGCGCCACTTACCCTGTTTACAGGCTTCAATGCGTGTGGAAAATCGACGACTATTCAGACTTTGCTCCTTCTGGAACAGACCCTCCGGGGTCCGATTTCGTATCCGAGTTTGATGCTGAACGGTCCTATTTTGAATCTGGGAACCACAACAGACATTGTGTACGCAAATGCTGGGTCATCGAAGGCCGTGGGCATTGGAGTGACGTCGGGTGATCATGCTATCCGGTGGCAGTTCATCGCGAAAGATAGAATACTGGCTATACATGATGTCGAGGAAATGGACGGACCTCGCAGGTTTAGCTATTCTGGCGATGACCTCATTGGCATACGTCCGCAGGGTTCCTTAAGAACTACGGTTCTGTCCTCGCTGGAGTCGATGATTTATCTCAGTCCGGCGAGGCAGGTGGATACCGAGGTATATCCGTCGGCGTTTGGCGCCGGTCTTCCACAGGGGGATGTTGGCTCGATCGGGCAGTATGCTTCATGGTGGCTACATGAAAAGGGCGATGATGAAGCGCTTGTGTCCAGGCGACATCCGGACTTTCCTGGACGCCAAGCGCTACGGCAACAGGTTAATGCGTGGATGAGCGATCTGTTTCCTGGAGCCGAGGCAAATTCGCGGTTGATCGACCGAACGAACCTCGTTCGGCTGGAGTTACGTTCTGGAGTGACGAGCGATTGGGTGCGGCCAGCCAACATAGGATACGGGATGTCTTACGCTTTTCCGATTATCGTGGCTGGATTGTGCTCGGCACAAGAGCAGACGGCTATCTTAGATTCACCAGAGGCACACTTGCACCCGCGGGCGCAGTCAAGAGTCGGACACTTTCTATCGCAAATGGCGGGTTCTGGAACGCAAATGTTGATCGAGACGCACTCGGACCATGTGCTAAACGGAGTACGGATTGCGGTTCGGGACGGGCTGTTGAGCCCCGACGAGGCTGCAATCTACTTTTTCACTGGGAACAAAGATGTGCCGGTAGTTCGGCTGTCGGTCGACAAAAACGGAACGCTTAGCGGTCTACCGGATGGTTTCTTCGACCAAGCAGAGCGCGATCTGGCCAATCTTGCCGGTTGGGATAGCTGATCGGGATCGCGCGATGAACTGGTACATCAATGACCTATCACTTGACGGGCAGTTCTCCGGTCCAGCCGCCTTTCGCGAAGCGCTCGAACCTCTGATGCGCGTCATGAGCAGTCGAAGAGATCTGCAAGGGCGGATTTTTTGTACACGCGACTTGCCGGCGCGGATGGTCACGCCCAACCACTCGTTGCCCCAAGCAGTACGTGCGGCAAACGATCCGTTATTTGCGTCACTTGTCTTGCGGTGGGTAAGCAAGGCCGGGCCGTTTTGGGATACGGATCGCACGACCAATCCGGACGATCTGTTCTGTTACGAGGAGGAAGACGTAACGAATCAGGGGCTGGGGGAGGCTGGACGGAGGCTGATTTCAAACTTACCGGCCGCAAGCTTCAGTTTCGCCGAGTCGGACGATGCCCGCTTTGCTATGAGCCCGTTGCGAGTCGTGCACGGACTAGTCGAGGAGCCGCTCGGAACTTACGACGTCACCAATGTTTGGACCATTGAAAAGTTCCCTCCACCCGTAGTCGAGCGGCTGCAGTCCTGGCAGCAAATGCTGAGGCGCGTTAGCGAGACGATGCCCGGTCTGTTGCTGTCGGACGAGATTACGTCGCAACTCGCGCCGCGGCCATTCGACCCGGGCGCCGCGGAGCACATGCTCTCACTCTTAGGGGTATTACAGAGGTTCACCGAGGAAACGCAGGACGACGGCGGGTGGACGGCTGCGGGTATGGAACTGTACGGTCGGTATTGTATGCGAAAGGGCGCTCGGATCTCCGACTCCTCCGATGCGGAGAAGGTTGATTTCAAGCGCGATCTGACCTTTCTGGATCCGAACGATCCAAGTGAGAAGTTATTCTGTCCCTGGCATGCCAAATTGAATTTCGGCGCGCAGTACAGGATTCACTTTGCGTGGCCGAGACCGAAAGGTCAGCGCAAGATTAAGGTTGTCTATATTGGCTCGAAGATCACCCGCTACTAACGCGACGGGGATGCCCGCCGCATCGTCTCGAACGCTCACAACCTCATCGCCACGCAGCCAGCCACTTGGGAAGCGACCGCACTAAATCCGCCATCAAGCGCACAGTGTTCGCCTGAAATAACGACAAATTCCCTTGCGCTTCAGCCTTCTCCCTACTCACCAGATCCGTAACGCCGCGCAAAATCAGCAGCGGCGTGCCATTCCTGTGCGCCACCCAGGCAATCGCGCCCGATTCCCAATCGACAACCACGGGGTGGTAGCGCGCGTCTATTTCGCGCAGTCCCGCGGCGGTCAAATCGCAGTCTACCGGGTACATGGTCGCCTTGAGCGCGGGGCCGGAAATCGAGCCGGGAGCGGGAGCGCCGTCGAATACTCCTCGATAGCCTCTTTCGAATCGCCCATGGCTTGGGCGATGTCGTAGATCACCACTTTCTCTACCGCCACGATATCGAATCGCTTGATTCTGCCTTCTACGCCTCCGCACGTCCCCAGGTTGATCAGGCGCGCCGGCCGGAAGCGATCGATGACGTATTGCGTTGACCCGGCGGCGGCCACCTTGCCCCATCCCCCATGGAAAACAGGACGCGCTCGCCCTGCACGCCCGCAAAGAAATACTCGCCGTAAGGAGACGCTTGCGCCGGCGCCGCCGCGAACAGCGGCCTCAGCGCCCGCCATTCCGCATTCGCCGAAATGAGCACCGCGAAGTGCAGATCCTGCGCGCACGCCACACATGCCGCCAGAGCCATCAGTACTGCCGCGCGCGAGAACATACTACAGTTTATATTCCGCGTGCACCACGTCGTCGTCGAGCGAGTGCCTGAGCGCGAATCCCAGCTTCTCCAGAATGCGCATCACCCCACGATTGTCGGGCAGAATGTCGGCCACCACGTGCGTCAACTTATCGTCCGCCGCCACCACCAGCAGACGCGACAGCAATTCTCTGCCCAGCCCGCGGCCCTGCCAGACGTCGCTGATCAGCACGGCGATCTCCGCCTCGCTGCTGCCGTGAGTCTTCATCAGCCGGCCTACACCGAGGATCTCGCTCTCGCCCGTTTCCGGATTGCGCCGCACCGCCACCAGCGCCATCTCGCGGTCGTAATCGATGAAGCAGATGCGTGTCAGCCGCTCATGCGTTGTACGCTGTTCCAGGTTCATCAGGTGGAAGTAGCGCAGGTACACGCTGCGTTCGGAAAGCGTCTCGTGGAAGCGGACCATCAGCGGCTCGTCTTCCGGGCGGATGGGCCGCATGGTCACCTGGCCGCCGTCCTTCATGGTCCACGGCGCCACGTACCGCGAAGGATAGGCGCGGACCGCCGCTTGGGGGATCTGTTCGCGCGAAACTTCCGGCCCATGCACCACCACCCGGGCGTCCAGCGCGACCGCGCCCTCGGGTGAGGCCAGCACCGGATTGAGGTCGATTTCGCGAATCCAGCGCTGCTCCGAGACCAGCGAACTGAAGCGCACCAGCAAGGCCTCGAGCGCCCCCAGGTCCACCGGTTTACGCCCGCCAGCGCCTTTCAGCGCCTTATAGATGCGGGTCTGCTCCATCATGCGGCGCGCCAGCGTGGTGTTCAACGGCGAAAGCGCCAGCGCGCGATCCTGAT
Source organism: Bryobacteraceae bacterium (assembly GCA_036268475.1). GTDB lineage: Bacteria > Acidobacteriota > Terriglobia > Bryobacterales > Bryobacteraceae > PALSA-129. The sequence continues at coordinate 107,411 of DATAUB010000021.1, read as the reverse complement.
AGACGTCCATCAGGCGGCCGCCCGTGCCGAACAGCAGCACCGGCCCGAACTGAGGATCCAGGCTGGATCCGACGATCAGCTCATACCCGTCCCGCAGCCTGGCCATCGGCTGCACCGTAACGCCCTGGAAATGTTCCGGGGCCGCCGCATTGCGGATCGCATCGAAAGCGCGCCGGACAGCCTCCGCGTCGCCCAAATTCAACTGCACCCCGCCGGCGTCGCTCTTATGGGTGATGGTCTCCGAGTACAGCTTGAGTACGACGGGATATCCAATCTCGGCGGCGACGTCCACGGCAGCGCCGGCATCGGCGGCGAGCACCGCCTGCGCCACCGGAATGCCATACGCGGCCAGCACACGCTTCGATTCGAACTCGCTGAGGACGGTCCGCCCTTCGCTCCTCACTTTGAGGAGGATCTCCTCCACCAGTTGGCGGTCGGGACGCCAGTCCGCCGATTCCTCCGCGATGGCAGGCGTCTCGTACAGGCCCTTCAAGTTGTAGCTGTATTGCCACATGTAATTGAAGGCGCGCGCGGCGGTATCGGGATAAGGAAAAGTGGGAATGTTGGCGCGATTGAGAATCGCTTCGCCGGCGGCCACGTCCACCCCGCCCATCCAACTGGCCAGCAGTGGCTTGTCCTGCTGCCGGGCCAGCGCCTTGAGGTGTTCGGCCACCTGCGTAGGGTCGGTGGTGGACTGCGGAGTGAGGATCGCCAGCATGCCGTCGCTGTTGGGATCGTGGGCGGCGATCTCGAGGGCTTTGGCATACCGCTCGGGCGACGCGTCGCCCAGGATATCGACCGGATTATTGTGGCTCCAGTTGGCCGGCAGCGCGGCGTTGAAGGCTTCCATGCTGGCGGGCGCCAGTTCCGCCAGTTCGCCGCCGCCCAGGATAAGCGCGTCGGCCGCCAGAATTCCCGGACCGCCGGCGTTGGTGACGATCGTGAGACGCGGACCGCGCGGCCTGGGCTGCCGGGAGAGCACCTCGGCCATATAAAACAGGTCGGCGATATTGTGGACGCGCAGCACTCCGCTCCGGCGGAACGCTGCGTCGAGCACTTCATCGCTGCCCGTGAGCCATCCGGTATGGGAGGCGGCGGCTTTCGCGGCGGGCGCGGTGCGCCCGGGCTTGATCACGATAATGGGCTTATTGAGCGCCACTTCGCGCGCCGCGGAGAGGAACGCACGGGCGTTCCCGATGCTCTCCATATAGATGACGATGGAGCGCGTCTTGGGATCGTTTCCCAGATGGTAAATCAGGTCGCCCCAGCCGACATCGGCCATCGACCCCACGGAAACGAAGGCGCTGAACCCCACCATTTCCTTCAGGCTCCAGTCCAGTACTGCCGCACACAGCGCGCCGCTCTGGCTGATGAAGCCCACCGATCCGGGCCGCGCCACGGTGCTCGCGCAGGTGGCGTTGAGGCCGGTGCGGGGGCTCATCACGCCCAGACAGTTGGGGCCGAGAATGCGAATGCCGGCTGCCTGCGCCTCCTCCAGCAACTGGCGTTCGAGTTCAGCTCCCTCCGGCCCCACCTCGCGGAAGCCGGCGGAAATCACCACCGCGCCCTCTACGCCGTTCTGTCCGCACTCGCGCACCATGGCGGGCACGGTGGCGGCCGGTGTGACAATCACCGCCAGGTCGACCGGTTCGGGCACCTCCGATATCGTCTGATAAGCTTTCACGCCCAGCACGCTGCCGAGCTTGGGATTCACGGGGTACACGGTGCCACCGAACGGGCTAGTCACCAGGTTCCACATGAGCGTCCGCCCTGCCGAGCCGGAGGCTTCCGTGGCGCCGATGACGGCGACTGTCCGGGGAGTAAAGAAAACGTCGAGCGGGCGATTGCCGTGCGGCCGCGCGGCTTTACGAGAGGGTCTGGTGGCCGCCATCTTCGCGTCCCGCGGGTGTTCCGAACGCTGCCTGATTGAGCGCTGCCACCACGTCCAGCACGTTGAGACCGTTCTTGCGCGCGACGGTTTCAATGGTGCAATCGTCGCACGAACTGCGGAATTGCATGCCGTCGAAGACCGGCAGGGTTTCCGGATGGCTTTGTTTGACGTCACGAATGATCGTGTCGCGGCGGATCAACTGATCGAATCGAAACATAAGGGGCGTTTCCTTTTGGAGTGAAAGTAGCATGCACCCCGTCGGCCAAAGAGCGGTCGTTTGTTTTCATCGCCGCGCCCGGCGGAGGTTCGAACATTGGGGCATTTCACCCAGGCTCGGGCCACCCTATTTCACCGCCACCGTCGCGGTGACCGGGCTCGTCACGCCCCCCACCGTGATCGCCACCGGCTGGTCACCCGACGGCGTATTGGGTGAAAGCTGAATGTTCAATTGAATAAGCCCGTCCACAAAAGTCGGCGCCGCTCCATCGAACTGCACGATGGCGGGCTGATTGCCCACCGTCACCGAGATCGATTGCGCCAGCCATTTCAGCACCGCACCGGTCACCGATCCGGTAACGCCCGCCGGCGACGTCTGCCCCCCGCCCGTAAAGTAGACCGTCACGTACGACCCCTTGGCCGCCGGGTTGGCCGACCCGTTCACGGTGCCGCCGTCCAGATTCACCGCCACAGCCTGGCCGGACCCGCTCGCGTCCAGCGTGAAAATCCCCGGCGCGGCGCTGGCGATCTGCACCGTTTGGCTGGCCGCACCCGATCCGTACTGCACCTGCATCGCGGCCTGCGATTGCCCCGCCATCTCATAGGGCACGACGGCGTTGATCTGGCCGGCAGAGGCATAGAGAATGGGCGCCGCGACCGAGCCGAACAGCACTCGCGTGCCGCCGAGTGTGGTGTCCACGCCTCCCGTCGCGGGATCGACCGCGAAGGGAACGCCGCTCACCGGACCGAGCCCCGCACCGTAGATCGAGATCAATTCGCCGGGCGCGAACGGCCCCGCCAATCCCGACGCCGAACTGACCACTGCGCCGATCGTGAGGGCGGGAGTCGTGCTGCCGGGCGCGATCATGACTCCGACGGAGTCCGCGCCGCTGGCGGTGGTCAGTGCCAGCGATTGGAATCCCGTGAGGTTCGCCGGCAGCGCCGCCATGATGGCGGTATCGCTCCAGCCGGAGATATGCAGCGCCTGGCCGGAAGCTGTCACACCGCACGCGCCACATTGCTGGGCGCCGAACCCGATGCCGGCGATGACGATGTTTCCGCCCGCCGCCACCGATTTCGCCGTGCCCGCCACCAGCGGGTCCACACTCGAGATCGCCGGGGCAGCCTTGCAGCGGACCGCGGAATACCGGCCGGCTGTCTGCGTATACGGACCGCATGCCACTGCGTTCGACCCCGCGGCGGTCAACGAAAAGGTGGCCGTTCCCGCGGGAACGAAGTCGTTGAAGAAGAGTTCTCCGGCCGCGGCGCCATTCGTCAGAGCTGTGGCGCCCCAGGTCACGCTTTGCAGCGTCTGCACATACTGGCCGGCGGCCGTCACCTGCACCACGATCATCCCGCCCTGCGTCGACAGGATGGGGTCCTGCGACGGAGACGTGCCCGCGCTTTCCCACGATGTTCCGCCCATCAGAAAGGACGAGACGATCTGGAACGAGGGATGCGACGGGCTATCGATGTACGCAATCCCGGCGGCATTGCACCCGGTGAGCGCGCCGGCGAGCCCGCCCACATCGGTAGAAGAAATGTGGCAATACGGGACGACGCGGGTGCGCCCCGGAAGCACGAAGTCGAGCGAGCCGCTGGTAAGATCGACCACGCCATCGCTCTGTTGCATGGGGCCGGCATTGCCGATGGCCGCGACGGCGTCCACACCGCGCAGGTCGTCGCCGAATTGATTCCAGGTCGCCAGATCCCACTCGAACTGGCTGCCGCGCTCCATTTCCTGGATTTGCGGATCGTTGCCGTAGAGATCGGAAAACAGCACATTGGTGTTGACCTCATCGGCCAGCGGAGAGCCGAAGTGCGGCGTGGCGAGGAATACCGCTTTGCGAATCTTCACGGTGGGCGGCGGGCGGAACGAACCCATCGCGCTCTGTTTGCCGGAGAGATAACTGCGCACGATCAGGCCGCCCATGCTGTGCGCCACCACGTCGACCTGGGGCACCGGGAGCGAGTTCAGAAACGTGGCCAGTTGCGCCCCCAGCCGTTCGATGGAGCATTGCGGACACTCCGTACAGTTCTCGAAAAAGTACACGGTCGGCACATGGTTCGGCGCGGCCTGGAGATACGCCTGCAGATTGCCGAAGGTGCCGGTGGAGTCCTGTGGGATGGGACAGGAGCCATCGAGGCTGAGTTGCAGGCCGTCCAGCAGGACCACGGGCGGCACGGCCGATGTAGTATCGGGCTGCGCGAACGGCTTCACGGTCACGCGGACGGTCGCCGTCCGCTGTTCCAGCCTCGGGCTCATAACGGAGAGCGACACGGTGTAATCGCCCGGTGCGGTAGACAGCGGAACGCCCAGCATCGCGCGCGAGCCGTTGAGTTCCGGCGCGAGAGCGAAAGGCCCGCCGGCAGATCGCGCGCTGCGCGTGCGGGCAGACCGGATAAAGGCGAGTGTATCGGGAGACGCGTCGAGAGCGACGCTGCCGCCGGCAGACACCGTGTAATCCAATTGCGGAAAAATGAGCAGGCGGTGTTGCGCGTGAGCGGCGGCGGCCATCGACAGCGCGAGTACGGCCGCCGCGCACGCTGATTTTCTGTGCAGATTGTTACCAACTGACATGTGACGTCCCCCGGTGGCGGAATCTCCAATTATGGTCTGCGCGGGAGGGCGGGGTCAATTACCTCTTGCAGCCGATATGACTTCTGATATATCGTGTGATATATCATGAGTAAGAACTTCTGGGAAAGCGGCTGGCCTTGGTCGATGGCCCTCGGGGAACGGCAGACCCGCGCTTTTCCGATCGCCCTGGCGCTGGGCTCCAAAGGACGCTTCTTCGGCGCGGGCGAGATCCGGCTGGCCCTCCTGTCGCTTTTGAGCGAGGGCCCGAAGCACGGCTATCAATTAATGAAGGAACTCGGCGAGCGGTCGGGCGGCATGTATCAGGCCAGCGCTGGCAGCGTCTATCCGACACTGCAGCAACTGGAAGACGAAGTGCTCATCCGGGCGAAGCAGCAGGGCGGCCGCAAGGTCCACACCCTCACCGCCGCCGGACGCAAGGTGCTGGATCGCGACCCGGAAGCTGTCCGCCGCATCTGGGAGCGCGCCGAGGAGTGCGAGGATTGGGGGCAATCGCTCGGACCGGAAAGCATGATGGTGCTGCCGCTGCTTTCCCCGCTGGTGAAGGCCAGCCTGCGGGCCGCGGGCCGCGGCGGGGTGGAGCGGGTGCGCGAGATTCTGGATCGCGCCCGCAAAGATCTGGAAGCAATTTGAGGGGTGGAAATGGGAATCGGCATCCGCATTGAAAATCTGCGCAAAGTGTACGACACGCCGCCGCCTTCGGCCGCGCGCGGCGGAGGCTTCTCCTTCACGGCCCAGCGAACCAGCGGGCCGAAGGAAAAAAAGAAGAAGTTCGAAGTGGTGGCCATCGACGGCATCTCGCTCGAAATGCGCGCCGGCGAAGTCTTCGGCTTGCTGGGACCGAACGGCGCGGGCAAATCGACCACCATCGGTGTGCTCACCACCCGCACCCGTCCCACCGGCGGACGCGTCTTCATCGGCCAATACGACGTTTGGCGCGAGCAGGTGCAAGCTAAGCGCCTGATCGGCGTGGTGCCGCAGCGGCCGAATCTCGACTTCGCCCTGACGGCGCGCGAAATCCTGTTGTTTCACGGCGCCTATTTCGGCCAGAGCGTGCGCGAGCGCGAACGGCGCAGCGCCGAACTGCTGGAACAGTTCCACCTGAAGGATCGCGCCGACGACATGGTGCGCAACTTCTCCGGCGGTATGATGCAGCGCATCTCCATCGCGCGCGCCATGATGCATGACCCCGAGGTTCTCTTCCTCGACGAGCCCAGCGCCGGCCTCGATCCACAGACGCGCGTCATGCTGTGGGAGATCGTGCGCAGCTATAACAAGCTGGGGAAGACCATCGTGCTCACCACGCATTATATGGATGAAGCCGACGCGCTTTGCGACCGCCTGGCGATCATCGACCACGGCCGCATCGTTTCGCAAGGGACGCCCGCCGAACTGAAGGCGTCCATCCCCGGCGGATATCTGTTGCGCCTGCGCTTCAATCGGGTTCCCGCCGCGTTACCCGGGGAGTTGCAGAAACTGCCGGGCGTCACCGAAGTGCGCGCCACTGAAAAGAGCCTGGACGTTTATGCCGATCGCGGCGGTCCGCTGATCGCTCCCATCGTGAACACGGCGCAGGCGCTAGATGCCGAATTGCACGACGTCCACATCGCCGAGCCAAGTTTGGAAACGCTGTTCCTGCACCACACCGGAAGGAGCCTACGCGATTGAACTGGAAAACTTTTTACGCGCTGCTGTCGCGCGACGGCCATGTGGCGCGCCGCAATCTCTTGCCTATGCTGTTGCAGAATCTGCTGCAGCCGCTGCTGTTGACCTTCGTATTCGGCCGCGTGCTCACCACCAGCGGGATGATGCACAGCGAATATAAGAACGTTCTGTTGCCCGGCGTGATGGCCATCAGCATGGTGCTTTCCGGGGTGCAGGCGGTGGCCATGCCGCTGATCACTGAATTCCAGTTCACGCGCGAGATCGAAGACCGCCTGCTGGCTCCCATGGACATCGGCTGGCTGGCCATCGAGAAGATCGCGGCCGGCATGGTGCAGGCGCTGGTGGCGGGTCTGGTGGTGATCCCCGCGGCGTGGCTGACCATGGGGTCTGGCGTGCATATCAGTTTCCAGCCGCTGGAATTTGCGGTGGTGTGCCTGCTGGTGGCGATGTTCTCCTCGGCCGGCGGGCTGGTGCTCGGCTGCACAGTCGGTCAGACGCAGATCGGCCTGATGTTCAGCCTGGTGATCGCGCCCATGATGATGTTCGGTTGCGCGTATTATCCGTGGAAATCGCTGGAGGCTTTTCCGGTGTTGCAATGGGCGGTGCTGGTCAATCCCCTGGTGTACGCCAGCGAGGGACTCCGCGGCACGCTGACCGCGATGGACCACATCAATACCTACGTGGTGATGGGCGCACTGGTGGCGATCAATGTCCTGTTGCTGATCGTGGGGCTGAAGAAGTTTCATCAGAAGGCCGTGAGCTGAAGGCAACACAGATTCACCGCAGAGACGCAGAGACGCAGAGTTCAAAAAGACAAAATCCTTTAGAGATCGCAGAGGTGGCAGAGGTAACCTGCGTTTCCAGCGGCCGCGTGCGTCGGTCTGCCCTGAGCTTAAGAAGATGCCGGCGGTTCTTCCGTGCTCTGCGTCTTCGCGGTGGAGAGATGCCTCTCGCTGAACCGAAAGGCACGCTCACCGCTGAGACGCAGAGTTCAATAAAGACAAAATTCTTCAGAGATCGCTGCGAGGGGACAGAGGTCTCCTCCATTGCCGGCAGGCACGTGCGCCCACGGGCCTTGAGGCTTTCAAGACGCCTTAAGCGAGCACCTGAATCCACGAGAACGACCCGAGAAACGCCGGTTACCTCTGCCACCTCTGCGATCTCCATATTCTTCTGGCAGTTCTTCTTTTCTCTGCGCCTCTGCGTCTGTGCGGTGAATCGGTTTTCTCACTAACCACTTCACCCACCCGCCGTCTGACATAGCTAGATAGGCATAGCTACATAGGCATGGGCGAAAAGAAGAACGACATTCTACAGGGGACTCTGGTCCTCCTGGTCCTCCGCACGCTGGCTTCCAGCAAACGGATGCACGGGTACGCCATTACGGCGCGTATCCATCAGGTATCGGAGGACTTGCTGCGCGTGGGGGAAGGCTCGCTCTACCCCGCGCTGCATCGCATGGAGCAGGAGGGCTGGATCAAGGCCGAGTGGGGCAAGACCGAGAAAAACCGCGAGGCCCGTTTCTATTCGCTTACCGCCCTGGGCCGCAAACGCCTCCAGCAGGAAGAAGAAAGCTGGCGGCGCCTCACCGAGGGCGTGGCCCGCGTGATCCGCTACGCCTGACAGGAATCATGGCCTGGATCCGCCAAATTCGCAATTTCTTCCGGCCCGACGGTCTGCAGCGCGATCTGCACAGGGAGCTCGCTTTCCACGTCGCTGAGCGGGCCGAGGAGCTGCGCCAGTCCGGCATGAGCGAACCCGAAGCGGACCGCGCCGCGCACCGCCAATTCGGCAATCTGACGGCGCAAATCGAAAGGACCCGCGATATGGATATCCCCGAGCATCTGGAAGCAATGCTGCGCAATCTTCGCCTGTCGGTCCGCAGTCTGGCCAAAGCGCCGGGCTTCTCGGCCACCGTGATCCTCACCCTGGCGCTCGGCATCGGCGCCAACAGCGCCGTATTCTCGGCCATCGACGCGGTCCTGCTGCGGCCCCTGCCGTTCCCTAACGGCGATGCACTATTGCTGATCACCCAGGCGCAGCGCAAAAACCCCGAACCGAACGTCGCCCCCGTCCGCCTGGAAGATTGGAACCACATGAACAGCACGCTGCTGGGCATCACGGGATATTACGCGCAGGACAGCTCCGAACTCTCGGGCGAATTGCCGGAGAAGCTGAAGTGCGAATTCGTGGCGCCGCGATTCTTGCAAGTGCTGGGCGTTTCGCCCGCGCTGGGCCGCGATTTCGCGCCGCAGGAGGAGCACGACGGCGGCCCGACCGCAGCGCTCATCAGCGACCGCCTCTGGCGCCGCCGCTTCAACGCCTCTCCCGATGTCCTCACCAAAGCGCTGCGCTTCGGCAAAACCTCTTACGCCATCATCGGCGTGATGCCACCATCGTTCCACTTCCCCGATCGCGACGCCGATGTCTGGGTGATCAGCGCGCCCGATTATCCCTTCGCCCGCAGTCGCGAGCTGACGTGGTTCACCGCTATCGGACGCCTCAAGCCCGCCGTCACCCTGGCGCAGGCGCGGGCCGATCTCAACACCGTGCAGGCCGACCTCGCGCGTCAGTTTCCCAAGCCCGACGCCGACATTTCCCCCCGCGTGGAACTGCTCAAGGAATCGACCGTCGGCGGCGCCGAACGATCGCTTTGGATCCTGTTCGGGTCGGTTTCGTTGCTGTTGCTGATCGCCTGCACCAATATCGCCGCGCTGCTCATGTCGCGCGCCACCGGCCGCCAGCAGGAGATCGCGGTGCGCTTTTCGCTTGGCGCCACCCGCGCCTCGGTAGCAGCGGTGCAACTGGCCGAAGTCTTCGTGCTGGCACTGGCGGGCGCCGCGCTCGGGCTCCTGGTCGCCATGGGCGCCTCCACCGTATTCCGCTCGCTCGCGAGCGACCTGCCGCGCATCGATGAGATCGCCCTCAACTGGCACATCGTGCTTTACTGCCTGGCCTGCGCGCTCGTCACCACGCTGCTGTCAGGGATCATCCCCGCCCTGCGCAGCACGCGCCGCAGCCTGTCGCAATCGTTGGCGCAAGCCGGCCGCTCACAGGTGTCGGGACGCAATCCGCTGCAGCTTACGCTGGTGGCCGCACAGGTCGCACTGGCAGTCGCCTTGCTCGGCGGCGCGGGATTGCTACTGCGCAGTTTTCAGGAATTAGGACGAGTCTATCCCGGCTTCGACCCCAAACACATCCTCACCCTGCACGTCTCCACCACCTGGGCGGAGACCGGCGACCAGCCGGGCAGTAAACAGCGTACCGATCGCATTCTCGAGGGACTGCGTTCGCTGCCCGGCGTGCAATCGGCAGCCAGCACGGCGTTCCTGCCGGGCGTGCCGAACGCCTACGAGCTCGACATGACCACCGCCGAAGGCCGCGCCGAAAGCGAGCCCAAGATTCGCGCACTCGCGCGCTTCGTCACCCCCAGCTATTTCGCCACCCTGTCGATTCCGCTGCTCGCCGGGGAAATGTGCCGCGACGGCGCCGGCCAGCCGCTCGCCATGGTGAACCGCACCTTCGCCGATCGCTACCTGAACGGGTCGGCAGCCATCGGCCATCACCTGCTTGCCGCCGGGAATAGCTACATCCCGCCCGTCGCCATCGACGGCATCGTGGGAGATGCCCGCGAGGCCGGGCTCGATCGCGAACCGCAGCCCACCGTCTATTGGTGCAATAACGGTCTGCAACCGGGCACCTTCTTCCTGGTCCGCACGCACGGCGATCCCGCCGCACTCACCGAGGCGGTACGCCACAAACTCCACGAACTCGAACCTTTGCGATCGGTTTACGACATCACGCCTCTCTCCGCCCACATCTCCGATGCCTACGCGGAAAATCGCCTGCGCACCATTCTGCTGGCGTGCTTCGCGCTGACCGCGGTGTCGCTCGCCTCCATCGGCCTCTACGGCACGCTCAGCTACCTGGTGAGTCTGCGCCGCCGCGAAGTGGCCCTGCGGCTGGCGCTCGGCGCTTTGCGAAATCAGGTGGTGGGACAATTCCTGGGCGTCGGGCTTCGCACCGCAGCTCTGGGATGCGCCGCCGGACTGGTGCTGGCAGCAGGCTTCGCACGACTACTTTCCGGCATGCTCTTCGGGGTCTCGCCCACCGATAGCCTGACCATCGCCGGAGTGCTGACGGTGGTGCTGGCGGTATCGGCGGCGGCGTCGTTGATTCCCGCCGTCCGCGCCGCTCGCGTGGAGCCCATGCAGGCCCTGCGGGAGGAGTGAAACCAGTGGTATCATTTTCGTGCTGGACTACCCACGGGGAGAGCCATGAGCCTGATTCAGTTCACACGAAACCATAACGACCATTCCACCGACAAGGGATATCAATTCGAGTTTTTTTGCGACCGCTGCCACAACGGATTCATGTCCGCCTTCGCACCTTCCGCCATGGGCATGGCGTCTACCGCGGCGCGCACGCTGGGCAGCATTTTCGGAGGTGTTCTGGGCAATGTGAGCAATTCGGCGTACGAGATCGAACGCGCCGTCCAGGGCCCCGGGCACGACAAAGCGTTTCGCGAGGCCATCGAAGAGGCCAAGCCGAATTTCCACCAGTGCCCCAAGTGCACCAGTTGGGTTTGCATGGCCACCTGCTGGAACGCCAAGCGTATGCTCTGCCTGGAATGCGCGCCCGATGTGGAGACCGAACTCGCGTCGGCGCAGGTACATGCGCAGGTGGACCAGATGCGCGATAAGGTGCGGCAGCAGGACTTCACTTCCGGCATGGATCTCACCTCCGAAGCGTCCGCGCTGTGTCCCTCGTGCGGAGCGCGCACCCAGGGCGCTAAATTCTGTCCGGAGTGCGGCAAACCGCTGCGTCCCAAGACCGAATGCTCGCGGTGCGGCACCCACGTGGAAGCCAATACCAAGTTCTGTCCGGAATGCGGCAATAAGATGGCCTAGGCATGCCCGCCTACTCCGGTAAGTTTCAGTATCTGGACGCCGCCGGCGCCACCGCGAGCCAGGGCCCCTGCCAGTTCCGCTTCGATAAAGAGACCGCCGTCGTCACTCCCGCGTCGGGCACCGCTATCGCTTTCGACCTGGGCGATGTCGACCTCATCGTCAAGCATGACTGGGATCTCGAATTGGCGTTGTTCACCGGCCGCCGCCTGCAACTCCGCCAGTTCGGCGCACCCTTCAGCACCATGTTTGAAGGCCTGCTGGCAGCCTGGCGCGACCGCACCGTGCGCTGCCTGCTGCTCGAAGATCTGGAAGAAATCGCGCGCTACAGCGGGACGGCCGCCCTCCCAGGACCCGCCGTGCCTGCCGAGATCCGTCTCTATAAAAGCAACCTCGCGGTGCTGCCGCTCGATGGGCCGGCGATTCAGTGGCGGCTGGCCGGCGTAGACGCGGTCTCCTTCGACGAGGCCGCCTACGCCATCACCGTGGAATCGGCGGGCGAACGCCTGGTCCTCGCCAAACTCGGCAAGCGGACCGACGAATTCCGCGGCAATCTCGAAGGCGCCATCAGCGACCTGCGCACCCATGAAGCGGAAGCCTTGCACGCCGCGTTTCCGTTCCTCGATCCCGACCGGCTGCAGCAACTCAATCAGACCATGCCGGAGGGCAGAAGCGTCACCCTCGAGGCGCTGCGCGCAATTCATCCGAAACTGCCCGATGCGCTGATCGCGCGCGCGGTCGACGAGCATTTACGCCCCTACTTCGATGCGCTGCGCAAGCGCATGGAAGGCGACGGCCTGATGACCGGGTTCAAGTTCATTCGCCCCGACGAAGAGGGCACCGAGGATGCCGGCGACTCGCCACCCGACGCCGCGGTGGAAGCGCCGGAAACGCCCGACGACAGGCAGACCCTCTTTTTCTGGTTTTTCTTTCCTCTGCCGGGCGGCCTTGTGGCCTGGGAAGCAACCACCGGGTCGGGCCGCGCCACTTATTTCTTCGACGCCCCACCGCCGCTGGAGCAAAGCGTGGCGCGCCTCACCAGCGGCCTCGCGCTGGTGAATTTCCGGCGCGAACCGGTCTACCTTCCCGACGAGTCGCTCGATCAGCAGCAGCGTTTCCACCGCTACGCCATCGGCTGCCGCAAGCTGCCCGACCTGCGTACCTTGCGCGCCGCCTTCCGCGGCCGGGCGCTACACACTTCGCCGGAAGCCTGGATGGCGCAAGTGGAGGCGCAGAAGGGGTAGCTACCCCTCCAACTTATAGCGCGTCGATGCCAGCCAGTACATCTTGCGCCAGAAGAGCCGATTGACCGTCACCACGGTAGCCGCCATCACCACCGTCGCGCCCAGCAGCACCGCGAAATTTCCGGCGTCCGTGGCGCGACTGATCACCGCGCCCAGCCCCACCGTCGAATAAGTCTTGCCCTGAATTTTGGAATACTCCGCCACGATGCTGGCATTCCACGCGCCGCCCGACGCCGTCACGAACCCCGTCACCAGGTACGGGAAAATTCCCGGGAGGAAGAGTCGCTTCCAACGCTCCACGCGGCCCATGCGAAAGACGCCGCATACTTCTTTCAGATCGGTGGGGATGGCGCTCGCGCCGGCGATCACGTTGAACAGGATGTACCACTGCGTGCCCAACAGCAGCAGCACGATGGATCCCACTCCCAGGCCGCCGCCCACCCGTATCAGCGCCAGCAGCACGATGGGGAAGAGAGCCGTGGCAGGCACCGACGCCGCCACCTGCGCGATGGGCTGCGCCACCGCCGCCAGGCGCGGACGCAAGCCCACGTACACTCCCACCGGAATGGTCCACAGCCCTGCCAGCACCAGCGTAAACTCCACCCGCAGGAACGTGGCGCCGGCGCCGCGGAAGATTTCCACGATATCCGGACCGGTGATCGTCGCCAGCATGGCGCACATGCGCAGCACGGCATACCCCACACCCGCGAGTCCGAGCGCCGCCAGCCCCATGGTGGTCCAACGTCGCGTGCGGCTGCCCTCCGATGGCCGCGGTGCGTTGTACCGCCGGGCGAAATAGAGATCGATGGCTTCCCGCGCCGGCTCCACCATCTTGCGGCCCACCGCGTGCAGCACGCGCGAGCGCCGGAACATGGTGAGGATCGGCGAGGTCGGACTCTGCGACGCCTCCACCTGCTCCAGTTTGAATTTCTCGCTCCATGCGATCACCGGCCGCCAGATCAATTGATCCATCAGCACGATCACCGCAATCATCGCCGCCAGGCCCCACAGGATGGCGCCCATGTTGCCGGCATTAGCGGCGGTCTGGAGGTAGGAGCCGAGCCCGGGCAGCCGCAGATCGCGATTGTTGAGCACGAACGCCTCGCACGCCATCAGGAAAAACCATCCGCCCGCTACCGACATCATGGAATTCCATACCAGCCCGATGGCCGCGCTCGGCAGTTCCAACTGGCTGAAGCGCTGCCACCAGCTCAGGCGGTACACGCCCGCCGCTTCCATCAATTCGCGCGGAATGTTTTTGGTGGAAGAGTACACGCTGAACGCCATGTTCCACACCTGGCCGGTAAAAATCAGCAGAATCGAGCCGAGTTCGACACCGAACTGGCGCGTGGGAAACAATGCCACCATGGCGACCATCACGGGCGGCAGAAAACTCAGCACCGGAATGGACTGCAGGGTATCGAGCAGCGGAATCAGAATGCGCTCCGCGCGCGCGTTGTGCGCCGCGATCTGGCCGTATGCGATGGCGAAGACCAGGCTGATGAGGTACGCGGTGAGAATCCGCGCCACCGAAAAGAGCGCGTATTTCGGCAGCACCGCGGGCGAAAGCTGGATGTACGCCTGCGCATTCACCGGCGCCGTCCAGTAGTGACTCAGCGACAGCAGCGCGTAGAACAGCGCCAGCCCGCCGATGATGATCGGCAGGTCGCGCAGCAGCGAGCGCGCCGTCGACACCGGTAGTACGGCCGTTCCCTGTCCCCCGGGAGCCATCATGAGGGTAGCGGCGCCGCGTGGTCTTCTTCGGAAGATGCGTGGGAGAGCAGGCGGTCGTTTTCCGAATCGTAGGTGAAGATGCCGGAGTAGCGGCCCCAGTGCACGGCCGTTTCGATCTGCTTCTGCACGTCGTCGGCGGCGAAATGCTCGTCCAGAACGTCGCGATAGAATTCCAGCGGCATGGAATGATCGCCCTTGATGGAAAGCGCCATGTTCATCTGCTGCAGCAGTGAAACGTGCGCCAGCGCGGCCTCGCGAAACAGCGCGGTGCGCTTCTCGATATCCGCCTCGGCGAACGCCTTGCCTTCCGGCGTGAGCTCAATATCTCCGCGGTCCGACTTGGCGAACCCCAGAAGCACCGCGCCTTCCACAATCGGCAGCAGGTCGTCGAGTTCCATCAGGAGGTCCTCTGCCACGCGATACAGATCTTCCTTGCCGCCCCGATCGTTGAGCAGTTCGAGCATGCCGCCCACCGCGCCCGGACGCGTATGCGGCAATCTCTGGAGCGCCGGTTTGGCGGCGGCCGAAGGGGGCGCGGTCACCAGGTCGGGCTGCGTCATCATTTTGTAGATATAGTCGACGTACAGTAGAAATTCAGCCGCCGCACGATCGCGCGGGTGAGCCAGCGGAATTTCGAAATCGGCGCGAATACGCGCGGGGTTTCGCCCCAGCACGATGATGCGGTCGGCCAGCAGCACCGCTTCCTCAATGTTGTGGGTCACCACGAAGATGCTCTTGGTAGGAATCTTCTTGCCGGTCCACAGCTCCAGCAGTTCGCCGCGCAGGTTCTCGGCGGTTAACACGTCGAGCGCGGAGAACGGCTCGTCCATGAAGAGAATTTCGGGCTCCACCGCGAGGGCGCGCGCGAACCCCACGCGCTGCCGCATACCGCCCGAGAGCTCCTTGGGGTAGGCTGTTTCGAAGCCCTTGAGCCCCACCGCGGCCAGTTGCCGCATGGCGCGCTGGTGCCGCTCGGCATGCTCCATCCCACGGGCCACCAGCGGAACTTCCACGTTCTCCACCACCGTCAGCCAGGGAAAAAGCGCGAAGCTCTGGAACACGATCGCCACATTGGGACTGCACTCCGCTACCGGCCGGCCATGCCACAGCACTTGCCCGCCGGTGGGTTGGGTCAGCCCGGTCAACATGCGCAGCAGCGTCGATTTTCCCGACCCGGAAGGCCCCAGCAGGGCCACGATCATGCCCGGCTGCACGTTGAGATCGGTGGGCGCGATTACCTGGATGGGCGCGCCGTCCGGCCGCGCGAAAGACTTTTCGATGCCGCGCGCTTCGATGATCGGCTCGGCGGCGGTTTCGGGGGCGGCCTCGACGGGCGCCGGCTCGGTCGCCGCGGGCGTCTTCCCGCCCAATTCATCCATCAGGCGCTTCCAGGCTTCCTCCGGAAGCTCCTCGATGAACTGCATGCGATCGTCGGAGTCCATCTGGTCGACGATGGCCACCATTTCGGTCTGCGGGCGCGCGTGCAGCAGCACGTACGCCAGGTAGTACGGGAATTCGGCCACCAGCGTGGCGGCGAACGGTACTGGAATGCGGCGGAAGATCGCGCTTTGGTCGTCGAACGACAGGTCGAGCATGGCGTCGGCCGCCACCGCCGGGTCCAGCCGCTGCAGCAGGTCGGCGGCTTTTTCCGGCCCGCTACGGGCAAGGATCGAACGGAGCTTATCTGTCGACGGGGGATTCATCCGGGCACCAACAATCTACTATAGTGCGCCGGACGATGACGAAACGGTGAATGTTCGCCGCCGGCTTAGCAGCCGTGCTTCTTGCAGTGCAAGAGCAGCCGGTCGCGCAGTTCGTAGCAATGGCCGCGTCCGGCTTCGATGGAGGCGATTACTTTATGCCGCTCATCGGTGTCGTTGACGGCCTCCAAGGTGGAGGTCACATTGTTCTGGGCATTTACCGCCAATACAAAGGCGAGGATGATGCGGTCTCTTTCCTGACAGGGCACGTAATCCATCCGGTCTCCGGCTACACGGGCGAGGCAGAACGCGTGAAAGAGGGTGGCGATCCCAGTCCTTTGGAGGAAGACCGCCACCCACAGTGCGGAATCGCCGATTGATCCGCGTTAGTTTAGACGGTAAGCCGCGGCGGCGGAAACGGCAATAAGCGTTTTCGTTAGCGCAGGCAGGGGCTCTTTCGATAGGTTCAGGCGGCTTTCGTCCGGTATGCGCCATGAGTTAACTTTGGATAGGCGGCCGGTACTCCCACCATTACTTCCCTCGGTACCTGCATGACTCGCACCGCAAAAGGAAATCGCGCATGATGGGTTCACGGGAAGGTCACTTATGGAACACATCGTCACCATCGCATTGATTGCCGCGAGCGCTCTGTTGGGTGCGGGCGTAGGCCTGGACTGGGTTTTCCGCGGCCTCAACAAGAAGCGCAATGACTATCGCATGGGCCAGGCCCTGCGCCGCGGCCTCGCCAATCCCGACGGAGTCCGCAACAGCCGGATTCGGATCGTTCAGTGGCAGGCATGCGAATCCACCTCTGCCCGCTGATCCCGCCCTGCTAGCCTGAAATAAGGCCATGCTCGGCATTCTGGTTCACGGCGACAACCACTTCATTGTGCGCGGCCCTCTTCCGGACCGCCTGACTGCACGGGCGCTGGTCCGGCACTGGTCCTTGATTCAAGTGGGAGCGGTCACTCCGGCCGCCCTTCAGCCGTGGACCATCAGCACCCGCGAGTTCCGCGAAAATCTCCAGTGGGCCGTCGTCGCGCAGGGAGATCGCCCGCTATCGGAGGCCGTGGTGCAACTGCTGGGCGAACTGACCGCGCGCGGCATTCCGATCCACCTCTGCGATTCGCCCGCCTGGTGACACCGCCTACGTAATCCGCAATGCCAGACAGGTGATGTCGTCGTGCTGGCGCGTGAGCCCCACGAATGCGTCTACCGACGACATGGTCCGCCGCAGCGTTTCCTCGGCCGTGGCGCCCTGTACAGCCTGCAACAGCGGCAACATGCGTTCCTCGCCGTATTCGAGCGCCTGGCTGTCTTCCGCCTCCACCAGGCCGTCCGTGAAGATGAACAGCAGATCGCCCCGCGCCAGTATCGTGGTGCCGCTCTGGTACGGCAATCCCGCCCGGATGCCCAGCGGCAGCCCCCCATCCTGCAGACGCTCGACTGCGCCCGAGGCGCGCTGCAGCACCGGCCAGTTGTGGCCGGCATTGACGTACGTAAGGTTTCCGGTGCTGATTTCCAGTTCCGCCAGAAATGCCGTGGTGAATCGCCGGCCGTTGAGGCTTTGCTCGCACGCGTAGCGATTCACCCGCTCCACCAGTTCGCTGAGCGAACCGGGCAGCGCCGCCAGCGTGCGCAGGCTTGCCTGCAGTGTGGCCGTCAGCAGGGCCGCGGGAATGCTCTTGCCGGCCACGTCGGCCACCACCAGCAGCAAACGATCGTTCGAGCGGAAAAA
Source organism: Bryobacteraceae bacterium (assembly GCA_036268475.1). Taxonomy (GTDB): domain Bacteria; phylum Acidobacteriota; class Terriglobia; order Bryobacterales; family Bryobacteraceae; genus PALSA-129. The sequence goes on along the minus strand of DATAUB010000021.1, from coordinate 89,717 downwards.
GGCGTCGTAATAATCGCCCGCGACGGTATTGGCCGGCCGGGTGGCGAAGGCGATGTCCACACCGGGCACGCGCGGCGGCTCCGACGGCATCAGCCAGTTTTGAATCTCGCGGGCAATTTCCAGATCGCGCTTCATAATCACGCGGTCGGAAAGTTCCAGCGCCAGCAGGACGATCAGTATGCCCGCGGCCAGTGGGTGCAAGTCGCCGGTATCGACCGCTACCTCGCCCAGGGTGAACCGGCCGCCGGGGAAGATGATCAGCACCAGTGCGATCAGCAGCAGTACCCGGCGGCCGGGCGAGAGCTTCATCATCAGCGCCCAGAAGAACCCGCGTACCACCCGCCACCAGCGTTGCCAGCCGGATTCACCCTCCCGCGGAGTGGAGTCCACCTCCTTGGAGTAGAATTGGTAGCCGGCGCGGGCGTCGGCCTGAAATTGCATCCAAAGCTCCTGGATTGCGATGCCCTCGCTGATGCGGCGCCAGAAGTTCCGAAGCTGATGTGCCATCCGGCTCAAGTATAGACTGCCGTGAATCTGACCGGGATTAAGGGTTCAATTCTCCGCCGGCGTCTTCTCGGCATGGTCGACCACAACCACTTCCACGGGAGCTTTCTTGCGCTGTAGCTTCAAGCCGAGTTGTTCCTGTACGGCGGCGATCAAATCAGGCCCGTTGTCACCCGTGCCCGCCTCCGTGCTCCAGAACAATTCGAAGTCATATTTGCCCGTCAATCCGGTGTCGTCACTCACCGGCGAGTGCAATTGCCCGGTCAGCATGCCGGTAATCGTGTCCACGCCGGTATTGGGAAATTTCGCGCGGGCGCGCCCGTTCATCACGGCCAGCCCGGCGCCGCGCGGAATCAGCGGGTAGCCGTCGCTGTCGGTCTTGGAACCGAAGGATTGCGGCTTGTCATCCGGCGGTCCCTCCATGTGGGCCTTGAACCTCACGCCGCTCCTGGCCACGGTGAGCGAGTAGCTCTCCATTTCTTTCCGGTCGCGGTGTAGCTGCACTTTGAAACGGTCCGCCAGCAGGTTGCGGAGCATCGCCTGGAACTGTTCCTTGGTGCTGCCCGGCGCTACCGTGGCGGCTATCTGGTACAGTTCCGCCTGCAGCCACTCCGGCCCCACAATCTGGTAAGACTCCACGCCGTACGCTTTGCGAATCAAATCGCTGACCGTCGCGTTGTGATAATCGATACGCGTCGGATCGGCGGTGCCCGGGCCGCCCCTGAGCCACTTCGTATAGCCGCCGCCCGGCGGGATGGCCGCCGGTTTGATCGACGCTGCTTCAAACGTCGGACGGTCCTGCGCCATACATCCAGCCGCCATCGCCGCAATTATCCAAAGCCGGTTCATCGTGACCTCTCAGGTTAGACGCGCAAATCTGGAGAACGTTGATGCGTCCGTTACCCACAGACCGTCTCGCTCACCGCTCCCGAACCCGCCCGCTAGAATAAGAAGAGAGTGTCCGCCCCCTATCGCTCCTACGTCCTCATTTCCCGCGACCGTATTGCCCGCAATTACCGTGCTGTCCGGGCGGTAGTCGGTCCCCACGTCGAGGTGGCCGCCGTCGTCAAGGCCGACGCTTACGGCCATGGCGCGCTGGAAGTCTCGCGCATCGTCATCGGCGAGGGTGCAAAGTGGCTGGCAGTCAGTTCGGTGGAAGAGGGCGTCACCCTCCGCCGCCATGGCATCGCGGCGCGCATTCTGGTCATGGGCGGATTTCTGCCCCACGAAAGCCCCGCCGTCACCGAGTTCGACCTCACTCCCGCCGTCCATTCCCTCGAACAGATCGCGCAGGTGAACCGCCTGGCCCAGACCGCCGGCAAAAAGGTACGCTACCACCTCAAGATCGATTCCGGCATGGGACGCATGGGCACGCGCGCGTCCGCCGCCGAAATCGCCGGCGCCCTGGCCGCTGCTCCGCATGCGCAACTGGAAGGCCTGATGACGCACTTCGCGTCTGCCGCCGATTACACCAAGCCACAGACCGACGAGCAGCTTGCTTATTTCGATGCCGTCACCGCTCATCTGCGGCAGGCCGGCATCCATCCCGGATATCTCCATACATCGAGCACCATTGCCGTGGGCTACGGCCGGCGCACCGGCTGGCATGAGATGGTGCGGACCGGCCACGCACTTTACGGCTACGTCTCGCCGGCGCGCGGCGAAGCCCCGCCTCAACTGCTCGACGTCCAGCCGGCGCTCACCTGGAAGGCCAAACTGATGGCCGTCAAGGATCTGCCGGAAGGCGCCCTGGTAGGCTACGGCGGCACCTTCCGCACGCCGCGCCCCATGCGCATCGGCGTACTGGGAGCCGGCTACGCCGACGGCATCTTTCATCGCCTGTCCAATCGCGGCAAGGTAATCGCCGACGGGCAGATCACCTCCATCCTCGGCACCATTTCGATGGACCTCACCACCATCGATCTCAGCCACACCACCGCGCTCGCGCCCGGCGACGATGTCACGCTCCTCGGCACGGAAGGCGACGCACGCCTGGAAGCGCCCGAAATCGCGCGAGTGGCCGGCACCATCTCCTACAACATCCTGTGCAGTATCAGCGCGCGCGTGAAGCGAGTGTACGTCTAGCAATGCCGGGCGGTATGCCGCATCTGCGCAAGACTCTCCGCCTACGCTGGCGAACCTACGCCTGCCTGCTCGCCATGATCGTGCTCACCGAGGCGGTCTACATGCGGCCGTCCATCCTGAGCGGCAGGATGGCGATGGCCGGCAGCGATTACGTGCAATTGCACCAGGCGCGCCTGGCCTTCGCACAGGAGGGCATTTTCGGTCCGCGCCATACCCTGCCGGCCTGGTATCCGCATGAGCTTTTGGGGTCGCCGTTCGCCGCCAATCTGCAGAGCTTCCCCTGGATTCCCACCCGCCTGCTGCTGGTCGCGCTATTCAGCCCGGAGACCGCGTACGCTCCCGGGGTGTGGATGGCGGCCCTGCTGGCCGCGCTCTTCACGTTCCTATATTGCCGGCGCGCCGGCCTCTCCGATGTGGCGTCTGCCGCGGCCGGCTGGACGTTCGCCTGTGCCGGATTCTTCGCCTCGCGCGTGATGGCCGGCCACCTTCCGCTCCTCGAAGCGTACCCTGCACTTCCGCTCCTGCTCTGGCTCTCCGACCGCGCGCTCGATCCGGCGCGCGCCCCGCGGCATCGCTGGGATCTCCTCTGCCTGGCTCTGGCGACTACCTGCGTGGTGCTGGCCGGCCATCCGCAGATTCCTGCCTACGCGGTGGGCGCGGCCATGCTTTACGCAGTGTGGTGCGGACGCGGATGGCTGCGCGCGCGCCTGGTGGCGGCCCTGGCGCTCGGCGCCAGCCTGGCCATGATCGCCTGGTGGCCCATGCTCCTCCTCATCGGAAAGAGCACCCGCATTCTGGACCTGAGCCGGCCCGACAACGACATCGCCTTCCCCTACCGGCGCGTTCTGGCCTTGCTGGTTCCCGGTATCGACGGTTGGCCGGCGGGGTTCGGCCGCCGGGTCTTTCACGGGTATCCCAACGGGGCGTACCTCTTCGACACGGCCTCTTATATCGGACTCGCGCCCATCGCCGCGGCGGCCGCGCTCCTGGTCGTCTGCCTCATGCGCAAACGCCGGCCCGAAAGCCGCTTTCTCTTTCTCGCGCTGCTGGGCACGGCCGCATTTCTCGGATCGCTGCCCCTGATGGATTTCCTGCGCGATCTTTCGCCGGCCGTGATCCTGCGCAGTCCGGCGCGTTTGTTCTACCTCACCACGTTCTCGCTCGCCGTTGCGCTCGGCGCCGCTACCGAAGCCGTCCTCGCGCTCCGAACCCGCACCCGCCTGGCTTACGCCGCCGTGGCGGTCGGCCTGGGGCTGCACTTCTTCGATCTTGCCGGCTTCTCCCATCCGTTCATCATTCCCATTCCCCTGGAGGGCGCGCTCGGCACGCAGGACGCAACCCTCGGCGCATCCGTAAAGGACGGGCGCCTCGCCACCGATTTCGTAATCTGGTCTTCCCGCCGGCGCTTCGACGACATCGGCACCTTCGATTCGCTCATCCTAGCCCGGCCATATCGCGCGCTTCTCGATCTGAGCGGCGCGCCCCGCGGCACCAATCTGCAGATTGTCAACGGCGCCGAGCTCCCCGAGCCTGCACTGCGCGCCGGCGCGACGGTGCTGGTGTTGACTCCCAAGCTCCGTCCCGACCTGCAATTCCTCGCCAAACGTGGCGATCTCAATCTCTACAGCGTGTCCGATCCTGCCCCGCGCGCCGCCTTCTACGGCCCGCAGTCCATCAAGTTCCTGCCCGAAGACGCCATCCCCGAAGCGCTGCGCACCCACGTGTTCGAAACCGACCTGATTCTGCTGCCGGCCGTCAGCCGCTACGCGTTAGGCCGACCGGGCGGTGGCAGCGCCAGCGGTACGGTAACCTATCGGCGGCCCTCCAGCGACGAAATCCAGCTCGCTGTCTCGGCAACCGGCGCGGGATTCGTCAACGTGGTGGAATCGTACGACCCGGGCTGGTCTGCGGAGGTAGACGGGCAGCCGGTACCGATCTTCGCGGCCAACGCGTTCACGCTGGCGGCGCCGGTGTCGGCCGGTCGGCACACCGTTCGGTTCGTTTACCAAACTCCCGGACGGCAGGCGGGGGCGCTGCTGTCATTCCTCGCCGCCGGCCTGCTCGCGCTTTTGATCTGGCGATCGCGCGCCGCCCAAGCTCCCTCCTTGGTTCCCGCGCCGGCCCCGCGGCGTCCGCGCCAGCGCCGATAAAGCGCGCCTTCATCCATCCGTTTTGTGCCGCGCCAAACCATCCGGATAGAAACGGCACAAAAAATGCTCAAGAATAGCCGCATGCACCGTTTATGCGTTAGTCCGGTGATATCATAGGTCCTAGATGAGCCTGCTCTCGCCAAGACTTCAACTCAAGGTCGCGCAAAAGCAGATCTTGACCCCCGGTTTGGTGCAGATGGTCACCGTCCTCCAGCTTAACCGGCTGGAATTAAAGGAGATGATCACCCAGGAAATCGTCAAGAATCCGGTCCTGGAAGAGTCCACCGAAGAGCCTGGCGAGGAGATCACCCCTGAAGAATTGATGCCCCTGCTGGAGGCCGAACAGGAGCACAATTCCGACCCCTCAGACCGTCAGATTCGGGAAGCGAGTGTTGTCAACGAGTCCAGCACCCTCGATGGCGCCGCGCCCGATGTGGCCATTAATGGCATTCTTTTCCCCGATGCCGACGAGGCCGGGGTGTCGGTAGCTGAGCCGGAAACTCCCACTGTTACCGATCCCGCCCTGGAAACTCCCGCGGCAACCGACCCGTTCGACGAGATCGATTTCGGCTCCTTCTTCGACGACTATCTCGACCCCGGGTATCGCACGCCCGCCTCGGAATCGGTCGAAAAGCCGTCGTTCGAGACCTTCCTTTCGGCGCCCGTGACTCTCGGCGACCACCTCCGCTCGCAATTGAGCGTCAGCATCATTTCGGAAGACATTCGCAACGCCGCCGAATCGGTGATCGGAAACCTGGATGAGGATGGCTACCTGACCGCCGGGTTGGAAGAAATTGCACAGGTAGGCGAACATAAGCTGGCCGATGTGGAAGCGGCGCTGCGCGTGGTGCAGTCGCTCGACCCGGCCGGCGTGGGCGCGCGCAACCTGCGCGAATGCCTGCTGCTCGAAATTGAAAGTGTCAACGGCAAGGGCGGGGTGTCGTGGATGATTGTGACCAACCACCTGCGCCTGCTGGAGACGCGGCAGTATAAGGAAATCGCGCGCCTGCTGGGGCGCCCGCTGGAGCACATCGAGATTGCCGTCAAGATGATCCAGCACCTCAATCCGCGTCCCGGCCTGCGCTATTCGGGCGCCGGCGCACGCGTGGTGGAACCGGACGTTTTCATCACCAAAGACGGCGACGACTACATCATTCAGATGAACGATGAGGACGTGCCGCAACTCCGCCTGAACGCGCAATACCGCAAGATGCTTGATCGCGATAACGGGCAGACGAAGGAAGTCCGCGATTACGTCCGCGAGCGCTACACTTCGGCCATCCAGCTCATGAAGAACATCGAGCAGCGCAAGCAGACCATCATGAAGGTCTGCCAGGCCATCGTGCGGCGCCAGACCGATTTCCTGAGCTCCGGCCTGGATTATCTCAAGCCAATGATGATCAAGGAAGTGGCCGAAGAGGTAGGCGTGCATCCCTCCACTGTCAGCCGCGCCGTCGCCAGCAAATATGTACACACGCCGCAAGGCGTCTACGAATTACGATATTTCTTCTCGGAAGCCGTGCAGGGCCCGTCCGGCGGGTCTACACCGTTGCTCACACTGAAACGCATGGTGAAGAAGATGATTGACGACGAAGACCGCACCAAACCCCTGACCGACGAGCACATCACCGCAATGCTGCAGACACAGGGCATCAACGTCACCCGGCGCACCGTCGCAAAGTACCGGGAGGACATGAAGATTCCCTCCACCCATCAGCGCCGCGTCCGCAACTGACGCGCGCTGCCGCGTTCCGGCGCGGCCCCCTCCGGAAGGTTTCAACTGGGAGAAACCATGAAAATCACCTATACGGGTAGACAAGTTGAACTCGCTCCAGCTCAATTGAAGAAACTGGAAGCCCGATTCTCTAAAATCGGAAAACTCCTCAGCGGCAAGAAGGAATGTGAAGCGCACGTGATCCTGTCGCTCGAACGGCATCTGCACCATGCCGAAGCCACCCTCCGCTATTTCAACCAGCAGTTGGTGGGTTTGGGATCGAGCAGCGACCTGTTCGAGGCGATTCACGGCGCCGCTGAGAAGCTCGAGAAACAGGCAGTAAAAGCGCGAACCAAGTGGCGCGACAACAAACGCTCGCCGCGCCAGCCCGCGCCCGAAGAAGCCGCTCCGCCGCCCCCGCCCGCCAAGAAAAAGAAAGTCGCGCCTGAGCCGGAGCCCGACCGTTTGATTTATCATGTGGAGAACCACAAGAAACGCAAGCCGATGACATTGGAAGAGGCTATGCTCGAAATGGACGGTCGCGATTACCTGGTCTACCGGGATGCCAAGACGGAGCGCATGGTGATGCTGGTGCGCCGCAAAGACGGCCATTTCGACATGGTGGAGGCGTAGACAGCCGTGGTAAATGCCGACCCGCTGAACCGACAAAGCCGCGTGCGCCGGCAAGCGGTCGGTTTTGATTTCAGCCACGGGTTGCTGGCGTTCCCTCAATGAAAGCCAAGAGCCCCGCCCCAAGGGCCCGCTCCCACAAGCCGGAACTGGTGGTGATTACCGGCCTCAGCGGATCCGGGAAGGGCTCCGTCCTGAAAGCCTTGGAGGATCTGGGCTTTTACTCGGTGGACAACCTGCCGGTAGACCTGATCCCTAAGTTCGCCGAGCTCACGCACGATAATCCGTCCATCGCCTCCGCCGCCCTGGTGGTGGACATCCGCGAAGGCAAGGGACTGAAGCGCTTCCCCGAAGTGCTCGCCGCCATCCGCGGCTCCGTCAATGCCAAGCTGGTGTTCCTGGAAGCCGACGACTCCGCCATTATGCGGCGCTTCAGTGAGACGCGCCGGCCCCATCCTCTCGGCGGCCAATCCATCGCCCGCAGCATCCGCGCCGAACGCACCCAGCTCCAGCCCATCCGCGCCATGGCGGACCTCATCATCAACACCTCGAAATTCACGGTGCACGAACTGCGCGAGTTCATCGGCGAGCGCTTTCGCGGCGAGAACAGCGAATCGAAGATTCTGATCTACGTCACCAGTTTCGGATTCCGCAAAGGCATTCCGCCCGATAGCGATCTGGTATTCGACGTCCGCTTCCTCCCGAACCCGAATTACATCCCGCGCTTCAAGAATTTGACGGGCCGCAATGCCGGCGTGGCAAAATACATCCGCTCTTTTCCGCAGACCACGGAATTCATCACGCGCATCACCGAGCTCCTTGTCTACCTGCTGCCGCATTACATCCGCGAAGGCAAGAGCTACCTGACTATCGCCTTCGGCTGCACCGGCGGACAGCACCGCTCGGTCATGATGGCCGACCAGATCCGCAAGAATTTAGCGGCCGCCGGATTCAAAGTGAAAGTAAGTCACCGCGACATCGTGGCCGGCCCGGCCTGATCCGCCTGCGTGCGGATTCGAACCGCGCCCATCCCCGGCATGCTCTGAAAAAGGGCTGCCAATCTTTCGATCTCACCTTTTCGGTGGATTCTCCGCTCAGTTACGCGGTATCGTTTTTCTAACCTACTCGCGCCATCGAAGGAGAATCTCACTGCGCCATCATTGTGTCTCCCGTCTGCCGATCTCTGCCCTCGCCCTGCTTTGCGCCGTTGCGGTGCACGCCCAGGAGCCGCCGCGCATGCAGTCCCTATCCCGCGGCCTCCGTCAGACGTCAACCGAACGGCGCCCCACCGTGCGGCCCCGGGGCACCGTCCAGAATGGCAAAGCCTGCACTCTTGCCACCTTCGAAGGGCTTGCCGACGCCCAACCGATCCCGGTCTTCGAAGGGATCGCCTCACCCGGATGGCTGAGCCTCATCGAGGAGCCCTTCGGCGGAACCGGCAACACGCGTAACGATCCCTCCGGAATCACCAGCGCGTTCTGGCTGGACCCTGCCGCCGCGCGCGATATTGTTCCGGCAAGGCCGGCCTCCGACGTCTCGCTCTACTACAATTCCTACGTTCCGGTCACCCTCACCGCCTACGATTCCAACGGTACTGTCCTCGACACCGCCGCCGGCGCCCCCAATTTCAACAACTCCACCCAGCTCTTTGACACCTGGGGCTTCCTGAGCGTCAACAGCACGGGTAACAAGATCGCCAAAGTCACCCTCTCCGGACAGGTCAACGAAACAGGCATTGACGACCTCAAGGTGTGCACCATCATCGGCGTCGACAGCGTCGAGGTGACACAAGCCATTCAGCAATACCAGACGCTGGCCGATCTGAAAGCCAGCCTGACGGCCAACGGCGAGCCGCCGGTGCCCATCGTTTCCGGAAAGCCCGCGGTGCTGCGGGTCTATCTCGATCAGGTGGACGCGGTAGGCACCGTCACCGTCAAATTATCGGGAGTAGCTACCGAAAGTAAGACCATGACCGTGGCGCCGAACTGCGGGCCCCTCTCGCAACGCGCGCAAACCTCTGCCTGCCGCTCGATGGACTTCTACTTCACTCCCCCCACTGGAAACTGGACGGCGCAACTCGATGTCCTGGATTCATCCGCCAACGTGCTGGAGTCCTCCACCTTGAATATCACCAGCCGCGATACCGGCGTTCTCCACCTCAGGGGCGTGACCGTCTGCGATTCTCCCAAAGTGGCGGGTGCGACGACTGGCGACTGGAACTGCGCCCTGGGCAGCAACCTCATCGGACTTACCGGCCTGGTATCCAAGCTCTATCCCACCAACTTAGTAACCACCAGCGGCACCCGGCTCTCGGTTTACCTGGATGTCACGAATGAGACCGACCCCGATGGCGACTGGTGGGACAACGTGGTCAAAGAGGTGGCGTCGAATTACGGTCTGTTCGAACTTGCGAACGACCTCCAATCCAAGAGCTACACCATATATTTCGGGATGATCCGCCCTCTCAATCAATTGGGCCTCACCGGCGGACAAGCGAACGGCGTTCTTTCGCATGGCGCCGCCGCCAAGACCAACGTCACCCGCCTCGGAGTGGAGACCAACCTCGAAGTGATTGCCCACGAAACCGGACACACCCTGGGCTTGAAGCATACCAATACGATCATTCCCAAGTCTCTCGGCTCGCCTCCCGGATGCTACAACCGCGCCGCCGACGATACCACCGATTGGCCGTTCACCGACAATAACGTGCAAAGTCAGAATCAGTTCGAGGTGGGGTTCGACGTAGCCGCTCGCAAGCCCATCGATCCCAACTACACCTACGACATCATGAGCTATTGCACGCCGCGTTGGATCTCGCCCCAGCGCTACAAAACGGTGCTCCAGACTCTCAACGGCGGCGCCGTCCTCTCTACCTCGTCCACTGCCGTGACCGAGCGGCGCGCGATGACGGCCCGAGCCGCGGTGGGACCCGCCGGACAGTATTGGCAGGTGAGGGGCGCCATTACAGGACAGACCGCGCATTTCGACCCGCTATTTACCTTTGCCTTGCGGGGGAACACCGACCCGGGATCCGGCCCCTATAGCCTGGTCGTGCAGAACTCCGCCGGTCAGGCATTGTTCACGCGCCAGTTTACGCCGCAGACCTCGGAGACCGAAACCTCTGGCATCGACGTGGTTGCCAATCCTTCCTTTTCAGAAGTAATACCCGTACAGGCAGGCGCCGCCGCCATCGTTCTGAAGAATGCTTCCGCCATCGAACTGGGACGCATCACTTTGAGTGGGGCTCCGCCGCTGGTTGCCATCACAGCGCCGGCCGCCGGCTTCATCGGCAGCACTCGGCAATCGATTTCCTGGACGGTGTCGGGAGCTACCGCGTTCTATTCCGTGTTGCTCTATTCCGCCGACAACGGGACCACCTGGGAGCCCATCGGCAACAGCCAGAACAACACTTCGATGGTCGTCGATTTTGCGCAGATGCCGGGCTCGACGAATGCCCTGATCCGTGTCTTGGTCTCCGACGGCGTCAACACCGGCAGCGCCACGTCGCCCAATTTCACCGTGCTGAAGCATGCTCCTAACGTAGTCCAGATCTACACCCCGGCCGACGGATTGGTGCAGCCCGCCAGCGACAAGCTTCATCTCACCGGCACGGCACTCGACGTGGATGACGGCGAGCTGTCGGGAACGGCCCTGCAATGGAGTTCCAACCTGCAGGGAGTCTTGGGCACCGGCTCTCCGCTGGAAGTCACGCTCCAGCCCGGTAACCACACCATCACGCTCACCGCCACCGATAGCGATGGGAATCCGATTTCCACCAGCATCGATGTCGTGATCGGCGGCGCGCCTCCCAACATCGTTCTGCAGTCGCAGGCCGTGGACCAGGCGCCCACTACCTGTGAAACCATTACCGTGAACGCCTCGCCCGGCGTGAATGGCGCGGCGCTCTCCGCCGTTCGGCTCAGTCTCGACGAAGGCCTCAGCTACACCACCATTCCGACCGCGCTCCTGCCGTTCAGTATCACCGTGCCGGGGAGCGGCTATTTCCACGTGGTGGCGCAAGCCGCCGACCTCTCGGGCCAGGTCGCCGCCGCGGATTCCACCTTCTTCACGCAATCCGCCTGTGCCTCGGCCGCGGCCATCGCCAGCGTCAACCGGAACACCGGATTCCAGGGGCAGAATCTTCCCAGCGTGGCGATCGTGGGCACCGGTACCCACTTCGCGCAAGGCGTCACTGTGGCCAATTTCGGGCCTGATATCACTGTCAACAGCCTCACCGTCACCAGCCCGACTGCCGCTACGGCCAACATCACGCTGTCCGGCAGCGCGCCTCTCGGAACCATTTCCGTCGTGATGGCCACCGGCGCCGAAGACGCCCTTCTATCGGGAGGCTTTACCGTTACCGCGGGCTATCTGCTCTCGCTCCAGGTTTCGCCCCCGAACAGCGGCTCCATCGTTCCCGATAAGACGTTCGGCAATTCTTATTACCCGCCGAACTATGCGCTGCAGTTGACCGCCCAACCGAATGCCGGTTATAGCTTCGCGGGTTTCAGCGGCGATCTGACGGGAACCGCCAATCCCCAGGCCCTCACGATGTCGAGCGTTCATATCGTGACCGCCACCTTCGTGCAGGCGCCCAACCTCACGTTTGGCGAAGCCCATACGCCGTCCTTTACCAAGGGCCAGATGGGCGCCGCTTACATCATTACGGTCAGCAATCTGGCCGGGGGAGGAGCCACCACGGGCGCCGTCACTGTGACCGAAACTCTACCCGCGGGCCTGACGCTTGCTTCCATCTCGGGCGCCAACTGGACGTGCAACTCCTCCAACGCCACCTGCACGCGCAGCGATTCGCTGGCAGCCGGAGCGGCCTATCCCGATATCGTCGTGACGGTGAACGTCGCCTCCAACGCGCCCGCCGTAATAACGAATCAAGTGACGCTGCAAGGCGGCGGCTTTTCCGGATCGCTCCTGCTCACCGACGACACCAATATCACCGTGGGCGTGCCGTTCGATATCGACGGCAATGGCGCCGTCACGGTCGCCGACGTGCAGCGGATGCTCAACGAAATGCTCGGTAAGCTCCCCTTATCGCATGACCAGAATGGCGACGGCTTCGTCAACGTGGTGGACGTGCAACTGGTGATTCACGCCCTGCTGCATCCGTAGAGCGGGGGGCTACTCCACTTCCACTTCGTACACCAGCAGCGCATTTGGCGACACCACAAATCGCCGCTTGCCGGGTGCGGCCGGCGGATAACTCCCCGACCGCCCGTAGCCCAGGGCTGCCGGCACAATCGCCACCCTGCGCTCTCCCGGCCGCATGCCGGCGATCACGCTGTCGAGCCCGGCATTGATCTTCGTCGTGCCCGGTTCGTACACGAAAACGCGCGGCGCATCTTCGAATCCCGGCAAGCCATCCTCTCTGCTGGCGAATGCCACTGCTTCCAGCGGAGGGCCGTCCCAGCCCGCAACCAGCCCCTTGTAGCGCATTTCCCTGCCGCTATATTTCACACGCAGCGCACCGCCTGCGGTCGCACCGTCGCGCGGCGGCGACAACTGCTCAGTGAGCACGCCGCCTTCCGGCCCGGCCGCCTTGGGATAATTGTGCGCGATCCAGTCCCGCTCGGCGATTTTCTTTTTCTCGACATGCTCGGAGACACGCACCTCCGCCGCCTTCACCATCGCCTGAAACGACGCAGTGGTCGGATGGAAGGCCTGCGCCTTCGCGCCCACGCGAACGATGCGGATGGTCTCGATCGGGTCGCCCTTGGCGATTCGCTGCACCACGTCCAAGCCCTCCACCGTATCGCCGAAGACGGTATAGTCGCCGTCCAGATAAGAGCGGTCGCCGAGCATGATGCAGAACTGCGAGGCGTTGGTATTGGGGCCGCCGTTGGCCATATTCAACGCGCCGAGATGATTGTGGCTCAGGCCTGCGTGAATCTCGTTGGGAAACGTATACCCCGGCCCACGCGCCCGCGAAGATTGCGGAATGCCGGTCTGGATCACGTGCCCGGCCTCCACGCGATGCCAGGTCGTGCCGTCGAAATAAGGCCGCCCCGGGTCGAAGGCCGCATTCGCAATAGTGCCCTCTGCCAGCCCGACAAAGTTGGCGACGGTCATCGGCACGAGCTCCATTTCAAGCCGCGCCACAATCACTCCCTTCGGAGTCGTGATTTCCGCATACAGTCCGTCAGGACGGTTCGGCTGCGCGCCAGCCAGGAATGCGAGTCCTGCCAGAAGAAAACTTCTCGAGATGCGTCGACTCACAGAGAAACCCCCAAAAGGCCGGGTGAATCGCGGACCAACGACCCTCTACCCACGGAGCCTGTCCCCTCTGCCCCCTCCGTGTTCTGTTCTTCTCCGCGTCTCTGCGTCTCTGCGGTGGGCCGTTTTCCCCGTGTCTCCGTGCCTCCGTGGTAAACCCTCACACGCCCCAACAGTAGTCCTCAACCGCCTTCTCGATCGAAGTGTCCTTCTCCGTCAGCCGCATCAACTCCAGCCGGATCGCATCCACCAGCGCCACCCAGCTCGCCTCAATGACGTTGTCGGAAACGCCCACCGTCGCCCAACTCCTGCGATTGTCCGACCATTCGATCAGCACCCGCACCCGCGCCGCCGTGCCCTTCCGCGAATCGAGCACGCGCACTTTATAATCCGTCAGCCGCACATTGGCAATCTGCGGGTAGACCTTTGAGAGGCACTTGCGCAGGCACTCATGCAGCGCGTGGAACGGCCCGTTCCCCGTCGCCGTCGCGGTGTGGACGCCGTCCCGCGCCTGCAGCGTCACAGTAGCCGAAGTCTGCGCCTGCGTAGCCGGCGATGCCGTACGCGTCGAAACTTCGTAGCTGTCCACTTCGAAGAAATGGAGCCCCGGATTCAGCGCTTCCCGCACCAGCAGTTCGAACGTGCCTTCGGCCGCTTCCAGTTCGTAGCCTTCGTATTCCATCTGCTTGATGCGTTCCAGCAGTTCGCGGCGCGAATCCTCGTCCAGCCGGCCGGCCAGGCCGTGCTGCTTCAGCTTGTACAGAATATTACCGCGCCCCGAGAGATCGCTCACCAGGACGCGCTGCCGGTTGCCAACCGCTTCCGGCTTGATGTGTTCGTAAGTCGCGGCGTCTTTTAATACCGCCGCCACGTGCACGCCGCCCTTATGCGCGAACGCGCTTTTGCCCACGAAGGGCTGTGCGTTGGGCAAGGGCAGATTCGCCAGTTCGGCGATGTAACGGCACACCGACGTCAACCCTGTCAGCCTTTCGGGACCAACCGTGGTATGCCCCAGCTTGAGCTCCAGATTGGTGATCACCGACGCCAGGTTGGCGTTGCCGCAGCGCTCGCCGTAGCCGTTCATGCAGCCTTGCACATGAGTGGCGCCCGCTTCCACCGCGGCGATCGTATTCGCCACCGCCAGGTCGGAATCGTTATGCGTGTGAATGCCGATCACGCCGTCGAAGCGCTTGCGCACTTCGGCCACTGCCTCCACCAGCCGGAACGTGATGGTGCCGCCATTGGTATCGCAGAGGCACAGCACAGACGCTCCGGCGCGCTGCGCAGCTTCCAGCGTGCGCAGGGCATACTCCGGATTGGCCGTGTAGCCGTCGAAGAAATGCTCGGCGTCGTAGATCACTTCCTTGCCGTGATCCACCAGGTACTTCACGGTCTCCGAGATCAGCTTGAGATTCTCGTCGAGCGAAATCCCGAGAGCGCGCGCCACGTGCAGATCCCAAGTTTTGCCGAAGATCGAAACCGCCGGTGTGCCCGCCTCCACCAGCCCGCGGACATTGCGGTCTTCCTCCACCGTATTGCGCGCGAACCGCGTGGAACCGAACGCGGTCAGGCGCGCATGCTTGAGCTTGAGATCGGCAGCTGCGCTGAAGAACTCGCGATCCTTGGGGTTCGAGCCCGGCCATCCGCCCTCGATGTAATCGATCCCGAATTCGTCCAGCTTCTGGGTAATGAGGATTTTGTCCTCCACCGAGAAGGAGACGGATTCGCCCTGCGTGCCGTCCCGGAGAGTGGTATCGAACGTCGAGATTTTCATAGCGGTGACCTTACTGCAAAATTACTGTCCGGCTTCCTGCGGGATTCCGACTTCCTTTTTCTTCTTGAGGAACGTCATCATTTCGCGCAGCTCGCGGCCCACTTTTTCCACCGGCTGATGGCGCGCTTCCTCACGCATCTTCAGGAAATTGTGGCGACCGCTTTTGTTTTCGGCGATCCACTGGCGCGCGAATTCGCCGGACTGAATCTCCGCCAGAATCTTCTTCATTTCGGCGCGCGTCTGCTCATTCACCACCCGCGGACCGCGCGTGTAATCGCCGTACTCCGCGGTGTCCGACACGGAATAGCGCATGTAGCCCAGGCCGCCTTCCTGAATCAGGTCGACGATCAGCTTGAGTTCGTGCAGGCACTCGAAGTAAGCGATTTCGGGAGCGTATCCCGCCGCCACCAGCGTCTCAAACCCGGCGCGAATCAGTTCCGCCGCGCCGCCACACAGCACCGCCTGCTCGCCGAACAGATCGCTCTCCGTCTCTTCGCGGAAATTGGTCTCGATCACCCCGGCTTTCAGACAACCCAGCGCCAACGCATACGCCAGCGCGCGCTCCAGCGCCTCGCCGGTAGCGTTCTGGTGGACAGCCACCAGCGCCGGCACTCCCACGCCTTCGGTGTACAACTCGCGCACGCGATGGCCCGGCGCCTTGGGCGCCACCATGGAAACATCGACGCCCGCGGGCGGTGCGATCTGCTGGAAGTGGATATTGAATCCGTGCGCGAACATGAGCGTCTTGCCGGGCGTCATGTGCGGCGCGATGGATTCGTTATAGAGATCGCCCTGAATATGGTCGGCCACCAGGATCATCACCACGTCGGCCATCTTGGCCGCATCGGCGGTGGTGGCGACTTTCAATCCGGCGGCTTCCGCCTTCGCCCAGGACTTGCTGCCGGCATAAAGCCCGACCACCACGTCCACACCGGAATCGCGCAGATTCAATGCATGCGCGTGGCCCTGGCTACCGTACCCGATAATGGCGACCGTGCGCCCGTTCAAATAATCCAGGTTGCCGTCTTTTTCGTAAAATCGTCTCGACATGTCTGCTCCAAAAGTGTTTTTCAAACTTTCGTGGTAGCGAATCGTTACGGCCGTGGATCTGTCACCAGTTCCAACCCCGCACGCGTCGGCACTGGAGGCTGCAGCCGCAGCTTCTTATTCTCCAGCGCGATCGCCAGCGTTCCCGATCTCGTCACGTCGATCTCGCCGTAAGACCGCATCACATCCACAAACTCGTTCAATTTCTCCGGGTCGCCCGTCGCTTCAATGGCATAACCCTCGGTGGACGAATCCACCACCCGCCCGCCGAAGATCTCGGCCTCTTTCAACACCGCGGTGCGCGATTCCTGAGGAGTGCGAATGCGAACCAGCACCAGTTCCCGCACCACCGCCGGCGACTCCGTCAGGTCCGTCGCCTGCAGCACGTTGATCAGGCGATTCATCTGCTTGATCACCTGCGGACGCAGCGCGCCTTCCACGTCTACCACGATGGTCATACGCGAGAGCGCCGGGTCCAGCGTGCGCGCCACCGTCAGACTCTCAATGTTGTAGCCGCGCTGGCTCAACAGTCCGGTCACGCGCATCAGCGCGCCCGGCTTATTTTCCAGAAGAAGAGAAATTACTTGCAGCATGGTCGGAGTCTCACTTGCTGGGCACGGCCACCGGTTGCGGCGGACCGAGCACCATTTCCTGAATGCCGGCGCCCGCGGGCACCATGGGGTACACGCACTCGAACGGCGTCACCTTCACGTTCAACAGGTACGGTCCCGGCTCGCGCACCGCTTCCGCCAGCGCGTCCGCCAGTTCCCACGGCTTGTCCACCGTCTTACCCTTGAAGCCGTATGCACCGGCCAGCTTTTCGGCGTCGGGGAAACAATCCAGCGTCACCGAGCTGAGGCGATTGTTGTAGAAGAGCTCCTGCCACTGCCGCACCATCCCCAGATAGCCGTTGTTCATCACGATGATCTTGATGGGGAGCGCATGCGTCGCGATCGTCCCCAATTCCGGAATCGACATCTGGAAGCCACCGTCGCCCACCAGCGCGAACACCAGCTTGCCCGGATGTGCGAATTGCGCGCCCACCGCCGCAGGCAGCCCGAATCCCATCGATCCCAACCCGCCCGAGTTGATCCACAGCCGCGGCTCGTTGAAGCGCACCAATTGCGCCGCCCACATCTGGTGCTGCCCCACGTCGGAACAGACGATGGCGTTGCCCTGCGAGACCCGGTCGATTTCCGCCATCAGGTGCTGCGGCTTGATCTCCGTATCGGAAGTCACCGCTTGCAGCGGATGCTCCTCTTTCCACCCGCGGATCTGCTTCCACCACGCGCGCCGCGCGGCCGTGCGCGCTTCGTCGGCGGGCGCCGGATTCTCGGCGATCATCTTGTTCAATTTGCCGAGCACGCGCTTCACATCGCCCACAATCGGAACCTCGGGGGTGCGAATCTTACCCACTTCGGCCGGGTCGATATCTACGTGAATCACTTTGGCGTGCGGCGCGAACGCCGCCAGTCGGCCCGTCACGCGATCGTCGAAGCGCACCCCCAGAGCAATCAGCAGGTCGCTGCCCGTCATCGCCAAATTGGCGGCATAGCTGCCGTGCATGCCGGGCATGCTGATGAAATTGGGGTGCCCGGAAGGCATCGTGCCCAGGCCCATCAGAGTATTGACCGCCGGAACGTCGGTGAGTTCCACCAGTTGCCGCAACTCCGCCGATGCGCCCGCCGCTACAATTCCGCCGCCCGCGTAAACCAGCGGCCGGTGCGCTTCCTGAATCATCTGCGCGGCACGCCGGATCTGTCCGGTGTGGCCCTCGGTGAAGACTTTGTACCCCGGCAGGTGAATCGACGTCACCGGCTGATAGTGGCCCTGGCCGGTGAGCACGTCTTTCGTCACATCCACCAGCACCGGGCCGGGCCGCCCGCTGGACGCGATATAAAACGCCTCGTGCACGATCTGCGCGAGGTCTTCGATTTTCTTCACCAGGAAGTTGTGCTTAGTGCACGGGCGCGTGAGGCCGAAGGTGTCGGCTTCCTGGAACGCGTCGCTGCCAATCAGTTTGCTGGACACCTGGCCGGTGATGGCGACCATGGGAATGGAATCCATCATGGCGTCCACCAAGCCGGTGGTCAGGTTGGTGGCGCCGGGGCCTGAGGTCGCACAGCAGACGCCCGTCCTGCCGGTGGCGCGCGCGTACCCTTCCGCCGCGAAAGCCGCGTTCTGTTCGTGCCGCACCAGCACGTGGCGCACGTGGTGTTCGTAGAGCGCGTCGTAGAAAGGAAGTGTGACGCCGCCCGGATATCCGAACATGACATCCACGCCCTCGCGCACCAGGCATTCCAGAAGCATCGTGGCGCCGTTCATTAATGTCGACATGAGTTGTGCCTCAATCAGAAACGGTACATAACAAAAAAGGCCATCCGCGGGTCCGTTTCCCCCGCCGATGGCCTTGGAACCTTGTTCCGTTGCCTCTAAGCGGGGCCGGTAATAATAATGCCTACGGGAATTACTACAGCGACAGCGAGCGAGGATTGTACGGCCCGAAATGAAGACGTGTGCAGCATGTTGAAACTAAGTCTGAGTGTATCCTACAAGTTTTCCAAATGCAAGATCGCAGTATTATAAATAATATTAATCGCCGGATTTATTCGCCGTACGATTTAGCGTACTGGTTGCGGCCGTTCGTCACCGTAAATGTGCCGTCCTGCCGCGCTGTAATCTCGATCCAGTTTCCCTGGCACTGGTCGCCGCCTTTGAGGTTGGCGATCATCGATTCGGGCGCATTGTGCGCGGCATCGTTCCTGGCGGCGAAGTGAAGTTGCCACAGGTCGAGGAACCCGGGCGAATCGTGGATCGTCTGCCAGGCTTGCTCCGATCCACCGGTGTCCGGACCGTTATTCATCACCGCGACTTTCGGCGCGAGCGCCCACACCATTTGCGGCGATCCCGAGGTCTTCTTGCCATGATGCGTGGTCATGTAGACGTCCACCGGGCCCAGTTTATTCACCGGGCAGGCCAGATCGTGCTCCTGATTCCAGTAGAGATCGCCCAGGTCGACCAGCCGGAACGCGCCGTAAGTCATCAGCAGACCGATGGAATGGGCGTTCTCGCCGGTGTCGACCGCGATCGGCTTGTAGCTGTCGCACTGCGGATTCGGTTGCCCCCCGCCGGTCAGCGGTTTGTCGATGGCTTTGCCGGCGGCCGTCACCACTACGGCCTGGATGCCGTGGATGGGAATGGCATCGTCGGCGCGCACCACGAAGTGCTTCGCCTGGGCGCGCGCCAGCTCGTACCGCTGGAGCATTTCGTGGGTGTCTTTGACCTGTTCGAAGTTTTCCCCGTGATCCAGGAAATTGACGATCTTGATTTTGGCGGCGAGCTGCGGCACCCCGCCGGCGTGGTCCTTATGATAATGCGTGATCACCAGGTAGTCGATCTGGTGAATGCCGGCGTCGCGCGCGGCCGCCAGGATGCGGCCGGCATCGCGGTCGTGAAAGCCGTCGTACCCCGTGTCCACCAGCATCGATTCGCCCGATGGCGAGACGTACAGGGTGGACTTTCCGCCCTCCACGTCGATGGCGTAGATCCGGAAATCGGCGGCGGCGGCCAGCGATGCGGCAGCCAGGAAGAGCGCAAGCGGAAGCTGAAGTCGCATATAAGGATCGAGGTAGAGTTGATTGTATCGGGCCGGTGTGTCGATCCGGTTACAAAATTGGGGCCAACGGAGAAGGGGCGGCGTCCGTCTTATGCATATGCGATTTACGTTCATCCTATTGGCCGCGGGTGCGCTGTTCGCGCAGACAGAATCCAAGCCATCGTTCGAAGCCGCCTTCATCAAAGCGAATACCAGTGGCAGCAGCGGCAGTTCGTCCAATGGGACCAAAGGCCAGTTGGTCATGGTGAACCAGAGCCTGAAACGGCTGGTCGAACGGGCCTATAACGTCAAGCCGTACCAGGTGACGTGTCCCGAGTGGATGGAAAACGCGCGCTTCGACGTCACCGCCAAATATCCCGAGGGGACCGAAAACCCCCAACGGCCGGCGATGCTGCGCACCATGCTGGAAGAGCGATTCAAGCTCGCCGCGCACACCGAGACGAAGGAACTACCGGGTTACGCTCTGGTGGTGACCAAAGGCGGACTGAAGATTACGCCGGTGGAGTACGCCGGCGGCCGTAGCGGAACGGGCGTGAATAGCAACAATGGCTTGGTCACCATGGAACTGACTGCGCTTTCCATGCCGGATGTTGCCGACGCTTTTGCCCGCAACCTCGACGCGACCGTGGTCGATCGCACCAACGCCGAGGGCAAGTACAGCTTCAAACTCACTTGGAATAACGAGGACCCCAATGGCGGCCCGGCTGCATCCGGTGCCGCTGAATTCTCCGCCGTCCAGAACGCCATTGCTACGCTCGGACTCCACCTGCAGGCGACCAAGGTCCCCGTCCAGATGATCGTGGTGGACCACATGGAGCGCGCGCCCACCGAGAACTGACTACTTGTCTTTCTTCTCCTCGATCCCCAGGCTAGTGAGGACTTTGGGATTCGCTTCGTCGTCCGCCAAAAGATTGTGGCACGCGTTGCAATCCTGCGTGATCGAATCCCCCGATTTCGACGAATGCGCGCCGTCGTGGCAGCGGAAGCATCCCGGGAAATCCTCGTGCCCGATATTCATGGGATAGGCGCCCCAGGTGACTTTCATAGCCGGGAAAACGTTGCGGTCCCACACCGCCAGCACGCCATTGGCGGAAGCTTTCACCTCTGCCTGCCGCTGTGCCCAGATGGCCGGATAAGTGTCCTGATAGAACTTCTCGAACGCCATCGGAATCTTGGCCGCCGCCTCGTCGCGCGATAGGTAGGGGAGCTTGATGATGGCCACTGCTTCCTTCTTGGCGAAAGGCAGTGACGCCGAAATCGAGCCGTTATTCATCGCCTTATTCACGCCGCCATCCGGCAGATCGTAGCTATGCGCCGGCCGGTTGTGGCAATCCATGCAGTCCATGGTGCGCTTGGTCAAGCCCGCGCCGTCCGGCTTGGCGTCAGCGGTGGCGTACACCGTCTTCTTGCCCTTGTTGTCGTACTCCACCCACGGGATGTTCTGGCGCGCCTGGTCGGAATGGCCATACGTGATGGTCACTCCCGGACCCAGATGCGTACCGTGAATCCCGATGCCTTTGTTCCCCCCGCCGATCTTCATCAGCAGCACCGTCTTGGTCAGCGTGTTGGTCTCATCGCTGGCGTATTTGGGAATCACCTTCAGCCGGTCTTCACCGTATTTCTGCGGCCAGTGGCACTGCTCGCAGGTTTCCCGCGCCGGACGCAGATTATGGACCGGTGTGGGGATCGGCGTGGGGTAGTTGTGGAGCGTCACCGCCACCACTTGTCCCACACCGGAGAGCTTGCTCTTGACGAACCAGCCGGCGCCCGGCCCAATGTGGCACTTCACGCACTCCACCCGCGAGTGCGGCGAATTCTGGTACGCCGTGTACTCCGGCTGCATCACCGTGTGGCAGGTCTGCCCGCAGAATGTCACGCCGTCCATATAGTTGATCGCGCCATACGTGAGCTGGCTCGCGATCACAATATTCAACAGCGTCGTCGCGCCGAAGAAGTAAGTCAACTTGCGCAATTCGAAGTTGCCCCAGGTCAACGTCGGAAAATCGGCGGGATAGATGCCCCTGCGGCCTTCGCGCCGCCGCTTCAGCCAGATCCCCAGAGGAATCAGGATCAGCCCTGTAAAGAACGGCGCCGGAAGCCCCAGAAATACCAGAATCCCGATGTACGGGTTGGTCGCTTCTCCCCGCAAAGTAACAGGAAGCAGGAAAAGCCAGAAAACTGTCGCGGTGGTGACGATGATCACTCCGGCCAGGCTGATCCAGTTGTTGGAAAGGTGGATGAGCGGGGACAGCCAGCCCCGCTGAGGTTGATTTTCGGTTGCCATGTAACAGTCAGTCTCCCGCCGCGTGAATCGGTTGCTCGTCTTTCGAGTGCTCAGTCTTTTTCGAACTGTACCCAGTCAGAAATGCAGTGTTCAAAGGATAAATATCAGGGTCGAAAATAATCGAATAGAAGTGCCATACCAGGATCGCCAGCGTGGCCAACAGTGCTTCGTAAAAGTGGACCGACGTCGCCACGTCCAGCCAGCTCTTGGGCAGGAATTTCAACGCCAGATTGTTGGCCCAAAGCAGCAGCCCCGTGGATGCCATCACAATGGCCCCCCACACCACCGCCCAATATTCCGCTTTCTCTACGTAACTGTGAGGCGACCGCACCGGCGGCTCCGAACCGATCCCGATGTTGTACGCAAATCCCGCGCCGGCTTCCCGCGCGTCCTCCAGTCTCGGTAGCATTTCCTTCCAATGATTGCGCAGCTTGCGGTTGACCATTAGCGAGACCAGATGCGTCACCGACACCATCACGAAAATCGCCGCCGCCACGCGATGCACAATGCTGCGGATGGAGTGGGTTCCTTCGATCAACAGCAGCGGGCGCGCCCACCACGTGTCCGGGTACTTCAGCGCAAACCCGGTCCAGACCAGGACCATAAAAGAGGTGGCCAGCAGCGCATGCTGTACGCGTTCGAATGGCAGCATGCGGATATGTCCGTCCTGTCCGCTTGCCGAAGAATGGCGCCTGGCAACGCGCTTTTGGAACCGCAGCCGGACCAGCTTGCGCACCCAATCGCCGCCCTGGTGCAGGATCATCAGCCCAATGGTTACCGGGATCACCAGCAGGTAAAATTGCCGTACCCAGCGCAACAGCGGCGGCTCGCTCTTGCCCTCCGCCACGTGCACTTCGCTGATGGCGAACCGCGTACCGGCCCCGGGATGACACTGCCCGCACGTCTTCGGCAGATTCTTGGGATTGATGGTCGAATTGGGATCGGACGACGGCAGAATGTTATGCACGCCGTGGCAGCTCGCGCAGTTCGCCACCGTCTGGTTGCCCGCCTTGGCGGCCAGACCGTGGAATGAAGAATCGAAGCTCACCAGCCGGTCAGAGGGCAATCCGAACTTCTGCGTCAATCGCACGTTCCCATGGCAACTGCCGCACGTATCGCGAATGTGCAGCGCGTTCACCGGGGACGCTTCGCTGGTATGTTTGATGATCTTGTGTTCCCCGTGGCAATCGGTGCACAGCGGCGCCTGCGTAATGCCGGCGGCCAGTGCTTTGCCATGCACGCTTCCACGATACTGCGTCGCCTCATCGCTATGGCACATTCCACAGGTATCCGGTACGGCCGTCCGGAAAGCCTGCGACTTGGGCGAAAGCATCTCGTGCGCGCTGCCATGGCACACCGCGCAATCCGGAGCGCTGTCGTTGCCTGCCTTGCGGGCCAATCCGTGAACGCCCTGGTCGTAGTCGTTTGCCTGGTCGGCATGGCAGGTCACACACTGCGGTTTGGGGATATTGGCGGGGTGAGGATACTTCTCGTGCGACTCGTGGCAGGTATCGCACGTCAGGTCCTTATGAGCGCTCTTCGCCAGCTTCTGGCGCTGCTCATGACACGACGTGCAATCGGCCGCCGGCGCCGCGTTTTCGGCCGCGTAAACCTTGGCGCCGGCTGCCCCGAGTATCAACCCCATCAGGACAGAACCGAGCCTGCGGCCAATCGATGTAAGTGCCCGGTTCGTTTTCATCTGCTACACTCCGATCTTGGTGTTTTGTACCCAGACTTGCCAGGCGTACAGGCCGCCTAGGATCACGCCGTAGAGCAGCGCCACGACGGTCAAAATCTTGCCCCATTTATCGATGAGGTCGAGCTTTTGGGCTACCACTGCCTGCTGGGCGCTCTTCTCGACCGAAGCACCGTCCAGCACGTGCAGGCTGTCGTCTTCTTTGGTCGAAACCGCTTTGCGCCAAATGAATAGCGCCAGCACGGACACTCCCAGAAGCGACCACAAAATCGTCAACGGCAAAAAGTTCATTTCTTACCTCCAGGCAATTCTCAACACTGAATCTGCAGCGTCGAACGGTCGATAAACCCACCGCTCACGATGCCTGAACCCTGTTTGCTGAATGTTTTCCCGGTGGCCTCTTCAATCGCGTCCACTACCAGCGGCAGATAGGCGTCCAGCGCGCAGCGCACCTGCTGGCGCGTCTCGCACGATCCGTCTTTCGCCTGGTCGGTGCACACCGCGCAGACAGAACTTCGGATCGCGTCGAGATACTGCTGAATGTCGTCGCTCTTCACCGATTGAATGGCTTGCGCCACCTGGGGAAACAGACGGAACAACGCGCAGTTGGAGGGCTCCTCGAGCCCGCAGTCGCCTTCCACGGTGCGTTCCGTGCAAACGCCGCAGATCTTATTTCGGACAATAGACTCCAATTCTACTAAAGACCGGTCCATGGCAGTTTGTCCTTTCAGAATGAAAGCTAGTGCACGCGGGAGACCAAGCAGGAAGAACGGTAACCTATTGAATTTTGCAACGCTTTTCGCGGCGGGACCGCTTGATTGGGGGTATTGACGCAGATTCGGAGCCGAAAACCTGGGTGATTCCACTCGTATGGCTGGGCGCCGGGGCTTTTTCCACTCGTAGCGCCGCCGCCATGATCGCCAGCAGCACCGTATCGAGGGGATCTTCCGCAGACACCACCGAAAGAATCCCCGCCTCCCAGGCCTGCGCCAGTTGCGGCGCTTGCGGTTCCTGCCGGGCGATCAACACGACCCGCCCGGGGTTGGACAGGGGGAGGGGCAGCCGAGCGAATGACTCTTCGTCCAGCACCATCACGCCGGAACGTGAGAGGTCCGGTCGTTCGACCGCGTCCACGTGCCAGGCGCAACTGTGGGTGAGAGCTTCCCGCACCCGCGTCGCATACTGGTTGTCGGCGATCGATAACTGGACGGTTTGCATCATGAACGGCTCCGCGCCTCCACCTCATTCCTCGCGCTTACTTCTTCGTATAGCCGTCCAGGGTTTTCTTCTCTTTGTAATACTTGCCGGCGTCGTTCAGGTTGGCTTTCATTGCTTCCTTGTCGCTGGTCACCTTTTCATGGCAGAAAGTGCAGGACTTCTTAGTATTCTTGGCATACTCGGCGGTGCCATAAGAAGCAGTGGTGCAAAACAGGAACCCACCCGCCAGAATGGCAGCAGGCAGAACGGTCTTCAATTTTAAAAAGGACATAGGCCTCCGAATTCAACCCAAGCAATTGCTCTTCCACGCGCTATCTCACGCTGCGCGATCAGGTTAAAACCCGAACTCCCCTCAAAGTGGGGGGCATTCCCCCCCGGAAAAGACGCACCTTGGGCCAATTGCCCCAAATAACCCCTTGCTATACTTGGGATCAACGCCGCGATGTCTAAGCTCACCCCAGGCTGGCAGAAAACCAGTGTGTTGGAATCGGTGTTCGACCAGCTTTCCGACGCCTTGGTCCTGTACGATCCCGAGTTCCGCATCACCGGCGTCAACCGGTCGGCGGAAAAACTCTTCGGCATGTCCTCCGAAGTGATGCTCGGCCGCCACTGTCAGGAGATCTTTAACTGTTCGGTCTGCGAGCCCGGATGCGGCATGCTGGTCGGCCTCAATCAAACCTCCGGCGCGCCCAACTCCACCGTTCGCCTGCGCATGGAAAACGGTATGGAACGCCTTGTCGTCATGCGCACCACCCAGATGTTCGACGAGGAAGGCCAACTCACCGGCGTCGTCGCCACCATTAAGGATGTAACCGAGGAATCCGCTCCCCAGAAGCGCGAGGTCATCGCCGAATCGGTGGCCATGCGCGATGTCCTCAATTTCGTCCGCCGCGTGGCCGCGAGCGAAGCCACCACCATCCTCCTCGAAGGCGAGAACGGAACCGGTAAGGACCTCGTCGCCAAAACTTTGCACTATCAAAGCACCCGCCAGGCCGAGCCTTTCATCGCCATCAACTGCGCCGCCATCCCCGATTCCCTCCTCGAAAGCGAGCTCTTCGGCTACGAAAAGGGCGCTTTCACCGATGCGCGCGCTCAAAAGCGCGGCATCTTCGAACTGGCCGACAAGGGCACCCTCTTTCTCGACGAAGTGGGCGAAATCCCCCTCATGCTCCAGGCCAAGCTGCTTCGCGTCCTCGAAGACCAGAGTTTCCGCCGCCTGGGAGGCCTCAAGGATATCCAGCTCGACCTGCGAGTCATCGCCGCCACGAACAAAAATCTCCGCGAGGCTGTCAAAGAAGGCGCGTTCCGCCAGGATCTCTACTTCCGCCTCAACGTCATCCAGATCTTGATTCCACCGCTCCGTGAGCGCGCCGACGACATTGTTCCGCTGACGCGCTTTTTCATCGAGCATTACAACCGTAAATTTAAGCGCAACATTGAAGGCGTCACCGATTCCGCCGCCAAGCTCCTCCTCTTCCACGACTGGCCGGGCAACGTGCGCGAACTGCGCAACGCCATCGAGCGCGCCATGATCCTCGAAGAGTCGTCGCAAATCGCGCCCGCCAGCCTGCCGATCGCCATTTCCCGGCCGGATGGAGATTCTCGTCCCGAGCCGGCGAGTGCCGCCGCGGCCGTTCCGGCGGACGGCATGTCCCTCGAAGACAACGAACGCAGCCTTCTGGTTCGCGCCCTCGAGAAAACCAACGGCAATCAGACCCAGGCCGCCCGCCTCCTGCGTGTCACCCGCGACACCCTGCGCTACAAAATGAAAAAATTCAATCTGCGCTAGACGCCCCGTGTCCTTCGCAATCTCCGTGCTTCCGTGGGGAACACTCTCACCCTTATCCGGAGCATCCCGCCCGGATATACACTAGTTCCTTGCAGGAGGTTGATGAGTATGAAGGCCAATAGACGAAAATTTATGCAGGCGCTCGGGACTGGTTCAGCCGGAGTCGCCATGAGTGTGACCGCCACAGCGGCGGCGGGTCCCACCAGCGGTACCGCGAAAGGCAACGATGGACAGCTCCTGTTCGTCGGAGATAACATTGCCCTGACCAATACCCAATATGGAAAAGTTCGGGGGTATGTCCTGCGCGGCATCCAGTATTACCTCGGCATGCCTTATGGCGCCGACACCTCCGGCGCCAACCGCTTCATGCCTCCCCAAAAACCCAAACCGTGGAGCGATGTATTTCCCGCCCTCTGGTGGGGCAACACCGCGCCGCAGAATATGGACAACCGCTACGCCAACAAATTCGCCTCTTTCCGCGACCACTGGAACTACGACGACGTCAGCGAGGATTGTCTCCGCATCAACGTCTTCACGCCGGCCAACGACTCGAAGAAGCGGCCCGTTCTCTTCTGGATCCACGGCGGCGGCTTCACCAATGGCAACGGCATCGAGCAGGATGGCTACAACGGCGAAAACTTCGCCCGCATGGGTAACGCTGTCTTCTGTTCCATCAACCACCGCCTCGGCCCTCTGGGTTACTGCAACCTCGCCGGCGTCGGCGGAGAGAAATTCGCCGCCTCCGGAAACGTCGGCATGATGGACATCGTCGCGGCGCTTGAATGGGTGCGCGACAACATCGCCAACTTCGGCGGCGATCCCGGCAACGTCACCATCATGGGTCAATCCGGCGGCGGCGCCAAGGTCTGCCTCCTCACCGCCATGCCGTCGGCGAAAGGCCTGTTCCACAAAGCCGTCGTGCTCAGCGGAGCCTCCCGCCGCGCCGCCGAAAAAGCGTCTTCCGAGCAGTTGGGCGCCGCCGTCGTGAAGGAGGCCGGGCTCACCTCCAATGACCTCGACAAGCTCCAGTCCATGCCCTGGAAAGATTTCTATGCCATCGCCACTCGCGCGCAGATGAATCTGGCGCGCGAATCCGGCCCCGGCGGCGGCCTGACGCACGGCTTCAGCCCCGTCGTCGATGGCGCCATTCTGCCCCAGCATCCCTATGACCCTGAAGGCGCGCCGTCCGCCGCCAACGTCCCCATGATCGTCAGCTCCGTCGAGAATGAGCAGTCGGTCAGTTGGGCCGATTCTTCCCTCGAATCCATCACCATGGACCAGGTCGTCGAACGCCTGAAGCAGCGTGCCGGCTTCGGCGCCGGTTTCGGCGACAAGGCCCAGGCTGTCGTCGACGCCTACGCCAAGGCCTTCCCCGGCCGCAAGCCCGTGGAAATCTGGACGCTCGCCAGCAGCAATCGTCAGTCGGTGGTCGATCTGGCCGACGTCAAATCCCGGCAGCCCGCTCCCGTTTACGTCAACTGGTTCACCTGGCAGCCACCCTTGTTCGACAACCGCCTGCGTGCGTTCCACTGCATCGACATCAGCTTCTGGTTCTATAACACAGACCTGATGTTCACCCACACCGGCGGCGGTCCCAGGCCTAGAGCCCTCTCCACCAAAATGGCCGGCGCCTTACTCCAATTCATGAAGACTGGCAATCCCAATGGCGCCGGCCTCCCCAACTGGCCGAAGTATTCCTCCGCCAAAGGCGAAACCATGGTCTTCGACGATGTCTCCAAGGCGGAGAACGACCCGGACCGCGAAGCCAGAAAGGCTCTTCCCGCCTAGCAGAGTCTGCGGGTGCCGGCGCGCGTCAGGTCGGCGGCCCCTACTCGTCGTTGAATTGAGTGGCCAGCACCCTGCCGAGTTTACGCCGCATGTCCACTTGGAAGCTGAGGATGGGTTTGGCGGCGTTCGCCGAGTTTTCGAACACGGTGAGCGACTCCGGCGTGCCGTCCGGCGATGTGCCCTTGAGGACTTGCTTCACACGCCACTGGCCGGGAGCCGAGAGCAGGGCGTCGCGCAATAACAGGTCGTGCTTGTATGGCTCACGGCGACCCATGTCGTGGATCAGGACGAGGCCGACCGGAACGGAATCCAGCTTCTTCAAGACATCGGCGGGGGTCGAGACCAGCAGGCGGTAGTCGTCGGCTCCCCAGTCTGTGTCTACCAGAAGCTTGGTGGCTCGAATACAGATGTAGCGCCTCTCCAGATCGAGGGCGGCCATGGACGCCACCATCCTGCCTTCATCAGGACCGTCGGAGCTCACCAGCACAGCTTTATTGACTGTCTTCGCAAGGTCTGAGACAACCTCGGGGGCCGCAATCTGGAAGAGGTCCGAAAAGCGCGCAGGCATGGTCCATGGAATGGTGAGCAGCAAGAGCGCGACACTGGCGGCCGGCGCCCACCGGGGCTCGAAGCGGTCGCAAAGCTCGCGAACTCCGGCAAAGGCCAGGAGCACCAGGCACGGGAAAGCGATTGCCAGGTGGCGGATCTCGAAACTGGCGGGGACTACCGACTGAAAGAGAAACGCCCCTCCGGCCCATGCCAGAAGCAGTACCACAAGCGGCCTGGGACCGGTCCCACGGGAAGCTCCCAGCAGATACGCGATGAGGGCCGCCACCAGCAGGACAGAGATCGCCGGCCCCACCGCCAGCGCTGAATTCTGCAGGTAGCTGGGTACGGCTGCCATTGTGAAGGCGAGGGACGGCGATCCGCTGACATTGCCGTCCGACATGGCGTGAAGGAAAACGTAATAGAACGGTGCGCAGATGGCCACTACGAGAGCAAAAACGGCGGCCAGCCTGAAGAGTGAAATCTTCGCGCGCCGGCGTAGGAAAAGATACCCGATTCCCGCTGAGAGCAATACCGCCCAGCCATTCGCCTTGGTCAGAATACACGCGCAGGACGCCGCTATGAAGGCGGCCTCGGCCCACAGACCCACGCCTTCCAATACCGCAAGAAACGCCATTAGAGAGAGAAGACCGAGCGCGGCGGTTTGCGGTTCCAGCATGAAAATGGTGCTGTGAAGCGCAAAGAATGGGGTTGCGACGACCGCCAGGGCCGCCAGAAGTGCCAGCAGGGGAGGCAGCAGGCGCGAAGCCACCCAGTAGGCCACGGCCGCCAGCGCAGCCGATTCCAGCGCGATGAATATCATGGCGGTGAGCCGCGAAGGGGAGAAGATCAGAAACCAGATGCCCGAGAGCAGGTAGAAGAACGGCGGCCACTTCCCGAATGCCAGCTTGGGATAATGCACGTAATACTGCGAGGCAAACTGGTAGGGATGCATCAGTTGTCCCGAAGTCAGGTAGCGGCTCATGGCCACCGATGACGTGAAGTGCGAGGACTCATCGCCGGTGGCGCTGAAATCGTCCCGCCACGCGCCAGTGCGCCATTGCACGAAGACCGCCAGCAAAGCTGCCAGCAGGAACGCCGCGAGGGTAAATCGCCAGGCAAAATCCTGCCCCGCACGGACCGCCGGTAGCGTTTCGGATGGCTGCCCGCTGGGGATGTCCTGCGGTAAAGAGCTGGAGTTTAGGTCAGTGCCGATAGCCAAGCCGGCACCTCCACATTGGGCGGACACGTGCCGTCACGCCCACTCCGGCAGGAAAGGGCGGCGGAACGAAGCACATTTCCCTGGATATGAGACATGGGCAAACTGAACTCGTTTATGGAATATAGTACCCTACGGGAGCGATGCCGGGGCCGTAAACGATCCGCAACCGCCTCGCGAGCCAGCCCGAGACGGAACGCCGCAGAACTTCACGATATCACGCCGGTCCTTCACCCCAAGCGACCGATGCGGAACGAGGCATCGTCTGTATGTACTACTCAGGACTCATTATCCCAGACATCTCGCCTTTAGCAAGACCTACCTGGGTGAAGGTGGTTCTAAGAACTCCGCAAACTGCCGGCCGCGACGTGCTACAACCTATCTCATGGCCGACGTGATCTCCGACTATCAGAAGTGGAAACAGCAGGGTGAAAACCTGCGGACACAGGCAAAGCAGGCGATGGAGGCGCGGTATCGCGAACTGCTGGTGGAAGCGGTGTCGATTGCCGAGGAGTACCGGGTGGATTTCGGCGCGGGGCTGAAGCCGCCGCCGGCGGTGACCGCGTTCCGGTTTAAGGCCTCGGCGAAGGGCAAGGCGAAGAAAGCCGCTAAGCCGGCGGGCGAAAAAGTTCCCGCCGCCAAAGCCCCCGCAGGCAAGGCGGAAGCGAAGCCTGAGGCCAAACCCGACCCTAAAGTGGCCGCTTTGCAGAAGCAATTGGCAGCCGCGCGGAAGAAATTGGACGACGCCAAGGCGGCAAACTCTCCTACGCGGAAACTGGAAGACCGCATCTACGAGATCGAGGACGAATTGCGGCTCGCCGCGCAATCCTGAAGGCGGCTGGTACCCTCCCTACGTATTCAGGCGGGTCGGATTCCCTGGGCGGTGCTGTATACTGGCAGCGATTTCCCCGTCCCGGAGAGAGTGTGATTCGCCTGAATTTCCGTTTCCTGGCCTGCATGGCCCTGTCCTTCGCGGGCGCGTTCGCCCAGACACGCGCCTTGAAAATCGTCGAGCCGGTACCGCGCAAAGGCCACACGATTGTCACCAACGAGCCGGCGATCGTGCTCCGTGGGACCCTTGCCGGAACGCCTGGCGGCATCCGGGTCCAGTGGAAGAATCTTCGCGGATTCAGCGACCTCGCCACCGTATCGTCCGCCGACGGGCACATGCTGCTCTGGAGAACCAGGGCTCCGGTGCCGCTCCGTCCGGGGATCAACCAGATCGTGGTGCAGGCGATGGGGCAGCCGGGTGCGGCCGACTTCGTGAACGTCTACTACACCGCGCCGGAACAGATTCCCCCGCGCCTGGAAACAACCCTGCTCCATGGCCGGCGGATCGCCTATGAGGTAATCGACGGGCGGGCGGTTTACCAGAGCGACATGATCCTGGGAAGCGAGCGCGAGGTGGCGGAGGGCCGTTTCCGGGGACGACTGGCCGGCGGCGGCATGCATCTGCGGCCGCAATCGGCGACCATTGAGCCGAACTTGCAGTACACGTCGGGCCTATGGCCGGTGATAAACGATGTGGTCCGCGTGCCCTATACCAGGACCAGCGTCGATGCCGCCAACATCGACGCAGCTATCGGCGCATCGAACACGCAACTGGCGGGCGTTGTCCAGTGGGTGGCGGCCGGGCCGGACGATGGGAACGTGGTTCAGTTCGCCTTGACCGCGGGAGACGATAGCGGGACCTGCGAGGCGATTGTCGGAATGCAGGGCGGGCCGCAGCCCATAGGCGGCGCGGAGAACTGCACGGTCAACACCGTGCTGCACGAGATGGGGCATGTGCTCGGGTTGTACCATGAGCAGTCGCGGCCCGACCGGAATAACTACATCGATTACATGGAGAACAACGTCGACAAGCCGCAATACGGGAATTTCGACATCCTGCAAAACGAGGCAGCTTCCGGCCTGTACGACTATGCCTCGATCATGGAATACAGCTCATTCCTGTTCACGCGCTACGGAACGTCGCCGGTTCTGGAGACGCTGCCGGCGGGCATCGTACTCAGCTCCGACCAGAATCGATACAGTAGCGGCGACGTGGACGGCATCGAGCGCCTGTACGGCTTCCGGCCTGCCGCGGTGACGGTGGACAGCAATCCCACCGGGCTGAATCTGGTGGTAGACGGCAACACCTGTACGGCGCCCTGTGTGTTCGGAAATTGGGCCATCGGGTCGCAGCACATCTTGAGCGTGCCACTCGATGCGCATAGTCAGACGCTCCAGATTCAGAGTCAGCAGCCCTATCTCTTTGGGAACTGGAACGTGAATCCGGCGGGCCAGCATCTGAATTCGGAAACCACCGGCCAGTCGGTGACGATCACAAATTCGGCGGGCGACGGCACGCTGCTCAGCCCGGCCTCGGCGCCTGCTTACACGCACTATCTGGCGAGTTTCATTCCTGTCCATCCGTATAATCCGGTGATTGCATCG
The DNA here is from genome assembly GCA_036268475.1 of Bryobacteraceae bacterium. GTDB lineage: Bacteria > Acidobacteriota > Terriglobia > Bryobacterales > Bryobacteraceae > PALSA-129. The sequence goes on along the minus strand of DATAUB010000021.1, from coordinate 56,993 downwards.
AACAATGGGGCGATGCCCGCCAATATCGGGACGCTGCAGGTATCGCCCGCGCCGGGCACTCTGATCGTCAACGGGGTATCCACCAGTTACTTTCTGGATCGTCAGGACGTTTCCCTGACTGCCACCGCCAAGAACGGGTACACCTTCTTCGAATGGGCGAACGTGCCGCTTGCGAACCCGTACGCCTCATTCAACAGGTCGTATCTCAGCACCAACCTGGACTATCTGAATTTCGACTCCAGTGCCCCCGTGACGGCGTTCTTTGTGAACGACGCAGTCACCACGATCACCGCCAGCACCACCGACAGCCCGACCTTCGGCTTCTCTCCGGGCTTCCCTATGTCGGTAGTGGAGACCAGCCACTCGAACGCGATTGTCACGGCATACACGCCGGCGAATTTCGACGCCTCTCAGGATGGGCCGGGCTTTGCGGCCGGGCAGAGTTTGACGTTGTGCGCCAGCCCGCTGAACGGGGTGAGTTGTCCTAGTGCGCGCCCGACGCTCTCACCCGTGACCACTAACATGAATTACACGCAATATAGCTGGAACGGGACAGGGAGCGGCAATACCAACGGCATCAATGTCACGATCCCATCGGGCGGCGGCCAGTACAACGCAAATTATACGGATAACTTTCGGGTGATCGTTCTGCCGTCGGTCTCGTCGCAATATTGTCCGGGGGTGCAGGTCACCAGTTCGCCGGCGCCCGCGACCAACAACGGGTCCGACGGCGTGCTCGACGCTTTCTATCCGTTCAATGCGGGCACCACGGCGATCGCTGCCGTGGGCAATTCGAATGTGAGTTTCGTCAGTTGGACGGGCGATTTAGGTAGCAGCATCAGCCCCTATAGCTACTTTTTGAACGGCCAATTGCTGGCGACCGCCAATTACAACGTCGCGGGCACTACTGCTCCTCTGACGGTTTCGAGCGTGGTATCCGCTGCCACGCAATCGACCCCCACGGTGACGGCGGGTACTGCCGGCATCATTGTGAAAGGCACGGGGTTCACGACCAACGGCAACACATACGGCTACTTCGCTACCGCCGGCGGTAATTCCGATTACCGCACGATCACGGTACAAAGCTCCAGCCAATTGACCATGCAACTGGAGGCCGGCGACATCGCCTCAGTAGGCTACTCCGCGATCCTGATTGTGAATACCGGGGGCGCCGGCTGCAACGTCGAGACGCCGTTCAGTTTCCCGGTGGCGAACAGCGCGGGAGCGCCGGCGCTGGCGATCTCGAAAATGCATAGCGGGGTCTTCGGGCCGGGCCAGCAGAACGCGCAATACACCATCCGGGTATCGAACCCCGGTACGGCGAGTATCAACCAGACGGTGACGGTGACGGACACTCTTCCCACGGGAGAGACGCTGGTTTCCATGGCGGGTGGGTCCACGTGGGATTGTTCAGCTGCGCCGGCCTGCACCAACTCGACTACGCTGGGCGCCGGGCAAAGCTACGCCGCCCTTACGGTGACGGTCAACGTGGCCGGCAACGCAACTTCTCCGCAGGTGAACACCGCGACCGCGAGCGGTGGCGGATCGCAAGCGGTGACGGCGACGGACTCCACCGTCATCCAAGCCGCCGTCGATACGCCGGACGTGACCTCGCAGCCCGAGGCCACCGCGGAGACTAATATTGTCAACGCCGGCTTGAGCGTGGGGCAGATTACCAGCGCGCCGAGCAGTACGGTGCCGGCGGGGGACGTGATCGGCACCAATCCGGGCGGGGGCGTGCCGGAGCCGCCGGGGACGGCGGTCAACCTGGTGGTATCCACCGGGCCGGCGGCCACTTTGCAGTCCATCGCCGTGACCCCGGCGAATCCTACGGTGGCGAAAGGACTCACCCGGCAGTTCACCGCTATGGGGACTTACAGCGACGCTTCTACAAAGGATCTCACCGGACAGGTGACGTGGGCATCGGCAAATATGAGCGTCGCGACGATCGTCTCCGGAGGCTTGGCGACGGCTGCCAACACCGGCACCAGCAGCATCAGTGCCACGCTTAACCCGGTCAGTGGGTCGACTACGCTTACGGTGACGGCACCGACGCTGGTCTCCATCGCGGTGACGCCGGCGAACTCCTCGGTGGGGGCGGGGCTGACGCAACAGTTCATGGCCACCGGCACCTACTCCGATACCAGCATGCTGAGCTTGACTGCTTTGGCGACGTGGGCGTCGTCGACGCCGTCGGTGGCGACCGTCACTTCGGGCGGTCTGGCGTCGGGCGTGGCGATGGGGAGCAGCACCATCAGCGCGACGGTCAACTCAGTCATGGGATCGACGACCCTGACGGTAACGGCGAACCCGTGCGACCTGGACCAGGACGGCATGTTCACGGTGGCGGACGTTCAGGCGATGGTGAACGAGGCATTGGGACAGGCGCCGGGACTCAACGATCTGAATGACGACCAAGTAGTGAACGTAGTGGACATCCAGATTGCGATCAATGCGGTGCTGCATTCCAGTTGCACGCTGTAGCGGCGGGGCGAATTGTCGCGGACGGCTGCGGCCCCGGCGGACGGGGGTTCTGCGGTTCCTGGCGAGGGGTACGCTGCATCATAGCGGCGGGGCGAGTGTCGGGTGGCGGACTCAGGCCTAGAGGTTCCTGTGGAACGAACGTCGCGTGGGGTGGCTGCCCGTGCGGGGAGGTTGCGCGGCGTAACGGTACGGTGCATTCCGGCCGCACGCTGTAGCGGCGGGCAAATGTCGGGGACGGCTGCGGCCCCGGCGGATGGGGGGTGCTGCGGTTCCTGGCGAGCGGTACGCTGCAGCCTGGCGGCGTGCTGTAGCGGCGGGCGAGCGTCGGGCGACGGACTCAGGATTCGAATGTCAAGGTGCGGCCGTTCCGGCGGAGCGGTACGCTGAGTCGGGGCTGGACGCCGTAGCGGCGGGGCGAATTGTCGCGGACGGCTGCGGCCCCGGCGGACGGGGGGGTGCTGCGGTTCCTGGCGGAGTACGCTGCGGGCTGGCGGCGGGCTTTAGAAGCGGGCGAATGTCGGGCAGCGACCTCAGGCTTAGAAGTTCGGGTGGAGCGAACGTCGCGCGGGATGGCTGCCGGTGGGGGGAAGCTGCGTGGAGACGACGCCAGTCGGTGGGGGGCCGCGGTTCCTGGCGACCGGTACGCTGCATCATAGCTGCGCGGCTTAAGAGGCGGGGGGCGGACTCAGGCTTACACGGTCAAGGTGCGGCCGTTTCGGCGGAGCGGTACGCTGCGTCGGGGCTGGTCGCCGTAGATGCGGGGCGAATGTCGCGGACGATTGCGGCCCAGGGGGGGAAGCCACGTCCGGCGGAATAGGAGTCCTCTTCCAGGCGGAAGACCACGTCTACACGGGATCCGGGAGCCAGCTCAGGGAGGCGATCGGCGAAATTCCAGGCCTTGAACGCGAGGGTACGGCCGTTCTGCCGGAAGGGAATGCGGAGGTGCTTCTCCTTCATGACGAGGGGCGCGGAGGCGACCTCCACATTGAGCACCGCGAAGGACGGCTGCTCATGGCCGTGGCCGAAGGGCGCGAGTGCGAATAGGTCGTCGACCGCGCGCTCGTCGATCTCACGGAGTTCGAGCACGGCGTCGATTTCCCAGGTGGGCAGGAAATCCTCGGGGCGCAGGCAGTTGGCCGCGTAGGCATTGAAGCGCCGTCGGAATTCCTCCACGCGATCGCAATCCAGAGTGACGCCAGCGGCGTGCATGTGGCCGCCGAAGCGGGTGAAGAGGTCGGACATGGATTCGAGGGCGTCGAGGAGGTGGAACGCCGGGATGCTGCGGCCGGAGCCCTGCGCCATGCCATCTTCAGCGTTGCGGCCGAGCACGAAGACGGGGCGGTGGAAGCGCTCCACGAGTTTGCTGGCCACGATTCCGAGAACGCCGCGATGCCATTGCTCGGAGTAATAGACGAGGGCGGCGGTGGAGTCTTCCACGGGGATCTGTTCGCAGATTTCGCGGATCTCCATCTGGACCTGGCGGCGCTCGAGGTTTTGATCTTGGAGCTGCTGGGCGAGCTCGTGGGCGCGGGTGGGATCGGTGGAAAGGAAGAGGTCGATGACGGTCTTGGCGGTGTCCATGCGGCCGGCGGCATTCAGGCGCGGGGCGATCTGGAAGGCCACCTGGCGGGAGGTGGGGACGGCGCCGTTCGGAAAGCCGGCGACATCGAGCAGGGCGCGCAAGCCGGGGTTGCGAACCTCGCTCAGGCGATCGAGCCCATGCTTGACGATGACGCGGTTCTCGCCGGTGAGCGGCACCACATCCGCCACGGTAGCGATGGCGACCATCTTGAGCAGCGACTCCACGGTGCGGCGCAACTTGGCAGCGTCCCAGCCGAGAGTGCTGAGCAGGGCGTGCGCCAGTTTGAAAGCGACGGCGGCGCCGCAGAGATCCTTATAGGGGTAGGGGCACTGCTGCTGGTTGGGATTGAGGACCGCGACGGCCGGGGGCAGGGCAGCATCGGGAAGGTGATGATCGGTGACGATGGTATCGATGCCGAGCTCATTCCCGCGAGTCACCACTTCGGCGGCGCGGATGCCGGTATCGACGCTAACGATGAGCTTGACGCCCTGCGCGGCAGCCGACTCCACCACTTCAGAGCGCATGCCGTACCCTTCGTTCAGGCGGTGCGGGATCTTGTATTCGGCCGAGCCGCCGGCGATGTGTATGGCCTTGGTGAGGAGGACGACGGAAGTGGTGCCATCGACATCGTAATCGCCATAGATCAGGATTTTCTGGTGCTCGCGGATGGCGAGACGGAGACGGTCGACGGCCGCCTGCATGCCGAGCATGCGATAGGGATCGTGGAGATCGTCGAGCGAGGGTTGGAGGAAGCTGCGGGCGGCATCGGGGTCAGCGAAGCCGCGGCGGACCAGCACCCTGGCGGCGGGCGCAGAGATGTCGAGAGCGGCGGCGAGACGGCCGGCAGCCTGCAGATCGACGGTAGGGATCAGCCAACGGGAGGCAGGCATGAGAGCCCGTCAGTTCTTGGAGAAATATCCGCCCAGCGGCTCGTCGTCGTCATCATCCATGTCCTCGGCGTCGGAGATGAGGGCCATGATTTCGTCTTCGGCGGTGAGGAATTCGTCATACCAATCGGGCTGCATCTGGTAGACGTAGAGGCGCGACTGATAATCGAAGGCGAGTTCGATGGAGCAGGTGACGCCTTCGTGGACGCGGAGGGCGCGGAGACGCTTTTCGAGATCGCGCTTCTCGTCGCGATCGAGATCGAGGTCGTCGAGCTGGGCTGTCAGATTATCGATGTCGGAAGAGGCGAATTCGCGCGTGGCAAAGATGATGACGCGGGTATCGCACTTGAGGGCGACATCGAGGAAGGTCTGGTAATCGGGGTGGCGTTCGGTGTCCCAAAGCACCATGCCATGACTGTCGAGGCCGCCGGGGCAGCCGTGGAAGACGGCGAGGGCGGACGAATCGAGATACTCCAGGATTTCGCGCTTCAATGTATCGAGGTTTAAATCCACGTTATTGCCTCAGTCCTACGCCAACACCAGAATATCAGAGGGGCCGGCGAGGTCACGGGCGGACGGCGTAACGATCGTCCTGGGCCCGATATAGATTTTCCGCTTGTCGCGGATGGCGTCGCGCACATCGTTTTCGCAAACGAAGTCCACCGGTTTCGGAGGCGGCGGTGCGGGCTGTGCGGCGGGCGCCGGATCGATGGGGCACTGCATGGCCAGTCAACCATAGCCGGGGTTGGGCTTATCGCTGCCGCGGCGGGCGAGGAAGCGGTCGACCACATCGGCGGAGGCGTTCGCCGGCGCGGGCTTGGGGTGCTCGCAGGAACAGGACGGGCCACCGGCCGGCTTCGCCGACGGCGGCGGGGCAAGGGTCACGCCGCGGGAAGCGAGGTAACGTTCGACGGCGGCGGCTACGGTGCTGCGGTCGATGGCGAGATCGCCTGCGGGCGCGCCGGCAGTGGGGTAGGTGGCGCGATCGTAATCGAGCGGCATCTCGAAGGCCTCTTCGGGCTTGCGGACCACGAAGGCGAGGCGCTTGATATTGATGAGGTGGAGGGGGCCGACATTGTCGGAGGTGGAATTGTTGGCCACCGCGCCGCAACCGAGCGTCATGGAGGGGAAGACGTTGGTGGTGATGCCGGTAGAGCCTTGCGGCGTGGGCGTATTTACCAGGATGCGGAAGGCCGGCATCCGCAGGGCGTACTCACGGGTGCGCGCGTCATCACGCGAATAGATGGCGGCGGTGTGGCCCAGGCCGCCGAACTTGAGCAGGGCGTAACAGGTCTCGACGCAGGTATTGAAATCGGGCAGGAAGTAGAGCGAAAGCACCGGCGAGAGCTTCTCCGCGGAGAGCGGGTGCTGCTTGCCGACGCCGCCCACTTCGGCGCAGATGATCGAGGTATCGGCGGGCACTTCGAAGCCGGCCATCTTGGCGATTTTGGTGGGCGCCTGGCCGACGCAATTCGGATTGACGGTCCAGTTCGGCATCATCAGGAGCTTGCCGAGGGCGTCTCTTTGGGCGTCGGTGGCGATGTAGGCCTTTTGGGCTTTCAGAAGGGTGAGGATGCGGTCTCGCAGGGAGGCGTGAGCGACGATGGCCTGCTCACTGGAACAGACAGTGCCGTAATCGAACGATTTGCCGGCGACGATTTTGGGGATGGCGTCATCGAGATCGGCGGAGGTGTCGACGAGGACGGGGACGTTGCCGGGTCCGACACCGAAGGCGGGCTTGCCGCTGGAATAGGCGGCCTTCACGATGGCCGAGCCGCCGGTAGATAGAATCACGGCAGTGCGCTCATGACGCATGAGGGCGTTGGTGCCTTCGAGGGTCGCGGTGTCGACGCACTGGATGATCTCTTCGGGCGCGCCGGCTTCGACGGCGGCCTGGTACAGCACGGCGGCGGTGGCGCAGGTGCAGCGGTGGGCTCGCGGATGGGGACTGATGACGATGGCGTTGCCGGCTTTGAGCGCGATCAGCGACTTATAAATCGCGGTGGAAGTGGGGTTAGTAGTGGGGAGGATAGCGGCCACTACTCCCATGGAGACGCCGATTTCGACGATTTTTTCGTCGGGCAACTCGCGCAGGATGCCGATGGTCTTCATGCCGCGCATGCGGCGGGGAAGCCAGTCTGAAGTCAGGAGATTCTTGATGTACTTGTCTTTGGCGTTACCGTAGCCGGTCTCTTCGACGGCTAAGTCGGCCAAGCGCTTGGCATGGGCGCGCGCTGCCGCGGCCATCCGTTCGACGATAGCGTCCACCTGTTCCTGGGAATAGGTGCGGTACTTCTGCCAGGCTGCGTATGCCTTCCCGACCTTGGTGCGAACTTCCTGGATCGAGAGGAGGTCCTTATCGGCCAACATCAGTGGTTACTTTTTGAGGCCTCCGGTGGGGAGGGCCTTCTCGACTTCCTCATGGGGCCGCGGAATGACATGGACGCTGACGAGTTCCCCGACGCGGCGGGCCGCGGCAGCGCCGGCATCGGTGGCGGCTTTGACCGCGCCGACATCGCCGCGCACGGTGATGCAGACCAATCCCGCACCGACGAATTCCCTGCCGGTGAGTACGACATTGGCGGTCTTCACCATGGCGTCGGCGGCTTCGATTGCGCCGATCAGACCTTTAGTTTCAATCAGGCCGAGGGCCTCCATCATTTGTCCTCCAATTTATGCGAAATCATTACCCTATCACAAAGCGGCAGGGGGCGCTTCAGAGGGGCGGGGCGCGGAGTGGTTGGAGTGGGCGGAAAGAGGCTGGGGGTCCGCGTGCGGAACGGACCCGATTTCGGGTCTTGGCATGTGGATTGTTAGAGTTGCAAGGGCTTCGGCCGCAGGTTCGCGTTCGCGCAATGCGGCTTCGGCCTGCTGGGCCTGGAGCCGCTCGAGTTCGCGGAGGGAGTTGCGGTAATTGCGGTGGGCGGCGTCAATGCGGCGCTGCAGTCGGGCGAAGGTTTCGTCCATGCGGTTGAAAGACTCGCCCAGGATGGTTGGGTGGACACGATCGCGCATGCCGTCCACCCAGAGTTCGGCCTCGACGCGGCGGAAGCGGCGGAGGAGCCATTCGCAATCGATGAGGGTGTCGACGAGCATGCGCTGTTCGGGGGTATCGGGGAGGAAGCGTTCCTGGTAATCGAACTTGAGACGTTCGAGGTCGGCGGGAGATTCGCCGTGGATGATTTGAGCGTGGGCGTCGATGCCGGATTTGAGAGCGTTTTGGGAGGAGCGGGCCTTGCCCTCGGGGGTGCGGGGTCCGGTGGACTTTTGCGCGTTGCGGCGGTTGGCGGCGATTTGTTTTTGGGTTGGCATACGGGGGGAGGATAGCGGGGGATCGAAGAGGGGCGGGGGGCGCGGGGAGGTAAGTGGATGAAAGGATGGGAAAGATAGGTGCGAGATTTTGGTGACCGTTAAGCGGCCAATCTCGAAAAGCGCAGGGTGATTCTTTTTCAGCGGGAAATCTGTTATTTGCGGCCGCGCGGGTATTGCGTCAGCCGGGCATTCGCACGGGTATTACCTTATTGCCATGCCTGCGATAGATTCGGAAATCGCCGTCCAGCGTCAGCACTTCGGCGGCGCCGCATTTCAGAAAGCCGGACGAGACACGCGTCTGCCAGTGACATCGGCCGATTTCGATACCGCCGCATCAGCGCCCGGAGGCCGGCTTGCTCCTTTTCGACGGCGATTGCGATTCGAATGACACCTCGCTCCAACAGTGCGAAGAGAGCGTCGGTCTCGCACCCCTCGCGTTTCAAGAGAAACGCTGCTTCGGTGAGCACCGGCTCACAAGTGAGTAGCGGCGGGCGCAGTTCCTTCCACTGCTCGACAGCCCAGGTGTGATGCTCCAGGCCAGCCGCGAGAAAGCTCACGAGCGGTCCGGTATCGAGGAGAGCGACACGTTCCGTTACTCCCCGAATCCCTCCATATATTTCGGATTGTGCGCGAGGTCGTGCGGCAAGCCCTTGAGCGAGCCGGCGAGATCGCGCGCGAGATCGAAACACGTCGCGCCGCGACGGCCCTTTGGCCGCCGCAGAGCTGTTTCCAGACTCTCGCGGATCACAGCGGATTTTGTGACACGCCTCACCTTGGCCTCTCGCTCCAACTCCAGCAGGAGATCGTCGGGCAGCTTTAGTGAAATGGTCTGCATGTATTGTATGGTAATACCCGCCGATATGGCGCGCAATACCGGCCGTTCGTGACGCGCGGGGCGGGCGAAATCACCAGCCTGACGGGGTATGGCATCGGACTGCAGGCCGGCGTTTGGTACCAACCGACCGCGCAAGGAACGGTCCCGACACAGGTCGGCGGCGTGCAAGTACTCCTCAATCATCAACCGGCCCCGGTGCTCTACGCGCAGTCCAACCAGGTGAACGCGATCGTGCCGACGGATGCCAACGGCACGGTCAGCATCGCGCTGACATGCAATGGCAGGCAAATCGGTTCGACGTCCGCCCGGGTGGTATTCGGTGTACCGGGGCTGTTTCGCGCGCAGGCGGGCTACTCGACGCAGGTGCTGGCGCTCCATGAAGATTTCACGCCCAGCAGCGCATCGAACCCCGCGCCATCGGGCTTCTGGGTGATGCTCCCCGGCACGGGTTTCGGTCCCACCGACCCTGCTTGCACGGCCGGCGGTTTGGCCAAAAGGTCACCTATGCCCGGTGGCCGACGCCGCGCACCTAGCGGTGATATCGGAACGTTGGTGGCCAGCAGGATCGCTGCCCCCATCAACAGACTATCGGCGGCCAGGGTTGAGCCAATGCCGAAAGCGAATGAAATTCAAGATAGCTGAAACCCCAAAAACAGATCCGAGTAGCGAAGCGCCAATCCATGCGGGGAGTTGCCCGGCGAGGATCTCCCCGGGCGGCGCAGTAAAAGCGACGGACGGATTGCTTGGGTCGTAATACACGCGAATGGGTCTACCCTCAACGCGCGGACCATAGAAACCAAAGCCCGGCACCTCCCGCTTGTACTTAGTGCCTCCAACCGAATATCCGATCTCCATGAGGCCATGGCTGTTCGGGTAGAGCCGAAGCACCTGCCCGGAAGTCTCAGAGTGACGACGCAGAAGTAACAGCAGGTGCGGGGCGTCTATTATCAATCCGAAAGCAGTTGCCATCAACAAAAAGCCGAGCATAGCACCGGTAAGAACAATCAGAACTCTTCGCCACAAGTACGTTACTCGCTTCCCATTCGAGATCTACTGTAGCATCCCACCGCCGCGGTGGCACCGCTCTGGGAGGCCCCCGACCGCAGTCTCTTTCGATAACGGTTGGAAACGGCGTTACCGAAAAATGACTGCGGCATCTTACGACAACGGCGCGGTGTCACCGGGCGAGATCATCAGCCTGACGCGATACGGCTCGGACCGCAGGCCGGCGTCTCGTATCAACCGGCCGCGCAAGGAACGTTCCTGACCCAGGTAACTGGCGTGCACGTGCTCATTAAATTAATCATCAACCGGCCCCGGTGCTCTCCGCGCCGTCGAACCAGACGAACGCGATTCGCTACCAGGTTCCGGGAGCTATGCTGAGGAGGTATGGTCCGTTGCAGCCTCCTTTTGCTATTTGCCGCGCTTGCCCCTCCCGGCGACACTCCCGCGCCCGACAGCGCCGCCTTGTCGGTCTGTGAACTCTCGAAGGATTTGGCCAGCTTTCGAAATAAGGTTGTGACCGTGCGGGGCGTTTACTACTACGGGCTTCGGCAAGAATGCCCGCAGAAGTGCGCCAGCGGGTTATGGCCCTCTTTCATCAACCTCGAAGGAGCTACGGATGCAACATGGGCTGCCTTGGCCAAGGCGGATAAGGAAGTCGAGGCAGAGCGAAACGGACCGGTAAACGGTTCGAGATTTGGGTGACCGTCGTCGGTAGGCTTCAAACGAGAGCGCGGCGCTCATCCCTTGGCCCCTGCGACAGAAAAAGCTGGGGGCTTGGGTATGGCCACCTCAACGCGTTCCCTGCGCAGATCAGCGTCGAGAGCTTCCGCGATATTGAGGTTCGAATAAACCCGCACTCGCCGTACGACTACGCCAACATGTACCATGGTCCGGCTTAGGATTTGCTGACAAAAGACGTCACGGCGGAAGGGTAACTTCGTTAATTCCACACTCTATGTTAAACATGGTCGGCCCTCCAAAATGGAACGTCAATTCGCGATTGCCGTGAGTTATTCGAGTGGTTGCCGGTCGCTGGGTTTGGATGCGGGAAGGCTAGCGGTACTCTTTCGTGTGTTTTGCGAGCACTAGTTTGAGGTGCAATGGCGCGTTTCCAGGCGTTAACTCCGAGACGCCTGAGCGAGCCACTTCCCGCTGGGCCCCGCGTCCGATCCAGACCTCCGCCTCGATGGCGTAGTGGACTCCTTCCAGGACTCTCAATCGTGCAATGCCACCGGCGTCGGTATCGGACGATGTGGCCGCATGATCACCGACCTTTCCCCAAACGGTTACGCCCTCTGCCGGCCGGCCATCCGGCCAAAGGACCTGTGCCTCGACTTCCCGTAGTATCGAGGGTGACGGCAGGCGAAGGGCGGAAAGGTGTCTGTCTTCGCCCGGCGATAAATGCACGACGGACGAACCCTGACTCGACCAACGGGTTGGAACGTATGGTGTCTTCGGGTCTGGAGGCCGGAAGAGGTTCACACCGATTTGGAAGTCACCGCTGGGCAACTGCTCAAGCCGATAGTTTCCGGCCGGGTCTGTGGATGTTTCCTTTTGAGCATAGTAGATGGGACTGCCGCTCCGGTTCAGCCGGAGGATCTCGACCCGAACATTCACGGCTGGCCGCTGAGCCGAATCGACCAAAGTCCCCTCGATTGAGCCGGAGCCAATCATGTCGAATTCTGCTGCTCCACAGCCCATGGCAGGCACCATCACATCGCGCTCCCCCCACTGGGAGCTATAATGCCTCAGGCTCGCCTGGACCTCGTAAGAGCCGGGCGCGACGCCTTGAATCGCGTAGAACCCGTCATCGTCCGTGGTCGTGGAACGCGTCGCCCCATTGCCAGCCAGGACGACCTTGGCTCCGCGAAGTCCCGGGATCGGATCGACATCAAAAATGCCGAACTGCGCATCTTCCGTAACACGCCCTCGGACGGATGTTCCCGCTGTTCCCGCTTTGAATTGACGAAGGTACTCAAGATCGAGACTGTTCCGCCGGTCGCGAGGTTCCAGTTGACGTGTGCCGGAGCATTCGGGTGCAAGATATACCAGCGTTGGTATTTTCGCATCGAATCCTTCGGGCAGCGGCTTTGCCTTTACCTTGCCTGGAGCGACCGACATGGCCGCCGCGTCGGGTGGCATCGCTAGCCCACCGTAACCAAAGACAAGCAGGCGCTCCCCTACGTGGTATTCGGCGTAGCATGAGGTAAAGCTACCGGGGTCGATCCAGACGTCACGGATGTCTAGGGAGACACCTTTGAATGCCTCCTCGATATGGAACCTGACAAGCGTTCGCTGGCGCAAGCCCATGGCGGGATCGTGGTCTGTAAATGTCACCGTCCCGACAAAGGCGACAGTCGCGCGGCCCACGTAGGCACAGGTGGGCCCAGCGGGACCACAGTCACACGCTAAGACGCGGAGCGGAAAAATCGACAATAAGACTATGGCACTTAGCCCCGTCTTCCGCATTGCACTTCGCAGCGTATCACCTCTCAGCGATCCGTGCACCGCGCTGTAGACGACGCTGAAGCGGTCGTCTTCGATCCTCACTGAAAGACGGGGTTGCCGTCCGAACGGCAGTTCAATGAAAAGCTTACAGTTCGGCCAGTCAGTTCAACGGGGCAAGTGGGCCAGCACAAGCAGGACGACAAGAACGATACCAGCGACGAGCAGGATCAATCCGGAGATTCGGTGCGCCCATAGCTGGAAGCGCCCTCGTTCTGGAGACATGCGTCGAAAGTCGTCTTTGCCGACCTTGAACACGAACCATTCGTAGCTGCTTTGGGGGAACAGAAGGCTCAGGCCCCCCAGAACTCCGATGAGGGCGCAACAAGCGAGGCGCAAGATGAACTCACCCGGCGTGAGACTATCTCTCACGACGTGTAAACTCCCGATCACGTCCGATATCGTAGCTCGCGTGGAGCCATGGGACAAGTTGCGGAAGTTGCGGAAGGCGCACGCCGGCGGCCTCGGATGGACAAAGTACGATGTACCCACCTGCCGTTCCCCGGATCCCGCGGTGTCGAACCACCGCGCCGACGATTGACAACTGTCAATTTACATTTTACACTGGGTCCGGTGATCGAGAGCTTCAGACATAAAGGTTTGCGAAGCCTATTTGAAGAGGATGACCGGCGCAAGATCAATGCCGATCAGGTGGAACGGCTGCGGCTGATCCTCTCGGCGCTAGACCAAGCCGATGACGTTCAGGACATGAACCAACGGACGTTTCGCCTGCACCGGCTCAAGGGTGACCGCGGGGGTGTCTGGGCCGTCACGGTCAGAGCGAATTGGCGCGTGACGTTTCGATTTCAGGAGCGCGGCGCCTACGACGTGGATTTGGAAGATTATCACTGAGGAGGAGGAGCAGGATCATGAGGATGAAGAACCCCGTGCACCCCGGCGCGTTGGCTAAAGCTAATCTCGAAGAGCTAGGACTGAGTGTCGCGGTCGCGGCGAAGGCAATGAAGGTCACACGCCAACAGCTTTACAACGTGCTGCAGGCTCGGAGCGCGGTCAGTCCGGAGATGGCGCTGCGATTTGAAAAGGCGTTCGGCGGCAGCGCGGATATGTGGCTGCGGATGCAGGTAGCCTATGATCTCGCGCAGGTGCGCAGACATCAACGCAAGCTGAATGTCCCGCGACTGGCGGAGCTTGCCGCGCAGTAAGAGGAGTCTTCTTGAAGTAGCCGTCAGCGGGACTGTCAGCATTGCCCTGACCTACAACGGCACGCCCATCGACTCGACGTCCGCTCGGGGTGGAATCGGTGTACCGGGGTTGTTTCGCGCGCAGGCGGGCTACTCCACGCGCAGGCGCCGGCGCTCCATGAAGATTTCGCGCCCAATAGCGGACCCTGCGTCACCCGGGCATTCGCACGGGTATTACCTTATTGCCATGCCTGCGATAGATTCGGAAGTCGCCGTCCAGCGTCAGCACTTCGGCGGCGCCGTGCATTTCGGAAAGCCGGACGAGACACGCGTCTGCCAGTGACATCGGCCGATTCCGATACCGCCGCATCAGCGCCCGGAGGCCGGCTTGCTCCTTTTCGACGGCGATTGCGATTCGAATGACACCTCGCTCCAACATTGCGAAGAGAGCGTCGGTCTCGCACCCCTCGCGTTTCAAGAGAAACGCTGCTTCGGTGAGCACCGGCTCACACGTGAGTAGCGGCGGGCGCAGTTCCTTCCACTGCTCGACAGCCCAGGTGTGATGCTCCAGGCCAGCCGCGAGAAAGCTCACGAGCGGTCCGGTATCGAGGAGTGCGACTCGTTCCATTACTCCCCGAATCCCTCCATATATTTCGGATTGTGCGCGAGGTCGTGCGGCAAGCCCTTGAGCGAGCCGGCGAGATCGCGCGCCAGATCGAAACACGTCGCGCCGCGACGGCCCGTCCGCCGCCGCAGAGCTGTTTCCAGACTCTCGCGGATCACAGCGGATTTGGTGACACGCCTCGCCTTGGCCTCCCGCTCCAACTCCACCAGGAGATCGTCGGGCAGCTTTAGTGAAATGGTCTGCATGTACTGTATGGTAATACCCGCCGATATGGCGCGCAATACCGGCCCGCTCGTGGGAGTGGGAATCTTTTTCGGTGGGAAATCTGTTATTTTGCGGCCGCGCGGCACGAGGTTCTGGTGTGTCAATGCGACTTGTGCCGAGAGGAAGGGTCATTTTCTACCTGCAATGGGGAGCCCCGCAAATTCCGAAGGAGGGGGGAAGAAAATGTCTCGCAAAGGCGCTGAGGTCGCAAAGGAAGTTCACGGGCGAGTCCCGAGTGGAGTGGGAGGGAGCCGCGGCGCAGTTTGATTCCGCGGAAGTCTAGCGCATAAGACCCGGGACGACGGTCGCGAACTCGGCAAGTGGGCGGCAGCAAAATCGGCTCAGATTGGCCCCGTAAGTCAAAAGGATTCTAGGGGTATGGGGATGCTGCTCCCTGGCGCGAACTGCGGGAGGACCCTATGAAAGTTATGCGAACCGGGAGACCAATGTCTCGGTGGCGCGTAATCCAGGTGGGGCGGCCCCCAGTGGGCCCGCCAGCGACGGCGGCCGCGCTTGCCGCTTCGCGGGTCGAAGTACCAGGGCGGGATCAAACCCGTCGCAGGGCTCGCCTTGGTGCTCCGGTTTCACGAGAGGTATGATTCTAGTATGACCAGGTCAAAGATCGCCATCAGTTTGCCCAGAGATCAACTGGTGAGAGTCCACCGGGAAGTCCGAGCCGGACGCGCCGATTCGGTTTCGGGTTACATTACCCGGGCCCTGGCGGAATACGAGAGGCGCGAGTCTCTCGGTGACCTGCTGCGGGACCTGATCGAACAACATGGTGAACCGGCCGCTAAGGACGTCAAATGGGCGAAAAGCGCACTCGCACAGCGGCGGGGATAGTGCTGGATGCCGGGGCGCTGATCGCCTTGGATCGCGGTGATAAGCGCATGATCGCTTTGCTCCAGCGGGCATTCGCTCAAGGCCGGACTTTTCGAGTGCCCGCGGGCGTGGTGGGACAGGTCTGGCGCGATGGCCGTGTTCAGGTGACGTTAGCGCGGTTCTTGCGGAGCGATGAAGTGGAGATTGTTCCTCTTGATGAGCACCTTGCTCGTTCGTGTGGAGAACTGTGCGGCGCCGTCAACTCGGCGGACGTTATCGACGCTTCGGTGGTGATCCTTGCCAGGGTGCGGCGAGACCCCATCGTTACAAGCGATCCGAATGACCTGCGGCGCCTGGATCCGGGAGCCCAGATTATTCCTCTTTGAAATGCGCGCGGGCGGCTCATCTCCGCTGGTGGGGCGTTTTGCTCCAGGATGGTCGGCCACTCGGAAATTTGCCGGTTTCCGATAAACTCCCGTGAAACGTTCCTTGGAAACTGCCCGGCTCAAGCTAAGTCTGCCGGTGTTGGTGCGCCGAGCCCTCGGCGAACAGAAGTCGGCCTTTCGGCTCAGGGATGGGGCGACCGACTTCGCGGGCGGTTTCAATCCACTCCTGGATGACGGTTTCCGCGTTCTCCAGAGCTTGTATGCGAGTGCCGCCGTCCGCGGCGCACCCAGGCAATTCCGGGACTTCGGCGATGAAGGCCTCGTCGTCAGTGCTCCAGTAGAGGATGATCTCGCATCATTCGGTCCGTGCTGCCAATCGACCACGAGTTAGCCTCGCCTGGGCGGGCGGAGTTTGCGTCATCCATGCCTGCGATAGATTCGGAAAGCGCCGTCCAGTGTCGGCACTTCGGCCGCGGCGTGCATTTCAGAAACAACAGTGGCGGTGAACATCGAGCTGCTCGCTCTTCTTCACCGAGAATTGCGCCGACCGGAACGGAAATCACCCGCGCAGGCGCAGCCACACGTTGCAGGCTGTCGATTTGTTTTGCTGTTGGTCCAAATGCGTCTGCCAAACCCGCCGTTCCGGTGGATGACGAAAGGTATTATCGTGGGGTGGATGTTGCATTTATGGTGTCGAGACTCATCCACCTGCTACCGGCAGATCATTGCGGGTGTCATCGTTACGCTCGGCTTCTTGTCAACCAACGGAGCCGCGCAGCCGTCAACCAACTCGCAAGAGCTTTTGCAGAAGTTCCTGCAAGCTCATATCCGGCAGATGGATCCCAACATTGACCAAACTACAAAATTCTCGTACGCCTTTGTCGATCTCAATAGTGACGGCAAAGATGAGGCGATTGTCTACCTGATGGGCCGCGCCTGGTGCGGGACGGGTGGCTGCAATACGTATATCCTCACACCGGTTGGGGGCAGCTACAAGTTCGTGGCGAGAGTTCCGGCAAGCCGACCGCCAATCCGCGTGTTAGATGAAATGAGCCACGGCTGGCGCGTGGTTACGACGGTCGTTCGAGTGGATGCCACTCATATCTACGAAGGCGAACTTCGGTTCGATGGGCAAAAGTATCCGCTGGGCGAGAGACCTCCCGCTGGGGGACTTCCTGGAAGGCTGGTAATCGGCGAAAACCAGCAGCAGATGGCTCTATTTCCGTGAGCGGGCCAGACTCCGTTCTCCCGTATTGCTGCTGAGTCGTTGTTGAAAGACGACGTTTGTGGCCGCATCGCCCCTCGAAGAAGCGGGCTCGTGGTCAGATGGGAGGAAGGCAGACTGTGACTACAGAATTCCGCAATTGCCGCGACCGGCTCTCGGCTGAGGACTCGGACCTCTCCGAATCCCGCTTTGCCGATACCAGGCTGGAGAAATCCAGCTTTCTTGACGTGAACCTTCGACGGGCATCCTTCTCCGACGTCAATCTTTCCAACGCCTCTTTGGTCAACGTTAACCTGGCCGATGTGTCGATCGAAAACGCCAAGCTCGACGGAATGAAAATCGACGGCATCCTGGTCTCGGTCCTGATGGAGGCGTACCGGCGAGACAGGCCGAAGCCCGGGGTGGTCCTCTTCGTGGCGAATCTGGCGAAGGTCACGAAGTTTTACGAGACGATTGGCTCTCTGTCCCTGGTTCACGCCGATCGGGATCATGCGGTTCTCGAGTGCGCGCATTTCGAGTTAGCGATCCACGCGATTCCCGAAAGCATCGCCGCGGGCATCGAGATCGCCAATC
The DNA here is from genome assembly GCA_036268475.1 of Bryobacteraceae bacterium. GTDB lineage: Bacteria > Acidobacteriota > Terriglobia > Bryobacterales > Bryobacteraceae > PALSA-129. Next base: position 39,346 of record DATAUB010000021.1, on the reverse strand, counting down.
CTCCCGAGGTCCGGGAGAGTACGCCATTTAAGCTTTGTCTGCCGGTTTCCAGCATCGATGACGCGCGAGTATCGGCGGCGGCCCTGGGTGGGATGCTGAAGACGAGCGCGGAGGAGTGGGTTGACCGCGGATTCCGGGTTTGCGATGGCTACGACCCGGAGGGCAATGTCATTCAGGTGCGATCGCGACTCTAAGAGAGACTCTGAGGGCTGCCGGTGTTCCGAAAGCGGGCGCGGTCCGGCGGCGGCCAGCAGGCGGCAGCAACGCGCCCCTGCCGCTGGCGCTCGCGCTGTTTGCGAATACCCAGCCCGGCTGGAACGGCTCGCCCATTCCGGACGGTACGCGAGACAACCTTTGCCGATTTGTCATCGCACCGTCGTCTTCCGGCGCTAGAATCGTAGGTAGCTCAGCAAAAGGAGCGTGCAGAAATGAGATCCCGGATCTTATTCGTTTCCGGGCATCCGGACGATGCCCGCCGCCTCTCGCGCATGCTGCATTCGCTACCGATTACGGTAGACCACGTGGAAACCTTGCAGCAGGCGCACGCTAAGCTTCAGCAGGACGACTACGGCGTCATTCTGACGGAAGCCGCTTTGCCCGACGGAACCTGGCCGGACGCTCTCCAATTGGCCCGTCAGTGCCGGCGGGAGCCCGAAGTGATCGTCACCGACCCGCAAGCGGACGCCCGGTTCTGGGCGGAAGCGCTGAATCTGGGCGCGTACGATTTGCTTGCCCAACCCTTCTACGAGCCTGAGGTCCGCCGCATCTTATATAACGCTTGCGCGCGCGAGCGGGTGATGACGGCCGGCTCGCCCCTCTACTAACTCAGAACGCGGTGACGGAGCGGCGCGCGCCAACATCCCGGGAAGCGTCACCGCAACGGCACGTCGAGGAGTGCGACCCAATACTGTACCGACTGTAATGAAAAGCCGCAGAGGATGAGCACGACTCCGCCCACGCCCATGCCCTTTTGCGGAATATGGTCGGCGCTCCACTCGATCATCGGGCTCAAGGCGCTGGTCAGAAATGTGACGACTCCCAGAACCGCGCCGAGGCGCAATCCGAAGGCGACCGCCAGTTCCGGCTGGTGCACCATGCGCACGCATGCCCACGCCAGTATTGCGTAGCCCACGGTTCGATTGATCACCGCCAGAATCTGAAACCTCGAAATCCGCGGGCGGGGGGCCGGCGCGTAGTTCATGTTTGGGCGGAGGCCGGCGCTATAGGCGACGATCTGCGCCAGCGTGCTGACGCCGCCGAACACCAGACCGAAGAACGGGCCGAAATACCAGGCGCCGCCGATTGCGTGGCCCAGGCCGCGAATGGCGCTGGCGGCGGCATCGTGCCAGAAGCCCGGATAGCGGACGCCGCGCGAGGCTTGGGAAAATTCCCACCCCAGAGTCATGCCGTGAGTGAAACCGCAGGCCAGCCCGAACACCGGCCCCAGCGGAATGCCGTAGCCAACGGCGAATAGCACCCCATAGGTAACGCCGCGCGAGACGGCACGCAGGGGACCGTGCTCGCCGCCTAGCAGGTCATATGCCAGGTAGAGGCCTCCCAGAAAATCGAGGCAACTGCCCAGAATGCTCACGATGGCGAGGGTGTGGTGGTTCATGGAGAGTCAATCGAGAAGCACGGACTGGCCGTTGTCCAAGATTAGAAACGAATCCGGCGGAGCGCAAGCCAGGAGCCGCTCGCGCGCCGTGTCCACGGCGTCGTCGGCAAGCTGGAAGGTGCCGTGGTGGATGGCGACGCTGGTTTTTGCGCCCAGAAAATGGTGAGCGGCGATGGCCTCTTCGGGGTCCATGTGGACCGGCTTCATGAACCAGCGCGGCTGGTAGGCGCCGATCGGCAAGAGCGCCACACGCGGTTCGCCGAACTGCTCGCGGATCCATTGGAAGTGCGGGCCGAAAGCGGTGTCGCCGGCGAAAAAGACGCGCCCGCCGGACGTATCGATGACGTAGCTGCACCACAGGGTGCGGTTGCGGTCGAAGAGCCCACGCCCGGAGAAATGAAACGCCGGCGCGGCGTGAATCAGGGACCTGTCGAGGCCGATCGAGTGGCCCCAATCGAGTTCACGGACGGGCCCGATGCCATGCTGCTTGAGAAAGGCGGCCACTCCCAACGGGGCCACGAAACGCGCCACTCCGCGTTTGGCGAGCCGCCGCAGTGTGGGCAGGTCGAGATGGTCGTAGTGATTGTGGCTCAGCAGTACGGTGTCGATGGACGGGAGATTATCGAACTCCACACCGGGCATGCGATGGCGGCGCGGTCCGGCGAAGGGGACGGGGCTGCAGTGGGTCGACCAGATGGGGTCGGTCAGGAAGTTGGTCCCCGAAGTTTGGATCAGGACGGTGGAGTGGTTCACCATGGTGATCGACAGCTTGAGGAGCTCGACGGATTCCGGAGGGACGGATGGCAACACCGGGATCATGCGCGGCGAGCGTTGCGGGCGGGTGGCGAGCTTCCATTTCAGAACGTCGCGGAGACCGCGCACTTCCTCGCCGCCGGGATTGAAGTATCGGCCGTCGCGGAAATGAGCCGGAATCTGCAAGCCTTTATTATGAGGGCGGCGGGCAAGGCGGCGGTACACTGAATCTGATGTTGCCTCCGGGTTGCGTGAAAAAACTCGCCGATCTGCTGGGCGCGCGCGCGTGTCTCGACCGGCCGGAAGACCTGGCCCTGTATGAGTACGATGGCGGCGTGGATAAACATCGGCCCGATGCGGTGGTATTTCCGCGCACCACCGAAGAGGTGGCCGGCATCGCCAAAATCGCGCGCGAATGCGGGGTGCCGCTGGTGGGGCGCGGCGCCGGCACGGGCCTCTCAGGCGGCGCGATCGCACGCGAGGGCGGCATCATGATCGCGTTCGCGCGCATGAACGCCATAGTCGAAATCGATCTCGATAACGAGCGCGCCGTGGTGCAGCCCGGGCTGGTGAATCTGGATCTCACCGGAGCGGTGGAAAGCAGCGGCTATTTCTTCGCGCCCGACCCTTCCAGCCAGCGCGCCTGCACGATCGGCGGCAACGTCGCCGAGAACTCGGGCGGTCCGCACACGCTGGCGTACGGGGTGACCACCAATCACGTGCTTGGGCTGGAGGCCGTGTTGGCGGATGGGTCGATTGTAGAAACCGGCGGCAAGGAGCCCGACCTGCCGGGCTACGATCTTACCGGCCTGCTCACCGGATCGGAAGGCACTATGGCGCTGGTGACGCGCGTCATCGTGCGTTTGATGCGCAAGCCCGAAGCGGTGAAAACGGCGCTGGCAATTTACGATTCCAACGAGGACGCCGGCCGCACGGTGGCTGAAATCACGGCACGAGCGATTACGCCGGTGGCGGTGGAGATGCTCGACGGGGTGATGCTGCGCATGGTGGAGGAGGCGACGCATGCGGGCTATCCGGTGGATGCCGCGGCGGTGTTGTTGATCGAACTGGAAGGCCTGGGCGAAGTGGTGGAGGAGCAGGCCGCGCAGATTCGCGAGGCCTGCATGCTGTGCGGCGCGCGCGAGTTCCGCGTGGCGCGCACCGCGGAAGAGCGCGACCTTTTATGGAAGGGCCGCAAGAATGCCTTTGGCGCGGTGGGCCGCGTGAGCCCGACCTACTATGTGCAGGATGGCGTGGTGCCGCGCACCAGGATCGCCGCCACCCTGCATTACATCAACGAAACGTCGCGCAAATACGGGCTGACCATCAGCAACATTTTCCACGCCGGCGACGGCAATATGCACCCCATCATTCTGTTCGACGCGCGCCGGAAGGGCGAACTGGAGCGGGCGCGGTCGGCGGGCGAGGAGATTCTGGCGTACTGCGTGGAGAACGGCGGATCGATCACCGGCGAGCACGGCGTGGGCATGGAAAAGAATGAGCTGATGGCCCGTCAATTCCCGCCCGAGACTCTGGAGACGATGGCGAAGTTGAAGGCGCTGTTCGATCCCGATGGGCGCCTCAATCCCGGCAAAGTGCTGCCTACCGGGCGCGGGTGCCTGGAGATTCGCCAGAAGCCGCTGGCGGCCGGCCAGCCGGCACTGTAACTCAGGCGTACGGAAACAGCGAGGGCTCGATGGTGGCGTGGACGCCGCCTGCTTCATAGATCCGGTCCGACAGGCGTTGGCGAAGCTGCCGGGCAATCGCTGCGTACTGTATGTTGCCGGCCAGATTGACGTGCTGGAAGGGATCGGCGTAATTGTCGTAGAGGATGTACTCCACATACTGTTCCGCCGACGACACGGCTTTCCATCCCGGCGGCTTGGGGGCGGCCGCAGCGTAGGTGTACTGCGGGGTGCGCAGACCGCGCCCGGTCACGAACTCGCTCATCTCGAAATAAACTTCGTTGCGCCACCCGTCCACTTGGCGATCGAGCAGCGGCAGCATGCTGTGGCCTTGCATCGATGGCGGTACCGGCAGGCCCGCCGCGGCGAGCAGCGTGGGGGTGAGGTCGATGTGGCTCACCAGTTCGTCAATCGCCAGGGCGCGATTGAATCCCGGCCCCTCGATCAGGAGGGGAACGTGCGTGGAGCTGTCGTGCGGACTGCGTTTGTACTCGCTGTTGCGCGTCTTGAAATGGCAGCCGTGGTCGCTCACAAATACCACGATGGTGTTCCGGTCGAGCCCGGTGTCCACCAGCGTCTGGCGCAGGGTGCCGATGGTTTCGTCCATCTTGGCGACGCAGGCGAAGTAATCCGCCAACTGGCTGGGCCAGGTGCCGGGCAGCGGGCGCAGATCCTGCGGCACGAACGGGTTCTTGTAGCGCCCCACGTACTCTTTGGGCGGCACGAAGGAATCGCTGTCGTTCTGATGGTGGACTTCGAGATACGAAACTGTCAGGAAGAAGGGCGATTTCGCGGAGCGGAGGAAACGCTGCGCGAGGCCGGTCATGAAATCGGCGCGATACACACCGGAGAAGTGGATGGGCTTGCCGTCGTTGTCGTAGAGGTCGCCCTCATAGGCGTGCGAAGTGAGCTCCAGCGTGTTCGCCACCTGCCAGAGATCGAGAAACCCGCCGCGATAGCGCGGCAGTACCGGCCCGTGGGTCTCCGGCCCTCCGGCGACGCCGTTGTTGCCGGCGAGGTGCCACTTGCCGATGTTATTGGCGGAGTATCCCGCGGCGCGCAGCGTACCGGCGAGCGTGGTGGCGGCGGGATCGAGCGCGATGCCGTTCTTCCACACGCCGTGGCGGCTGGGATACTGGCCGGTGAAGATGCTGCCGCGCGCCGGCGCGCAGACCGGCTGGCTGGCGAAGGCATTGCGAAACAGCACGCCGCGGTGCGCCATGGCGTCCAGATGGGGTGTGAGTCCCATGGGATTGCGGCCGAGCGCGCCCAGACAATCGGCACGGAACTGATCGGAGATCACCAGCAGGATATTGGGACGGTCCCGCCCGCCGGTTTGCGCGGCGGCCAGGGGAGCGAGCGCCGCGGGCGCGGCACGCAGCAGCGATCTCCGCGTGGGGCGCCGCATTTTTACTACCTCTGCGCTCCGGCCGCGGTGGGGGCGCCCGCCGTCCTCTTGAGATATTTGTCGTACCAGGCGAGGTAGCGCTCCATGCGATCGCGCTGATAGCTGGGGCGCTGGATGCCGTGCGTCTCATTCGGATAGATGATGAGCTGGGTGTCGATTCCCAGGCTGCGCAGTGCCTCGTACATTTGCTGGCCGCCCTGCACCGGGACATTGAAATCGCGCTCGCCGCCGAGGAACAGGGTGGGCGTCTTGATGCGGTCGGCATGCAGGAACGGGTAGGACATCTTCATATAAGTATCGAAGGCCTTCCATGGCGGGCCGATCTCGTAGTCGTACTGAATGATGTACTGGTCGGTGCCGTAGTAGGCGACCGTGAACGCGGTTCCGGCGCCGCTGGTGGCGGCCTTCAGGCGCGGATCGGTGGCGATCATGTAATCGGTGAGGATGGCGCCGTAGCTCCATCCGCCCACGCCCAGCCGGTCGGGATCGGCGACGCCGCCGGCGATGGCGTAATTGATGCCGGCTTCCAGATCGTCGACTTCGTAGTGGCCCCAATCGGCGGCGATTGCGCGCGAGAATTTCTGCCCGCGGCCGGCGCTGCCGCGATAGTTGACGTTCATCACGGCATAGCCGTTAGCGGCGAAGAACTGCCGTTCGGTGGAGTAGGTGTGGGCGTCCTGCCCGTTGGGGCCGCCGTGAATGCGCAGGAGGAACGGAACTTTGGCGCCCGCGGTATAGGTGAGCGGCTTGGTCAGCAGGCCGTGGACTTCCGTGCCATCCTTGCTCTTGAAGCTGACCTCTTCGGTGGGCGCGACTTCCAGCGTCGCCATCAGCGCGTCGTTCTGATGGGTGAGTTGGTGGAGCGCGCCGCCTTCCGAGAGATACACTTCGGTGGGCGCGGTGTCGCTGCCGCTCAAGTATGCCAGGCAGCCCTTCGACTCGGTCGGACTGCTCACCACGATCGGGCCGTTTATGGCTCGCTTTACGGCGGCGCCCTTCAGCGCCAGAGTCGCCGGGTATACGTTGCGGTCATCGGTCACCAGAAATGCGATGGAACTGCCATCGGCGCTGAAATGCGGCGAGCCGACGCCGCGATCGAGATCGGCCGCTGCCTTCACCAGCGTGGGGGCGGCGCTGCCATCGCTCGCTACCAGGGCCAGCCTCTCCATCCCATAAGAATCGAACTTCTTATCGGACTCCCCTGCCAGGAAGGCGATCCATTGGCCATCGGGACTCCACTCCACGCGTCCGCGGCCGGCATTCATGGACAGCGGCGTGAGTTGCTTCTCCGCCGATCCCGCCTTCGCTTCCGCGACGTAGACCTGGCCGCCGGGATCGCGATCGGTGTCGGCCGCGTGATTACTGATGAAGGCGATGCGCGCGCCATCGGGCGACCAGATGGGCGACGACTCGTCGTCCTTCTTTTGGGTGGTCAGGCGGTCGAGCTTTTTGGTGGCGATGTCGAACAGATAGATGTAGTTGTGGCGGCCGGAAAGCAGATATCCGGCGCCATCCTGCTTGAAGTGGTAGCGATCGATCACGATAGGCTTGGGCGGTTTGGGCTTGGCGCCTTCCACCACGTCCGCCTCCGGGTCGGGATCGCCGATCACCAGCGCCAGGCGCTTGGAGTCGGGAGACCATTCATAGCTCTGCAAACGGCCTTTCACGTCGGTGAGTTGTTCGGCCTCGCCGCCGGTACGATCCAGGAGCCAGACCTGGCTGCCCTTCGTCTTGCCGGGCCGCGCTGACAGAAAGGCCAGATATTTGCCGTCGGGACTCCAGCGCGGCGTGCTCTCGCTTTCGGGGCTCGAAGTCATGCGCAAGTCGCGCTTGCCGTCGATGCCGATCATCCACACGTCGGTATCGTGCTTGTCCTCTTTAACGTCGGTAGTGGTGACGGTGTAGGCCACCCATTGGCCGTCGGGCGAGCATTGCGGGTCGCGGACATCGCGGAAGCGGGCGAGATCGTCAAGCGTCAGCGGATGGCGGGCCGGCTGGGCGAACGCCACGGCGGCCGCGAAGAAGGGCAGGAGGCGAAAAACTCGCATAGGCCGCATGGTATCATGCCCCTCGATGTCGGAATACTCCATAGGTATCGATTTAGGCGGCACCAACCTGCGAGCGGCGGCCATCGGCAAAGACGGCAAAATGATGGAAAAGATCGCCGCGCCCACCGATTTCGAACACGGCCGGGAAGCCGTGCTGGGCGATATTACGACGGCCATCGGCAAACTGCGCGACAAGTATGGCGCGGGAGACCTGAAGGGCATCGGGATCGGCGTGCCGGGCTTCATTCGCATCAAAGAAGGCTTCCTCACCAACAGTCCCAACCTGCCCTATTTCGAAAATTTTCCGGTGCGCGATGAATTGAGCCGCCGGGTCAACTCGGGGGTGATTCTGGAGAACGACGCCAATGCCGCGGCACAGGGCGAAAAATGGATCGGCGCCGGCAAGAATTACGACGATCTGGTGCTGCTCACGCTGGGCACCGGGATCGGCGGCGGCATCATCTCGGGCGGCCACATCATGCGCGGCTTCGTGGGAATGGCGGGGGAACTGGGCCACATCACGGTGGTGCCCAACGGCTTTCCGTGCGCCTGCGGCAATCGCGGCTGCCTGGAAAAAAGCGCGTCGGCCACGGCGATTGTGGCCATGGCGAACATGCTGCACCTGGGCGAGAATCTGACGTCAAAGGATGTGGCCGACCTGGCGGCGAAGGAAGGCGAGGCAGGCGACAAGGCGCGCTCCATTTTCCACGCCATGGGGAACGCCTTGGGAATCGCGCTGGCGATGCTGGTGAACACGTTCAATTTTCCGCTGTACCTGCTCAGCGGTGGTCCGCTGCCGGCCTGGGATCTGTTCGCGCCGGAAATGCTGCGCGTGTGCGCGGAGCGTTCGTATACCTATCGCGCCACCAAGCCGGCGATCGAGAAGGCCACCCTGGGGAATGAGGCGGGATTGTACGGCGCGGCATATTTGCCCTGGGAGTAAGTCAACTATTCGGGCCCGGCGTTCGTCAATGTGAGGAGGTCGATGCCGATGACGCGATTGCTTCTCTTTCTCGCAGCTGCCAGCGCGGTGGCGCAAACCCCGCCTGCCGCCCTGGTGAGCGGTAGCTGGATCAACGAAAACGGCGAACATCCGGGCATCACACAATTGGTGGTCCGGCAGGATCAGGGTCGCATCCTGGTGCATGCGTGGGGCAGTTGCACGCCCTTGGATTGCGATTGGGGGGAAGCGGCCGGCGATATCTGGAACGGTTCGCTCTCGGTGAATTTCGACCACGGCTTTGCGATGGAGCGGCTGCAACTGGTGCCGCTGCCCGGCGAGCGGCTGATCGCCGTCACCAGCGTGGAATATCGCGATGGGTCGGGGCGCACCAACAATAGTACGGCGGAATTTTACACGCGCGAGAAGGCGGCAGCCGAGGGCGCGGAGGCATTGAAAGCGCGCGCGCTGCTCACGCAGGTGGCGGATGCGTATCGCAATTTGCCGGCGGCGCGATTGGAGTTCACGCAGGTGCGCACGCGCAGTGGAGAGAAGACGGAGATCCGTAGCGAAGTGCAGACCACGCTGCTGTTCAGTCCGCCGAACCGGTGGCGGCGCGAATCGGCGCCGGGCGGCGAACTGCGAGTCGAGATCGCCGACGGCCACACCGATTGGACGGTCTTTCCGAAAGCCAACGAATACCAGAAGACGCCGGAAGGCGCAGCTACGCGGCCGTTCGAGTTCCACCGCATCGACCAGGTCCGCGGCACGCCTGAAATTCTGCGGCAGGAAAAGCTGGCGGACGTGGATTGCACTGTGGTGCACGTGCCGCTGGGCCGCACCACCACCGAGGACGTTTGGGTGGACGACGCCACGCACCTGGTACGGCGGTCGGTGATGCAATCGCCGAATAGCAGGGAAGAAGTCACCTACACGTCGATCCAACTGGGGGTGACGATCCCGCCCGAAGCGCTGGCGTACGACCCGGAGGCGGTGCACGCGGTGAACGGGCGGTCGTCTATGCAGCACCCGGAGACCATGATCGGCAGGACGGCGCCGGATGTGACGCTGCGCGATCTGGATGGGCATGAAGTGAATCTGCGCGATCTGCGCGGCAAGGTGGTGCTGCTCGATTTCTGGGCGACCTGGTGCGGGCCGTGCCGGGAGTCCATGCCGGTGATCGAACTACTGCATCGCAGCGCGCCCGCGGACAAACTCGCGGTCTTCGGAGTGGATGACGAAGCGCCCGAGGTCACCAGCGGCTTCCTCAAAAAGTTCGGCTATACGGTGCCCTCGCTGGTGGATGGGGTGCACGCCGCCACGCGGGCGTTCCTGATCAACGCTTACCCCACTACGGTGCTGATCGACCGCGACGGCAGGGTGACATTTTACAAACCGGGCGCGGAAGCGGAAGCGATTCGCGACGCGCTGCGGGCTGCCGGAGTTTGGTAAAGGCTCACACCGTGGACGCGCGGACGACGTGAGCGCCGCGCCCGCGGACCGGGCGCACGCGGGCGTTCCGGATCAACGCTACGGTGCTGTCCGACAGCGTCGGCACGGTGACGTTTACGAATCGGGCGCGGAAGCGGGAAGCGATTCGCGACGCTCTGCGTGTGGCAGCGCGTCACACCGTGGACGCGCGGACGACGTGTCCGCCCCGCTCGGGTATCGGGCCCGCACGCTCCGGAAAGTAGCGCGCGACGATCCCGGGAGGTCCCAGGTTTTCGACCTCGCGGAAGCCCGCGGCCACCAGTCCCGCCCGCAATTCTTCCGGTTCGAAGGAGCTGCGGAAAGCTTCGCCCAACTGCGCCACGCGAGCCGCGCGGCGTTCGTGAGCAGCGCGCAATTCGGCCGACAGCGAATCCGGCGGATCGGCATAATCGAACACTACGCCGGCACCTCCCGGTAACTTTGCGATGAAATCCAGGGTCGACCAGATGGCCTCCCTGGTGAGATACGGCACCACTCCAAGCCACGTGAAGAAGGTCTGCGCGGACGGATCGAAGCCCGCGGCCGCGAGCCCATCCGCCAAAGTCTCATGTTCGAAGTCGACCGAGGCGAAGGTCAAATTCGCCGGCAGCGCGATACCGGCCGCGCTCAAGCACCCGCGCTTCCATGCCTGCGTGGCGGGATGATCCACCTCCCAGATGCGGAGGCGCTCGCGCATCGCGCCGCGGTAAGCATAGGTGTCGAGCCCTGCGCCCAGCACCACCAATTGGGTTGTGCCGCGATCGCATGCCGCCGCCAGCGCGTCTTCCGCAAAGCGCGTGCGCACCGCGATGAAGGCGCGCATCCTGGTGTCGGAGTCGCGCTCAAACGCCAGGCGTGCGATTCCCGCCGTATCCTGTCCCAGAATTGCGATCGCCAGCGGATCTTCGAAGATCCGCACCGGATCGAGCACCTGGTGGGCGGCGCGATGAAAGGCCGCGCCCCACGCTGTCCGGCTCGGTTGTCCCGTCTCCATAGGTTCGAGCTACAGTATATACGTGCAACGCCGAACTTTTCTGACTCTCCCCGCAGGGGCAGCTCTCTTGCAGGCGCAAACGCCCGCGGCCCCGCAGCGCGCCGTCCTCGAAATGCGCTATTACCATTTGCGCAGCGGCCGACAAGTGCAGAAGACCACCGCCTATTTGCAGCATGGGTTGGTGCCCGCCGCCCAACGCGCCGGCATACAGCATGTCGGATGCTTCACTTCGCTGATCGCGCCCGATACGCCGTTCATGCTGACGCTCGCCAGCTATCCTCACATGGCAGCTTTCGAGACCGCGTACGAAAAACTGGCCGCCGATAAGGAACACCAGGCCGCGCTCGATGAATATAATACGGTGGGCGAGCTGAGCTACATTCGCATGGAGAGCTCGCTGCTCTCGGCCTTCCCCTCGCTCCCGCAGGTGACCCCGCCGCCCGCGGCGGAAAAGCCCTCGGCGCGGGTGTTCGAACTGCGCACCTACGAATCGCCCACCGAAACCGGGCTGACGAAAAAGATCGAGATGTTCGGCCGCGGCGAGTTCGATATCTTCCGCCGTCTCCACATGCTGCCGGTATTCGCCGGCCGGACCATCGTGGGGACGCACATGCCGAACCTCACTTACATGCTGGCGTTCGACGATCTGGCAGCGCGCGAAAGCTGCTGGAGCGCCTTCAGCGCCGATCCGCAATGGCAGAAGCTGAACGCGTCGGCCGGCATCCCCGGTTCCGAACTGGTCGACAACATCACTAACATTATGGTGAAGGCGCTGCCGTTTTCGCCCATTCGCTGATCGATGGGCGCCCATTTTAGAGCTGAGCTCCTGGCCTGCTTCGGCCAGCCGGTGGACGAAAATCCGACTGGCGTGATGCAGGAAGCCGGCTTTCGCGAACTGGGCCTCCACTGGCGCTATCTCACCATCGAGGTGCCGCCGGCAAAACTGCGCGAGGCGGTGGCCGGAGCGCGCGCCTTGGGATTCCGCGGATTCAACTGTACGATTCCGCATAAGGTTGCGGTCATGCAATATCTCGACGAGATCGCGCCCGACGCCGCCGTCATCGGCGCGGTCAACACCGTGCGGCGCGAGGGCGATCGTCTCATCGGCGAGAATACCGACGGCAAGGGCTTTCTGCACGGAGTTCGCACCGACGCGGGGCTCGATCCGCGGGGCAGACGCGCCGTGGTGCTGGGAGCGGGTGGCGCGGCGCGGGCCATCGTCACCGAACTCGCGCTTGCGGGCGCCGCCGAAGTGCTGGTGGTGAATCGCTCGCCGGAACGCGGCCAGACGATGGTGGCCGATCTCGCCGCCAAGACCGGCCGCCCGATCCGTTTCGAGCCGTGGCGCGGCGAGTACGCCATTTCGGGCGATATCGATCTGGTGGTGAACGCCACTTCCATTGGGCTCTATCCCGATGTCGAAGCCATGCCGCCGGTCAAGCTCAGCGGCGCACGCCCCGGCATGCTGGTCTGCGATGTGGTGTTCAATCCACCGGAAACGCCGCTCCTCGCCGAAGCGCGCCGCCTCGGTCTGCCAACGCTCGACGGGCTTTCGATGCTGGTCTATCAGGGCACCATCGGATTCCAATTGTGGACCGGCCGCGAAGCGCCTGCCGCTGTCATGAAGCAGGCACTCGCCGCTGCGCTGGGCGTGTAAATCGAGTACACACCGCGAGCGCTCCGGGCGTCTTGCTAGTAGCGCAAATGACCGCAGCGATTGCACTCCTCGGCTTGACCGCGGTACTGGCCTCCGCGCAGACGTTCGAAGCCGCGTCGGTGAAGGTGAACCGGTCGGGGCGGAATCCGGGCTCTACCGGCCGCTCCGGCGGACAACTCGTATTCGAGAACACCTCGCTGCGCGAAGCCATCGCCATCGCTTACGGCACTGGTGTCGACCGTGACTATGCGGTCTCCGGGCCGGCATGGATGGGCTCGGAGCGCTATGACATCGTCGCTAAAGTGCCGGCGGAAACGCCGCGCCCGCAGGTGATGCTCATGCTGCAGGCGCTGCTCGCCGAACGATTCCATTTGCGGGTGCATCGCGAGAGTAAGGCAATGCGCGTGTATCGCCTGACGGTGGCCCGTTCCGGTGCGAAGCTGAAGTCGGTACCTGCCGGAGAAGGCGGGTTCACGTTTCGTGCCGGCCATGTCTCCTGTAGGGCGGAATCGATGGACGATTTCGCGGGCAAGCTCTCGCGGCCGGTATTCGGACTCGAAGTGCCGGTGATCGACGCCACCGGGCTGGCCGGCGCCTACGATTTCACCCTCGACTGGACGCCCGATGGCGTGCAGCCCGAGCCTACGCCCGGGCCGTCGCTGTTGGCCGCGCTCGAAGAACAGCTCGGCCTGAAACTGGTGCCCTCGCGCGGCCGGATCGAAGTGCTGGTGATCGATCGCGTCGAGCGCATTCCCACCGAGAACTAGCGCTCCCTGACATTCCCCTTGAAATCTTAGGGGAGTCATGGCAGATCCCATGCAGGCCCTGCGAGTGCAATAAACATGCCGGTACCTTCACTCGATCTCGTTCGCGGCACGCTCGACCTGATGATTCTCAAGACGCTCAGTTGGGGACCGCCGCTGCACGGCTACGCCATCGCGTCGGCAATCCACCGGTCCACCGACGATGCGCTGCTGGTGGAAGAAGGCGCGCTCTACCCGGCGCTCTATCGCATGGAAGCCAAGGGATGGATCGAAGCGGAGTGGGGGCTCTCGGAGAACAAGCGCCGCGCCAAGTATTATCGGCTCACTCCCGACGGCCGCCGGCACTTTCGCGAGCAGGAGAAGGCGTGGACGGCATACTCGCAGGCGGTGGCGAAATTGCTCGGGTTGCGCGTCGCGCCCATCGCCTGAACTCCATCGGCCGGGCCGCGACTTACCGGTGCCGCAGCGTCTCCACGTAAGTAGTGGGGAACGCGGCGTAGAATTGTGCCGCCTTCAATAGATGGCGGACGCTGCCTTCATCGCCGGCCCCGAACGCGATGGCGGGAAAGCCGTTTGGCCCACGGAGCGACGGTGCATGGCTGACGATGGGCGGCAATTCGAAAAGCGTCTCATAGTTCGCGATGGCGGCCTGCACCAGTGGGTGCGATTCGCTCAGCAAGCCCTCTACCGCCGCTTCGCGCATCTGGATGCACAGGTTGGTCGGTTCGGCCAGCAGGACGCACTCCGGCCGAAGATCGCGCACCGGGCTGTGCTGTGCCGGCGATCGGGCCCACAACCAGAGGGTGAAATCGTCCGACATCCCCAGTTCGTCAATCAATCTGCCGGCATATACGGCGGCTACTACCCCCGCGGCATCGTTCTGCGCCAGCAGCAGAATCGAGTGCTTACCGGCGCCCACGCGCGTCAGCAGTCCGCCCTCGGGGTCCGCGCAGGTCTCCACGAACGGCTCACGCTTCACCTCGCGCGCAATGCGTTCGGTCCACTGGCTCTCATCGCGCGGTACGGCGCTTAGATCGTGCAGGAATTGGAGCATATCGCGCTCATACTCATGGGCAAGAGTAGACAGGCGATGGGTATCTATGACACGTGCGGGACTCATAAGAGGTCCTGGGGAGGATGAGGGGAAGGCTTGAACGGAGACCGGGCGCACGAGGAGCCGGGCCGATGATACGAAACGACGTGGTCGAACATCGGTGATTACCTGGTTACGACTGAATTGTAGCAGTTCGTCTGTGAGGTGGAGGGGGCCCTTTTGGAACTGCTGGTACTTCTTTACGCTCTTCATGTGAGCAACTCCCGCACCGTGCGTAGTAGCCCCTTTGCGTCGAGCGGCTTGCGCAGCGCCACATGGGCGCCCAGCAGTTCCGCGGTCTTGAGATAGACTGCATCCATGGCTCCCGAGATGGCCACGATGCGCAGCGCCGGATAATCGCGATGCAACCGGCGAATGGTCTCGATACCCTCCTGCTCGGGCATCACGAGATCGGTGAGGACCAGGTCGAAGGGCTGAGCCGCCACCAGGCGCATCGCCTCACGTCCGTCTCCGGCGGCGTGGACGTGATAGCCGGCTTCCGCCAGGGTTTGCTGCAGCATGGCGCGGACCGCGTCCTCGTCATCCACAATCAAAATGCGGGCCGCGGCCTTCGCGGTGCCCAGCACTTCGCGCACCTTGAGCGACAACTGTGCGGGCGTGAACGGTTTGGGCAGATAGTCGAGGCCCTCGTCCAGCACGCCCTTGCCGATGATATCGGCGGAGTAGCCCGACACGTAGAGCACTTTGATAGCGGGGCGCGACTGCCGCAGACGGGTGGCCAAATCACGCCCGGTCATCCCCGGCATCATCACGTCGGTCAGCAGGAGATCGATCTGGTCCGGATAGCGCAGGCTCAATTCCAGGGCTTCCTGTCCGTTGGCCGCTTCCAGCAAGCGGTATCCGTTGTTCTGCAGAATGCGCATGGCAAGGCGCCGCACTTCTGTTTGGTCTTCGGCCACCAGCACGGTTTCGGTCCCACCTGCTACCTCAGTGGGGGGCGCCGCCGGGCGCTCCGCAATCGCCTCCACGCCGGCCACGCGCGGCAGGTAAATTCGAAATCGCGAGCCCTCGCCCGTGCGGCTGTCCACGGCGATCCAGCCGCCGCTTTGCCGCACCATGCCGTAAACCGTGGCCAGCCCCAAGCCCGTTCCGCGGCCCACCCCTTTTGTCGTGAAGAAAGGCTCGAAAATGTGGCGCTGCGTTTCCGCGCTCATTCCCTCGCCGGTGTCGGCTACCGAAAGCAGAACGTACGAACCGGGGACGGCGTCCTCGCACGGAAGTTCGCCGCCCTCCACCGTGGCATTCGACGTCTCGACGGCGATTTTGCCGCCCGAAGGCATGGCATCGCGCGCATTGATCGCCAGGTTCATCAGGATCTGGAGCATCTGGCCGCGGTCGGCTACCACCAGCCCCAACTCGGGATCGAGCGAAGTGACGATGGTCGTCTGGTCGCCGATCAGCCGCCCCAGCATGTTTCGGCTCTCGCGAACCACATCGTTCAAGTCCAGGGGTTTGCGCTCCGCCATCTGTTTGCGGCCGAAGGCCAGCAACTGCTGGGTGAGCGCGGCCGCACGCTGCCCGGCGGCGCGGACCTCTTCCACTTCGTCGCGCCGCGGCCCGGCTTCCAGATTGGACAGCAGCATATCGCAGTAGCCGGAGATTACCGTGAGGTGGTTGTTGAAATCGTGAGCCACGCCGCCCGCCAGCCTCCCCAGGCTCTCCATCTTCTGGACCTGGAGCAACTGTTCTTCCAGCCGCTGCTTTTCCGCTTCCGCGTGCCGCCGCTCCGAGATATCGCGCAGAAATACCAGGGACGCCGGCCGGCGGTCGTATTCGATCGGCGCGGCCGACACTTCCACCGCGAAGGGGGCTCCATCCAGGCGCAGGAGAGTCCGTTCGGTGGGTGGCGCCGCCCGGCCTTCCACCACTGCGGCCGACCGCGCGGCGACGGCATCGCGCTCCTCGGGAATGGCGCGATCGAGGAGATCGCAGCCCACCAACTCGGCCGTCGACGCGGCGCCGAACAGGGCTACGGCGGCGGCGTTCCCGTAGAGAATCCGAGTGTCGCGCTCCACCAAAATCGCTTCCGGCGCGCTTTCCACCACGCGCCGGAACCGCTCCTCGCTCTGGCGTAGCGCGTCTTCGGCGCGCAGGCGCTCGGTGACATCCTCCACCACCCCTACAAAATGCACCGGCTCACCCGACTCCGATCGCAGCAGCGACGCCGTCACCTGCAGCCAGATCAGCGATCCATTCTTGCAGATGTAGCGCTTGTGGTAAGACGTGGTGACGTCCTCGCCCTTGAGGAGCTTTCCGGTGCGCTCCTCTTCGCCGCGCAAATCGTCCGGGTGGGTGATGTCCTGAAACCGCAGCCGCAGCAATTCCTCCTGTGTGTATCCCACCAGCTGGCAGTAGCGTGGATTGACGCGCAGAAAGCGGCCGTCGAGAGAGATGAAATTCATCCCGACAGCGGCCTGGTCGAAGGTGGCGCGGAAGATGGCTTCGTTGCGCCGCACGGCTTCTTCGGCCAATGTCTGCTCTGTGATGTCCAGAATATTGAGCACCACACCGGAGGCCGCGCCGCCGGCATCGTGCAGGGCGCCAGCCGAGATGTTTAGGGTGACAGTTCTGCCGTCTTTGCACCGTCCTGAGACGCAGATACCGGCAGTGACTTCTCCCAGCAGCGCCCGCGCGTGCGCCTGCAGCGCATTCTCCAGGTGACCCGGGAGAATGAAAAGGGGCGCAACTCCGACGGCCTCCTCTTGCGTCCAGCCGAAAATCCGCACCGCAGCCTTGTTCCAACCGGTCACCCGGCAATCGGCAGTCAGCGTCACGATGGCCGCCGCCGACGATCCGATGACCACCGCCTGCGCATCCAGCGAGCGCCGCAATTCCTCGTCCAGAGCTTTCCGCTCGCTGATATCTCGAATAATGCTTTGGCGGAATTGCCGGTCGCCGGCCTGAATGAAGCGCGCGCTCACCTCCACGGGAAAGGGCCGGCCCGCGCGGTCCTGATGGACTCCTTCGAACACGCCGTATCCGCGCTCGCTCACTTCGTTCCACTGGCGTTCGAAGTCGTTGAGATTGCTCTCATGGCGCAGGTCGCGCACGGTCATGCGCAGCAGCTCTTCGCGGCTGAATCCGTAGGCTGCCGAGGCGCGGTCATTGGCTTCGAGGATGACGCCTCGATTATCCAATAACAGGATAATGTCGTTGGCGAAGCGGCTCAGATTATCGTAGTGGCCTACCAGCGCCTGCCGTTCCAGGTCGGCCTCATAGCGGGCGCGATAGAACCGCAGTTGCTGGCGCCGCCAGACGGCGAAAAACCCCGCGCCCAGCGCCAGCAACAGCGACCCCATCGCCAGAATGGTCAAGAGCGATCGCCGTCGTATCGGCGCATTCACTTCCTCGGCGTCCAGTTTCGCGAGCAGGAACCATGGCAACCCCGGCACCGGCCGGACAGCGGCAATCACGGGAAGTCCACGAAGACCCATGCCGCCCACGATTCCCGTTGCACCCAGAACCGCCTGCACCGCCGGATGGCTCCTCTGCGTCAGGGGGATGCGCAATTGCAGCGCCGATTCGGGGTGAAAACGCGTGTCGTTCAGGTATACCACCTGGTCGCCCTCGCGCCGCACCAGTATGCTCTCCGCGCTGGGGCTTGCCACCGGCCATTGCTCCAGCAGGGGATACAATCGGTCCGCCGGGTCGATGCGCAGGAGCAGCGCCCCGAATGCCGGCGATTCCGGCGCGGCCCGCAGCGCCAGATCCATTCCCATTTCGACCTTGCCCGTGGCCCCCACGTGAAGGTCGTGGAATATCGTTGCAGGGGATGCCAATGCCAGGCGGGCAGCCTCGCGGCGGCCGGCGGCATCGCCCGCGGGCACGCCCACCGAAACGATGGTGTCTCCCCGGGCGTCCACGAAAGCCACGCCGGCATAATGAAATCGCAGGCTGACTTCATTCATCCAACCGTGCACATCCGCCGCGTCTGTCCCGTTGGCCTGATGCGACGCCAGTCTCTGCATCACACGCACCGCCGGGGTGTCGGCCATCAGCAGGCGGGATTCTTCACGCCGTTGCGCCGTCCACTCCGAGATTTCCTTCACCTTCAAATCGGCGATGGACAGTAGCTGATTGTGGACTTCATGCTCGATCGCTTCTTTTTGGCTGCGGTAATACTGATAGCCGAGAACTAAAACGACGCCCGCGGCCGCCAGTAAGGCTGCTGCCACTACGCGCACACCGATGCTCAAGGGCTTTTGGGACGCTTGCGTGCTAGAGGTCATGGCCAGGTCCTCAGAATCGAGAGCACTAGCCGGCGCCGCGGCTGTGGTAGGTGTGTCCGAGCGGACTAAACTGAAGATTAACAGAATTACGGCCTGAATTGCCTTCAGGTGTTATTCCTACTAACTTTCGTCCAGGATTTCGATGCCTGCCGGGGTCCCGTGGTACAAATCGTCTATGCCCTCTTTCCGCGTGGAGACGCCTCCCCATAGTTACGCCGTGATTGTGGAGCGTGGCGCGGTGGCCTCCGCGGCGGAGTATCTTCCACCCACGGCGGGCAAGGTCTTCGTGGTCTCCACGGAGGACGTTTGGCGGCATCAGGGCGGCCGCCTGGCCGATGCGCTCTCCGGCGTCCACCACGAGATCCTGTTCCTGCCCAGCGGGGAAGAGCAGAAGCGTCTCGCGCCTCTCGAAGTGCTGGCCGACCGGATGGTGGAACTGGGTGGCGACCGCACCAGTGTCGTGGTTGCTTACGGCGGCGGCGTGGTCACCGATATGGCCGGCTTTCTAGCCGCCATCTTCATGCGCGGCATCCCGCTGGTGCAAATCCCCACCACACTGCTGGGGCAGGTGGACGCGGCCATCGGCGGTAAGACCGGGGTCAATCTCGCGAGCGGCAAGAACCTGATCGGCGCCTTTCACCAGCCCGCCGCAGTCCTCATCGACCCCGACGTTCTGGACACCTTGCCGGAGCGCGAATACCGTTCCGGCCTGTATGAGATCGTCAAGGCCGGGATCATCCGCGAGCCTGCCCTGTTCGAATTTCTCGCCGCTGAATGCGATGCCGTCCTGGCGCGCCGCCCGCACGCTGTCGACCGCATCATTCACGATTCCGTGCGCATGAAAGCCGAAGTAGTGAGCGGCGACGAACGCGAGGCCGACCTGCGCCGCATCCTGAACCTGGGGCACACCTTCGGCCACGCGCTGGAAACTGAAACCGGGTACACCCGCTTCGCCCATGGTGAGGCCGTCGCCTGGGGCATGTGCGCCGCGGTCCATCTGGCGCAATCCACCGGCCATCTCTCCGCCGAGGACAGCGTCGAGATTCTCGACGTGCTGCGCCAGTACGGCCCCATCCCGCCGCTGGACGGTATCCAAGCCGGCAACCTGCATGCCCGCCTGGTGCATGACAAGAAGACCGTCCACGGCAAAGTCCACTTCGTGCTGCCGGTGCGCATCGGCGAGGCTACCGTCGTCTCCGGAGTGGACGACAAGCTCGTGATGGAAGCCATCCGGTCGGCCCTGGCATGAAAGGGACCACGCCGGAGGGTGTGCGCAGCGAACAGGAGGCCGCCAATTGGGTGCGCTCCATGTTCGGCCGCGTGGCGCCGCGTTACGATCTCGCCAACCACCTGCTCTCTTTCAATATCGACCGTCTCTGGCGGGCGCGCACCGTGAACCGCGTGCGGAGCGTGCTGGAACGGCAGGGCGCTCGCGCTCTCGATATCTGCTGCGGTACGGGAGATCTGGTGATGGCGCTGCAGCGCGCCTGTCCGCGCCCGGTCTTCGGGTCGGACTTTTGCCATCCCATGCTGGTGGCGGCGCGCGACAAGGTGGCGCGCCAGCACGCGCCCTCGCTGCTGTTCGAAGCGGACGCGCTCCGCCTGCCGGTTCGCGACGCGTCGCTCGATCTGATCACGGTCGCGTTCGGCTTCCGCAATCTGGCCAATTACGCGGACGGACTCCG
Organism: Bryobacteraceae bacterium; assembly: GCA_036268475.1. GTDB lineage: Bacteria > Acidobacteriota > Terriglobia > Bryobacterales > Bryobacteraceae > PALSA-129. Next base: position 18,984 of record DATAUB010000021.1, on the reverse strand, counting down.
CGAAATGCGCCGCGTGCTGCGGCCCGGGGGGATGGCCGCGATTCTCGAATTCTCGCAGCCCCCCAACGCCGCGTTCGGCGCCGTCTACGGCATTTATTCGCGCCGTGTGCTGCCGTGGATCGGCGGCCTGCTCACCGGCAATGGCGACGCTTATCGCTACCTGCCGGAATCCATCCGCAAATTTCCGGCCGCGCCCGAGCTGGCCGCCGACATGCGCCGCGCCGGATTCGGCAGCGTCACCTTCGAACGTTTCACCGGCGGCAGCGTGGCACTGCACATCGGAGCGGCCGGCGGATGAGCTGGAAGTGGCAGCGTTGGGTCCTGCTGGCCGTGGTCGCATTATACGTGGCTATGCGAATCTATCGCGGCGCGGCTATCTGCATGGATGGCGACGAGATCTTCAGCGTGGGGGTCGCCGAAAAGAGCTGGATGGGCCTGCTGCGCGCCGTGGGGCAGGATTCCATCCACCCGCCGCTATTCTATTTTCTGCTGAAAATCTGGGTCGCGGTGGGCGGCGATTCGCTGTTCTGGACGCGGCTGCTGCCGGCGCTGTTCTCGACCCTCGCCATTGTTCCCATGGTGCTGCTGGGCCGCGAATTCGGCCTGCGCCCGCTGGCGATCAATACCACCGTCGCGCTGGCGGCCATCCACCCCTACCTTCTTTATTACTCCCAGCACGTCCGCATGTATACCCTGTTGATGCTGTGCGCGCTCACCTCCATGTGGGTTTTCCACGCCTGCATGCGGCCCGGCACGCGGTCGCAACTGGCGCGGTTCTCGGCGCTCACGGCGGTGAATATCGTGTCCGTCTACTCGCATTATTACGGCTGGCTGGTGATCGGGCTGGAATTCGGGTACGTGATTCTATGGAAGCGCGAATACTGGAAGCGCCTGGCTGTCTCCTGCGCCGTGGTGTTCGTGGCCTTCACTCCCTGGGTCTACTGGGCGGGCAAGTACGTGATCGCCAAGCACGGGCTGGCATCCAATCTCGACTGGATCCAGAAGCCCGACGCGGGCGCGCTGGCCTGGTTTTTCGTCGATCTCGCCGGCTTCGGCGATTTTCCGTCGATCGGGAGGCAGGCGGTGACGGGGCTGGTGCTGCTGATTCTCGCCGCCGGTTACGCCGCCTGGCGGGAACGCGCCAAACTGCACAGCGGCCACTTCGTTTATATGGCGCGCTTCCTGTTGTACTTCGTGGTCGGCTCAGTGGCCGTGGCGTTTACGGCTTCCCGCCTGCTGCCCAACTCCATCTGGGGCCATCGCCATATGGTGTACCTGGTATTTCCCATGCTGATGCTGGTGACGGCGGCGTATTACCAGTTGAACTCGGCGGTAGTCCGCATCATCGCCGGGGTGCTGTGCGCCGCTTGGGCAGGCATGGTAATCCAGCATCATCTGAAGGGCGACGACAAGAAGACGCCTTTCGATTCCCTGGTGATCCAGATGCTGGCGCAGGAGGCCGATAATCCGCAGCCGGTCACGTTCTTTTCGGTCGATAAATACCTGCATTACCCCATCTGGTTTTATCTGGAGACCTTGAAGGCCGAAAAAATCACCGGATTCGCGGTGCACATCCGCCCTGCCGACCGCGGCCGGCTCGCGGCCGATGCCGCCCGCATCACCGTAAAGAATCACGTCGACATCGCGGAGGCCAAGGGCGCACATTTCTGGGTGGGGTACAGCTCCGCCTGGCAGGAGAAGCAATCGCCGCGGGAAATCCTCGCGGCCCGCGGCTGCCGTGTCGGCGGCGATGTCACGGTGTTCGATCGCTACCACTGGTCGGCGATTTTTCCAGTTTGGTGCAAGTAAGCGGACAAGCTGAAGTATGTCCTACCCGCGCTTGGCCAGGTGAGTTTCCGGAACCGAAGCCTATCCCGCCGCTTCCGCCACGCACGCGCGTTCCGCCACCGGTATCTCTGCCACCGCACCGCTCCAATTGCGCCGTTCGATAATGGTCGGCGGCTCGTACGTCGCGCCGGAGCGCAATCGCCGCCCTTCCCGCCGTGCCGACCACCACAGTACCGGCCCCAGCAGCCCCGCCACCAGCCGGCTGCCGAATCCGAATTCCCGCCCGATCTGCCGGCGCAGGTCGCCGATGCGCGCGCTCACCGCGGGGTTGGTGCGCCGCAGATGCCGTTCCATCGCCCACAGCGCCGCTGCGTAGCCATCCTTCAACGACCGTGCTTCCCACGCGAACCGCGCCCGTACCCGCGCATCGGAATCGTTCCGATAGCGGAGCCAGCCGTTCAGCGTCGTCCGGCAGATGCGATAAATGCTCGGCCCGTTGCGTTCGAAATCGCGCCGGAATGCGCCATCCAGAAATTGCTTCGACTGTTCTTTCGAAATGGCCGCGTGCCGGAAGTTGAACTGCTGCTGTCCATGAATGTCCGCCAGGTTCACACCCTCCAGCATCCGGCCTTCCTTCGTCATTTCGAAGAACAGCGGCGTGCCCGGCACCGGCGTGTACAGCATGAACTGGTGGAAATCGGTGTCATGCGCCACCGCATGCTCAATCTCCCCGCCGATATTTTGCGGCGTGTGGTGCTCCAGCCCGACGATGGTGGACCCCAGCACTTTGATGCCGTGCTCGCGCAGTTCGCGCGTCAGCTTGAGGGTGTCGGCGCCATGCAGCTTGATGTACGACGAGTGCGGCGATTCCAACCCCATCCACACCCATGAGACGCCCAGTTCCACCAGTTCGCGCATGGTGTATTGCGCGATCGCATTGGCCGATGAAAAGACGTACAGCGACCACGCCTTTCCGCCGGCCTTCATGAGATCGAGCAGTTCCATGGCGCGGCGCTTATGCAGCAGGAAATTCTCGTCCATCATGAAGAACGATTTGACGGCGAGCCTGGCTTCCATCTCCGCCATCACGCCAAATAACTCCGTGCCCGTCTGGTAGAAGTTCAGGTACTTGCCCTTGCCGCCGAAGAAGGCCGAGGTGGTACAGAAGTTGCAGCCCATCGGGCAGCCTACCGATGGAATGATGGTTGCCGCCGTATTCCCCTTGTCGCCGGGCAGCGGCATTCCCATCACGCGCCCGCCGAAGCCCGAAACAATCTGCGGATGCCGCACCGGGGCGGAGTCGTCCTCGCCCAGAAAACGCCGCATCCAGGAGATGCCGTCGCCGCGCACGATCTGGTCGGCGTCGATCATCCCTTCGATCCCCGGGATGGCCGCCACATGTCCGCCCACCACGATGGTGGCGTGCGGCGCCACCCGCCGCACCGTACGGCACATCTCCTGCACCTTGGCCACGTTGACGATGATCGAAGTGATCCCCACGATGTCGTACTCGTGAGCCATCAACTCGCTTTCAAAGGTTTGCAGGGTAGGGAAGTCGATTACCGTGGTGGGCGCCGAAATGTTTTCCTGAATCATCAGGATGCCCCACGAGCGGTGGAACATGCGCAGCGAAAACGGTCCCTGTTCGCGCGTCACCTGGTTGTGGTACAGCTCCATCGGGTTGATTTTGCGGCTCCCGAATTCGTCGTCCTGGGCATACGGTCCAAAGACGGAACTGAGCAGGATACGGGCGTTGACGCCCTTAGGATGAATGGGCATTGTGGAGTTTCAGCACTTAAACGCGATTTTAGCAACGGCGTCCCGAATGTTTTGTAATATCTCTGTAAGGGCGCGGACCGGTTTCGATGAAGCTGTTTCCATTGGTTATCTGCGGCTTGTTGACCGGCGCCGCCGCGGCGCAGTCGCTCGCCGTAGTTCCAGCGCGCGCCCTCATCGATGAGACGGTGGCGATTCGCGCCACCGGCCTGGCACCGCACGAGCGCGTCGCCATCCATGCCGCACTCACCGATGGCGGCGGCCAGCAGTGGGCCTCGAAGGCCGATTTCGTGGCGGACGCGCAAGGCACTGTCGATGTCTCCCGGCAGGCGCCCACCGGCGGATCGTACAAAGAAGTTTCTCCCATGGGACTGATCTGGTCCATGATGCCGTTGCAGAAGGGCGTCAGCGCCTACATGGCGCCGCGCAATCTGGGGGTGCAGACCGTCGATTTTCAGCTCCTGCGACAAGGCCAGGAAGCCGCCCGCGCACACCTCGAACAGTTGGCTGTGGCGGAAGGCGTGCACTCTTCACCCGTCCATGAGGACGGCTTGCGCGGCACGCTGGTGCTGCCGCCGGGTGCGGGCCCTCATGCCGCCGTACTGGTGCTGGGCGGATCGAACGGCGGAGTGCCGCTGCGTCCCGCGGCGTGGGTTGCGTCGCACGGATATGCCGCTCTCGCTCTGGCATACTTTCGTTACCAGGATCTGCCGCCGCAGCTCGAATCCATTCCGCTCGAGTACTTTCAAAAGGCGCTGCAGTGGATGACGGACCGCCCCGAGATCGGCAACGCGAAGATCGCTGTGCTGGGCACATCGCGCGGCGGTGAATTGGCGCTGCAGTTGGGCTCCATGTTTTCCCGCATCGGCGCGGTGGTGGCGTACGTGCCATCCAACGTGCGGGTCATGTCGTGCTGCCGGCAGAATGGCGGGCCGGCGTGGATCTGGCAGGGGCGCGCCCTCTCGTACGTGGTCCCGCGGCGCTCCAACGCCGGGGATAGAGCACGCGCCGCCATCGCCGTGGAGAATACCCGGGGTCCGATCCTGATGATTTCGGGGGAGGCCGACCGCCTGTGGAACTCATGGGAGATGGCCGATGAGGCGGTGTCGCGCCTGAAGGGCCGGCAGTTTCCCTATAGCTTCGAGAATCTCAAGTATCCGCACGCCGGGCATCTCGCCGGCCGGCAGGAATTCATCCCGGCGTGGCATGGCGAGATCCGCAACCCCACCTCCGGCCGTGAAAACAATCTCGGCGGCTCGGCCGAAGGCGACGCGCGATCGACCATCGATTCCATGCCCAAGGTGCTCGAATTCCTGCGCCGGAATCTTGCGGGGCAATGATGCGGCGGTCCCTGGCAGCGCTGATTCTGATTGCCGCGGCGGCGCTGGCGCAGCGCGGATTTCGCGGCGGGCCTGGACAGCGCGTGCCGGAACGCGGGCAGGATCCCTTCGAAGAGGTCGCCCAGCCGCGCGAGGGCGAATTCCATTTCATCCGCATGGAATACACCGATATTCCGGGGCGTCACCGCGGTTTCGGATACTCTTCGCGCATGGGACAGGGCGCGGGCTGGTGGATTGTCGATTGGCCCGCCGCCGATAACCATTTCACCGCCGGCTTGCAGCGCCTCACGCGCATCGACGTGGGAGATCCGCGCCACCTCGCCCTGAGCGACGACAAGCTGTTCGATAATCCCTGGATCTATGCCACCCAGACCGGTTGGTGGGACCTCAGCCCGCAGGAAATCGCCCGTCTGCGCGAGTATCTACTGCGCGGCGGCTACCTGATGACCGACGATTTCTGGAGCACCGATCCCTCGCAGTGGCAGGTGTTCGCCCGGACCATGGGGCAGGTGTTGCCCGGCCAGCAGATCGACGACATCGCGCTTTCCGATCCCGAGCGCCACGTGGTCTACGACATCGAAGAGAAGGATCTCACCTGGATTCCCGGCTCGCGCCACCTGCGCCGGTTCTCGGATGGCACCGTCGCGCCCGTCCAGCCGGAAGGTACCGAGCCGCAATGGAAATCGATTGAGGACGGCAACGGCCACACCGTGGTAGCAGTCAATTACAACACCGACATCGGCGACGCCTGGGAGTTCGCCGACGTCCCCTACTATCCCGAGAAGATGACCGCCCTGGCCTACCGCTACGGCGTCAATTATGTGGTTTACGCCATGACGCACTGAGGCGGGGGCCGCGCCGGATCGTATAAGCTGGAATCGATGAGGCCGCGGTAGACCAACACGCGTATGCGCTGGCAGATCAAGTGTGTCGTCGACAACGGGAAAGGCCTCATCCCGTTCCAGCACGCGCTGCGGAGGTGGAAACGGCGTGTCGTTCCCTACCGGCCTTCGCTTTCGCGCGGCGAGTTCGCCATCGAAGAAGGCATCCGCCAGGTCGAATGGATGCGCGAATCGCTCGGCACGCTCGCCGGGAAGCGCATTCTCGAGATCGGCTCGGGCTGGGAAGTGCTGCTGCCCATGCTGTTCTCGCTGTGCGGCGCGGAGCGCGTCTATCTCACCGACCTGACGGCGCTGCTCGATCGCGACACGCTCGCGGGCGGGCTCGAAAGCTTCCGCCACAATCGCCAGCGTATCGTGGAGAGCCTGCATCTGGATGGGCGGGAGTTCGACCGCAAATTCGAGGGGGAAATCGCGTCCCAGCAGCAGTTTCTGGCCGCGCACGGGCTGGTCTACCTCGCCCCCTGCGACTGCCGCCATTTGGATCTCCCGGCCGCCAGCCTGGATGCCATCACCTCGCGCTCGGTGTTCGAACACATTCCGCGCGAAGTGATCGTCGAGATTCTCAAAGAGTGCTACCGTTTGTTAGCGCCGGGCGGCTTGGTCTGCCATTTTGTGGACAATTCCGACCATTGGGAGCACGGCGACAAGAGTATCTCGCGAGTCAACTTCCTGCGGTTTAGCGATGGCGCGTTTCGCTTGACTTACTGGAACGGGCTGAATTATCAGAATCGGCTGCGGCATAGCGAGTACGTGGCGATGCTGCGGGAATGCGGCTTCGAAATTCTGCGGCAGGACCGCAACGTGGATGCCCGCGCGCTGGATGCGCTGAAAGGCATGGTTCTCGCGCCACGCTTCGGCAAATTCACGCCCGAAGACCTTGCCACCACGGATTCGTTCCTGCTGGCGCGCAAACCGGCATAGCGCGGAGCGCTCCGGGTACGGCGAATGGGCGATATCTTACGGTACACCCGGCGGGATCGATTTCGGAAAACAGTCCGAATGGTACACTATGCTAGCGCCGTAGAAAAGCGCCCTAAGTTCAACAGCATTCGTTAGCCACTCTCTTGACCGAAGACAACAATGATCGACTTCCGCAGAGGATTCATAGTCGCTGCCGTTCTAAGCTCGTCAATCAGCTTGGCTAGTGCGCAGACCCCCTATTTGATTTCTACTATTGCGGGAGGATTGCCAGCTCCCACTCCCGCGCCGGGGCTCAGTTTTTCTTTCGAAAACCCCAATGGGGTGGCCACCGATTCGTTCGGCAACACCTATATCACCACCGGCTATAACTGTGTCTTTCGGCTGGATGCCAACCGTATCCTCACTCCGGTTGCGGGAAAGTGCCAAGCGGGCTTTTCCGGCGACGGCGGCAGCGCTGTCAACGCACAGTTGAGCAATCCGCAAGGTGTGGCAGTGGACACGCTGGGCAATATTTTTATTGCCGACCAGGGAAACCAGCGCGTTCGCAAGGTGACTCCGGCCGGCATCATCTCTACCGTTGCCGGAACCGGCAACGCGGGATATTCCGGCGACAACGGCCCGGCAATCAGCGCCCAGTTAGATAATCCCCAGGGAGTCGCAGTGGATGCGGCGGGCAACCTGTATATTGCCGATCCGGGAAACCACCGTGTGCGAAAAGTTACGCCGGATGGCACAATCACGACACTGGCAGGCACCGGAACCTCTGGCAATGCGGGCGATAATGGACCGGCAACCGCCGCCACCTTCGTTTCCCCGGTGGCCGTGGCGGTGGATACGAAGGGAAATGTGTATATCTCCGACAGCCAGTCGAGCGAGGTTCGCGTGGTCAACGCGACCGGCAACATCGCCCGAGTGGCCGGTAACGGCTCGCCCGGTTTCGGCGGCGATTCCGGTCCGGCAGTTTCGGCAAGCCTGAGCTATCCGCAGGGTCTGAATGTGGATGCCGCGGGGAATTTGTACATCGGGGACACCGGCAATTACCGGGTCCGGATCGTCAGCGCGGCAGGGATCATTAACACTTACGCAGGCAACGCGCAGTTCGGTTATGCCGGCGATGGGGGCCCTGCCATCAGCGCCAATCTTCTGAACCCGGTGGGTGTGGCGTCCGATCGAAGCGGCGATCTCTACATCGCCGACACGGTGGGCGCCGTGCGCTTCGTCAACTCCAGCGGCATCATCTCAACCGTCGCCGGTAATCTCAATGCCCCCCTGCCTTTTTCCGGTGACGGAGGACCGGCGAGCATTGCGGCGCTGGCGACGCCTTGGGGCCTGGCACTCGATGGGGCCCACAATCTCTACATCGCCGACTGGAAGGGCCACCGCATTCGAATGGTGAACTCCGCGGGTATTATTTCCACCTTTGCCGGAACCGGCCAGGGGCCCGATAACGGAGACGGTGGGCCGGCGATTAGCGCGAACGTCACTCCTTTCGTTGTCGCAACCGATTCTCAGAGCAATGTCTATCTGGCAGACGCGGCCATTGTCCGGGAAATAGACTCTACCGGCACCATCTCCAGAATCGCCGGAAATGGCACGTTCGGGAACTCTCCCGATGGCGGTCTGGCGGTCAACGCTCTCTTGGGCAGCTACCTGCCCGGGTTGGCGGTGGACTCCCACCAGAACGTCTACATTTCCGATTGGAACAATCAAAAAGTTCGCAAACTGACGGCATCCACAGGCGTGATCAGCACGGTCGCGGGAAATGGCACCAAAGGCTACACCGGCGATGGCAACCTCGCCACGAGCGCTGAACTGCAGTTCCCCGCCGGCCTGGCAGTGGATGCCAATGGGAACCTGTTTATCGCCGATAACGGAAATTGCGTAATCCGGATGGTATCCGCGGCCACTGGCAATATTTCCACAGTCGCCGGCAACGGCACGTGCGGCAGCACGGGAGATTCGGGATCCGCGACCGGCGCGGAACTCTACTTCCCCTGGGCCGTCGCGCTGGATGGGAACGGCAAGCTCTTCATCGCGACCCAGGCCAATACGATTCGCCAGGTCTTGGCGGGAACCATCACCACTATCGCGGGAATAGCCGGGGCGCCAGGTTACTCCGGCGACGGCGGAGTGGCCACTGCGGCGCAGCTGAACAATCCCCTGGGGCTGGCGGTGGATTCGGCCGGCAACATCTACGTCTCCGATTTCGCCAATGGGGCGGTGCGAGTTCTACAGCCAGAGACGGATCCGGTGCTCACGGTTCTATCTACGCACTCCGGCATATTTCCGGAAGGCCAAACCGGTACTTTCACCATCACGGTAAGCAACGCCGCCCTGGCTGCGCCAACCAGCGGCACGGTTACGGTCACTGCCACCCTGCCCGCTAACTTTACACCCATCGCCATGGCGGGGACCGGCTGGAGCTGTTCCATCGCGTCGTTGCCCTACACCTGCCAGACAACGGGCTCGATCTCGGGCAATAACAGTTACAACTCCATCACCTTGACGGTGAATGTTCCCCAGAGCGGTCCGACCCAGGTGACGAACCAGGTAACGGTGTCCGGCGGAGGATCGCAAGGAGACGCTGCCGTAGACGTCGCATTCATCGGCTCCGGTTCCCCGGTGCTTCAGATTTCAGCCACCCATGGCGGCGCTTTCGTGGCGGGAAGCCAAGGGACTTTCAGCATTGCTGTCGGCAATCAGATATATGCCGCCGACACGAGCGGCACGGTGACAGTCGTCGACACCTTGCCCGCCGGATTGAGCCTGGTTTCGATGAGCGGTCCGGGTTGGAGTTGCAGCGGGACAACATGCACCAGCACCGGCCCCCCGTTGGCGGGCGGCGCCAGTTACGGGCCCATCAACGGAACGGTCAACATTTCGCCGCAGGCGGCATCGTTGTTGACTAATAGCGCGATGGCCTCGGGCGGAGGTTCGGCGGCTGCTAGTTCCAGCGATAGTATCGTAGTCGTTTCCCTCGCTGCCTGCGAAGTCACCGGGGGGCAGTCCGTTACCGTCGCCGACGTGCAGGCCGCTATCAACCAGGGTCTCGGCATTGCCCACGCGTCCAACGACGTCAATATGGACGGCGCAGTCAATGTGACGGACATCCAGGTCGTGATCAACGCGGCACTCAACCTGGGCTGCCCTTTCTAGCACAGGGTGACGTTCGGTCCGCCTCCTGACAACGATTCAGTTCATGGGGCCGGCACTCGCTCCATCAATTTCAGACGGACGAGTCCGTGAAACACGGTATCGACCTCACGATAATGGTCGGCCAGGTATTGATTCATGGCAGCCATGGGAATGCGCGCCGGGTCGGTACCCGGCCATATTCTAAAAACAGCTTCAGCGGGGAATCTCTCGTAAATCACCCAACGGGGCGGGTCGGCGCGCAGTTCGTCGATCGCTTGACGCTCATCTTCCGGCGCCATCATACCCGGCTGCATAAAGGTGTACCTGGAAGGGTTGCGGGCGTCCAGATAGTAGTACGCCGATGGCAGGTACGGGAAGGAAAAGAGGCTGTCGCCGGGATTGACCCGGCGTTCCAAACGATCCAGGATCTCGCCTTCATTATTGGGGTCATCTAAAGTTCCGACGCGTGTCTCCCACGTCGGGTAGCTCAAGGGCGCGGCGAGTTTTGGAAGCAGTGAAGCCCCCGCGATCACCAGAATCACACCACCGCACCAGAATCGCTGGTGCGGGGTTGTCAGCCGGTAGAGGAGCAGGGCACACAAGAACCAGGAGAACGCCATGGTATGAAACAGGGTTTCCGCTCCCCAACGTGGCCAGGCGGCCAGCGTCATGGCCGCGGCGGCGCCTACCATGGGCAGTATTTCCGGGGACTCTTGCGATTTCTTGGAGGCGCTTCGGAACCAAAGCCAACCGGCGATGGCAACCGGCGGCAGAATGGCGGGCACCGCGAGTATGGCTGTGGCCGCAACGTATTGCCAACCCGCGATCTCTACCGGCGCTCCCGCCCAAACGTTGCCATACGGCAGAAGGTTAGGGGCTGTATAATTGGCGGCGGTCCAGCGCAGCGATTGGACCATCGGAAGGAGCGCGTGGTGCCATTGCAGATACACTCCAGCGGCTGCCGATGTCAGCGCTGTCCCGCCCAGAAAGGCGATTGCACCGCCCGCATGCTTACGCGCGCTCCAATATAGGAGCGGCAGGCCCACGATGGCCATGGAGGGGGTCGCCCATGCGGCGGCGGCGGCCAGAATCCCGGAGAGGATCCAAATCTTGCGGTGGCGGGACCTCTGTGCCCACAAGGCCGCGACGATTGCCGCCGTCGCCAGGGCCCCGCTGTCCCAACGGTGATTCACCGCCAGGAGCCGGATGCGACATTCGTAAGCAGCGAACGCCAGAGCCGCACCCGTGGCATAGACAATGCTGGTATATCTCGACGTGAACCAATAAACCGCCCAGACGAGAAAGGCGGCGTCTAGTATGACGGGCAGACGCATGATTACCAGCTTTATCCCGCTGAGATAGCCCAATAATCCCTGGATCCAAAATGTGAGCGGCCCGGTGAGTACGAAGAAATCGCGGTACGGCTGCTGGCCCATGGCGATGCGCCGGCCGCCTTCGAGGTAGATGCCCTCATCTCCGGAGATCTGGAGAATATCGCCGGCGATCCAGTAGAAGCCAACGAAAACCAGGGATAGGATTGCTACACCGAGGAGCTCTTTGCGGATGTTTGGTTCTGGGAGGTTCATCTAGCCGGAAAATCCGTACGGGGGGAGAGGTGAGGAAGCGGGGACAAAAAAGAAAACGAGCCGATGTTCATATGATGCACCGGCCCGTTCAAACAAACTGCGCGAATTGGTGTATTAGTTCTTCTGGCGCTTGCGACGAGCGAACACGCCAAACCCGATCAGACCGCTGCCAGCGAGCAACAGCGAAGCCGGTTCCGGAATGCTGGATGTCGGAACGTAAGTGAACTCGATGTCGACCAAAGCGTTGTCCGAACCAGAGCCCAACAATGCCGGCGGTACCGACGAAGTGTCGGCCGGGGTCACTGTGAAGCTAAAGCTGCCAGTGGAAGCTCCGTTCGCATAACCAGCAACGGGAACGAAATTCGCGAACGCAGCGCACGTCAAAGTGCCGGTGCCGGCGCAAGGCTGGGAAAACGCATTGCCGCTTGCACCGTTCTCCGTAAACGTGCCTGCCGGAGTGGTCGTTAGTGCTTCTCCGCTGTACGTCCAGGTCCAGGTAATCTGGGAGTTCGTACTGGCCGATTGCGTACCATCATCACTAACGAGAACGCTTATCGAGACAAGCGTCTGGTTCAACGGCACAGTGTATCCACTGCAGGTGATGATGCCCGAGCCGCCGCTGGTTGTTGCCATTCCGCCAGGGCCATTTGAGCTGGTTGTGTATGGGACGCTGCCGCTGCTACCGCTGCCAACAGTTCCGCACAATAGTGATGCTGTGGTTGTGGCGCTCGCCGTGGACCCAAGAAGCAATACTAGTCCTCCGACCAGCAGCCCAATATTTGTCTTCATGTGTATGTTGTTAATCTCCTTCTCCGAGTTCTCGGAAAACTGCTTGAACGCGCGCGCCGCAAACTGAAGCTGCTGCATACCTCTGTTTACGTACACAATACACGTCCAATACGAGTGAGCCAAGCCCCACTCGCTGTTCGATATTAGCGGTATCGGCTACAAAAATCAAGTGAAAAACCCACACCGTACACCGGAAGGTACTATTATTCTCCGTGGTATACGAACGGGATCATCCGCAATTATGCTTAGTGGCAGTACCCCGCAGGGGGATATTCCCGATGGTTGCATCTCGACTCCCGATTGGACTACAGTACCAGCGTGCCTTCCAGCGGTCGTCGCCCGTTTTACGGAACAATCTGGTTCAATCTCCTGGCAACGGTAGCCGTTATAGCTGTACTATTGCTGATCGCCGACTCTGCCTTCGACGTAGGAGGACGGCCGATGCGCGCCACCGGCCAATTCGGTGTGGTATTTTTGGCGGCGTATTGGGTGTTGATTTTTCCGAAATTGCGAAAAATCCGCAGAAATCCCAGCGTCGACGCCAAAAGCTGACAAGCTTTATAACGCTTTTTGAACGGCCGCCAAAAGATCTTTTTCCGTCAGGCTTTCATCGAAGCGCTGAATCAGCTTGCCGCTGCGGTCGAAGACCAGCGTCACGGGGAAAGATTCCAACTTGTATTGCGCCGCGATGGCATCGCCGGCCAGCCCGACGGGATAATCGATGGGGTGCTTGGTGAGGAAACTGCGCACCCGCGCGATTCCCTCGTCGCCCATATCGATTCCCACCACTGCCACACCTTTCGACGTGAGGTCGCGGTGAAGCTTATTGAATACCGGCAATTCTCCCACGCAGGGGATGCACCACGTCGCCCAGAAATTCACCACCACCACTTTTCCGGTGAGAGCGCCGGTATCGAAGGGCGTTCCGGTGAGCGTAGTCAGTTGGGGGAGAGCGATGACGGAAGGCGATGCCGCCGCCGCGGCAGGCGAGGGGGCTTTCTGTGCGGCCGCCTGCAGCCAGGAAAGGTACTGCGCGCGTTCGCCGTCCGTCCTGGTAGCGCCGTTGTCCCACTTGGCAGCCAGATCGTCGTCCGCATCGACGATCGCGTAGAACGGCGTGGCGATGGTGCCGAACTTCTCCTGTTCCAGTTTGGCGTTGGCATCGTCGGTGGCGTCGCCATTATCGGTATATAGTTCCAGCAGTACGAAATTCTTGAGCAGCGCCGCGAATTCCGGCCGCGACAGGACGTTGGCGCGCATCCAGTGGCAGTTGGCGCAGGCATAGCCGGTGAAGTCGATGAAGACCAGTTTGTGCTCGCGGCGGGCCTGATCGAGGGCGTCGCGATAACGGTCCTTGATCCACACCAGGCCGTCGCCGCTCGACGCTGTACCGCCCGCCGCTTCGGCCGCTGCCGGGACATATGCGTCGAACAAACCCAACTTGCCGCCCGACATGCCCGGCCAGAGGCTGACCGCGAAAATCAGGCAGACCATGCCGGTGAGCAGGCGGCCGAGCCCCATATTCTCGTCGGCCTTGACTCCCTCCAGGCGGACGAACCCCAGCAGATAGAGTCCAGCCATGCCGAACAGTACGATCCATGCGGCGAGGAAGCGTTCGCGCGTCAGGAATCCCCACTGCAGGACCTGGTCGACGCTCGACAGGTACTTCAGGCTGGCCGCCAGGATGACGAATCCCATCACCACCTTCACGCGTGCCAGCCATCCGCCGCTGCGCGGCAGCCGCTTCAGATAACTGGGGAACAAAGCCAAAAGGAAAAACGGCAGCGCCAGCCCGGCGGCGAACACTACCATCCCAATGACAGGACGCGCGCGCCCTTCGGTGGCCGATGCCGCCAGCAGAGTGCCCACGAATGGACCCACGCAGGCGAAGGAAGAGAGAGCGAACGTCAACCCCATCAGGAGCGTCCCGGCGAAGCCGCCGGCGCCCGAGGATTGATTGAGCCTGGTCAGCACCGACGAGGGGATGGTGATCTCAAACGCTCCCAGCAAACTCAGTCCGAAAGCCATGAAGAGGAGCGCGATGAAGCCGTTCACCCAGGGATTCGAACCCAGTTGTTTGACGCCGACCGGGCCCAGCACTGCCGTCACCAACAGGCCCATTCCTGAAAAGAGCACGATAATTCCCAAGCAGAATACCACCGCTTGAGACACGCCCCCGCGCTTCTCTCCCGGCTGCTGATTCAGGAAGTACGACATCGTAATGGGAATCATGGGGAAGACGCAGGGCGTGAAAATGCACGCCAGTCCCGCGCCGAAAGCCAGCAGCAGGAATGCCGGCCACCCTTGCTCTTCAGGCGCTGGCGTTCCGACGTCCGGCGATGCGCCGGCGGCGGGTGGCTTGGCCACGGCAAAGCCTGTAGGAACAGCGGTGGCAGGCGCGGGCGCCGTGGGATCGACCGTGAACGGAACCTTGAACGCGGTCAGCTTGCCGGCGACGCACGATTTGTCGTTGCACGTCTGATAGCGGCCGTTCACCGTGAGTTCGTCGGGTCCCGCAGGTGCGTCGGCCCGTACTTTCACATTGAGGAGAAATGTGGTGCCGCCCTCGTAGGTTTCGGTTTCAGCCTGCTGCACGGCGTCGAAGGCGCGCTTGGGAGGTGGCTGTAGAACGCCTTCCAGAGTTTCGGGCGATACCGTGAACTGTGCCGGAATTCCGGCTGCCGAGGAGGCCGAATAAAGATGCCAGCCGGGATCGATCCGGACGGCGGCGCGGATCCGGACGGTGGATCCGGGGGGTGCCGCGGCAGGTTCGGCGGTTAGCGTCCAGGAGGCGTGCTGCTGCCCTTGCGCAAATGCCGGGAGGAGGCAGAGAAGCAGGAGTGCGTGGCGCACCTTGGGCTACTTTCCGACCGGCACCGGAGTGCCGCGCAACTCTTCTTCGATCCGCTGATTGATTTTGCCGCCGGAATACTCCGAAGCCACGCGAATCGCGTTCTTAATCGCGTTGGCGTTGGAGCGTCCGTGGCAGATGATGCAGCCGCCGCGCACACCGAGCAGCGGCGCGCCGCCGTACTCGGAATAGTCCAAGCGCTTCTTGAAGGTGGCGAATGCGTTCTTGGAGATGGCGTAGCCGATCTTGCCGCTGATAGTGGATTCGAGCGACTCGCGCAGCAGATGCCGCACCATATCGCCCAAGCCTTCACTCACCTTCAGCGCGACATTGCCCACGAAGCCATCGCAGACGATGACGTCGACCGTTCCTTCGTAGAGGTCGCGGCCCTCCACGTTGCCTATGAAGTTCAGATTGAGGCTTTTCAGAACGGGAGTGGCGGCGTGGGTAAGTTCGTTGCCCTTATGCTCTTCCTCGCCGATGGAGAGCAGGCCGACGCGCGGTTTGGGCTGGCGGAGAATCACGCGCGAATAAATTTCCGCCATCACCGCGAACTGTCCCAGCATGCGCGGGGTGCAATCCACGTTGGCGCCGACATCCACCAGCACCACGGGCTTGCCTTCCACCGCGGTGGGAAGCACGGCTACCAGCGCCGGGCGTTCCACACCGGGAACCACGCCTTGCACCATTTTGGCGGTGGCCATTACCGCGCCGGTATTGCCGGCCGAAACCAGCCCCTGCGCCAAGCCATCGCGCACCAGGCGCGAGGCTACCCGGATGGAGCTATCCCGTTTGGTGCGGAAAGATTTGGCGGCGCCGTCTTCCATGGTGACGCGCTCGCTCGCGTGGACTACTTCAATGGGGAGGTTGAAGTGCCCATTTTGCACCTCCAGCTCGCGGCGGACCACATCCTGCTGGCCCACCAGAACGACTTTGATTCCCAAGTCTCTGGCGGCTCGAATCGCCCCTTCCACTTCAGCTTTGGGGGCGTGATCGCCGCCCATTGCATCCACGGCAATGGTCAGCATGGTAGATGGGGGCTACTCCTCGGCGACTTCGATCACTTCGCGGCCCTTATACTGCCCGCAGTGCGGGCACACGCGGTGCGGCAGCTTGGGCTCGTGACAATTGGGACACTCGGAGAGGCCCGGGGTCTTCAGGGAGTCGTGCGCGCGGCGGGTGCTGGTGCGCTCCTTCGAGTGTCTACGCTTCGGATTCGGCATATCTCTTCCTCAACTACAAAATTCTCAAATCTCTAATTTGCGGAGAGCGCCCCAGCGATCGTCTGCCGGATGGGTATGACAATCGCAAGCGCTCTGATTCCGGTTCTTCCCACAAACGGGGCAAATGCCCTTGCAATCTTCACTGCAGACTCTCTGCATCGGCAAGGTAAGCATGATCTGTTCGCGGAGGATATCCTCCAACTCCAGTCCGCCACCCTGGTAAAAGCCAATTTCCGCCTCGCCCTCATCGATGGCAACCTCTTCGTCGCGAGCGATCACCGAAGCCGGCTGGTAAAACAAATCGAACCCGGCGTCCAGCGGAAAACGCGCATTCACCAGGCAACGATCGCAGGGCGCCGAAAATTCTACGGTATATCGGCCCTGAATGCGAACTTCCCCGCCGGTATTTTTCAGCGATTCGGCGGAGCCGACGGCATGCAAAGGGGAAATCTGCTCCAGATTTTCACTGGCGAATTCGATCTGCCCGGGCTCGAAAGTTTCGTCGAAACGAACCTTTCGCAGCTCCATCTCTCTGACACTAAGGAACATATAGACACACTTGGATTGTCGGGCAGAACTTTCACATTATAGCAGGGAACAATGTCGTCCTGGCAATTTACCGTTGCGGCGCATCCTTGACGCAGCGGAAGCCGATATCTTTATAACTCCAATGCTGCGGAATCGGCGTTTCATCCCAGATCAGACTGGGATCGAGCGGGTACAGGTACGATCCGCCGCGCGCCTCGTGCCACACGTCGTTCAAGGTGGGAGGCGGCTGCATGTGTGCGAACTGGGCGATGGAGCGGTCGCTCGGGGTGGTGGTTTCTTCGATCAACTCCCACACGTTCCCGATCATCTGCTGGGTGTGGTACGGACCGGCGGCCGAAGCGAAGTCGGTGACCGGACGGATACCGTCCGATTTCACGTTCGCCTTCGAAGGGTCGGCGTCGTTCCCCCACGGGAAGTCGCGGCCATCGGTTCCGCGCGCCGCTTTTTCCCACTCGCGCGCGCTCGGCAGGCGTTCGCCGGCCCACTTGGCGAAGGCCTCGGCGTCGTCGATGGTCACGTTGACGACGGGAAAGTCAGGCTTGTCGGCCGGAAAATCCGGCGGTAGCGCGTGGCCGGTGGCGTCGCAGAATTTCTTGTAGGCCTGGTTAGACACTTCCGTTTTGTCTATGTAGTAGGCGCCGGTGGGCGTATCCACTTTGGCTTTTCCAAATTTGAACGGACCGGCGGGCACCAATTCCATCTCGCCCGATTTCGCCGCGATCGTAGGCGCCAGCGTCTTGGGTTTCATGGCGAAGTACAACCCGGCGGCCAACAGGACCACCACCGCCGCCACCACCGGGACCAGCCACTTGGGGTGGGGTGCAGCCTCTTGCACAATGACCACCGGCTCCTGATCGGGAGCCTTATAAAGCTGTGTGGGGGCGTCGAGTTCGGCGCCAATGCGATCGATTTCGGCGATCACCGGACCGAAGCCCTGCGGCCGCTCGGCCGGATTCTTCATGGTGCAGCGCGCCACCAGATCGCAGAGCGCCTGCGGGGCGCCGGCCTGAACCATAGGCTCCAGATTGAGCGGTTCATGCAGGATGCTATAGAAGATACGCTCCACCGTGTCGCCGGAGATCGGCTTGGTCCCGGTCATCAGCTCGAACAGCAGCACGCCGAAGGAGTAGACGTCCACCTGCTCGGTGACCTGGGCGCCGGTCACCTGCTCGGGCGACATGTAATACGGGGTGCCGAGGACATACCCGGCGCGCGTCATCTGCAAGCCTTCGGTCTTGGCGATGCCGAAATCCATCAGCTTGACCACACCGGTAGGGCTGACGTTGACGTTTTCGGGCTTGATGTCGCGGTGAATGATCTTCTGGGTGTGGATGTACTGCAGCGCTTTGGCGACCTGCACGGCGATCTTCAGCTTGTCGCGCAGCCCGCCGGTGCGGTTTCCCTTGATGGCATGACGGAGATCCTCGCCTTTGAGGAACTCCATCACCATAAAAGGATGATGCTGGTCGTCCTCGCCGAAATCATAGATGCTGAGGACGTTATCGTGCGAGATATTGCCGGCCATACGAGCTTCGGCAAGGAAGCGTTCCTTAGCTTCGGCGTCTTCGCAGCCCGCCTCGGTGAGGATCTTGAGCGCTACCGTTCGGCCGATGACGGTGTCGCGCGCGCGGTACACGTGCGACATGCCTCCACCGAGGAACTCCTCGAGTTCGTACTTGCCGATACGGGCGGGAAGTTGCACTCACGCATTCTATCGCGCCTGAGACTCTCCGGCACTATAACAGGACGCACGCGGCCCGTTTTATCCACAGGAGATTCGATTATCGTGGGCTGTAACTCATTCGAAATACGCCAGATAAATGTTGTGGAAATGGAGCGATTCCGCCGCAAATTCGATTGACGAAAAAGGGACTTAAGGGCATAGTGAAGGAGGTTCCAAGAGGTTTGAGGAACAGCAAACCTCCGGAAACGTAGCGAGCCAGGAACGGTGATCCGCAGCCAACCCTAGAAATAGAACCGGCGGCGGGGAGCGAGAGGAAATCGGGCGAGTCCGGAAGGTGAGCCGCGAGGCGGCGGAATCTGTTGAACGCTTCGATCCCGAGGGATGTAAAAGTCCCGGAGGGGAGTGGAGGCAGAGGAAGCAGTTGAGCGAACCGGCGCGGA
>DATAUB010000020.1:0-62322 GCA_036268475.1 Bryobacteraceae bacterium | reverse complement strand
GTTACTCCATTTGTTTGCCGACAACAGAATAACTTAGTTCAGCCCAGTTCCCAAAACATTTCTTTAGTTTTTGTTCCGGCACCTACCAGGCCGATTCGGAGTTTTGCAAGAGGCTCTCTTCTGATCAACATTTATTTCTCCCCTCGTTTCACTCACTTACCTCCGGCCGCCAGCCTCAGCCGTTTGTCGGCCGGCTAACATCTCCGCCGTGGCAACTCAAAAACAAATCGCGGCCAACCGCCGCAACGCAACCAAATCCACCGGACCTCGCACCCCGCAAGGCAAGGCCCGCTCCTCCCAAAACGCCCTCAAATCCGGCATCGACTCCCACGCCCAAATCATCCACAACGAATCCCCCGCCGACCTCGAACGCCTCAAGTTCGAGTATCACGGCCGCTTTCTCCCCGATACCCCCGAGCAGCGCATGCTCGTCGATACCCTCATCGATTGCGAATGGCTCCTCCGCCGCTTCCGCCGCGTCGAGGCCGAAATCTGGCAGGAAGGCATGCGCAATCAGGTCCACTGCACCATCCTCGGCGAGTCTTTCGACCGCATGGAGGAAACCTTCGCCCGCCTCCAGCGCCGCGTGGACGCCACCCAGCGCAATTACCGCAACGCCCTCCACGAACTCCAACGCCTGCAAGCCGAACAAGCCCAACTCGAGTCCGAACCCGCCACCGATCCCCAGCCCGTAACTCCGCGCCCCCAAACCACTAACCCCGCAAACGGCTTCGTTCCGCGCGAACCGCTCCACTCGTCACTCCCTCCCGCCGAACCCGTCCCCAATCGAGCTCTATGAGATGTGCCATGGTGTGCCGCGGGAGGTGCGAGCATGCAGGAATCTGTCAGATGGGACTTGGTCCGCGACCCGCCCGCGTTTAAATCGCTTCGGTGGACTGCCGTGCTGGAGTCGATCCTGAAACCTGCAAGGAAGGCGTCAGGCCCGGCACCACCCACGCCGCCGCCGAATTGTCGTCCGGTTGGTCGTCGCCGTTATCTTCTAAATAAAGGTGGCTGTAGTAACTGGCCAGTCCGCATGCCACTAACAGCACCACCAGGATACCCGCCCATTTCAGCGTCCGGCTGTTCCACGCGTGTTGGTTCGATACCGCCGCGTCCGTCGCTTTTACCGCCGCCAGGGCGGCGCCCGCGCCCAGCGCCAGCTTGAGCATCCAGGGCATCGCGTCCAGGTGACTTTGGCCCCCCACCTGGCTCCACAATTCGTAGACGGCAATCAGCGCGAGCAGAAATTCTGTGGCGTATGCCAAACGAATCGTGTGCATGGCCGTGGGCGCACCTTCATCTTACGTTATCCTGAAAATAGATGCTCCCACCCGAATCGGGGACGCCCACCTCTGGGCAACAATTTCAAAGCGCCTTCCGCCTCGCGGCAGAATCGTTGCGCGCCCACAAACTGCGCAGTTTTCTGACCCTGCTGGGCGTGATCATCGGGGTCGCCAGCGTCATCATGGTGGGTGCGGCCATCGCCGGCCTCGGCGTCTACGCCGAACAAAGCACCGCCAAGGCGTTCGGCTCGGAATCCTTCATGGTGGCGCAGATCGCCGCCACCGGCCGCCTGAGCCGACGCGAATACTTCGACAAGCTCCGGCGCAACAAGCCTATTTACACCGCCGACGCCCACTATTTGGAGGGCCTGAACGGCGACCGCGTGCTCTACAGCCCCTACCGCAATCACGCTTCCGACGTGAAGCACGCCAACCTCACCTGCGAGCAGACCACCATCATCGGGGCTTCGGCAGACCTGGCCAGCATCCGCGATATCGGGGTGGCGGACGGCCGCTTCTTTACGCCGCAGGAAGACCGCTCGCGCTCCTATGTGGCGGTCATCGGCCAAACCGTGCGCGATACCCTCTTCCCCGGCGAATCGTCGCCGCTCGGACAGATTGTCAAAATCGAGGGCGTGGAGTTCAATGTGATCGGCGTGCAGGAGAAACTCGGGTCGGCATTCGGCCGCGATCAGGACAACTCCATCTACATCCCCAGCACCGCCTTCGACCGCCTGTACGGCCCCGGTACCGGCTTCGCCCTCTTCGGCGCCCCCAAACCGGGCAGCGGCCTGACCCTCCAGGAGGCGCTCGATCTCACCCGCGTCGCCCTGCGCACGCGCTTCCATGCGCACCCCGGGCAGGACGATAACTTCGATACCCTGACACCCGACGCCATCCGCGGCTTCATCGATTCCCTGCTCTCCATGGTCGCCGCCGTGGTGGTGCCGGTGACCTGCATCTCGCTACTGGTGGGCGGCATCGTGATCATGAACATCATGCTGGTGAGCGTCACTGAGCGGACCCACGAAATCGGTGTCCGCAAAGCTCTCGGCGCCCGCCATAGCGACGTGATGCTGCAGGTGCTCATCGAGGCCGTGCTGCTCGCCATGATCGGCGGCGGCGTGGGCATCGCCATCGGCGCCGTGGTCACGGAGGTTCTCGGCCGCGTCTTCGATCTGTCGCTGCACATCACCTTCGGGTATGTCGCACTGGCGCTGGGAGTGTCGACCATAGTAGGGGTCGCGTCGGGCTGGTATCCGGCCTCGCGCGCGGCCAAACTCGATCCGGTAGTAGCGTTACGTGCGGAGTAAATCGTGAATATCAGCGTTGGCCAAAACATGAGTATGGCGATCGAAGGAGTGTGGGTGCACCGCTTCCGATCGATGCTGACCATCCTGGGGATCGTGATCGGCATCACCACCGTAGTCACCGTGGCGTCGCTGTTGACCGGCCTGCGTCAGGGCGTGGTGGACTTCTTTCAGGAACTGGGACCGAACAATATTTTCATCTCCAAGACCAGTGGCGATCCCAGCCAGGACGCGCGCAACCTCAAGGAACGGCAGCGCCGCTCCATCAAACCCGAGTACGCCGATTTCGTTAAGCGCTGGTGCGGTTCTGTCGACGATGTGGGCGTCACCATGCTGCTGCCCGCCTCCGTGGACGGGAATGCTCTGACGGCGCGCGTTCCGGGTTTCGAAACCGACACCATCAACGCCTCCGGCCTTTCGCCGAACATGGGCGACATCACCCCCCGCGACTTTACCTCTGGACGCTTCTTCACCAACGAAGAGGACCGCCGCGGCGCGCACGTGGCGATGATCGGCTCGAGCGTGGCTGAAGCGCTCTTCCCCGATGGCCGCGGCCTGGGGAAGACTTTCATGATGGACGGCGCCGAGTATACGGTCATCGGCATCTACACCAAAGCCAAAGGCGGTTTCTTCGGCGAGAACAGCATGGATAATTCGGTGGACCTGCCGCTCCACACGGCGCAGACGCGCTATCCGCAGATCGACCGTTTCATGATCACCGCCAAGGCCCGGCCGGGTGCGCGGGACGCCGCGTTCCAGGAAGTGGACGGCGCCATGCGGCGTCTGCGCCACGTCGCCACCACCGCCGACGACGATTTCGCCATCTCCACTCCTGACCAGATCATCCAGCAGTTCGACCGCATCACCGGCCTGATCGGCCTGGTAGCCATCTCCATTTCGGGGCTCGGGCTCTTGGTGGGCGGCATCGGGGTGATGAATATTATGTTGATGAGCGTCACCGAACGGACGCGCGAAATCGGCGTGCGCAAAGCGCTGGGCGCGCGCCGCCGCGACATCATCGCGCAATTCCTGGTGGAAGCCACCACGCTCACCGGCCTGGGCGGCGTGATGGGGATTCTCATCTCGATCGCCATCACCATGCTGATCGGCGCCCTGGTGCCGGCGCTGCCCTCGAAAGTGCCGGCGTGGGCCCTCATCACGGGCTTTACCGTCTCGGTGGGAGTGGGCGTCTTCTTCGGCGTGTGGCCGGCCGTAAAAGCGGCGCGCCTGGATCCGGTGGATGCCCTCCGGTATGAGTGAGCATGGCGCTGCTGGTTAGCTGCAACTCGCTCGCGAAGTCTTTCGGATCGCGCACGCTCTTCGACAACATCTCGCTCGGAATCTCCGAGGGCGAACGCCTGGGCTTGATCGGGCCCAACGGCTCGGGAAAATCCACCCTCCTTCAGATTCTCAGCGGACGGCTCGAGCCCGATTCCGGTACGGTCTCGCTGCGGCGCAACGCCCGCATCGGCTACGTCGCGCAGGAGGCCACGTTTCCCGAGGGCGTCACGGCCACGGAAGCCATCGCGCAGGCGCTGGCCGGCGAACGCCTCGACGATCTGGAGCGCGCGGGCCGCATCAATCTCGCGCTCGGCCGCGCCGGCTTCACCGACGGCACCGTGCGCGCCGATTCGCTCTCCGGCGGATGGCGCCGCCGCCTGGCCATCGCGTGCGAACTGGCGCGCGAGCCCGAAGTCCTCTTCCTCGACGAGCCCACCAATCATCTCGACCTCGAAGGCATCCTCTGGCTCGAACGCCAACTCGCGGACGCCCCCTTCGCCAGCGTAGTGGTGAGCCATGACCGCTACTTCCTCGACAACGTGGTCAACGTCATGGCGGAGATCGACAAGGTCTATCCCGAAGGCCTTTTCCGCGTCAACGGCAGCTACAGCGACTTCCTCGAAAAGAAGGGCGATTTTCTGCGCGCGCAGTCCAACCGCCAGGAAGCCCTCTCCAACATCGTGCGCCGTGAAGTGGAATGGCTGCGCCGCGGCCCCAAGGCACGCACCGGCAAATCCAAGGCGCGCATCGATGAAGCCGGCCGCCTCATGAAAGATCTGTCCGATCTCGAGTCGCGCACCGCCAAAGGGGTCACGCAGATCGATTTCACCGCGACCGACCGGCGCACCAAGCGGCTGGTCTCGGTGGAATCCATCTCCCGCGATCTCGGCGGCCGCACCCTGTTCCGCAATCTCAGCTTCGTGCTCTCACCCGGCACGCGCCTGGGCCTGCTGGGCCGCAACGGCACCGGCAAGACCACCCTCCTGCGCCTGCTGGCCGGCGAACAGGAGCCCGACGCCGGAAACATCGAACGCGCGCAAGCCCTGCGCATCGTCTACTTCGACCAGGCGCGCGAGCAACTCGACCGCTCGCAAACTTTGCGCGAAGGCCTGGGCGCGCACGGCGACCACGTCATCTACCAGGACCGCACGATTCACGTGGCTGGTTGGGCCAAGCGCTTCCTCTTCGACTCCACCCAGCTTGACCGCCCCATCGCCAGCCTTTCGGGCGGCGAACAGGCGCGCGTCCTGATCGCGCATCTCATGCTCCGTCCCGCCGACCTGTTGCTGCTCGATGAGCCCACCAACGATCTCGACATCCCCACCCTCGAAGTGCTGGAAGAAAGCCTGGGCGAGTTTCCCGGCGCGCTCGTGCTGGTGACGCACGATCGCTTTCTGCTCGATCGCGTCTCCACCGCGGTGCTGGGGCTCGACGGGCAAGGCGGCGCGGAAATGTTCGCCGACTACTGGCAATGGGAAGCGGCGCAGAATCGCGCCGTTGCGAAGGTCGAAAAGGAATCGGCGGCGCCCGCGGCCGCCCGCACCGCGGCGCCCGCCGCCAGGAAGAAGCTTTCGTATCTGGAAGCGCGCGAGTGGGAGCAGATGGAAGGCCGCATCCTGGAAGCCGAGAGCGAACTGCAGGCGCTCCAGGCCGAGATGCAATCGCCCGCCGTGGTTTCCGATGGGCCCCGTCTGCACGACTGCTATCGCAGAGTGCAGTCGGCGGAGGCGCGTGTGGCGGAGTTGTACGCGCGCTGGGCGGAACTCGAAGCCAAGGTCAGCGCCGCCACTTGATGGGCGCCACTTCGCGCACCAGGAAGACGTAGCTGCACGCTCCCGCCACCGCCAGAATCGCCGGCGAGACGAACGCCCACACGTAGCTTCCCGTAATCTTTACGATGATGCCGGTAGCGATCGGCGCCACGATTCCCGAAAGGTTGCCGAGCGTGTTCTGCATGCCCGTCCAGGTGCCGGCGGCGGACGCACCGGCCAGCGTTTGCGTGATGGCCCAATGGTTCGACGCCAGCATGCCGAACGCGACGTACCCCACGCACAGCAGCGCCATCGACGTTCGCAGATCGCGCGCCAGCGGCGCTCCCACCATCACGGTGGACAGCAGGAATCCCGACGCGACAAACGTTTTGCGCACCCGCGTGGGCGACGCGCCGCGGCGGATCCAGGCATCCGACAGCCAGCCGCAAACGGTGGCCGCGGCGGCCGCCGCGAAGTACGGAATCGATCCCCACACTCCCATCTCCGCCATAGACAGGTGGCGAACTTGCACTAAGTAAGATGGCAGCCAGGTCAGCAGGAAGTAATAAGAGTAGGTATAACAGGCGTTGCCCAGAAAGGTGCCCCACGCATCGCGGTTCGCGGCGATTTGCAGGATGCCCGGCCGCTCGCCGAGGTCCTCCGCTTTGGCTGTACTGCCACGCGGCGCCAGCACCAGCCAGGGCAACAGCCAGAGCAGACTTCCGCCGCCCAAAATCAGGAACAGCGTCCGCCATCCGTGCCGCACCAGCAGCATGCCGCCCAGCAAAGTGCCCAATGCCGGCCCGAGCTTGGTAGCGGCCTCGATCAGCGAATTAGGAACGCCGCGCCGCTCAATCGAGAAATTGCCCGCGATGGCTTTCGAATAGCACGGAAACGCCACCGATTCGCCCGCGCCCAGCACCACGCGGCAGATCAGCAGCGCCGTCAGTCCGCCGATCAGCCCCGTGGCCAGCGTGGCCGCCGACCAGATCGCCAGCCCCCAAGCCATCACCCAGACTACGCTGAAGCGGTCGGCCAGCCATCCCGATAGAAATTGCAGCGCGGCGTACGACCAGAAGAACGCCGACAGCAGCACGCCCAGGCGCTCGGGATCGAGATGCATCTCGGCCGAAATCGCCGGCGCCGCCACCGAGAGACTGCCGCGGTCGATATAGTTGATCACGGCGACCCCGACCAGTAGGCCGATCAGGACTCCATGGCGCGAACGCATGTCCCCCTATTGTGGCATCGAGGCGCGCCGGAGTATTTACCACGGAGTCACAGAGCCACGGAGAACGTACCCTCAGTGCCCTCCGGTGTTGACTTGTTTTCGCTTTTCTCCGTGTCTCTGTGCCTCTGTCGTGAAAATTCTTTCCAACCTACTCGAACCTCCGGCGGAACTCCTCGAACTCCCGCCGCAGCGCGTCGAAGTCTGCCTCCAGTTTCGCGATGCGCTCGCGATCGCCCGAAACGCGCTCCGCCGGCGCCGCCGCTTCCTCGCCGGATTCTTCCACATCGCCGGCCAGAAGCTGAGCCCAGCGCTGCTCCTTGAAGCCCGCGCGCCGCGGCAGTTTCTTCACGTACCCCATCTCCGCCAGACGCGCGAGCGTGCTCTCCACGCCCTCCAGATCGTCGAAGGTGTACAAGCGCTCGCTGCGTCCCCGCAGTTCGCCCACGGTTTGCGGACCGCGCAGCATCAGCACGCAGAGCAGCGCCGCTTCGCGCCGCCCCAGATTATATTTCTCGGTGAAGCGCTGCTCGTGCTTGGCCACGCGGCCGTCTCCCGTGACGCGCATCGCCAGACCTTTGGTGCGCAGATTCTGCAGCGACTCCTCCACCGTATCGTCGTCGTAGGAGACTACCGGCTCGCGATTCGACTTCTGATTGCAGGCGTTCACCAGCGCGTTGACCGATAGCGGGTAGTAATCGGGAGTGGTGATCTCCTTTTCCAGCAGCGCTCCAAGCACGCGAGTCTCCGCGGCGTCCAATTGCCAATCCATTGGTCGATTTTAGCGCGAGTGCCGATGGGGGCCGCCAATCGCCTATTTGAATAGATTGAAACCCCTCCCGTTCGTATGTCGGCTAGCCGCGATATCTATCTACCAAATAGGCAGCCATAATCGTGCCGGAAGACAGTATATACTTCCCGATTCTAATGCTTCAAACTTTAGCCCGATAGGACTGCGGCTGCGGACGAAGGACACGCGGCCGCCCAGGTACACCGACATGCCGGATTCTTCCGCAGTGCCGAATGGGTCTGTCCAGGCTCTAAAGGTTGCCGACCATTCGCCTTCCCGCGTCCTTGTGCTGTTCCATTTGGGCGACCAGTTGGCTGCCTTTCCCATGGAGGACGTGGAGCGGATCGCGCCCATGGCGGAATTGGCTCGTCCGGCGGGATTGCCGTCCGTGGTGGAAGGCATCCTCAACTGGTCCGGCAGGGCTGTCCCTGTTTTACGGCTGGATCGTTTGCTCCCGCTGCCTTCCGTTAGCTTTGGCCTGTATTCCATGTTGATCGTGCTCCGCGGTGTTTCGGATGGGCGCGTTGCCGTTCCGGTGGATCGCGTGAGCGAAATTGTCACCGTCCTCGCGCGAAACTTGCTCCAGGTATCGGCCGAAAATTCCTTCAATGGGTGCTCGCAGGCCACCGTCCTGGTCAAAGAGAGGCCCGTGCCGATTTTGTCGCCGGCCAGGATTCTGGTCCAAAGGGAACGGGAGACCCTGTCCGAATTCGGCAGGGTTGCGCAAATGCGATTACAAAACTGGGAGGCGGGAAATTCATGAGTTCGCCGCTCCCTGTAATGGAAGAATTGACCTTCGATCCGGTCTATGCGCGGCTGAAGCAATACGTGATCGATACCACCGGCATGGCTTACTATGCCGAAAAAGATTCCGAACTACTCTGGCGCCTGCTCCGCCGCTGGAACGGCCTGGGCATTCGGAGTTGTGCCGGTTATCTCGGCATCTTGCTCGACCCTCTCCGCGGCCCCGCCGAGATGGACGCGCTCATAACCGAGATCACCATCGGAGAGACCCACTTCTTCCGCCATCGGGAACACTTCGACGCGCTGCGCGATATCGTTCTTCCGGTCCTGATTGCGCGCAATGCGCCGCAACGCCGCCTGGCAGTCTGGTGCGCTGGCTGCGCAGACGGGGCCGAGCCCTACTCCTTGTCTGTTCTCGTGAAACGGGAGATGCCTCATCTGCTTGCGGGTTGGGATGTCAGCATTCTGGGAACCGACATCAATCGGCAGTCTCTCTCTGCCGCCCGGGAGGGCACATTCGAAGAGTGGTCTCTGCGGTCGACTTCGGAGGAATTCCGCAGCGGTTGTTTCCTCAAGGAAGGAAAGCAGTGGAGAATCCAATCGCAATACAAGGAGGGCCTGTCCTTCCAGTATCACAACCTGGTGGAAAATTCCTTTCCGCCCCCACCCGGTGGATCGTCCCTCTTCGACCTGATTGTCTGCCGTAATGTGATGATCTATTTCTCGCCGGAGGTCATGCGCCGGCTCGTCCGCCAGTTCCATGAGTGTCTGGTGCCGGGAGGATGGCTGCTGGTTGGGCCTTCGGAGCCCAACATGACCTACTTCACGTCATTTCGCGTGGTCAATGCTCCCGGCGTCACGCTGTACCAGAAGGCCATCGAACCTGCGCAAACCATTCCGCAAGCCATGCCGTTGTGGCCGCCGCTCCCCGATCCGCCGTCTGCCGATTCCGAGCGTGAGGGAGGGTCGTTCTGGCCCGCCGACCCGCCGAAACAGAACGCTGAGGCGAAGCTCTCCTCCATCCGGCAATTCGCCGATCGCGGCGACTGGCAAGAAGCGGAACGCCTCTGCCAGCAGTGGCTCCTGACCGATAGCCTCAGTTCAGTGGTCCATTTCCACCATGCCCTGGTGCTGGAACATATGGGAAAGCAGGTTCAGGCGGAGCAGTCCTTTCGCAGGGCGATCTATCTCGACCGGCGATCCATCCTGGCGCATTACCATCTGGGGCTGCTGATGCGGTCGCGGGGCGAGTGTCGTCAGGCTTCGCGCTGCTTCGAAAACACCTTGGAACTGCTGGCTGCCGCGCCCGGAGATAGCGTACTGGCCGGGGCGGACGGAATCACCGTGTCCGAGTTAAGGCAGTTGGCGTGGACGCAGATCGCAACCTTGGGCGGGCAGGCATGAGAGCGGCGTCCATCCAGTGGGAAGAAATTCGCAAGCGGCTGGCGGCCAGCGAGGCAGCCCTCAACCAGGCGCTATCCGGCAGCCAACAGCGGATCGCCGCAGTATACCGGCAACGCGCCATTCAGCTCGCGCGCGACCAGAGTTCCCCTAAGGCTGCCGAGCCCGGCGTTCCGGCCTTGATCTTCCGGGCGGCGCGCGAGCGCTATGCCATCGAACTGAGAGAACTCGCCGAGGTGCTGCCGTTCACGGGTTGCACGGAACTGCCGGCCGGTCCCCCCAGTTTTCGCGGTCTCATCAACGTCGGCGGTGAAATCCGGGCGGTGATCGACTTGGGGCTGGTGCTCTCCGGGACGCGCTGTGGCGATACGGGGTTCATCCTGATGCTGCACCGCAAGATGGGATTGAAGATCGATGCGATTGAAGAACTCCGAGAGATCCAGGCGGATCAAGCCGCGCCCTCCAGCGGCCGCTACGTAAAAAGCCTCGCACAGGGCTCGCTGGCGGTACTCGACGTGGAGACGATGCTGTCCGCTGTATTCTCCGGAAAGGAGCGTTAAATGATGAGAATCAACATGAGGATCGGTACCCGGATACTGGCAGGGTACGGATTGGCGGTACTGCTGATGGCCGGTATGGGGGTGGTGGCATACCGCAGCACCAACGAACTGGTGGACAGCGCAAACTGGGCCACCCACACCTATAAAGTGAAGACGGAAATCGCCAAACCCGTGGCCATTCTCACCACCGCGGAGACGGCGCAAAGGGGATTTCTGCTCACCAGCGAGCCGCGTTACCTGGAGCCATATCGCTCCGCAGCCGCGGCGCTCGGACAAAGTCTCCAGGCCATCCGGGAACTGACGTCCGATAACCCCGAACAGCAACGCCGCCTGACCGCTCTGCAAGCGGTCATCACGGACCGTTTGAATAAGCTGTCCGCCGCGATGGATTTGCGCAAGGCCGGCGCACGCCAGGATGTTCTGACGGCGCACCTCGACGAGGGACAGTCCGCCATGGATGAAGCCCTGCGCATCTCCAGCGAAATGGATGCGGCGGAAAACGCTTTGCTGGCCGAGCGCGACCAGCGCGTGAAATCCACCGCCAACTTCGCCCAGTCGGCAATTATTTGGGGAGGACTCCTGGTTCTGCTATCGGTTTCCATCGTGGGCGCCGTCATCCACCGGTCCATCACCCGGCCCCTCAATACCTTCATGGAATTTGTGGGACGAGTGGGAGAAGGCGATCTCACCCGGCAGGCGAATGTCGACAGCGGCGATGAACTGGGCGAGTTGGGGCGATCGCTGGACAGCATGGTCGCGGGCCTCAGGGCAGTGGCCGGCCAGACGCTCGCCGCCATGGGAAATCTCACATCGGCGTCGGCCGAGATTCTGGCCTCCACCCAACAGCAGGCAGCCAGCACCGGGGAACAGGCAGCCGCCGTCCAGCAGACCACCATCACCATGCAGGAAGTGACGCAATCGGGGACGCAGATTTCCGAACGGGCCAAGCAGGTCGCAGTGGCTGCGGAAGCGATGTCCAGCGCCAGCCATTCCGGTCTGCAGGCCGTGCAGAGCAGCAACAAGACGATGGAAGGCATCCGCGAGCAAGCCGAGGCGGTGGCCGAGAATGTCGTCGCGCTCAGCGAAAAGACGCAGGCCATTGGCGAGATTATCGCCACCGTCAACGATCTGGCGGAGCAATCCCACCTGTTGGCGTTGAACGCCGCCATCGAGGCCGCCGCCGCGGGAGAGCACGGGCGAAGCTTCTCGGTGATCGCCAGCGAAGTGAAAAACCTGGCCGATCAGTCGCGCGAGGCTACCATCCAGGTGCGCGCAATTCTGGGTGACATTCAAAAAGGAATCAACAGTTCGGTGATGCTGACCGAGGAGGCCGTTAAACGCGTCGAATCGGGTAAAGAGCAGGCCGACGTTGCGGACCGCACCATCCGCACCATGACCGAGAACATCCAGCAGAGCGTGCAGGCGTTTCAACAGATTGTCGCCGGCTCGAACCAGCAGCAGATCGGGTTCACCCAGGTGATGCAAGCCGTGCGCGACATCGGGCAAGCCAGCCAACAGACGGCCGCCAGCACCAGCCAGCTCGAGAAGGCCGCTCTCAACCTCACCGCTCTCGGCCAGCAACTGCAAAAGGCGGTCGAAATCTACCGGATATAAGGGATCGCCGTGAAGGACATTCGCCAAAAACTGCTGGCCGTATTTCAGGTGGAGCACCGCGATCACGTAGAGCAGATCCGGTCTCTGCTGGGCCACATGGGAAAGACCAACGGCTCCGCCGGAACGGAGCTGGAGGAGGCCTTTCGCCGTGCCCATAGCCTCAAGGGGGCGGCGCGGGCCGTGGGCCTGCTGCCAATCGAGGGACTGGCGCATCGCATGGAGACCCTGTTCTCCCGCGTGAGACAGGGCACCCTCGCGCTCACTCCGGAAATCAACGAGGTGGTGCTGCGCGCTCTGGACGCCACCGAGGATTGCACCACGACGCCCGGTGGAAACGGTTCCCCGGCGAGTTTCTCCCCCGCGCTTGCGGCCCTTAATCAGGTGCTGGGAATCGAACCGGAGCCTGCGCCCGCACCGGTCGCGGAACCGGAAGCTCCGGTGCAGCCTTTTCAGCCCGTGGAGACGGTTCGGATCACCGTGCAAAACTTCGACGGACTGTTTCGTTCCGCAGATCGCGTGCTGACGGTCAGCCAACGGCAGGACGAAGTTGCCGAAAAACTGAACCGTCTCTCCGCCGATCTTGCCTTGATCGAAAGAGCGAGTGAGCGTGTGCGATCCACGTCGGCGTCGGCAGTTCGACACCCGGAGGCGCGCCGCGAGGTTGCGCGGATCTCCGCCGTTTTAGTTTCCATGGAGCGCCAGATACGCACCGTCTCGCGCCGCGCCGGCGCCATCCGCCGCCAGCACGAGCGGAGTACATGGACCATCCGCCAACTCGGCAGGCAACTCCAGCGGGATGTCTGGGAGGCGCGTATGGTTCCCGCCGAGAGCCTGTTGGAGGGCTTCGGCAAGATGGTGAGAGACCTGTCCCGCCAAGAAGGGAAGGAGATCGAGTTTCGTTCCGCAAGTGCGGGTGTGCATGCCGACCGGCGGGTGCTGGAAGCCCTCAAGGATCCCATCATGCACCTCCTGCGAAACGCCGTGACACACGGAATCGAAACGCCGGCCGAGCGCGTCGATAAAGGCAAGCCGGCGCGCGGACTGGTGACATTACGGGTCGAGACGAATGGCCAGCGTTTGACGGTGGCGGTGCAGGATGACGGACGCGGGGTCGACTACCGGCGGGTAGCCGAAGTGGCGGTACGCGAAGGAGTTCTCTCGGAGACCGACGCGCCCCGCACCTCGCCGGCCGAACTGGCCCGCATCCTGCTGCGCCCGGGATTCTCCACCGCCGAAACGGTGACCAGCCTGTCGGGGCGTGGAATGGGGCTCTCGGTGGTCTACGAGGCAGTCCGCCGCCTGCAAGGAGATCTGGACATCCAGCCGGACACCGCGGGCGGCAGCGCGATTTCCCTCCGCGTTCCGCTGTCCATCGCGACTCACAGGCTGCTGCTGACGAAATGCGGGCCGCATCTGTTTGCCATCCCCATCCACGGTGTCGAGTCCCTGCGGCGCATCAAGGTAGCGAGCGTGGAGAGCGTGGAAGGCAGGCCGACCATCGTGCTCAACAACCAGCCCATGACGCTCATCAGCCTCACGTCGCTGCTTGGCCTGGATCAACCCGTTGCCCCCGCGGCCTCCGAGACGATCCGCGTGATGGTGTTGCGCTCCGGCATTCAGCGGCTGGCGGTGGCCGTTGACGACATCCTTCGGGAGGCGAATGCGGTGATCCAGGACCTGGGGCCCGCGGCCTGCTGCGGCGGAATCGCTTCCGCGGGTGTGGCTCTGGAGGACGGCAGCATTGCTTTTCTGCTTAACCCCATGGATCTGATCCGCACGGCTATGGAATCGCGCGTGCGCGCTCCGCTGTCATTTCTGGAGAAGCCTGCCGTGCCCGCACCGCAAGTGAGGATGCCGTCCATCCTGGTGGTGGACGATTCCATGACCACGCGGACCCTGGAGAAGAGCATTCTTGAAGCGCAGGGCTACGAAGTTCGGGTCGCGGTAGATGGCGTGGAGGCCCTGGCGCGCCTGCGCGAAGAACGGGCAGACCTGGTGATCGCCGACATTGAAATGCCGCGCCTCAACGGGTTCGGGCTGATTGAAGCGATGAAGAAAGACCACAATTTGCAGCGCATACCGGTAATCATCGTAAGCTCCGTGGAGCGCCGCGAAGATCAGGAGCGCGGACTGAGTTTAGGCGCGGACGCTTACATCGTGAAACGGAGATTCGACCAGGGGGAATTGCTCGGCGTGATCCGGCAGATCGTCTGAGCGTAGCTGATCCATGAAGAAGATTCGCGTCCTCATTATCGAAGATTCCAGTGTGATCCGGCAGTTCCTGGAACATATCATCAGCCGCGATCCGCGCCTGGAGATTGCCGGGGCGGTGGAAACCGCGGAAGAGGCGCTGCGAATTCTGGTGAGCGTTTCGCCGGATGTAATCTCGATGGATATCCGCCTGCCTGGGATGAACGGCTTCGACGCCACGCAGCGCATCATGCAGGAGCAGCCCACGCCCATCGTGGTTGTATCGGCCAGCGTCGAAAAGGAAGATCTGAAGATCACCATGAACGCGCTCCGAGCGGGTGCGCTTACGGTCCTCGAAAAGCCCACCGGAGGGACTGCAGACGACTATGAAGCTTTGGGGGAGCGCATCTGTACCCAACTCGCCATCATGAGCCAGGTGAAAGTGGTACGCCGCCGCCGGCAGACGGAAACGGTTCCGCGGGTAGGAGACCAGAAGCCAACTCCCTCAGCCACAGACTACCGGGCTCTCGGAATCGTGAGCTCCACCGGCGGCCCCAGTGCGCTGGTTCAACTCCTGGGCCGTTTAAATGCGGATTTCCCCTTGCCGATTCTATTGGTGCAACATATCTGCGGCAGCTTCCTGGATGGCTTTGCCTGCTGGCTGGAATCGGTTTGCCCGTTCTCGGTGGAGATCGTGAAAGACCGCGCGGTGGCGGAGAGGGGCAAAGTCTACCTCCCGGCGCAAGACCGCCATTTGCGGGTGGAAAGCGGGTTCGTTCGCGCCACCTGCGGCCATCCGGTCTCCGCGCAAAGGCCCTCGGGAACGGTGCTCTTCGAATCCATGGCGGAAACCTTCGGCTGCCACGCGCTGGGCGTCATCCTCACCGGAATGGGGGACGATGGCGCCCAGGGCTTACTCGCGCTTCGCCGCAACGGCAGCTACACCATCGCCGAGGATGAATCGACTGCCGTGGTGTACGGCATGCCCGGCGAGGCGGTCCGCCTGGGAGCGGCCACCGAGTCTTTGCCGCTGCCGGCGATCGCGCCGCGAATCCTGGAGTTGGTGCAGCTTCGAAAGGAGGATGCCGGATGGAGCCGTCTTCCCCAATTCTGATCGTCGAAGACTCCGAAACGCAGGCGATGCAACTCCGCTTCCTTCTGGAGGAAGAGGGATGGAGTGTGGCGCGCGCCTCCAGCGGGGAAGACGCGCTCGATGGGCTCAACCGTTGGCTTCCCGCGCTCATCATCGCCGACTACCATCTGCCGGGCATTCGCGGAGACGAGTTATGCCGCCGGATTCGCATGAACGTGCGCACCCGCGGCGTCCCCATCCTCATGCTCACCATGGACCAGACGCGCGACAGCGAGTCGGCGGGGTTGGACAGCGGCGCAGACGATTACGTTGCGAAATCGGTGGCCCCTGAAATCCTCATGCTGCGGGTACGCACCCTGTTGCGTAATTCGAACGGCCAGGCTTCGGTGGCCGCGCCGGCGGAATCGGTCTTTCGCCGCGCCCGCCTGCTGGCTATCGATGACAGCCCTACGTATCTCGCATACCTGGTGGAAGCGCTCGATGGCGAAGGCTACGAAGTTACGAAAGCGAACTGCGGCGAAGCGGCCCTGGATCTCGTCCGCAAGACAAACTTCGATTGCGTGATGGTCGATCTCGTCATGCCCGAGATGGACGGCGTGGAAGTATGCCGGCGGATCAACGAAATGGAGCGGGAACAGGTCGCGGGGCCGCTGGCCGCGGTGATCATGCTGACATCCCGCGAAACCAAAGAGGACATGACCAGGGGCCTGGAAGCGGGGGCGGACGATTTCGTAGGCAAATCCTGCGATTTGGCGGTACTCAAAGCCAGGATCCGCGCCTTGCTCCGGCGCAAGTTCTTTCAAGAAGAGAATCAGCGCATCATCGAAGAGCTCAAGAACAAAGAATTGGAAGCCGTCCGCTCTCGCGCCGACAGAACCGCCGCTGAAGCGCGCGCCGCTATGGCGGAAGATCTCGCGCAGATCAATCGCGAGTTGGAGCAGACCAACCGCACGTTGAAAGCGACCCAGGCCCATCTGATTCAATCCGAAAAGATGGCGTCGCTGGGACAACTGGTGGCCGGAATCGCCCACGAGATCAACAATCCGCTGGCGTTCGTGCTGAACAATATGTTCGTGGTCCGGGAAGGACTGAAGCGCCTGGCGGCGGAGGCGTCCAAGGAGCCAGCCTCCCCTGCCCTTCTCCGGATCGAAAAGTTGCGCACACGAATCGAGGAGATGCAGGAGGGGGCGGAGCGCGTCAAGGATCTGGTTTCCAAGCTGCGAACCTTCTCGCGCCTGGACGAGGGCACCTTCAAGGTGGTCGATATACACGAGAGTATCGAATCGGTGCTGCTCTTCCTGCGCCACAAAATGGAGGGCCGGATCGAAGTGGAGCGGCGCTACCGCGCGGTTGAAAAGCTATCGTGCTTTGCCGGGGAACTCAACCAGGTGCTGATGAACGTGATCGCGAATGCCATCGACTCTATCGAAGGCCCCGGCAGGATTACGCTGACCACGGCGGAAGAGAACGGCCATTTCGTGATCCGCGTGCAAGATACCGGATCGGGTATTCCGGAAGCGATCCGGACTCGCATTTTTGAGCCGTTTTTCACCACTAAACCGGTGGGACAAGGTACCGGATTGGGTCTCGCGATTTCGTATGGAATCGTGAAGGCGCATAAGGGATCGATTGAGTTTGTGACCAAGGACGGCGAAGGTACGGAGTTCATTTTGACGATTCCAACTTCGCTGCAGGGTGTAGCATGACGGAACAACAGATCAAGCCGACAGTACTGGTAGTGGACGACGAGCCGCGGATACTGGATTCGATCCGCGCCTTACTGGAAGAAGATTTCGATGTGGAGGCAAGCACCGACGCGCAGGGAGCGCTGGCATTTCTCGACTGCGCACCGGTGGCGGTGGTATTGGTGGATCAACGGATGCCCGGCCTCACCGGAGATCAATTTCTGGAAAGGGCGCGGCAGCGCTCGGATGCGACTCGCATCCTCATCACCGGATACGCCGATATCGACGCTCTGATCCGGGCGGTCAATAACGGCGGCATCCATACCTACGTGCCCAAGCCATGGGATCCCCGGCAACTCATCAGTACGGTGACCGATGCGGTGGAGCGCTTTCGTAGTGTCAAGGAGCAGCGTGAAGCGGCAGGAGTGGTAGCCCGGCAACAGGAGGATCTTGCCCGTTCAGAGGAGGCTTACCGGGAGCAGACGAAGCTGCTTCGCTCCATCCTGGACAGCATGGGAGACGGTGTCCTGGTGGCCAACGAACAGGGGCAGACACTACTGTTTAACCCTGCCGCCAAAGAAATGGTCGGGTCACAGAACATGTATCTGCCGCCCGAAAAGCAGGCCGAGATCTACCACGCCGACATGAAGACTCCTTATTCGGTAGAAGATCTCCCTTTGATGAAAGCCGGACAGGGCCAGGTTGTAGACGGCGCGGAGTTATACATCAAAGATACCGAAATGTTTCTCAGCGTCAATGCCCGGCCCCTCCAAGACCATGCCGGTATGGCCAAAGGCGCGGTGGCAGTGGTGCGCAATATCACCGCCAGCAAACAAGCTGAGGAATTGTTGTGGCGGACCAAGGAGGAAGCCGAACGGGCCAACCGGGCAAAGAGCGAATTCCTGTCTCGCATGAGCCACGAACTGCGAACGCCGTTGAATGCCATCCTCGGATTTTCCCAGCTCCTGGAGATGGGCTCGCTAGCGGTCGACCAACGGCAGTCTGTCGATCAAATCATCAAGGGCGGGCACCATCTGCTGCGCCTGATTAACGAAGTTCTGGACATCGCCCGCATCGAGGCCGGCAAGTTGACACTTTCGCCGGAATATATTCTGGTGCGCGAGACGCTGGACGACGTGCTGTCTATGATCGCGCCTCTTGCCCAACATCGCGAGGTCGAGCTGTCCATGGAAATGCCGGAGGCCTGGATCCATTCGATTGAGGTCGACCGCCAGCGGCTGACGCAGGTCCTGCTGAACCTCTTCTCCAATGCCATCAAGTACAACCGGGAGGGCGGCCGGGTCTCTGTCTCATCGTTCCTCAACGGGCAGGATTGGGTGCGCATCAAAGTGACCGATACCGGCCGGGGAATCCCCGCCGATAAGATGCACCTGCTGTTTTCGCCGTTTGAGCGACTCGGTGCGGAACAAACCGGCATCGAAGGCACGGGTGTCGGGCTGGCGCTTTCTAAAAGGATCGTTGAGGCGATGGGGGGCACCATGGGCGCCACCAGCGAGCTGGGCCGCGGGAGCTCGTTCTGGGTGCAATTCCCGCGAGCCGACGCACCCATTGCACCTGGCGATTGGAACCAGTCCGAAGTCATTCCGGAACCGCCAAGCCCAAGCCACATCGAAGCGACCGTTCTCTACATCGAAGATAACGTGGCGAGCGTCGTGCTGGTGGAGCGACTTCTCGCCGCCCGGCCGGGAGTGAAGTTATTCTCGGCCATGCAAGGGCGCATCGGCCTG
This sequence comes from Bryobacteraceae bacterium, assembly GCA_036268475.1. Lineage (GTDB taxonomy): Bacteria > Acidobacteriota > Terriglobia > Bryobacterales > Bryobacteraceae > PALSA-129. The sequence continues at coordinate 43,641 of DATAUB010000020.1, read as the reverse complement.
GACCTGGCCCGCGAGCATCTCCCCAATTTGATCCTGCTGGACAACAACCTGCCTGACATGGGGGGCGAACAGGTCTTGCAGAGTCTGCGCAGCGATTCCCGCACCAAGGATATTCCGGTCGCCATGATCAGTGCGGACGCCACGCAAGGGCGGATCGATCGTCTCCTGACCGCGGGAGCGCAGCGCTATTTTGCCAAGCCGCTGAACTTAAAGGAACTCCTGGAATTTATAGACGCTCTCCTGCGTGTCTCCATCTCTGAGCGTAAGTGACTGCGATCTTCCGCGGATCGCGCGAGTGTGAACAAGCTGGTCGTCTCAGAAGCGCGTCAGGTATAGTTCCGGATTGCCGTCGCGCGACGAGACAAAGACGATGCGGCGGTCGCGCGCCCATTCCGGTTCGGCATTCCACCCCACGGCATTTGTGATGCGGCGGACCAGGGAACCGTCGGCGTTCATCACGTAGATCTGGCTGCCCATTGCGCGGTCGTTGGCGAATACGATCTGCGAACCATCGGCCGACCACTTAGGATCGCCGCTCGAACCGGGTCCCTTGGTGATCTGGCGGACGTCCGATCCATCGGAACGCATGGTGTAGATCTGATAGGTGCCGGTGCGGTCGCTGGTGAATGCGATGCGGTCTCCAACCGGCGACCAGGCGGGCGAAACGTCTTCGCCGGGCTCTTGCGTGAGACGGCGGACATCGCGGCCTTGGCCGTCCATGATGTAGATTTCTTTGTTGCCGTCGCGCGTCGAACCGAAGACCAGGTGCTTCCCGTCGGGCGCCCATGAGGGTTGCAGCGCGTCGAAGGAATCCTGCGAGAGCTTCCACGTCCGGCCGCCGTCCTTACCAACGAGATAGATCTGCTTCTTGCCATTCCGATCCGCCACGTACGCGATGCTCGAACCATCGGGCGACCACGCCGGGTCGGAGCTGCCGGCGGCATCGGACGTAAGGCGGCGGGTAGCGCCATCCGGCACGCGGAGCACATAAATGTCGCCGCGGCCGTCGCGGTCGCTCGAAAACGCAACCTCGCCGGACCCGGGCGACCACGTCGGACGATCTTCTTCGGCGACGGTGTGCGTGAGCCGTACGGCAGTGATGCCCGGGACTTCGGCGACGAAAATCTTAGTGGCCCCGTGGCGGCTGCTTTCAAACACGATGCGGCGCGAATCGGGGCTCCAGGCCGGCTCTTCGTCATCGCCCTTGGATGCGGCCACGGGGAGGATGTTGGCGCCGTCGTTGTCCATCACGTAAATCTGGTCGTGGCCCGCACGATTGCTCACGAAAGCGATGCGGGTGTCGTCAGGCGACCAGGCGGGCGTGCGGTCGTCGCCGGGACCGTTCGTTAGAATCGCGATCTCGTGAGTGGACAGGTCGAGCACCGCCACGCGCAGGCGCCCCTCAATGCGGCGCGTGAATGCCAGCCGCTTTCCGTCAAAAGACCAGGAAACATCGGCATCGAAGCCGGGACCGCTGGTGAATTGTTCTTCCGCACCTCCATTCGCCGGCATGGCGCAGATCACCACGCCGCTGCCGCGGGCAGCCTGGTACGCGATTTTCGATCCGTCGGGAGACCAGTCCGCGCGCGCGCCGCCGCTAATGGTGACGCGCCGTCTGCCGGAGCCGTCGGCGTTCATGATCCAGATGTTGGAACCGCCCTGGCGGCGGGTTTGAAACGCGATGCGACGGCCGTCGGGGGAGAAACTGGGACTGTCGCTATCGTCGAAGTCGGCGGTGAGATTCCGGACATGGCTGCCATCGGCGTGCATGGTCCAGATGCCGGGACGTCCGCCGCGATTGCTCACAAAGACGATCTCCGACCCGTCAGGCGACCAATCGGGCTGGCCGTCGTCAGCGGGACCCGTACTGAGTTGCAGCAGCGATGGCTGCGGGATCTGACGGCGGGTTAATAGAGCAGCGGCCAGAACGATTACAAGCGCGCCCAGGGAGAGACCCGCAGCCAGCAGCAGCTTGCGCTTGCGGGGGGCGGGCGGCAAGGAGGCAACACCGGGCTCCGTTCCGAAAGGCTTAACTTCGGCAATGAACTGGTAGCCGACTCCGGGCGCGGTCCGAATGTAGCGGTGGTCCTGAGGGGTCTCGCCGAGCAGGCGCCGCAGGGAAGAAATATTCTGCGAGAGATTGTTCTCTTCCACGGAAATTCCTGGCCAAAGACGCTCGAACAGGCGTTCCTTGGAAACTACCTCACCGTGCGATTCCACCAGCAGGATGAGGGTGTCGAGAACCTTCGGCTTCACCGAAACAGGGGCTCCGAGGCGCCAGAGGACGCGCCGGTAGAGGTCTAAGCGAAATTCGCCAAACTCCCAGATCCCGTTCGTTTCCTGTAGGTTGCGTGACTGTTCAGGACCGTTCACAAAAATTCAGCGGGTAATTCAAGATTAGACAGCCAGCCGCGCCCTAGGATTCTATCCCAGACAGCAGGCGGAATCAATTTCGCCTCGGAGCCTTGCCGGGGACCTTCGACGATTGAAACCTCCTTCTGACCGCGAGGGGACAATTTCATGCGCCGTTCGAACGGGGCCAGGCTCCTTTATATCCCAATTCTCTGCGGGGCCGCGCAGATCATCGGCGCCCACGCTGCCGCTGTGAACCGGGACGCGGCCCCATACAACCCCGACGTACCCTATTCCTCCCTGGCCGGTTCGCCGTGCGACCTCATGAATAACGGAAAGACTGGGGTGTCCGACGTCCAGTTGGAAGTCAACGAAGCGTTAGGGAACGCGACACCCGCCAACGATCTGAATCATGACGCCGTGGTCGACGTGGTCGATATCGAGATCGAGATCGAGGCGGTGCTCACTTCGAACTGCTCGGCAGTGACCGCGCTGATCACCGGCATTTCGCCCAACACGCTCACCGTCGGCCAGACGGCGAACATCGTACTCACCGGCCTGGACACCCACTGGGACAACACCACCATCGCCGATTTCGGGGCGGGCGTGACGGTCAACTCGATTAGCGTCTCCAGCCAGACCAGCGCTACCGTCAGCGTGACGATTCAAAATGGCGCCGAAACAGGAACTCGCGCTGTCACCACGACCACCGCCGATAGCGGCGAGATAGCGTCCCTCTCGGCGGGGCAAACCTTCACTGTGCAGCCCGCGCAATTGCTGACGGGACCGCCCGTTATCGGCTCGCTTTCCGCATATGACGCGCCCCGGAACACCACCGCCAGCATCACTGTAACCGGGACCAACCTGGCGGACGCGACATTCCAGTTCAGTAACCCGATTCCCGGAGTGATGACGGTTCCCGGCCCGCTCACCGTGGTATCCGACAGCGGCACCACCGTGCTCCTGAGCTTTCCCACCGGCAGTGACGGCCTGTATGAGCTGACTGCCACCACCACGCTGGGGACCAGCGGGCCGGTACCGTTCACCGTGGGCCCATCCGGTCCAAAAGGCGTCTCAACGACGGTCAGCGTCCAAAACATTCTGAACAACACCTGGGCCACAGTAGGCAGCCTGCCGGCCGGCCACAACTCTTACGGGGAAACTCGCGTGAGCGTCCTGAACGTTCTCAAACCCAATTGGACGCCGGTGGACGGCTTGCCGGCGGGCAAGAATTCCTACGCGGAATACCGCGTGAGCGTGCTGAATGTCCTGAAGACCAACTGGACCCCGGTGAGCAGCCTGCCGGCCGGCCAGAATTCTTACGATGCCGCGCGCATCAGCGTGCTGAATATCCTCAAAACCAACTGGACGCCGGTAGGCGGGCTGCCCACGGGCCGGAATTCCTCCATGGCTCTGCCGGTAGCGGTGTGCGCTCCGCCGCAGTGCAACACCAACCAGACGGAGTCGCTGATCTGGCTGCCGCCAGTGCATTCCACCGCTGTGCCCGCTGTTCCCGGAGCTCACGTGAAGACGGCGATCGCGGTGCCGCCTCGCCTGGATCCGGTGGAGGAGTTGAACGCCGCTGTAGAAGGCCGGACATTCCGGTTAAAGGCAGAGTCGTTGGCCTCGGACCAGTCGATTGTCGATTACGAGGTGAACGGCGTCATCGTCGGCCGCACTACCCAACCGCCGCACGAATTGCTGTTCACCGTTCCGGCAGGAGTGGCGGACCTCAGCTTCCGCGCGCTCATCGAACTCCCCGACGGCGGCGGCGAGGCCACCCGCATGGTGCATGTGCCGGTCACTCCCGATGCCGGCGCGCCCATCGCGCTGCCCGAATTGCGCGACGGCGAAACCGCCGTGCTGTACGCCGGCGGATGGAAGGCCGAGTTTTTCCCCTTTCCCCATCCCATCGTCGCGCTGCCCGCGCTCGATGGCCTTTCGGCGCTGCGAACGAACTATGCGACTGCCCTCAACCAGCCCAACCCCGATGCCGTGTTCGGCGACGATCCGCTGGGCGCCGGGATCGCTCACGATTTCGCCGTCCGCTATGCCAGTGAGGTGTGGGCCGGGGCTGCCGGGCCGTACCGTTTCCGGCTTACCGCCAGAAGCGACGCCAAGCTGCGCGTGGACGGCAAGCCGGTCGCCGAGGCGGTGAATCTGGGACGGGGCTGGCACAAGATTGAAGTCGAGTACTTCCTGGCAACCGGTGCGGAAAGCCTGCTTCTGGAATGGCAGCAGCCGGGAGGTATGCGGCAGGTGCTGGCTCCCGATTTCCTGCGGACTGCGTTGACTGGGACGTTGGAGTCCGGCGTGCCGCAACAGTTCGATGCCATCTGGTTCGAGGTGCACGCGGCGGACCAGGCCCCGCGATATGTTCCCGCCCGGCGGGAGCAATAGTTTCACTGCAATGACACACGGAGGAAAAACATGAAAATGAGGCAGACCTTGAGAGCGCTCATCGAGACCCTTGGGCTGGCGCTGGCGTTCGCCGCCGCAGCGCCGGCCCAGACGCCGCCGACATCCACTGGAGCCGACGGCGCCTACAACGCGACCGTCTCGGGGCTTTTCGATCCCAACAATTTGTCGGCGACATGCCCCACCTGCACCGCCAACAACGTGGTGAACGCGTCCGGCGACAATGTTTTCAACTTCACCACCATCACCATCGCCAGCGGCGTAACTGTGCGGCTGGAGGCGAGCAAGGTTCGCAATATGCCGGTGATATGGCTAGCCACCGGAGCGGTAAACATCGTTGGAACGCTGGATCTGACCGGCGATGGCGGGTACGGGTTGAATGCTACGAACCCATCGCAAATCATCGTGAACCGCTCACCGGCACAGCCTGGCGCCGGCGGATATTATGGCGGCTTGGGCGCTCGCAGCGGAATTGGACCGGAGCCGGGCTCCGGTCCCGGCGGAGGGTCAGCGGGGACGAATTCCAGTAGCAACAGCACTTGCCAGGGCGGATCGGGCGCCTCCTTCAGCGCCGCCAATCCACCAGGGGCCGGCAACACCACCGGACTGGGTACGGCTTACGGGAATTTTTACCTCGTGCCGCTCTATGGAGGCTCCGGAGGTGGCGGCGGATGGGGCAGCAATGTAAATGACTTGGGGGGTGGCGGCGGCGCCGGCGGCGGGGCAATTCGCATTTACAGCCCCCTTTCGATTTCCCTGACCGGATCCATCAACGTCAGCGGTGGAAGCGCCGGGACGATCCAGAATGACAGCACTGCCTGCGTTGGCGGCGCGGGAGCGGCGGGCGTCATTCACCTGATTGCGCCAACCATCAGCGGTAGCGGCTCACTCTCTATCTATGCGGGCCAGTGGCCGGGCACAGGTAACCTGGCGATTGACGGCTATGTCCGCTTCAACGTTACGACCTTCAGCTTTACGGGCGTTGTCAGCAACGTGTGCAGCGGACAGAGCTGTACTGCTGACACCTACGGCAACGCGTTTGTGGGCCCCTTCACGAACGTCCCCGCGAATAACTCGCTCGCTCAGCCCACGCTCAGCATCACTTCCGTCAATGGCGTGACCGTGCCCAATCCACCGTCGGGTCAGTATCTCACACCCGACGTGCAGATCAGCGCCAACACACCGGTAAGCGTGGCGATCGCAGGCTCCAACATTCCGGTGGGGACGGTAGTGACCCTTCGCGTTACGTCGGAATCCGGGGGAGACGCGTTGATTTCATGCCCGGGCCTGGCCGGTACGTTGGCTTCTTCGACGGCCACCTGCACCGCGACATTCCCCTACTCGGTCTCGCTCGCCACTTTGCGCGCCACGTGGTAACCAACGGCTGACGAGCCTCGCTGGCACGCTTCCGAACCATCGGCACGGCCCTGACTTCTGGTGACTGACCCGCGATGTCTGCCTTCGCCGATCGCCGCACCGAACGCACAGCAAGGGCGCCCATCGGTACAACACTTCCGGCCCAGGCATAGTTGAAAACGCGCCGGTGGGAAGAGTGACTTGGGACATTTCTCCGTAGGGATCGTATTGGAAGGTCAACTCCTCAGGGCGGCGGTTCGCGAGCACGGGGGACCGTCTAGGCACAACGGAGCAATAGCGATCCTTCGATGCGACCTGCCGCACGCTATATCGTTTCCTCAGTGAACCACCGCTCTAACACGCACCATTACCCACAATTTCCCGGACGAGGCCTAAAATCTTTCCCGCTCGTGCGGCCAACCTCTGATAGGATCTGATGAGCTATTCCGGAGACAACTGCCGCCGGTCGGCATCTTCAGGCTGTCCGATCATTCGGGGGATCTTAGTGAAATTTATTCGGGAGATCTTAGTGAAACGCGCTCTTGCATTCGGGGTTCTGGTGCCTCTGTACCTGATTTCGGCTTACGCCCAACCGCTTCCCGCATCGTCGAAAATGACGGCGCATCTTCAGATGCTGGTGAGCGGCAACCCCACACAGGTGGAGCAGGCCCGCCGCACCATACACATCAGGCCCCGTGGCACGCGAGGCGAGGCGTCGGTATCGGTTTTCATCCGCTTTCAAGGCAGCGCGGACGCGCTGCGCGCCACACTGGAGACATACGGCGCAGCGGTCAAAACGGCGGTGGGGAACCTGGCCACGGCGGAGATCCCGGTTAACGCGCTGTCACTGGTCGCCGCCCTGCCAACCATCCAGCACATCGAAGAAGCCGTGACGACGAAGCCGAACCTCGACGTCAGCGTCCCGGCCACCGGCGCCAATCAGATCTGGTACGGAGCCGGCGGACCGGTCGCCGTCGGGTCGACCACTCGCGGTGCGATGCCACCGCCGTGGAGCGGAAACACTGGGAGAAACGCCATCATCGGAATCGTCGACACGGGCGTGGATCTCACTCACAAAGACTTCCTGGACTCGGCCGGCAATACCCGCATTCTGTCTCTGTGGGACCAAACAACCAGTGGCACTCCGCCGGCCGCTCCCGCCGGCCACCCCGCCTATACCGGTAATGAGTGCACCCCCGCTCAGATTAACGCCCTTCACCAAAAGACCGATGTCATGTTCACCAATCCGTTCACCGGCACCATGTCTTTTCTGACGGGCGGAGCCGGGTTCGGCGGCACCGGCAGTTTCAGCAAAGGCCATAATGCAGCCTCCGTGGTGATGGCCGATTTTAATCGCGACGGCCATGTCGATGCGCTCACCGGCAACCTGGATGGCACGATCAGTTGGGTGCAATTCGATGGCAACTCATTCGCGCCGCAGAACCCCATCACGGTGGCCGCCTCCAACGTGCAGATCACCGCGCTGGGCGCGGCGGACCTCAATCACGACGGCTTCACCGATGTGGTCGCCGTGCTGTACACCTCTAACCAGATCGCGGTCCTGCTGGGCAACGGCGACGGGACGTTCAAGCCGCCTTCCCTCATTACCGTCGGTGGCACCCCTGACACAGTTGCCATTGGAGATCTGAACGGCGACGGCCACGCGGACCTGGTAGTAGGCAATTACAACGACGGCACGGTCTCGGTTCTGCTGGGCGATGGGACTGGCGTGTTTGCGGCCGCTGCGAATTCACCGGTCGCCATCTCTACCACCGGCTACAATCCCAATAGCCAAATCGGATCGACTCCTAGCAACGTGGCGATCGCCGACCTCAATGGCGATGGCAGACCCGATTTGGCGGTCGCCGGTTTCGGCCGTCAGGGCGCCGGCCTTCCCGGACCTAACGTGTGGATTCTGCTGGGCAATGGCGACGGCACTTTTGGCACTCCCACGTCGTTCAACACCAATTACTTCGCGATGTCGATGGCCGTGGGCGACTTTAATCGCGACGGCATTCCGGACCTGGCGGTGGAGAGCTATTCGATCAACGTGTCCATTCTGCTGGGCCGCGGCGATGGGACCTTCAACACGCCCGTGGATTACCCCGCCGGCGGAGTCGTGGGATTATACTCCGGGCAGACGACCATCGCGGCAGGCGACTTCAACGGCGACGGGCTGATCGACATCATTAACCTGGTCCGCTCCAACACACCCAACGGCAATTTCTACGACAAGCTCGCTCTGTTGCCGGGACACGGGGACGGCACCTTCGGCACCGCAATCTTGTATTCAACCGACCCAGGCGGCAACTCCAGTTATCTCGCCGTGGGCAACCTGCAGGCCACCGTCTGCACCGAGGTCGACACCGACGGTCATGGAACGAACGTGGCGAGCATCGCCGCGGGCAATGGGTCCGCCGGCGGCCCAGGTGTTCTGCAGACCCCATACCGCTATATCGGGATGGCCCCCGAAGCGGGCATCATCGTGGTGAAGACTACTTTCGACACTCCCGATGTTGTGAACGCCGTGTCTTACATCGAAAGCAAAGCATTCGCACTCGGCAAGCCGGTAGCGATCAATTTGAGCCTGGGCTCGGTGACCGGACCGCATGATGGCACCTCCAGTTTCGATACGATGACGAGTGCACTCGCCGCACCCGGTTATATCGTGGTGGGCGCAACGGGTAATGAGGGCGACAAGAACCTGCACGTAGCCGCCGCGCTCCCCGACGGGCAAACCCAAGCGCAAGGCTTCACCATGCCGGCTAATTTAACCACACCGGCGCAACTCGACCTCTGGTATCGCGGCGAGGATCAGTTCGGGGTCAATGTCGTAGGCCCCGCCGGCATGAGTTGCCTGACCGCCGCGGTCTATCCCGGCACAGGCACGCCGGTCACCTCCACGACGGCCGCTTGCGGCACGGTAACCGTCAGCGTTTACTTCGACCCCGCTAATTCCGATCACCAGGTAAATATCAACTTTTCAAACGGCGCCAATCCGATTCCGCCAGGCAACTGGACTATCAACGTGATCGGCAGCGGGTGCGGCGTCAGTCCCTGCGTTGTGGACGGACGGTTCGACATCTGGTCCACCGATATGCCGTTCACCTCAGTCTCCGCGACCCGCGCCGATACCATCAATGAGCCGGCGTCCGGCGCGAACTTGATTGCGGTGGGGGCGTATGTCACCAAGACATCCTGGCTAAGCCTGTTCTCCTCCGTCACGCCCACGCAAGGGCCTGACATGCTGGCCAATCTTTCAAGCTTCAGCAGCGCAGGACCGCTGCGCACATGCAGCGGTACCGCCTGCCTGGCGCCGGTGCAGAAGCCCGACGTGGCCGCGCCCGGCGAGACCATTCTGGCGGCCTATGCCGCCGGCACCCCAACCGCGGTGTGCAGCTTCGCCGGAAGTCCCCCCGGCGCCTGCCTCGATAGCGATGGCCAACACATCGCCTATCAGGGCACCAGCATGGCGACGCCGCACGTCACCGGCGCCGTGGCGTTGATGCTTTCGCAATCCCCCGCCATGACGGTATGCGAGGCCAAGGCCGCCCTGTCGCACGCCCGCGCGGACGCGTTCACGGGCGCCGTACCGAATCCCTTCTGGGGCTATGGAAAGCTGGCGGCCGATCTGGCGATCGCGGTCCAGCCGATGAGTTACACCGTGCCGAACGTGGTCGGCTTTTCCACCGCCGCGGCCAATACGGCAATCTCCGCGGCTAAGTTGACGACTGGAGCGGTCAATATGGTGGGTGGTTCCGTAGTGCCGGCCGGCCAAGTGATCAGCCAGGACCCTGCCGCCGGGTCCATCTGGTGCGGCGCCGTGAATCTCCTGGTGTCGAGCGGGCTGCAGTCGATTCAGGTCACGCCCGCCAATCCGACCATTGCCGTCAATGGCACCCAGCAATTCACCGCCACCGGCAACTACGGCAACAACATTACGTCGGATATCACCGCCCAGGTCACCTGGGTATCCGCCACCGCCGCCACCGCCACCATGTCGCTCGGCGGCGTGGCGACAGCAGTGGCCAACGGCGACAGCACGATCACCGCAAGTTTGGATGGAGTAGTGGGCATCACTCAGCTCGTTGTGGGCCTTTCCAAGTGCGACATCGACGGCAGCGGTTCGGTAAACCTGACCGATGTGCAGCGGATCATCGATGAAGCGCTCGGTCTGCTGCCGCCGGTGCACGATCTAAACGGCGACGGCCACGTCGACGCTGCCGATGTCCAGATCCTGACCAATGCCGCGCTCGGGCTCGGCTGCGCCGCTCATTAAGAAGATGTGCGTGAGGCTAGCGTCCTGTCTTATATGGCGCCATGTTCTGAGGTATGTTCAGCGCGGCGGCCCTGCGATCGCCAATCGTTCCATCGCACGCCAGCTGAATGTGTCGCGTCTGCGCCGTCGGAAACGTCAAGGCGAGGTACTGACGCTGGACATGGAGTAGAAGATCCTCGATACGACATTGAAGACACGGCCCGGCGACGGCAGCGCACGTTGGAGCGTACCGATGCTCGCCAAACAACTGGGCGTGTCCAGCATCATTTTGCCTAGGGTCTGGCAGCGGCACGATGTGCATTGCCAGACAGTGGCGATGTTCTCGCCTGCATGCTTCCATCCGGAAAAGAACAGCGCGATTCTCCACGGTGTTCCGGCGCGCTTGCCGCTCGCGTCCTCATTGTGCATCACGCAGCCTTGCGCCGCCCGGATCAACACGTCCAGCACGGCTTGCATCCGTCTCGCGGCTGGCGCTGTACTGCCGGGATCGGATCGCCGCCCTTACTCGCGCGCGCTGGCCTGACAGGTTAGCCAGAGGCTAACACTTCGCCTTCCTGACGCTACACGTACCTGGCAATACTGACGGGGGGAACGGCCGATGCTTAGGTTAGAATCGCATATCGAAAACTGGAGGGACTCGCAGGTGAGGCTCAACCGATCTTTTTGCAGACTCATGAAAATGGTGGGCCGGCGCGTTGGCTCTTGCCGCGCTACCTCTGGTGGCGTCTGCTTCCGCGGGGCGCAAACTGCTCGGCGCGGCGGGAGCGGCGGCATCAGACTCTGGGCCTTTCGAGTACTTGTTTTGCTGGCCGCCAACTTATGCTGGGCCGCCTCTGGGACGGAACGCAAACCGTTGGGTGTTTACGTCCACGTTGACGTCGGAGATGCGATCGGTTCCTATAAGGGCTCCAAGCCGACACTGGCGCAATTGCATTCCTACCTGCAAAGTCTCTACGGGAATCTGTTGGCGGACCCGGCAATCTCAGGGATCACGTTGGGAGCGCACTGGGACCAGACCCAGCCATCCAGCGGCAACAGTCCCGGTAGTTACGATTGGAGTTATCTGGACGACGCCTTTGCGGTGGCAGTTTCGGCTCAGAAAACGGTGCAACTCATCATTACTCCCGGTTTCGATTCGCCGTCATGGCTCTTGGCTGAAATCCCCTCGTGCGACCCGCTTTTTACAACCGGGAGCGCACCCTCCAATTGCGGCACCGTGACCTTTGTGGGATACCCGGAGGCCCAGCGCTCTGACGGCAACGTGCTTCCCCTCCCTTGGAATAGCGCCTATCAAGCCGCATGGGGAGCTTTTCTGACGAGCCTCAATGCCAGGTACAGTTCCAATACCGCTTTCGTTTCCATCGCCATCGCTGGGCCAATCGGCGCGTCAGACGAAATGATTTTCCCTACCGACGAAAACGACACCACGGCGCAGCCCTCGGGCTTGACCGTGGATAATATGTGGACGGCACTCATACAGCATTCATTTCCATCTAACAGTGCTTATCAGAATACCGATCAAGTGTTCATCGACGCCTGGAAGCAAGCGATTGAATCGGCTGAAGCGATCTTTACCGGCGTGACTCTTTTCATCGGAGCGGATGCCGGCAACGACTTCCCCAACTTCAGCCAAAGCGTGTCACCGCATTCCGACAACATGTTATTCGCGCAGGACTGCGCGAATAGCCCCAAAGCCCAAATTATGTCGTGCGAAGCGAAAACGGAAGTCTTGTCGTACTTCGTAACGGTGACGGGTTCAAATGAAAAGGGCACCCAAGTCGGCGGAATGACCGCCTTCAGTCCGTTGACCATCGGCAATATCGGCGTTCAGGGCGTGAAGCTGCTTACCGCGCTCACGTCGTCGTTTGTCGGCGGCGCAGAATTCGATCAGCCAGTCTCGGGCCCTGCAACCTTGCAGTCGGAAGGATGTCCCAATCCCAACGGGGGCTGCACGGGACTCACTGTGGAGGAAGCCGCTTACAACGTGATGACTGTCTTTTTCACAGGCACTCCGGCTGCCGAATTCTACGGTGGCACGGTGGGGATCGCGCCCATCCAGTACCTCGATGTTCCCTTCAACGATCTTCTGTATGCGTTCGCCAATCCGTGTCCGGTGACGCCGAGCGCGTTTCTCGGAAACACCTCGCTGCAGGATTTGTACGCGCGCGCCCGCCGCGATCTGCTCGCCATGTCCGGGCAGACTGAAGCGCTGCCCGCGTCCACCTGCGACGAACCCGCACCGGCGCCGGCCATCGGCCTGGTGGCCAACGCCGAAGGCGAGGCGCCCCTCATTGCTCCCAATACCTGGATCGAGATCAAGGGCTCGAACCTGTCGGCGCCCGGCGACGTGCGCGTCTGGCAGAGTTCCGACTTCAACGGCGATCAAATGCCCCAGGCGTTGGACAACGTCAGCGTGACCGTGAACGGCAAGAGCGCCTATGTCTACTACGTCAGCCCGGTCCAGGTGAATGTGCTTACGCCGCCGGACGCGATGAGCGGCAATGTACAGGTGATCGTCACCACGGCCGGCCAGGTCAGCCAGCCGTACCTGGCGGCGTCGAAGGCACTGGCGCCATCGTTCTTCGTATTCGGCGGGGGCCCGTATGTGGCCGCGACGCATGCCAGTGGAAGACTGCTCGGGCCACCCTCGCTGTATCCGGGAGAGACCACTCCGGCCAAGCCCGGCGAAACCGTGGTGCTCTACGCCAACGGATTCGGCCCCACTAGCAATCCGGTGGTAAGCGGCTCGTCGTCCCAGTCCGGGGTGCTTTCACCGCTGCCCGCGGTCACCATCGGCGGCCAGCCGGCGATGGTCACGTTCGCCGGAATAGCGGCGTATCCCGGAGAATTTCAATTCAATGTAGTGGTGCCCAGCGGGCTGGCCAACGGCGACCAGACAGTCACGGCGACTTACGGAGGAAGTTCCACCCAATCCGGCACCCTGATCACCGTGCATAATTAGTGTCGTTGCCTGGAGGGCATCCTTCAGACGCCAGAGGTCGCCCTGGACTTGTCTCCGAAATTGAGACGCAGTTAAGAGTGAAAATACAAGGTGACACAGTCTCCGAACTGTTTGGCTCAGCCCAGTGGTATATCGCGACAGACTCGGCCGCAGACGAAACGATGGCTGTTCCCATGCCCGGACTTCGACCTATCCTGGGGTATTTTGAAGTGTGGAAGATTGAGGTATCAGTGCCCTCTCCCGGGTTGCACCAGCAAAGGAGCTCTGACCTGCCCACACGCGCCCTTGCCCTGCGAGCGGTGGAACCGGAGCTTATTGCGGTTCTTCGCTATATCCAACCTCAACAGCGCCAAGGCATCCTGACCTGATTTTGGCGTATTCCGGGCAGGTCCTCACGTGCGGGCGAGAAAATCGAAATCCGCAGTTTCAGAACGCGAACACGAAGGGCCCGCATCGGCCCCAATCCCAGGACGGGCGCTCAGGTCAACGTGCCAGCCAAGAAGACTCCGTTTTTCACACCCTGCAGGACATCGAGACGCTCTGGCCAACTGAGAGGCCGCTGCTAACTGACAAGCACGGCAAAGTACCTCGCCGATGGCGGATCAGGTGTAGCGCGTCGTGTTTGAAAAGGCGAATCACCCGGCACCGCATTTTGTTGTACAGTTATAGAACGTGAAAATCCCCTTTCGCATTCTCGCAACGGTGTTTGCCGCGGCCACCGCCATCGCGGCCACCAACCAGGTGACAGTTCCGGGTACGGCCGACGTCTGGCTCGCGGGCCAGTCGAGCGGAACGGTCCTGCAGGGCATTTTCACGCTATCCGATTCAGCGCCGGCGAACAGCCCGGTCCTGGCGTCGACCGGGCTTAACCTAACGCCGGGCAGTTACTTAACGTTCTCCGCGACGGGGTCGACGAATTACAACGGATGCCAGAGCAGCAATCCAGATGGCACAATCCCGTGCGGCAATTTCACGACGACGGCTGCAGGGCCGTACTTCGGCATCAGCACATACAGCGGACCGATCAACGCGGTCATCGGAGTTTTCATCGGCCCCAATGCTCCTTCTGGGACGGCGCCCTCCGGCCTCGACTTCTCAACGGGCAGCGCGCAGTCGCAGACCACAGTTTCGCCGCAGTTGAATCAGGTATTCTTCATCGGCGACGGACTCACAGGCACGGGCAATGGCGCCGTCCAGCAGTTCATCGTACCGGCGGGCGCGACGCGGCTCTTTCTTGGGTCATCGGATGGCGCGGGCGCCAATTACGACAACTCAGGCAGCATTACCGTTACGGTATCGGATACGGGTCCGGCATCAGGCACGCCATCGGCCCCGGCGGCATCGGCGCCCGTTCTTGTGGCGATCGGATTTCTTCTTATATTGGTGAGCGGCTATCTGTTGAGCGGCCGGCCACGCCGGGCGTAATGGCGCAGGGGAGACCATTCAATTCACCGTGGCAAGGCAGCCTCCTCTGGCGCGGACCGTCGGCCGTACGTAACGTTTCCGCCGGGGATGGCCACCTCCAACCTTTTCTTGTGGGAACGCCAACGAACTGGGCCGCAGACGAATCCTCGGTGGGCGTCGCAGCGGTTTAGAATCGTCATGCTTCCGCCTCTTCATCGCTACCATGTCACCGCCACTTCCCGAACTGGGGCGCCATTGCCGCGTATGCGGATGATGGCTCGTTTCAGGGGTCGTTGATTCGTTTCATTCAACGCTCCGTTTGAGAACCTGATTGGGTGCAAGCGGGCATTGCGGGTGTACCCGCTATCAATCCGTTCACAACGACGCTACGGACGCGCACCCTCCGGGACGCACTTCATCTGGCGCAATGAGGTTGAATCGCAGGATTGAGAACGCCCAATAGCCGTTGGGTACGCACCGGGCCGGGCTCAGCCGATTCGGAAAAATCGCTGCGCTGTCCGTAACTGCCAACATCCGGCATTTCCGCGTTCCCAGCTGCCCCCATTTACCAGACCTGGATGCAGCGCTGGCATATTGCGGAACGCTCTGCCACTCCGGACTGGAGATCGTAGATCTGTGGGTCGCGCGGGCCCTCTGCGCGCAACTCGTACGATGGCGCGCGCTGTTCCTTTTGCCGCCCAGGGGGCAGCCCGTGTGGAGATGGGCTTGGCGGATCATCGCACGCGGACCGCGGCAGAGTGTTGAAATGGGGCAGACGCTGCCTGGCTATGGCTGCCAGGATCGGGAATACGGATTGGATCGGGCATCTTTTCCGGACCTATCTCCGGGCCGCTAACGCGATCAGATAGGCTCGCCCGTTACTGCCGTTGGCGACGATTTGTCCCGCGTCGTTGATGGCGGCGGCCTCCACCAGAACCGCATGTCCGCCCAGGCTGACCACGCTATTCAAGTCCATCATCTGCCCGGCGTTCCACAAGAACGCGTGGCGCTCGCCATTGGCCGTCCGCGCCCAGCCCACTATCAGGCCGTTGCCGTTGATGCCGTCCGCCTGGCTGTCCGCTCCTCCCAGCGTTCCCAGATCCGTCATTGCCCCTGCGCTATACAGAAATGCGTGGCCCGACGCGTCATCCGCAGTTTGGGAGGAGCCGACGATTTGACCGCTGTTATTGATAGCGTACGCAACGCTGTTCGTCCCTCCCAACGTGCCCAGATCCGCCAGCGCCGCACCGCTGTATAGGAACGCATGGACAGCGGAACCGCTGCCGACACCGGAACTTCCCACCACCTGGCCGAGGTCGTTGATGCCATATGCCTGACTGCCGGCTCCCCCCAGGGCGCCGAGACCAATTAGCGTTCCCGCGTTCCAGAGGAAAGCTTCCGCCCGCGAAGATGTAACGCCGGACACGAAAGTACCCGCTACCTGACCGACGTTATTAACAGCACTTAACTGGCTGCGGGGCATATTCCTCAAGGGAGTGGCCGCTCCACCGGCGTAGCGGAAGCTTTCGGTGTGCTTGTCAACATAGGTAAACGCTCCCGCGGCCTGGCCCGAATCGTCGATCGCATAGGCGACGCTATCGCGCTCGTTCGTGGCCCCTGCAAGATCCAGATCGGTCATCTGTCCGGCCTCCCACAAGAAAGCACGAGAGCTACCCGGACCGCTCAGGTGGCCGGTATCGGACTGGCCCACCACCTGGCCAAGACGGTTGATTCCGTGAGCGGTGGTGGACGAACCGCCTAGTGTACCCAGATCGGTGACGTGGTCAGACAGCGCGATGGCCGCGGCGCCGGCGCCGCGGGTAGCTGCGGCCGATAAGATTTTTGACTTCGCCGACTGCGATCGCACAAACCGCGATTGAGTACCCGGCACCGACGCCGAGCAGCCCAGGTTAAGGGCGGCAGCGATATCGATCTGCACATCCACCACATTCAATATCCCGTCTAGGTTCAGATCGTCAAGCGCCTCTCCATTACCCAGGGCCTGATCGATCATGAGTTGGATATCCGAAACGTTCACCGCGCCATCGGTGTTGACATCGCATGCGTTCGGAGCATTGATGGTAACTGTCGCGCTCGCACTTATGGCGGCGTCAGAGAGCGAAGTCACGGTCACCGTAACGCTGCTGGGTGCCTCGCCGGTCACTATGGCGTTCAACGGAAACTGTACGGTTCCGAGCGCCGGCGTATACACTTGGCCGATCGACTGCGTAGACTGTCCGTTACTTACCAGCGCGGCGGTTACCGGGCCGGTAATGCCGGTGATCTGGGCCGAATAGGAATCGGCAACATTGCCGGTATTGACTGCCTGCACCAGTAGATTCGCGGCGGATGGCGAGCTCACGCTGATCGTCGTGGGCACAATTGCCGCCGTGACGGACTTTGTCTGTCCGACCGTGACCGTAGCGGCGATCAGCGCCTGTACGCCGGGGTCCTTCTGCGAGACCGCCAAGATCGTAAGCTGCGCGTTAGACGGCACGATGTAATTGGCCGTATCGAAGACAATGGGAATAGCCTGGCTGGTCGCTCCGGCCGCCAGAGTTACGGTTGGCTGGATGGACGCGGCCTGCGCCAGCGGTCCAACTACCGAGAGAGCAAACGTGTCCTGCGAGAGCCCGGTGTTGGTCACAGTCAGCTTGAAGTTGCCCGCAGTGGTGCCGGTAGTAGGTGAGATGGAGCCTTGGATGCCCGCGCTGGATACCGTTACCGTGAGGCTGAGGTTCTCGACCAGGCTGTTGCCAGCCTGGATCGGAATCGTCACGGGATAAGTGCCAGGCGTAGTGCCGCGGTTGGCGGAGGCCGTCCCCATAATGGAATCGCTCGCATTGGGCGAAAGCGTAGCAAAGTAAGTTGGCGAATAACTGCCGACAAAGACGCCGGCGGGAAGATTCAAGGCCTCGTTGGCCTGGATGTACGTGTTGTAGTTTCCGGTGTTAGTAAAGGTGACGGCGAACGGCGCCGAGGAATCTCCCTGCCCGACAGTCACCTGGCTCGGCGCGATTGCGGAAGTGAACGCGGTGACGGAGGTGTTGCCGTTGTTTCCCAGATTCGCCCCGCCTTCGTTGATCGCGAGCACGGCGGGAACCGTGTCGGAGATACCGCCGGCACTGCTCGCGGCCACATTGAACGTGTACGAGTTGGTCTGGATGTTTGCCGGCGGTGCGATCGCCACATTGAAGTTCTGGCTTCCGTTTGCTGCCACCGTAACGTTCGCCGGAACCACGCCCGACCATCCGGGCGGAACGATCGCCGAGAGGTTGAAAGTCTGCTGCGTGCCGGTGGGGTTGGTGACGGTCGCGGTGTAAGTTTCGGGAGCGCCCCCATAGGACACGGTCTGCGACTGTGGAGAAATGCTCAAGATGTGGTGCGACAGGACACTGAGCGAGCCCAACGAGTAACTGCCCGATCCCAGCGAAGGGAGGGTGTAATTCAATGAGCCGGAGTTTACCAGGGTGGTGACGTCGCCTGGGTTGACTCCAGTCAGGTTCATGCCGAACGTGATGGTATTCTGGCTGGGCTGATTCCAGGTGTAAGTGGTGGAGCCCGATCCGGGAGTTGTGGTGGAAGGCGCCGGATTGAAAGAGCCGGAAACCAGGGCGGCATTGCCGGTAGTGGGAATCTGCAAAGACACGGAAAGCTGTGGGCCGGTGATCTGCGAAAGCTGGAAAATCGAGAGCGCATTTTGTGTGGATGCCGGAGTGGCGCTCAATGCGAAAAAGTAGCCGTTCTGCGCGACGGTCGGATTGGCCACGAACGCGGCGTCATAGGGAACGTAGCGTAAGGCGCTTGGGCTGCTGGCGTCCACCAGCACCAGTTCGGCCTTGCCGTTGAGCGTCGTATTGCCCACGGCGAAGGTGTTCGATCCCAGGGGAACCACGAAAGAGCCGGCGCTGTCCGCCAATTGCGTGGTGACCGAATTCTTCAGTTGGGGATCGGTTGGATCGGTAATATCGAAGGAAGACAGCACCAGTGTCCCCGTGTAACCTGACTTGATATCGTAAATGCCCTTGGAATCCCCTACGGCCAATGCGGTGCTCCCCTGCACCGCGACCGCGGTCATGAACGCCATAGCCGGCGAACTTACCTGACTGAGAATGGCTGGGGTCGCAGGGTTGGTTGTGTCCACTACCAGCAATTGCCCGGAGATTTGCGGGCAGGAAGGATTCTCGATATTCACTCCGGAAGCGTTGGTCGAAGCGAAATACGCGGTGGTCGAGTTGACCGGGGCGCCTGGCCCGATGGCATAAGGGCCGCCGCGGGTTGGATCGTTCGGCACCGGAGTAGTTCCCGTCAGCGTGCAGACACCGCCGCTCTCAGTGCCGGTGGGGACGCTGGTAACGTTATTGCACGCATGCGTGCTGGAATTGATGCCGCCACAATTGTAGATGTCGTTCTGGAAGCTTACGCTGCCGGGTGTCGACAGATTCGCCGTCCAGATGTCGCCGATCTCGGCGGAAATGAACGAATTGAATTGGCTGAAGACAGTAGTGCCCTGAAACATCAAGGCGGTGTTCCCTGCCACATACAGGCCCTCGCTGTCGTCGCGCGGGATATCTACTACGCTGCCCACCTGTACCGGACTAAGTGGATTCGCCAGGCTATAAGTGGCAAAGTGAGTGGGAATCGCGCTGAAGGTGCTGTTGCCGTCGAAACGGCTATAACTGATGAGTAACGTATTATTATAGACGGCGCATGAGACGCCCTGGTACCCCGTCACCACTCCATTTGAAGGATCGTTCGGGTAACCGCTTTCAGTGGTCAGGATATCGTTGGCGAACGTGCTTAACACCAGTGGACTCGCAGTGTTCGTGACGTCCACGATGTTGACCTGCGAATCCGAACAGACATAGGCAAGCTGCTGCGCTCCATTCCGATAGAGCGCCATGGCCCGCGGAACGCCGTTCACCGGGACGGTTCCCACCAACGTGGAAACGGGGTTCGACACGCTATCGCGGTTGATCGCGAGCGACACCTGCACGGTGCTCGATCCCGGAGCCACCACCGATGGAGCGGCGGTCAGTACTCCGGATAGCGGCGAGCCAATCAGAAACGATCCCATGGCCGCCGCGCCCTGCGCGATGCCGCCCGATTCGGCAACGGCGGATACGCTATACAGCCCGTTCACGAAACTCGTGGTGTCGAGCGCCGGGAACGTGACGGTCTGGATGCTGGTACTTGGTGTAAGCGAGAAACTGGCCGTTTGGCTGCAGCAGACGGCGTGACCGGCCGGGTCGGTCACGGTCAGTTGGAGTTGCGCCCCCACGGTCTCATTCACTACCGAAAAGATCCGCGCGGAAATCGTAACCGGAGTTCCTGCGTCGGCGTATGCGGGAGCGGCCGTAATCTGGTCCACGTTCACGCTCTCGGTTCGCGCGAGCAAGGTTCCGGCGGCCGAGACGGCGAAGTCCGGCGCGTCTTCGGGCGTCGCCACTACGGTGAAGGAGAAAGGTGTGTTGAAGGCCGGACCGGTGGTAAGGGTGAGCAAGATGGAACTGGAACTGTTGTAGGGCGATGGCGCCGGCGGGAGAGTAATGGAAGGCTGGCTGAACTGTACAGTCACGCCGCTGGGCACGCCGGTGATCGATAAGTCGTAAACATGTATGACCGTCGAGTTGTTAGCGATGGCCACGTTCCATTGCGCCGACTGATTCGGGCCAACCGCCAGATTCGTACCGGTTAGGGTGTAGTAGGGCCGCAGCGACAGCCCGGTGTTGGTGGTATTGGCCTGATTCAAGAGTGTCCCGATTGCACACAGCGCGGCACTCAGATTTCCGAGCGCATTGGGGAGGGTCGCTGCTGTTGCCGATGCCACGGCATTCGTCGCCGTGGTCAGGTTCGGCACAATGGACTGGAAATAGGTCGCCGTCAGCTCCTGATTGAGGATGGTGTTCATGGTCCCGGTTGCCTGGCTCACGAATACCGCATTAGCGGGCGCAGCGGCGGCCGCGTCCATCTCCGCTGCAAGCGCTCCCAGGTCGGCGGCGAGACTAGTCTTACCAACCTGGGTAGCTACGGCAGCCGAACTGACGGCGCAGGCTCCCAGAGGCGTTACCAGGACGGTTATCGGCAGGTAGTCGAATTGCGCGGTTCCGCCAGCGGGCGTAAAGCTGGCCAGGATCGTAATCGAGTAACTACCGGCCAGATTAGCTGCCGCGGTGATCGATAGCGCTTCCGTCACGGTGCCGTTCAGAGGGACGTTCAGGGGCGAGGTCAGGCCATTCACCGCGATGCCCGTAGGTGCGACAGCGGTGAGGGTAACCGCGCCGGGAGCGACGTTGCCTAGCGAGCCGAGACTCAGATTGACCGAAACCGTTCCGCCCGGCGCTGTGGCTACCGAGGACGGGTTGAGCGACGCATCCAGGGAAGGAATCGGCGGGGCGATAAAGCTCGGCTGCGCGGATGCCGTGACAGTGGGATTGGTAGCGCTGGTGACCTTTACCGAATAATTCTGCGACTGACCCACCGGCGGCATGCTGAAACCCGTGGTGTCGGTGGGGACCACGCACACATTCACCATGCCGGATTGTCCGCCGGCCAGTGTGAGTGAGTTGAGGGTGGGGTACATCCGAAGTCCCGCTGCCTGGCTCAGGATTTGGATATTGAACATGTCTGGGCTGGGGCCGGTGTTAGTGATTGGGAGGTCGAATACCAGCGGGAGGGAATTGCCGTTGATGGGCATGGTCCAGGTAGGGTCGACCGTGATGGCGCCTACCTGAACCCCTGGAGTCGTGCCCGGGGTGGGAGGCGCTTGCGAGATGCCGAGCGGCGTGGAAACGATATCCAGAGTGTCCGGATCGGCCGGCAGATAACCTGTGAATGCTTTAATGGCGTCGTAGTAACCACCCACAAAACCCTTGACATAACTTTTCAGTTCCCCTCCGAACTCTTTGAAGGTGGAAGCGGTCTCATTGGGTTCCTCTCCGTCGTCGGGTGTGACATTTCCCTTGACATACGTGAGCAGTTTCTTGGTCATGAAGTCGAAGAATTCCTTATCGGGATCGGTTTTCTCCTCCGGGGGCGGCTCGGGAATGCCAAACAGGCTCGGCGGATCGGCGAGCAGCATCTTGGTGGTTTTCAGCGTGCCGGACGCCACCCCTTCCAGGACATCGGCCGTGAAAACGATTCCCGCCGCTGCGAAACCTTCCACCCTGCCGATGTACTCGATCATATTTTCAGTGTTATAGATTGATTCGGCATGCACTATGGCATACTCGACAATCGCCTGATGGCCGCCGTTTACGAAGTGGCTGATGGTGTGCCCGGTGCTGGGGTTCACTGCCCACCATCCGACGGTGGAAGTACCGTTGACCGTTACCATTTGGTTGGGGGTGATCACCGCGTTGCCGGCAGTTACGTCGTCAAGGATGAGCGTCTGGGCGTCAGCCGTCAGGGTGGTAGATGCCAGGACCTGCTGGTTCGGCGGCGCCTCATTCGTTGTCGCCCCAATTACCTGCAGCAGGTCCGGATCGCCCAACGCACCAAAAACGTCGCCGATGGCTATGCTGGTTGTCTGCCCGGTGGCTTGATTGAGAATCTTCCCCTCGCTCAGCGACTCGAGCATTCCACGTGCTACTTCTTCATCGAAAGGCGCGCTGACGTTTTGCCCGAGGCCGGCAATGACCTGCATATCGTTCTTGAGAACGTCGAGCATCTCCTGGGAATTTCCGTTGTTGTAAGATGTCGACGCGATAGTGATGCGCGGTGAGTTTGGATAGACGCGCGAGTAGTACTCGGTTTGGGTCTGCTGGGCGATCAGATCGGCGGTGTAATCGTAGCTCATGGCGATGAGCTCGTTTTCGGCAATGGCGAGGAACGCGGCCTGAACAGGCCCCTGTTGCAGAACATCCTGCTGTGCATCGGTGTACGGCCCGGAAGCCGGCAAGGCATTGACCTGGGTTTTGATCGCCTCATAATTGTTATATGCGCCGGTGAGCCGCGTTTGCTGGGCCTGAAAGCTGCTGAGAGGCTGCCTTGCCGTCATGATGTTCACCGAGGTGAGGTCCACCTGGGTAACCGCCTGCGTGGGAGTGGCCGGCAAATTTAGATTTACTTGTGCGTTCCCCTGACGCGCGGCGGGGCCGATGCGGTCGAATAGAGTGTGCGTGTAAGCATTTTGCGTGCCGGTGTAATCGTCGGCGTCGATTTCCAGAAACAGTCCCGTCAGGATCTGGCTGCCAAGCGGAAAATTGGTATAAAACTCCTGGTAAGTGGTGCCTGTGATCAAGGAATCCTGAGTAATATCCGGTCCGCCCGAACCGACCAACAGATAGGGAGTGTAGCTAAAGGTAGTGGCCGTAATGTCGAGCCCGCCGCC
Source organism: Bryobacteraceae bacterium (assembly GCA_036268475.1). GTDB lineage: Bacteria > Acidobacteriota > Terriglobia > Bryobacterales > Bryobacteraceae > PALSA-129. Next base: position 20,538 of record DATAUB010000020.1, on the reverse strand, counting down.
GCCGGACCCGCTCACCAGGTTGCCTACACTAATCATATTGCCTACCAAAGCCGAAGCATCGAAACTCTCGGTGAGCACGTTCTCCGTGCCGGGACCAAAGCCATAGAGCGCGCTCGCCTGGCTATAGAGCTCGGCGTTGACCTTGATAGTCACCTGCTGCCGCAAGTTGGCCGGCACGACCGCGAAATTCGAATCGGGCGTCTGGAAAGACTGGCCGGGCGTGGCCCCAGGCACGTTCGGATCGAGCGCCGTAATGTTGGCGCCATTCGAGCCGTACTGCACCCAATAATAATCCTTGCTGCCCAGGTCGGCGGCGGGATTATAGAACGGATTTTCCACCTGCGCGCTCAGCGGCGGACAGCCCACGAAAGTTGTAGTCGGCGGGAACATGCTGAGAATCAAATTGGCCTGAGCCGTGGTGCCGTTGATGTCGGCGTGCTCGTATTGCGCGGTATATCCCGCGGCGCCCAACAAAGCGACTAGCAGACTGGCCTTGTCGAGCGTGTTGCCGGCCATCGCCCACAGCGTGCCGCGTGCTCCCCGCACGGAGCCCACGTAGGCGTCGAAAGCCACCTGATCGCGTACGAAGGCGAACATCTGGTTCGGATCGTAGTTCAGCGCCGCCGCTTCCGCGATAATGTACGGATCGGCCGGATCTCCCGGCGACAGCGGAACATATTTCGGCCGCTCTCCCTTGGGCAAAATGGGAAAGAAACGATTAGCTGCCCGTGCATGGCGCGGCTGCGGGACGGCCGAAGAGGAACTCGCATGAGTGCGCGCGGGGGGGTGTTCCACAACTTGCCGCGAGGCCTCCCTCCCCGGCGCCCAGGAATGCAAAGCCAGCAACAATACCAGCAGCTTCGCCACAAACTCGCCGAACGAGTTGCGCATCACGACCACCTCCGAAGTCCGTTTCGATCCGACACTGTGGGGCTCCTTCAGCCGGCGTGGCAACCATAATTCAAAGCAGCGCCGATTACGATTTGAATGTCGGGTACGTTGACGGCGCCGTCGCCGTTCAGATCGTTTGCGGGCGTGGCCGTTCCCAGGGCTTCATTGATCATGCTCTGCACGTCCACCACGTTCGGTGAGCCCTGGTTAGACACGTCGCACCCACTGGAGTTGCCCACGGTGATGGTGACCGTGGCGGCGGCCGTGGTGTAGTCGGCGGTATCGTTGGGGGTGAAGGTCGCCGATAAGGTCTGGAAATTCCCGGCCGGTAGCACCGTGCCGGCGGGCGGATTGTAGACAAAGGTCCCGGGAACATTCGCCGTCGCATCGAGTTGGGCCGAACTCAACGCCGTGCCCGCGGGGATGGCGGCAGGCAGGGGCCACGCGATCAGCGGGATGGTGGTGGCGCAACTGACTGCGCCGGCATTGACGCTGGTGGTGGTATCGGCGGCCGTCTTGGTTTCGGTGTTTCCGGCGCCATCGGTGGCGATGGTGTAGAAGCCATAGGTGTGGCCCGCCAGCCCGGCGTAGACAGCCGATCCGGAGTTATGCGTGCTTTGCCAGATGGCAGACGGCCCCCCATTGTCGGAAACGTAAATCTTATAAGTCCGGATACCCGAACCGGCATCGCTACCCGACCAGGAAACGTCGAAGCACCCCGCCGCCTCGGTATTCGGAAGGGCCTGGATGGAGCTTACCGGAGGCGTGACATCGATGGTATTCAGCCAGGTGGGCGTAGCGATCGGGCCATTCGCGTCGAATACCACCACCGCCTGATTGGTGATCTGCGTTCCGGTAGTGACATTACTCTTCGGAAGCAGCGAGAAGGTCACGCTGCCCTGCCCCTGGATACCGTCGGTATCGGGAGGAAGAAAGCCAACCGTGGGATCGGAGGGCGGCAGGCCGGTGGAGGGATCGATGGAGGTAAAAGTCCAGGTGAGCACCCCGGTATCGCCATTGAGACTGCCCTGAATGCGAAGATTGAGGGTGGAACTGAGGGTTTGGGTGGTATTGAAGTTATTGGTGCCCGCCGGCACGGTGATGATGTTGGATCCGACGGCGATCGCCCCCAAAGTCACGGTCGAAAGATCCACCTTAGTGGAATCCAGTTGGTCGGTAATTACCACCTGCGCGGCGGGTAAGGCGGCAGTAGGCTCATTTTCGAACGCCACCGAGTAAGTTATGGGTTTTACTCCGACGTATTGAGCAACGGATCCATCGCCCGCCGGTCCCGTTTTATCGTTGGGATCGCCGCTGGCGCCGGTCCCGGGGCAAGTGCTTCCGCCCCCCCCGGCCTGTCTGCCGTTGTTGCCGTCGCAATCCGTGGTCGACGTGCTGTAGCTAGGGGGCGGGGCAGGACAGCTGCCACCCGAGCCGCCGGAATCGTCGCCGCTATCGCCTTCGGGATTTTCTTCCTTGATCTCCCAGTGCGTATAGATGACGCCGGCGCAGTCGGACAGGAGGAGTTCCCAAGTTACGCAGTCCTCGTCCGTCTCCGTTTTGAGCACTTCATCCGGGACTGCATGGGAGCCATCGCAGGACTGATTCATGTCGAGAAATTGTCCGGCGGCGCAGGTATTTGTTTTGGTCAGATTATAAGGACTGCTGGAGGAATACCCCACGGTGATTCCACTGAGTTGCGGAGCGAGCGGCCTGCTCATCGGGTTTTTGGGACACTTTGGGGCCGACGACGCGAGAGAGCCCTGTAACAGGCTGCTGAACGCGCCGATCGTGGCGGTCGCGGTGGCCGGATAGTTCGCCAGCGGGTTGGGAGGCGTCGGGAGGTTGGGATTCGCCCCCTGCACCGCCCTCGCGGAAGCATCCAGCGCGAGGTCCCCGAGGCAGTTGTTGAGGTATGGCTTGGCGGCCGACAGAAGGCATCTGGTAGCTATGCCAGCGGGATTGGACTGGGCTTGGGCAAGAGCGGCAGTGGCGTCGGACAGCGAATCGAACCATGGCGGACGTACCCAGGTCTGAAGCGAAAGGCCGGTGTCCTGAATGAGATCCGTGAACTGGATAGGCAGCGTATAGGAACTGCCCGGCGGTAGCAGCGGAATCAGGAATCCCAGGAATGTCGTGTTGGTAGTAGGGTCGACAATTGCGGGCGGGTTCTGATCTTCGGAATTGCCGAGCGTCGGGTACACTGTGCCCACCACCTGGTAAGAGAGGTGCGAGGGAAAGGAAACCCAGATCTCGGTAAAGTAGGCATCCACCGTGCCGGAGTTGCCGTACGTGATATAGAAGGTGGAGGGTACGTTGAAGCGGAAAAACGATCGGCCGGTAATGTTACTCCACACCTGGGGCCGTCCGCCACCGGTCACCATGAGGGCGTTCTTACTGATCAGCGGCCCCGCACCGGGGTTGGTTACGTCCACGTCGTAGCTGCCCGCCGCGGCGCCATTCAGCGCGAAGCTACAGCTTATGGAACTACCGTCGGAGGCGACCATCACCGACGATGCCGTGACGGTCGTCGCTCCTTGGACTAGCGAACAGGTGGCGCCGGATTGGAAGCCCGTGCCGCTCACCGTGATGGTGGTATCGCCCGTATTGCCCACCGAGGCGGGCGTCACCACCCCGAGTGCTCCCGAGCCGAGAATCGCCAGGAACGCGTCGTTGCCGTCATAGACCATGTCGCCGTTCGCGAAAAGAGGCTGAAAGGCGTTGGCGCTAACCGGAAAGTCGCGCGAAGTGGTGTAGCCGGCAACGTAGATATTGTTTTGCAGGTCGACTGCCACATCGATGGCAACGTCATCGCCCGAGCCGCCGAGATAGGTGGAGTAGAGCACCGCGCTTCCATCGCTCTTGAACTCGGTAATGTGCCCGTCGTAGCCGCCCTTTTCAGTGCTTTGGAGGGCATTCACCAGCGGAAAGTTAGCGCCGCCCTGGGTGGTGCCGGACACCCAGACGTTGCCGCCGCTATCGAGCGCCAGCGCGTCCTGGAAACTGAACCCGGTGTTCGCGCCCAGATAGGTGCTCCAGAGAAGCGTAGACCCGTCGGCACTCAGTTTCGAAACAAACTCGCTGTAACCGTTGGCTGCATAAGTAGGCTCGTAGGAGCCTACGGTGGTGGGAAAGGCGGAGGATGCCGTGGTGCCAGCGACGTAGACATTCCCTTGAGTGTCGAGCACGATCGCGTGTGCGTACTCGGAGCAAGCCCCGCCGGCGCCGGTCAGGCCGCTGAAATACGAGGCGTATTTCAACGTGGTCAGATCCGCGCTCAGTTGCGCCAGGTAGGCGGCGGAATTCAGTGGATGGCCACCGCCCTGGCAGGAGGGATCGAGGGCCGGCAGGCTGGACTGCAACGCATTGGCGGTGGTTGGCAGGTTATTGGTGTATGTCTGGCCGGAGATCCACGGGTCGCCCGAGGAGTCGAGCGCCATGGCCTGTGCGGTATTGCCGGTCGCGCTGTAGTTGGCGGCAGGAATTGCCGCGCCGTAATACGTGCAGGCGGTAAGCTGGGCGGCGCCGCTGAGACTCAGATTGAAGATCGCAACGAAAGCCGAGTTCCCGCCGGAAATGGATTGCAGATAGGCGCCGGGAGTGGTTGGCAATCCCGCGCCCCCGCTGCCGGACAATACCAGTTCGCCTTGCGAATTGAAGGCTAGCGACGCGCCTGTGGCGCCGCCGGAACCTCCGAAAAACGAAGAGTAGAGGAGCGACGAGCCATCGGAGCTAAGTTCGGACAGAAAAGCGCCGGTGGAACCTTGCAGTGTGGGGAGATAAGCGTTCGCGGTTACCGGAAAATCGGCCGACTTGGTGACTCCTGTAATGTAGGCATTGCCGTGGGAATCGATTACAACACCGCCGGAGGTGTCGTCGGTGCTTCCGCCCAAGAAAGTGGAATAGAGCAGCACGCCGGCGGGACTCATTTTGGTGACCACGATGTTGGTCACCACGTAGCCGAGCTTCTTGCGGACCGGCTGGTAGGCATTCCCGCTGACGGGGTAATCCTGCGAAGCCGAGAAGCCCACCATGTACATGTTATTCTGCGCGTCCAATACGACCGCGGTCGCCTCGTCGTCGTGCGGGCCGCCCAGGTACGTGGAGTACAGAAGGTTGAGGGCGGGATCGATGACCAGGGTTTTGCTGCGATCGTACCGTCCGAACTGGAAGCCGACGGCGTTTTCCGCCAGATGGACAAACTTCCCTTGGATTACCTGCCTGCCGTGGCTCAGGTTCTGATAGAGCAAAGGGCGATGCAGCACCGCATGCTGTCCATCCCCTACCTGGAGCGCCCCCTCGGCTGTAACGCGTAGCGGTTGGCCATCCTCGGTTCGCAGCCGGATGACAGACGGATCGGCGCCCGGCGCGACCACGTAATCGTATTCCAGCGATCCGCGGTTGGCATAGAACACCAGATCCACTCCCGGGTACAAATTGCGATAGCGCAACCGCGCGTAAGCAGTCAGCCCGGAAGCCCATTTTGCAGGATCCTTGCCGCGGAAGAAGCTGATCTTCCCGGGTAGGGGGTCGAGGGGCTCAATGGCCGCCGCCGGGTTCGCCCCCAGGAAGGAAATCCGCTGCTCGATGGCCGTAAGTTGCTGGTCGGTTCGGTGTACTGCGCCGCTCACCGCCGCTGGCCCATTCGGCGGATCGGCTGGACGATGCGGAGGCGCCACGGCAATCTTCAAGGTGAACCCAGCGCGCGAAAAGGAAGCCTCGAATCCGTCGCCCGTCGCCTGCCACGCGACATCCGCCGGGGCTTGCCCCTGATTGCGGACGAACGACACTGGCCGGGTGGCGCTCCTCGAGTTTAACGAGTGGAAATTGCGAGCATCCTGCGCCAGTCCCCCACCGGCTATGGTCGATAAGGCAATAATTGCGGTCCCGATGCGCACGCCAACCCCCTCAGAGGGCGTTCCCATACCTAGCCCGGATGTAGACGCATCGATGCTACCCTGGACTGCCGCGGGAGGCAAGAAGATTACCGTAGGCTACCTCTCGCAACCGTTGCAAATAAAAGGCACTTTCGATTCGCGATGCGCTGATGCATAATTGTGGGGATGAGGGGCCCAGGGAACCTGCCGCCGGCCGAAATACTTCCCGACCGGGCGGCGATCGAGAGCGAGCTCGAGCGGATCGCCGCGTCCCCCAAATTCCTCAAGGCGGAACAGTGTCTCCGCCTCCTTCGCTACCTGGTCAATAGCGTGCTCGACGGGCGATCCGGCGAACTGAAAGAGTACACCCTCGGAGTGGGTGTTTTCGAACGGCCGGAGACCTTCGATCCGCGCACCGATCCGGTGGTGCGGCTCGAGGCGCGGCGACTGCGGCTGAAGCTGGCGGAATACTATCAGCAGGAGGGTGTCGCGGATCCGCTGGTGATCGACGTTCCCAAGGGCGCGTATATTCCGCATTTTCATTTGCGGCAGGCACCGACAGTTGCTGCCGCGGCCCCCGCGAAGTGGCTTTTGCTGCCGTGGTTCGTGGCCGTTTCACTTGTTCTCAGTGTGTTTCTGGGCGCCTGGTATATGCTCGCCAAGACCGGTCCGTCGCAGGTGGTGCGCACTTCCGTGGCGGTGCTCGGTTTTCGGGACCTTTCGAGCGGCCGGGCAACTTCCTGGATGGACCAGGCAGTAACGGAAGTGATGGCCAGCGAACTCAGCGCCGGACAGCAATTGCGAACCCTGCCGCCTGAAGACGTAGCGCGTATGCGACGCGAATTATCTCTCACTCCGCAACGCATGTACCCGGCGGAATTGCTTCGCAGGGTGGCGAATAATCTTGGCGCTGACTACGCAGTGACTGGCGCCTATCTGCCGCAGGGGGATCGCGTTCATCTCGATGCGGTCTTGTTCGACCTGCGCTCCGGGCGGCAGATCGCCGCCGTGGGCGACGATGCGAACCAGGATAAGCTTTCGGGGTTGGCCCAGGACTGCGCCCGTCGCCTGCGCGCGCATCTGGGATTGCGGCTTTCTTCCGCGCCGGGCGCGGCCTACCCGCCGGTGGAGCCCGCCGCCATGGAAGCCTATGCCCGCGGGATCGAGCGCCTCCGCCAGTCGGACGCAGTAAATGCCCTACCCTTCCTGCAACGGGCTGCCGCCGCGGCGCCTGCTAATCCTCTGGTACACTCCGCCCTGGCCGGAACGTGGTCCATGCTAGGGCTCGATAGCCGCGCGCAGATCGAATCCAAGCTCGCGTTTGAGGCCTCCGGCAAGCTGGGGCGCGTGGAACAACTCGAAATCGAGGGCCGCTATCGCCAGACTTCCCACGATTGGCCGCGCGCCATCCAGGTTTATCAGGCGTTGTTTACGCTGCTGCCGGACGATCTGGAGTACGGCCTGCTGCTGGCGCACGCCCAAGGTAACGGCGGGAAAGCCCAGGACGCGCTCGCCACCGTTTCCGCCTTGCGTCACTTGCCGCAGCCGATCCGCGACGACCCGCGCATCGACCTGGCGGAAGCACAGAGCGCGGGCGCGCTGGCCGATTATGCACACACGCGCAAGGCAGCCCACACAGCGGCGGAAAAGGCCCGCCAACGCGGCGCCAGGCTTCAATATGCCCGGGCGCGCCTGCTGGAATCGGGCGCGATGCAGAATTTGGACGCCCCCGGATTCGCCGACGTCCGGGCAGAAGCCCGCGCCATCTGTGCGGAGCTGGGGGACCGCGCCTGCGTGGCCGCCGCCTATCGTATCGAGGCCAACGCCCTGGCCAGTACCGGTTCACCCGCAAAGGCGCGTCCTCTTTACGCCGAGGTTCTCAAGATCGCTGGCGACATGGGGAATTATCTCGAAAAGCTGAATGCCTTGGAGGGGATCGCCTACACCGAAAATATGCAGGGAGACCTCAAATCCGCCGAAGCGGATTATCGGGAAGCGCTGGCCGTGGGTACGGAAATCGGTGTGCTGAAACGGTACCCAGTCTGTCTGGAACTCGGCGAAGTATTGGCGGCGGAAGGCCGCGTCGCGGATGCGCGCGCGTTCGGTCTCGAGGCCCTGACCGAGTCCCGCGAAGCTCACGACCAACTGGAAATCGGCGTCAGCCAGGCGGACCTGGCGCACGCGCTGGCGCTGCAAGGCAAGTATCCCACCGCGATGGCCGGGTTTAATGAGGCGATTCCGATTCTGCGTGAAGTAGCCGAACCTTTGGCGCTGCTATTAGCACTTCTCGACGAGGGCGATACACAACTCAAGCAGGGCGATTTGGCGGGAGCACTTAAGAGTGATGAAGAAGCCCGGGAGATCGATCGCCGTCACCGCGGATTCGCGCAGCCGGAGATCGAGTTGGCGTTGGCGCACCTGGCTCTTACGTCCGGACAGATGGAGGAAGCCGCCACGCACGGCCGCGCCGCGATGAATACCTTTGCCGCGGCTGGACGCGAGGGCGACCGGCTGGAAGCGGCAGCGTTGCTGGCCCGCGCTCTCATCGCGCGCGGCAATATAGAGGCGGCATCGGGCGTTTTGGCGCAGATCCCATCTCCGGACGGAAAGCCGTTTCCGATCGAGGCCCTTGTCCAATACCGGATCGCGCGCTGCCTGGTGTCGGCCACCAGAGGGCCGCACACGGAAGCCTGTGGAAAGATGGACGCCATCGCCGCCGAGGTTTCCCGCCTCGGCTTACTTGCGCTCGAGAAGGAAACGCGGGTCGCGCGGGATTCGCTGCTGAAGACCGCGAGCGCGGCTTTGCCGCATTGAGGGGCTCATCTCCCGGACGCTCTGGATCGGCCAATCGCGTCTGGACGCCATCGCCGTCCGGGTCGCCATTGAAACAGACGCTCCTGCACCGTTCGCAGCCGCCCCGGTCTTAAATTTGAGTCTGGTCAGAGACCGCTACGCCAATGTCATATACCGAAAGCTGCGGGTCCCAATCCAACTCGACTCCAACCTCTCTGCGAAATAGCCGTCGGATCTTCGGCTCCGTAATGCCTAAAGACCGAAGGCGCTCACCGGCCGATTCCACGATAGTCTGCGCCTGTCGCATCACTTTTCCCTTTGCCGATACCGACGCACTGATAAACGCGCCCAAGCCATGGCGCAGTTCGACGATGCCCTCGTGTTCGAACTCGTGGTATCGGCTGTGCGCGCCCCTCGGGGCGCACGCGCAAACCCGGAACGAGACCCCCAATATGAAGATTCAGCAGCGTCAGCAATGGCAACAGTTTCGCACATGAAGGCTCTTCCTTAATCTTTCTCGGGATCGCCTGAAACCGGCCAGTTGTGGAGCTGCAGCCACGACATCGAACCTCGACGGGAGGAAATTCCGCATCGTCGTGGGCAATGAAAACGGCACGCCATCGGCGCCATCCGTCACAACACAGCGACAGACACGGCCCGCGAAGCGCCGTTTCTTGCCGCGACCCTATCCGTCGCCGCCTGAACGATAAAGGCGTGGTCGCCTAACTTAGTCCGAAGCTGACTCAGTCTGTCTTCGGCCTCCTTAGTCGAACCCGTTAGCTCTGCTTGGATCAGATGGGCAGAGTCGATCGGCCAGGAGTTCTTCGGTAACTGTTTCTCCCGAATGCCGATTGCTTCCCGAACCAGGGGCTCGGCCGCCGCCGTGTGCTTAGTACTTATCAAAAGCTCCGCCCGGGCAAGGAGGAGCCTCGCCAGTACGAGCGTATTCGGTTCGGGGAGCGCCCGCCACGACGAAATGGCGTCCGTAAGCATCGCGTCGGCCTTTTGTGTATCTCCCCGCCAGCACTGTAGCGACGCTGCCGCCACGGCGGCTTCCGCGGTGTCCTCTCCGACGGGCGTTTTCCGCGCCCCGAAGATCGCGAGCGCTCCCTCAAGGCTCGCCTGGGCATCATCGAGCCGTTTGGCGGCGGCTTGCACCCAAACCCGCTTCAAAAGGATGCGAGCTTCGCGAACCGTTCCCGCGCCGCCCTTTGCCCGAACCATCGTCAAGGCTCGCGTGAAGAGCTCTTCGGATTCCCGCGTCTTCCCTTCGAGAAAGAGCGTCCACGCCAGGCTACCCGACCAGGCGCCGACCTCCGCGGCGCCGGGGGCGATGCGCTCCTCCACTTGGATAATGCTTCGATAGAGCGGTTCGGCTTCGGCATATTTGCCTTCCTCCGTGAGGAGTCCGGCGAGGTAATACTGGGTGAGCCGCACGTCGGCATGGTCGGGTCCGAGGAGCGCGCGATATCTGGCCGCCGCCTCGCGATAGAGCGGTTCGGCCTCGGCGTAACCGCCGCGGCTGGCGACCGCGATCGCCACCCTTCGCATGCTGGTGGGCACCTGCGGATGATTTTCGCCGAGAAGTTTGCGGCGGTCCGCGAGCACCTGGCGGAGGATCGGCTCCGCCTCGCCGGCACGTCCGTCATTGTAGAGAATCATGCCGAGATTGCTTCGCATGGTCAGACCCTCGCTGGGATCCTGGGGATAGCGCGCGATGATCCCGACAGCCCGCCGCGAGTGCTCGAGGGCGTTTGCTGTGTCGCCTTTCCCCGCCTCCACCAACGCCAGATTGTTCAGCGTTTGCGCCAGTTCGAAATCCTGTCCCGGCGGCAGTCGCTCGGCGAACGCCAGGGCCTTGCGTAAATCGCGTTCGGCGTCCGCAGGCCTGGCGCGCATTCTTTCGGTGTCGCCCAATTGGCGGAGGATGCGAACGGACTCCGGCGAGCCGGGTCCAAAGGCCTGATCGACGGCGCGGACCTTCTCCCGAAACATGCGTTCGGCCTGATCGAGCGCTCCCAGATGTTTGTACGCCTGGCCAACCGTTTCGAGAAGCTCGGAACGAACCTCCGGTTCGGTCAGCAATTCTTTCGTGAGCCGGTCGGCGCCGCTGTCGAGCAATTGCCTGGCGGTCCACTGCTCGCCGTTATTGCGAAAGGGATCGGAAGCCTCAAAGAGGCTGATCAGGAAGGTGGAGACCTTTTGCGAAATCGCCCGCTCGCGCTGCGCGGTGTCGCGTTCTCGCGTGACACGCGCGTTCTCCATCGCCATGCCGGCGGCGAACGCCACCACCAGACCGAGAAAGGCCGCGCCGGTCGCGGCCCCGAGCCGGTGCCTGCGCAGGAATTTGGCCGCCCGATAGCGGCGGTTGCCGCGGCGCGCCCGAATGGGGTAGCCGCCGAGATACTTGGCGATGTCATCGGAAAGGTGCTCCACCGATTGATAGCGCGCCGCCGGTTCCTTGCGGATGGCCATCATGACGATATCGTCGACGTCCCCCCGCAGTTGCGGCGCGGGCGCCGCGCCGGACGCGGTGACGGCTTCGCTCGGACGCCGCGGTTCCTGTTCGCAGATCGCCCGTATCAGTGCCGCCGGACCGGATCCGGTCAAACTGAACGGCCGCTCGCCGGCCACCAGTTCATAGAGCACGACTCCCAGGGAGTAGACGTCGGTAGCGGTGGCCAGCCCCTTGCCCTGAATCTGTTCGGGGCTGGCGTATTCCGGTGTCATCTGGCGTTCCGCCGGGACGGTGAATGTGGCATCGCCCGTGAACTCTTCGGAGCGGCTCAGTTTGGCGATACCGAAATCCAGCAGTTTCGGCAACCCGTCGCGCGTCACCAGGATGTTTGAAGGCTTGATGTCGCGATGGACGACCAGGTTCTGATGAGCATATTGAACTGCGGAGCAGACCAGGCGAAAGAGTTCCAGCCGCTGGCATAGCGTGAGGCCGTTGCGGACGCAGTATTCGTCGATCCGGATGCCTTCCACGTACTCCATGACGAGGTACGGGACGCCGTCGGCCGTTACCCCGCCGTCCAACATCTGGGCAATATGCGGGTGCTGCAGCCTGGCCAGGATCTGGCGCTCGGCGCGAAAGCCCCGGACCAGCGACGGGCTGCTGGCCAGGTAGGGACGGACGAGTTTGATGGCGACTCTTCGTTCGTGATCGTCATCGGCTCGTTCGGCAAGGTAGACGGCGCCCATGCCGCCACAGCCGATCTCTTCGAGAATGCGGTATTGGCCAATCCGCTGCGGCAACGCAGAGCCGCCGAGTGCCGTGGCATAAGTGGCGATTTCATCGGCCAGAAAGCCATTCTCAGAATCATCCGCCGTAAGTAGGCGCGCGACTTCCGCGCGCAATCCGGTGCCGGCGCCGCAGGCGGTATCGAGCCAGTGTTCGCGCTGCTCAGGTGCGATTTCGCTGCCCTCGTCGAACAGTTCGAGTACACGCCGCCAGTCGAGTTGATTCATGGTGTGCGTCCCCGGGAATATTGCCGGCTGCGCTGCGCGGGGTTGCCAGTTTTCCCGGATCGAGTGTAGCATCAAACGAAGAGCAGCATGAGCTCGAACCCGGGGACTATTACCAATCTGTTGCGGGAGTGGAGTGGGGGAAGACCGGACGCGATGGACCGTCTGCTTCCGCTAGTCTATCAGCAGCTTCGCGGCCTGGCGCGGCAGCGTCTGGCGGCCGAAAACGAGGGTCACCCCTGGCGGCCCACCGAACTGGTGCACGAAGCCTATCTGCGGCTGCTGGATTCCGACGTTTCGGCCAAGGATCGGTCGCATTTCTATATCATCTGTTCGCAGGTCATGCGCCGCATTCTGATCGACCATGCCAGGGAACGGCTGCGGCTGAAGCGCGGTGGCGGAGCGCCGGAAGTGTCCCTGGCATCGCTGGACGTAGCGGCGGCCGGCTCGCCGGAGCGCCTGCTGTTGATTCACGAGGCGCTCGACAAACTGGCGGAAGTGGATGCCCGGAAGGCCCGTGCTGTGGAGTTGGTGCTGTTCGGCGGACTCGAACTGGATGCAGCGGCAGAGGCTCTGGGGGTATCGAACGCCACCGTGAGGCGGGATGTCAAAGCCGGCAAAGCGTGGCTTTATAACGCTATTCTGAACTCCGATCCGCCGGCCTCCGCGCGGTGAGCGGCCATCGACGCGAATTTTTTGATGATGCCAGGCCAAGGCGTTGTGGCTTATCACGGAAATATCGCCATACACGAACTGCCCGTCACGACGCCTATGAGGTTCTGCAGGTCGGCCACATTTACTACGCCATCGCCCGTCAGATCGTGAGCGGACGGAGACTTTCCGAGAGCTTCCTGGAATAGCGCCGCGAGGTCCGCCTCTTCGATTGTGCCGTTTCCGTTAATGTCGCAGGGGCTGAAGACCGACATCGCAAAAGTGCCGCCGATACGATTCGAGTTCTGGTCGGTGGCGATGGTGCTGAAGCCAAAGGCGCCGGCCTGTGACGGCCTGCCGGTGATGTCGCCGCTACTGTCGAGAGTGAGACCGGGCGGCAGCAGTTGGCCGGGGCTAAGCGCCCACGAAACCGTGCCGATCGCGGACCGCACGGCCAAAGGTTCCGAGTATGGTTTTCCTACTGTGCCTGCCGGCAACGCGCCGCCGGTGGTTACGGCCATCGGAGAGGGAGCCATTAAAATCACTCGCGTGCTGCTGTTACTCGAATTGCCGGTGTCCGTAGCTTGCACAAAAAGGTAATATATGCCGGCCGGAGCGCTGGTGGAGCCACTGAGCACTCCCGAGCTGGAGAGCGAAATGCCGCCTGGCGCCTGACCGGAGACCAGCGTCCACGTCAGCCCGGCGGCGCAGCAGGCCGTCAATTGCAGATAGTACGGCTGCCCCTGGCTGATGTATTGCGTCGCCACGGGGTCAATGCTCACGGTGGATGTGGTGGCGCCATCGATCTTCAGGTTCGCCGACGTGAGCAGGAGATTGGGACTACTGGAGGAGTCGGCAAATGACATCAGCGGCGCGAAGGGGCCATCTTCGTACGGCATGCCCGTGATGGCTGTGGAGCCGATCCAGAGATCGAACGGCGGCCGCCCCGCGCCACTGGCTGACGCTTGCGGCGACGCGGTATAAGGCGGAGTTCCGCCGATTACGCGAAACGCCGCCGCATAGTTCGTCGATATGGCGCCGTCGGGGAGACTCCCACAGGACGTGGCCGACACGCACGTATCGAGCAGGAGGGGCGAGACGTGGAGAGGGAAGACTTGCGTCGTGGATAGGCCGGCGGAATCGGTAATCGTCACGCTGATGTTATATAGCCCGGGCGCGGTGGGCCGGCCGTAGAGTTCCAGATCTGCAGGCCTCACGTACGATGAAAGGTTGGCAGGAAACGATCGGGCGGACATGCCGGGCGGAAGCCCTTGCGAGGCCCATCTAAAGGGGGGAGTGCCGGCCGTCACCGTAATCTCTCGCGGGCAACCCACGCCGACCGAGCAGTCCGTAAGGTCGCCGAGGGAAGCGATTTGCGGCAGGGACGTCTGCGATGCCACGACAGCGATGGCCATTCTCTTGGTGTAGGTATGGTTGAGAGCGTCTACCAACGTGATATTGAAGTTGTACACGCCAGCCGGAGCAGTGGGCGTGCCGGAGATCGTGGTTCCGTTCAGGGTTAACCCGGCCGGAAGCGCCCCCCCCAAATAGTACACATAAGGGGTGTAAGCGCCGCTCGGATATATGGGCGCGGAATAGGAGGAGCCTTGCGATGCAGTAGGCAACAGGCCTTGGCTAGCAATCGAGGCGGTGTACACGGTCAGCGCCAGGTTCTGCTGCAGGCTGTCTGTGCCGTCGGTGAAAACCACGGGAATGGTGAGGGATCCGGGCGTATAGGGCAGGCCCGATATTTTGCATCCGGTGGAGAGGCTGAGTTCGGCGGCGGTGGCGGGCGTGCAAGTGATCGCAACAGGTTGCCCGTTACGAGTCGCGGTGAGCTGGTATGCATAGTTAATGGCACTGGATGCATCGGGCAGAGTCGGGCCATCCACTAGAACCAGCGCAATGATCTTCATGGTGAACGCTTGGCTGGTGGTCGCGGTGCCGCTGGCGACATTGAGCGTGAAATTGTACGTCCCGGGGGTGGTGGCGATTCCGATCAATCCCTGGGGCGCGTACGGGGTAATCCACGCGGGAACGTCTCCGCGAATGGCAAGGCCCGGCGGCAACGCTCCGCTTGCCAGAGACCAGGTATAGCTTCCGGTGCCGCCGCTCGCGAGCAGCGGCAATTGAATCTCACCCAACGGAAACGCGCCTAAGTTCGACGCTGAAGTGATGCTGAGCGGGCTGGCGCTCCCCGCTATCGGCAGAGTGATCGGAGCCAGCGATACCCCGTCTGCTGTCACGATCACCGGCTGATTTCCCGAAAGACCCGCCGGTACGTAGAACTGGACCAGGTAGCTCAGAGTGCCGCCTCCTTGAGCCTTAGTGGGCTTCACAGTGGCCGGCACGCCACCCACCGTGACCTGAATGGGGGCGACCGCGTCGTACTCAGGGCTCGGCGTCGGCGGTTGACCGTCGTTCAGAGCGGGGTTCGTAATGCCGAGGCCGACGAGCGAGGCGAGCACCAGGTCTCCGGGGTGGGCCGGGTGGCCGGCGGTGAAGGCCTGCGAGGAGGAATCGGTAAGACCGCTGTCGCCCGTCGCCGGGTTGACCGGGGCGACAGTCGCGTAAAAGGGTGCGCTTTCATGTCCCGCCGCGCTGACGTAAATAGTGATGGAGGCGCTGTCCAATTCGAAGGGAACGTAGGCGAAGATCTTGGTGGGAGATGCATAGTTCATGGCCGCCCGGTAACCGCCGATGAGCAGCGCCGCTCCCTGGCAGGCGGCCGGCAAATTGCCAAACGAGCCGCAACTGCCGGTGCTGGTGGCCAGGTTAGTTCCATCCAGAAAAATCGGCTCACCGGGAGCGATCACACTGGAAGTGGGCGCGTACACTCCGAAGACGTCCGTGATTACAGGCGTTTGCGCGTAGGCGGTCGCGCAGGCACAGGCAAGCAGAGTCCATCCGGATAATTTCATAGACCATCCCCTCAGCGGCCCGCGTTTCCGGCCGCTCGAATCGCTGTAGTACTGAAAAGCGATATTCTTATGGCGGTCCGCTCACCGATTCAAGGAAATTTTTTTTGTGACGGAGTCTTCGATGCTCCATTTCTCGCCGGATCAAGTGAAGGTAACACTACGGGAGGAAACGATGGGGGACCTTCGAGGGGTAAACAGCTACAAAATCATCTACAGTGTGCTTTCTGGTCCCATTTTAAACACCTGTAAACTACTGATTCTAATGGTCGGGGCGGGGCGATTTGAACGCCCGACCCCCTGCGCCCAAGGCGGTAGCAAAGGAACTGCCAAAGCAGCTTGTTTTCAACTGCTTGGGATTTAAGGACTTGTCGCTCCCTTGTTGAAACTTGTTGAACTCGATTGAAATTGGGGAACTCGGCAGCTACAAAATCATCTACAGTTTCGGCACTCCAAGTCGTTTTACTCGACGCGATAAAGGTCTCCGACTCGAAAGTTTCCTCACCTTCGGGGATCCAAAACCGGCCAATGAGGGACAGCTGAAAGCCGACCAATAGAAATCGGCAAGACGTTGAGAACGATCGAGGGATTAGTTCTAGGCAAAAAAATGGCATCGCGGAACGCTGCGTCGGCACCGCACGCCGAGAATGTTTCGACCATGTGATCGCAATCGATGAAGCCCATGTCCGGCGGCTGGGACGCGAGTTCATCGATTACTATCACGAGGATCGGACTCATCTCGGACTTGATAAGGACACACCTTCCGGGAGACCAGTGGATCTGAGACCGGCTGCTGCGGAATTGGAATCGCAGGCGCGGGTCGGCGGCTACATCATCGTAGATCATCGATACGTCTGGAAAACTGTCGCGTAAAACTATAGTGAACCTCAGCAGGCATTTCAGGTTGATCGCTATTCGTCCGTTCCGCACGGCCTGCCTCGGGGATCGGCATATCCACTTTCCCGCCCGAGGCGCAAATTGAATCCGTATCGACCCGTGAAACGAGAGGGACTCCGACCCGGCACGGCGACAAATGTTAGAAGTGATCCAGGCCAAGTCTTGGCGAACCAAAATATGGTAAATTGACGATTCCATCCCGAGCGTCCTGCAGCAGGTTTGGTTGACGTTAGTGGACCCTGGCACCCTCCGGTGCAATACCCCTCAATTCGTCAACCAGACCAACGGCCGCCTCGGGGGGTTTAATATCGCCGGATATAATTTCGTGGTTGCTCATCGGTCTGCCGTAGAGCTTCTTAGCTTCAGATTCATCGTGCTCCACCACCGTGCCATCGAGCGAGGCGCCGGCAAACAGCCCGTGCGTCCTCGACCAGCAAAGGATTTCGGCCCGCATTAGGACATCTGTATCGGCAGCTGCATCCCGACCCACCGGACCGGCCGCGACAGCGGCGTCTGCTCCGATTTTGAATTTATCTGAGAGCAGACGCTTCATTCCTCGCTCATTCATCACCAGGAAGACCAAGTCCGTGGAATCCGCCCCGAGTTGCACGCCAAAGCTGCCGCCAGTCAGACGAACCGGGGCCGGCGCACTCCAACCCCAATCCGACCGGCAAAGCGCGAAACCGCGGCCATACTGACCACCGACAACGAATGCTGCTTTTTTCATTCCCGGGACGACGACCATGCAGCGAGCACGGTTGATAAGACCGCGCGGGATTGCCTTGTCGGGAGTAGCCATGATTTCGCGGAGGGTATCGGTCGCGTTTCGCAACCTTTTGTCGGGCTCATCATCTTGCGCGGGCAGCATCGCCGTCGTTAGCGCAAGAACAGCAAGAAAGTGTATGACACGCATCTACGGTTCTCCTTTTTGGGGTGATAGGGCGAAAATAGTTGGGGGCGCAGCGGGCCGACCGCCAGTTTGAGCTTAACTGCGGAGGGCAAGCCATGCTGTATGAATCGACACAACCTCTTTGAAGGTCAGTCCGTGAGAATACCGGAGATGGATCACAGCGCACGCTACCTTCTTGGCAATCAACCATGGGCCACACGCTTCGACGATAAAAGGATTCTTGCTGCCTGGCAGTGGGCTTTGCGGAAATAACTTGCCAGACCCTCCAGATGGCCATGGGCAGCAACCACGCGGCAGCGCCTGTTTGGCGGGGACAATGTTTCATAATTCCCGGCCCCGGATCGGAACCAAGCTGATCACGTGACTGCCTTGCCGTCCTGGGCGTTGGAACAGGTTGGCTGGCGTTAGCGAGCCCGGGCGCGCGCCATCCGGCGCGATCTCCCTCGGTTCGGCCAACAGGCCGACGGCCCACCTCGGAGGATCCGGCGTGCCCCTGCGGTTTTCCGACCAACTTATCCTGACGGACGAGGTCAGAGCCCTGGTCCAGAGGGCCCCAGCACACGGTCATTGTTCGAGTAAATAACCCGCAACATAGCTTGCTCGGCCTACCCGCGGTGCGCCATTTTTGTAGTCTACCGAAGTTGCGGTGCCGCCTCTCCGCTTCGACCAGGTCGAGCTTGGCGATCACGTGAGCCGGGCGCGAGAAGTTGGCGTAAAAAGCGTGTGGCACGACCGTTCAGTTTCTCTTCGCGAGGTTAGCACTGCAAATGTGCCATAAAACAAATGCTCACGGCGGATTGCGTAGGGCGCCAACGTGCGTGACTTGCTACTGTTGCCAATAGTATTGGAGACTGTGGATCGACGAATCAACGTATGTCGCTCCCTGATAAGGACATTTCGAATGAGCAGTCCACGGTATTCCACCTTTATCCCATTTTGCACACAATCGAAATCGGTAGTTTTTCTCTCAAGACGGCGCCGCAGTCTCGACCGCGTCGTTGCGCTGTGTGCTTCCCTGCTGCTTACGACACTCTGCTCGGCACAGGGATATACCATCACTACCGTCGCCGGCGACGGCATTCTGGGGTATACCGGCGACAACGGGCCGGCCTTACGGGCGGAGCTTTGGGCTCTCTCCGGTGTTACTTTGGACCGCTCGGGAAATATCCTGATTGCCGACACCGGTAATTGTCGGATACGCAAAGTTACCAAAGGCATTATTACTACCATTGCCGGGAATGGCATCTGCGACTATACCGGAGACGGAATGCCGGCGACCCAGGCGGAGCTGAGTTACCCTCGAAGTGTAGCCGCCGACGCCGCCGGCAACATCTACATCACGGACACCGGCAACGCGCGCGTCAGGAAGGTCGATACCAGTGGTAACATCACCACCATCGCGGGGACAGGTACCCAGGGATATTCCGGCGATGGCGGTCCCGGCATTTCCGCCCAGGTGTACGACCCCTGGTCGATCGCGGTCGATTTGAATGGTAACGTCCTCTTTGTGGATCGTAGCAATCAGCGAGTTCGCCAGATCGTTGCCGACGGCACGATCAATACCGTGGCGGGCAATGGGCAACAGGGATATTCCGGCGACGGAGGGCCGGCCACTTCGGCTTCCCTCTATGTCCCATCCGCGGTAACGGTTGACTTCGCCGGCAACTTCTACGTCGTGGAATCGCAAAGCGCCACGGTTCGACGAGTCAATGCCCGTGGAATCATTCAGACCGTTGCCGGCACCGGTACCGGCTTCGGCTTTGGGGGAGATGGCGGTCCCGCCACCGCCGCCCTACTGAACGACCCGCAGGGCGCGGCGGTCGATTCGGCCGGCAACATTTTCATTGCAGACGAGGATAATCAGCGGCTGCGTGAAGTGACGGCGGACGGCATAATTCACACCATCGCGGGCAACGGCAAGGCCAACTATGGCGGCGACGGAGGTCCGTCCACCGGTTCGATCCTCGATCTCCCGGAAGGGGTGGCGGCCGGCCCCGGCGGAACCATCTATTTCGTCGACTCCGGCAACCGCCGGATCCGCGCTCTCACCCCCAATTCCATCGAAACCGGTACTCCCTGTGCCGTGAACTCTCTGGCAGCGAGCCCCATCAGCGATGTGCAGGCCCTTATGAACGAAGCCCTGGGGATTGCCATTGCCGTCGACGACTTGAATCTGGACGGTACCGTCAATGTGGCCGATTTGCAGCTTCAGCAGAATGCGGCGCTGGGGCTCGGCTGTTCCGTGCCGGCTCCCCCTCAGGTCACCATGTCGTCGTTGTTGGTCCCTGTGTTCAGCTCACGGCAGACCACGGCGGCCAACCTCACTGGCGACTCGGTCGGGTTCCGTAAGGCCGACGGCAGCACCGACGTACATGCCTTTCTGTACCGCGGCGGGGAAACGGTCGACCTGGGGACTCTGGGCGGACGGAACAGCGCCGCCTTCGGGCTCAACGGCGCCGGCCAGATTGTGGGAACCGCGCAGACCGCTCGCGGAACTTGGCATGCGTTTCTCTTCAGCGGCGGTACCATGGCGGATCTGGGGACTCTGGGCGGCGCGGAAAGCGAGGCGAATGCCATCGACTCCCGCGGGCTCATCGCCGGTTGGGCGACCAATACTGTGGGGGAGAAACATGCTTTCCTGTGGCGCAACGGCCAGATGGTCGACTTGAACGATCTGGCAACGCTTCCCACGGGCGCAGTGCTGGTGGATGCTACTGCCTTCGACGAGCGGGGAGAAATCGTAGCGCGCGGCGCCGATGGCCGTTCTTACCGCATCGCGCTGACGCAGGAACGCGCCGCGATTGCCCGCTAATTACCCGCCGGAAGAACGCGAATCATCGCCATCATGCCGGCGTCTTCGTGCGCCAGTATGTGGCAATGGTAGACGAAATCGCCCGGTGTCACTCCGCGGAAATCCATCCGTAGAGTCAAGCTGGGGTAGGGACCCGTGCCGCTCCAATACGGCAAGTTGATGGTGTCCAGATACTGCCCGTCGGATACCGGATTGCCGTTCTCCGCCACCTTCACGAAATGAATCTGGTGGATGTGGAACTCGTGGCTTTCCTGGGTGCGGTTTTCGACGGTCCAATCCTCCACCGCACCCACGGTGGTGGTGATGGCGGGCGGATTGTTG
>DATAUB010000019.1:0-3808 GCA_036268475.1 Bryobacteraceae bacterium | reverse complement strand
CAACAAGCGATATGCCGCTTTTGAACGTTGCCGAATCCTGCGCAGCCAGGAAGCACGTCAGTATCATCGACAGTGCGAGTGCGCGTCCCATTGTTCGAAAGGGCGCAACGCGCCTGCAGCCGGTTACGGAGGCTATTGAACGGCGATATACGGCGTGTGCGTTCGCGCCGTGACCGGACCGAAGCCCACGCCATTAGGTGATGTGGTCGCCCGGCTTCGCGGGCTGCGATGGTGACGGAGTTGCCGTCAAGTGATGTGGGCGCCGTTGTGCTGCCGTGACGTCCGCGCCCCTCAATGGCGCGCTGGAGCCTCGGCCTCGGACTAAAGCTTCGCGTAGTCTGCCTTGGCCTGCTGAAGCAAAGGAATGTCTTCGTCGGCATCCTTCCATAGGGTGAGAAAAGCCTCATAAGCGCTTTTGGCCTTCGCCATCTCGCCAGATAAGACCCATGCTCTACCTAACTGTAAATGCGCCAGGGCGCCGATCGGGTCGGCCGAAACGATTCCGCGGTGGTCCAGAACTTTCTGGAATTCTACGGCCGCCTCCCGGCCTCGCCGGGCGTCCAGATACGCCAGGCCGCGTACGTACGCGGGGTAAAGACCGCCAAATCTAGCAAAGAAGGCCGTACCCGGCAGGGCCGTGTCGTAGGGGAGCGCCACCTGTAACCGAACAACCGCGTTGGCGGGTTCCCGATGATTCAGCGCAAACAGAGCGCGCAGCGCCGGAAGATACTCGAACTGCACCGGCGTGTCCTCCGGGAATCGCTTCGCCAAGTCGTCGCCCAGATCTTGAGAACCAGCGGCATCGCCGGAAAGGGCCAGGGCAAACGCCGCCGCGTATTCGACATCGCGCCCTTTCGCAAGTTCGAGCGCTGCCCGGGCGTGCTCCTTGGCCGCAGCCCTATTCCCGAACTGAGCTTCGCACACCGCCTCGGCGGCGCGGTAAATGGCGGCTCTTTCGCTCTCACCAGCCTGCTTGGCCAATGCGATGGCTCGTTCCCACATGGTCCGCGCCAACTTCATTTTTCCGGAGCGGGCGAGCATCAGCGCCTGATTGTGCGACATCCAGTCCTCCGCACCCTGCATTCCGGCGGCGCGCGCGACCTCGCGTTCCATTCCCGCCTGGTCGCCTTTGAAAAAGGCCAGATAGTAGCGCAGGATCAGATATTCAGGTTTTTGGAGTTTGCGCTCAGCCGCGCGATGCAGGACATCCGCCGCCTCCGCGAAACGGTTGAGCAGAATATAGTGATCAGCCAGACCATCGTATGCAAATGAGTCGTCCGGGTTAAGCCGGAGGGCCTGCTGGGCCGCTTGCGCTCCTTTTTCATATTGGCCCGTGCCAAACGCACCCCAGCCTCCCATAACGGAGAAAGCTACAGAGTCCCGCGGATAGGTCTCGGTCCACGATTCCAACGTCTGGAGTTCCCTTGGCAAATTTCCTGTCACTTGCCGGTCATAAAGAAAGAGAATCCACAACCTTTCGCGATCGCTGACGTGATCCCTGAGCTGATAAGCTTTGCGCGTGTACTCGGCAGCCAGATCGGTTTGGCCCATGTTCCAATACACGATCGACAGATCGGCCAGCGCCATGGCAAATTGGGGGTCGATGGCAATGGCGCGCTGAAGATGCGGGATCGGGGCGGGCCCGCCCGGAACGTACATGACGGCCTGACCGGTGGTATAGGCCTCGAGGGCCTCTAGCGAGACGGTGGTGGCCTCCGCCAAGGCCTTCGAGTGTTCTTGAATCGTCGCGAGCGACTCGCCCAGCCTCGTCCGGATTTGAATGGCAATTCGCGTCAGCGCGTCCAGCACTTCTTCTTTCCCTCGTGCGCGGACCTGCTCCGCGGCGAGGACATCCCCGCTGTTGCAGGCCCGGGCGCGCAACCCCAACACGTATTGGTTTCCCAGACCTGCAATCGAGCCTTCCAGGACGGCGGCGCTGCCGGTACGCTGGCAGATTTCCCGAGCTATCTCCGGAGTCACCCTCGTGCCGGCCGGCCGGCTCATGAGATTAAGCACCCGCTGGATGCGCTGTTCCGAGACAAGGGCCAGAAAGGGCGATTGTTCCAATTGCACTTCCAGGCCCTGCCGGAGCGTCTGGTTGAATACAGGATCGCCGGTTTGATTTTCGAAATCCGCCAAGACAACCGTATCCTTGGCGGTGAGCTTCGGCGCCCGGTGAAAGTACACGTATGCCGTGGGTAAAACAGTCACGATAACAGCCGCGGCAATGAGTTTCCATGGGCCGCCGGTGGCGGAGGTTTTACTCAGTTCGCGCTCCAACTCGGCCGCCGATTGCCAGCGCCGTTCGGGATCCTCTTCGAGACAGCGGCTTACGATTCTCTCCAGCCTTCGCGAGGGCATGCGCCGCCGCTCCGCCCCCGGGCGCCGGCCAGTCAACATTTCACAGAGGATGCAGCCGAACGAGTAAATATCAGCGCGGGCGTCGACAGTTCTGCCGTCTCTTTGCTCGGGCGGCATGTAGCCTGGCGTGCCCATCACGACGCGACTGGCGGTCGCGGTTTCGTCTGTGGCCAGTTTCGCCAAACCGAAATCCAGAACCTTGATCCCGGACTTCGCGATCATGATATTTCCCGGCTTCAGATCACGGTGGATGACACCTTTGGCATGCGCCTCCATCAGTGCTGCCGCAATCTGCGATGCGTAAAGCAATGCTGTCTTGACTGCAAGTGGTCCGTTTTTGAGCCGGGCCGCTATGGTCTCGCCCTCCACCAGTTCCATCACCAGGTAGTTGGGACCAACATCGTGGAGGGTGCAGATGTTGGGGTGATTGAGCGACGAAATAGCGCGCGCCTCTCGCCGGAAACGGTCGCTGAAGCGCTCATGCGTGGTTTTAACGGCGACAGAGCGGCCTAATCGCGTGTCTACGGCGTGGAAGACTTCGCCCATGCCGCCTTCGCCCAGTTTGCCTTCAATGCGATAGGGCCCCAGGCGCACGCCCGGGGTCAACATGGTGGCGGTAGCATCCTCCAGACCGGCGGCGTTCTCCAGGGCCACAGGGTCCAGAAATTCGGGATTGTCTGACTGTGCGAGCAGGGACTGGATTTCGCGCCGCAATTCGGGATCGGCCTGCGCCAACAGCGCCGCGCGCTCTTCGGCAGTGCCCTCGCGGGCTGCGTGAAATAAATCTTCGATCTGCCGGAAACGTTCGGGAGACATGCCTAGGGTCCCGAGGGACTTCTCATTGTATGGCTTAACTCGCGCCGCAACCAGGCCTTGGCGAGATGCCAGTCGCGTCTGGCGGTGCGCGCCGAAATGTTCAGAGCTGCCACGATCTCCTCCTCGGTCAAGCCGCCGAAATAACGCAACTCCACCACCTTCGCCTGGCGGGGCGCCACCTGAGAGAACGCTATCAGCGCATCGTCGAGAGCGAGGATCGACCGGTCGGGCGCGGGGGGCAAGAGGGCGCTCTCATCCAGATTCACCTTGGATGGCGTTCCCTCGCGCCTGCGCGAACCGCGCGCACGGGCAGCGTCCACCAGAATCCGCCGCATCATCTGGGCGGCGATGGCAAAGAACTGGGGGCGCGCCTGCCAATCGACGTTGGCCACGTCCACAAGACGCAGGTAGACCTCGTGGACCAACGCGGTCGCCTGCAGCGTATTGCCCTGAGCTTCATTTTTCATGTAGCGGCGGGCCATGCGTCGCAGTTCCGGATAGATGTGCTCCGCAAGCTGCGCCGGGGGCTTCAAAAATATACAAGAAGCGTGGCCGGTTTTGCGGGGCCATTGCCGCCTGCACGGGCGGAAGAAGAACAGTATCCCATCACGATCTCTTCCAGAAAGCAGGA
>DATAUB010000018.1:0-3298 GCA_036268475.1 Bryobacteraceae bacterium | reverse complement strand
GCGCAACCGGCTGGTGCACGCAGCGCTGCGCTCGCTGCCGGAGTCCCTGCGCTCCGTGCTGCGGATGCAGTTCTTTGACGAGCGCTCGCTCGAAGAGATCGCCGCCGAGATGGAGCGGCCAGTCGCAACCGTAAAATCCCGTCGGCATCGCGCGCGGCTGGAGCTGCGCAAGCGCTTCGCCAGCCGCCTCCGGGCCACTGATCTGTCGATGGCCTTCCAGTAAGCCACCTACATTCATCATCCTGCTCTCTACATGCTCGTCACTCGACCGGAGCGCCGCAGGCGCGCAGTGGAGAGACCTGCTGTTCCGCCGCGACGAAAACAACACCGCCGTGAGCGACCAAAGGAAGCGAACCACACAAACGCGCCGCAGGCGCAGTTCGCGGGACGCGCAGTCCCGCCGCAGGCGCAATTCGCCGGATGCGCAGTCCCGCCGCATGCGCAGTTCGCGGGACGCGCAGTCCTCGCAGGAGTACATTGGCGGAACAGGAACTCCGGAGGGGACCGCTGGATGAAGCAGTCTGGGATCGAGTGCCGCGTTGCGGTGTTCGCTTGCGCATTGGGAATCCTGGCCGCATGGCCGGCCTGGGGACAAACAGCCACCACCGCGGCAACAGCGGTCTCGCACAATTCGAGTTACATCGAGCCCAACGGCACGGCGCACGTGGGCCGCATCGTGCCGGTGCCCCAGTCGCTCAGCCCGCAGGCGCAGGCCACGCTGCGGCGTCCCGCCACGGATGCGAAGGCCGATATCGCGCTGGCGCAGCGGCGCGCATCCACAGACGCGTATACCGCGCGCGCGGAAAAGCAATGGCGGAAGATATGCCCGGTAACCGTTGCCAACGACACCCTGGCCGGCGTTCCCGTGCGGCGCGTCACGCCCCTGCATGTGCCGAAGGCCAATGCGGATAAGGTGCTGCTGGACCTGCACGGCGGCGGCTTCGATTCCGATTCAGGCAGCTACACGGAGTCGATTCCGATCGCGCACTATGCGCGCATTCCGGTCGTGGCCGCGCTCTACCGCCTCGCTCCGGAGCATCCATTCCCCGCGGCGGTAGACGATGCAGTGGCGGTCTACCGTGAGCTGCTCAAGACCCACAAGCCCGAGCAGATCGCGATCTACGGAACATCGGCGGGCGCGATCCTGACCGGCGAAGTCGCCGTCAAGCTAAAACAGTTATCGCTGCCGGAGCCGGCAGCGCTCGGCATCTTCAGCGGGACTGGGGACTTCGCGCGGCAGGGCGATTCAATGCATCTCTACGCCCTGCGTGGATTCAGCGGTTATCTGGCGCCCCCAAGCGATGAGAAGCCGCTCTCCCCCTATGTGGGCAGCACCGATCCCAAAGACCCGGTGCTTTCGCCGGTCTATGCTGATCTGAAGGGCATGCCGCCGACGCTGTTTGTGACCAGCGGACGCGACCTGCTGCTGAGCGGGACGACAGACCTCCATCGCGCCTTCCTCCGCGCAGGCGTCGACGCGCGCCTGATGGTCTTTGACGGGCTGCCGCATGCCTTCTGGTACGACCCGGAGCTGCCCGAGTCCATGGAGGCAAATCGGGCCATGGCGAAGTTCCTGGCGGGGCATCTCAAGTGATATTCCGAGGCGCGCGAAAAAAACTGCATACTCTTTTCTCGCCCGTGCGTATTTCAGAGTGAAGGTCGCAATCAAGCTCCGGCACGGCCGTCGGCCTCAGGGTGGCCACCTGCAACGATCGCATGAAAGCTTTCGCGTGCTGCTGCGGCAGCACCAGTCGATGGTGTTCAGTATCGCGCGGCGCATCGTTCGCGATCCCTCGCTGGCCGAGGAGGTAGCGCAGGATGTGTTTTTGCAGCTCCATGACGAACTCCCCGCGCTTGCATCTGAAGATCATGTGGTCCACTGGCTGCGCCGGGTGACCGTGCATCGCGCGATCGACCAGGCGCGGCGTCGTTTGCGGCGTCCCCAGGACCACGCTGCCGTAAGTTTTGCGGAACCCGGTGTTGCCGAGCCCGCGGCGGCAGCGCAGGAAACGGATCCATGGAGGGCGGAACGGTTGCGGCAGAAGATTGCCTCGCTGCCCATCGTGCCGCGAACCGTAATCGTGCTCCGCTACCAGGAAGAGCTGGGGCCGGAGGAGATTGCGGAGCTGCTTGGTATGCCGGTGGCCACGGTAAAGAGCCATCTGCAGCGGGCTTTAAAGGTGTTGCGGGCCAGGATGCAACAGCGGCCGATACGCGCAGGGGCGCAGCGGCCGGCCAATTGAGAGGTTGAAGTTCTCCTATGTCGCGAACAACGCGCAATCCGAATGAAGTGGAAGAGTTACCCAATCCAAATGGATTGGAGCTGGAAGACCAGCTTCGCCACGCGCTCAGGCGCGAAGCCGCGCCGCCTTCGTTAGCCTCTGGAATAGAGGCCCAAATGATGAACGGCACCCCCATGAACGCCACCCAGACGAACGGCACTCCGATGAACGGCGCCGGTGCGCCCGTCCTCAACCGTGCCCCCGAGCCGCTGTTGTTCAATCCGGTGGTGGATGAGCCGGCATGGCGGACGATGCTGGGCAATGTGCGCGGGTTATTTCATCGGGAGAAGCTGCCGCCGCTGGTGCTGACGTCGCATGCGGTGGCGGTGGCGGATCCTTTCCGCGTCAAGCGCAGCCCGCTATCGACATCGCTGTCGGTCGGCGCGCACGTGGCCATCATCGGTCTGATCATTTTTCTGATCATCGAAGCGCGCATGCATCCCAAGCCGGTGCCGCCCAAGCCGCAGGTAGCCAATATCGATATCTCGCCTTTCCGACCCATCGCCCCCAAGGGCCCGGCAATGGGCGGCGGTGGTGGCGGCGGCGCGCACGAGCTGGTGCAGGCGCCCAAGGGCCGGCTGCCCAAGTTTTCTGAAACGCCAATCACGCCGCCCATGCTGGCGGTGAATCCGCACCCCAAGCTGGCGGTCGAGCCCACCATCAAGATGCCGCCCAACATCGCACTGCCCAATAACAATCTGCCCAACCTGGGCGATCCGCGGACCAACATCGTAGGGCCGGCAGCCAACGGCACCGGCTCGGGCGCAGGCCTCGGCTCGGGCGACGGCGGCGGCATCGGCTCCGGTTCCGGCGCAGGCTATGGACCGGGCCAGGGCGGCGGCTACGGCGGCGGTCTGTATCACGTCGGAGGCGGAGTCTCGCCGCCGGTGCTGATCTACTCCGTCGACGCCGAGTTCTCCGACGAAGCGCGCCGCGCCAAGTATCAGGGCGTCTCAGTGGTCTCGCTCATCGTGGACGCGCACGGCATGCCGCAGCGCATCCGCGTCGTCCGCAAG
>DATAUB010000017.1:0-4644 GCA_036268475.1 Bryobacteraceae bacterium | reverse complement strand
ACTGTCATTGAGCTTGGGAAACTCTTCGACGCCCGAGCCGGTGCAGCACCAGAAAGTCTGGTCTTCCGTATTGAATGTCTTCCAAACCCCTGGCGACAGCGAGAGGTAATACTGTGTATGTCCGACTCCGGGACGTATCGTGCCGATACGGTGGTTGAGCAGCAGGTGCTCGTAGTAGTCGAAATATCGCGGATCGGGATTCCACGAGTATAGATGCTGCGCCAGTTTCAGCATGTTGTACGCGCAACAACACTCGGCGGTATTCACGCTGAGCTTCCATTCGGCGGCCGGGCGGCGCGGAGGCGCCAGCCAAGCTTCGGCGTTACTCGTTCCGCCTGTGACGTAGGTGCGGGCTGTGCTCACCTCGTAGAAGAAATAATCGGCGACATCGTGAAATCTGATGTCGCCTGTAACTTCATAGCGGCGAGCCGCCGCGATCGCTTGCGGTATGTGCGTGTTGACATGAAGGCCGCGGAGTTCATCGCGCCGCGAAGCCAGCGGATTCAAAAAGCTTCTTTTCTGGAAGCGGTCTCCCACTTTGCCCCACCGGTCATCGTTCGTTGCGGCGGCCAGGCTGTATAGAGTTTCGGCGATGCCCCCGAACTCGATAGTCAGGATCTGTTGCATGTGCTCTTCGGACTGTCGCGCGGTCCATTCGTCGGCCCATGCCGCCATGCCTTCGAGCACCTGCAACGCCTGTCGATTGCCTGCGAGACGATACATGTCGAACAGCCCGGCCATGATCTTATGAATGGTGTAAAACGGCGCCCAGACGCGCTCATCCTTCTCCAGGCGATCCCACCAGGTGGTCGGAAACGCGCTCAGATAATGACCGCCGAGCTTCTGCTGGCACTTGGCGAGTTCTGCCACCATATAGTCGCCTTTGGCCTTCGCCTCTTGATCACCGCTTGCCGCCAGTTGAGCGCTGGCCGAAAGAAAATGACCCGGGAAGTGGCCTCTCAGTTCACTGGACCGTTCGCCGTTTTCCGGTTGTTCCCATCCGCCCAGCGGCTTGGCGGTTCCCACAGGCAAGCCCGCATTCGCGCGAAATGTGTACAGCAGCCGGTCCGCCTCCAGGCGCGACATGTATCCGCGATTCCATTCCTGGGCGTCCGCGTAGACGCTGTTCGGCAGCAGGCGGACCTGCTGCATCGGAAATGGCTCCGCCCGTGTCGCGATGGGTCTACGGGTGAACTCCAGGATTCCTTCGAATGGCGGCATCTCGGGCGCTAGAGGGCGCCGGGTGCCAGGCGTGGCGGCCCCGCGAGTCTGCTGAGCTGCCAGAACGGGAGCGACCGCTCCCGCACCGGCCGCGATGACGCCGAATGTGCGGCGGCTGAGGCCTTTGGACGCGTGTATCTTCACGGTGTCACCTCGCTTTTTCCGTTTTACGATACAGGGCGGCCGCGAGCGCGTCAAGGAAAATGAAAACGTTCCCGGACCGAGTTTGGTGCACTCGATGGCGCGAGCGCCTAGGTAGCCGTGGCAAGGCAGTCGATCCTCGAATGCCGTGGCAGTATGCAGGCAAGGACGTTGTGCCGGTCTGCACAAAGTCCGCCGCTGCGTTGACCTCTACCTCCTCGGTGGTCGTTCCAGGGCGAATGCTGCCTGAAACAATCCGGCAGACGCAAGCAGCAGAAAGGCAGTTGGCTCCGCGGGCAACGAGCGTGCTTCACTCCCAATTTCACCCGCGCTCCGTTTCCCAGCGCTTGGCTACGGGGGAATCCATGTCGCATCTATGCGTCTGTCCTCCGCTCACGTGCAACGTATTTGTCACCCCGCCATCCACCTTCGACACCGATGAATGCCGGATGGTTCGGTGGCGTGCATGATGAATGGCGCGGGTCTGGCGATGGCAACGATGGACATCGTGAAATACGCCGGTGGCAGCCCTGCGAACTTCCTGGATGCAGGCGGCGGCGCGAGCGCGGAGCAGGTGAAGAACGCGTTTCGTATTCTGCTGTCGGACAAGAACGTAAAGGCCGTCCTCATCATGCCGGCTCACCGAATCGGCGCAAGAGTAGGTTTTGGCAGTCCCACGCCGCGTTAGAACCGCTGGACGCCGCCGGGTGTGTCGCCGCCGGGTGTATACCAGCGCGTTTGGGAGAGCTATGATGATGAACTCATAGGGACAAAATGAGAAAGCACTGTTTCACCGCATTTGCCATGGCGGCCGCTCTTGCCTTGCCCGCTGCCGCCCAGGCCCCAGTTACAGTCGACCAGCACCTGCTACAGCCACTCGCGTTCCGAAATCTCGGTCCCTTTTGGATCGGCGCGCGCGTATCCGATATCGCAGTGCCTGCCGCACCGGCAACAGCTCACCTCTATACCTACTACGTCTCCTTCTGGACCGGCGGCATCTGGAAGACCACAAATAACGGAACGACTTTCCAGCCGGTTTTCGACACCCAGAACAATCTGAACATCGGTGCTATCGCCGTGGCGCCTTCGAACGCCGATCTTGTCTGGGCCGGCACAGGTGACGCATTTACCTCGCGTAGTTCACTCGCCGGCAACGGCGTCTACAAGTCCGCCGACGGCGGAAAGACTTGGACAAATATGGGTCTTGCCGACACTCAACACATAGCCCGCATCGTAATCCATCCAGGCAATCCGGACATAGTTTACGTCGCGGCCATGGGCCATCTCTTTTCCGACAATGACCAGCGCGGTATCTTCCGCACGCGCGATGGCGGTCGCACCTGGGCTAAAGCTTTTTCTCTCGGGCCTCACGTCGGCGCGATTGATCTGGTGATGGACCCGCAACATCCAGACGTGCTCTACGCCGCTACGTACGACAAGACGCGCCTGCCGTGGCAACTCATCCCGGATGGTCCGGGCAGCGGCATTTACAAGACGTCGGATGGTGGGGACCACTGGGTCAAGCTTGGCGGCGGCCTGCCGCAAAGCCACCTCGGACGCATTGGGTTGGATATCTATCGCCGCAATCCGCAGATTCTCTATGCCGTGGTCGAGAACGATAATTCGCGCGCTGTGCCCGTAGCCGGCGGCCGCGGCGGGGGTCGGGCAGGTGTTCCAGATGTGATCGGCGGCGAAGTCTACCGTACCGAAAATGGCGGCGACACGTGGAAAAAGATGAACGCGGAAAATTACGATGTGAGTCCCAAGGGGCCTTATTACTTCAATCAAATTCGCGTCGATCCCAACGACGATCAGAATATTTTCGTAACCCAGGACGGGCTACGGCATTCCATCAACGGCGGCCGAACGTGGGACGCCCCACGTATGTTCCCCCGCATGTTTGGCGATGTGCGCGCGCTTTGGATCGATCCTGCGAACTCGAACCGCATAATCCAGGGCAGCGATGGCGGCATCGCTGTCTCCTATGACGGCGGCCGCACCAGCTCCGCTCTCGAGAACATTCCTGTCGAGGAGGTCTATGCCCTTAGCGTGGACAACGACGACCCCTACAACATCTACGCGGGACTCCAAGACCACGAAAACTGGCGCTGCCCATCGGCGACCGGCATGGGACGGGTCACTCCGCAAGACTGCCGCGCCGTTGGCGATGGCGACGGCATCACTACCCTTATAGATCCGCACGATAGCCGCTGGCTTTACACCAATCGCGAGTACGGCGGGCATAGCCGCATGGATCAGAAACTCGGAATCAGGACGCCCATAATGCCCCGCCAATCCGATCCCTCGCAACCGCCTTACCGCTTCATTTGGGAAACGCCAATCGTGATTTCGCCCCACGACCCGGCCACGATCTACACCGGCGGCCAAATGTTGCTGAAGTCCACCGATCGTGGCGATCATTGGGCCGCCATCAGCCCCGATCTCAGCACGCATCCAAACGATAAGATCCTTCCTTCATCCGAAGGCCGTTTGCCGGGCGGTATCCCCTGGTTCGCCATCTCCTCCATTTCGGAATCGCCGCTCGCCGCCGGCGAAATTTGGGCCGGTACGAGCGACGGAAACGTGTGGGTAACGCGCGACAGCGGCGCCCACTGGACCGATCTTACCGCCCGCGTGTCGGCCGGCGGCGGCCGCGCCGATGCGTATGTTACCGGCGTGCGCGCCTCCGGCCATGTGGCCGGCCGAGCATATCTAAGTAAGAGTGGTTACCGTTTCGACGACTTTGCCCCATACGTGTATCGAACAGACGATTACGGCGCCACTTGGACTCCGATTTCCACGGGCTTGGCGCCGGCGCCGGTGAATGCTGTTGCCGAAGATCCCGTCAATCCAGATCTGCTATTTCTGGGCAGCGACGACGGCGTGTATGTTTCTCTGGATCGCGGCGGGCGCTGGGTGCGCATGAATAACAACCTGCCCCGCGTGTCGGTTCACGATCTGGTGATCCAGGCGCGCCAAAAAGATCTAGTGCTCGGCTCCTACGGCAGGGGAATCTGGATCACCAACATCGCACCCCTGGAAGAACTCAATGCGTCGGTGCTGGCGCAGGACGTACATCTCTTCGCCATTTCCGACACCGTCCAGCGCGTGCCCTGGCAGTTTGCCGCAAACGACTATCTCTTCGGCCAGCAGAATCTGCAGACACCCAATCCCCCGGATGGGATGGGAATCTGGTATTACCTCAAGCAAGCAGCCAGCTCCGCACCGGCCATCGTAATCACCGATTCCGCCGGGAACCAAGTGGCAAAGCTGACCGGTCCG
>DATAUB010000016.1:0-41711 GCA_036268475.1 Bryobacteraceae bacterium | reverse complement strand
ACGGCGGGCCCTGGAGCTCCACAAGGGCGGAATCCGGGCGCGCAACGCGCAGCCGGGGCTCGAAGTGGAAATGGAATTGCCAGTCTCGCAGGGCTAAGAGGACAAATCTATTTGTGCCGGCGGCAACTTGTCGCGCGCCGGGGAGTTTGTACCCAAAGGTGAGGCTTTTTTCCCTCTTCAACCTGATAGACTTTGGAGACGTACCATGATTATGTCAACAGGCAAGGTTAATCGCGCGTTTTCGAGCACTGTGCTCGGACTGATCCTTTGCGCCACGCCCGCGTTGGCGCAGCGCCCCGCACGCCGCCATGAGCAGACCCCGCAAAAGCCGCGGTCAGCCAAGGCGCCGCGCGCGCGCAGCCGTGGTGTGGCCTACGCCCCCGGCCGCTATATGTTGTTCCTGAGCGGCCAGCCGGTGGCTTCGCGCTTCGCCACGCGCGCCGAATTGCAGACCCAGGCAGCGGTCTCTTACCGGCAGCAGGTGGAGACGCAGCAGGACGCTGTCAAACGGGAACTCGCCGGGCGCAATTTCGAGATCGTGGGATCGTCGTCCATCGTAATGAACGCGATTTTCGTGGTGGCTTCTCCTGACCGCGTGGCGGAACTACAAAACATTTCCGGCGTGCTCGGAGTGATGCCGGAACGCCGTGTCCATCCGATGTTGAATAAGGCGACCGCCCTCGCCAACGCGCCGGCCGCCTGGGCGCAGGCCGCCATTGGCGGCCAGTCAAATGCCGGTGCGGGAATCAGGATCGGCATTCTCGATACCGGCATTGACGCCGGTAGCTCCCACACCAGCCCGGCCTTCAGCGACAGCGGCTTCACGTCGCCTTCCGGATTTCCCAAGTGCAACGCTGCGGTGAACGGAACGCCCAGCGATTGCGGCCTTTTCACCAACAATAAAGTGATCGTGGCGCGCAGTTACGTATCCATGATCGCCGCCGGGAATTGCGCCGGCGCAAGCCAGACGGGCGCCTGCACGAGCGCCGGCACGGCCTCCCCGGCCACCTCCATGCCTGACGATTTTTCGGCGCGCGATCGCGACGGCCACGGGTCGGCGGTGGCGGCCATCGCGGCCGCTGTCCAAAACAGCGGCGGCACGGTGGCTTTCAGCGGCATGGCGCCCAAAGCGTACCTCGGCAACTACAAGATCTTCGGCAGCGACCTGGTGAGTTATGAAGGCACCCCCGAGAGCGTCATCATCAAGGCGCTGGACGATGCCATCGCCGACGGCATGAATGTGATCAACTTCTCGTCCGGAACCTTGGCGGTGGCCGGCGCGAATGACGATGTACAGTGCGGCAATGCCGCCGGCGTGTGGTGCGATCCTTTGGCCCACGCCTTCGAAATGGCCGCCCGCAACGGCACCGTGATTGTGACCGCGGCCGGCAACTATGGCGGCGATCCCTACGGCGACTACTACTACAACACCATCATTTCGCCGGCGAGCGCTCCTTCGGTGATCGCCGTGGGCGCCACTGTCAATTCGCACATTTTCAATCCCACGGTATCGATGAACGGCACCGGTGTGCCGTCGAACCTCACCGGCATTGCCGCCGCTCTCGGGGATTCGGACTTCGTGCCGTCTTTCCTGGGCGCCAATAGCGGCGTTTTGGTGGATGTGACAAAGCTCGGCGATAACGGCCAGGCGTGCTCGCCGCTGCCGGCAGGGTCGTTGACCGATGCTTATGCGCTCATCCAGCGCAGCCCAACTACCGGCTGCAGCTTCGACGCCAAGGCGCAGAATGCCACTGCCGCGGGCGCCATCGGCATCGTCTTTTATATGGCCGATTCCACCGCTCTGATCAATCCGGGCTACATCTGCATCGACAACGGATATGACCCGTGCGATCTCCACGGGCCGTCCGTCATGATCTCGCTGGCCGACGGGCAGAATCTCAAGGCATACGTCGACGCTCATCCCGGCGCCACCGTAACCATCGATACCGCCGGAGCGGAAGAAGCGCTCCCCAATACCTCAGCCGTAAACACGCTGGCGTTTTATTCCTCCGAAGGGCCGGCGATCGACGGTTCGATCAAGCCCGACCTGGTGGCCACCGGCGGGTTCGACTCGCTCCAGACGCAGTTCCCCAGCGGCCCTCACGGCATGTACACGGTGGGCCAGAGTTACGATCCGTCGGGCTCCCTCTATAGCACCAACGGTTACATTGCCGGCGACGGCACCAGTTTTGCGGCCCCGTTGGTCGCGGGAGCGGCCGCCATGGTGTTACAGGCGCACCCCACGTGGACTGCGCTTCAGGTGAAGTCGGCGCTGGTAAATTACGCCGCCCAAGGCGTGACCGCCGATGATTTCGGCGATACCGTCGACGTGCAGGAGGTCGGCGCCGGATTGCTGGACGCGAACGCTGCCGTTACGGCCTCGGTCACCACCGTGCCTTCCACGCTTTCGTTCGGGTATGTAAGTTCGGGAACCACCCTTCCTGTCAGCATCCCGGTGACTGTACAGAATAATGGGTCCGCATCGGTCACGTTGGCCGTCGCGGTGACCGCCGGCGTGGCGGCAACCGGAGCCACCGTCAAGGCTGACCAGACCAGCATCACGCTGGCGGCCGGCGCCAAGGCAACGTTGAACGTTTCGCTCAGCGGGACCGCCCCGGCTGCCGGCGAATACAACGGTGTGGTGACGTTGACCTCGTCCAGCCCCGCGGTGGCGCTGCGCATGCCGTATATGTTCCTGGTGGGCGACGGCATGAACACCGTGATGAATCCGCTTTACGACATGGGCGATTGGCAGGGCGGCGGATACACCCTGCAGTACGTGGGAGCGGGACAGACTGTCGGAGCGCTTCCCGTGCAGGTGATCGATGAGTGGGGTGTGCCCGTGCCCAATACGGCGGTCACCTACACCGCGGCTCCGGCCGGTACCGTCACTCTGAAGCCCGTGCCGGGAACGGCCGGTTCCACCGGCAATGTTCTCGCTTACCAGCCGGCGAACTGTTCGCCCAGTTCGTCCACCTCCACATTGACCTGCACCACCAACAACTATGGAATCTCGTGGGTGCAACTGGTGGCCGGCGCGACCGCGTCGGGGGACGCAAATCCTTCCACCGTGGACGCCACTACGGCAGCGGGCCTGGATATTACCGACTACCTGATCTCGATTCCCGTACCCAGCGTCACCTCGGTGCAGGATGACGGTGCGTTCGGCACCACGCTCTCACCGGGCTCATATGTGGCGATGTTCGGGTCGAACCTGGCCGATCCGGCCTACCTCACGAATCCCACCACCGGCGACAAGGTCGATACCACCACCAGCGCCGGCCGCCTGCCTCTGGCGTCGGACTATGTGACGGTCAGCTTCGACGCTCCGGCCAGCGGCAGCCTGCCGGCCATCAGCGTTCCGGGCTACATCGAATACGTCAGCACCGGGCAGGTCAACGTCTTCGTCCCGTGGGAACTGGAAGGCTACTCGTCGGCGCAGATGAAGGAAATCTACGCCGGAGTGCCCGGCCCGATTTTCAGCAACGTTCTCACCGTTCCGCTGAACAATTACACGCCGGCATTCTTCATGTACAACAGCGGCAGCGTGTTTATCGCCGACGCCATCGACCTCAACTGCGGGCCATCGTATATCGTGACCACGGCCTGTCCCGCGGCGGCCGGCGACCTGGTCGAGCTCTATGTCAACGGACTCGGGCCGACTCTCAACCAGCCTGCCAGCGGCAGTCCGGCGTCGAGCGACCCGAATAATCTGGCGAAGACTACCACCCAGCCGACCGTCATGATCGGCAGCCAATCGGCCACCGTCGGATTCTCCGGCCTCGCCCCGGGTTTTGTCGGCCTCTACCAGGTGAACATCACGATCCCCAGCGGGCTCAGTTCGGGCAACCAGCCGATCACCATTCAGATCGGCGGCAAGACCTCGCCCACGTCGATTACGGGCGGCGGTACCACCTATCAGATTGTCCTCCCCATCAAGTGATGGGGGCATCCTGATATACTCGTCGTTCTCGATATGGCGAATCCGAAATACGCGGCGTCCGATAAGCCGGTTCCGGTCGCGGAACTGGTTGCTACTTTGAGTGACGGAACGAAAGTCAAGCGGCGGACGCCGCGCATGCGCGCATGCAACGAGAAGGACGAGAAGGGCAAGCTGTGCGCCGGGCACTTAAAGCGCTGGTATTTCTTCGGCGATGAAGTGAAGCAGAAGTTCGGAGCGGACCCGGAGATCTATCGCTGCGAGCACTGCAAGACCCTGTACCTGCCCAACGCCGAGGAAGAGCCGCGCACCGGCACCCTGAGTTATTAGGTCTGTCGCCGCGAGGCGCAGGGCTTCAGGGCTCCCACAATCGCGCATCGCAGGTGCGGCTGACGCGGTGTAGGCGCGCCACACGACGCGAATTGCCCATCTGCCGCAGATTGCCAATTCATATCTTCCGGACAAAAGAAAAACCGCATCGGACCGGTCCCGGGATGGGACCCATCCGATGCGGCTCGCCCTGGGTTAGGGCTGGAGGTATGGCGTCGGGCTGTCTGGATTTAGAGCTTGTGTCGCACGATTCCTGGCCAGGTCCGCGTCCTATTTTTCCTCGCCAGAAACGCCAGACAACTACCGCTACCGGAACCCCCGGAGAGAACTGATTCCGCGATTCTCAAAAAACCCCTCTGCAGCAACCAACAAGAGAAACGAACGAGCAAAATCCACTGCAAACATCGGCTCCCGCAAGCACGCTGTCCTTATCCCGCCCATTCTTGTTCCCCCGGCTTGTTGCAGCAGAGGGCAGGTTTGAAAGATAGCTTTCGCCAATTCAGGGCCATAAACTGCAACCGGGGAACCACCCCGTCCCGTTGTTGTTTCAGTAACATAGCGCTGCACGCCGGAGCCTTTCTGTGGAGCGCTGGGCGAAGCGTGTGTCCCTATGACACAATCAGGACTAATGAACATGGGCCGGATGCGAACGCTGGTGGGCTGTGCCGCTCTTCTCTGCGCGCTCGCGCCCGCGCAGGCGCAAATCCCCAGCCCGGACGATCCCATTACAGTCTCCACCGACCATCCGCGCATCCTGCTGCGTCCTGCGCGCCTGCGCCTGTTGCGGCGCGAGCGCGAACGGAAATCCATCCGCTGGCAGCAGTTCGAATTGTTCCTGGCCGGACACGCAGCCATGCCGGAGCCGGGGTTCGCTAACGCACTCTATTACCAGGTGGCCGGCGACTCCGGGGATGGGCGGGCCGCTATCGCCTGGGCGCTGGGCGAAAACGCCGACCTCCGTCAGCAGGCGCTGGTCTACGACTGGTGCCAGGATCTTCTCTCCGCGCCGCAGAAGCACGAGCTGGAAGCGCGCCTGCAACGCGGCATCGCCGCCACCGCGTCGAACGACGCCATGGCGGCGGTGGATGCGCGCGCGCTGGCCGCCGTGGCGCTCTATGACCACGTGCCGCAACTTCCGGCGCAGGAACTCGCACGCATCGTCCATGGCTGGTGGATGGGCAGGACGGTGCCGGCCCTGGCAGCAGGGCGCGCCGCCATCGCACGCGATGACGCCTATCCCCTTTACGAGTTGCTGCATGTGCTCCGCGACAACACCACGCTCGATCTGCGCGATTCCGCTGTCCGCTTCTTCCACCAGTTCCCCACCGAACATCTGGTGAGTTACTATCCCGCGCCCCTGCAGGCGCCGGAAAACGATTTCTATATCGGGGCCGTGCGCCGCACCGGCGAACCCGATCTGCGCGCCGCGGCGCTCTCCCGCGCGGCCGAGCTGGCCATGGTGGCCTACGATCCCAACGCCGCCGACACGCAACTGCTGCAGGGCTGGCTGATGCACGATCGCTATCTGCTACGCGGCGCCTTCGGCATTCCGTACGAGTTGCTGTGGGCCAATCCCTATCAGCCCGGGCTGAGTTACGACCACGCCCCCAAAGTCTGGCACAACGCCGGTTTCGGCCGCCTGTTCATTCGCTCCGAATGGGATGACGAAGCCGAGTGGTTCGGCGATTTCGACGGCGTCATGCAGGTGTTTCGCAACGGCCAGGTGACAGCGCTCGATCCCGCCCGTCCGCCGCCCACGCTGCTGCTGCACACCGCCGCGGTATGCTTCGGCCGCACCGCGCGGCGCTTCCGCGTTACGGTCGACGAGGGCGGAACGGTTTTCATCGTGAATCTCCAGCCGCGCCGCACCTACCAGGTGGAAGTGGACGATCAGGAACTATATGAGGCGGACACGGATCCGTCCGGCATCCTTGAGGTCGAAGTGCCGGCCGGTAGGGAAGTGGGACTTCGCATCAGCGAAAGCGGCGTTCAGTAAGCCCAGCGCCACAGGCTTGCGCCCACGGTATACCCTGCGCCCACGGCGGCCAGCAGGATCAGGTCGCCCTTCTTAATGCGGCCTTCCTCGATGGCATCGCGGGTGGCCAGCGGAATGGTGCCTGCGGTGGTGTTGCCGTAGCGGTCGATATTGACCATCACCTTGGCTGGATCGATGCCGAGCTTTTCGCCGGCAGCGGAGATGATGCGGCGGTTCGCCTGGTGGGGAATCATCATCGTCACGTCGTCCACCGTCAGGCGATTGCGCGCCAGCAGGTCGCGGCAGCTCTCGTACATTTTGCGCACCGCGTACTTGAATACCTGTGAACCGTCCTGGTGGACGAAATGAAGATGCTTGTCCACCGTCTCATGCGATGCCGGCAGGCGGCTGCCGCCGGCGGGCATTTTCAGGGCGTCGCCGCCCGCTCCATCGATCTCGCCCAGGAAGTCGACAAAGCCCACGCCGTCTTCCTCTTCTTCGGTAGGCTCAATCAGTACCGCGCCGGCACCGTCGCCGAACAGCACGCAGGTGGCGCGATCGGTGTAGTCGATGATGCGGCTCATGGTATCGGCGCCGATCACCAGGACCTTCTTATGCGTGCCGGCGGCCACCAGATGCGCGCCCACGGTTGTGCCGTAGACGAAACTGGAGCAGGCCGCGATCAGATCGAATCCCCAGGCGCCGCGCGCGCCGATCCCGTTCTGCACCAGGCAGGCGGTAGAGGGGAACATGAAATCCGGCGTCACCGTGCACACGATGATGGCATTCACCTCGGAGGCGTCGATGCCGCGCTGCGCCAACGCGCATTTGGCGGCCTCTATAGCCATGTCGGACGTGGCCATATCCTTAGCGGCGATGTGCCGTTCGCGGATGCCGGTCCGGTCCAGGATCCACTGGTTGTTGGTTTCGACGAGTTTTTCGAGGTCTTGGTTGGTGAGGAGGCCGGGCGGGGTATAGCATCCCAGCGCGGTAATTTTCGCCTTTGGCAAATTGATTGATCCTTAAGGATTCAGAGTAACGCATCGACGTACCAGGAACCAACAGCGGACTGCGCGAAAAACGGGCGGGCGCGCGCTACCCTAAGGAAAGATGTCCGATTCCGACGGGGTGCTGCTGCCCGGCTTCCAAAGCTCTCTATTCTTCGAAACGCCCGAGGAGATTTACGCGCGCGTGTTTCGCGAATTGAAGCCGCGGACTGCGGTGCCGGAAATGCGCGTGGAGTTTTGCCGGTTCGCCAACGCCGACAGCTTCATCCGGCTGGAAAACGGCGCGCTGCACATGCGGATTTCCGATCTGCTGGCTTCCGCGCCGGCACCGGTGACGGAGGCGCTGGCCCATATCCTCATCGGCAAACTATACCGCAAGCCGATAGCACGCATTTACAGCCATCGCTACCGGCTGTATCTGAACCGGCGCGACATCCGGCGGCAGGCCCATCTGGTGCGGCAACTGCGGGGGCGGAAATTCGTTTCCGGTCCGAAAGGAGCGGTGTACGACCTGGAAGAGACTTTCGAACGGCTCAACCGGCAGTTCTTCGACGGGCTGCTCGGGAGGCCTCGATTGGGCTGGAGCAGGGGAGTATCGCGCAGTATGCTGGGCCATTTCGACCCGTCCCACAACGCCATTATCATCAGCCGGATTTTCGACCGGCCAGGCGTTCCGGCTCTGGCATTAGAATACGTGATGTTTCACGAAATGCTGCACTTGCAATATCCAGTGGATCATACGGGGGCGCGGAGGCGGGTGCACACAAAGGAATTCCGGGAAGCGGAGAAGCAGTTTCCGCAATTGAAAGAGGCCAAAGAAATATTGAAACGGCTATAGCGGCAGAGAAGCTGGACCGCTATAGCCGCCCGGAAAAACCGGGTAAGAAAACATCCCTTTTCAGGCTCCCATGGTAAGGGTAGCCGGGACCAGAGTTCGCAATTCCATACGCATCAGGTCGAAATTCTTGACCAGGCTCGTCACATCTACCCCGCAAATGCCCCAACGATACAGGAAGAGGCGAGAATACACCATCCCCATCTCGCAAGCGAACCTCATTTGTTGCTGCACCAGCAGGCCGGCCAGGTCCGGACGGTCCTCTCTGGATTGCAGCATGAGGATCTTGATGGCCGAGCAAACCCTTTGGAAGTCACCATTCAGACAGCGCAGATACCCACGAAAGATCTGGCACCGCTGAATGCGGAGTTTGGTCGCCATTCGGGAAGTAAAACCGGGCTGAGACCGTAAAAATTCCAGGTCGGCGCCATCCAATAAACGCATCATCGGACGGTAACGCTCGATCGAAAGTTCGTCGATCCATTCCGCGGTCAACGGCAAACTGCTGCCGTTAAACGTCAATTTACGGACAAGTAGGAATAACGCTACTGCTAATGCCAGGAATGTCACTATCGAAATGGCAAGCACGTATTCCATGGACACCCACACTTTCTTCGTCAGATTTAGAATAGGCTTAATCCGGAATAAAGGCAATATCGTAACGGTAATATTGGTACTGATTTAACTAAAGATAACACCTAGATTAACTAAAGATATGACTCATTTGCGGGAGACTTTGAGAAGGGTCGCGTTGAGGGCGTCCAGTTGATGCAG
Source organism: Bryobacteraceae bacterium (assembly GCA_036268475.1). Classification (GTDB taxonomy): domain Bacteria; phylum Acidobacteriota; class Terriglobia; order Bryobacterales; family Bryobacteraceae; genus PALSA-129. The sequence continues at coordinate 32,850 of DATAUB010000016.1, read as the reverse complement.
GATCCGTTCCTCCGCTTCAGCGCGAATCTGAGGCAGTTGAGCGCGGACTTCCTCGCCGCGGTCGGTTAGCAGGATCGCCCAGGCGAAGGAGCAGGCTGCGGAAATGGCGGTAGCCACCACGTTAGCGGTAGGGGTGACATTTTCGCCCAGCAGCGAACGCCAGAGCAGCAGCATGGTGTCGCTCAGGAAGAAAATGGCGTAAATCACCGTGTGGACCACCACGTTGCGGCTGAGAGGCACGGGGTATTTCGACAGAAACCAGACGATCAGCAATATAAAGAGGACCAGCGCGAGATCGATACCTCGTTCCGCGGCAAGTTCCAACATCAGGCGTTTCGATGGCTCAGGCAGCAACGGATTGATTTTCGGGATGAACGTCAGGATCGAGACCGTGCCGGAAATCAGGATGGCCGCGTACATGGCCCAGCGTCCTAATGTATATAATCCGCGATATTTTTCCAGAACCAGGCTATAAAGCTCAATGACTACCAGGATATAAGCCAGGAGCAGAATCGGCTCGATGATTAAATAACTGTAAAAATACATATTCGAATTCGTTCCGTCGCCCCCCGCCAGGCCTTTCACGTTGGAGAGCACCAGGAACCAGGTCATGCTGGTAATGCGAAAGATAAAGTAAAGAAAAAAGATGCGATAGCGGCGGTACAGGTGGGAAGTCAGCAGTTTGCCGACCGTGAGGATCGAACCCAGAATGGCGGCACCCTGGAAAAAAGAAAGAAAAAGCGCGGCGCTTGGCATTATTGGAGACCGGCTTGATGATCCGATTTTAGCACCAGGCGCCGCGCTGAATTCCAACTACCCAACTAGCGAATTGCCGGGCAGGGGTGGCACGTCGGAATAGGCATGTCGATCCGGGCAGTGGTACGAGCGGTAGCCAGGAACGCGAACGCGAACAGCGACAGAACAATGAGCTTTTTCATGGGATTGATCCTTTCTGCAGTTAACTTACTATAGTAAGCTGAGTACTATACTAGGCGTGACCCTACCGGAGTAGGGGGTTTAACCTAAAGTTTTTCCAAAACCAGAACAAAAGTTTCAGGGGAAAACCGCCCAGACAGCGTTTACAAGTGGGTGAAATCCTGGTATATAATTGAATATCTTGGGTTTCTAGGCCCATGGCAGGCCGTGACGACACGCCCGCCATCGGCGAAGTGGGTGCAGTTTGGCGGAGTTTCTGACAAATTCGCAGTCAGTTCGAATGCCTGCGGCAACTGTCTGGCGCAGGACGCTGTCTCAGGTGCCAACCGTTTTTGGCCGGCTGGCCTTCCTAGCCTCCCTGCGAAACCCTGCCACTGGCCGCTATAGCCACGAAGAACTACTGCGAATCCTAGGCCCTGAGGAGACTGACCGGTCGCTTTGCAATAGCCATCACCAGGTGTTTTCCGAGTGGCTGCGCTACAGCCTGGCGGAGCAGAAGGCGGACCTGGACGATTACGTCAGCACCCTGCCGGGTGGCCGCCGCTCCCTCAATTACCGCAGTCTGGTGCCGCCTACAGCGCGCGACGTAGAGCGTCAGCTTTACATTACGGATTTGGAGACTTTGATGGAGCTATTGAAGTACGGGCATGGCGACGCTTTCTCGATTCCAGGAGCATAGCCACGCCGGCCACCTGTCCTACCACGTCCACCTCCGAGTACTCGAACAGCGCCGGCTGCTGTTGCGCCGCGGGATGGGTTTGAACCAGCAGCCGGCCCGCCACGTGGCTGCACCAGCCAACCCGATATCCCGCGCGGTGCTCCAGGAAATAGATCGGCCGGTCGAATTCATTCGTCCACCCGTCGACGGCAATCTTGCGGCGATTCTGGTCGATCATAACCAGCGATCCGGGATGCAGGATGGGGTACATCGACCAGTCCGCCATGCCGACCAGGCCGTAATGCAGGTGGCGTTGATCGAGCCCGGCGAGAAACCCCAGCGGTATTTTTCCCCAACGGCCGGCCAGATGGTTGAGAAATGTCGTTTTATTCAGGTCGATTTCGCGATCGAGCGCCGGCGGAAGTGAGGCCGTACCTTCTGGAGTAAAGTGGATGGCATGGGTCTCCTGCATCCGGATATACAGCGCATCGGACGCCAACAGATCGAACGGCACGCCGTACCAACGCAGCACCTCTTTCCAGTCCAGGCGGTAAATGGCGGACAAAGTATAGATCCGGTAGATGGTGGGCACCGTCCCCTTATTCTCGATATCCGCCAGGCGGCTGAGCGCCACCGCGAACTCGTCGCTCTTCCGACGTTCCGCAATTTTACGGCTGGCCTCCACCACGTCGCGGTAAGTCAAACGCAGGCGCTCGCGCGCATACCTGAGCTTTTCCCCAGGCTGCTCCATGATATGATCCTCGCTGAAAGCATAGCCCCCAGCGGGCGCTCCGGCAAGGGAAAATTCCCGTTTTTGTTCTGGAATCGGAACACAGCGCTGGCGGGGCGGAGAAAATGCGAGTGAGAATCATTATAGGAATCTCAGGGGCGAGCGGCGCCATATACGGAATTCGGCTGCTGGAGCGTCTGCGGAACCGGAAAGACGCCGAGACTCACCTCGTTCTGTCCAAATCCGGGGAAAAGACTTTATTCCTCGAGACAGGCAAACTGGCCGCCGACGCCCGCAAGCTGGCCGATTTCTGGTATCCGCTGGAGGATATCGGGGCACGCATCGCCAGCGGATCGAGTGCCATGGATGCGATGGTAGTGGCGCCCTGCTCCATCCATACCATGTCCGCCATCGCTACCGGCATCACCTCCAATCTGCTGGTGCGGGCCGCCGATGTGATGCTCAAGGAGCGCCGCAAATTGATTCTAATGGTAAGAGAAAGCCCCTTTCATTTAGGGCACTTACGGAATATGACGGCACTCGCCGAAATGGGCGCTATCATCGCCCCGCCGGTGCCGGCGTTTTACCATAAGCCGGAGACCGCGATGGACATTGTGGACCACAGCCTCGACCGCGTATTGGACCTTATGGGCTTGCCCGACCTCGCAGTACGGCGTTGGGAGGGAGCGAAGTGAAAAGCCGGGCGATTGCCTTTCAAGGTGCGCGCGGCGCCTTCAGCGAGGAGGCGGCGCGCCGGCTCGCCGGACCGAAAACGCCGGTTCTGCCGTGCGAGCGCTTCGAGGAGGTGTTCCGCCACCTGAAAGCGGGCGATGTGGCGGGGGCGGCAGTGCCGATCGAAAATACTCTCGCCGGCTCGGTCCACGAGAATTACGATCACCTGGTGAATTTCGAGTTACCCATCGTGGCCGAAACCAGCGTGCGCATCGTACATAATTTAATTGTTAGAAAAGGCGTCTCCTTTTCCCGTATTAAGCACGTATATTCTCATCCGGTAGCGCTCAACCAGTGCCTGGATTTCTTTGCCGCCAATCCGCAAATCGAGCGAATTCCGTTTTATGACACCGCCGGCAGCGTAAAAATGATCGTGGAAGAGAAGCGCGACGACGCGGCCGCCATCGCCTCCGCGGTGGCGGCGGAAATCTATGGGGCGCGCATTTTGCGCCGCTCCATCGAGAGCGACCGGCAGAATTTCACGCGCTTTTTCCTTTTGCGGACAGCGGCCTACGCGCAGCGCCACAAGCTGGCGGCGGCATCGCACGCGCACTGGAAGACGTCCCTGGTATTCAGCACGCGCAACTCTCCCGGCGCGCTGTTTCGCGCTTTAAGCGCGTTCGCCCTGCGCGATCTCAGCCTCACCAAGATCGAATCGCGCCCGCTGCGCGGCAAACCGTGGGAATACCTGTTCTATGTCGACTTTCTGGGTCGCGTAGATACCCCGAATGCGGAGAACGCGCTGCACCATCTGCGTGAGCTGGCGGATTTCTGCCGCGTGCTGGGGTGTTACCCCAAAGGGGCGTAGCGCGCCGGCCGGCTACCAGCGCGTTTCGGTGGCGTAGGAGGTGCTTTGGATGCTTCTCGCCTCCCCTTCCAGCGGTTCGAAGGACGACTGCACCGCGATCCGCCCCGGCCCCACCACGCGCAGCCACAAGTAGCGATTACTCCACGACCCCCAACTCAGGAATCCCTGCTGCGGATGCTCGAAGTGCAGGTGCATCTGCACCGCGGGGTCCTTGAAAATGAGTGCCGTGGGCTTGACCAGCATGCTCTCACCGTTCCCCAGCGTGCGCACGAACACGTTGCCGGCGGCGTGCAGCAGCAGCAGCCCCGGCTGCGAGTTTCCGGTGAAGCGATCCATATAGGCACCCACCGGATAGTGCGTCTCGGTATCGTCGCCGTTCCTGGTCTGGAACCAGACGTTGGTGCTGAACCAGTCGTAGCTCACATTGCCGGTAGCGGTGAGGAAGAGATGCTCGCGCACGTCCACCGAATTGCCGGGATGGATGGGGACGGCGATCAGTTCGCCCGGCGCATCGCGTGAGAAGGCGATGTGGCCCGGTCCGGCGGCCTGCGTCATGATGAGCGGCATGCCGGCGAACATGCGCTTCCAGGCGCCCTTGAGAGGCATGGTGGTGATGGCGATGGCGGGATCTTTCCAGAGCAGCACGTGGTGCGCGAAATAGACACTGTCGGCGGCGGAGAGTTGCATATCGGCCACCGGAACGTAGATGCCTTCGATCTGGCAGGTGGACTGGCCGAACTGCAGCTTGGCCATGTCCTTGCGGCCGGGCAACTGCAGCCATCCGGAGTGCGTGCTCACCGCCATCTCCGAAATCTTGCCGCCGCAGCCGGGACAACTGAAGACACCGGCGGACAGAGGCGATCCGCACCAGGAACATCGCACCGCCGTCAAGCTGGCGGCCGGGGGCGGCGGCGCTGCCGCTTGCGGCCGCGGCGCAGGCGGCGCTACTACGGGCGCGGGCGCGACCGGCGCAGCCGCTACCGGCGCGCCGGCCTCTTCGTGGAACTTTACGGGAGCGCCGCACAGGCTGCAGAAACGGTCATCGGATTTGAGTTTCGAGCCGCAATTTTCGCAGAACATGAGGGTCTCCGTTATTCCGTTTTGTGGTGGACGTACATGGATTGAATGCCCACGCGGCCCGGCCCGGTCATGCGCGCCAGGCTCATGGTAGTGCCTCCGAAGAATCCCGTCCCCAGCTTTTGAAACTCCACGTCCATGGTGACCGAGGAATCCTTATATAAGAAGGCGCCTGGTTCCAGCATGATGCTCTCTCCGGGCTTGAGAGTCCGCTCGAAAACGTTGCCGTAGCCGTGCAGAATCACCAGGCCGGGACTGCCGGCGGTGACGAACCGGTCCATGTACATGCCCTGGCCGCCGAACAGGATATTCGCCAGCCCTTTGACGCGCACGAAGGAATACTGGATCTGGTGCGACGACAGCAGGAACGCGTGTTCGCGCACGTCCAGCTCCATGCCGGGGTGGAGAGGAAGAACTACCAACTCGCCGGTAGCATCGCGCGAAAACGCGATGCGCCCCGGTCCGCTGGCCACGCTGATGAGGAACGGCATGCCGCCGAAGGCGCGCTTCAAGCCGCCCGAGAGCGGCATCAACGTGAGCGGCACGGAGCCGTCTTTCCAGAGCATCACATGGTGTTCGAAGAAAACCGAATCGCCTGGTGAGAGGTTAATCTCGGCCACCGGCACAATCTCGCCTTCCACCTGGCAGGTGCTGGTGCTGAAATGAATCTCCGTCATGTCGCGAATGCGCGGGCACTCGCGCCAGCCCGATTCGGAAACCAGGTTGGCTACGTCAAGAGGGGCGCCGCAGGAGCCGCAGGCGGTGGCCGACTTCACATTGAGACTCTGGCACCAGGGACACTTCAGGCGTTCGAACGATTCAGCAGTAGGAGTAGACATGGTCGCAAGGGTACGTCCCTGCCATCTTACCCCCCGTGGGACCGCCGGCGCTACCAGCGTACGGTGAGCAACGAAACGGATTGCCGCGGCATGGAAAACTCCAATTGCAGCTTGCTGCCTTCCACCGTCCTCCACCCGGGCGATCCGAGAAGCTGCAACTGACCGGCGGCGACGAGTTGCGCGCGCTGGTCCGCATCCGGATTCTGCGGCGAGCCCATTCGTTGCCAGGCAGTGTAGGCGTTACTGTGATCCCGATCGATGCGGTAATGCGTCACCAGCACCCGGCCCGCCGCGGGCAGTCCGGTGAGCGACAGGCGAACCGGCGAAGGCGGAACGGCAACGTCGTCGTCGTGATAGTTCCACACCAGCACCGAGACTTCGCGGTCGGAGCGCGTGGCCACGCCATCGATATCGGGCGCGCCGGTCACTCCCGATTGCAGAATCGCGTCGAGCCCCTGGGCGCCCGTGCTTTCCAGCGCGATGCGGTCGCCGCCCAACAATCCGGCCATGCGGAAAAGATTCATCAACGGCTTGTCGATGCCGTTGGTGGAGAGCGTGCGAAATCCCTCGAAGTATTGCTTGTCCTCGAATTCGAACGCCCACGTCAGCATGCCCTGAATGTTGGTGTGCGTGCTGTCCGCGAGCTTGAGAATGTTGCCCAGCATGGCGGCCGTGTAAGTGGGGTAGACCGTTCCGTTGCGATAGCTCAGCTCGGGATGGCCGTTGGCCGGGCAGGCGCCGCAGCCTTCGGGGTCGGACTCGCTCACCACCAGGGGCAGATTGCGGAACTCCGGAAACTCATTCACGATGGCCACGCCCCTCTGCACCGCGGTTAGGTTCTGGCGCAGGCCCATGCGGAGATGGCCATCGACGATGTGGGGCGAGCCTTTGGCGTGAAAGCTGATGAAATCGAGTGGCTGGTGGGTGAGGGCGCAGTGTTGGAGAAACTGCCGCAGGTACCCGCCGGCATGTTCGGAGGTGGGGTTTGTCGTCGCGGGTCCGCCGACTTTGGCGGTGGGGAGCGCGCGGCGAATGGCTGCGGCGGTAACGTCGTAGAGCTTGTCGTATTCCTCGGGCGTGCCACGCCAGTAGAAGATGTCCGGCTCGTTCCACAGCTCCCACTGCCAGGTCTCGACCTCCGGTTGGCCGTAGCGCGCCACCGCGTGCAATACCCACTGGCGCACCAGTTCGGCCCACTTGGCGTAATCTTTGGGAGGCTGCGCCCATCCGCGACCTTCGGGTGTGTTGGGCCAGTTGCGCGCGTACGGCTCGGGCTGGGAGGAGAGCGCTTCCGGCATGAACCCGATCTCGACGAAGGGCCGGATGTGGAGGCGCATGTAGGTGTCGAAGATGCGGTCGACGATGGTCCAGTCGTAAATGGGATTGCCGTGCGCGTCTTCGGTGTAGGCGTTGGTGGAGCCCCACTTCATGGCCGCCGTGCCGTCGCCGGTGATCAGCAGATGGTGCACGCGGACGGAAATCCGCACAGGGCTCGACGCCGCCATTTCGGCGAGCAGTTTTTCGCCGTTGGGGGTGTAGGTATAATTGGGCTCGTCGTAGCCGAACCAGGCGTAGACCGGTGGGAACGGCCCTTGTCTGGCGGCGGCGTCCACCCGGATTTCGGTTTGCGCGGCGAGCGCGGGCGCCAGCAACAGAGGGATCAGGCAGCGTGGCAAGCTCATACGGGGAATGGTAGCAGGCATGGATCGCACCGGGTCAAACATGCTCTTCGAAACCATCGGCGGCACGGAGACGTGCCATAAACTTTCGCAGGCATTCTACCGGCGAGTGGAGCACGATCCGCTGCTCCGCCCGCTTTTCCCGGGGACCACTCTGCGCTGCGCGGTCGACGCGTTCGCGGCGTTTCTGGTGCAGTTTCTGGGCGGCCCGAGTGAGGACTGGCAATTCCGCCATTGGGTAGGGCTGCGCCAGTCGCATGCGCGCTTCGCTATCGGCCGCGAGCATCGCGACGCCTGGGTGAGCCTGATGCACGCGGCGATCGACGATGTGGGAATCGATGGCGCGGCGCGGGAGGAACTCCGCAATTTCTTCGATGTGGCGGCCGGCTATATGATCGGCAAAAAGCCCGGGGATCGCCGTATGAGCCGCGAACTGGCAGGGCGGTGGGCGGCGCAAAAAACAGTCGACCAGACAGTGGCGGCGATTGCTGCGGGCGAAGCGCAGCGCGCCATCCGGCTGGCGGCGGGTTGCCCGCGCGCGATACTGCCGGGCGTGCTCGGGCTGATGATCGGGGCAGGCGATGCGGCGCTGCTGGCGTATGTTCAGGAACGCGTGAGCGGCGAGCCTTCGCTGGTGAGCGAGCGTTACGGAGGGAAGACTTTGCTGCACGCCGCGGCGGCCGCGGGAAGTTTGGGGACGGTGGAGCGGCTGTTGCAACTGGGGGCCGATCCGAACGCGCTCGATGGCGGCCGGCATACGCCCCTCTATAGCACAGGCAACGAATGCGCCTCAGCGGAATCGGCGGAGGTGGTGCACGCTCTGGTGCGCGGCGGCGCGTTGGTAGATGCGCACGATGGCGTTACCGGTGCAACTCCGCTGCACATGGCGGCGCGCCGCGGGAACGCGATCGTGGCGCAGGCGCTGCTGGAATGCGGCGCGAACGTGCAAGCGCGCGATCGCCGCGGCGATACTCCACGGCAACGCGCCCTCAATTGCCGGAAGGCACACATGGTGGAACTGCTGGCGCGCTGGGCAGCTAATTGAAACGATGGGGAAACGCCGTCAGCCGCGCGCACCTGAAGTTGCCACCAGCGGCTACCGCACTGTCAGACTGAAATAGGCGGTGGATCCGTTGGCTTGCACGGCCATCACACCATCGGGCGTGGTTGGCGGCGCCTGAAAATTCACCTGCAAGATGCCCTCGGCCAGCCCGTAGGCGGCCGCCGCATAGGTCACCGGCAGGTGCGTGCCCAGATCGTCGATGGTCACCGGCCCGCCCGGCGCCGGCAGCGGGTCTGTGTAGATCTCGCCGTCCACGGTAGCGGGCATCGTCTGGCCTGCGCCCGTGAGATAGAGCGTCATGTTGGAGCCGGCGATACCGGGGTTAGCGGGCGAGTTGACGGTGAAATCCTGATTGAGCACCACCAGCACTTCGACGCTCTTGGGGTATACCGGAGCGGCCACGGTATTCGACTGCGCGCCTGCGTACGTCACCTGCACGGTGGTCATCGACTGGCCGGTGAGCTGGTAGGGCACGATGCACTCGATCTGCTGCGCGCTCACTGAGAGTAGCGGAGCCGGAATCCCGCTGAAGGTCACCTCTACGCCGGCCGCGCTGGTGGCAAGCGCGCCGTTGGTCACGATGCCGGGAGTGACGGTATCCGGTCCGATGCCTTTGCCGGTCAGGATCAACACTTTTCCGGGCGATACCTGCTCCACGCCGCCGGCGGCATACAACGGGAACGGGCTGGCGCTCTTCACGTTATCGATGCGAATGGGCGAGGGCGCCGGATCGATCTCCGAAAGATATGCCTGCGCCGGAGCGGGGGTAGTGCCCGCCAGCAGGACTTGGCCCGAGGCCTTGATCGCAAGCCCGCCGACGGCGTCGTAATAAGTGGAAAGCAACAACTGAGTCAGGTCGCCGCTGAACTTACTGACGAACCCATAGCCGCTCTGAATCTCCAGCGGGTCGACTGTCGGGAATACACTACTCGGAGTGCCGGCTATCCAGATCCCGCCCGTGGGATCGAGAGCGATATTCGTTCCGGCGGCGCTGCAGGGGCTGCCGATATAGGTCAAGCCGCTGACGGCGGTGGCCGTAGGATTCAAGACCATCACGAAGGCGTTGCCGTCGAGATTAAAAATCGGCGGCCCGAGGCCAAAGATGACGCAGCCGCCCGCCACAGTGGGCTGAAACGCATTGGCGGAGGCCGGCTGCGAGAAGCCGTGGCTAGACCCGGTCAGGTACAGATTGCCGGCGGCATCGAGCGTGATGGCGTTGATCTGGTCATAATCCGGGCCGCCCAGGTAAGTGGAGTAAGTCAGTGCTCCGGCGGCTGAGACATGCGCCAGGAAACCGTCGCCGAATCCGCCGCCATATTGCGGCTGGAGCGCATCCGCCGTGACCGGAAAATCTGGGGAGAAAGTCGCGCCCACCACCCACGCGCTGCCATCGGGCGCGGCGGCGATGCCATACCCCTGATCGCCGCACGCACCGCCGAGGTACGACGCGTAAACGACCGAGGAACCGTCCGCGCCCAGTTTCGCCACAAACGCATCGCCGGTAAGTGGCGAATTGGCGTAGAACCCAAGGGAGCATGCGTGGTCGCCGAGAGCAGGCTGAAAGGCATTCGCGCTCACTGGCAGGCCTCCCATTGTCCGCCCGACCAGATATGCCGCGCCGCCGGCATCTACTGCGATCGCGCCGGTGGCCTCTGTGCCGCCACCGAAGAGTGTGGAATAGAGGAGGTGCGACCCGTCGGGGCTCAGCTTGGCGACGAACGCGTCGTAACTTCCCACCAGTGTCTTCTGGAAGGCGTTCGCGGTCACCGGGAAATTAGAGGACGACGTGGTGCCGAGGACGTACGCATTGCCCGCCGCGTCGACGGCGAGGCCGGTGGCAGCATCAGCGGCGGCACCGCCGAGATAGGTGGCATACAAGACCTGCTTGCCCGACGGATCCCATTTGGTCACGAAAACATCGCCCCCCGATTGTGTTCCGAGCAGCAGGAGCGAGTCCTGCGCGTAGAGCGATTCCGGCGTCACTGCATACGGCAGGGGTAACATGGCCCACGTCTTTCCGCTATCGCCGGATGTGAAGAGCCCGGTTGTGGTGAAGGCGTAGACGCGGTTCGAATCGGTCGCCAGGAGCGCCGTGTAGTATGCCGAAGGGTTCGGGTTGGCAAGCACGGTAGTCCAGGTGGCGCCATGATCGTCGGTGCGCTCGACACCACCGGCGTTCGCCGCGTAGACGATGGAGGAGTCGTGCGGGTCGATTGCGAGGCCGTGGTTGTTCAGCACAGAGCGCGCCACAGGGAAAGGCTGCCACGTATCGCCGCCGTCCAGCGTCTCGGTTAGCGTGCCGCCCATCTGGCCGGCATAAAATGCCCCCGGCATGCCCGGGAGGAAGGCCATGGAATCGATGCTGTCGATGTTGCTGCCTGGATTGAGAACAGTCCACGTCTGCCCGTGGTCGGCACTGCGATAGAAGCCGGCTGGATTATAGGCCATGTCGTAGACCACCCCGGGTCGCAGAGGATCGGCCCGGATCCCGTAACATTGCGCGGCTGTCTCTCCGCCGGCCAGGGCGATGCCGCTCTGCGAAAGCGTCCAATCGTCGCCGCCGTCGGTGCTGACGAAGACTCCGTTGCCGTTGCACGCGTAGAGAGTGGATGCCGAACCGCTGTCGACGGCGAGATCGACGGCAGGCAAAGGCAAGCCGCGATTGGCTGCCGGCGTCCACGTAGAGCCGCCATCCGCCGATTCGAATACACCCTGTTCGGTATTGGCATAAAGGATCGATGGCGATCCTGGAGCGGCAACCAGGGCGGAGATGCTCACCGCCGAGCCGATGGTTCGCGCGGCCCAAGCCTGCCCGCCATCGATCGACGCCAATAGCGGCGGCGTGCCGAGTTGCGCCTGCAGCGGATTTACGGTGGCGAAATTCACCGATGCCGTCGAGCCCGCGACATAGATATTGCCTTGCCCGTCGAGCGCCACTCCCGCAGCGGTGCTGCCGCCCGATCCGCCGAACAGGTTGTCGAACACCACTACCGGATCGATCGTAAGCGGTAGCCTGGCGGTATGCGGACCCAGCCGGAACCCAATGCGGCCGCCGGCGAGCACACGATACTCCACGACCACCGTCCGCCGTCTTCCGGATACCGCCTGCCAGGCCTGCGGGCGCGGCTGCCGGATGGTACGTCCGCCCGCGTTGAGGACCAACTCGCCCGCGCTATCGATGGCGATGCCGGTGGCGCCCTCGAACGCCAGCACGATATCGTCGGCGCTCGCGCCCGGCGCGAGTTCGAAATCGTACTCGAGACGTTGGGAGTTGCCGTGATAGACCAGATCGATGCCGCGGTAGATGGAGCCTACACGCACTTCGCGATACAGAGGATAGGTATCGCCGCGACTCGTTCCCAGGAGATAGGTGACGCGGCCCGGCATGCGGTCCTCGCCCGCTGCCAGGGCGTGCGGAACGGCGCCGGCCAGGCGCATGCGAAGCGACTCGCGGTCCCAGTAGAAGCACGCTCCGTCGGCGTCCACGTGAAGGGTGTAGCCTGCGCCGCGCAGAAGAAACTGTGCGCCGTGCGCTTCGAAGGCCAGGGGCAGGGCAGGTGTCGCGGCATGCGCGCCCGCAAAACACAGCAGCACCGAGAGAATGTAACGCAAGGGGATACCTCCCGAGGGGCGGGGGCGCGGAACCGCTTCCACGATGATATCACTTCTGCCCGTAGGTGGCGGTAGGTCCGTGCTTGCGGAAGTGATGCTTATCGCGCAGGTGTTGCGAAATGGGGCGCGCGGCGGGATTGATAGTCAGGGTCATCCACGCCATCACCGCCAGTTCCTCCACGATGACGGCGGTGTGGACGGCATCGCTCACGCTCTTGCCCCAGCAGAAGGGCGCGTGCCCGGCCACCAGGCAGGCGGGGCAGCCGAGCGGGTCGATGCCTTGCATGCGGCGCAGGATGGCGGAACCGGTGTTGGCCTCGTAATCGCCGGCGATATCTTCGGGCGTCAAGGGATCGGTCACCGGCACGGGGCCGTGGAAATAGTCGGCGTGGGTGGTGCCGAAGCAGGGGATTTCGCGCACCGCCTGCGCCCACGCAGTGGCATGGCGCGAATGCGTGTGTACCACGCCGCCGATTTCCGGAAAGGCGCGATAGAGCATGGCGTGGGTGGCCAGGTCGGACGACGGTTTGAGCTTGCCCTCCACGATCCGGCCCTCGAGATCGGTGATCACCATGTCGTCGGGAGTCATCTTGTCGTAGGGGACGCCGCTCGGTTTGATGGCCAGCAGGCCTTCCTCGCGCGAGACGCCGCTGGCGTTGCCGAAGGTGTAGATCACCAGCCCGCGGCGCACCAGTTCGAGATTGGCGTCGAGCACTTCAGCTCGCAACTTGTCCAGCATGGGATCCTCCCCGCGCCTGCGCCGCGATGCGCCGCAATTCGGGCAGCACCTCGCCCATCGCCGCGGGCGCGGACTGGCGCTGTCCGAACGAGAAATAGAGCTTGCGATACAACGCGTAGAGTTCCTGGTAAACGGCCGTCGGGTCGGCCTGCGGCTCCACGATCGAATGGCCGGGGCAGAGCGCTGCCTGGGCTTCCTCGACGGTGCGGAACGTGCCCGCCGCCAGGAACGCGAAGATAGCCGATCCGAGACTGGTCACATCGCCTTTCGGCACCAGGATCGGTTTGCCCAGCACGTTGGCGTACACCTGATTGAGCACCGGATTCTTGCGCGGAATGCCGCCGCCGTTGATCACGCGATGGATCGGCACGCCGTTTTCCTGCATGCGATCGAGAATCACGCGCGTGTGGAAGGCCGTGCCTTCGATGGCGGCGAACAGCTCGTCCTGCGCGGTGTGAGTGAGCCGCCAGCCGAGCGTGATGCCGCTGAGCTCGGGATTCACCAGCACGGTGCGGTCGCCATTGTCCCAGGTGAGGCGCAGCAGGCCGGTCTCGCCGGCGCGATACCGGTCGAGCCCTTGCGAAAGTTCGGCGACGCTGGTGCCGGCGCGGCGCGCGATGGCGTCGAAGATATCGCCTGTGGCGGAGAGTCCCGCCTCGATGCCGGTGCGGTTGGGATCGATCGAACCGGGCACCACACCGCACACCCCGGGCACCAGCACGGTCTCGTCGGAGATCGCCATGATGCAGGTGGACGTACCCACCACGTTGACCAGATCGCCCACCTTGACTCCCGCGCCGATCGCGTCCCAGTGGGCGTCGAACGCGCCTACCGGAATCGGAATGCCGGCGCGCAATCCCAACTTGCCCGCCCACTCCTGCGTGAGATGGCCGGCGATCTTGTCGGATGTTTCGTAGCGGCCTTCGAGTTTGTCGCGCACGCCTTCCAGCAACGGGTCCACCGAAGTGAGGAACTCGTCGGAGGGAAATCCGCCGAGCCAGGGGTTCCACAGCCACTTGTGGCCCATGGCGCAGATGCTGCGCGGCGCCGCCAGCGGGTCCTGAATGCCGCATAGAACGGCGGCCACCATGTCGCAATGTTCGAACGCGGTGGCGAAGCGCTCGCGCTTTTCAGGGTTGTGGCGCAGCCAGTGGAGCAGTTTGGCGAACCCCCACTCGGAGGAGTAGGAGCCGCCATACCATTCGATGACGCCGAGCCCGCGTTCATGCGCGGCCGCAGTGATTTCGGCCGCTTCCTTCCAGGCACGGTGGTCGCACCACAGGTAATAATCGTCAAGCGGCTGCAATTGCGCGTCTACCGGAATGACGCTCGATCCGGTGGTATCGAGCGCGATGGCGTCGACCGATAAACCTTCCACGCCCGCGTCGTGGAGCGCGGCCCGTACGGCGGCCGCGAGCGCCGTCATGTGGTCGGCATGGCTCTGGGTGGCGTGGTCGGGATCTTCCTTGGTGCGATGGAGCGGGTATTCGGCCACACCTCCGCCGAGTCTGCCGCGCTCACTATCGAACAGCGACACGCGTACGCTGAGAGTACCGAAATCGACACCGGCTACGATGGTCATAAAATTAATGCCACGTGGTGCAGACACTCTTGTCTGCCGCTTCGGCCCCCTTGCGGGCGCTTGGCCTGCGCCACCGAAAGCTCTCTATACGTGTTGGTGAACCTGCCATCCGAGGTACCTCGTGGCCGCCTCCCTGACCGCCGCCGACACGGAGGCCATGTTGGCGGCCACGTGGTGCTCGAAGCCGCGCTCACAAATAAAGCGCAGCAAACCCTGGAGGTTGGGAATCTCCACCACACCGGCGCCGCCGAACGTGGTTAGCGGATCGTCAGTGAAGCGGCCCTCGCCCACATAGCCGTGGATGCCGCCATGCTGATCGTTGGTGGAGAAGCGCGCGAAACTCATATGGCTCGCCCTTACGATCCCTTCGCAGGTGCCGTAGGCGTTCTCGCGCCCCACCGTGCCGGCGATGATCTGCTGGAAGTCCATGCGCACTTCCTTGAAGAAATGCTTGGGCAGATTGCTGCAGTGGAAACAGACGGCCTTGTCGGGGTTGTCGCCGTAGTTATTGTTCCAATCGAGCAGGGCGCTGGGAGTTCCAGACGCCAGTTGCAGCGCGTGCATGCCGATCACGCCGCAGATATCCACCTCGCAGGCGCTCGACATCAGGTTGTCGCTCATCATGCTCATGACGGTGCACGGCACCACGCCGAAATATTCTTCCAGCGACGTCCAGCATTGCACCGCGCTGATGGCCACCTGCGTTTCGGCCATCCAGCCGTCGATCACGGCGCCGAGTTTCGCCATCTTCATGAGGGCTTCGAGCGGCACGGTATCGGTAGAGACATACTTGCGGATGGCGGCGAGTTTGCCCTGCGCGGCGGGGTCGTCATCCTTCATGCGGGCGATGCGGCCCAGGATTTCGGAAAGATCGATGGTCTCGATGGAGATGCCGCTGTGTTCCAGAATCTTCTCGCTGTAGCGGACGGTATTGAAGGCGGTCGGACGCGCGCCGATGGAGCCTATCCGCAGGTTGCGCATGCCGCGGACCACGCGGCAGGCGGCGGCGAACCAGGCGAGATCCTTCTCGAACTCGGGCGACGTGGGAGCTTCCGTATGCAGCGTGGTGAGCGAATACGGGATGCCGTATTGCTTCAGGTTATTGCAGGCCGACATCTTGCCGCAGAAGCTGTCGCGGCGATGGGTGATGCCCATTTGCGCCGGCGTATCGGGAGTAGCTTGAATCAGAACGGGAACCGGCAGCGCCGCCCAGCGGAGGGTGTTGGCGATGGCGCGCTCGTCTCCGAAATTGGGGAGCGTGACGATAATGCCGTCGATTTCGCCGGCATGCTTCTTGAACAGGTCGGCGCAGAGGTGCGCTTCGGCGAGCGATTCGATGGCGCCGTGGCGGGCCTCTTCGGGTCCCACTACGATGGCCGTATGGCCGGCCTTCTCGAGTGCCGCGATCATCTCCGTGCGGCCGCTTTGCGCCAGGTGGCCGGGGAAGAATCCGCGGTTGCCGACAATGATGCCGAATGTCATTTTGCCGTTGGTCATTTAGCTATTTGCCCCTCCCGGGCTTGAATTTCACGGTATAAATGAGGCCCAGCACGGTCAGCAGGGCCCCCCACCAGATTCCGGCATGGAGATTCGCCAGCACCACGGGATGCTCCGGCGGGTTGCTCAATTCATAAATTCCGGAACCGAAAATGAGGATTCCGTATACCAGCAGAAGGAGGCCGATGAAAAACCAGATGGAGAGCATACCAGATCTGTGCATGATGATTTCCTACCAGAAAATGATTTGTACAACCACGAACACGGCCGAAATCACGCCGGCCCAGAAGATCGGCCTCTGCCAGAGGGGTAGATGGCCTTCCGAAGGAATTTCGGTACAGCCGTAAACCAGCCCCGCAAGTTCGGCGTCCGATCGAGGCTTGGTCATCAGGCTCACCACCACGGTGACCACCACGCAGGCAACCGCCGACCACAGCGCGCGGAACATGTTTTCCGCCATGGGTTTGGCATAAGGCGACAGAGCGATGTATTGAATGGCATCGGGCGAATTCTTCACCCACGCCCACATGCCGATGGCCGCGCCGGTGCCGGTCAGCAGGCCCCAAAATCCGCCCGGCCCGGTGGCGCGTTTCCACAACATGCCCAGCAGCACCGTGCCGAACAGCGGCGCGATGAAGAAACTGAACAGCTCCTGCACGTAATCCATGATGCTGTGCGCGTGCAGCGCCAGGTACGCCGTGCCGATGGATACCAGCACGCCTCCGATGGTGCACCAGCGGCCCATGCTCACGTAGTGCTCGTCAGACGCGTCCTTCACGAACATGGCGCGATAAATGTCGTAGGTCCACACGGTGGCGAAGGCGCTGACGTTGCCCGCCATCCCCGACATGAATCCGGCGATCAGGGCGGTGATGCCTAAGCCCATTAATCCCGGCCCGCAATAACGCGCCAGCATGATCGGCAACACTTCGTCGTAACTGTGCAGTACCTGGCCATGCGCCAGCGCGGCGTTGGCCACGTCACCCGATACCAGGAAATGATGGCCCGGCGTGTCCAGCATAGCGAGTCCCAGCAGGCCGGGCAGAATTACGATGAACGGCACGCACATTTTGAACGCCGCGCCGATAAGGGGAGCCAGTTTGGCGGACCGCAGGTCTTTGGCTGCGATCACGCGCTGCACCACCAGGAAATCGGTGGTCCAGTAACCCATGGAGATCACCGCGCCCAGGCCGAACACGATGCCCACCCAGTTGATGCCCATCGGGTTATCGCGGAAGGAGCCCAGCGTGCTCCAGGCATGCGTGAAGTCCTGCGTCGGAAAATTGGCGTGAATGCGCGCCACCATGCCGCTCCAGCCGCCGGCTTCGATCAGTCCGATGATGGAAATCAGCAACGCGCCCAGCCAGATAAGCACGAACTGCAGCACTTCATTGAAAATGGCGGAGAGCAATCCGCCGAGCGTGACGTAGAGCGCCACCGTCACCGAGGAAACCCAAATACTGAAATGGATGTCCCACCCCAGCACCACCTTCAGCACCACCGCCATGGCGTACATATTGATGCCGCTCATCAGCACCGTCATGAAGCCGAACGAAATGGCCGACAGCGCGCGCGCCGGTTCGCCGAAACGCAGCTTGAGGTAGCCCGGAACCGAATGCGTCTTGGAGATGTAATAGAACGGGATCATCACAATCGCCAGGAAGATCATGGCGGGGATGGCGCCGATCCAATACCAGTGCGCCGCCAGGATTCCATACTGATACGCATTGCCGGCCCAACCCATGAGTTCCAGCGACCCGAGATTGGCCGCCAGGAAACTGAGGCCCGCGACCCATGCCGTCATTTCCCGCCCGGCCAGGAAGAAGTCCTCGCCCGTCTTGGTGAAGCTCTTGAGGTAGAAGCCAATCCCCAGAACCGCAACGAAGTAGAGGATGATGATGGCGAGATCGACGCCGGAAAGGTGAAGCAAGCGCTCAGAAGAGGCTTGGAGGAAAAGTGCGGGAGACCAACAAAACCCTGTAATCGCTTGCACCAGCATATGTTAGGAAGATGCGCCGGCCAAAGTCAAGCTCGTGCGCGTGACGGAACAAACGGCGTGCCTGCTACGTATGAGGGAGTTCGAGGATAAATGATGCGCGTCAGCCCGGCACTAGCTCTCGGCGGTTTGTCGGTCGCCCTTCTGTGTCTCACATCCTGCGTCGTAGACGTGGGCGATTGGCAGCATTACAGCAAAGACTTCCATTCGAGCTACCCGCTGAAGAGCGGTGGCAGGCTCACCGTTGAGACTTTCAACGGAGCGGTCGATATTTCGCCGTGGGATCAGGACACCATCGACATCAGCGGCACCAAGTTCGGCCCTTCGCAGGAGGATGCCGATAATCTGCGCGTGGACGTAGACCATAGCTCCAGTTCCGTATCCATCCACGTGCAGCGGCCCACCGATCGCCATAACAACGAGGGCGCGCGCCTCACCATCAAAGTTCCGCACGGCACCGAGCTCGAACGGATCGTGACCTCCAATAGTTCCATCCGCGTGGAGGACTGCGTGGGGCCATCCCGCCTGAAATCGAGCAACGGAGCCATTCACGTGGTGAACCTGAAAGGCGACCTGGAAGCCGAAACTTCCAATAACGCCATCGAGCTCGATAATGTGGATGGCAATGTGCGCGCACACTCCTCAAACGGCCACATTCGCGCCGGCCGGATCAATGGGTCCATCGAGGTGGGCACCTCCAACAGCGGCGTCGACATCGATGTGATGCGCTCCGATAAGGACGTTCGCGTCGATACGTCGAATAACGGCGTGGAGTTGACGCTGCCGCCGAATTTCTCGAGCGGCGTTCACGTGGAGACGCGCAACGGACCCATTACGCTGCGCCTGGGAGACGGCGCCAATGCGCTCGTTTCGGCGCGCACTTCGAACTCTTCCATCGATACCGATTTCGAAGTTCGCGCGCGCGGCGAGCTGAGCAAGAATCGGCTGGAGGGCGCCATCGGAAACGGCGGTCCGCTGATGGAGCTGATCACTTCCAATGCGAGCATCAGGCTGGTGAAGCGGTAGGCCGCCAGATCAGGAGAGGAACTCCTGGATCCGTTCCTCTACCACCGCACGGCATTCCGCGTCGAGGCTCTCCAGGCCTTCCGCCTCGGGCGCGGAGCGCAGATGCAGTTCGGGATATCCCATGGCGTCGGCAAGCAGGCAGGCGGTGTGCACCAGGCGGTCTTCCTCGGTATCGAAACCCGACTGGCTATGGTGATTCTCAGCATGGCCGCAGAGATTTTCGGGAAAGCCCCAGAGCTGCGTAAGGAGTCCGCCGGCCACCGTGTGGATTACGCCGAATTCCTCCCACTCGATCAGTTCGCTCCCATCGCGATTCTCGTACTCCTTTTGCAGGAATGCGGCATAGCGATGGCGATCGCTGGCCAGCAGCCCGAGCCGGCCCAAATCGTGGGTGAGCCCGGCGGTGTACAGTGCCGTCCCGCTGAGGCGGTCGGAATAGCCGGCCAGTTGTTCGGCAATCACGGCCGTGGCGATCCCATGCGCCCAGATGGGACGCACCACCTCCGTGGGGA
The DNA here is from genome assembly GCA_036268475.1 of Bryobacteraceae bacterium. GTDB lineage: Bacteria > Acidobacteriota > Terriglobia > Bryobacterales > Bryobacteraceae > PALSA-129. The sequence goes on along the minus strand of DATAUB010000016.1, from coordinate 13,364 downwards.
ACTGCTGCATGTAGGAAGATGTCGCGATCGTGACCACCAGCGCGCGGATGCGCTGCATACCGAGTACCGCGCAGGCGTGGCGCAGCGTGCCTACGCGTGAGCGCAATCCCATCGCGGCGGAATTCGCGGCGACAAGCAACTGGCTCGCCAACCCCGGATCGGAGCGGAAAGACTGTTCGATGAAGCCGATGGAGTCCTCATCCCCGAAGGGCCGTACCAGGAGCTTGACGGCGGTCTGATTGAAAGCGGGGAGACGATTCAGACGGCCCAGGGTATGTTCCGTCCGTCCGGCGAGATCCAAGGAGGCCATCGATCTAAGTTTCCTGTAAATAGAACTCCGCGTAAAGCCCTATCGGTACCGGAAGCAAGGCGGCGTCATCCAAAGTTAATGCGGCGCGCATCGGGAGGACCCGCTTGAATTGATTGGTTACTGGTGCTATATAGATTACGGCCCTCAATAATAACTTTATGGTTATCCTGCGTAAGTCTCTGCCGTTTCTTTTTCTCGGATTAGTTCTGGCGTCGTCGTCGCCGGCGCAATCGAGTTACCCCTACGCCATCCGCACGTTGGCCGGGAGCGGCTCCCTGGGAGATAGCGGTCCGGCCACAGCGGCACTGCTCGAATACCCCCAGTCAGTGGTGGTAGACGCCTCAGGCAATATCTATATCGGCGATAACGGGAACGACCGGATCCGTCTGGTAGATGGGACCGGCACGATCAAGACGTTTTCCTCCGGCACCGCCGCCAACATGAAGATCGATTCCAAAGGCACCATCTACGCGACCGACGGCCATTCCCAGGTGTACAAGATACTCCCCAGCGGCGACATCGTCATCATCGCCGGCAGCACCGCCGCCGGGTACACGGGCGACGGCGGCCCGGCGACCGCCGCGCTGCTGAACGGCCCCTACGGGATTGCGGTGGATCCCACCGGCGACGTGTTCGTGGCGGACACCTTCAATAACGTCATCCGGGAAATCACTCCCGACGGCAAGATCCGGACCGTCGCCGGCACGGGTACGGCGGCATTCGGCCGCAACGGAATCGCCGCCACATCTTCGGCCCTCGCCTATCCCTACGGCGTGGAACTGGACCCGGCCGGCAACATCTATGTCAGCGAGGAATACTACATTCGCAAGATTGGCACCAACGGCCAGATCAACACCATCGCCGGCAACGGGGCGTCGCCGGTCGACGGGCCGGCTATTAATAGCTCCATCGGACCGATCGTCGCGCTCGCGGCCGATAAGTCGTCCAACATATATCTGGCCGACGCCGCTTACAACATGGTCCGCGTGATCTCCCCGAACGGCGCCATCACCACTCTGGCCGGCTCGGAAACTCCCGGTTATACGGGCGATGGAACTTACGGCTTCAAAGCGCAGCTCAACGGCCCGAGCGGCGTCTCGGTGGACCCCCAGGGCAACGTCTATATCGCCGATGAACTCAATCATCGCGTGCGCGAATTGAGCGCCGCCGGCATCATGTCGACACTCGCCGGGGCAAGCCACTACACGGGCGACGGCGGTCCCGCCACCGCCGCCCTGCTCCACCGGCCGCAACAGGCAGTCACCGACAGCAGCGGCAATGTTTATATCTCCGATACCGACAACAACGTGGTCCGCAAAGTGGACACGCAAGGGACCATCACGACGTTCGCGGGGACGGGCTTCTGCAACTACGGCGGCGACCACGGAAAGGCATCGGCCGCCAGTCTGTGCGGCCCGCAGGGTCTGGTCTTCGACTCCGCCGGCAATCTCTATATCGCCGATTCGCTCAACTGCGTGGTGCGCAAAGTGGACACCACCAGCATCATCACGACCTTCGCGGGCAACCAGAAATGCGCCGATACGGCTCCCACCGGGACTGCGAATAATGTGTCGTTCGAAGACCCGTTCGGGTTAGCCGTCGATTCGCGCGGGTATCTCTACGTGGCGGACGATGAGACCAATCGCGTCACCGCCATCCTGCTGGGCCAGGCATCGAACCCGCCCATCGCGCTGTTTGCCGGCACCGGCGTCGCGGCCGCGAGCGGCGATGGCGGCCTCTCCAGCGCCGCCGCGTTGAACGCTCCAGAGGCCGTCGCCGCCGGGCCGGACGGCAGCATTTATATCGCCGACACCTTCAACGGCCACGTCCGCAAGGTCACGCCGTCGGCGGCCGGCATGCCGGGAATCATCGGTACGCTGAGCCTCACCGCGGCGAAGGGCGCCACGCTGAGCGATCCCGACGGGTTGGCAGTGGACTCGTCGAATAACCTCTACGTCTCCTGGGGAGCTTCCGACGTGGTGACCAGGACTACTCCCACGGGCGTCACCAGCGTGCTCGCCGGCAGCGGCGCCGACGGATTCAGCGGCGACCAAGGGCTCGCGCCCAACGCCACATTGAGCGGTCCCGCCGGCCTGTCGCTCGATAGCAACGGCAACTTCTACGTCGCTGACCTCCTCAACAATCGCATTCGCCAACTGACGCTCGACACCCTTACCGGCATGAGTATCGCGAGCGGCGACGGGCAAAGCGGTAACACCGGGACCGCGCTGCCGAGTCCGCTGGTGGTCTCCCTGACATTCGCCGGTGGAGTCGGCATTGCGGGAATTCCGGTGACGTTCGCCGTGACTTCCGGCGCCGCAAGCCTGAGCCTGCAGACCAGCAGCACCGATTCGAACGGCAGCGCAGGTGTCGCGGTGACGCTCGGGAATTCGCCCGGCCCGGTGACGATTACTGCCGGCACTCCCGGCGTTCCGTCGGTACAATTCCATCTCACTGCCACCTCGACGGTGCCGCTACCGGCGATTACGGCGGGCGGCATCATCGGCGCCGGCGCCAGCACGCCTCCCGTCACCCAGCTTTCAGCCGGCGGATTCGCCACCGTCTTCGGGCAAAACTTCGCTCCCGCCGGTACCTTCGCCTCGGCGCCCTCGGGTGCCTGGCCCACCGAACTCGCGGGCGTCTGCGTCAACGTGGGCGGCATGCCGGCCTTCGTCACGTTCGTGAGCCCCGCGCAGATCAACTTCCAGGTGCCCAACGTCGCGCCCAACACCACCGTGAACGTACAGGTGCTGAGCAATTGCGGCGCGGCGGGTGAGTTGCAGAGCGCGGTGCAAACCGTCGCCACCGCGGCGGCCACGCCGGAGTTCCTCTATTGGGTCAAGAATGCCAACGGCGTCGATCCCGTGGTGGCCGTGGATTCCATCACCGGCGCGTATATCGGCGCGGCGGGATTGATTGCGGGCGTCACCTTCACGCCCGCCAAGCCGGGCGAGATTCTCACCGTCTACGGCGTCTCCTTCGGGCCCACCAACCCGGCGACCATACCCGGCACACCGCCCGCCGCAGCCGCGCAGAGCGTCTACTCTTCCAGCGTGATGCTGGGCTCCATCGCGCTCGACCCTCACGCCGTGCTATACGCCGGCGTCTCGCCCGGCACCGCCGGTCTGTACCAGCTCAATATTCAAATTCCGAACTCGATTGCCGATGGCGATTACCCACTGGTGCTGGCGCTGGGATCGTTTGCCACGCCCGCGGGCGGATTCATCACCGTGAAGAACTAACTCGCGCCGGACGCCTGGAGATGAACCGGATTTAATTCGGCAGGCTCTTGCCGTCTAAGTACGTCCATGCTATCTTAGCCAAGGTCTTACATTCTTGGAAAGGAGGCACCTATTGTCGATTGGAACGAACTTATCTTCACGCAATCCGGAGTCCGGCATCGTAACGGGTGGCTCGCTTTCCGCCCGCCTGTTCGCCTGATCCCCAGCCATCGTCTGTGTAAACGCTTCGAGCCGGTAGTGTCTTGGAGCGCGGTCCCCATTTTCCAATCGATATATGACGACTTCAATACCGCTGGCGCCGGCGCAGGTGAACGCTTGCGATCGCTTGACCGGCAGCCTTTCCAGAGGCGACATCTTCGTTCTGCGGGCGCAACCCGGCATGGGCCGGACCACTGTTCTCGCGCATCTCCACCGGCTCGCCGGCGGAGTATTTCTCGGCGCCCGCCAGTTACTCGCCGAACTAACCGCCCGCACTCCGGAAGCTATCGAGGAGGCCTTCCTCGCCATGCTGGATCGTGCCATGGCTACTGCCGACTTAGTAATTGTTGACGATCTGCACCTGGTGCGCGCGGTCGTGGATAACTGTAGCTATCTCCGTACCAACCTGCTCGAAATGGCGCTCACCGCCTTGCTGGGAGAGGCAGCGGCGCAAAACAAGAAACTGGTATTCGGCACCGATGCCGACGAACCCGCGCCTGTCAGCCGCCGCGCGCACACCATCGAAATGGCCGAATTTACGCCCGAGGACTATACCGCGGTCTGCCGCGCCTGGCTGCCGCCCGGCATCGCCGCCCGTCTCGATTACTCCCAGGTGTTCCGCTTCGGCCCGGCCCTCAACGCTCATCAACTGAAAACCGCCTGTCAGTGGCTCGCCGGCAACAGCGGCGCCACCACCGCGGATCTCATCACCTACCTGCGCGAACAATACCTCGTCAGCAATGTCGACCTCGGCGAAGTCACTCCCGTCGATCTTCGCGATCTCAAGGGTGTCGACGACGTCATTCGTGCGCTCGAATCGAAAATCGCCCTGCCGCTCGAAAACGATGCGCTGGCGGCCCGCTACGGCCTGAAGCCCAAGCGCGGCGTCCTGCTGGCCGGTCCGCCCGGCACCGGCAAAACCACCATCGGGCGGGCCCTGGCCCACCGCCTGAAGAGCAAATTCTTTCTCATTGACGGCACCGTCATCGCCGGCACCGACTATTTCTACCGCGATGTGCAGAAAATCTTCGAAGCCGCCAAAAAGAACGCGCCTTCCGTGATCTTCATTGACGATAGCGACGTGATCTTCGAAACCAGGGAAGAGCACGGCCTCTACCGCTACCTGCTCACCATGCTCGATGGCCTCGAAAGCGCCAGCGCCGGCCGTGTATGCGTGATCATGACCGCCATGAACGTCGGCAGTCTCCCGGCTGCGATTGTGCGCTCCGGGCGCGTCGAACTCTGGCTGGAAACGCGTCTGCCCGCCGCCGCCGCCCGCGCCTCCATCCTCTCTGACCTCCTCGCCGATGTCCCCGCACCCTTCGACACCGCCGATATCCAGGCGATCGCGATCGCCGCTCGCGGACTCACCGGCGCCGACCTGAAAGCTGTAATCGAAGACGGCAAGCTGCTTTTCGCGCACGACCTCGCGCTCGGCAGTCCGCTCCGCCGCGTAGAAGAATATTTTCGGGAAGCCATTGATACCGTCCGCGCCAACCAGACCAGCTACGCGCGCGCCAAGCCGGCGCGCCTTGCCGGCGCCGCGCCCGTAGGCTTCATCGCGTGAGAGCGCCCGTCAGAGCAACTTGCCGCTGCGCAGGAAATACGCCGGCGTGCAGCTCCACGCGTGGCAGTAGCTCACTACCAAAGTATTTCCGTAGGGCGACAGATGGGGATTCTCCGGATCGTACACTTCCCAGAACGTGTCCGCGCCCGCGCGCACCATGCCGCCCCAATATCGCTCAATCAGCGCCCTCGCGTCCTGCTTCATGCCGACGCGCATCATGGCGTCCACCATGTAGTGATAGAGGTACGGCGCGCCCGGCTTCACCGCGTCCTGCATGGAAGCCACTGTCCGCAACGCGGCCATCGCCTCATCGTCCGATGCCACGCCCGCCAGCGTCATCCACGCCTGGCTGGCGAAGGACACCTGCCGCTTCGGCCCGCTCACGAAGACGCGCTGCTTTTCGTCCCGGAAGTTCGCCCGCGCCGCGCTCGTCAAAGCCGCCATCAGTTTCCCGTATTGCGCCGCCTCCTCATGCGCGCCGGCCTTCTCCGCGAGTTGCTGCGCATATCGCAGCGAATACAGAAAGACGCCGTGCATCGCCGCCGTCTTATCCAGATTCTGCGACCAATCGATGAACACCCAGGCATTGGCCGGCGCCGCAAAAATTCCGTCCTTGCCGACGTACCCCGACAGGATCTCCATCTGCCGCCGCACCACCGGCCACAACTCCACCGCCGTCGCCCAGTCATTCGACGCCTCTGCGTAATCCACCACTGCGGCGGCGTACAGCGCGGCGTAGTCGATGATGTACTCGTGTCCGCGATGCGGCTGCGGCTCCTCGAATTCGCACGCCGCCACCAGCCCGTCCTCGCGCGGGAACGCCGCGAACAGGTAGAGGCACCGCTTCACCAGATCGAAATTGCGAAACGTCGCGTAATTCGTCAGCGCCTGCAGGCGCATATCGCCGATCCACAAACGGCGGTCGCGCTTCGGCCCGTCTTCGAACACCGTCTGCATGCAGTCGCGCAGCGTCGCCACGCTCACCCTGTCGATCCGCCGCAGCAACTCCGGCGTGCCCGGCGGCAGTTCCGCCGGAGCGTTGCCCGCCGACGTCACCGCCCCCGCGCGAATGCCGCTCAAGCGCACCGCGAAGTTCGGCGACGTAGCGACCGTCTCGATCTTCAGAAACCGGAACGCATAGCGGCGCGGCATTTCGATCGTCGCCGGCAGCACGTCGATATTGATGACTTCGTCCTGCAGCCACGCCCGGCTCAACGTGCCCGTGTATGGGTCGAACGGCTCGGCCACTTCCGCCGGCACCTCGCCGAACGTGAGTTTCAGCCGCGTGGGCGCGTCGATGCCGCGGCCTTCTCCTGTAATGGTGAAGGTCAGGTAGCCCACCAGGTGCCGCCCGAAGTCGAGCGTCACCGCATCGCCGCCGCGCATGAGCTGCTTGCTCACCTCCGCGGCGGGCGCCGTCGGCTCCACCCGCCAGCGCAGGAACGTGCCGGGGTCGGCCACCATGCGGACCAGTGAGACGGGCGTCACCGGTGTGCGCCGCAGTTGAGGTTTCAAGGCCTCCGCGGCCGCCATCCACTTCTGTTCCTGTGCTTGCCCCTGGAACGCGTCCAGCGCCGCCGGTGCGGCCAGCATCGCGGCTGCGCCTTGCATGAAATGACGTCGTTTCATAGTTTAGTGGCAACTGCTGTTGTGCGCCTGCCGGATGGCCAGAAATGTAATGCTGGCCGGCGCCAGCGCGATGTTGCCCGATGCCGCGGGCACACCCGCGAGCGCCGGAAGAGAGTCGTCCGCTCCCAGCGCGAGCGCCTTTCCATTGAGTTCCACGCGCGCGCCTTCCAGTTCCGGCGCAGTCAGCGTGTAACGTTCCGAGGCCCCGGGCACGGTCAGTGTCTGCGCGTCGCTTCGGCTGGTATTGATGGCCAGCACCGTCACGCCGCCCGGGACGCCGCTCATGCACTGCGCATAAAGATGAAGCGCACTCGCCTCCGGCGCGTCCGGTTTCAACACCGTCGTCCCCATCAGTTTGTTCCACAGCAGCGCCGCCCAGTAGTCGGGTCGCGGCGCCAATGTCTTCTCGTCGAGCAGGCCGTAATCGCTCGACGCCAGCGTATTATGCGCAATCGCCTGCACGCCCTTCTGCGCCAGGCGCGCATGCGAATCCAGATAGCGGAACGTGTCGAGGAAGGTCGAGCCCCACGGATTTCCGCCGCAGGCCGCATCGGCCGTCTCGGTGATCCACAGCGGCTTGCCCGGCTCGTACCGGTCGCGCAACCCCGCGTAGAACTCTTCGATCCCGTCGGCGCGCGCGAGCACGTCGCCAGCCAGCGCCGTCGCAGGCGTCACCGCCATTTGCGGGCCGCCGCCCCCGCAGCGCTGCGACACCGTCGTGTAAATGTGAAACGAAAAAATGTCGTACACCGGACCGCTGGCGCGCAGCAAGTCTTCGCTATGCAGCGTGCCGCCCGGCATCGGAAGCGAGACCCGTCCGCCTTCCATCACCGACCCCGGCCCGAGAAAAAGCGTATCGGGCGACGTCTCTTTGAGAAAGGGCTTGAATACCGCGATATCGCGCGCATAGGCCGCCGCGTCGTACCCTGCCGGCGCTCCTCCGATGGCCGCGAAATTCGGTTCGTTCATGAACTCCGCCGCCGCGATCCGTCCGCCCAGCGACTTCGTATAGGCCAGCACCGCGCGCGCCTGCGCCGGCGTCCACACGCCGTGCGCATCGCGCGTTCCCACGCTGGTGGCGAACGACGTGACCAGTTCGCCATGGGTCGCCCGCGTGAAGTCGATCACGCCCTTCCATTGCGCGCGTGTCAGCACGCCGTTAAATCCCGCCGGCGGAGTTTTGGGCGTCGGCCCGTCGGTATCGGGGAAGTAGGTCGAGTTGGCCCAGGTGCCGCTCACCCGCACGTAGGCCGGCCCCAGCGCCCCCGCCAGTTTGCGCAACCGGGCGTTGGTCAGGTCGATGGGCGGACGGTACTCGTAGAGACTGGCGCTCATCCCGGCCGGTGTGGCGCCGCGCCCATGGTCGTCGGGCGTAGCCGCATGGATATCTTTATAGGGTTTCCAAAAGCGGCCGCCGGTCACTTCCAGCATCTCGATGTTGTATGCCTGAAAGCGCCGATCCACTGTGCCGATAGCCGGCATCTTTTGCGGGTTGACCGCCACGTCCGCCGAAAATCCCGGCGCCACGGCTGCGGCTGCGAGGATCGTGCTATAGAGAATGCGCGTACGATTCACCTATCCCAGTATTGTCCTACTGCCCGCCGCTTTGCGCGCCCGCCGTGGGTGATTGCCGGTCGAATCCAGCAGAAGCGTCCAAATCGAAAGTATCGCGGGGTGTCGGGAGCCTGCCCGCAGACCGGCGTTCAGTGACCGGGAAGTGTTCACCGCTTTAGTGGCGGTGGCGCAGACTCTGAGTAGGATTCTTTTCGCAGGGCTTGACGCCACCGGCAAGCGTACGCCTGCCAAATACGGCGGCACATGTTCCGCCAGTTTTTCCCATGCCGAATTTCGCGCTCGGGATGCGGAGTGAAGAGTTGGTAAGCCTGGCTCACGTCTTTGAACCAGGCGTCGCGAGTGCAAATTGACCACCCTTGACATTGGATCATGGGAAGGGCGCCCAACTGACGTAACCCCCTAAGCCGGTCGAGGCTTCCGCGTCCGGTCTGAAGTCGACCCGCCAACCGGTCGGAGGCGCCCATGGATTATAAGGCATTGTCTTCGAGCCGTGCTCCTGCGTGTAGGCTGCAATTGCGTCCAGGGCTCCGCGAACCGTAGTGTCCCGCACCGCGACTGAAACCTCCGGAATAGGTGCGTCCGATGACAGGATGCTACCGGCCCTTCCAGGAAGCGGCCTGCCGATGCTGCGCGACCATGCCATCTCCCTTGCCCGCAAATACTGGCCCAACTGCGGCAGGAATCCGGCCACATGCATGATAATATTCTGAGGCCAATCCTGAGCTTCGATCCGCGCCTCCGGCACGGCAAGAGTAAGGATCGCGGCCAGTTCACGGTTCTCTATCTTCGGTCGTACCTCGATCACTCCGGGCATGGGCTCCGCATAGGTGTATCGCCGATCGGTAGCAACCATCAAATCGAGCACTTCAGCAACGGTGCCGTTCTTTATTTCTCCCGTGATACCGGGCGCCTTGGCTCCAGCGTCACTAACTGCCGCCTCGAATCCAATCACGGCATTGGGTAGCGCGTGCTGCCAGCTTTCCGAGGGCCTCATCGAATCCTTCATCGGACAGCACCAGTTTTTCAATAGGAGCTTGTAGGCCGTGACGCTCAGAGTGCTGGCTGGCAAGAGGTTGGCCCGCTACCGTTCTTGCAAGGGCGACCATCAGTAAGCAACCGAGTGGTCTCACGGAATTCCTCCTCCAAGAACCCCACGGGGTGTGGCACAGCGAGAAATAGGTACCCACTGCGGTCCTCCATCCGACTCGCAGGTCGAATCGATCTCTTATTTGGACGCCGGAAACAGCTCCAAGTTCCAACCGGCCGCCGGGACAATGCTTCATGTAATCGGAGGCGTGCGCGGCTCGCAGAGACGTACCACTACACGACTTCAAGGGCGGCGATCCCGGTGACCTCGCCAACGTCCATCGGCATCAAGATCGGGCAAGTGTTTGACAGAACTTCGAACGGTCCCGCACCGGAGATTGCGTCTTTCGCGAGTCAGGCGAAGTTGACACGTTGTTTCGGAGTCCGGTCTCGCCGGCACGCTCCAGCAGACGAAATAGCGCGGCCCGTTCTTCTGCGCGGGTCCGGCGGCGAATCGCAATCACGATGCCCTGATGGGGCCTCCTCGTTGCGAGATCGAGAAAATCGTCCCGGTTGCAGGTCACCAGCACAAACCCGTGCTCGTGGGCAAACTGGAGTACGGCTTCGTCGGAGGAATCGCCGGGAAGGGCTTTGCGCAAGAGCGTGACATCGTGGCCAAGCTGCTCGATCAAGTAACTCAGGTCGTCAGGCACGTCGTGGTCGAGCAAGAACTTCACTCTGAAGCCGGCGACATCTGCCTGGCTACAAGCAGGTCGATTTCTCCCCGGTGATCTTCATAGTAGGCAAGGCACTCGTAAACCTGAGACTTGGTGAGCTTCGGGAAGCAGTTTGCCCTCAACGTGTCAACCGTTTCGCCATTCTGAAGCAAGCCGACGACGTCGTGGACGGCAACGCGGGTGCCTTCCACCATGGGGTTTCCGCTGCGCACGCCCGCCAAGCGGACGATGTAGCGGTATGTCTCCGCGATCGGTTCCATAACTGGATGTTACGGCTTCCACCGGAGGGTGTCAAACGATGGCGTTGCCGTGCTTGGCTGAATAACGCCTGGCTGGGACCGGTTTCACCGTGCCTGAGAGTCATCGATCAAATCAACTGTTCGTAAACGGCATCTTCGGCGCAATACGCAGATTCGAACCGCTGCCGCCCGGCAGATCGCCAAGCGGAGTCGGTGCCGGACGGCTCCCACATGATGACGACCCGAAGCTGCTCTCCGGCCGGAATCTCCTCGACGACCTCGGCAGGAAGCGCAATGTGGCCCCCTGGTGTGACTGTGCTCTCGAACTCAAAGGCCTTCATGTGAGGCTCCTCATCCATATGTCGCATCCTCGTTGAACGCGAATTGCCACCATCGACGGCGCAGCTTTACCAGCGGGCCCTCGTACATTGACCCGGCTCGGAGCCTTTGAGTACCGTCAAAGTCCGGTAATGCCGTATTTGTCCACAACAGGGTTTTGCTGCCCAGAGCTAATTCCGCTGTCTCCGAGCACCGGGAGGCGGCACAAATTTAAAGAGATCATCGGGTAACGCGACATCTAGCTTAACCGTTGTAAACACCGAGCTTGATCCGGGGCTGTCCTCGCGTAGAATTCGGAAGGTCCGCTTGTCCACCCACCACGTGTACGCGCCCGTCTTTGTCGAAAGTGTTACTACGTAGCAATCCGATGCGGCACCAGCAAGTTCCAGGGCCTCTTCTCGAAGTACTTTGGCCCCCGCAGCGAAGTCGGTGGCACTGCGATAACGCCACATCATGAAATGGTCCATGGCCGCAGGCCTTAAATCGCCCTTATCGCCGGGGGCGCCGTCAGTCAGTTCGCCCGCAGGAATGGTGTCGTACTCATTCGATTCGGCCACATACGACCACAATGCGGAGCCGTCATAAACGATCAATGTCTTCTCTGGGGCCGCATCGTCGCTTCCCTCGCCGGACATCTCGGTTTCCATTCGGTAGCGACTGGGGAACCTGAACGCGAACAGCACGTGACCGGGCAGGTTTGTCTTTGTCCCGCCCTGGTGCAGGGTGACATCGGCTATTAGTTCGTAGGTGGATACGTTCTTGTAGGTCTGGCTGACTCCCTCTAAGACCTTCGCCGCATCGGGCTGCGTTTGCGCTAGAACCAGGAATGAAAACAACAGACACGGCCCTATCCGAATCGCGTGCCGCATGCGACGAGCGTAGCACACCGCGCTCTTTTCCCAAATGCCACAGACGGTCGCCCGAGTGCGCACCCCTGCCGCCGAGAGTTGGGGGGCCTGCTCACGAACCCGGATCGTGGCCGAAGAGTGGGCCTATCATATTTCGTCCCAGGACAATCAGAGCGTTTCGCTCAGGCACGGAATGTCAGGTCCGAAAACACTCCCCGTCGTGCTCTGCTTGCGCCGCCATTTCGCGAATCTCCCCGCGCACCCGAATCGGCGCCAGCCGCGTCCGAACTTTGCGCAATTCGCTACACTGCGGAAGTGATGAAACCACCCCGTAGAATCTTTCTGATTTTCGCGCTTTGCTCATCGGCGTTCGCGCAGACTGGTGGACAGGCCTTTCTGGGCCGGTGGGACCTCACGCTCACCAATGCCCACGGGTCGTGGCCGCAATGGATGGAGATTGTGGAGGAGACTGGCCATTTGAGCGGCCGGATCCAGCCGCGTGGCGGCGCCGTTCGCCCAATTGTGGACGCGAAGCTCGAAGGCGGCCATCTGCTGATCGCGGTGAGCGCGGCGGGGCGTGGTCCGGAAGTCGATTGGGACTTGACGGCCGAAGCCGGTAAGCTGGCGGGCGTGGAGAAGCAGGGCGACACCAGCGGCACCAAAATCGCCGGAGTACGGGCGCCGAAGCTGGACCGCCCGATGCCGAAAGCGTGGACGCCGCCGGTGCCCTTGTTCGACGGCAAGGACCTGACGGGGTGGGAGCCGACCGTCAGCGGGGCCGGCAATCATTGGGCGGCAAAGGATGGCGAACTGGTGAACGAGGAACGTGGGGCCAACCTGCGCACCACGCGGACGTTTCAGGATTTCAAACTGCGCGTGGAGGTGAATTGTCCCAATGAGCTGCCGGACGGCAAGACGCAGCTTTGCAATAGTGGGATATTTCTACGCGGACGGGACGAGATCCAGGTGGGGACCGAAGGGGGACGCATACCCAGCCATGAGATGGGCGCGCTCTATGGGTTCATCGCGCCGGCCAAAGATATGCCGCTCGATGCGGGCAAGTGGCAGACGTTCGACATAACGCTGGTGGGGCGGACGCTGACGGTGGTGCGCAACGGGGTGACGATTCACGACAAAGTCGAAATCCCGGGGATCACCGGTGGGGCGCTGGACAGCGACGAAGGTGAGCCGGGGCCCATCTTTTTCCAGGGGGATCACGACCCGGGGATGCGGTATCGCAACATTACGATTTCGCTGCCGAAGTAGCTTGCGCTGAGATTAGAGGCGGCCGTGCCCTGCCGAACGGAGTCTCTGTCGCGCCCGGGTATCTCGTTACGTCTCGTGTTTCTCGATCGATCCTGCCGTAGAAAACGATGGAACTGATCCATCCGAAGCACCGCTCCTGACGGTGGCAGTCGATGGAATTGCCACCATTGACGGCGCAGCGTTTACCAGCGGCCATCGCACATTGCCTCGGGTCGGAGCCTTTGAGTACCGTCAGAGTCCGATATCCCCGTTTGAACGAAGCCGCTCGCGCGGCGGACGCTACGCGTGCGCAAAAGGTGTGGCCGCCGGCTTCGCCCGGGTGACCGCGTAGCTCTTGCGTCCTTGGCGACTTCGCGACTTGGCGAGAAACTATAGAAAGCCACCATGA
>DATAUB010000015.1:0-76210 GCA_036268475.1 Bryobacteraceae bacterium | reverse complement strand
ATACGCTCCGGTGCCGCGTCCGCCGCAAACGCGAGCGGCTTCCTTCAAACGGCTCTATCGAAAGTAACGCGGCGATACAATGTCGCGTCTTCCCTGAGGCTATTTGCGCCGCGTCACTTCCGATAGAGTGCTAACGTTTTCTGTCCACAATGCGTATTTCGAGTCCCGGCGCGCCGCTCCGATGTGTTTCCTCCCGCTGGAGATCTCCCGCCGACCGCTGCAAGTGTGCGAGCCGACGGCTTGCGTAGGTATCACGACTGCGGCATGGAGAGAGGGGAGACGCGCATGCCAACCGCCGAAGCCGCCGTACAGGCGCACCAGGCGGCCGGAGACGCGCCAGACTGCTTAACAGATATCGAGAGCACCCGCGTGCTCAACGACGCCCGCTCTACGGAATCAGGTGAGTCCGAAGCTGGGCTTTGTGAGCCTGCCCGATATTTCAGTCCATCCGCGCTTTCCCACGTGCGCGCCGATGACGAAGGAGTTACGTGTCGATGTTCGACCCCATTGTGTCCCTCCGGATTGGCTCGCACTCCGAGTGGCACAGGATTCTGGGAAAAGAGGGCAAAACCATGTCATAATTTCGTAACCAGCGGGGATACAGATCAGACGAGTTGCAAGGAGTTGGTCGGCGTGGTGGAGACTCGCGGAGAAGTGACGCGGCTATTGGGAGGGGGGCTTGGCGGAAGCGATGCCCTCGACCCACTGATGGCTTTGGTCTATCGGGAACTTCGCCGCACAATTCAGGTTTACTTCCGCCCGAAGTTCCGGGCTATATACCTGGTGGAGGGTCGCGTCCGGGAGGATTTCCGTCGGGCGCTTGCAGAACGCCGTGGACACGCATTACCCCTTGCGCCGCTGGAAGACATTGTGAAAGAAATCGCAGCGCGCGCTCCATCGAATGGTTCGCGACTGAGACTGGCCCTGAGAAAATTCTCGGCTCGAACGCTCGCCATCGCGATCCTCCTGGCAATCCTGGGGTTCGCCGGCGCCGGGCCAGCACATGCGCAGGATTACAGCCAGGCACCGACGATCTCCGGATCCTTTGACGCGGTAACGGCGTCGCTTGAAGCCATAACAGACAAATGCATTGACGAGTTCGGGGGGACGGGTTTGATTGCGCCTGCCCTGATTGCGGTCTGCATTCGACTGTCAAAAGCGTTTCTGGGTAATAACATCAACGGGATGCTGGCCAATGGAAACGTTTCCGGCGTTGTTGCCGCTCCCGGTCCTACCCCCAGATTGCGCGCGCGGACAACCAGCGCTACTACCTTTACTCCAGCCCTGAGTTCGGACGTGGCGGGTCTTCCGTTTCTTGGCAACTGGCTGGTGGGCGCCAACTACATTCCTAATGCCACCACCGTCGCCGATGTTACATCGACGTATGCGGTGGTGCTGCGCCGCCAATCCAATTGCAGCCTCGATGAGGACTTTTTCCTGCCGGCCGCTCCCACACTGAGCGAGAGCTACGCCACCTCGCTGACCGGCGCGCAGGATTATTTTCACCAGTTGGCGGGACTGACGACCACGCCCGATGTCTTTGCCCGCGGGTGCGCCAACCAGGTACTCGGGCTGCCCGCCACCAGCAGCATCCTGCTGCTGGGCGTCACCTCCGCCGGCGCGGCCATCAGCGCGGTATTGGGCAACTACGGGCTGGAGATCGTCCTCACGAATCTAACGGCCAACACCCATACCACCACCCTTTTGCCCAATACCAGCCTGGTCGCAACCTTTTCGGCTGCGAGCCTGCGCAACAACGGCAGCTTCGACCTTGTGGTGCCGGGACTTACCGATCCCACCACCCAGCAGCCGGCTACGGCAGTCTACCTCGGCAATGGCGACGGGACATTTCAGACCCCTATGTACTATGACGTGCCGAACCCAGCGGGCAATTCGGTCACCATCGACGACGTGAATGGGGACGGCTACCCGGACATCGTGGTGCTGAGCATCCAGAGCGTGAAGAATAACAACGGCCTGGTCACGATCGGCGGCGCGGTGACGACACTGCTGGGCAATGGCAAAGGGACCTTTACGACGGGTCCGGTGTCGACCCTTACCTGGAACGGTGGATATCAGGCGGAGACGGGCGACTTCAATAACGACGGCAAGAAGGACCTGCTGGCCGGCGGCACGGTGCTCCTGGGCAGCGGTAATGGCGCGTTTACGCAGGGTCCGACCAATGCGGCCCTGGCGGCCGTCAATAACAGCGGCACCGGCACTACGTCCGTCGGCGACCTGCGGAACAGCGGCAATCTCGATGCGGTGGTGACCGGACCGGGGAGCGTCAACATCTTCTACGGCAATGGCGATGGGACATTTAAGACCGGTCCCAGCTATGCCGGGCTGCCGGACGATATGCAGACAACCATCACCGACATCGACGGCGACGGCAACCTGGATATCGTGATGGGATCGAGCACAGGAGGCATATACACCAGCGGCGGGCAGGACATGCCGATCCCCATGTACCAGATTCTGATGGGGCGCGGCGACGGCACCTTTGTCGACTCGCCGGTGTATAACACGGGCGTCTACAGTTCGTCCTACGGAACCCACCAAATCGCGAGCGCGGATTTTAACGGTGACGGTTTGACCGATGTGCTGGTGCTGAATAACAGCCTGGAATCCGGTTTCTATGTGACCAACTCCCTGGCCATGCTGCCGGGCGGCGGCAAAGGGGATTTGGGGACCGCAATCGCCAGCCCGATCAATGCCGCCAACCCTTCCATGGTAGTCGCCGCGGATATGAACGGCGACGGCAAGCCCGACGCGGTGGTGGCCGGAGGTTCGACAGTGTCCGTGCTCACCAACCAGGGCAACGGAAGCTTCGCCGGGGAACAGGATTACAGCCTTCCGGCTTCTCCTGTGAGTTTGGCGGTTGGCGACTTCAATGGCGACGGCCGGATGGACGTCGCGGTGGGGGTGGGAGAGGGAAGTGCGCCGTCCGGTGTGTTCGTGCTGTTCGGGCAGGCCAATGGGACGCTCGGAACGCCCGTGCAGATCGATTCCTCGCTCTTTCCATCGGGGCTTGCGGCGGGCAGCCTGACCGGCGATGGCCGCACCGATCTGGTGGTGGCGGATCAGGGAAATGCGAACACAGGCGGCAGCAGCAACGGGGCGCTGCACGTTTACCTTGGGCAGGCGAACGGCACTTTCACCGCCGCGGCGCCGCCCAAGACCACGGCCACGCGGTATACCGTGGACGCGCTCGGCAGCCTGACGCGTGACGGCAAACTCGACCTGATTGTGGCGGGCTACGTTGCGGGGACGAGCGGGAACCCCGGAACGCCCAATGTGTATACGCTGACCGGCAACGGCGATGGCACGTTTCAGGCGCCCGTCACGGTGGCGCTCGCAGGCACCGACGGGGTGGGCGCGACTTCAATTTCTCTTGCCGACTTCAACGGCGATGGCAATCTCGATGTCGCAGTGGGCAACCCCGCCGATTACACCGAGGTCTTGCTCGGCAATGGCGACGGAACCCTCGTCGATACCGCGCTGGCCCTGGGACAGCGGCCCGGTGCGGTCGGGGCCGCCAACCTTGTCACCGGCGGCCTTCCCGAATTGCTCGTCGGTCAGTCAGTGGGCGCCCAAGTGGGATCGGGCGGCCTGGCTGTATTTCTCAACACCAATCCCTGGGTCGATAAGGAGATCATTGCTCCCGCCCCGACGATTACATTGGTGGCAAATGCGGAGGGCGGCGTTACGACGATTGCGCCGAACACGTGGGTGGAGATCAAAGGCTCTAATCTCGGCCCGGCTGGCGATACGCGCACCTGGATGAGCTCGGACTTTGCGGGTAGCCAAATGCCAACCAATCTTGATGGTGTTAGCGTTACGGTCAACGGCGTGCCATCCTACATTTATTACATCAGCCCCACGCAGGTGAACATTCTCGTGCCTCCTAATGCCATTTCGGGATCGGTGCCCGTGCAGGTCTCCAACAATGGAGCCATCAGCGCAAGTTTCATGGTGCAGGCGCGGGCGGATTCTCCCTCGTTCTTCGTTTTCGGCGGCGGACCTTATATTGCGGCCACCCACGCCAACGGAAGTTACATTGGGCCCACGAGTCTGTATCCTGGTTTGACCACTCCCGCCCAGCCCGGCGAAACAATCGTGATGTACGCCAACGGTTTCGGATCGACGTCTTCAACGGTGGTGAGCGGGTCCGAAACGCAGTCGGGAACGCTCTCGCCGCTGCCGGCCATCACCATCGGCGGCGTGCCTGCGAAAGTAACGTTCGCCGGCCTGAATGTGACGCCGGGCGAGTTTCAGTTCAATGTGATAGTGCCCTCTTCGCTCGGCAACGGCGACCAGGCAACGATCGCCACGTATAACGGCATGACGACGCAGGCGGGAACGCTGATCACCGTGCAGCAGTAGTGGTGGTTGATTTCCGGTCAAATTGCCGGCAAACCCCGAAGTTCTCAGCATAACTGACGAAAAGCTGCGACGAAACAGGCGTCATTTCCGACAAGCTCCCGATAGGTGGGCTTGAACTAAGCCTTACAGCAGACGCTTCGCGTGGGGAGACGCGTGCATTCTGCGTTCGCCGGGAGTAAGTTCGGGTCACAAGGAGGTCCCTGTGACCCATCTACGAAAATTGACGCTCGATGAAATCGCACGTCGCAATTACACTGAAGGTACCACGCGCGCCTACCTGCGCATCATCGAGGATTTAGCGCGCTATTTCCACCGTTCCCCAGACCAACTCGGGCCGGATCAACTCCGTGAATACACGGCCCACCTTTTCCGTGACCGGAAACTCTCCGACAACTCGGTCAATCAGATCGTCGGTGCGCTCCGATTCTTCTTCCGCAAGGTCCTCAAGCGGTCCTGGAACTGGGACGAATTGCCTTACCCGAAGAAGAAGATTCACTCCCGGTGATCTGGAGCCCGGAAGAGGTCACCAGCCTGATCGACGCCGCGCCCATCCCCTTCTATCGCACCATTCTCATGACCCTCTATGGTACCGGCGTTCGTCGCGCCGAGTGTGCGGCACTCAAACTCACCGATATCGATTCTGCGCGCTTGGTGGTTCATGTCCACGAGGGCAAAGGCGGCAAGGACCGCGACATTGTGCTCAGCCCCAATCTGTACCAAGAACTGCGCGCCCATTATCGCCGACTCGCCCGTAAACCTGCCGTTTGGCTGTTCCCTGTCGGCAGGCATCACACGGCCGACACTCCGATCACCGACAAGGTCGTCTGGCACGCCTGCCGGGAATCCGCCAAACGCGCCGGGGTCAACAAACCGCTGCACCCCCACCGATTCCGCCACTATGCCGCGTCCCGGACTATGCCGCGAGGATCAAAACGAACCAGCCGAAGGCCCTCTGAATACAGGGTTGCTTGCACACCAGTTGTTCAACATGCGGCATAGTCCGGAGGCTTGGGATTAGAGCTGTTTGAGGAAGGCCATCAACTCGTCGTCGGGCTGATACCGTTTGGGAGCGCCTTTGACTGGATTCGTTTTTGCCAATGCCTGTTCCTTCAAGGCAAGGTCGGCATCGAGATAGATCTGAGTGGTTTCGACGGACTCGTGGCCGAGCCACAGCGCAATCACCGCTCGATCCACACCGGCCTTTAGCAGTTCCATGGCCGCGGCATGCCGAAGCACGTGGTGTGAAACTCTTTTCTTCCGCAGCGAAGCACAGTGCTTCCGCGCCAGTGCCACGTGGCGTGCGAGCAAGTGCTGAACACCGTCGGCACTCAACGGTCCGCCTCGGGTGCTGGGAAATAGCGTCTTGGAATCTCCTCTGCCTTGCTCACGGATCCAAGCTTTCAGGACCGCAACCGTGGGTTTGGCTTCCCTTTCATAATCCGGCTTAATGATGCCATAAGCTCTTGGAAATGGACGGTAACGCCCTTTCGCGCTCCCTAGCCTCCACATGTCATGCAACGCATATACAATGGAAGTGCGGTGTTCGACTGGGATGAGAGCAATTTGCGCAAGATCCGGGCTCACCGGATCAAGCGAGATGAAGTAGAGGCGGCGCTGTCGGCCGCCCCAATCCTCATCTATGAGCAAGAGGTGCGGGGAGAGGCCCGCTACGTGTATTACGGTGAAACTGTTGCCGGACGCCTTCTGGCCGTGGTCTTGACCGAGCGGGGCGAGAAAATCCGAGTCGTTACCGCGTACGGCCTGGACGCCGGGCAGAAGAAGGATTACCTTGCCCGGCGACTGCAAGGGGAGTAAGCGATGAGAAAGAAATCGATCGAGCTGCCGAACTTTATAAACGAAGAGCAAGAGGCGAAGTGGTGGTCCAGTCGCGAAGGACGTGAGTTCTTGAAGCAGAAGTCGGGGGGCGGACCGAAAGAGGCCAAGTTGCCCGCGGGATCGCGTCTTGTCGCCCAGTTGAACAAGACGAGCAGTGTACAGATCGCGCTACGCCTGCCCGAACCGGACGTAAGGAAGGCGAGGGAAATCGCGTTGCGCAAGGGCATCGGATATCAGACCCTGCTGAAGATGCTGGTCCACGAAGGACTCCGCCGCGAAGCGCGGAGGGCGTGAAACATTATGGCCAGTTCAGTCCGATATCCCCCGTTTTTCCCGCAGTCCACCAACCGTGGTAGCCCCAGTACCGCGTGACCTTGGACCTTCCGGCGCCGGGTTCGAGTATAGCCAGCCTTCAGCCGGAATCGCAGGCCGAGAGTGTATTGCTGTTTTCTTCGGTGGAACGCCTCGGTCTGAAGCTCGAGAAGCGGAAGACTCCAATCTCGCTGCTGATCGTGGACAACCTGGACCGAGTTCCGACACAGAATGAATCCCTCTGATGGCGTCGAGCTAGCCTAGGCGGTTCGCCGAGGCCATCGCGTCGCTAATCACCCGCCTGAGGGGACAAAGTAGGCTTCCCGTCCATAATCCGGGCTAATCACTCCATACACTCTTGTAATGGACGGGAACGCCGTTCTTTGTCGCAGAGCCCAAAGGCATAGAGCCGGTCCCAAAGTAAACCGCCACACAATCGGCTTTTGGCCGGGCAGGCACGCAGTACTAGCTTGCGGAAGTGAGCAGTCGATTTAGGGCTCCCGGTGTCCAAGCTAAGTATGAAGTGCAATCCACACCGAGTGCTTACCGTTTACCTGACCCGATGGCTTGTGCCGATCTTAGCCGCAGCTATACTGCTCGGCTTTGCTTCCCCGGCACTGAACGCCTGCGAGTGCAGTCGGGAGCCGCCCCCATGTCAGGCCTACTGGCAGTCGCCGATGGTCTTTCTTGGAACGGTCACGCAGGAGCTGCCAAGTTCGGAGACACGGATTTCGCGCTTCCGAATGAAAATCGATCGAGCCTTTAAGGGGGTTTCCGAGAAAGAGCTGATTCTTTTCGACGACGGCATGTGCGACGGCCCGCAACTCTTAGTCGGGGAACAGTATCTGATGTACACGCAGCGATTCGGTGAAGGGGATGTCCCTGCACGCGGCTGTACGCGGAGCAGGCACGTGAGGTTCGCCGGGGAAGACCTGGCTTATCTGGAAGGGCTGGGGGTCGCTCAACCGGTAGCGAGAGTATTCGGCCGGATTGAGTTGTCCCCCGATGGCCCCGGCAGCGTAGATTCGTTGGCGGGCGCATCGGTTCATCTCCAAGGTGAAAACAAGGAAACAGCAACTGTAACTGTTGACGGACAAGGTCAGTACTCGTTCGACGGGTTGAACGGCCGGAAATACACCGTGAGCGTGGAAGCAGTTGGCTTTCACATGCCCGAGCACGATTTCGGCATGCTCTCGGCGACCGTCGCACCGCGCGGTTGTGCACAGATCGATGTGACGCTCAACAGGAACCTGCCCGGAAAGATCTCCGGCCGTTTGGTTCGCTCTGACGGCACTCCCGCCGGAGCCGGAATCGATTTGCAACTCGTCCACTTGCCCGATTCGGAGGACGGTTCAGAGAATTGGCTCTCAGGCGAAGCAAACACAGATGAACATGGTGAGTACGCCTTCCAGAACCTGGCTCCTGGCAAATACAAGCTCGTCGTTCACTCGTGTTGCTTCCCGGTAGCAGAGGCACCTTATCCGGCGATCTATTGGCCCGTTGGGAAATCGGAAGAGGAAGGTTGGGTAATCGTGGTAGGCGGGCCAACGAGCGCGCGGTACGACTTTTTATTGCCACCCGAGGTAAAGAGCGAAACAGCGAGCGGACAGGTACTGAATTCGCAGGGAAAGCCTGCGAATGGGGCGAAGGTGTGGCTACTGAAACTACCGGACCGCGAAAGTTCTGATGAAGAGAATACTTGTTGCGCCGTTGTCGATGCAATGGAAGTCAATACGGATGGGCGATTCTTATTCAAAATCTTCGAAGGGCTACAGTACACTCTGGCCACCAGCGTGGATGGAGGACAGTTGGAATCAGGCCAGTCTCCGATCTCGTTCGGCAATTTACGTACTCCGATTGTCTTGAAAGTGGGAGGCGTCAATAATACGGAAAAGGATAAGCGCTGAAGTGACTCCGTTGACTGGGCCGGTTTACGAATCGCCGGTGCATCGGCCCCAAGGCGCCGGCCTCCGTACGGCGGCCGCCGATCCGCCCGCAAGAGTCAGGAGCACACCCGCACGTAAGAGCATAATAAAAGCGCTGTTCGAAAAGGGTGTCTGAGGCGGTCCATTTCGAGACTGACCCTGTGGATGTGTTTCTTCGCAATACCTCAGGCTGCCTGTACGGGCTGTGCCACCAATCGAACACCCAGCGCGGCGCAGACGCGGTTCACGGTGTCGAGGCGCGGTTCGCTTCCCGGGCGTAGCGCTTTGTAAAGAGCTTCCCGGGTGATTCCGGCAGCCTTGGCGATCTCGGTCATACCGCGGGCCCGCGCAATATCGCCCAATGCCGCAGCCAGAAGCCCGGCATCGTTGGCCGCGAGAATGTCGGTCAAATACGCGGCGATTGCCGGTGCGCTACTCAGATACGGCGCTGGGTCAAACGTGGGTAGATCGTTTACTTTCATTCGTTTCTTCATGCTCGTATTCTTCTCAATCCAGCCAGGCGGCCAATGCCTTGGCTCGCTTGATGTCGTTCTTCTGCGTGCGCTTAGAGCCACCGGATAACAACACAATCAACTGGTCGCCGCGCTGCACCAGGTAGATGCGCCACCCGGCGCCGGCATGGATTCGAAGCTCCGAAATGCCTCCGCCAACCGGCTTCACATCCCCCATCGAACCAAGTTCCAGCCGCTTGATCCGGCCACAATCACACCGCGCACTGCCTCATCGGTTAATTAAGCCATTCAGCCAAGCCGTGAATCGAGGCAGGGGCTTAATCGTGAACACGGGCCGATTGTAATCGATTCGATTACACCCCTGCCAAGGCCACTCCCACCACGTGCGGGAGCCGTGCTTCAGCCATTATCGGAGATGCGAGGCATGCTCGACGGCATAATGGCCGCTAAGCATTGGCTGATTACCAAAGGTGGTAGCAATCCGGGTTCGCCGAGATGTCCAATGAATTATGGGCGATGCAAGAGACGCGGCCTTTACGGATAGATCGGCGAAGGTGTCCGCCACTATCGGGAGTGCGCGAACTTTCAGGACAGCGTTGGCCATCGCGGTCGTGGTCGTCCTTGCGTTGGTTGCCAACACCAGGGTCTATTTCCTTCGAGACTATGCGGGGGGAACGGTCCTCTGGAACACGAGCGAGGCGTATTTCTTTCTAAACTCTTCGCGGCTTGGTCATTCGGTGAGCTATTACCGGTACCCTTGGTTTCTGCTTAAGGAATTCCTTGGCGCGGTGGAACCGCCTGACGAAGAGGTTGCATCTCTTGTGATCGTCAAAGTGACCGCCAACAAAATTGAACGGCACAGTTTGAGACTAGATCGCACGGCGCGGGGGCCGGGAAGCGACCCGGGCAGATTCACTCCGGTCAACGGTATTGTCTACACCAATTGTCCGATGCTTGATGGGCTCTGTCGGTGGGCTGGCGACCATTTTGAGCGCGCAACCGCCGAAGAACGAGGCCGAATCGGCGATAGCATGGCTCTTAACTCCACAGATATTCAGGAACCAATCGACGGTTGGTCCAGGCGGGAATTTGGAGCCGGACGCAGTGGTCCCACATTTGAGATCGGTTTGGAGGGTGATACCAAAATCTCCATTAAGAACGTCGTTGGACCAAACAGCCAAGAGGCGGTCGTCTCAATATACGTCGGACGTTCCGATGGGACTCCCGGCAAAATCGCAGACGTTCGAGGCGCGTTCTGGCCGAGTCACACGGTCGGACTATCGGCGCGCACTGCAACCCTCGGACTGAATGTTTCCGATAAGCTCCCGATAGGTGGGCTTCCCTTCGATAATCCGGCTTAATGATGCCATAAGCTCTTGGAAATGGGCGGTAACCCGTTTTTTGTCCAGAACCCCGTCTATTGCCCATCCGGGCACGAACCTGCCTCCCACCGAGCCGTGATGTAATCGAGGTCCTTCTGAGAACCCTTGGCCGGAACTAGTCCTGTCGGCTCGACCTCGAAGTCAAGGTCGTATAACCGGCGCGGAAAACCGGAAGGGCTTCCTTCATGCTGTACTGCGGCTTGTGACTTTCCATCCGGCGGTAGTTGATTTCGACCATATTCGACCAAGACGTGGAGCGAGCCGTGGGCAAGGCCCACAGATTTCAGACTGGCCCACGAACGGCATCGAGCGCCAGTGCGGACGGTATCACGAAGTTCGAGGAACCAGGTGTCTGCGGGGTCTCGGGTGAAGTCCACCGTGTACAGATGGGTATCAACTTCCCCGTTTCCAAGGTGGCCCGTCGGTCCAACGTAGTCGGTTTGACAGAGCAGAATATCCTTGCTGGAAGAGACGGGGACCACACGACAATAAGCAACGTTTAGTGAATCATGACGGAATTCGAGCTTCCATCCGCTTGTGCCCTTCGAGAATAAAGAAGTGACCGTCGCTTCACCACCCTGCGCAGGCCAGAACGTCGCGACGACCACATTCTCGGTACCGTCACCGAGGAAATGTCCATGCACGAGCGCGAACGAGCCGGTGGTTTCCGGGCCTTGGTGGCTCTTAAGAAATTGGACTATCTGTGCATCTCCGGCCCGAGGTGCATGAAGTTCATTTCGGAATGGCGGGTCGAATCGAGAACGGTCGCCCTGCGCAGCGGTAAGAATGTGAAGGGCTAAGCAACTCAGCCAGACGTAACGCGTGCGCCGTGTTCGCATGTGTCCTCTGTTCCAATGTATCGCGAGGTTTGATCAGGGTACGCGCGAAGCGGGCGGTCAAAGGGTAAAAAATGGGCTTATCGGAAAATGACGTGACCGGCCTCCTTAACAGTCCCTACACTCCGTCGTCACCTCTCAAAACCCCCAAACCCGAGTGACAACAATTTGCCACCTATCTTCCCCCTCTTTTCAACCACTTACTCCCTCCCGACTCCGCCAGCCCATTACCCCATAAGCTACCCTCCCCCCATGTCATCCCAAAAACAGATCGCCGCCAATCGCCGCAACGCACAAAAGTCCACCGGACCGCGCACTCCCGAAGGCAAGGCCCGCTCTTCCCAAAACGCTCTCAAATCCGGCATCGACTCCCACGCCCAAATCATCCACGGCGAAACCCCCGCCGACCTCGAACGCCTCAAGTTCGACTACCACGACCGCTTCCTCCCCAATACCCCCGAGCAGCGCATGCTTGTCGACACCCTCATCGATTGCGAATGGCTCCTCCGTCGCTTCCGCCGCGTCGAGGCCGAAATCTGGCAGGAGGGCATGCGCAATCAGGTCCACTGCACCATCCTCGGCGAGTCTTTCAACCGCATGGACGAAACCTTCGCCCGCCTCCAGCGCCGCATCGATATGACCCAGCGCAATTACCGCAACGCCCTCCACGAACTCGAGCGTCTCCAGGCCGAACAAGCCCAACTCGAGTCCGATCCCGAGCCCGTAAGTCCGCCCCCGCAAACCACTAAGCCCGCCAACGGCTTCGTTCCGCAAATCGCGCCCGGCGCTCCCTGGAAAGACCCCGACGCCCGCCCGCAGCCGCCCGCGCCGCTCCCGAACAGGACCGAAACGCCTGAATAGCCGCACCCCGCCAATGGTCCCCCGACCCTACTACTGCCAGTAGTGTAAAATAACAATCCATCCAGGAGATTCCATGCCGTCGAAACTCGCCCTCGCTCTCGCGTTACTCGGCGTTTCCGCTTTCGCCCAGCCCAAATACGACGAGATCCTCAATAATCTGAAGTTCCGCAGTATCGGACCGGCCACCATGGGCGGCCGCACCGACGACTTCGCTGTCGTAGAGTCAGACCCGCGCATCATCTATGCCGGCACCGCCGGCGGCGGCCTCTTCAAAACCCTGAACGGCGGCGTCACCTGGCAGGCGGTCTTCGAAAATGAGCCCAACCCCTCCATCGGCGATGTCACCCTCGCGCCTTCCAACCCCTCCATCGTCTATGTCGGCACCGGCGAGGCCAACAACCGCCAGAGTTCCTCCTGGGGCGATGGCGTCTATAAGTCGATGGATGGCGGCGCTACCTGGAAGCACCTCGGCCTCGACGCCACCCACCACATCGGCCGCATCGTGGTCAACCCCACCGATCCCGATATCGTCTACGTCGCCGCTCTCGGTGACCTCTGGGGCCCCAACAAAGAGCGCGGCGTCTTCATGAGCAAAGACGGCGGCGCCACCTGGAATCAAACCCTCATCATCAATGAAGATACCGGAGTCTCCGATATCGCCATCGATCCGCAGAGCCCCAACGTCCTCTTCGCTGCTGCCTACGAACGGCGCCGCACCGCTTTCGGATATAACGGCGGCGGACCCGGCGGCGGCATCTATCGCTCCACCGATGCCGGCCTCCATTGGACCAAGCTCGGTACCGGCGGCGTAGGCCGCGGCCTTCCCACCGGCGACTACGGCCGCTGCGCCGTCGACGTCTACCGCAAGAACGGCAACGTCGTCTACGCGCTCATCGAGCATGCCACCGCGGGCGGCGTCTACCGCTCCGAAGACATGGGCCTCACCTGGACGCATGAGAGCGACACCAATCCGCGCCCTTCTTATTTCAGCCAGATTCGCATCGACCCCAATAACGACCTCCGCCTCTGGATGGGCGGCGTCAACATTTATTACTCCGAGGACGGCGGCCGCACCTTCGCGCAGGACCGCTTCCGCGATGTCCACAGCGACAACCACGGCATCTGGATCGACCCCAACAATTCCGACCACGTCCTCTCCGGCAACGATGGCGGCATCTGGGAGACCTGGGATAGCGGCCATGACTGGCGCCACATCGACAACATCCCGCTCGGCCAATTCTACGAAGTGGCTTTCGATTACCAGAAGCCTTACCACGTCTGCGGCGGCCTGCAGGACAACTACTCCTGGTGCGGCCCCAGTTCCAGCACGCAATCCACCGGCATCGGCAACAGCGACTGGATCACCGTGCAGGGCGGCGATGGCTTCTACAACCGCATCGATCCCAAGGATCCCAACATCGTTTACGCCGAGTCGCAGGATGGCAGCCTCTCCCGCCGCGATCTCAAGACCAGCGAGTCGAAGAGTATCCGCCCGGAGGAGCCCAACGACCAGTCGCCGCGCTACCGCTTCCAGTGGAATTCTCCGCTGATGATCTCCCACTTCGACCACAACACTATCTATTACGGCGGCAACCATCTCTTTAAATCCACTGACCGCGGCGACACCTGGACCGTCCTCGGCGAAGACCTCACCACCAACGCCGACCGCGACGAAATGTCCATCCTCGGCCGCAAAATCGATAAGAACGGCGGCGTGCTCTCGCGCGACGACGGTGTTGCCGACTGGCCGTGCATCACCTCCATCGCCGAATCCCCCGTGAAAGCCGGCGTGCTCTGGGTCGGCACGGACGATGGCAACGTCCAGGTCTCCAACGGTGACGGCAAGCACTGGAGCAACGTCGTTTCGCACATCATGGGTATTCCCAAGATGGGCTACGTGAGCCGAATCGAGCCTTCGCATACCGACGCGGCCTCGGCCTACGTCACCTTCGACGACCATCGCAGCGGCGACTTCGGCATCTACATCTTCTCCACCAAAAATTACGGCGATTCGTTCGTCAAACTCACCAACGGCATCCCGCAGGAAGCCGGCACCGTGCACGTCATTCGCGAAGACCCGGTGAATCCCAATCTTCTCTTCGCCGGCACCGAGTTCGGCATTTTCCTGAGTTTCGATAAGGGCGCCAACTGGCATCGCATGAAGAACGGCCTGCCCACCGTGCCGGTATTCGATATCCAGATCCATCCGCGCGAGCACGATTTGATTCTGGCCACCCACGGGCGCTCCATCTGGATCATGGATGACATTTCCGCGCTCGAAAAGTGGAACGAAAACGTGCTCACCAGCGACGTGAAATTCGTGGGCGGCGACCGTCCCGGCATCGAGTGGAAGATGGCCAACTACCGCGGCTTCGAAGGGCAGAGTAACTTCCTCGCGGCCAACGCGCCCAGTGGCGTGATCCTCGATTACTACCTGAAATCGGGCGGCCCGGTGCAGATTAAGGTCACCGATAAGGATGGCAAACAGGTGCGCCAGATCAACGGCCGCGGCCAGGCCGGTGTGCTCAACCGGACCCTGTGGGATATGCGCGCCGATCCGCCCGTGCTGCCGCCTGCGGCAACCGCCGGCGGTGGACGCGGTCGCGGCGGACGCGGAGCCGGTCGCGGCGCTGATGCCGCCGCAGCCACTCCGGCAGCCCCGGAAGGCAACGCCGGTCTGAGCGGCGAACTCAACACCGAATTCGGAGTCGAGGCCGGTGCCGGCCGCGGCGGACGCGGCGGTGGCGGCGGCGGTGGTGGCGGACGCGGCGGCTTCGGCGGCGGAGTCGCGGTCGAACCCGGCGAGTATAAGGTCACCGTTACTTCTGCTGGCCATACCGATACCGCCATGGTGACCGTCGAAGAGGATCCGCGCGTCGAGTTCTCGTCCGACGATCGCGCCAAACGCCGCAAGGCTATCGACACCTTGACCTCTCTGATTCGCCAGGCCGACGAGCCCACCCGCAAAGCCGTCGGTCTCACCACCGCCCTGACCTCTCTCACCGCCAGTTGGAACGCCACCGACGCCGCACCGGTGCCCGAGTCCGTCCGCAAGGCCGTGGAAGACATGCAGGAAAAGGTAAAGGCCGCAGCCGGCACGTTCGAATCTCCCGCCGGTGGAGGCCGTGGCGGTGGTGGCGGTGGGGCCGGCGCGCGCGCTGCCTACACTCCGCCCCCGGTCACGCAGAAACTCACCCGCCTGATGGCCACCATCGGCAATTATTCCGGAGCGCCAACCGCTCAGCAGTTAGCCGAAATCGAAGAGGCGCAGACCGAACTGCAGAAGGGCGAGACGCAGATTAACGCCCTGTGGGACGAAGTGCCGAAACTGAATAAGGTGCTCTCCGACGCCGGCGTCGCGTATTTCAAGGTGACGCTCCCCGCCACCGCTCCAGCCCCCGGCCGGGGCCGAGGAGGCAACTAACGAGCCAAAGCCCGAGTGGCCACACTATAGGTCCTTGTGGGGCGGACTTTAGTCGGCGGCGGACTTCAGTCCGCCACTCGCCCGCCGCGGCGAACCTCCTGATGCGTATTACTTCTTCGCCGCTCCGCGAAAACTGCGCTCCGTCATATCGTTCGGGTCCGTCGATACCGGCCCGTCGCGCCACAGCCAGCGCATCATATCGGGCAGAATCGCGCCGCCGAATTTCTGCCCGTGGAGATTCATTCCCCAGGTATAATTCACGTCGTAACCCTTGGCCGTGAGCGCCTTCATCAGGCGAACGTTCTGGTAGAACCAGTCGCGATCCTGATGGTATTTCCCATCGCCCCCGATTCCGCGATTGTCGTTGCGCCCGTCGCACAGGAACACCCGAATCGGCTTCGTCTCCGACGCCATCACGCGGTCGGCATACACCTGTCCACCGCGGATGTTGGTAAAGCTTCCCACGTTGCTCAGCACCTTGCGAAACTCGTTGGGCCGCTCCCACGCCACCATGAAGGCCGCGATCGCGCCTGAGCTCGATCCGCCGATGCCGTGCCGCTCGGGGTCTTTGGAGATGTTGTAGTCCTTGTACAGCACCGGCATCAGTTCGTCCACGATGATGCGCGCGTACTTGTCGTCGGGCGTGTTGTACTCCGCCGGACGATTGGTGGTGCGGTCGCCCCACTCCGACAGGTTCGGCTCGGGCTGATCGGGCCGCCGGCCCGGATTGATGAACACCCCGATCATTACCGGGATTTCGCGCCGGTAGATCAGGTTATCCATTACGTGCTGCGCGTGCATGTCGCCGTCCTCGGCCAGGAACGCCTGCCCGTCCTGAAAGATCATCAGGCTCGCCGCCACGGCCGGATCGTATTGTGCCGGCACGTACACCCAGTAGGTGTGCTGCGTGCCCGGATAGACGTTGCTCGGCAGCGTGAACGGCCCGCGAATCTGGCCCTGCGGCACGCCCGGTTCGGGCATGGAATCCGGTCCCAGCCGGTATTGCGAGTTGGGATCGGGGCCGGGCGGCACGGCCGGCGGGGCGGGTTGCGACTGGGCGAGCCCGGCCGCAGCCAGGCACGCGAGAATGGTAAATGCGATCGATGATTTCATATCGGAATCCGGAAGGTCCAAAAGCGCGATCTTATCATGCCGGCGATGGAAATCGCCTGCGCGTTTCTCCGCCGGAAGTCGTCCTCTCTGGTAGCATGCGAAGTCACCGCAAGGAGTGTGCCCCATTATCCGCGGGCCCGGGCGCCGGATGCCGCTGAGCAAACTTCGCGTCCGGATGGTGGCGGCCGCTTTCCTTTGGGCCCTCCCGGCCGTCGCGCAGTCGGTGCGGCCCATGGCGGTGCTGCAAACCCGCTATCAGGTCCGCATCGGCGAGTCTGTCGAAATCCCCGTCGATTCGCCCACCCTCACGTTCATGCTCCACGCGCAGCAACGCCGCGTGTCCGTCAACAATAAGGATGTCGAAGGCCTGGTGGTGGCGCCTGACAGCTCGCAGCAGAAGATCCTCCTCGCGCCGAACTCGAAGGCCACGCCTGGCGAGTATGCCGTCACGCTCTCCGGAACCGACGCCGCCGGTGACCGCATGACCGCCGATGTCGATGTCCTCGTGAAGCCCCGCCTGACCGTACCGAAAAGCAGTACGCGTGCGCCGGTGGTGTTGGTCAACGGATGGATCGGCGGCTACACCGGCACCTGCACCATCTCCAACAGTCCCTCCACCAGCTTCGGCAACCTGGCGCAATACCTGGTCTCCGACGGCGTGCCCATCGTGTTTCTGTTCGACAATTGCCTGGAAGACGCCAACCAGTCCATCGAACAACTCGGCATCGACCTGGGCGGCTTTCTTAGCACCATCAAGTATGACGACGGCACGCAGGTCACGCAGATCGACGTGGTGGCGCACAGCATCGGCGGCCTCATCGTGCGAGCTTATCTCGAAGGTCTTCAGCCCAACCAGTCGCACCTGCCTCCCTACACTCCGCTCATCCATAACCTGGTGATGCTCGGCGTGCCTAATTTCGGAGCGTTCACGGTGAGCAACGTCGCCAACGCTTACGCCCCCGGCTCGCAGGGCGCCGAGCTGCTTTCCGGCAGCGCGCTCCAGTGGAACCTGGCCACCTGGAACCAGCGCGGTGACGATCTGGCGGGCGTCAATGCAATCGCCGTGGTGGGCAACGCAGGCGCATACGGCACCGTCGGCTCCACGGTCCTGAACAACGCCAGCGACGGCTTTGTCTCCACTACCAGTGCGTCGTTGGGATTCGTCACCCCAACGCCCACTGTCAATCCCACCCGAGTGGTGCCGTATTGCCAGGTCGACCCCTCGGTGTGGACCAACACCGCCGTCCTGGGCACATTCAACTGCAACGCCGTGGGCATCGCCAATGTCAACAGCACCGCCCACCTCACCGGCCAGATCGTGCGCTCCTTCCTTGCCGGAACCACCGACTGGCAATCGATCGGCACCGCGCCCTCCGCCGACAAGTGGCTCTCCAGCAATGGCGGCGGATTCTTCGCCATGCAGAACGTCAGCGCCGCTTTTGCCACCGACCTCACGTCGGTCACCTGGGGCAACGCCGCCATGATCAACGGCGGCAACTACGGCACCGTCTATTACATCGAGTTCGTCAGCGGCAACGTCGCCAGCGACTTCATGGCCACCAGTGCCTCGCTTGGCACCTATGACTGCGGAGCGCTCAAAGTCCAAATCGGTACCTTCGCTTCTTATCGCTGCAAGTTGAATCTGGCGATCTCCTGCAAACCGGGCGGCGCGTCCTGCACCGGCTCCGTCACTCCCACCGTCACCCCCGGCACGGCAATCGCCGCCGGCTCCTCGCTCGTCATCGCCGGCGTGGACCTCGGCTCGCAGTGCGGCAACTGCAAAGTCTATTCCACTCCCGCGGGCGCCACCGCGCCCACCGCTCTCACCGTTACCAGTTGGACCAACAGCGCGATCACCGTGACCTTTCCGTCCTCGCTCACTGGATACCAGACCCTGCAGGTGAATGGCGTGGCGGGCGTCGATGCCATCGGCATTCGCGCGCTAGCCGCAGTCGCCGCGCCGGCTCTCTCGCTCGGCGCCACCAGCCTCAATTTCGCTTATACCCTCAGCGGCACGCTGCCAGGCTCGCAATCCTTTACCATCTCGAACGGCGGCACCGGCACCCTTGCCTGGGCGGCCAGCGTGAACTCCAGCGCCACCTGGCTGAGTCTCGATTCGCTATCGGGCACGGCGCCCTCCACCGTCAACGTCTCAGTCAATCCCGGCCAACTGACCGCCGGCACTTACACCGGCACCATCACGATCACCGGCACCGGCGCATCCAACAGCCCCGCTACCGTAACCGTCACGCTGGTGGTCTCCGCCTCCGCGGCGTCGTTGGGGGTAACGCCCTTGTCGTTGGCATTCGCGTACACCGCGGGCGGCGCAGTTCCCGCGGCGCAATCCCTCTCCATCGCCAACGGCGGGGGCGGCACGTTCGCCTGGGTCGCATCGGCCAGCGCCGACTGGGTGACGCTATCGCCGGCTACCGGATCGCTCCCCGGGGCGCCATCCGTTTCCGTAACGCCGCAGAATCTGCCGGCCGGCGCCAACCAGGCCACCATCACCGTGTCCGCCGCCGATAATAGTGTCGCGCCCGTCACCATTCCGGTGACCGTGACGGTGACCGGAACGCCGGCCGCCCCCGTGATCACCTCGGTGGCCAATGCCGGCGGGTATGAGACCATAATCGCCTCTGCCACCTGGGTCGCCATCTTCGGCACCAACCTCTCGCAGATTCCTTACACCTGGCAGGGGAACGATTTCGTAAATGGCGCGCTCCCCACATCGCTCCAGGGCGTTTCCGTCACCGTTAACGGCATCGCGGCGTACGTTTACTACATCAGTTCCACGCAGATCAACATCCTCACCCCGGACGATTCAGCTACCGGGATGGTCCCGGTGGTGGTGACGGTGGCCGGGCAGCCGAGCAATTCGTTCCTGGTACAGAAGAACGCCTTCTCACCCGCGTTCCTGACGTTCGACAATACCCACATCGCGGCCGAGCATCTCAATTACAGCCTGCTCGGTCCGCCGGGCCTGTTCCCGGCCGCCACCACCACGCCCGCCACCGCGGGCGAGACCATCCTGCTGTACGGAGTGGGGTTCGGTCCCACCAGCCCCACCGCGCCCACCGGACAACTAGTGCCCGGCGGCGAAGCGCTGGTCAACGCGGTGGCCATGACCATCGGCGGAATCGCGGTGACGCCCTCGTTCGCCGGACTCTCGGCCTCAGGCCTCTATCAGTTCAACGTGACCGTGCCGGCGGCCCTGCCCAGCGGCGACGCGGCGGTATCGGTCACCATCGGAGGGTACACCACGCAAACCGGGACCGTCATCACCATCCAGTAGCGTCGTCCCGAGATGATTGCTCGAAGGACAAGCTGAAGCATATCCTACGCGGACGCGGCGCCCGAGCCGAACTCCTGCCGGCTCACGAGTCTCAGATCAACCGACTTCGATAACCCCGCGAACAGTGTCGGCCCGTGGCCCGCCAGCTTGGGATGGAGCGCGAACTCGTACTCATCGATCAGTCCCTTCTCCGTGCTCGACACAACGTGCTTCCTGGCCGCCGCCTCCATCATTTCGTAAGTCACCCGGCCGAAAAGGAGGGCATCGGCCCGATCGAAGTTCTCCACCGAATGACGAAACAAGTCCTCGTCCGGGGAGAAGGCAGGATGATCACAGCAGTCGCATGATGCAAGACGACCACCCGCTTCTAGCCGAAAACCGCCTCGATCAATCGCGGACCTCGCTCCTGCATGGCCGCCTGGAATTCTCGAATGAATTCGTCGGCGTTGCTGGCGCGCACCGCCTCCACACCAAATCCGCGCGCCAGGCGGACCCAGTCCAACGCAGGGTCGGTGAGGTCGATCATCTCTTCGGCGCGCGGCCCCACCGCGCCCGCGCCGGTGCGCTGCATTTCGATATCGAGAATGCGGTAGCGGCGGTTGGCCAGAATCACCACCGTGACGTCGAGCCGTTCGCGCGCCATGGTCCACAGCGCCTGCGGCGTGTAGAGCCCGCTGCCGTCGGCTTCGAGCGCGACCACCTTGCGGAAGGGGCACGCCAGCGCAGCCCCCACTGCGACCGGAAGTCCCTGGCCGATGGACCCTCCGGTCACTGGCAGATGGTCGTGGAGCGCCGCACCGCCGAGATGCGCCAGGATCGCCTCCGCGGAGGAGACGGCTTCATCGGCCACGATCGCGCCTTCGGGCAGAAGCGCGCCCACCGCGCGGCCCACAGTGCCGGCATTGAGCGGTTCGCCCGCGGGCAATACCGCGCGCGTCGCGGAGGCGCATTCCGAGGGAGGCGCGCCCAGTTCGTCCGCCAGCAGTTCGAGCGCAGCAGCGCCGTCCTGTTCCTCTGATGCCAGCACGTCGAAGCGGCAGTTCTCGGGCGCCAGCGTGCTCCTGGTGTGGGGATAGCCGAAGAAGGAGATGGGTGGCCTGGCTTCCACCAGAATCAGGCGTTCGAACTCCGCCAGTAGCGCCTGCGCCGCTTCGGGGAAGTAGGGAATGCGCTCCACCGCCGGAATGCCTGTGCCGCGCGTGGTGCGGGCGGCGTAGCGATGGGCAAAGATGCGCGCGCCGGTGGCGGTGCGGATGCGTTCGGCGGCGGCCAGTCCGCGTGCCTGAAGGGTCGAGCCGGCGAGCAGCAGCGCGACCTTCTGCCCGGAGCGCAGCGCATCCGCGGCGCCCCGTACCTGTTCGCTCGCGGGCAGAGGCCGCACACACGCGGGCACAGAAGCGCCCGGCGCGCCCGCTTCGCGCCAGGAAAAATCGGCCGGCACAATCAGGGTGGCGACCCGGCCCGGCGGTCCGAGCGCAGCGGCCACCGCGGCCGACGTAGCTTCGCCCATGGCGCCGGCGCGTTCGACGGTCCGCACCCACGCCGACACGGGGCGCGCGAAGGCTTCGATATCGGCGGTGAGCGGCGCATCGTAGCGGAGGTGCGCAGTGGCGTGTTCCCCCACGATGTTGATCACCGGTGAGAGAGCTTTGCGCGCATTGTGCAGATTGGAGAGCGCGTTGGCCAGCCCCGGGCCAAGATGCAACAGCGTGGCCGCCGGCTTGCCGCTCATGCGGGCATATCCATCGGCGGCGCCCGAGCAGACGCCTTCGTAAAGCGCCAGCACGGCGCGCATTTCAGGAACGCGGTCGAGCGCGGAGACGAATTGCATCTCCGACGTGCCGGGATTCATGAGACACAGATCGACGCGGTTCGCGAGTAGGGTTCGAAGGAGACACTCGGCGCCGATCATGAAGGTAGATTATAACCGCCGCGCCGCGCACCCGCCGCGGGACCGCGCCCTACCTGGTTTCCACTTCCTTCAGCCAGTCGGGGCGCTTCAACACTTCGCGCGGCTTGCTGCCGTCGGGTGGGCCGATGATGCCGTCGCGCTGCATCATGTCGAGGATGCGCGCGGCGCGGCCATAACCCAACCGCAGATGGCGCTGGAGCGTGGACGTGGATGCCTTGCCCATCTGCAATACCACGCGCACCGCCTCTTCGTACATGGGATCCTGCTCGGCGGGCGTTTCCTCGGACGCCGCTTCGTCTTCCTCCGAGGGCGGCGCGATGAGGAACGACTGGTCGTACTCCGGCACGGCCTGCTCCTTCCAGAAATCGACCACGCGGCCGATCTCCGTCTCCGTCACGAAGGCGCCGTGCACACGCGTGAGCCGCGATGAGCCGGGCGGCAGGAAAAGCATGTCGCCCTTGCCCAGCAGGTGTTCCGCGCCCATCACATCGAGCACTGTGCGGGAGTCCACCCGCGTGGCCACCCGGAAGCTGATACGCGACGGAAAGTTCGCTTTGATAAGTCCGGTGATGACGTCGACGCTAGGACGCTGCGTGGCAAGCACCAGATGCATGCCCACGGCGCGCGCCATCTGCGCGAGCCGCGTGACGCTCTCTTCCACGTTCTTGCCTTCAAGCATCATCAGGTCGGCCAATTCGTCGATGAGGATGAGGATGTAAGGGAGCAGCCGCACGTCGTCGGACGTGGCCTCGGCTTCGGAGTCGACGAACAGGTCGCGCGGCTTCTCTTGCAGCTTGCGGACCTTCTTGTTGAACTGGTCGATATTGCGCACGCCGTATTCCGCCAGCAGCCGCAGGCGCCGCTCCATTTCGAGCACGGCGTTGCGCAGCGCGTTGGTGGCCTTTTTCGGATCGGTGATGACCGGCGTCAACAGGTGCGGAATGCCCTCGAACAGGCCGAGTTCCACGCGCTTGGGGTCGACCATGATCATGCGCACTTCGCTGGGCGTCGACTTGTACAGGATCGACATGATCATGGAGTTGATCATGACGCTCTTGCCGGCGCCGGTAGACCCGGCGATGAGCAGGTGCGGCATGGTTTCGAGCGCCGCCATGCGGATGCGGCCGTTGATGTCCTTGCCGAGCGGAATGGTAAGGCGCGAGCCGGAGCTGCCGAACTCTTCGCTCTCCAGCATCTGGCGCAGGGCGATGACTTCGCGCCTGGTGTTGGGCACTTCGATGCCTACCGTGGGCTTGCCGGGAATGCGCTCGATGAGGATGGATTCGGCCTGCAGGCCGAGGCACAGGTCTTCCGTGAGATTGGTGATGCGGCTGTATTTGATGCCGGCCTCGGGCTTGAACTCGAAGGTGGTGACCACCGGGCCGGGATTGATCTGCACCACGTTGCCGAGCACGCCGAACTCTTCGAACTTGGACTTGATCTTCGACGCCGTCTCTTTGAGTTCCTGCTCGTCATAGGCGCTGCGGCCGGGGATTTCGTTCAGCAGTTCAGTGGACGGCAGCGTGAAGACGGCGCGGAACGGATGCTCGTGTGCCGGCTCGGCGGCGGCCACTGGGATGGGTATGGGCTGCGGCACCGGCGGCAGGTCTTCCACCGGGCAAATGGGGATCTCTTCGTGCGCCACAGGCTCGGGCTCGGCCGGTTCGGCCACGACAGGCGGAGCGGTGCGAGCAGTCTGCCAGGGCGGTGTATCGGCGGCGGCTTCGAGCTCCGGTACTTGCTGGGGCTCGGCGGTCTTCCTGGGCTTGCGCGTCTTGAGTTGTTTGGTCTCCCGGCGCTCGCGGTCGCGCTCGCGAGCTTTCTCCAGCGCGCGGGCGTGCTGTTCGTCTCGCCAGGCGCGCCATGCGCCCATACGACGGCGATACCAGGCGCGCGGACCGGCGAACCAATCCATGGCGGTGGCAACCGTAAAGGATGACACCAGGTAGACCGCGACCATTACGGAGGTGAAGATGGCCACGATGGCGCCGGCCAGATTGAGGGTGCTCACCAGATAGCGAGCCTGTAGAAATCCCAGCAGGCCGCCCAGCCGGATAGCGCCGCCGAACATTCGCCAGGGGAGAAACGCCAGCCCGGCGCTGGCGCCCATGACGAGGATCACGGAGCCGATGAGCTTCGCGATTCCGCCCTCCAGGACTTCCGAGTGGATCCACTTCCACGCCAACAGGAACATCAGCAGCGGGAAGAGGAAGGCGGTGGCGCCGCATGCTTGAAACAGCAGGTCGGACGTGTACGAGCCGGGGTAGCCGATCAGGTTGAGGGGTTGAGACTCAGCGGCAGTGTCCCAGGACGGGTCCTGGGTATGGTACGACACCAGGCTGAGCAGCATCACCAGCCCCAGCGAGAGCAGCAGGAAGCCGACGACTTCGTTCAGCCGTTTATGGTGCGTTGGAGATAAAAGCTTCATCACGCTGGCCGGCGGATGAAAGCCAGAGCAAGCACTATTATGCCAAAAATAATCCGATAGTAAACAAACGGACGAAGCGAACTGCGGCGCAGGTAGTGGAGGAACCAGCCGATGACCGCGCATCCCGTGAGGGCGCTGACCGCAACCCCCACCAGGAACGGCGTTTGCAGCACGGAATGCAGCTGGTGGGCCTTATGCATGTCCCAGAAAGCTTTGGCGGCCGCCCCCGCGATAGCCGGTGCGGAGAGCAGGAATGAAAAACGGGCCGCCGTCTGGCTGCTTAAATTGCGGAACAGCCCCGCCGAGATGGTGATGCCGCTGCGCGACGTTCCGGGGACCACGGCCAGCGCCTGCGCCATCCCGATGAACACTGCGTCGGGCCCGTTCAACGACGCCAGGTCGCGCGCTTTACGGCTGGCGTTTTCCGCCAGGTACATCAGGATGCCGACGATAATCAGCGTCGCGCCCATTACCCAAGGAGTGCGCCAGGTGGTTTCCGCCTGTTTATTGAAGAGGAAGCCGACGACGCCGATGGGAATGGTGCCGACGACCAGCAGCCAAAACAGCATGTGGTTGAGGCGCAGCTCGTTGTCGTGCCCGATGCGCAGGCCGACCGCCTGGCCTACGATCTGGAGCCAGTCGCGGAAGAAATAGATCAGGAGAGCGAACAGCGTACCGACGTGCAGCATGATATCGAAATCAAGCGCTTCGATTCGCCACCCGAGCAGCCAGGAGGTGAGGTAGAGATGCGCTGTGCTGCTTACCGGCAGGAATTCCGTGAGGCCCTGGATCACACCGAGGACGATCACCTGCAAGATTGGCATAAAGGTCTAGCGTGAGCGATGGCGCGGAGCGATGTCAAGTTTGCAAAGTGGTCTTGCCTCACAGTCGCCGACTGGATATTGATTCCGGCGGCGGAGCACGCGACCATTCATACAGTCATGGTCTCGCCCCAGGTGTTTTGGCCATATTGCGCGCTGGTCGCGTTTACGATTGCCGCGCTAGCGGCGGCGGGGCGGGAGATCCTGGCAGCGAAGGGGATTGAAAAGACCCGCCCGCTCGGCCGTATCTCGCTGGCCATCCCGATGGCTGTCTTCGGCGCGGAGCACCTATCATCGGGGCACAACATGCTGAACGCGGTGCCGGCGTGGATGCCGGACAGGCTCTTCTGGATTTATTTCGTGGGTGTGGCGCTGACGGTCGCGGCCCTCAGCATAGTATTCCGCATTCGCATGCGCCTGGCGG
Source organism: Bryobacteraceae bacterium (assembly GCA_036268475.1). Classification (GTDB taxonomy): domain Bacteria; phylum Acidobacteriota; class Terriglobia; order Bryobacterales; family Bryobacteraceae; genus PALSA-129. Next base: position 50,785 of record DATAUB010000015.1, on the reverse strand, counting down.
CGGCGCTGCTCGGTTTCATGCTGCTCTGTTTCGTGCTCATGATCCATATCCCGAATGCCATCGCGGCGCCGCGCAACCGGATCGCCTGGACGATTGTGGCGCGCGATTCGTCTTTCAGCGCAGGCGCGATTCTGCTGGCCATCGCCAGCCTCAAGGGGAAAGCATCTCCAGGCGAGGCGCGCCTGGCGCGGGCCGCGTTTTACCTGGTTGCGGTGGTCTGCGTGTTCTTCGGCATCGAACACCTCCTGCATCCCGAATGTGTTCCCGCGGTGCCGCTGGAGAAAGTGGTGCCGGCGTGGATGCCGCTGGGGCGGCTGTGGACCCTGCTCACCGGCGTTCTGCTGGTGGTCGGCGGCGCCGCCATGTTCGCGAAGCGCACCGCGCGGCAGGCGGCAGCGGCATTGGGAGTGTGGGTGCTGGCGCTGGTGCTCTCGTTCTATCTCGCCATCATGATCGCCAAGCCGGATATCGAAGGCGTGAACTACTTCGCGGACACGCTGCTTTTCGCGGGCGTGTTACTGAACGCGCCGTCCGCTTACCGCCGCGCCGGGCCCGTATAGATCGTGGTATCGGGATGATAATTGCGCCAGTCGAACCAATAGTCTTTGATCGATTCCACGTGCTCCAGACAGGTCCCCTGTAGTTTGCCGGAAATGGCGCAGCCCTCGAAATTCCAGCCGCTGCCGGTGGCGGCATCGAGGAACTGCGCTGCCTGTCCGTCCACGCGGTAGAAATCGGGAGGCGTGGCGACGCCTGCGATCTGCCGGCGGAACACACGGATCGATTCGCCATCCGGACCGAGCGCGATCATCACCGGCTCCATTCCCACGTGATCCATCACCAGCTTGTCGCGCCGCAGCGCGTCGTACGGAAACGCGCGGCTGGCGCCGAAGGCATTCACGCCGATCACGATGGTGCGGTTGTCCATGCCATGCTCGCGGAAGTTCAGCACGGTAGGAGTCTTGGCCATGTTCACGTCCCAATTCTCGGGGGAATAGTCGCGCACATAGGCGGCAACATCCTGGACGACGGTGCCTTGGGGCTGCTCCGATTTCCAGAGCCGGAAGCTGAGTTCGTCGCTGGGCACGAGCGTGAGCGTGCGGCCGGCAAGCGGCCCGGAAAGCGCGCGCCCACTGATCTGCTGCCAGTAGGTTCCGGTCTGCTCGTCGCGCATCAGAAAGTTCTGGTTATTGATGCCGGCCAGGTGAAACGTCAGCCGCAGTCCATCCACTACAGATCTCCACACCAGACCGGTGTGACAGAGCGTTCAATAGGTGGCGACGATGGGCTCACCGGCGAGCAGGTCGTTATAAATATGGTGGTACGACATGCTGCGAATGGGATAGGCGCGCGCGGCGCCGTTCACTTTCACGGCAATCACCATCTCGCCGGAATCGAGCTTCGATGAGGAGGCCGCGGCGACCACGGGCGTGCCGGCGGGATGAAACATGAGCTCATAAATATTGATGCGGGAGAGCACGGCGGCCACGGCCACCGTCAGCACGCCAAGCGCCGAGAAGAAGCGGCGCCACTTGCGGTGTTCGGCGCGCCAATACCAGACCGTCGCGGCCCCTATTCCGATCAACACCAGCGCCATGCCGACCGGGCGATACCGCAATACGGCGAGCGCCGCGAGCAATTCGCGCGCGCCCTGATGGCGGAAGGGCCAGATCACATAGATGGGATAGATCACCAGCGCCCAGGCCACCGCCGCGGCGGACAGCCAGAGGAAAACGAAGGTCCACCCCGGTCTCTGAGTCTTCATGGCGCAATGCTATCAATACCCGGATCGCCCCGCAATAGTGGATTTCGCCTATGTGGGCGAGTAGCATGGAGCTTCTATGCATCGCACTGTCACGGTTTGCGCGTCCATGGTTTCCGCCCTGATGTTTGCCGCTACGGCCTCCGCCGCCGATGTGAAGCCCAGCCTCGCCGACGTGCCCGACCCGCTGGTGGGCACCTGGTCTTCGTACGAACTCTCGCACGGGAATACTTATCCCGGAGTATTTACGCCGTTCGGAGCGATCGGGTGGACGGCGCAGATGGAGGAGGGCGGGTGGACCTATCAATACTTCCGCGAGATCATCCAGGGATTTCTGGCCACCCACCAGCCCTCGGCGTGGATGTCGAACTACGGACCGTTTTCCATCATGCCGGTGACCGGTGTGCTGGCCGTGCTGCCGGCGGAACGCGCCTCGCATTTCGACCACAAGAACGAAAAGGCGCTGCCATACCTCTATAGTGTGCTGCTGGATGCGTATCGCACGAAGGTGGAGATGGCGCCTTCGCACCATGGCGGCGCGTTCCGCATCACCTTCCCGCGGACCGATGACGCCTACGTAGTGCTCGACGCGTTTCACGGCGGCAGCGCGGCGGAGATTCACCCCGAGTCGCGCACCATCACCGGCAAGAATCTCTCGGGCGCCGGCAAATCGCCGAACTTCGCGCAATACTTCGTGCTCCAGTTCGATCACGACTTCGCGCGCTTTGGCACGTGGGAGAATCCCGAAGATGCAAAGGGGCACACGCTGCCGGGGAAAACGGCCTCCATCGAGGCGGGCTCGGCGTCGCGCGAGGGCAACCACGTGGGCGCTTACGTGGGGTTCGCGACTAAAGCCGGCGAGGCGGTGACGGTGAGAGTGGGCGTCTCCCTCATCAGCGCGGAACAGGCGGCGCGCAATCTGGCGGCCGACATGCCGGACGCCTCTTTCGACGGGGTGGTGGCGCGCGCCAAAGCGGAATGGGAGCGCGAACTGGGCAGGATCGAGATTGCCGGCGGTACGGCCGCGCAGCGGCGAACCTTTTATACCGCGATGTATCACCTGGTGCAGTTCCCGCACATGCTGCAGGAGACCGATGGCCAAGGCAAGATGGTCCACTGGAGCCCTTACGACGGCAAAATTCATGCGGGCGAAATGTTCGGCGACAACGGCTTCTGGGACACGTTTCGCGCGCAGTTCCCGCTGTTCACGATCCTGCAGCCGAAGCGCGATGCCGAGATCATCCGCGCCATGCTCAACAGCTACGACGAGGGCGGATTCCTTCCCAAGTGGGCGAATCCGGGCGAGACCAACGTCATGATCGCGACGCATGGCGACTCCGTGATTGCCGACGCATACCTCAAAGGCATCCGCGATTACGACACCGCGAAGGCGTACGCAGCGGTGCTCAAAGACGCCACTGTCAAAGGGTCGGGGATGTTCGATGCGAAGCAAGGGCTGGAGGATTACGAGTCGCTCGGTTTTATTCCCTACGACCACGGCGTGGGCGAATCGGTAGCGCGCACGCTGGAAGATGCCTACGACGATTTCTGCCTGGCACAGATGGCCAAGGCGATGGGCCACATGGACGACTATGCGAAGTTTCTGGAGCGCTCCAAGAATTATCGCAATCTGTACGACCCGTCGGTGGGATTTATGCGCGGGCGGAAATCCGACCGGTCGTGGATTGAGCCCTTCGATCCGCTGGCGTGGGGCGGCGTCTACACCGAGGGTAATGCGTGGCAGTGGCTGTGGAGCGTGCAGCAGGACGCGCCGGGACTGATGCAACTGATGGGCGGCAGGGAGGCGTTCGTGAAGAAGCTCGACGAACTATTCACGACGACGCCGGCGTTCCATGTGGGCGGCTACGGCCAGGTGATCCACGAAATGACCGAGGCCAAGATGGCGGGCACCGGACAGTACGCGCATATCAACGAGCCGGTGCATCACGTGATTTACTTCTACGACTACGCGGGCCAACCCTGGAAGGCGCAGAAGTGGGTGCACACGGTGGAAGACACGCTGTATAAACCGGGACCGGCCGGATGGCTGGGCGATGAGGACACCGGACAGATGTCGGCCTGGTATATTTTCAGCTCGCTGGGGTTCTATCCCGTGAGTCCGGGGCAGCCGGTGTACGCGCTCGGCAGCCCGCAATTCGACCACGCGGTGCTGCATCTGGAAAGCGGCAAGACGTTCACGGTGGACGCCACACGAACGGGCGCCGGCGATATCTACGTGCAGTCGGTGACGCTCAACGGCAAGCCGCTCGAGCGGCCATGGATTACGCACGACGAAATCATGAGCGGCGGCGCGCTGCAGTTCCGGCTGGGTCCGCAGGCAAACCGCAAGTGGGGGACATCGGGAATGCCGACGCCGTAGGGCGGGAGAGCATGAGGGCCTTCAGACCGGCCTGTTCAAAGTGATGGTCGGTGCTCAGCGCTTCGCGGAGCCGGCGACGATCCATGACCAAGAAGGACAGGCAATCTGTGAGACTCCAGTCCTTGTCTGCGCGGCTCTGGTACAGCGCAACAGCGGCGCGATTGACTTCGGGATCGAGCGGAACCACTTCGATGCGGCTGTCGTCGTGCGCGCGCCGGTACCCCTCGGCCGCCACGACGCGGGTGGCGGCATCCGCGAGAGCGTTTAGCCACTCCCACAGAACAGGCTCCGTCGTCACGATGGTACTCGCGGTCCGAATCACAGTTGACTGCCAGGAGATGGCCTGCGAATGGTACTGATCGCGCCGGCTGGATAGCGCTATCCAGAAGGAGGTGTCTGCAAAGTAAATGGCCACTACCTTTACTCGTCCTCGGAGGAACGGCCGTAAAGGTAATGGTCGTGGCGATCCGCGAGGTCGACAGGTAAGACCTCGCTGTCGACGGCATTAGCCGCGATCCAAGCTAAGGCCGAATCTACCGCAGGAGTACCCTGTCCGCTCACAGTCTGAATCTGGAGAATCAAAGCCTGGTTCGGAAGGAGATCGAGGGGCTCGTCCGGTACGATCACCTTGCCGTCGAAATGTGCGTTGACCGTCATGGTGGCTCCAAGGTTGCGGCTGCTTTCAGTATGGCAGGACCAGCGTCGCGATTCCAGAGCTACAGTGGAGCGTCTGCACCGTTTACCCCCCGCCCTCCCAATCGAACCGGTAGAATAAGAAACCTATGACACGAACCTCGCTGTTGCTGATTGCCGCCTCGTTCGCCGCCGTGTGCCCGCTGCACGCGCAGAGCATCGACCCCGTGATCAAGGACGCCAAAGTATCCTATGAATCCATCAAAGGCTACCTGACGCGCGCCGCCGCCGCCATGCCGGAGGAGGACTACAGCTTCAAGCCTACTCCCGACATTCGCACGTTCGCCGCGCTGCTGGGGCATATCGCCGACCATCAGACGCGCTTCTGCAGCGCCTCCATGGGCACGCCCAAACAAGGAGACGCCTCCACGAAAACCAGCAAGGCCGATCTGGAAGCCGCGCTGGCGGCATCCTTCAAAGAATGTGACGCCGCATGGGACGCACTCACCAGCGCCAATGCCGGCGAGATGAAAGGCCAGCGCTCGCGCATGGGGACACTGCTGGTCGATGTGATCCACAGCAACGAAGAGTACGGGTACATGTCCATCTATTTCAGGCTGAAGAATATCGTGCCGCCTTCGAGCGACCGCGCCGGCAGGAAATAACGTGCGGCGCCATTGGTGGATCGTGCTGGCGGCGGCCGCCTGCCTGCCGGCACAGGTGCGCTTCGACCGCGGCCTGATCGAAGTCAACGTCGAGGGCAAGCCGTTCACCGTTTTCCACTACGGCGCGGAAAGCGGGAAGCCTTACCTGGCGCCCATCCGGTCGGCCTCCGGCAAGATTGTGACGCGCCGTTTTCCCATGGAACTGGAGGCCGGCGAGAGCACCGACCATCTGCATCACACCGGCCTCTGGTTCTCCTATGACGACGTGAACGGCGTCAAATTCTGGGAGAACGATCCCTCATACAAGCACCCCAACATGGGACGGATAGTGGTGCGCGATGCGCGCTTCGAGGACGGCGACCGCGCCGGCATCCTCACCGCCATTCTGGAATGGCGCGACCGGAACGGGAAAGTGCTGCTGGTGGAGAATCGCAAGATGACGTTCCATTCCGATCCGGTGCTGCGCATCGTCGATTTCGACATCGCTCTCACGGCAGCGGAAGACGTGACATTCGGCGATACCAAGGAAGGCGCGTTCGCTATCCGGCTGGCGGAATCGCTTACCGAGCGTAAAGGCGGCAAGATGGTGAATGCCGACGGCCTCAGCGGCATGGCGCAGGTGTGGGGCAAGCGAGCGAGTTGGGTGGACGATTCGGGCGAAGTAGACGGCGAGAAGCTGGGCGTCGCCATCTTCGACCATCCGGGCAATCCGCGCCCCGCCTACTGGCACGCGCGCGACTACGGCCTGTTCGCGCTCAATCCATTCGGCGCGCATGCCTTCGACAAGACGCAGCCGGAAAGCCACTGGCAGTTGGCGAAGGGCAAGCAACTGGTATTTCGCTGGCGCGTGGTGGTGCACCCCGGCGACGCGGAATCGGGGCACGTGGCGGAGTTATATAAGGACTACGCGGGCGCGGCGCGTTGAGCGCGTTTACATGACGCGGCCGGCGACGAAGAGCACCACACAGGCGCCCACGAACGCCATGAAGAAACCGGCCGGGTGGCCTTCGCGATACATGCCCGTCGAGCGGCCGAACACGCCTCCCAGCCACGCGCCCACCAGTCCCAGAAGCATGGTCAGGATGAGGCCCATGTGATGGTAGCCGGGCATGAACATGCGCGCCAGCAAGCCGATGATGAGCCCGAAAATCGCGTGTCCGATCATGTGTAGCATCGCGGTTCCTCGGGGCGTAGAATACCACACGGGTGCGCACGGTTGGCTGATAGACTGAGAAAAGTGTCACGGTTTCTGATCCTGTTGGCTCTCGGTTGGAGTACCCTGCACGCGCAAACCGTCCTCGCGCTGCCGTTTTTCAATCATTCCGGTTCGCCTAACCTGGACTGGATCGGCGAGAGCATCGCGGAGACGCTGCGCGACGCCATGACACCCGAAGGCGTGTTGGTGCTGGATCGCGCGGACCGGCTGGAGGGTTACCGGCGGCTCTCGCTGCGCTCCGGAGCGGAGCTGACGCATGCCTCCATCGTGAAGATCGGCGAATCGCTGGACGCCACGCACGTGGTGTACGGGTCGTTTGAAGCGCCCTCGAAGAGCACGCTGCGGATCACCGCGCGCATCTTCGATCTGCAGCACCTCACGGAGGGCACGGACTTCAGCGAGACCGGGGCGCTGGACGATCTGGCGATTCTGGAATACCGGCTGAGCTGGGATGTGCTGCAGCACCTCCGCTGGAAGGCGCTCCCCACCATCGAGGAATTTATGCAGGCGCGTCCCCCGGTGCGGCTGGATGCGGTGGAAAGCTATATTCGCGGATTGCTGTCCGCCACGCCCGATCAGCGCCATCTCTTCTTCACGCGATCGGCGCGGCTCGATCCGCACTACTCGCAGCCGTGCTTCCAACTCGGGAAAATTTTCTGGGAGCGCAAGGACTACAAGATCGCCGTCGGCTGGCTGGAGCGCGTGGCACGCAGCGATCCGCACTACCTGGAAGCGCAGTTCTATCTGGGACTCTGCCGCTACAATACCGCCGATTTCAGGGGCGCCGAACAATGTTTCCAGACGGTGGCGGCGGCGGTGCCGCTGAATGAAGCATTCGACGACCTGGGCGCCGCGCAGTCGCGGCTGAACGAAGGGGACGCGGCGCTCGCCAGTTTCCACAAGGCGCTGGAGGGCGATACCAACGATCCCGATTATCACTTCAACCTGGCATATTGCCTGTGGCGGGCGAATCGGTTCGACGAGGCGGTAGAGAGCTTTCGCGCCGTGTTGGAACGGAATCCTGCGGACACCGAAGCCACGGCACTGCTGGCGCGCGCACTGAAAAAAGAAGGGCCCCGGCCGGGAGATCCCAGGTCCGAGGCCCGTGAGCGCTTGAAGACCAACTACGAAGAAAGAGCGTTCCGCCAACTGCAGGCGGAACTCGGCAAGTAGCTACTTCTTGACGGCCGGGGGAGGCGTCGTCGACTTGTGCACCACATACGGCGCGGTAGCCCCGGTGGACTTGGTGGCCGGAGCGGGCGCCGCCGCGGTCACGACGGTAGCCGACTTGATGCTGTCGAGCTTGGGGAAGTTCTTATCGAGATACGGCTTGCCCTGGCTGGTGATCAGGCCTTGCATCGGTCCGCGGCCGCCCATATCGGCGCCTTCGCCATACCCGCTATACAGGTTCATGACGACATCCATGCCCTCGGTGACTTCGCCAAACGGCGTGAAGCCCTGAGAATCGAGCGAGCGGCTGTTGTCGTTCGTGTTGATAAAGAGCTGCGTGGTGCGCGTGCCGGGACCGGCGGTGGCGAACACCAGAGTGCCCTTGGTGTTATGGACGCCGGGCTTGGCAGCGTCGTCATGAATGTTGGCGTGTTCCCAGACTGCGCCCACCTTGGGGTCGGGCGCCATGCCGAACTGCACGATAAAGCCGGGCAGCACGCGGAAAAACGCGTTGTCGTTAAAGTAATGATACTTGGCCAGATTATAGAAACGGTCGGCGCCGTTGGGAGACCAGTCGCGGTGCACCGTGACAACAATGTCACCCTTGGTGGTGACAAATTTCACCTCGAATGAGGCGGGCGCGACGGACTTCAGATTCTCCGGATGCAGCAGTGGATTGACGGCGGGCGCCCGTGCGGGAGCAGACTTGGCGGCCGGAGCAGGCGACTTGGCGGGGGCTTTCGTTTGAGCGAACAGAGCAGTCCCCGCAGTGAGAAACACAAGAAAAACTTTCATCAGGCCCGATTATAAAACAAAGTCGGCTGGGGCCGCCGGGGGGGTGGAGGTGACGGAAAGTCCGGGCGGGAATCCTGGCGATCCAGATAGTGTTGACTATGCCGGCTTTTTTTGGTGTACACTGAGACTGACGAAATACCTCTTGTCTCGTACTCGCGCCAACTCGCATACCGGCCCCGACACCCTTTGCGGAACCGGGCTCTATTCCGCTCACTTCGGCAACAAAAGCTCAAACGCATAACAAATGTATCCAGGCAGAAATTTTCCTCCTCGCAGACAGAATCGCAGAGAGAACGTGAACGAATCCATTCGTGCACGTGAAGTCCGCGCCGTCTTTCCGGACGGCACCACCGAAATCATGCCCACCGCGGCGGCGCTGAGAAAGGCTCAGGAATTGGGCCTGGATCTGGTGCTGATTGCGCCGACAGCCGTACCGCCGGTGGCGAAGGCCGTCGACTTTGGCCACTATCAGTACGAACAAAAGAAGAAACAGCACGACGCCAAGAAGAAACAGCACGTGGTGCAGGTGAAGGAGCTGAAATTCCGGCCCAACACCGACGATCACGACTACGAATTCAAGATGAAGCACGCGGTACGCTTCCTGGCGGAGGGGAATCGTGTGAAGGCTGTTGTGCAGTTCCGCGGGCGCGAAATTGCGCACGCCGACCTGGGCAAAAAGCTGCTTATGCGCTTCGCGGCGGATCTCACGCCGCACGGTACGGTGGAAGGCCAACCCCGGCTGGAAGGCCGCAACGCCCATATACTGATCAGCCCGGTGAAGGCGGCCAGCAGCGGCGTGAAAGAGAAGCCCGCGACGCCGCCTGGCGCCCCGACCGCCTAACGTCGCTTAACTGGCGTGCGCGGCTCTGAAGGTTGGTGCGCGAGCCGGTCGATTCGATTGCTCTATGCTGCTTCCGCGCGTGTATCCCATTCTTGACACGGAGTCGTGCGACCGGTGCGGCGTCCCGCTGGAAACGGCGGCGGCGGCGTTTCTGGAAGGCGGCGCGGGCATCCTGCAGATCCGCCACAAGGGCCATTGGACGCGCGATTTCTTCGAGCGGACCCGCATCGTTGCGCGTTTGTGCCGCGAGAACGGCACGCCCCTGATTGTCGACGATCGCGCCGATTTCGCCCTGCTGCTGGATGCCGGGCTGCACGTGGGGCAGGACGATCTGCCGCCGCGCGATGCCCGCAAGCTCATCGGCGACGAAGCGCTGCTCGGATACTCCAGCCATAACGTGGCGCAGCTTGCGGCCGCCGGTGGCGAACCCGTCGATTATGTGGCCATCGGCCCCATCTTCGCGACGGCGTCGAAGCGTAATCCCGATCCCGTAGTAGGAGTGGAAGAGATCCGCCGGTGCCGCGCGCTCATCGAGAAGCCGTTGGTGGCGATTGGCGGCATCACGCTGGCGAATGCCCCCGGCGTATGGGCGGCGGGCGCGGATTCGGTTGCCGTAATCGGCGCGCTTCTGCCCGATCCACCCAGCGCCCGCGCGATGCGCGAGCGCATGGAGGAGTGGCGCGCGATCAGCGGCGCCCGACGGTAGCCTGCACCTTGCTGTGATGGCGGCCGTAGCTGAAATAAACAACCAGCCCTATGGCCAGCCAGATGAACAGGCGGGCCCAGTTCACCCAGCCGAGCTTGTACATCATGTAGCCATTGAACACTACCCCAAGAACCGGCACCACGGGCACCCACGGGGTGCGAAACGGCCGCGCCTGATCGGGGTCGGTACGGCGCAGAATCATCACCGCGATGGACACCATGACGAACGCCAGCAGGGTTCCGATGTTGACCATCTTGCCGATATCGTCGATGGGGGTCACGCTGCCGATGACGGCCGCCAGGCAGCCTACCAGGATGGTGTTCTTCCAGGGAGTGCGGAATCGCGGATGGATGTCGGCGAAAAACTTGCTGGGCAGCAGGCCGTCGTTGGCCATGGCGTAGAGGACCCGCGTCTGCCCTAGGAGCATGACCAGCATGACGCTGGAAAGGCCGGCGAGCGCGCCCAGCGTGATGATGTTGGCAGCGCCCGTAAGCCCGCGATCGAGGAACGCCTGCGCGATCGGCGCTTCGATATTGATGTTCCGCCACGGCACCATGCCGGTGAGGATGGCGGCCACGGCGATATAGAGGACGGTGCAGATCAGTAGCGATGCGATAATTCCGATGGGCAGGTCGCGCTGCGGATTCTTGGCCTCCTGCGCGGTGGTGGAGACCGCGTCGAACCCGATATAGGCGAAGAATATGTAAGCGGCGCCGGCGCCGATCCCCGACATGCCGAAGGGGGCGAAGGTGGACCAGCTCGAGCCCCAATTGCTGGGCGCCACGTACACGCAGCCCAGGCCGATGACGAACAGCACCACCGCTACCTTCAGGACGACGATGACGGCGTTGAAGCGGGCGCTTTCCTTGATACCGCGCGTGAGGATGGCGGTAATCACCAGCGCGATGAGCAGCGCCGGCAGGTTGAAACCGAACTCGAACCCGAAGATGTGGGGCGCGCCGAGCAGCGCATGGGCGCGCTGCACCAGGTCGGGCGATTGCGCCTCCACGATGCTGCTCACTCGCTTGAGGAAGTCCTGCGTGCCGGGCACCAGTGAGGAATCGGCGGTGGCAATCTGGCGGGCGATGGTTTCTTCCGCGGTTTTGAGAGCAGTCCAATGATCGTAGGCCAGCCAGAGCGGCATCTTGATGTTAAAGATTTTCAGCAGCTCGACGAAGTGGTTGGACCAGCCGGAAGACACCGTGCTCGCGCCCATGGCGTATTCGAGAGTGAGATCCCAGCCGATGATCCAGGCGAAGATTTCGCCCATGGTGGCGTAGGCGTAGGTGTAGGCGCTACCGGCCAGGGGAATCATCGCCGCGAACTCGGCATAGCAGAGGCCGGCAAATGCGCAGCCCAAGCCGGAGAGGACGAAGGAGAGCATCAGTCCCGGTCCGGCGTAATGCGCGCCCAGGCCGGCCATCACGAAAATGCCGGCGCCGATGATGGCGCCCACGCCCAGGGCGGTGAGTTGGAACACGCCCAGGGTGCGCTTCAGGCTGTGCTCGCCGCTCTCGCCGGCTTCCGACAGCAGCATCTTAAGAGGCTTACGAAGAAGAAGGTTTGCCATAACAGGGAACCTTGTGACTATATCACTACCGCCTCCGGACCCACCAGCATAGGTCCCAAACGACATTTCGAATGTGGTATTGTTTTTTATCTTCAAGACTGGTTCCGACGAAGGGGACGCCGAAGCGATGAGTTTATTCGAAAAGAAACCGCTGGAAAAAATCTTTGCCGAATCGGAAAGCGGAGAGCATCACCTCAAGAAAACTCTCGGACCGTTGAACCTGATCGCGCTCGGAATCGGCGCGATTATCGGCGCGGGACTTTTTTCGCTGACCGGCATCGCGGCGGCCGACCACGCCGGGCCGGCAGTGGTGCTGTCGTTCGTGATCGCTGCCATCGGCTGCGCTTTCGCGGGCATGTGCTACAGCGAATTCGCCACCATGATCCCCATCGCCGGCAGCGCCTACACCTACGCGTACGCCACCATGGGCGAATTGCTGGCATGGATCATCGGTTGGGACCTGGTGCTGGAATACGCGGTGGGCGCGGCCACGGTATCGGTGAGTTGGTCGAGCTACGTAGAAAAGCTATTTCACATGTACGGCATCTCTCTGCCGCCGAGCCTGATTCACTGTCCCTGGGACATCACTCCGGGCATCGTGAATCTTCCGGCTATCCTGGTGGTGCTGGCCATTTCGCTGCTGTTGATCGGCGGGATTTCGGAATCGGCGAAGGTGAACGCGGTCATCGTAGTCGTCAAAGTTACGGTGGTGATCGTGGTGATCTGCGTGGGTTTCGGCATGATCCATCCGCAGAACTACGTGCCCTTCATTCCTGACAACACGGGGACGTTCGGCGAATTCGGCTGGAGCGGCGTGATGCGCGCCGCGGGCGTGATATTCTTCGCGTACATCGGGTTCGACGCCGTCTCGACGGCCGCACAGGAAGCCAAGCGGCCGCAGCGCGACATGCCCATCGGGATCATCGGGTCGCTGGCCATCTGCACGGTGCTCTACATTCTGTTCGGCCGGGTGCTCACCGGCATGGTTCCCTACCGCACCTTCCACGGCGACGCCGCGCCGGCCGCTACCGTGATCGCGCTGTTCCCCTACAAGTGGCTGCAGACTTCGATTGTGGCGGGCATCATTGGGGGATATACGTCGGTGATCCTGGTGATGCTGCTGGGGCAATCGCGCGTGTTCTACTCGATGTCGCGCGACGGCCTGCTGCCTAAACTGTTTTCCGACATCCATCCCAAGTTCCAGACACCGTACCGCTGCAATATCGTGTTCATGGTCTTCGTGCCGCTCTTCTCGGGCTTCCTGCCGATTTCGAGCCTGGGCGAGATGACCAGCATCGGTACGCTGCTGGCGTTCGTGATCGTGTGCGTCGGCGTGCTGGTGATGCGGAAGACCAACCCCGACACGCCGCGCCCTTACCGGACGCCGCTGGTGCCGCTGGTGCCGATCCTGGGCGTGCTGGTCTGCCTCTCCATGATGGCGTTCCTGGATATGCTGACGTGGATCCGGCTGTTCGTCTGGCTGGCAATCGGACTGGCGATCTACTTCTTTTACGGGCGCGCGCACAGTCATCTGCGAAAGGCACGATAAGCCGGCCGCGGGGGCCGGATCGACTTCCGGTAGATCTGGCGAAATCTGTTGCAGGTACAGCGCGCGATGGCAGCCACTCGCCGTGCGCCACCTTCCTCTGTCACGCCATCGTCATCGAAAAGAGCCGACGCGTTTCTCCACGTCGGCGCGAAAACGATCGATGAAGCCCAGCACGTAAGCCGCGATATCGAGCGAAGGGTCTGCCACCAGCGGTGTCAGATCCATGCCCCAGTTAATGGCGCTCTCCTCGTCGGTGCCGTGCGGCGCGTAGTAAGTGGCATTCGCCAGGCGCCGCCCCGCCGTCGCCAGATCGTAGCGCTTTCCGCCCGTCACCTGCGAATCGAACACGCCCACCAGTGACGCCGCGATGTTGGTCCGCGACGACGCGGCCAGCATTTGCTTATCCTCGTCGTTCAGCCAATCCAGATCGCGCCACACTTCGCACCCATAGACCTTCTTCGGCCGCATCTCCGGCGGCAGTGCCCGCAGTGCGGCGATGGCGCGCAGCGTCACGCTCACGTGAGTATCGTGCTTGTCGGCCAGATTGTGCAGGTAAACCGCTTGCGGCTGGGCGGCCCGCAGAATCTGTTCCAGATCGGCGACCACCGCCGGATTGCCGGCATCCTTCACTTCGCCGCTCGTAAAAGCGAGCTGGATCTGGCAGCCGTACTCGCCCACGAACGCCGCCTTGCGCTGCTCCACTACGCGCACTTTCAGCATTTGCTCGTCGGTATACTGACCGTAAATACCGGTGCGCGGACTGCCCGCGCCGTTGGTGACCACCACGCCCGCGAACCAGCGGTCATGGAGTCCGAAGCATTCGGCGATGCCGTGATACGCCATGATCTCGATATCGTCCTGGTGCGCGCAGATGCACAGGTGCGTGGTGCGTGTGAGCGCCTCGGCGGGCGCGGTGCCATCGGGCACGAAGAAGTCGGCGGTTGGATGATGAAATTGCATGATTATGCCTCCTGCGTATGAAGGGCGGGCAAGCTGGCGGCCGCGATTGCCTGGCCGTGGCGCTTTTCCTGCTCGCCGGGAATGTGAAACCGTACGTGCTCGGCGATCTCCGGGAATTCGGCGCGCATTACCTCCTGCGCGGTCGCCAGAATCAGGTCGCCGCCCTCGCCGGTGAGCACGCGCCCCAGCACCAGCAAATTGCGGAACTCATAGAAGTCGGAGTAAGTGGCGATAGTGTAGCCGAAATAGACGCCGATTGTCTGGTAAATACGGCGCGCGCGTTCATCGCCCGCAGCCATCAGCGCCTGCACCGCTTCGAGTTTAGCGGGCAGTGACATGTCGGCGGGCAAACCGATTCCCGCCGGGGCGAGCAGTCGTCCTACCGCCTGCTGCGAGAAATATTGTACGCCCACGCCGCGGTCGCCCGACCATTCGTCGGCCGGCGCATCGGCGCGATAATCCACCGGCACGAACGCGAGTTCGTTGAGCCACGGCGTGATGTTGCCTTGCGGCGTCACGTACCCCGCGGCCAGGCTGCTGCCCATGGCGATCCCCAGCACGGCGTTATCGTGCAGCGCCATGGAACCGGCCAGCGCCGTCACTTCGCCGTCGTTCACCACCTCGAACGGCACCCCGCCCCAAGCCTTCTGCAATTCGAAAAACAGGCGCCGCACGCGCCCATCGAAAACGTCGCGCGGCACTCCGCGATAGAGCGAGCCCACGCGCACTTCGTTGTTCACGTACACGCCCGCGGCGCTGCCGCCAATGGCGTCGATGCGCGGCAAGTGCGCGGCGGCGCGCCAGAGCGAGTCGTGGATGCCGTCGAAGTGGTATTGCGGGTCCGCTTGCACGCCCGGCTGCCAGGCGACCTCTTCGCTGAACACCACCTTGCCGTCGATTACGGCGGCGCATTTGCGATCGCTCGCGCCCAGGTCGAAGCCGATGCGGCAGCCGTCCAGGTGGCGGCCCAGCGGTGTTGCAGCCTCGCGTTCGGCAAGCTCGGGCCCGCTTACGATGGCGAGCGGTTTGCCGTACACGCGCTCGCCCATGAATTCGTAATCGAAGGCGCGCCGGCCGTCTGGGCTGTAAACGCCGCGTAGATAACGCGCGAGCTTCTCATCGCCGGCCACCACGATGGCGGAGCCACCCTTCTGCCAGAGAAGGAACTTCAGCAGGCGCTCCACGTAGCGTGGGGTATCTTCGTGGTCCGGCAGAATCGCCGTGCGGAAAACCGAGGTCGCACCATCGGGACGTTCCAGTGCAAGCTGCACAGGAACTCCGCCGCCACTCTGTTGGACCAGAGCGCGGTATGCCCGATTCCACAGCGAAGCAGGCTGGAAATCGGGATCGAGCACCGGGCGGAATTGTGGATTGAGCAACATGGGCAACCCTCTATAATCGCACCCGGCGCTCCACTCGCGGAAATTCTTGCGGCGCCGCACCGCGAGGCGCTCCAGGCCAGGATCTCACCTTAGCTGCGCCAGGACCGGGCGACATCGCTTCCTGCTGCCCACCGGGGCATGCCGGCATCCCCGGAAATCGGACTTTCTATAAAAAGGAGATATCGATGACTTCGATCGAGAGTATCGCCCAGACTTTCTTCGATGCCTGCGAGACCGGCAAAGGATGGGAGGTTTGCAGCGCCTATTGCACCCCGAACGCTACATTTTGCGCCCAGGCCGAGCCCTTGCTGGATGTCAAGACGCTGGCTCACTACACCGACTGGATGAAGGCGATGGTGACCGTACTCCCCGACGCCACCTATGACGTCAAGTCATTCGCCACCGATTCGGTGCGCCACAACGTGGCCGCCTACGGCGTCTTTCATGCCACCCATACCGGCCCCGGCGGCCCGGTTCCACCCACCGGCCGCGCCACCAGCACCGACTATGTGTACGTCATGCAGTTCGAAGGCGACAAGATCGCCCACATGACCAAGATCTGGCACGCCGGTCTGGCGATGAAAGAGCTCGGCTGGGCGTAACCAACCCTGGATCGCCGCAACCTACCCGGCCGCCGTCAGGCACTTCTCCAGGGTCTCCACCGCGAAGTCGCACTGATCGCGCGAGATGATGAGCGGCGGACAGAGGCGGATGGTATTATCGCCCGCGCCCAGCACCAGCAGCCCGCGCTCGAACGCCATGTCTACGATGCGATCGCGCAGTTCGGGAGCGCGCTCGCGCGTCGCCCGGTCGCGCACCAGTTCCACCCCGATCATCAGCCCCAGCCCGCGCACCTCGCCGACGTGAGGGAAACGCGCCGGCCACCCGGCCATGCGTTCGCGCAGATGCTCGCCCATGCGCGCGGCGTTTTCCACCAGCTCTTCTTCCAGGAGCGCGATGGTCGCGAGCGCCGCCGCGCAGGCCACCGGATTGCCGCCGAAGGTGGACGCGTGCGCGCCCGGCGGCCACGTCATCAGGTCGGCGCGCGCCACGGTAGCGCCCAACGGCAAGCCGCTGGCGATCCCTTTGGCCGTCGCGAAAATATCGGGCACCAGGTCGAAGTGCTGCGAGGCCCACATTTTCCCCGTGCGCCCCATGCCCGATTGCACCTCGTCGCACACCAGCAGGATGCCGTTCTCGCGCGCCACCCGCGAAAGTTCGTCGAAGAACTTGCGCGGCGGCACCACATACCCGCCTTCGCCCTGCACCGGCTCCACCACGATTGCCGCCGTCTCCGACGCCGGCGCGATGGTCTTCAGCAGCACGTCTTCCACGTGCTTGACGCATTCCACCGCGCAGCTCTCCGCCCGCTGTCCGAACGGGCAGCGATAGCAGTTGGGATAGGGCGCGTGCACCACTCCCGGCAGCAGGGGTCCGAAGCCTTCGCGCTGCACCGCCTTGCGCGCGGTGAGCGACAGCACCCCCAATGTGCGTCCATGAAAACTGCCGAAGAAGGCGATAATCTTGTCGCGCCTGGTGGCCCAGCGGGCCAGTTTGATTGCGCCCTCCATGGCTTCCGCGCCGGAATTTCCGAAAGATACGCGGCGCGCCACATCGCCCGGGGCGATAGCGGCCAGCTTCTCCGCCAGCGCCGCCAGTCCTTCGTAATAAAAATCGGTGCCGGACATGTGGATCAGGTGCGCGGCCTGCTGCTGGATAGCCTGCACCACGCGCGGATGGCAGTGGCCGGTGGACACTACCGCGATTCCGGCGTTGAAATCGAGGAAGCGATTGCCATCCACGTCCTCTACCATCGCGCCTTCGCCGTGCCCTACTACCAGCGGATAACCGCGCGTATAAGAAGGAGACACCACCGCTGCATCGCGCTCCATGATGGCTTGCGCCTTTGGTCCGGGCACAGGAGCGCTCAAATGGGGAAGATCCTGGCGGACCCGTTCCATGGCCTTGCTCATACCAACTCCTATTCAATTAGATAGCTGCGGGACAAGGGTTGCGACGGGATGGAGAACTAATCGGAGCCGAAGAGTGCCGGGCGGTTGCTGGAGGGAGTAATACGCTCCATGGCATTAGTCTAACCCAAAAAAACTGGATTGAAGCTGCTAAAATAGGCCATCGTTGTCCGTCCAGTAAAAAAGAGGTACCGCATGAAACGACTGTACTCGCTTATTTTTCTCGCCGCCCTTACCACTATGGCCGCCGACCGGTCCATCGTAGGGAGCTGGAAGATTTCCATCAATGTGGCCGGTGAGAGCCATGAAACCGCTTGCACCTTTGCGCAGGATGGGGAAAAACTGACGGGAACCTGCAAGGGTGAAGCCGGTGAGGGCCCTCTCGCCGGGACGATCCAAGGGGAAAAGATCACCTGGCATCACGATGTGCCGTATAACGGCGATACCATCACGTTGACTTACACTGGCACCTTCAGTTCCGACACCCAGATTAAAGGCGACGTCGCGGTAGCGCCCTTCGATGTAGCCGGCGACTTTACCGGGGAGAAAATGCCTGCCGCCGAAAAGGGCGGTGACAAGGGCGGCGACAAGTAAACGCATGAGAGTGGCATCGGGTTTGCTCACCATCGGGTGGGAGGCAAGGAATCCGATGTGCAAATGGTTATGGATCGCACCGCTTCTGGCTGCCGGATGCTGGGCGCAGACGGGCACCGCGATCCCCTCCGTCATTCCGGTTACCCCGCTGGGAGGCTTCGTGGTTCCCAGCGGGACCGTTCTCAACGTCCGCATCGACGAGGCTCTCAGCACCGATCGCAACCAACCGGGCGATCCTTTCACAGCTACCTTAATGGATCCTGTGGCGGTTAACGGCACGGTGGTGTTGCCGATGGGCACTCACCTCAAAGGCCATGTCCTGGCCAATCACGCGGCCGGTGTCTGGAAGGGGCATGCCAGTCTGGTGCTTGGGCTCGATTCCATTCAGTTGAGCGGCCGCACCTTCCCCCTGCAATTGACCTCGGCCACCTGTGAGAATCCGCACAAGCACAAGAAGCTGGAAGATCCCGACCCCAACGCAAAAGCTGCCACAGGCGATCGCCTCGCCGTTGCCGTCAAGGCCGAAACCGTGGTGCACTTCACGCTCGGCGCCGCCGTGCGCGTCTGACGCTTACGCTTTCGCGTCGTGGCCGAACACGCGCGCGAAAATCTTGTCGACATTGCGCAACTGGCGCTCCACTGAAAACGCCGCCGCGATTTTGTCCGGCGTGAGCACCGCGCGAACCTCGGGGTCGGCCTCCATGGTGGCGCGGAAATCGCCGTCCTCTTCCCAGGCCTTCATGGCATTCCCTTGCACCAGCGCGTACGCCTTCTCGCGCAGCATTCCGCCGGCTACCAGATCCTGTAAGAGCGGACTCGAAAAGACCAGCCCTTTGGTCAAATCGACATTGCGCCGCATGCGCTCCGGATAGACCACCAGCGTGTCCACCAGGCGGGTAGTTTTGGCGAACAGATAGTCGGCCAGAATGGTGGAGTCGGGCAGGATCACGCGCTCCACGGAAGAGTGCGAGATGTCGCGCTCATGCCACAACGCTACGTCTTCGAAGGCCGCCTGCACGTTCGCACGCACCACGCGGGCCAGCCCGCAAATCTGCTCGCAGGTGACCGGATTGCGCTTGTGCGGCATGGTCGAGCTGCCCTTCTGCCCGCGCGAAAAATATTCCTCCGCCTCGCGCACTTCGGTGCGCTGCAGGTGCCGCACTTCGAGCGCAATCTTCTCGCACAACGCCGTAGCCAGCGCCAGCGCCGAGACGAAATTGGCGTGGCGATCGCGCTGGATGACCTGCGACGCCACCAGTGCCGGTTTCAAATTGAGGCGCGCGCAGATCACCTCTTCGGTCTCCGGCGCGAAATGCGAAAACGTACCCACCGCGCCTGAGGTCTTGCCCACCCGCAGATCTTCGGCGGCGGAGCGCAGGCGCGCCAGGTTGCGGCCCGCTTCCTCATACCAGATCGCCAGCTTGAGCCCGAACGTGATGGGTTCGGCATGCACCCCGTGAGTGCGCCCGATCTGCACGGTGTGCTGGAACTCCAGCGCGCGCCGCTTGAGCACCGCGCGCAACCCTTCCAGGCCTTCGATCAGCAACACCGACGCCTGCTGGAGCAGCAGCGCCTGCGCGGTATCGACGATATCGTTGGAGGTCAGCCCGTAATGCAGCCAGCGCGACGCCTCGGCGTACCCCGCCCGCGCCATGGTCTCGGCCACCGCGGTAGTGAACGCGATCACGTCGTGCTTCACCTGCTCTTCGATTTCGAAGATGCGCTTCACGTCGAAGCCCGCGTGCCGGCGTAGCAGCAGCGCAGCTTCGGCGGGCACCACGCCAAGTTCGGCCAGTGCCTCAGTCGCCGCCAGTTCCACTTCGAGCCATTGCTGGAAGCGATTCTGGTCGCTCCAGATCCGGCCCATCTCGGGCCGCGTATATCGGGGAATCATAAAGGAGAAGCTATCAGCTTAACGCGAGTCGCGCTCAGAAGCAGAACACTTCCGAAGGGGTATTCTGCGTGGCGATATTCAGCCGGGTGGACAGCCCGCGCCGTTCCAGCGCCTGAGTGGCGAACATATTCACGATAGCGGGATGATTATTGTGCTCGCTCAGATGGCCCAGCACCAGATTGTTCGTGCAGGAATCCAGATCCTGCGACAGAAATTCCGCCATCACATGGTTCGACAGGTGACCCACGCGGCTCATCACGCGCTGCTTCACGCTCCACGGATACGGCCCCACCTTCAGCATGTCCAGATCGTGGTTGGCTTCCAGCAGCAACAGGTCGGTGCGGCGCAGATGGAACTTGATGGATTCCGGAATGTAGCCGAGATCGGTGGCCACGCCGATGCGCACGCCCTGCGCCTCAAACGCGAACCCCACCGGATCGATGGCATCGTGCGGAATGCCGAAGCTCTGCACGTCGATATCGCCGATGCGCAGGCGCGCCCCCGCCTGAAAAGCTTCCAGCCGCGGTTGGCATTCGCCCCAATCGATGGCCGGCGCCGTCAGCCGCGTCATATAAATCGTGGGGGCGATCTTTTTATTGCGCGCCAGTACCGCCAGGCCGGAAACGTGATCGGTGTGCTCGTGCGTGATGAGGATGGCGTCCAGCGCTTCCAACGTCTCGCCGATGAGCGCGAGGCGCCTGCCCAGCTCCTTCATGCTCAGGCCGGCGTCCACCAGAATGCGCGTTTTGTCGGTGGCCATCAGGGCGGCGTTTCCCGAACTGCCGCTGGCCAGCACGCAGAACTTTACGATGACCGTTCTCCCTTGACCATTCAGAATACACCGAAACGCCCCAAAACAAAACCGGGTCCAAATGTTCGCAAACACTTAGGTGCCTGCCGAAAATTACCCAGAACCCTTCTGTCGAGCCTGCCCAAATAGTGGCGGCATGTGCCCAGCGTGGTTCGACAGTGTCACGACCGCTGCTCTAAGTTCCGCATTTTCAATTGTTAACTAACGGACCCTGAATTGCCCTAATGGGTGCCATGAAGTACTTAGCCATCACGCTCCTCACGCTCGCCGCCGGCCTGCACGCTTCCGAAACTCCCGTCCAGATCTACGATTCCGGAATCCGTCAGATCGCCGAGGGGAAACTGGCCGACGCCCGCACCACCTTTGCCAACCTGGTCGACGTCTACCCGCGCGATCCCCTCGCCATCCAGGCGAAGGGCGCCATCGACGCCACGCTGCTCTTTGAGGAAGGCCAGGCGCGCGTCAAAGCGGGCCAATTTGAGACGGCGCGTGTCGCCCTGGAGACGCTGATTGCAGTGTACCCGGAGAATCCCCTGGCGGAGCGCGCGAAGGCTTCCCTGGAGGCCATCGCGGGCAAAGAAAAGAGCACGCGCCCGGTCCTCCAGTCGCTGGAATTTCGCCACTTCGGGACGGTGCCGGTGGATGAGATTCGTACGCAGATGGAGGAACGCGAAATTCGTCTCAATATCGGCCAGCCCATCCGCTCCAAAGACGTGAAGCAGGCGAAGGCGGCGCTGGCCGAAATCCTGGCTGAAAAAGGCGCCGGACATGTGAAGGTGGAAGCCCGTATGCGTACGGTTTCCCACCATGCCGTGACGGTTATCTTCACCCTCGAGAAATCCCCGGCCTAAGCTGCCGGCATGCGATAATCGAAGTTCCCATGAAAGCTCGCGTCTTTGTTTCTTTTAAGTCGACCGTGCTCGATCCGCAGGGACAGACGGTCTGTTCAGCGCTGCACGGGCTGGGTTATCAATCGATTGCCGCCGTCCGCCAGGGTAAGTGCTTCGATATCGCACTGGCCGATGGCGTCACCCATGAGCAGGCGCGCCAGGAAATCGAGACAATCGCGCATGAAGTACTGGCCAACCCTGTTATCGAAGAGTACCGCGTCGAGATACTCGACTAAGCCATAATAGTGGGATGTGCGGAATCGTCGGCTATGTAGGTGCTCGTCGGGCTGTCCCGATCATTCTGGAAGGCCTCAAACGGCTGGAATATCGCGGGTACGATTCAGCCGGTATCGCGGTTTACTGCGATGACCAACAGTTCAAAATCCTTCGCGCCAAAGGCAAGCTGCGCAATCTCGAAGATGCCATCCGTCTCAACCCCATGGACGGCGCTTTCGGTATCGGCCACACCCGTTGGGCCACCCATGGCCGCCCCACCGAAGAGAACGCCCATCCGCACCGCGATTGCCACGGCGATGTGGTGGTGGTCCACAACGGCATCATCGAAAATTATCTCGATCTGAAGCATCGCCTGCAGGACGAAGGCCACGTCTTCACCACCGAGACCGATACCGAAGTGGTCGCCCACCTGGTGGAGAGCCATCTGCACGGCAATCTGGAGGACGCTGTCCGCCAGGCAGTCAACGAACTGCGCGGATCGTTCGCGCTGGCCGTGATCGCGCGCTCCGATCCGCAAAAGATCGTGGCGGCGCGCTATCAGGCGCCGCTGGTAGTAGGCACGGGTGACGACGAGTACTTCGTCGCCTCCGACGTGCCCGCCATTCTGACTCATACCCAGGACATGATCTTCCTCGCCGATGGCGACATGGCGGTCCTCACCCCGGCGGGAGTGCGGCTCAGCGATTTCGACGGGCGGCCTGTCAATCGCAAGCGCGAGCACATTCTCTGGGATCCGATTCTGGCGGAAAAGGGCGGCTACAAGCATTTCATGCTCAAGGAGATTTTCGAGCAGCCGCGCTCCGTCCGCGACACCACGCTGGGACGCGTGGGGCAGGAGACCGGCCGCATTTTCCTCGACGAAATGGATATCGCGCCAGCCGAATTCGCGCGCTTCAATCAGGTGAAAATCATCGCGTGCGGCACCAGTTGGCACGCCGGGCTGGCCGGCAAATTCATGATCGAGAAACTGGCGCGCCTGCCCGTGGAAGTGGATTACGGCAGCGAGTTCCGCTATCGCGACCCCATCGTCAGCCCCCACACGCTCACCGTCGTGATTTCGCAATCGGGCGAAACCGCCGACACCCTGGCGGCGCAGCGCGAAGCTAAGAACAAGGGCTCGAAGACCCTGGCCATCTGCAACGCCGTGGGATCGATGGTCACCCGCGAAGCGGCCGGCACCATTTATACGCATTGCGGGCCGGAGATCGGCGTGGCCTCCACCAAGGCCTTCACCGGGCAATTGACCGCGCTCTTCATTCTGGCGATGTACCTGGGGCAATCGAACAAAGCGCTCGATGAGACCGCTTCGCGCTGCCTGGTGCAGAACCTGCTGCACATCCCCGGCAAGCTCGAAACCGTGCTGTCGGCCGATTCGGTCTATGAGGCGCTGGCACGCGAACTGTATCACGCCACCGACTTCCTGTTTCTGGGCCGCGGCGTCCATTTCCCGGTAGCGCTCGAAGGCGCGCTCAAGCTCAAGGAAATTTCCTACATCCACGCCGAGGGCTATCCCGCCGGTGAAATGAAGCACGGGCCCAACGCGCTCATCGACGAGAAACTTCCGGTGGTAGTGCTCGCCACCCACGACGCGGCCGATCCCGACAGCCACCTGCTGTACGAAAAAACGCTCTCCAACATCCAGGAAGTGAAGGCGCGCGAGGGCATCGTGGTGGCGCTGGTGACCGAGGGCGATACTCAGGTGCGCCGCTTCGCCGACCATGTGATCGAGATCCCTCAGGCCAGCGATCTGCTTTCCCCGATCCTCGAGATCGTGCCGCTGCAGTTGCTCGCCTACCACATCGCCGTACGCCGCGGTTGCGACGTCGATCAGCCGCGCAATCTGGCCAAGAGCGTCACCGTTGAGTAGCGAGCCCCTGCGGCAGTTCTCCCATCGGCTGCCGGTAGATACGCGCGGCAAAGGCCTCTACGAAATCACCCGCCCTATGGCGCGCTGGGTCGGCGAGTGCGCCATCGACACCGGTCTGCTGACGGTCTTCGTGCAGCACACCTCGGCGTCGCTCACCATTCAGGAGAACGCCGACCCCGACGTGCAATACGATCTGAACGAGTTCTTCAATCGCCTGGTGCTCGAAGACAATCGCCTCTACCGCCACACCTGCGAAGGTCCC
The DNA here is from genome assembly GCA_036268475.1 of Bryobacteraceae bacterium. Taxonomy (GTDB): domain Bacteria; phylum Acidobacteriota; class Terriglobia; order Bryobacterales; family Bryobacteraceae; genus PALSA-129. The sequence goes on along the minus strand of DATAUB010000015.1, from coordinate 26,631 downwards.
GACGATATGCCGGCGCACATTCGCGCCGCCCTCACGCTGACGCAGCTTTCGATTCCCGTGGCAGACGGCCGTCTGGCGCTGGGGACATGGCAGGGCGTCTACCTCTTCGAACACCGCGCGTCCTCGCATCGCCGCAGTGTAGTGCTCCACTTACTGGGCGCATAGGGTGTGCCCGGGGTCTCCGCTCTTGACTTAGTCTTCTCGGTGTCCCAGTGGCTCCGTGGTGAACAATGTATTGGCCGCCCATCAGCCCCAGCACCGCGGTTCGCCTCGCCGCATCCACAGCGAGGACTATAATCTTAAAGAAAGTGGCGAGGGCGAAAAGCAGTTACGATATTTCCAGCCGCGTCCGGTTGCTGTTGCCTGCGTTCTTACTGGCGGCCCGGTCCAGAATATTTGCGGTGCAGGATCGGAGGGCTGACCCCGCAAACCCCTCGCCCTCCTTCGAGGTGGCCGTAGTCAGACCGGCCGATCCCGGAAACATAGCCGCCGGGCAGTGGAGCCTGCCCGGCGGTAACACATTTCGTGCAACGGGCTTGTCGCTGGAGTTTCTCACAGCCATGGCCTACAACGTCGATATCTCCCAAATCAAAGGTGCCCCCGCCTGGTTTGGCTCGCGATATTTCGATATCGCCGCTAAGGCCGAACCGGGTGTCGTGCTGAACCGGGAAGCGCTTCGGCCTCGCTTGCAGAGACTGTTGCGGGAGCGGTTCCAGATGACCATGCATCACCTGATCGCGCACGCCAAAGGGTACATTCTCGTCATTGACAAGCGTGGATCGAAGCTTGCGGCTAGCAGGGGAGATCAGCCAGCCAATTTCCGCGTGAACGTCGGTCCCGGCAAGCTGCAAGGAAAGAACTGGTCGATGGAGTTCTGCGCCCTCGTCCTGACATCTAAGCTGCACGCGCCGGTGGTGGATCGCACGCAATTAGCCGGACGGTACGATCTCGACGTTTCCTATGCCGAATTGACAGAAGATTCGCCATTGCCGCCTCTCCCTATGGCTATCCGGGAAAATCTCGGATTGCGGCTCGCGCCACAGACGGTTCCGGTGGACACGATTGTGATCGATCAAGCCAACCAGTCTCCCACGGAAAACTAACGCCGTGGCGCCGCGATAGCTTCACGCCAGCTTATACGGCCGCCCCCCCAATACATCGCCACCCGCTCTCCGCTCACCACCCGAATCAGTTGCAGGCTGACATTGTCCCCGGCGTCGCTTTCGTTCGCCGCACCGATCGGGGCGTGCGCTTTCCAGCCGGCCCAGTCGGTGATATTGGCGGCGCAGGAGCGAACAGAAACGACACCGAAATCTGCCTTACGCATCTCCGCCCTATACCCCTCAGTGTCCTCCGCCAACCCAGTGACCCCGTGGTGAACAATGCTCCTCTACCCATCCGAGATCATTTCGCCTCCGTCCGTGAGCCCGTGCCAACCCCGCTATAATTGCTCCAGCGAGGGGCAGCATGATTTGTAACGTCGGCCTCCTGGTCATTCTCACCGTCACTGCTGCGATCGCGCAGGACGTCGCTGGAACCTGGATGGCCATTCCGTCCGATTCCGGAGGGCTGCGCCACGCCGAGCGTCTCGTGCTGAAGTTGAACCGGGACAACGCCGGCGTTCTCGCCGGTTCCGCCTATGGCGGCCGTTTCGGCGATCAATATTTCCGCTTCACCTCCATCTCCTTCAGCGAGGCGAAGCTCACCGTCGTGATGGAAAGTGCGGGTTCCACTGGGGCGCGGAACAGCGCGTCCACCGGCCTCATCTTCTCTTTCACCGGGACTCTCAGCAGCGACGACAAATCGATTGCCGGTTGGATACAAGGTCCCGGCTTCAATGAACGGCTGAAGTTCAGCCGGGTCGGCAAGGCGCCCGTGTCGAAAGCGCTTCCCACCCCCGCCTCCGCGCCCGCTTCCCCAGCCGATCCCTCCACGCTTCTCACCCGCGCGCTCGCACGCCTTTCCGGCACCAATCGCCAATTGTTGAAGTACACCTGCCTCGAAACCATCGACCGCTCCTTTCTCGCGGCGCCCGCCCGTAAGCCGGAAAACGACATCATGACCGAAGCCCTGCGTCAGTCGTGTGACGGACGCAGCTTCAGCCATCCAGCCGCGCTCACCCTTGACGCCGAGGATCGCCTGCGCCTCGAAGTGGCTGTGGCCGACGGCAAGGAGATCGATTCGTGGGCGTCCGCCAGCAGCTTCGATTCGCGCTCCATCCACGATGTGGTGTCTACCGGCCCCACCGCCACCGGAGCCTTCGGGACCGCGCTGGTCGACATCTTCGAGAATCCCGGCGCGCATTACACCTTCCTCAGCCAAAAGAACGACGGGACCCGCGTGGTCTTCGTCTATTCGTTTGACGTCCCTGTAGCCGCCAGCAACTATCGCGTGCAGGCCGCCGCCGAGTGGCGCAAGACTGCCTATCACGGCACGTTCGAAGTCGACGCTGCCACCGCCGAATTGACGCGGCTCGTCAGCGAGACGGCCGCCCTTCCCACGGAGGCGAAAGCCTGCCGCTACCGCACCTCCACCGACTATCATTACGAGACCATCGGCAATGGCCGCTTTCTCATCCCGCAACACAGCGACTTCGACGTGCTCCTTCCCAACGGCAACGAAGACCGCAGCGCCATCGTATTCTCGGGCTGCCACGAATATCAGGCGGAATCGAGCCTGAGTTTTAACCCCGAAGAGTCGATGCCCGCCGCGAACTCTGCGCCCAAATCGGCGCCCCCGCTTCCGCCCGGCCTCGATCTGACGTTGGCGCTCGCGAACTCCATCGATAGCCGCACGGCCGCCGCCGGAGACGCGATCTCGGCCAAGGTCGCGAAGGCCGTCCGTGCCCCGGGCTCCGATGCGGTCCTGGTGGCGGCGGGCGCGATTGCGCATGGCCGCATCGTGCAAATGCGGCAGGAACTCGAGACCGGCCACTTCCTCATCGCCATCCGCTACGACACGCTGGAGCAGAATGGCTCGGTCGCCCCCCTGTCCGTGCGCCTCGATCGCGAGCTGAAAGCGGAACAGGCGCAGTCGCGCAATCGGCTGTCGAGCCGCGGCGCGGAATTCTCGCTGCCGTCGCCCGGCGTCGAACCGGGCACGTGGTTCACGCTGGCTTCCGTCGACGGCCACGCCACTCTGGCCGCCGGCAGCGAGACGAAGTGGATTACGGTAGCGAAATAGCGAGCGAAGATCAGTGGCGGAACAAACGCCCGCAACGCGGTGTCTGATGCACATGCCCTTTCACCTTTTCACCGGCGAGAGTGCTGGGTAGCGCAATGAAGCTCGCGATCGGTCTGCTGGCCATCTCCGCCTTTGCGCAGGACGCTGCCACCACGCTCGAACAGGCGCGCGACCGGGTGCTCGCCGCATCCGCCCGCCTGTCGAAGTACGTCTGCGTCGAAACCATCGACCGTAGCTATTATTCGCGCAAGAGGCCGCCCGCCCCGTGCGAGGAGATTGCGCTCGCGCACAAGCGCGGCCAAGAACATTTGCAGCTCGATAAAACCGACCGTTTGCGCGTCGCCGTCGCGATCCAGCATGGCCGCGAAATCTATTCCTGGACGGGCGTCGCCCCGTATGCGCACGGAGTGGAAGACGTACTCAACGGCGGACCGATCGGCACCGGGCCGTTTGCCGCCTATTTACTCCAGGTTTTCACCGACCCTTCGGTGCGATTCCGCCTGCTGAGCGAGCCCTCCGAGACGGTCGAATACGGCTTTCGCGTGCCGCTGGGCGGGGAGCTGAACGTGGTTTGGGGCGGAGGACGCTGGCTGCCTTCCGGCTTCAGCGGATCGCTCGTCCTCGATACACACTCGCTCGGCGTGCGCCGCCTGACAGTGGACACCGATGACCTTCCCGTCGAGAGCGGCATCTGCCAGGAGACCGCCGAGTTGGACTTTCGAGAGAGCTACCTGCCGGTGGAAAGCCGCGCGCGTCTCTATATGCGCGATGGCGAGGTGAGCCAACGTGTCACCACCATTTCCGATTGCCACGACGCTCCGGCGGCTGCGCCGGCTCCTGCCCCCACAGGCGCGCCCGTGCCCAAGGGAATGCGCGTTCTCCTCCGATTCGACGGCGATCTCGATACCGACACCGCCGCCGCCGGGGACAGGATCTCGGCCACCGTGGCGCTGCCCGTCATCGCTTACGGATGTGTGATCGACGGCGGAGCGAAAGTGACCGGCCGCATCGTGCAGATGGCGCATGCGGGATCGCATTTCCTCATCACCGTCGCCTTCGATACACTCGAACAGAACGGCACTGTTTCGCCGTTTTACGCCAGGCTCATCAGCCCGCCGTCTCTCGTGATGGATTACCTGGAAGGCCACAAGCTCACCGGCCATGGCGTACAAGACTGGCCGTACGGCGGGTTCGCTTTCAAAGCGTCCGGCGGCCGCCATCGATACGTGGTCCCCGCGGGATTCCAGTCCACCTGGGAGACGGTGGCGCCGCGATAGCTTCACGCCAGCTTACACAGCCGCCCGCGATACATCCCCACCCGCTGCCCGCTCACCACCCGAATCAGTTGCGCGCTGACATTGTCCCCGCCATCGCTTTCGTTCGCCTCGCTGATCGGCGCGCGCCGCGGTCCAGGCAGCCCACCGGACTCTGCCCTACGAATACCAGGAATCTCCGCTCTTTAGCCCTCAGTGTCCTCCGCTTTTGACTTAGTTTTCTCCGTGTCTCAATGCTCTGTGGTGAACAATGTATTGGCAGCCCGGTTCACGCCAGCTTATACGGCCGCCCGCGATACATCCCCACCCGCTCCACGCTCACCACCCGAATCAATTGCACGCTGACATTGTCCCCGCCATCGCTTTCGTTCGCCGCCTCGATGAGCGCTTGCGCCGCTGCCTCCAGATCCGCATGGTGTGCCACGATCTCCACCATCTCGCTCGACCGGATCGCGCCGTGCAGTCCGTCCGAACAGAGCAACAGCACGTCGCCCGCCAGCACCATATGCTCGGCGGTATCGGCGCCTACGAACATCGCGCTTCCCAGCGAACGCGTCAGCACATGGCGGGTCTCCGCTTCCGCCGCTTCCCGCTCGGAGATCAGCCCCAGCCGCGCCTGCTCGCTCACCATGGTGTGATCGCGCGTCAACGAGCGCGCCTGTGCACCGCGAATCAGGTAGCAGCGTGAATCGCCTACGTGCGAGATTACCGCGCGGTCATAACGCAGCGCGCACGCCACCACCGTGGTTGCCATGGCGGCGCCGCGCGGCTTGCCCGCCAGGCCCGCTTCGACGATTTTCTCGTTGGCGCTTTGCACCAGTCGTGGTAGTAGTGTCCGCAGCGGCTGGTCGCGGTCCGCGCCGCGGAACCCCGCCAGCATGGTCTCCACCGCCGTGCGCGATGCCACTTCGCCCTTTTCCTGCCCGCCTACGCCATCGGCCAGCGCGAACAGCCAGCCGTGCGTCTGCTCCTGGCACCCGACATAGTCCTCGTTACCATCGCGCACCCGCCCGCGGTCGGTGGCCTGGGCGAATTCGATCTCCATAGGTCGATCCTAACGCGCGGGATCTTCAGCCGGTCTTTGCGTCACCAGGGTGGTGCGCCCGCTGGCCTTGCTCGATCGCAGGAAATAGATCCAGCCGTAGATGCCCCACACCAGTGCCACCCCGAGCGCCATCAGCGGTTCCAGTTTGGTGCCGTACCCCAGGAACGGTCCGATCAGGTAGAACGCCATGCACGCCAGGTTGGCCACCAGCCCGAAGATCGGCACCACCAGATGGCGCACGGGACTATACCGCGGGTGCTTATGGAACGCCACCATGCACAGCACGCAACTCAGCGCGTAGAGTACGAAGGTGCCGAAGTTCGACGCCAGCGTCACCGTGATCAGCGAGTTCGGCAGCGCCGCCATCTTATCGTGGGATAGATATCCGAAGCTCGACCAGAATCCCTGCGGCAGCGCCTTCACCGTGGCGTCGCTGAGCGCCCCGCCGTCGCCGAACAGATTGCTCACCGTGATGCAGCCGATCACCGCTGAGATCGCCGCCAGCGTCCAGATGGCGCGGTGCGGCGTCAGATTGCGCTCGTGCAGCAGCCCCATGGAATCGGGTAACTCTTCGTCCTTACCCATGGCGTAAGTCACGCGCGCGCCCGTATTCATGCAGGAAAGCGTGGTGCCGATGATCGCCAGGAACACTGTGAACGCTTCGAACTCCATGAAGATGCGTCCCCGGCCCGGTCCGAACAGCGCGTTCCCCACCATCACCATCATGTCGCCGATGGGCGCGGCCGACCCCGTCGCGCTCTGCATACTATAGCCGTTATTCAGAAAATAATTGGCCGCGAAATATTCGAACAGGTAGCAGAACACCCCCTGCACCAGCAGCGACGTCAGTACCGCGATCGGGATGTGCCGCCGCGGATCCTTCGCCTCTCCGCCCATCGCCGTCACCGACTCGAATCCCACCAGGATGAGAATCGCAATCGTCGCCTGCACGAACATCCAGCCGAAATTGTGGATGCCGATGACCGAAGCGGAAGTGGGGTGCGCCAGAAAGTTGCCGTGCTCGTCCTTCTCGGGGTATGCGATTTTGAAAGCCACGGGCTGGCCCGCGGAATCGAGCAGAGGCTTGGGCACGCCCGCACTGTCGCGCTGGATCACGTCGGTCAGTTTTCCGTCCACCATCTGCGATTGCGTGGCGAACTGATAGGTGTACGCTTCGCCTGAGGTGGAATCGAACTGATACGCCACGCTCCCCGGCGGATGATTCATGCGATACCCCAGCGCCATCGCCGAAAAGAGAATCAGCGCGCTGATCTGAATCACGTTGATGGCCACGTTCACCGAGGTCGAGCCGTTGACGCCGCGATGCGCAATGTACGCCACCCCGAAGGAGAATACGGTCGCCACCGCCATCATGAACATCGGCCCGGGATTGGACGCGCTCATGAAGGCCGGCCAGAGGGTCCCCACCAGATAGCCCACCAGCACTCCCATCACCCCCACCATCACACCGGGATACATCCAGTAATACAGGTGCGAGCCCCAGCCCACGACGAACTTCGACACGCGCGCGTAAGGCCAGGCCGTTTCGTGATTGAGAAACGACTGTTCGGCGAAGTAATAGGAGCTGCCGGTGCCGGGATAGAGCTTGGCCATCTCCGCGTAGCAGACCGCCGTGGCCAGGCAGAGCAGCAGCGCGAAGACGATGCCCGCCCACATGGCAGGCGCGGTGGCGCCCGCCGTGCCCTGCGCCACGAAGGTCAGCCACAGGAAGGCGCCCGGTGCGATCAGCGCCATGGCGTTCATCGTCAGCCCGGTCAGTCCCAGGGTAGGCTTCATCGTGGGAGAGTCGTCTGGCATCGTAGTGTCTCCTGGGGCCCGGACGGCGCACGGCGATTATTAGGTCAGTCTAGGGCTTCCGCTCTGCCATAGGAAATAGATAATTTTTATCGCCGTAATCGTTTCGCGCGGATTGGTTATGCTAAGGCGATGAACGCTCTGATGCTGGTGCTCTGCCTGATGGCGCTCATGGTGCCGCTGGCAAGCGCCGGGCTCGCCCTGATGAATTCCGGGCTAGGCCGCTCGCGTAGCGCCGCCCACGCGATGCTGGCTCCCTTGAGCGTTTCGGCGACGGCGGTATTGGCATATTTTGTGTGCGGCTGGTCGTGGCAATCGTTTCCGCGGGGTCCCTCGCATTTCATCGGTTCCTGGAACTGGATCGGCGCCGCGCCGCTCTTCCTGCACGGCGCCGCCGCAGCCAACTCGCCCGTCGGCTTGGTAGCCATCCTCCAGATCTTCAGCGTGGCCTTGGCCGCCATCATCCCACTCGGCGCTGCCGGCGAGCGCTGGCGCCTTGGCGCCGCCTGCGCGTCCACGGCAATCTTCGCCGGCTGGACCTATCCGCTATTCGCGCACTGGGTTTGGGGTGGCGGATGGCTCGCGCAGATCGGCTTTCTGGACGCCGGGGGCTCGTCCACCCTGCAAGCCGTGGGCGGCCTCACTGGGCTGTCGATCGCCATCATCCTCGGGCCCCGGCACGGCAAATACGACTCCGCCGGTATGCCCGCCGCCTTTCCCGGCCACAATGCCGTGCTGGTGCTTTTTGCCTGCTTCCTCACCTGGATCGGCTGGATCGGCCTGAACGGCGCCGGCAGCCTGCTGTTCGCGCCCGAGAGCGCCAACATCCCGGCCATCGCTATCAATACCACTCTCTCCGCTGCCGCCGGCTTGCTCTCCGCCGCCGCCGTCACGCGTATACGGTTCGGCCGCCCTGACGCCTCGCTCTGCGCCAATGGCTGGACCGCCGGCCTGGTGGCCTCGAGCGCCGCCTGCACCTGGATCGCGCCCGCCGCCGCGGTAGTCGTAGGCGGAATCGCCGGCGTACTCGTCACCCTCTGTGTCGAATGGTTCGATGTGCGCCGCCGCATTGACGATCCCGCCGGCGCCATCTCCGTCCACGCCGTGGGCGGACTCTGGGGCTTGATCGCGGTCGCGCTCTTCGGGCCCGGCAAATGGTCCGCGCAACTGGCCGGCATCGCCGCACTGTTACTCTTCGTTCTGCCCATGACTTACGGCCTGAACCGCCTGCTCGATCGCTTCTACCCGCAGCGCGTCCCCGCCGATGCCGACCCGCACGGGCTCGATCTCTTCGAACTGGGCGCCGGCGCTTACCCCGAATTCGTCACCCGCCGCGACGATTTCCGCCCGCGATAGCATCCTGACGGCACCGTCGACCCAAGTCGCTCGAGGAACTTGCAAACTTCGAGAATTTCACACTAGTGGATTGAAGGTCCAAGCTGCGCGGGCAACCATCGCATCACTATCGCCATCACCTCTGGCAGTTTTGAAAATGCGCAGTGCCCGGTTCCAGGGATCAGATGCACCTCACAGTTTTTTCGCTCTTCAAAGAGGAGAGTATCCCGCTGGGGTACGAAGTAGTCATCGGCTCCGTTGATGATGAGCATCGGCGAATTCTCAGGGCGAGCCAGCAGATCGCGTCTTGCCAATTTGCTCGCGGCAGCCAGGAATTCGGCGTCCGACGGCCGATGATCGAAGCCCATGTCGTTGCCGATGATATCCATCATGCCGTAAGGAAGTTTGTGAAGCGCTTCAGGCGCAAACGCATGGTCCACTGGGCCGCCGAGAACGATGGACGCGTCCACCGCTCCAAGGAGTCCGGCCATAGCCGAATAGTTTGCGCCGAAAGACATACCGAAATGCGCAACCTTCCCATTCCCAACACGGCGGGCTTCCGCCACCAGCCCAAGCACGACCTCATCCGCCTCTACCGCGAGCGGCACGCGAGTTTCACCGGTGCCGGGCTGGTCGAATGCAAGTACCGTAACGGGCAGATGCTGTGCCAACGCAACGCAGAGTCCGTGGCAGTCCATCTTCCATGTATCGACTCCGCCACTAAATACGAGGACCGGTTCTTTCGAATATTGATCCATTGCACCGTAGAGGTGTGCAGGAACGGTCACCTTCGCTCCCTTGAAAGGCACGTCGATCAATCTCCGCTCGAACTTCACGGAAAAGCCAGGCGCTGCGGCTAGGTAGGTTTCCAACTGCTTATTGAGTGCCACCCGCCGAGCGTCGTTGGCGAGACAAGGAAACTTCGCACAGCCATAAGCGAGCGAAGCCAGGAACATCTCGTGGGCTTGCGCATGCTTCTGCGCAAGCCGAGACCATTCATAAACCCAGCCGCCCGGAGCATCGGCCCACATATCTGTGATGATGCTCTGCATTTCCATCACCTCCGTCTTTGGAATACCGAGCGTTACAAATTCAGTGAAGCGGTCTTCGAACATCGCCTTAGCGTCGATGACGTACTCGTAACCCATGACAATCTCCTATATATCCTTAGTTGAGCGATCCGTTGTTCGGTTCAGTCCGAACGGGTCTGATCGAAGTAGCGGGCCCGCTTGAGCAGCAGAAAGTGAATCGGCGTCGCAAGAAGCGCTGCCCCCACAGCGAAAGCCGTTACCAAGACCAGCACATTCAGTTCGACAGCGAGCATCGTGTAGATGCCGAGCGGCCAGAAGCAAAGCACAGCGGTAAATAAGCCCGGTGAGAACCACCCCTTTGTCCGCAGGAAAGGAAACACGTGCTAAAGGTTGCGTTGATGAGCATCAGACCGGGAATTCCCGGGGCAACGGCAGGGTACTCAGGCGCGATCTCGACTGCCACGATACCCACAACGATCACGGGGCAATTCGTGATGTAGAAGTTTTCCCAGCTTGCCGGCGGATGCAGAAACTGTTGCGACCATTTCCGCCAGTCAAAGACAAACTCCTCTGAGACATACACTCCGTACGCTGCAACGCAAAGCCACAACATGACCTGCAGATGAGTCATAGTTCACCTTGCTTCAATTTTCGAACCGCTCCTGGACGAATAAATTTGCCCCAAGTAATTATAAGTCGGCATCGCGACCGGAGCGGATGGGGCGTGCTCTGCCTCGCCCGACCTTGCCTGGTCGGGCGTCGTCTCACCTTCTACAGGCCGGCGCGATTTTCGCGGTATAGAATGACCTCTCGGCGTGGTATGGTGTTTGGTATGGCGACTACTAAGATTACCGTCACGTTGCCGGATGAACAGCTTCGGGAAATACGGGTACTGATCGCGGCCAGCCAGACAACGAGTGTCTCCGCTTTTGTAAAGCATGCTGTCGGGATTGCCCTTTTCGATGCGGCTGGTTGGCGAGAAATGTTGCGAGACGCTCTCCAAGAGACGGGCGGGCCGCTAACCGCAAAGGATCGCGCGTGGGCGGATGGTATCCTCTCCCCTCGACCACGAAAGAGCGGCGCCAAAAAACGAAAGGCGGCATGAACGGCATCACGCTGGACGCGGGTGGGCTGATTGCAGTGGACCGCGGCGACCGCCGCGTGCTCGTCCTGATTGCGCGCGCGACAGAGTCCGGGATGCGAGTAACGATCCCGGCGACGGCCCTCGCTCAGGCTATGCGCAATCCCGCCAAACAGGCCCGCCTCTCCCGGTTGATTCGGCAAGCTGGAACGGATTTGGTCGCGCTCGATGGGCCGGATGCGACGGCTGTCGGACTTCTGCTTGCGAAGACGGGGACGGCTGATATCGTAGACGCTCACGTCGTCGTCTGCGCGCTGCGGGCCAGGCAAGCGGTAGTCACAAGCGATGCAAATGATCTCGAGCGGATCGGGCCGGGCTTGCACCTGGTCACTGTCTAGTGCTCGACGGACGGTTGACTGGAATTCCCTTGGATCTATGCGGTGATCGCCGCTCCGGGCTCGCGAGAACCGGTAGTGATTACTCCCCGCAAGTCGGCTTCCATCAGGACAACTGCACCGAACGTGTCCGCAAACCGAACATTAAATTCGATCAGGAACAACGGTTCATTTTGTGAGAGCCTCCAGTACGGCCTGCCGGTTCTTGGCGATGACCGCAAGATAGGCGCGCGTGGTCGCGTCCGGTTTCCTGCGGCCCTGCTCCCACTCCTGAAGCGTTCTCGGATTGATGCAAAACGTATGGGCAAATTCCGCCTGCGACATTCCCGCTCGTTTCCGAATCAAAGTCACGTCCACCTCATCCGGCAATACCACGCGTCGCGTGGAAAGTCGCATCTCTCCCCTCACGTGGGCCAGGCTCTCTTTCGCACTCTTCTCCAGTTCCAACCCGAGCTGCGTCCGCTTCCCAATACCGGCCCTCTTTTTGAGCACGCTCATACTGATCGATCTCCCTTCACTGTTTTCTTGATCTCGCCCGCGAGTTTGGCGAGCACGTTACAATCTGCCGCGGAAAGCGTTTGCTTTCGAGACTTGGCATAGACTGACGCCATGAACACCTGACCGGGTGGCGCGATGAAAAAGTATATGACTCGAAAACCGCCGCTCTTTCCCCGGCCGTGCCGGGCCCAGCGGGCTTTGCGGAAGCCACCGCTACCGGCGATTACGGGATGGTCTTCCGGCCCGCATGCGACGAAAAACTCCATCGCCGCGCGCTCTTCTTCGTCCATGAGATTCGATACCTAGCCTCATAGGCCGCCAAGCTTACGATTTCAGCGATCACTCCCTCTACTATACGGCAATGACGTATAGACGTCTACGCCGGCGCATGGATTGAGTGGAGGCCATCCAACCTCAAAAGTGCGGATTACTCCAGATAAGTCGGCTTCTGGCCTCGGAGCAGTCGGCGCGGAACGATCCGACGCGTCGGCTCCAGACATATGGCGTCTGCGGCTTCTCTTAGAGTGTCGCGGTCAGGTGATACTTTTCAGCAAGAGGCTCTACGACTTTGACAACACCATGACCTGGGTTCGTTCCTGTTCTTGTTCTGATCAACCCTAGCTTTTCCAGAACCACAACGTCCCGGGTAACCGATTTGCGATCACGCTTGAGCATAGTGGCTAGCCTGGTCACGGTCGGCCTCGTGTTACGTTTGACCACCTGCAGCATCTTGATGCGCTGTGCTGAGAGTGCACGCATCAGATCAGCAGGGTCCTCAAAGGTGATACGGAGATCGGCCGGCAATTTCTTTTTGCGGTCGAGCTTGACGGCACGCTCATGGCTCCGCTTGAAGAAGTCCTTTACGCTGCCGCTGCTCACTTTAACGCTGTTCATCTTCTTTCCTCCAAATCTCCATCACTTCTTCGTGGAAGCGAGTGGCAAGCGCCTGATAGCTTTCAAATTTCGATAGGCTGGATTGCTCCCATGAAGTGACGATGGGGATAGTCGTGGCTGTTGTCGTATCCGAGAACGCGGCCATTATCTTTACCGCAAATCCGCGGGTTGATGTACGCAAGGCTGTACTTCACCACTTCGCCCTTCGGCGTCTGCCACACTTCCTCCTTCAGTTTGGCGCCTTTTCGCGGCTTCTTCAGGACGACCTCATCATCAACCGTTTTGGTGATGCCGCGCGTTCTTGGCACTACAGGAATTCTAGCACAGAAGTGGCTACGAACGCCCCACCTGATCGAGCTTAACACGCTAAATCGCGCCGATCTTACATGAATAGAGGGGAACGGACCCCGGCAGGACTGCTTCCCATAATTCGGCGTGCAGACGTCAATCCGTGCCGCTCCGGTCGGATCACGCCCCCACTCATACGAAGCTAGCCGTGAGCGATACGGCCATTGTGGGACTATCGGAACCGGACGCCCCAAAGTTTGGCAGTTCGCCGTTTCCTCCCGTAAAACGCTCTAACGGAAATAGGTCCTACAAGTCGGCCAGTATCCCGCGCACGGAATCGAGGTCCACTTTCACACTTCAGCCCAATTCCGCCTCAATGGTTGCCGGGTGAGGCAGAATCCCGTACAATGTGGTTGAGGACTCGTTCAGCCATGCCCCAGCAAGCATCTCGCACAGCCCGTATCGAAGCTCGCATCGCACCTGAAGCACTTCTGGTCGTCAAGCGTGCCGCGGAACTGCAGGGCCGCAGTATCAGCGATTTTGTCGTGGCAGCCGCTCAGGAGATCGCACACCGGACAATTGACGAGGCGCAAGTGATTCGTTTGTCCGTCGAAGACCAGGAGCGTTTTGTGGGTCTGCTTCTCAAGCCGCCGGTTCTTGCACCCGCCCTAAAGCGCGCGAAGAAGGCTCATGCTCGTTTGATCGCAACCTCATGATGATGGGTTCCTTCATCATCGAACCGCTTGGGCCCAACCATGATCGTATAGGTTTTTCGTGCGGGGTGGATGCCCTCGACCGTTATTTCAAGGAACAGGCTGGCCAGGATGTGCGCCGCCGCGCCGCCGCGTGTTTTGTGGCCCGCGAGATTGCGACAGACCGGATTGCCGGCTTCTATACTTTGGCTGCGGGCGGGATTCTCCTCACGGGGATGCCAGCACGCCTTGCCAAACGTCTGCCCCGTTATCCTATGGTGCCGGTCGCGCGCCTGGGGCGCCTTGCCGTCTCCCTCGCTGATCATGGCCGTAAACTAGGAGGCGCCTTATTGTGGGATGCCGTGGAGCGCGCCGGGCGTTCCGAAGCCGCTGTTTACGCGCTCGCCGTCGATGCCAAGGATGAACAGGCGGAGAGCTTCTACCTGCACCATGGCTTCGTTGCGTTCGGCGGTGTGCCGAGAGCCCTGATCCTACCCCTGCCGAAGAGGACGTGAACCCGCCGTCGCGATTACTCCCTGAAGTCGGCTTCACTCCCAGGCGAGCATTCGCGCCTGGAGTCCGTGAAGAGACCGGTTAGTCCGCGTCGCAGCCTAGGGAAAAACGCAGCGCACCACAGATCTCCTTCATTCTCAGTGGAGCGAGATGCGCTACGCGCTTGCCCAAGCGCTGTTGCGATACGGTTACCGCGTTGTGAAGGTTTACGGCACATGGCGCCTTCATACCGTCTTCTTCGCCCAACCGCACTTCTGACGGAACCCCTCGAATGGTGGAGGTGATCGGCGCAACCGTCGCCGTGGACAAGTATTGAAGGGCGCTGTCGCGGGTGAGCACTACTACCGGCCTGGTTTTGTCCGGAGGCGCAAAACGGTAAAGCCGGATATCGCCCCGAGCTATTCCTTCGGCCAAATCGCCTCCGGTTCCCAACTGGCAAGATCCGGTGAGTCGACGGGGCCGGTTTGATAGCCTCTGCGGTCGCGTAGTTCGCGGTCCCGGATCTCAAGATTTTTCAGGTGCGCTCGGAGTGCCTCCCGAATCAGCGCGGAGCGATTCAACTTCGTTCGCCGTGCGGCAACCTCCGTGGCGCGCAGTAACTTGGAATCGAGGACGACCTGGATCGTTTCCATATGTGGATCCTATTCCACAGTATACTCCACAGCAGCCGGTCTTCCCTGGTCCTTGGCACCGGTCGGCGTTCGGATGACTCCCCACAAGTCGGCCTGTGGATGCAGATTCGCACTGCCCCGCCGTATCACCCGCCACTCGGAGAGAGGTGTGGTCGCCTGGCGGCCGTCCGAAACAATTAGGACCGAGATCGAGAAGTCCCCATCTCGGTGTTCTGCCGAGGTCCGGCCGGATACTACGTCCGTATTACGCCACTCGGCTCCCTGCCCTAATGCCACGCCCAACCTGCGAATGCACCTAAACTCCATTCACCACGACCGCGTATTCACTTCACCACCACGGGCAGCGGAAAGAAGTCCAGCGCGGGCCTCTTACAGTCGGCGCACCAGTCAAGCGGCAACATTGGTATCTGGGCACGGGGGATCGCGCCAGGGCCGATCGCCACGACTACCTGCGGAAGGTTTATCGGCTCGACCTGCAAGAAGCAGAGCCTTCCACTCAAACAATTGAGATGCCAGTGCAGGGCGGCGTCCGAAGCCTCCAGCAGTTGAATCAACGCCTCCCGCGCCGAGATATCTCGCGCGCCCCAGGCTACCAGCCGCTCGCCGGGCTTTCCCCGGTCGTCATGATAAGCGTCTACATACAGGATGCGGTCCCCCGCAGCCGCGCTGAGCCTGTCGCAGAGGTCCTGGACATGCTGGCTGCGACTCCGCAGCGTGACCGGCATATCGATGACAGTATCCAGGGGATTCCGCGCCCTGGCAAAGGTGCCGTCGGCGCGTCGGACCTGATCCGGAATCAGGTGCAGGCCCAGTCGCGACGTTGCGATCCTGTATCGCGGACCGTCTGTCTGCGAATGGTAAGCCGCCATCGCCTCGGCCAGGACTGCGGCATCCAGTGTCCGTCTGCGTGATGGCGCCAGTTCCACAGGCAGCGCAAAAGTCAGTTCTTTAGGGTACTTGGCGCCGGTGGTCAAGTCGCCTGGGAACTCCCACACCGGATCTTCGTAGGTTACCGGCAATCCATAGCGGTGTTCCATGAGGAGCGCCAGTTCTTCCACGGGACGCGTCCCCGTAATAGCGTCACCCCGGTCAACCGTCTGCTCTTGAGCCGCAAGCTCCATCGCGTGGGCGTCAGCCCAGCCGCTCGTCCGCTCTATGGCCCAAAAGACTAAAACAGTCGAGAACAGAAAGATACAGGAAAACCGCACGGCCCGCATCGCGATCAGCCCTTCATCGCTACATTGTAGGCCCCACGCATCCCGCGGTACAGCGACGTCGCACCACCGACCTGATAATTATTTTTCCCCTCGTTTCACTCACTTAGCCGTTTCCGCCGAGCCCCACGCGTGGAGCCCCAGCTATCCTCCCCGCATGGCGACCCAAAAACAAATCGCAGCCAACCGCCGCAACGCAAGCAAATCCACCGCACCCTCGCACCCCCCAGGGCAAGGCCCGCTCCTCCCAAAACGCTCTCAAGTCCGGCATCGACTCCCATGCCCAAATCATCCACAACGAACGCCCCGCCGACCTCGAAGGCCTCAAGTTCGACTACCAGCAACGCTTCCTCCCCGACACCCCCGAGCAGCGCATGCTCGTCGATACCCTCATCGATTGCGAATGGCTCCTCCGCCCCTTTCGCCGCATCGAGCCGAACTCTGGCAGGAGGGCATGCGCAGCCAGGTCCACCAAACCTCCCTCGGCGGGTCTTTCGACCGCATGGAAGAGAAACCTTCGCCCGCCTCCAGCGCCGCGTCGGCGCTACCCAGCGCACCTACCGCAACGCCCTCCACGAACTCGAGCGTCTCCGGGCCGCCGAGCCGCAACTCGACCCCGAGCCCCACCCCGTAACTCCGCGTCCCCAAAGGCTGAACCCCGCAAATGGCTTCGATCCGCAAATCGACGATGACGCCTCCATCGACCCGCCTCAGCCCGCCTCCCATACCCTCATCAACTCCACCCGCGACACCCCCTATGACCGAACCGTCAGATTTCCGTGTCGACGCCGATCCTTGGCGCCACCTGCGGAATCAGCCGCGCCAACGCGACAGCGATCTCGGCCGAGGAACCCGATTGAATGATGTGCCTCCTGCGGCCGGACCGCGGTTGCGCATAGAGGTTATACGTGGAGAAGGCGCGGATGTGCAGACAGACCACTCGCTCCACGTCCGAAAGGTCGACGGACAACCCTCTGCCGAAGCAGGGGAGCGGGCCTTTGCGGGCGGTGATCCGGGTCGATGTCAGCGTGTAGACGGTGGAATTGAACGCGTACAGGAGAAGGCCGTAAGCCGCTGCCGGGACCACCACCCAGAACGCCACCGCGGCGCCAACCTGAATGGGGTACGTTGCCTCTTCCGCTATGGCGTCGAGCGCGAGCAGCGACACCGCAAGGAGAAACAGAACCAGCATGACGATGGACCAGCCGTCTCCCCACCGATAGCGCACGGTAAGAGTATCGCCATCGCGGCGGACGAAAATGCCGGGTGGGATCTGTCCTTTATCTGCGGGGATCCGCGCCTTGCGAAACAGACGGCCGAGGAAGAGCAGCGTTTCGGCGATGGCGGAACAGGCAATGATGGGCAGGAACCAAGTCCTCGCGAAACTCTCTGGGATTCCCATGGCGTCATTTTACGGCACGCGCACCACGCGCATGGGGCATTCTGCCCGCAACCGCACCGCCCGCTTCAGTTAGTCTGTCCGGTGATGCCTGTTAATTCCCGGACAGGGTGCCGAGCGCGAGATACTCTCCCAGGTGAAAAGGTTCTGCACGTAACTGGTAACGCCATCGCTCTGGTATCTTCCCGGTCCTTACTGACTGTCCGATGAGGTGAGCACAACGATCGGAAGCACAAGTACCTCACACCCGGAGAGGGCGGGTGGCCGCAGATCGGGAAGCACAGTCGGACCACTCGGTTTCTGGCGACTCGGTCCTCGGGCCGCGATAGCATCCTGACGGTTTCTTTACGATTCCTTTATGCCTGCACTCGTAGAATGGAATCGATGGCGGGCGTTCCACAGCACGCGGGTGATACCATGAGCGCTCCGGTAATCTCCATGGCGGCACTCCGTTCCGGCGACCAACTCAGCCACTATCGGATCGAGGAACTGGTAGCGCGCAGCGGCATGGCCTCCATCTACCGCGCCACCGATCTTCACAACGGCCGTCCCGTCGCCGTCAAAATTCCCCATCCCGATATGGAAGCCGACCCGGTACTGTTCGACCGCTTCCTGCGCGAGATCGAAATCGGTGAAAAGCTCGACCACCCCGGCGTCATGAAAGTGCTCGACCACGGCGAGCCCGGCCAGGTCTACATGGTGATGGAGTGGGTCGAAGGGCGCCTGCTGCGTAAGTTGCTGGCGGAGAATCGCAAGCTCTCCCTGGAGCGCGCCCGCCACATCGTCATCGAGGTGTGCGATGCGCTCGATTACATCCATCGCAACGGCGTGGTGCATCGCGATCTCAAGCCGGAGAACATCATGATCGGCGCCGGCGACCGCATCAAGCTGATCGATTTCGGCATCGCCGCCAAAACCGGCGCCCGCCGGCTGACCTTTGGAAAGCTCTCGCAGATCGCCGGCACGCCCGATTACATCTCGCCCGAGCAGGTGAAGGGCAAGCGCGGCGATGGCCGCAGCGATATCTACGCGCTCGGCGTCATCCTGTATGAAATGCTCACCGGCGCCACGCCGTTCGACGGACCGAATCCGTTCGCGGTGATGAACGACCGCCTGGTGAACCATCCCGTACCGCCGCGTGAGTTGAATCCCGAAATCACGCCGGCTCTCCAGGAGACCATCTACCGCGCTCTCGAACGCGAGCCCCAGGATCGCTACTCCACCGCCAACGAATTCGCCTGGGACCTGGAACATCCCGAAGAAGTAGTCCCGGCCGAGCGCGCCGAACTGCGTCACTGGAAGCGGCGCGGCCCCTCCTGGATCAAGCGCGCGCTTTTCTATGTTGCGATGGCGCTTATTCCAGTGGCTGTGTTTGCCCTGCTGCTGTTACTGGCGAAGCATTAAGCTGGAAGCATGGGGCTCGGCCGCATGCTGATCGTGATGGGCGTGGTGCTGGTGGTAGCGGGGCTGGCGGTGACGTACGGCGGCCGGCTGCCCATCCGCCTGGGACGGCTGCCCGGCGATATCGCCATCCACGGCAAGAATTCCAGCTTCTATTTCCCCATCGCCACCTGCATTCTGCTGAGCGTGCTGCTCTCGCTGGTTATGTGGCTCTTCCGCCGCTAACCCGCGCCGGCACCCTGCTGGCGATACCATGGATGCCATGACCTGATTTCAGCGTGAAGAAGGAGCACGCCCCCATGAGCAAAGTCACCCTTACGGTAAACGGCGCCACACACACGGTGGACATCGATCCCACCACCCCACTGTTGTACATTCTCCGCAATGATCTCGGTCTCCACAGTCCCCATTTCGGCTGCGGACTGGGCCAGTGCGGCGCCTGCACGGTGATCGTGAACGGCGCGGCCGTCCGCTCCTGCATACTTCCCACGTCGGCCGTCAAGGGCGAAATCACCACCCTGGAGGGATTGGCCTCCAACGGGAAACTGCACCCGCTCCAGCAGGCATGGATCGATGAGCAGGCTCCGCAATGCGGCTTCTGCCAGAACGGGCAGATTATGACGGCCAAGGCCATGCTGGACAAAAATCCACACCCCACTGACGCCCAGATCCGCGAGACGATGAACAATACGCTCTGCCGCTGCATGTCCTACAACCGCGTCCAGGCGGCCATCGAACGCGCTTCTAAGACCCTGGCCGATGCTCCTCCCGCTGCGGACCGTTCGAAGAAGGGGGTCGCCGCATGACTGGCGCCGGCATTCCCAAACAGGTCGAAGAAGCCCTCGCCATTCATCGGCGGGGTTTCCTCCAGGCGGCCGGCCTCCTCTTCGTCGGCTTCGCTCTGCCGGGCAGTGCTGCCGGTGATCCGCCCGGCCCCTACCCGATTGTCGATCCGCGGAAACTCGATTCGTGGATCGTGATTCATCAGGACAACACGGCTACGTTTTATGTCGGTAAAACCGATCCCGGCCAGGGCACGGGGACGGGATTTCGGCAACTGATGTCCGACGAACTCGATATCGCGTTCGCCAGGACCACCTGCATCATGGGGAGCACGGACATCACCGTCGACCAGGTAGGCGCCGGCGGTTCGAGCGCCATGGAACGGGACTCGTGGCCCATGCGCCGCGCGGCGGCGGAAGCGCGTCGCGTCTTGCTCGAAATGGCCTCCACGCGCTTCGGCGTTCCCGTGGATCGGTTGGCCGTCAGCGAGGGCGTGGTCACGGTGCAAGCCGATCCGCAAAAACATGTCACCTATGGCGAGTTGATCGGCGGCCAGAAGTTTAATGTCACACTGAGCGGGAACAGCGCGGGTTCGGTCACCGGCAAGGCAACCACCAAGACCGTCCCGGAGCTCAAATACGCGGGCAAACCCACCCATCGCGACGACATTCCCGGGAAGGTGGACGGCACAACCCAGTGGGCCGTCGACGTGAAGTTGCCCGGAATGGTGCATGCGCGCAATGTGAAACCGCCTTACGCCTGCGCCAGGCTGACGGCCATCGATGACTCATCGGTGAAGAATCTGCCGGGCTTTATCAAAGTGATGAACAAGGGCAATTACGTGGCGGTGGTCTGCGAGCGCGAGGAGCAGGCCGTAAAGGCGGCGCGTCAATTGAAGACCACTTGGGAGAAGCCGGCAACCGCTCCTTTCCCGCCCTCAGAGGAGCTTTTCAATTATCTGCGCGCGGCAAAACCCGCCGAATCCGCATCCCCTGCCGAGGGAGATTCCGCGCGGCGGAATGCGTCCGCGAGACCGGTGGAGACCGGAAATCCCGATACCGCGTTCGCCAATGCGGCCCGGACCATCGAAGCAGAGTATGAGATCCCTTTCCAGGGCCATACTGCCTTCGGACCCGCCCATGCCACGGCCGACCCATCGAAGGGCCAGATGACCATCTATTCGAATGACATGAAGACGTACGGAATGCGAAGAGGCGTCGCCGCGTTTCTCGGCATGCCGCCGGACCGCGTGCGCGTCGTTTACATGCAGGGATCGCAGGGCTTCGGCCGCACCGCTGCGGAGGACGCCGCTTGTGAGGCGGCCTGGATCGCGCGTGAACTTGGCAAGCCGGTCCGCATGCAGTGGATGAGAGAGGAGGAGACCGCGTGGGATTCCAAAGCGCCCGCGTTCCTTGTGAAATTGCGGGGCGCTCTGGACGGGCAGGGAAGTCTGGCCGCCTATTCCTATGAGGCTCGATCCTGCGACTACAACCACGTCGGATACAACGAGCCCGATACGACTCTCATCGCGCAACTCATGGGACAGAGAAGGGCACAACCCGCCGCCGGCAGTGCTTCGATGCCCTCGGATATGTATGCCATTCCCAACCGGCGGATGACGGGCGAGGTCTACGCCTTGCCGGCCATTTGGGAAACGCCCCTTCGCACGGGGAACCTGCGGGATCCGAATGGTCCACAGGCAACTTTCGCCGCCGAGTCGTTCATCGATGAAGTGGCGGCCGCGGCCAGGGCCGATGCGCTGGAGTTCCGCCTGAAGATGCTGGAGGCGGCAACCGCCGACGATAACGCCTTCCGCCGTGCGCGCTCTATCGCCGTCCTCAAGGCCGCTGCGCAAAAGTACGGCTGGGATGCGCGGCCTTCGGGGAAGCCGCGCGGTACCGGAAAGATTCTGACAGGCCGTGGCATCGCCTATTCGTTCC
The DNA here is from genome assembly GCA_036268475.1 of Bryobacteraceae bacterium. Classification (GTDB taxonomy): domain Bacteria; phylum Acidobacteriota; class Terriglobia; order Bryobacterales; family Bryobacteraceae; genus PALSA-129. Next base: position 5,218 of record DATAUB010000015.1, on the reverse strand, counting down.
GCGGACAGACCATGGTCGCGCAGATCGCCGAGGTCGAGGTAAACCGCGAGACCGGCCATGTCTGGGCCAGGCGCATGGTGTGCGCGCATGACTGCGGTTTCGTGGTGAATCCCGAAAGCCTTCGCACCACCGTGGAATGCGGCATGCTTCACGGCCTCAGCCGCGCGCTTCACGAGGAAGTCACCTTCGATGCCGAAAAGGTGACCTCCGTCGACTGGATCTCGCATCCGACACTTCGCCATGCCGACGTCCCGGAGAACATCGAAATCGTGATGGTGAACGGCGACCCGAATCCGAATCGTCCCGACCTGCCGCCCTACGGCGCGGGCGAGGCCTGTCTGAAGCCCACCATGGCCGCCGTCGGAAATGCCATCTATGACGCGACCGGCGTTCGCCTCCGGAGAGTTCCCTTCCGGCCCGAACGGGTCCTGGCGGCGTTGAAGGCCGCCGGCGTATAACCCCCGAATTGGCTTGACACGCGGGCAGGGCGCCACTATCCTATGCATAGGAATCAGATGTATTGAGGAGAAGGCGATGACAGGACTGGAGAACTGGCTCGAGCGGACCACTCACGGGTTATCGAAGGACTCGGCGGCGCAGGTCCGGCGCGAGATCGGGGATCATTACGAGGCGGCGCGCGAGGCTGCAATGGCTGGCGGAGCGGCACCCGAGACAGCGGAACGGTCGGCGCTCAACGCACTGGGCGATGCCCAGGCCGCCAATCGCCAATACCGCCGCGTATTGCTCACATCGTCTGAAGCCCGTTTGCTACGCGATGGCAATGTCGAGGCGAAGGCTCTCTGCGCCGCTAAAAACTGGTTGCGCTGGCCGCTGCTGGCACTCTCCCTTTGGGGGCTGGCGGCAGCCGCGGCATTCTGGCGCGCCGGTGCGGGATCGCTGGCGCGGGTAGCACTGGCATTCGGCATCGGCATCGTCTTCTGGCTCGCGGTGCCTTTGCTGCCGGTCGATACGCCCTTGCGCGGCCGCGTTTTCCGTGGCGTCAAATGGGTGGTTCAGGCCGGCGCGCTCTTGCTGGCTTTCGGACCCGGAGCGTTGAGCATGTACTGGCTGATCGGGTTGTGCCTCTGGCAACTATCGTGGACGGAATGGAAGCGCGCCTCCATTCGCCGCAAGCTTCCTTCGCAGCAGTGGCCGAAGCATTTGTACCTTTAAGGTAAGCGGAGCGGCCGGTGCCCTCACAGCGGCGCGCGAGATCTGCAAATCCGCGGAGGCGGAATCCGGCTATCGCAGCCGGCCGATTTTCGCCCAGGGATAGTAGCAGAACACCGCTTTCCCGTAGATGTACCGGCGCGGCACGAACCCCCACATGCGGCTGTCGCTCGACTGATTGCGGTGGTCGCCGAGGACATAGTATTCGTCGAGCGGCACCACCTTCTCGGGCCGGCTCACCTCGTCGCGGTAGTCTGTCTCGACGTAGTCCTCTTGCAGGGGCTGACCGTTGACATAAACCTGGCCGCGGTCGATGCGGATGGTGTCGCCGGGCAGGCCGATGATGCGCTTGATGTAGGATTTCGATGTGTCGCCCGGGAACTCGAAGACCACCGTGTCGCCCCGTTCGATATTGCCCAGCCCGAAGCGGTAGGTGAACTTGTTGATGAAGATGCGCTCCTGGTCGGAAAGACCGGGCATCATGCTGGTACCTTCTACTTTCACCGGCTGGTAAATAAAGACGATGGAAACTACCGCGATGAGAACGGAGAACGCCAGGTCGCGCACCCACGACAGGGCATTGAATACCCCGGCGCGAAGGTCTGGCTTGGCCTCTTCTTTTTCGAGAGACGGAACTGTGGAGACTTCAGGACAATCTTGCTCGGGCATCCCTACCTGTCCATGTCCAATTATAGCTGCTAGACGGACGTTTTCAGCCTACGGTAATCATTGGACGCGCGGCGCGCGGCGCCGGGGCGGTCGCCGGTGTCGGCCGGGGCTGGTGCTGCAATTCGTGGATCTGGTGCAGCACCCGCATCCGCCGCGACGATGCATGATGCAACAGGACCCGTTCGCCGATCAGGCAGCCCCAAAGGAGAGCCACCGAAAGACCGATTGCGAAAAGACCCTGTCCGGTGATCTTAACTATCGGCATCGAATCGGCTCTCCTCGGTCGGATCAATTGGCAATTCCTCTACCAGAGTATACGACGAGTGTTGTCAATTGGATGGAGCGCGGCAGCGTGTGCCGTGCCGGCAACAGTGTTTACCGGGCTGCCATCAAGGCACGCAGGCGGCGAGCCCGTTCCGGGGCACGCAACTGGCGGAGCGCTTTAGCTTCGATTTGCCGAATTCGTTCGCGCGTTACGTCGAACTCCTGGCCGATCTCTTCCAGCGTGTGCTCGCGCTCGCAGCCGATACCGAACCGCATGCGGATTACTTTTTCTTCCTTGGGAGAGAGCGTCTTCAGGATTCCGGCAGTCTCGTCGCGGACATTGGACTCGATGACGGCGTCCACCGGAGAGCCTACCCAGCGATCTTCGATCAGATCGCCCAGCGCCGATTCGCCATCGCGCCCCACGGGAGTTTCGAGCGACACAGGGTCGCGCGAAATGGTCTTCAGCTTCTGGACCTTTTCCACCGGAATGTCCATGCGCCGGCCAATTTCGTCGTTTGTAGGAGTACGGCCCAGTTCCTTTTCCAGTTCGCGCGTGGCGCGCAGGAACTTGTTCATGCTCTCGTTCATGTGAACGGGAATGCGGATGGTGCGCGACTGGTCGGCGATGGCGCGTGTGATCGCCTGACGGATCCACCAGGTGGCGTAAGTCGAAAACTTGTAGCCGCGACGATACTCGAACTTATCGGCGGCGCGCATCAGGCCGATATTGCCTTCCTGGATCAGGTCCAGGAGGTGAAGTCCGCGATTCACGTACTTCTTCGCGACCGAGACCACCAGGCGCAGGTTGGCTTCCACCAGGTCTTTCTTGGCGCGCTCCGCTTCCGCTTCCCCGTGGCGGATCACCGTCATGCTGTGACGCAATTCGGGGAGGGTGGCGCCGGCCGTCTGCTCGCGCTTCTTGATTTCCCGCTTGAGCTCCTTCAGGCGCGCTTGCTGCACCGGATTGTTGCGCGTTTCGAGCTTCTTGATCTCGCTGTCCAGGTGGCTGATCTCGTCCACCGCGCGCTCGATCTCGCGCGAAAATTCCTTCCATTTGTTGGTGCGGAAGGGGCAGCGGCGAATCGATTGCGAGACTTCTACGCGGGCGCGATTGAGCTTGGCGCACAGGCGCTTACGCGGCCTCTTGTTGGCGATCGGGGTGGCTTCCACCTTATCTTCCAACTGCTGCATTTTCTTTTGCAGGAGGCCGACGTCGGAAAACAGCTTGGAGGCTTCGGTGCGAACTTTAATGTCGGCCGGGGTACCTTCTTCCACATCCCCCAGGTCGGCTAAGCTTTCCAGTTCGATGGCACCCTTCCGCAGTTGCTCGGAAAGGTCGACCACTACCTGCTGCACCAGAGCGGAGCGGCTGATGGCCTTCTGCATCCGCAGCTTGCCGCGCTCCATGCGGCGTGCCAAATCCACTTCACCTTCCCGCGTCAGCAGTGGAACCGCGCCCATTTCCCGTAAATACACCCGCACCGGATCGTCGGTATAAATCGATTCTTCTACCGGGGCGGGGTGCAGAAAGTCGGCTTCAGGAGCGGCTTCGGCATCGAAGAATTTGGCTTCTTCCTCGAAGCTCAGACCCAGATTCTCCGGGCTGTCAACTAAGAACTGATCTTCAAACTGGTCCACTAAGACTCACCTTTCCCAAGCCAACACGCTTCCGTGTTGCGGAACGTTCTGGATTGGGTTTTTGTCCGAAACTCAACTGGTTTGCCTGACGCAAAGTGTTGACAAGATTGGCCGCATTGGGGGATTCGACTTCCGATAGATAATATCATCTTTCCCCAGCAGATTTAAAGCTCTATTTTAAAGATGTCTCAAAACCGTTTCGGTTACATCCAATCGCAAAAAAGCACGCCTGGAAGACATATCGGCGGGACTCGCCGATTTTAGGGCAACTTCTGGCGCATCAGATTCTTGAGCTCGTTGAAGAAGGCTTCCTCATCCTGGAAATCGCGGTATACCGAGGCAAATCGTACATAAGCGATTTTGTCCAATTCCTGCAGGTTCTGGATCAGATATTCTCCGATATCCGTAGTAGATATTTCCCGGTCCGGCGAGTCGCTAACTTTCGATTCTACCCGATTCACCAGATCCGAGAGCTTCACCATGCTCACCGGCCGCTTTTCGCAGGCTTTCAGTAATCCGTTCAGTACTTTCTGGCGATCGAATTTCTCCCGCCGGCCGTCCTTCTTGATCACCATGTACGGTACTTCGTCGATCCGCTCATAAGTAGTATACCGCCGCTCGCACGCCAGGCATTCCCGGCGCCGCCGAATGGCGTCCCCTTCCTTGCTTTCCCGCGAGTCCACCACCTTATCTTCCATATGATTGCAAAAAGGACACTTCATTCCGCCGCTCCTGAGCTGAGGTGACGCAGGTTGCGCCACTCGATCCCTTCTTTGAGTGCCAATCCTAAACCCACCGGCACAATTGCTACAAACGTAAGAACCCATAGCAGCAGGGCGAATGAAGTTGCTAATTCGAGCCTGGTGCCGTAGAACTGCGTCAATACCAGCACCGCGACCACCTGCGTGCCGCCGCCCACCCCCGGAATCTGCACGATGCCGCCGAACGAAATGAAGGCCATGAGGATGAGAACATCTACAACTGTAATATGGATCTCCGCGGAGTAGGCCTGCGCCACACACCAATAGCACGCGGCGATCAGGATCCATTCCAGCAAGGAGTACAAGAGAATGAGCCCCAGGGCGCCGTCGCTGCGGATCGATTCGATCCCCTTTCCCAGCGCCTCCACCATCTGTTCGAGCTTCCCGGGCCAGCGTCCCGGCAGGTGCCGGGCGGCCTTCACCAACCGCTTGCCTGCCGGCTCGGCGAAGCGCCGCAAGGAAACCACGGCCAGCAGCACCACCACACAGGAGACCGCCACAATCCGCCCGCCGAACGTCAATACCCAGGCGAGGTTTGCCTTCACATGCAGCCCGCCCGCTTCCACCCGCGAGAGGGCGAAACCGAGCAGCAGGGAGGCCATCAGGAGATCGAATACCCGTTCCAGCAGCCAGCAGGCGATCTGCGAGGCCACCGGCACCTTCTCCTTAACCGCGATGAGGTAGGGGCGGACGAAATCGCCCGCGCGTCCGAA
>DATAUB010000014.1:0-56980 GCA_036268475.1 Bryobacteraceae bacterium | reverse complement strand
TCATGGTGGCTTTCTATAGTTTCTCGCCAAGTCGCGAAGTCGCCAAGGACGCAAGAGCTACGCGGTCACCCGGGCGAAGCCGGCGGCCACACCTTTTGCGCACGCGTAGCGTCCGCCGCGCGAGCGGCTTCGTTCAAACGGCGTTACCGTAAGGTGGATCGCCTCAGTCCATGACCGTAGTACACGAGAAGTCGGTGTTGGTCGATTTCGCGCACCACTGAACAGAAGGTCCGCGGCCTCGGCTAATCCACAACAAAAGGATGGCCGGGATTCTCTCTATGCCACAAACATCGCCCCTGACATTGATGCTGGCGTGAGCGACGAGTATCGGGGCCGGATAAGAACGCCGCCGAAGCCTCCGCTTGACCCGCGCTGCCACAGATTCCAAACTGCCCCCACCAGCCGGCCCTCAAAGCCGGCGGAAAGGCCGTCGTTCTGAAGCCGGCCTCAACTCCGCCCGCCGCGCCGCCACCCCATAACTCCCCACCCCCAGCACCAGCCCCGCTCCGAAGATCGTCCAATGGAACGGACGCGGCATCCCCCCGCTCATCAAGTTCCCGTAATCCATCGCAAACGCGAATACGATCACCATCGCCCCGCCCAGAATCCCCACCCACTCCGCTGTCCCGATCCGCACCGGCCTCCCCCGCGCTTCGCTCCGGAAGTGCCACGCCCCTCCGCCGATCATCGCCGCCGATACCAGTGCCGGCGCCAGTACCGGCCCCACCCATGGCACCGGAATCAGAAACAGGATGTCCCACGTCAGCAGCGACGCCGGCCAGCCCAGTAGTATTTTCAGGAACACGTAGAACCAGAGGTCCCACACCCCGAATGCCATCACGAATGCCGCCGCCCATTGCCCCGCGTTCTGCGACACTGCCAGCGCCACCGCCGCCAGCATGATGATGGTCGCCGCCTCCCGTCCCAGTTCCGCGGTCAGCAGTCGCCCCTGCTGCGGCCCCGTCGCCCGAAGCTGATTCAGCGTCAGCAGCGGAAACAGCTCGCCTGCGTCGCGGCCCGGGTAATAGCGCAGCCGCGCCGGTTCGTGCAACAGCCGGAGATAGCTCACCACCGCTGCTTCCAGATATCCGAACGCCGTGCCGAACAGCACGATCCCCAGGATCGCCCGCCTCCAGGAAACGCAACGGTGTGGCATCGCTACCAGCCTATGGGATCTCCACCGTTGCCGGCAAGCCTGCGCCTTCACCGCAATCTATCGACTAAGTTCGCCCTGCTTTCATGCACTTAGCGATTCGCACTTACCCTCCCCCCATGGACTGCCGGCTAACATCTCCCCCATGGCAAGTCAAAAACAGATCGCGGCAAATCGTCTCAATGCACGCAAGTCCACCGGACCTCGCACCCCCGAAGGCAAGGCCCGCTCCTCCCAAAACGCTCTCAAATCCGGCATCGACTCCCACGCCCAAATCATCCACGGCGAAACTCCCGCCGACCTCGAACGCCTCAAGTTCGACTACCACGACCGCTTCCTCCCCAATACCCCCGAGCAGCGCATGCTCGTCGATACCCTCATCGATTGCGAATTTCTTCTCCGCCGCTTCCGCCGCGTTGAGGCCGAAATCTGGCAGGAAGGCATGCGCAATCAGGTTCACTGCACCGTCCTCGGCGAGTCTTTCAACCGCATGGACCAGACCTTCGCCCGCCTCCAACGCCGCGTCGACATGACCCAGCGCAATTACCGCAACGCCCTCCACGAACTCGAGCGTCTCCAGGCCGAAGAGGACGCGCTTCTCGCCTCCCCGGACCCTGCCCCTTTACCCGTAAGCCCCCGGAAACAAATCGCCCGGGAGCAAAGTGGCTTCGTTCCACCAACTCCCGCCGGGCCGCCCGATGACGACCCGTCCAACGCCGTTTCCTGACCGTTGCCCGCCGCTAAAAAACCGATTCACAACAATTTTTCACAATTTCGAATTGCAGCCAAATGACTTACCGGCCGCTCCAAGAAACACCGCGCCAGTGGTGTGCTGAAATCTCCACGACAGCGCGGGCCGCCCTCCACCACCCCCAAAGAGTGGCTCCGGCCGGCCCTCAATTCCCATTCAAAAGGACACGCAAATGACTACCAAGTGGGGAACCCTCACCATCGGTTCCACCTCCGTCCAGATCTCGACCACGCAGCTCAAGTGCTGCAAATTGTCATTCCAGGTAGCCCCCGGCGACAGCGGATCCGTCAAGATCGGCGGCTCCGGCCTCACCGCGGACACCTCCACCCCCGGCACTTACCTCGACCCTTCCAGCGGCGTCAACAAAGACAGTTCCGCCCAGACCGGCGCCCTATGGTCGGTGGAATCCTACTCCGACGCCAACACCATCGACGCTTCTGCTTACCACGTCCACGGCACCCACGCGGGCGATTTAGTCTTCTATGAGTACCACCAGAATTGAGCTTTTCATGAGATATCTCTTATTACTCGCGCTCGCGTCGGCAGTCTTGCCCGGCCGGGCCTTCGCCCAGAAAATCGGCGCTCCCGCAGTAAGTGGGAGCTGGACGTATGACTCCAGCTCCGCAACCCTCAGCGCGCCCGCCGGCAGCCGCGTCGCCATCGGTGCCGTGTGCCCCGCCGGCGCCCCCGCCGGCAGCGTCTGCATGAACGGCCAGGTCATGACGCCTGTTGCCGTCACCGCCCTGCCCCAGGCATCGTCCACCAACACCAATCTGATTCAGTTAGTCACTAATACCTCCGACTGCGCCACTACCGCCGGCAGCACGCCCGCGCTCTGCATCAGCACAGGCGCAGTCTGGGCCCCCCTCGGCGCCGGCCAGGGCAGCGGCATCTTACAAACCGGCACGTCGGGCGGAGCCATGCCGCAAGCCAATCTGGTAGCCGAATATAGTCTGTCGGAAGGCGCCGGCGCTTACTCCTATAACGGCGCCTATCCTTCGCAGCCCGATTACAACCTCGTGGGACCGTCGGAACAGCAGTTCTCCGCCACTCTCTGGGTAAAGGCCGCCATGACCGCCACCGATTCTTATGCCGCCAATCCCAACGGCGACTGGGTCGCATCCCGGCTGCAAGCCACCGCCAGCGGCGGCTATCTTGCGGCCGGCACCGGAGCGGCATTTATTGCCGGGCAGCAGTACACGCTGAGTCTCTATGTGGCCAGTAACACCGGAGTCCCGCAAACTGTCCGCATGGGCGATAACAACGTCAATTACTCCGGTAACATCGCCGTACCTGCCACCGGCTGGACCCGCGTCTCTTACACCTTTACGGCATCCGGGACGGGAACCTACGTCCTCCCCGTCGTTCAGGACGCCGCCAATGACCCCCTGGATCTCTCCATCTGGGGCGTGCAACTCGAACTGGGACCGCATCCCACCACCTATGTGCCGCAGGCCTTCGTCATGGTCAATGGCGGCGGTCCGCAACGTGCCGCCAGTCAGTGCACCTGGATCGCCGCCGGAGTCGATTGCACTGCCCACGCCGGAGCGAGTTACCTCACCGCGGTCGGCTGGCAGCCGATCGACCTGTTCACCGCCACCATGTACGCCGCCGTCAAATGGACCGGCACCCCCGTGCTCGCCGGCTATGCCCCTATCTTCAGCGACAATTATGCCAGCCCTCACTTATATCTCGCCGGCATCGATGCCGGGGTCTCCTTTCCGCGCTTCCGCTTCAACAGCCTGACTGCTTACGCCTACGGGACGAAGATCAATGACGGGAACTGGCACATACTCGCCGCCGAATACGACGGCGCCAATATCGACCTGTTCCTCGATGGCGTGGAGGTCGCCACTTACAACGTTGGGACAGCTCCGCCTATTCAGGTGTACCAGCTTTTTCTAGGCAACTTTTCCAATGCCGCCTACTGGCCGGGCCAGATCGGGTATGCCGCCTTGTACAGTGTGGCCCACTCCACCGCGCAGGTGGCATCCAACAGCGCCGCCATCCGTGCCGTCATGGCGTCCCGCGGCGTCACCATCCCCCCGATGACGCAGTTTCTGGCTTTTGAGGGCGACTCCATCACCGACCCCACCACCGGCGTCGTCGCTGCCTCCAAGTATTACTACGTGGCGCAGTCGGCCATGGCGCCTTTCCCGCAAGGCGCCAACGATGCCGTCTCCGGCAGCAGCATCGCCACCGTTTCGTCGCGCTCGGCTACCGTCGATTCCTGGTTCGCGCCCATCGCCGGCGTCAAAGTGCTGTTCCTCTTCGTCGGCGCCAATGACCAGGGGGACGGTGCCTCGCCCTTCGTGGCCAGTGTCAAGGCGTATTGCCTCGCCCGCAAGGCCGCAAACCCTGGTCTGAAGATCGTTCTCGCCACCCTCCTGCCGCAGACCACGTCCGGCTTCAATACGTTTCGCAACACCGTGAACGCGTCCCTACACGCCGACAATTCGTTCTACGATGCGCTCGCGGATTTCGCCGCCAACCCGACCATGGGGTGCGACTCCTGCGCCGCCAACGTCACGTACTTCCCGGATGGCGAGCACCCCTCCATCGCCGGCCACGCGATCCTGGGCCCTATCGCCCAGGCCGCCATTCAAGCCGTCTGGTAGCCCGTCGGGGCGGGCGAAGAGGGCTACCCGATCCGCCGGAAACTGCCCCGCCCTGCCGCCGCCGCGAACGCCCGTTGCGGTCGCAGCGTCTCCAGTTTGGGCGCCATCGCGTCACGCACCAATGTCGCTACCGGGCCGGCGCATTCGCTCCGGCCATACGGCACTTCCACCTCGATGCTCCCGGCGCCGTTCAACTCTACCCGCAGACTCCAGCACCCTCCGGCAGTCTCCGCGTCTCCGAACCGCGCCGTGAGCGTCCTTCCGTACACCTGCATCGTCGCCCCCGCCAGCCCCAAACTGCCTCCATGGTCTTCCATCGCGAACCAGCATTCGTCAATCGATTCCGCCGCCCGGATCGCCGTCTCCAACTGCCGCACCGCCAGCTCGCTTCTCACCGCGCGCCGCACCCTTCCCCCGCCCAACACCCGCCGCACCGCCCCCAACTCCTCGTATCGCAGATAGCGCAGTGCCAGCCAGATCACCACTCCGAAACCCGCCAGCACAGGTCCGCTGCTGTAAGCCCCCGCTGCCAGCAACAGCGAGAGGCACGCGAAACAAGCCGCGCCGCCGTACAGAATCAGCGCTGTCTGGCGCACCGAAAAGCCGCGCGCCAGCAGTCGATGGTGAATGTGCCCGCGGTCCGCCCCGAAGATCGGATCGCTCCGCAGATAGCGCCTCACAATCGCCAGCGCGGTATCCAGAATCGGAATCGCCAGCGCGATCACCGGCGCGCTCATCCCGGCCAGCGAGCCCGATTTCTGCGCCCACAGCACCGTGAAGCAGCCCAGCAGAAATCCCACCGCGTTGCTCCCGCAGTCGCCCATGAAAATCGACGCCGGGCCGAAATTGTACGGCAGGAATCCCAGCAGCGCACCCATCAACGGCGCCGCCACCAGCGCCAGCGCGCCGTTCCCCGCCACCAGCGCCGCGCCCGTCGCGATAATCCCCACCCCTGCCGCCAGCCCGTCCAGGCCGTCGATCAGGTTCACCGCGTTGGTACACCCCACCAGCCAAACCACCGTCAGCGCGGCGTGCCACCAACTCCTCCCGCCGCCGAGTTCGACCCCCGCCGCACATGCCAGCAGCGCCGCCAGCACCTGCCCCGCGATCTTCGTCCGCGGCTTCACGCTCACCACATCGTCCAGCAATCCCGTGCCGAACGCCGCCGCCACCGCCGGCAGCAGACTCCACTGCCGCGCCCACACCATCGCCGCGCCGTATCCCAGCAGGATCGCGATCCCGCCCGCCCGCGGCACCGGCACCCGATGCTGTTTGCGAGCGTCCGGATGGTCCACCCATCCCAGGCGCCGGCACAGCGTGCGGCACACCGGCGTCAACCCGGCCGCCAACAGGAATGCGAGCAGCGTCGCGATCATGAGACCATCGCCTCCGCCGCGACCCTCTCCTGCGCCGTTCGCCCCGCATCCTCCAGCAGCGCAATCGTCTGCGCGATCAGCGCCGGAGCTGCGAATTGACCGGCCAGTTCCACGCTCGCCGGCACTCTGCGCGCGCCCATCCGCGCCGACCGCCGGATCGCCTCCACCGCCCCGTCCACGTCGCCATGCGCCGCACACGCAATCGCATCGCCTGCCAGCGCTGCCGCCAGTTCTCCCACGTGGCTCGCCCGTGGGCCGATATAAAGGACCGGACTCCCCACCGCCAGCGCATTATAGATCTTGCAGGGGTGCACGATGCCGGCGAACGCGTCGCCCATCGCCACCAGGTGCAGGTCCGCCGCCGAAAGCGAATCCGCCAGCCGATCGAGCGGCTGATACGGCAGGCACACGACGTTCGGCAAACCGCATGCCGCAACCTTGCGGAACTCGCTGCCGCCCCCGATAAACACGAACGTCACATCCCGCAACGCCCTCGCTGCCGCCAGCACGGTATCCAGCGGATGGCACGGACTGTGATTGCCCGAATACATCGCCACAAACTTGCCTTCCAACCCATGGGCGGCGCGAAACCGCTCGCGCCCTTCGGCGTCGTAGTGCACCACATCCGAATGGCTCCACGGCGGCACAATCGCGATCCGCTCCGCCGCCACACCCTTCGCCGCCACCCGTTCGCGCATGAAGCGATCCAGCACCACTACTCCCGCCGATGCCCGCAAGCTGAAACCCAGCAGACCGGACAACACGCGCGCCGCCGGCGATCCGCGCCGCAACGCCCCCGCCGCGATCGCTTCATCGGGATTCAAGTCCATAATCCACGACACCAGCGCGCCGCCCTTCAGCTTTACGAACAGCGCCGCCAACACCGCGATCAGCGGAGGGCTCGTCATCGCCACCACCACATCGAACCGCGGCAGCCTTGCCAGGCGCACCGCGCATGCCGCCAGGAAAGACGCGAAGTCCAACCCCCGCCGCCACAGCGACGCCTTCCCCAGGGCTGTCGAAGGGATGCGCACAATCGTCACGCCCCGCCACCGCTCGCGCGCCGCAAACTGGCGCGCCGGCGCATCGTAGGCGCGGCGCGAGGCGAGTACCGTCACCTCATGCCCGCAATCGGCCAGGCCGGCGGCCAGGTCGGCCGCATGCTGTGCGGTGGACACCACGTCCGGGTAGAATGTCTGATTCAGCAGCAGTACGCGCATGGCTCTCTACGCCGCCGCGGCCAGCGCTCGCCGTTCGCTCACCCCGGCATTCTCCGTCTTCAGCAGCAGATAATTGCCGATCGAAAGCACGTCCATGCGCGTCCGCAGAAAGCAGTCGATAGCCTGCGCCGGCGTGTCCACAATCGGCTCGTTCTCGTTGAACGACGTATTCAGCAGCACCGGCACCCCGGTACGATCGCCGAACGCGCGGATCAGTTTCCAGTAGAGCGGGTTCACGTCCTGCTCCACGGTTTGCAGGCGGCCCGTCCCGTCGTTGTGCACCACTGCCGGAATCGCGGCCCGCATCGCCGGCTTGATCTTGTACGCCATCACCATGAACGGCGATGGATAGTCGTTCTCGAAGAAGTCGCCCGCGCATTCCGCCGGCACGGACGGGCAGAAGGGGCGGAACGGCTCCCGCAGTTTGATGCGGCTATTGAGAACGTCTTTCATGTCGCCGCGCCGCGGGTCGGCCAGGATGCTGCGATTCCCCAGCGCGCGCGGCCCGAATTCCATCCGCCCCTGGAACCAGCCCACCACTTTCCCGTCGGCGATCTGCGCCGCTGTCCGCGCCAACAGTTGCTCTTCACTCAGCTTGTGATACGTGGCGCCCGCCGCCTCCAGGGCGCCCCGCACTTGCGCGTCCGAGTGCTCGGTGCCGTAATAAACATGCCGCATGACGAACCCTCGCGGCTGGTTCAATACCTGGTGCTGCACATACAGCGCCGCGCCAATCGCCGTGCCGGCATCGTGCGCCGCGGGCTGCACATACACCTCGCGGAAATCCGTCTTTTCGAAAATCATGCCGTTGGCCACGCAGTTCAGCGCCACCCCGCCCGCCAGGCAGACCTTCCGCATTCCCGTCTGCCGCTGCACGAAATTCAGAATCGCGAAGTAGTTCTCCTCCAGCACCGCCTGTACCGACGCTGCCAGATCGCGATGCCGCTGCAGGATCTCGCTCCCCGCCGCGCGCGGCGCTCCGAACTTTGCGACCATATGCGGCGAGTACACCGTTCCGCACACCGGTTCGCAATCGTCCCACGACATCTCCACGCCCGTGGTGTGGTGCACAAAGTAATCCAGATTGAGCCGCACCTGCCCGCCGGAAGCCGCCACCACGTCGCGCACCTGCGCCCGGTAGCGCGGTTCGCCATACGCCGAGAGGCCCATCATCTTGTATTCGTCGCCGAATTTCGGGAAGCCCAGAAACTGCGTGAACGCCGTATAAAACAGCCCCAGCGAATGCGGAAATCGCACCGCTCCCCGCACCTCGAAGCGATTTCCCCGCCCCACGCCCCACATCAGACTGCTGTAGTCGCCGAACCCGTCAATCGATACGATGGCCGCCTCTTCGAACGGCGACGCGAAGAACGCGCTCGCCAGGTGTGCGCGATGATGCTCCACATGGTGTATCCGCACCTGGTCCGCATGCGCGATGCCCGAGGAGTTCAGATGCGCCGCCAGCCCCGCGACCTTGGCCGTATTCCGCACGCGCGACGCCAGCCGCCCCCAGTCGCCCGGCCGCACCGCCACCCGCGCCAGTTTGCGCCACAGGTGCGCGCGTGGATCGCGCGAGATCGCCACATGCCCCAGCGAGGCCGGGTCGATCCCTGCCAGGCAGAAGCCTGCCGCCTGCGCCGGAAAGCCCGCCCAGTGCTTGCGGCGATTGAACCGCTCCTCTTCCACCGCGGCCGTCAGTTGACCGTAGCAGAGCAGCGCCGCCGACGCATCACCATGGAACGCATTCATGCCCAGAATATTCATAACGTGATCCTGTCCGCCGGCTCCCCGCCCGCCAGCAATCTCCCCAGCAGCGCTTCGAACACCATGCGCTCCTGCGCATACGCCCGCGACGCGCGCCCGCGGAACGGTCCGCCCGCGCGCAGGTACGCATACCCGCCCCAAATCGCCGGGCTGATTCCTGTTTGCCGTAGACGGTCGCGAAAGCTCTGCGCCGGCGCGCTGCGGATGCGCTCCGCTTCGAGCGACGCGTATTGCACCTGGTTCGCCACCCACCGGCCGAAGGGCTTCCGGTCTTCATGAATCAGCTTGCTGTGAAAGCGATACGGCGGCGCGGGCGACGTGAAGACTTGCGTGTGCCCGCGCTGCCCGATTTCCACTTCGTCCTTGCCGAACACGCGGATCTGCGCCGGGTAAATCGAGCCCGGCAATGCGCGGCCCTGCACCCGGTATTCGAACGGCACCAGACCCGCTTGTCCGGGCTGTTCCGCGAAGCCCGCCAGCTCTTCCACGAATCCCGCGCCCGGCCGCATGTCCGCGTCGAGCGCCAGCACGTAGTCCGAATCGACCTCCGTGCCGTGTACCCCATAGCTCCATTGCGCGGCGTGCGAATCGAACTCCCGCACGTACCACGCCACGTTGCCGAACGACTGGGCGATCTCCGCAGTCCGGTCGGACGATCCGGAATCCACCACCACCACGCGCTCCGCCCAGGCCAGCACCGCCAGCGTCGTCGCGAGATTCGGTTCTTCGTTATACGTGAGAATGACTGGCGTAATGTTCATATTCAATCCTCTGAGTCGCCTTCTCGATGGCCTGCCACGCACGCTCCACCGTGATATCCCGCATGCACGGATGGCCGGCCACCGGGCACGTCTGCAGCAGGCAGCCGTCGCACCCCACATTGGCGCGCACCACCGTGTGGCCCTCGCCCAGCGGATTCCATTGGCCGGGATAACTGTTGGCGCTTTGCAGCACCACGCACGGCACACCCACCGACGCGGCCAGATGGCTGGTGCCGGTGTCGAGCCCGATCGACAGATTGCATCGCGACAGCAGCGCGGCCGACTCCATCACCGCGAAGCCGCCCGCCGCCTGAATCGCCTCTCCACCGAGCGCGCTCACCATTGAGTCCGCCAGCGCGCGCTCCGCCGGTCCGCCCAGTATCACCAACTCGAACTGCTCCAACCGCAGCAATCGCCGCGCGATTTCGAGGAAGCGCTCCACCGGCCACGCATTACCGGGCTTCTTGCACCCCGGGCACAGCGCCACCAGCGGCCGCAGCGGATACCGCCGGCGATGTTCCAGCCACCGGTCCATCGTCTGCTCCGCTTGCCGGTCCACCGTCAGCAGTGGCGCGTCGAAGAGGCCCTCTGCCGCCGAACCGATCCCCGCCGCCACAAGGCGGCGCAGCCGGAAGTTCGCTTCATTCGGGATCGGCGCCGGACGGCCTGACGCCAAACGCGGCCGTATCTCCGCCGCGGAGTACGGCTCGAAACCGATGAGCCGCCGGATCCCGCACGCGCGGAAAAAGAGCCGGTCCCGCACCAGCGACCAGCGCGGCCGATCGCTCGGCAACAGGCTCACCACCGCATCGAAATCCTCGCGGCACAAGCGCCGCCGCAGCGCCGCCATGGTGCGCAGTTTCTTGCCGCGGACTCTCGCCGGGTACGGGATGAATCCGTCCACCAGCCCGCAACCGCCCAGCACCATCTCCGCCGTGACCAGCCTGCCGATCACGTCGTGTAGCATAATAATACGGGCCGATTGTCCGAAATACCGGCGCACCGCTCGCAGTGCGGGAATCGACACCAGCGTATCCCCCAACTGCCCGATTTGATAAACCAGAACGTTCACGGCCGTCTCCCAATTTCAGCGTACAGTTTCATCACCTGCGCGGCCACCGCATCCGGCCGGTAACGCTCGCGCACCAACGCCTGCGCCCGCTCGCCCAGCCCGAATGCCAATTCGCCGTCGCCCAGGATGCGCTCCACCGCGCCCGCGATCTCGCCGGCATCCTGGGCTGTCACCAGACCCGCGCCCGCGCGCGCCACTTCGTCCGCAATTCCCACTCCATTCGCCAGCACCGCCGGCACACCCGCGGCCAGCGCTTCCACCACCGCCAGCCCGAAGCTCTCCGAATGCGACGGCGCCACGAACACATCGGCATCGGCCAACGCCTCCGCCTTCGCGCTCCTGTCCAGGAATCCCGCCCATACTACGTCGCCCGCAATCCCGAGTTCTTCAGCGCGCGCGTGCAGCCGGGCGACGTAAGCCTCATCGCCCGCTCCCGCGATCGCGAGCACCGTGCGTGCGCTGCGCCGCCGCACCGCCTGGAAAGCCTCCAACAACACCTCGACGCCTTTGACAGGAGCCAGCCGTCCGACGAACAGCACGATTCTGCGGCCGTCCGTCTGCGGATAGCGCGCACGAAACCGGCCGCGCGGCGCCGGCGCGTCGAGATCCACCGGATTGGGGATCACCACCGGCCGCGCCACCGCGCAGGCCCTTTCGCTCTCCGCCCGCTCCGCCGCGCTGCTGAACTGCACCGCCGCCGCGTGCCGCAGAATCGCGCCTTCGATCCAGCGGATGGAGAGCCGCTTCGCCCAGGCCCGTCCGCTCTTCAGCCCCCAGCGATTCAGCACCCCCAGCGGCCGCACCACGTACGGTACCGACCGCATCTGCGCGATCTTGGCAGCCACTGTCGCCGGAAAGCTGAAGACGCTGTGAATGTGGACCAAATCGAACTCGGCAGTATGTCGCAGCAGCCACGCGGTGAGCCCGATCGAAGATCCATACGTGCGCGTAGTGCGCGCGAAATACCAGAAGGTCGCGCCATCCCGCACCAGCGGCCTTCCCAGCGGCACCGCCTGCCGGCCGCGATCGTCATCGTCCGTGGTGGCGATGTGCACCTCCACACCCGCGCGCGCCTGCTGGCTGGCCAACGACCTCACAACGAAAGTCGGTCCGCCCCGCAGGCCGGAAAGCGACGGGATCACGTGCAGTATTTTCATGCCGCACCTCCCTCTGCCCGCACCCGCCATTGGAGACGCGGCGACCGCGCGCCGAATCGCAGCCCCGGCAGAAAGATCAGAATCGTCAGCCCGACCACCTGAATCATCCCGCCGAAGTACGCCGCCGCCTGTCCGTTGAGCGAGAGCAACTGCAGCACGTACGCCAGCCCTACCGCCGACGCAAATACGCCCGCGTCGCGCGCCAGAAAGACACGCTCGAAGATCCCCAGGAACATGCCAGCCAACCCCATCACCGCCGGCACCCCCACCCAGCCGAAATTCATGTACGCTTCCGGAATGAGCCCCGCGCCGATCGCGACGCGATCCAGGTCCTGCTGCTGCGTCACGCCATAAGAAAGTTGATAGAAGCGGTTGGCATCGTTGACCGATGGTTTGCCCGGCCACAGGAAGCGCGGAATCAGCGTCACCAGCAAATACCGATACGTCGCGCCGTACTGGTAAGGCACCAGCGACGGCGTATTCTGGTACACCGTGGCCGATTCTTTCACCACCGACGACCGCGTCAGCAGCGGCTCGAGCGAGTCCTGAAAGCTCTCGCCGCCCGTCTCCGACCGCACCGCCGTCAGCCGCTCGGCCGACGCCGCGATCCAGAACTCCGCCTTCGTGAATGCACTCGCGCTCTGGTCGCTGTACCAGTAGCGCTCGCGAAACGCCGGCTTGCCGCCTTGCAGAAACAGCATCGCGGCGATCAGCCCGGCCACCGGCGCCAGCGGCAGTCTTCCGCGAACCCGGACATACGCGATTGCCGCCAGCACCAGGTTCCCGACGCAGCCTCCCAGCCATCCGGTCGCCAACCCGGCCAGCACACTCGACGCCAGAAACAGCGCAACCAGCGCCTTGTCGATGCCCGTGCCGCGCCCGCGCAGTGTGGCATCCCAGAGAATCAGGAATGCCACCACCGGGATGAAGCTGATGACAATGGCCACCACCTGGCGGAAATCGCCGCCCGTCCCCACCGGCAGGAACGGCACAGCTACCTGGCTGGCCGCGATGGCGCGGATGAGCCACCAGTTGTGGACGTTGGCCGGCACATCCGGCAGGTGCGCGCGCAACGCGGCGCCGGAAGCCCCCACCCGCATGCCGATCATGAGGCCGCACACTCCCAGATTGGCCATCAGCAAGACTGCGGTGGCGAGCCACGTTTCGGCGCCGCTCAGGATGTTCGTCCAGAATACGCCCACGCAGTAAAACAGCGTGTGTGCCGCCGCCAGCACGGCGAACAGTGGAATGTGCGTGCGCCGCGTGCGCCGCCAATCGGCGTATGAGAAGCACGGCATGGCGATCGACGAAAACGCCAGCACCGCCTGAAACTGCGTCCATCCCTGGCGCGCGCCCGCGAGCAGCGCAACCGTCGCCGCCACGGCCGTCACCAGCGGCGCCACCCACCACCAGTCGCCGCCGCGCGCTGTCTGCGGACGTTCCCACAGGGGCGCCGAGATGCGCAACGGAGCGGTCATCGGCAGCGCCCCCGCACGGTATCGATGGCGTTCAGAAGACCGTCACCCGCAGCCGTCACCGAGAACGACGCGATCCGGCGCCGCGCATTGCGCCCCATGGCGCCGAGCCGGCCCGACCCGGAGTGCCGCAGCATGCAGGCGGCGAGCGCGCTCACGTTGCCCATCGGAAAAATGTCGCCCGTCACCCCGCGGTCGATCATGTCCGGACCGCATCCCACGCGATCGCTCACGATGCATGGCAACCCGCAGGCCATCGCCTCGTTCGCCACCAGCCCCCACGTCTCGGTCTCCGAGGGCAGCACCAGCGCGTCGGCGGCCGCGTACGCCTCGGCGATGCGCGTCTGGTTCAGGAAGCCCGCAAACTGCACTGGGGCGCCCAGGCCGCGAGCCTGCGCCTCGCATTCCGCGCGCAGCGGACCGTCACCCGCCATCAGTCCCACAATCGCCGGGTCCGCCGGCGCGCAGCGCGCGATCGCGTTCACGAAATCGCCCGGCCGTTTGACAGCGATGAACTTACCGGCGGACAGGAACACCGTGGCGTCCGGGGCGATGCCCCACCGGCGCCGAACTTCCTCCCGTTTTGGGCGTAAGCGATCCATTTCCTGCTCAAATCTTCGGTTGTCCACGCTATGCGGAATTGTGAAAATATGGTCGTCGGCAGCGCCATACTTCTCGAAATAATCGCGCGACCACGCACCCGCGGCGAGGCAGCCATCCAGACGCGGGATGAAGCTGCGATAAAGCGGCCACTTCCCCCACCTCTTAAGGGTCCGCGGCCCCCGCAAATGCGAATCGCTGCGCATGAGCACCGGCACGCCATGCCTCCAGCAGGCGAGCATGGTGCGCCAGGCGCTCTTGAAGTGCCACCCGTTCACCACCACCGCGCTATACGCGTGGCTGGCGATCAGGCCGCTCAATTCGGGATTGTCGAGCCCGCCGAACGACATGGTAGAAGGGTGCGCCGCGCGGTTCTGCAGGAAACGATGGCGGTACCCGTCGAGCAGCGGCACGTCCCAGCGGTACGGCACTCCGAACCCCGCCTGCGCGTGCGACGCTTCCAATTCGCCCGAGCAGTAGAGCACCTCCAACTGCCCGGGCGCGGCGCGCTCCACATGCTGAAGTACCGGAGTGTAGTACTGAATGGGGTGAGTGAGGACGTAGGCCCACATGCCGATATCAGGCCGAGGCCAGAAGCTGCAGCCAGTCGCGCCGCACGATGGCTTCCGAATAGCGCTCCTCATACCGCCGGCGCGCGTTGCGCCCGCAATCCTCGCGAAACTCCGGACGCGCGATCAACTCCTCCAGGTTCGCGGCCAGGCACGCGGCGCTTTCTTCCGCGCACACCAGCCCCGTCTCGCCGTGCGCCACCACTTCCTCCAGCGCGCCGCTCTTGAAGCACACGCCCGGCACGCCCACCGCCATAGCTTCCGCCGCCACCCGTCCGAACGACTCGTGGAATCGCGAAGGCCGCGTGGGAATCGCCAGCACATACGCACTCTCAAGAAGCGTGTGGATGTCGTCCTGGTAGCCCACCGTGCGAATGCGATCGCGGTACGTCGCACTCTGCAATGTCCGGTCGAACCAGGCTTGGTTCTCGCGATAGACGCCCCCGGCGATGGTGAGATGCAACTCCGGATAGTGGTCCGCCAGCCGATCGAACGCTTCCACGAGCAGGTCGACGCCCTTATGCGGCGACACCTGGCCCACGAAGACGATGTTCTTCCGCCCGGCCTCGCGCACACCGGCGCCCCGGCCCGAACCGCGCATGCGAATGGCCGGCGGAATGACGCAATTGGGCCGCCCGAGCACGTACGGATTGACGGCCGCGGCCAGCGCGAGACTGCGTTGCGCGTAGTGCACCAGGTCGGTGGAAAGCGCCACCGCGGGCCGCAGCTTGGCGGAATACTGCGACGGCAGATCGTGGAAAAAGTAGATGACCTTGCGCCCGGTCAGGCGGAACCAGAGCGCCGCCAGCACGGAAATATACGCCGAGGTCACGATGGGCAGGTAGAGCGCGTCAGCCCCGCGGGAGGCGCGCAGCACATCCAGATTGCCCTGCACCAGCGCGGCCAATATCGCCCATGCCTGGCCCAATGATCGCGGCCGGCCGAAACGCGGCCAGTCGCGGCGGTCGCGAAAGAAGCGATACGCCATTCCCGACCGCTTCATCTCGCCGAGCAGCGGCGTATCGTGCCGGAGGTTGGCGCGATTGAGCAGAAACACCGGCTCCACTTCCGGCCGCAGCACCTCGAAAGTCTCGATCACGCTGCGCTCCATGCCGTACAGGCAGACCGTATTGAATACCACCAGGACTTTGTTCATGACTTTCGTAAGCTCACTACGCGCTCGAAGAACTCGCACTGCCGGCGCGTCATCTCACGCGCCGTAAATTGCTCGAAGGCCTGCCAATCCGTGGGCGGCGCAGCGGACAGATCGCCCAGAAGTTCGCGCCATACGGGCAGCAGCGACGCGCCTTCCGTGAACGTCACCACACGCCCCGCATGGGTCGACCGCAGCGTCTCGCACGCCCCGCTGCGCGCGTCCAGCACCGCCAGCAGCGGTTTACGCGCCAGGATGTACGGGTAGAGTTTCGATGGCGTATACTGCGGGTCGTCCGACCCCGCCACCAGCAGCATGTCGGCATCGCGCAGCACTTGCAGCGCGTCAAAGTATGGAATGCGCTGCGGATGCTCGCGCACATACTCCGCCACACCCATGGATTGCGCCAGTGGCTCGATGCTCTTGCGGGCGCGTCCGGCAGGCGCATAGTCGGTACCGATGAAGTGCAGGCGCAGGCGTCCGAAAAGCTCGCGCGATTCGCGCAGGCCGGTTTGCAACGCAGTGAAGAGCAGGCGCAGCGCGGTCCACATGTCCTCGCCGCCGCGACCGGTGTAGACCGCGTGAATGCGGCCGTCGGCAGGGTCGAAGATGGCATTGGCGCGCGGCTCCCGCAAACCCGCGAAGTCCTGCGGCGCCGCGCCGAACGGCAGCACCATGCTGGGCGTCTGCCCGAGCGATGGATACCGCGCCGCGAGCGTCTCTATATAAGACGCGGAGACCGCGATCAGACCGTCGGCCGCCGGCATGCTCCAGGGTTCGAGCACGCGGTGCATGCGGTTGGCGATGCCGAACTTCGGCGGGCGCGCG
This sequence comes from Bryobacteraceae bacterium, assembly GCA_036268475.1. Lineage (GTDB taxonomy): Bacteria > Acidobacteriota > Terriglobia > Bryobacterales > Bryobacteraceae > PALSA-129. Next base: position 40,483 of record DATAUB010000014.1, on the reverse strand, counting down.
GCATCGGGATGTTGGCGGTAATAGTCGTTCACCCACGGGTCCTGCATGTCGACGACGAAGGGCACGCCGAAGCGCCGCTTCCACAAGCGGCCCAGCGGAACGGCGGTAAAAACCGTCGTCGAGAAGTAGACCAGGTCGAAACTACGCCGCGCTAACAACCGGCTGCCGGCCGCATAGAGAAAGGGGAACGCGCGCAGTCCGAGATTGCCCAGCCCCGCCCTGCGCGTCCAGCTTGCCGGCAGCGCGCCACTGAGCACGATGGCGTCCTCGCCGGGCAGGCACTCCGCGTAGCGCGGCTCGCGCGGCCCTTCCACCAGTTCCGGCGCCACCGTGAGCACCGACGTTTGCCATCCGAACTCCCCGAAATGCGGCAGGCTGAGGCGCACGCGATGCATATCCGGCAAATCGACGGGCGGGAAATGCGGAGAGACGATGAGCACGTTCTTCAATCCCGGCCGGCTTTCGGGCACAGCCCGCGATAGAGCTGCTCGTACCGCTCCACCACCACCGTGCTGGAGAAGCGCTGCTCGCAATCGCGCCGTACCGCCGCGCGGTCGATGGTGTGGAGCCGCCCCACGGACCACACCGCGTCGGCGAGTCCTCGACAGGCATACCCGTTGACGCCGTTGCGCACCACCTCGCCCACGCTGCCGCGCGCGAACCCCACCACCGGCGTGCCGCACGCCATAGCCTCCGCCATCACGATGCCGAAAGGCTCCTCCCACTCGATGGGCATGAGCAGCGCGGCCGCGTGCGACAGCATCTCGTTTTTGGCCGCATCGTCGACCGGCCCGAGGTACTGCACGCGGTCGCCATCGATGTGAGGAGCGATGGCGGCGTCGAAGTAGTCGCGGCACTCGCGCACCTGGTTGCCGGCGATCACCAGCCTGCGACCCGCCGCCCTGGCGATGGCGATGGCGTGGTGCGCGCCCTTGATGGGCTCGATGCGTCCCAGGAACACCAGCGGCGCATCCTCGCCGACCTCGTGGCGAAAGGTATACTTCGCCAGGTCGACGCCGTTGAAGACGGTGTGCCACTGGCCGAAGGATCCATCGCGCGCCGGCACGTCGCGGTAGACGTTGGTGGAACAGGCCGTGAACTGGATGGATTGTTGGCCCAGGCGGCGCGCGGTGCGGATACTGCTCCAGGGAAGCCGGTCGCGTTGATAGCTCTGGATCTTCGGCAGACCGCGCACCGCCAGCACGGGCGCCAGCGCGGCCAGCCGCCCGAAGCTGTGGATGAGGTCGAACTCATGCCGGCGCCGCCAGAGCTGCGCGCCCACCTGCCAGAGCTCTCTGGCGCGGTCGGACTTCTGGAAATGCGGCGGCGAGCCGTAGGGCACCAGAGTAGCCGGCACGTGGCTGTCGGGGTGGGCGAAGAGCGTGACGCGATGGCCGCGTGCCGCGAGGCCGCGCACCAGGAAATCGAGCACGCGCTCGATGCCGCCATAGAGCCGCGGCGGCACGGGGAGATAAGGGTCGGCCGTGATGGCGATGTGCAGACCGCTCATGCCGACACCCCATGGAACGCTCCCTCACGGTCGCGGCTCTGTAAGCGCCTTCCGATCGACGCGCGACTTTCCGAGCCGCGCGCGGAAGCAAGCGAGTTCCCGATCATGCCAGCGCCCCCTCTACCGCGCCGATCAGCGCACCGCGTTCCCGTCGATCCTGCCAGTTCCATCGCCGCTGCGCAGCCTGCCAGGCAGCCGCGCGCGCACGCCGCAGCGCGCCGCGATCTTCCGACCAGCGGCGGAGCCCGGCAGCGAGCGAAGCGACATCGCCCGGGCGATAACGGAGCGCTCCCTCACCCAGGTCGCCCGCCAGCGCACGGTGGCCCGCGGTATCGCTGAGCACCACCGCGAGTCCGCCGAGTATGTAAGTGAGCGCCTTATTGCTCAGGCAGAGTTCGCGATTCAGGCTGCGGCCCTCTTCGGGAGACAAGCCGATATCGTAGGGCCGGCAGAGGTCGATCATGCGCGCGGGCGGCGCCGGCGCGTGCATGCGGACCGTGAGGTTGACCGGCGTAGCGCACTCGAATGCGCCGGCGCCGCGCAGATGAAGCTCGGCGCGAATGCCTGCCAGTTCGATCGCGCGCACCACATCTTCCAGCCCGCGGCCCCGGCCGATGGTCTGGCTGAACCAGTACAGCCGCAGACCGCCTGCGCCATGCGTATCGGGATCGGGCGCCTCGGCGGGAAGCGGGAAAGTATTGTGGACCGGCACCACCGGCCGGCCGTATTCGAACTGGTATCGCGCCGCGATGGCGGCACTGCCGGCGGTAGCGAAGGCCGCGCCGTGCAGTACCTCGCTCTGCAGACGTCGCAGCAGCAGGCGCGCTCCGTCGGCCTGCCGGCCGTCCGGCAATTCGCCTTCGTGGAAGTCTTCCAGGTCGACCCCATAGGGCACGCCCGCGCGCCGCCCGGCCAGTGCCGCGATCGCCAATCCGCCACGCGTGCCTCCGTAAAAGAGGTCGGCGGGCTGCGCCAGCGCCAGGTTCAAAAGATCCCGCGATGCCCTGCCATTGGCCGCCGCCAGCAGGCGGAACGGCGCGCGCTCCACGCCCACCATGCGCACGCATTGGCGCGCGGCGTGAAGCTCGATTCCGGTCCTCCAGTAATTCACCGGAGCGGTGCGGCGGCGGTAATCGAAAGCGCTCCAGCGGCAGCCCGCGACGGCGTTATCCGCCGCCGCCGCCCAGTCCACAAACTGCGCCGAGATCACGCGCACCGCGTGGCCCGCTTCGGCCAGCGCTTCCGCCGCCTTCACCATGCGCGGGCAGGTTGCCAGATGGCCGGACGTGATGACGCAAATTCGCATACTCACGCCCACCGTGTGGACGCCATCAGCGGCGACGTGGCGCGCACGAACACCATGTCCATCTGCCAGAGCGCGTGGTCCAGCGGCCGGCGGAAGAAGGTGCACACATCGTAAACCCGAAAGCCGCGCGCCGCCATGTAGGCGACGGTCTCATCCACCAGCGGCGCGCCTTCATAGACCGCGATGAGGTTGACCTCCATCATCACGGCTTCCACCGACCGCAACACCTGCTCCGCCCCTCTGAGCACTTCGAGCTCGTAGCCCTGCACGTCAAGCTTGAGGAAATCGGGCCGCTCGAACGGGGTGGAGCGCGTAAGCGCATCGAGAGTCGTCATGTCGATCGCGGTAGGTTCGACAGCGCCGTTGCCGGGGTCGCGCAGCACCGAACTGCCGGTCTCCGCCTGGAAGAACGTCACGCCCTTCGCCGCGGAGCTGCCCAGCAGCGCGGGCGCAAACTCCACGCCGTCGTGTACCTGCGTCAGCGCCCGCAGACGCTCGCCGCGCGCGGCCTGCGGCTCGATCATGAGGACGCGCGTCTCCGGGAAGAGGGCGCGTAGCGAGAGCGTCCACTCGCCGGAGTAAGCGCCGATATCGATGGCCGCTTTCGGATGGAAGCCGCGCCCTTTCATAGCGGCGAGGCAGGCATCGGTATCGGGCGCGCCGCAGGCCAGCTTGATCTTCTGCTTGAGCGGCGCGGGACACAATCTCTTGATCAACGTGGAAACCATTTAGCGACTCCTGCGCACCGGTAGGTACGCCATCAATTCCTGGAACTCGCGCGCGCACAGGGCACGCATGGCGAGCCCGTACGTGGCGGCGAACAGCAGACCCACGGCGGCCACCGACCCGACGGAATGCGCGCGCGGGATCGCGGTGCACACCAGCCATGCCGCCGCGCCCGCCGCTATGGGCGCCAGCACGCCGCGCACAATGGCGCGCCGGGAGAGCGCGCCCGCCGACAGCAGCGACCGCAGCATCCACACCAGCACCGCCGTCTGAACAGCGGCAACCGCGGCAAGGTACGCCGCGATGCCGTGCGGCAGCACTTCGAACAGGCAGATCGCCAGGCTCGACAACGTGAGGAACTCGGCCACCGCGCAGCCGCGATGCTGCACATCGGCCAGCATCAGCATGGTGGCGGCCTGGTAGAGCGCGCCCGCCGTGCCGCCCGCCAGCGCGTAGGGCAGCAGCGGAATGGCGGCGTCCCATTTCGAACCGTAGACCAGCCGCACCAGCGGATGCGCCACCAGAGAGAACAGCATGGCGCACGGAATCGCCATCCAGCCCACCAGCCGCAGCACCAGCGCATTGGCGCGCTCAAAAGCTTCCGACTTGCGCGCCAGCCGCGTGATCACGGGATAGAGCGTGAGCGTCAGGACGCCCGGCATCTTCTGGCAGCAGAGCACCGAAAGCCCCACCGCGCGGCTCATGAAGCCGAGTTGCGCGAAGCCCGTGAATTGCACGATGACCGCGCCTTCCATCACCGGCCGTGCGGTGGTGAGCATGCCGGCCATGATGCGCGTCCAGCCGTAACTCCAGGCGGCGCGATAGCGCGTGCCATTCCACGTCCAGTCAGGGCGCCAGCGGTAGCGGAAGAAGAGGTCCCAGATGAACGGCAGCGTGGCCATCATGCCGGGGAGCACCAATGCGTAGACGCCGAACCCGAGCTTCGCGAGCACGATAGCGAGCATCGAATTGCCGGCCAGGCCGGTGGCCTGGAGGGTGCGCAGGCGCTTCCAGTCGAGTTCGCGCTCCAGCATCTTGACGCGGAATTCGCCGGCCCAATCGAGCACGAAGAAGACGGACGTGGCGTGCAGCGCGGGTGCAATGGCGGCGTACTTTGGCAGGTAGCGCATGAGGAACGCGGCCAGGTTCACAAGCGCACACATGCCGAGTTGCAGGAAGGCTCCGGCGGTGAAATGGCTCTGATAATCCACAAACTCGCCGGGGCGAAGCTGCAGGGTGTGCTCCAGAAAACTGCGGAAGGAGAACACCGTGAAGAAGACCATCACCGAACTGACCAGGCTGAATTCGCCGTATGCCGAGGGCGCGAGCAGGCGCACCAGCACCAGCATGGTGCCGAACTGCAGCACGTCGCGGAAAACGTTCAGGCCGGTAACCCAGAGGACGCCCGATCGCGCTTTCGCCGCCAGTGGCGCGGCGGTATCCGGCGCGAGGGCAGTGGCGGCGGCCGTCACTGCCGCACCGCCGCGCCCAGCACCACCATGGCCCAGGCACGCGACCAGTGCAGGCGCCCCGCACCGAAGGCGCGGAAGAGGCGGCCGGCTTCGCCCGCGTCGAGTGCCGTCGAGCGGCCCGCCATCTCGCGCATGGGACCGAGATTGGACTCCAGCCACTGCCCGATCGGAAAAGTGAAGCCCATCTTCTTGCGGCGCGCCGCCGCGGCCACCATGGGGTGCGGCATAGCCGCCAGGAGCGCCGGCTTGTTGACTCCGTTGGAGCGCTTGGCCAACGCCGGCAGGCACGCGGCGCGGCATGCCAGTTGAGGATCGAGAAAGGGAATGCGCGTCTCGATGGAGTGAGCCATGCTGAAGACGTCGGCATCGCGCAGAAGCTGGTCGTGGAGATAACGCCGGACTTCGAGCCGATTGAACTCGGCGCCATCCAGATGGTCGGCGGATTCCAGCGACTCCTCCATCAGATTGTTCAACTCCGCCACGCTTACGCCGAGCAGCCGCGAGGCCTGCAGGGTTGAAAAAAATCCCCGCGCCATGAAGTAGAGAGCACCGGCAGACGGCCGGCTGTTCAGACCGGCCAGGCGGCGCCATCTCTCCTGCCCGGTAGCGCGTCCATACACCGCGGAGGCGGCCTGCACCGTGCGCCTCACGGGGGCGGGAAGCGCGAGCAGCATCTTGAGCCACGGCATCCGGCCTTCGAGCCACGAATAGTGCCGATATCCCCAGAAGACTTCGTCGCCGCCCAGGCCGGAGAGCACCACTTTGAGCCCGATCTGGCGCGCGGCTTTGGACACGAAATAAGTATTGACGCCGTCGTTGGTGGGCTGGTCCATCGAGGCGAGAAAGGAGGGCATCTCGGCAAGGAAGTCGGCCGACGTGACGCGCAGTTCGTGATGCTCGGCGCCGAAGGCATCCGCCGCGGCGCGCGCTTCCACCGCTTCGTTGTAAGCGCCTTCTCCGAAGGTGACCGTGAGCGTCTTGAGCGGCCCGGCATGACGGCTCGCAATGGCTGCGATGGCGGCCGAGTCCATGCCGCCGCTGAGAAAGACTCCGAGCGGCGCGTCGCTGATCAAGTGGCTCGCCACCGCTTCTTCCAAAGTGGCGGCGATAGAGGGCGCGGCGCTCGCGTGCTGCCGCTCGCCGGCGGTGGCTTGGGCGAAGTCCCAATAGCGGCGCGGTTCGCCCACGCCCTCGCGCCCGAGCACCATATAATGACCGGCGGGCAGACAACGGACGCCGCGGCGGATGGTGAGAGGCGCGGGAATGGAACCGAACAGCAGAAAGCCCGCCAGCGCACGCCGATCGAGTTCGGAAGAAGCGAGGCCGCTTTCGACGAGCGCCCTGGTTTCCGACGCGAACACCACCGAGCGCGCGTCCGGACCTTCGGCATAGTAAAGCGGCTTGATGCCGAAGCGATCGCGCGCCAGCACCAAGCGCGGCGCGGCGGAATCGTAGAGGGCGAAGGCGAACATGCCGTTCAGCTTTTCGAGCAGCTTGGCGATACCCCACTCCTCATACCCGTGGAGCAGCACTTCGGTGTCGGTGCGCGAACGGAAGCGATGGCCCGCGGCCAGCAGCACATGGCGCAGTTCGAGGAAGTTATAAATCTCGCCGTTGAACGCGATCCACACCGTACCGTCTTCGTTCGACATGGGCTGGTGGCCGTCGGCCGAGAGATCGAGGATGGAAAGGCGGCGATGCCCGAGCAAGGCGCGGCTGTCGGCGAAGAAGCCTGAGTCATCCGGCCCGCGATGGGCGAGGCGCGCGTTGACGCGCCGGGCGGCGGCGGCCTGCGCCGGGTCGATGGCGCCGTCGAAACTGTAGTAGCCGGAGATTCCGCACATGGCGTCAGGCGCCTCCCGCGCTGGTTTCGCTGCGGTAGTAACGGCGGTCGCGGTCAGCGAAGAAGTCGGCGTCATCCGGCCCGCGGTGGGCGAGGCGCCGGGCAGCCGCTGCCTGCGCCGGGTCGATGGCGCCGTCGAAACTGTAGTGACCGGAGATTCCACACATGGCGTCAGGCGCCTCCCGCGCTGGTTTCGCTGCGGTAGTAACGGTAGTAGCGGCGGTCGCGGTCGGCGTAATAGCCGTCGGTGGTGGAAGGGCCCACTTCGTTGAGCACCAGCCCCAGCAGGTTGACGCGCAGGCGGCGCAGGCTGGCCAGCGCCTGGCTGGCGGCATTGCGATCGGTGGAGCCGGCCACCGTGACCACTACCACCCCGCCCGCAGCGGCGGCCATCTGCAACGGCTCGGAGAACCCCAGCACGGGCGGCGAATCGACCACCACCAGGTCGTACTCGCTTTCGGCGGCAGCCAGGATGTGCTTGAGACTGGCGCCGATGAGCGCGTCGCAACCTTCGAAGGAAGGGCCGGCCGGCAACACCGTCAGGTTGGGGATGTTCTCGATGCGGAGAAGCTTGTCGCGCCAGGCGAGGCCGTTGCGCAGCGCCGCGGCGAGGCCGGTTTCGGGAGTGACTCCGAGCTTGGCGTGCACGCCGGGGCGGCGCAGGTCGCAATCGATGAGCAGCGTCTTGTTGTTCTGCTGGGCATGCGCGATGGCAAGCTGCACGGCCACCGTGGTCTTGCCCTCACTGGGCAGGACGCTGGTGATCATCACACTCTTGAGCGGACTCTGCGGGTTGGCCAGCAGGATGGAAGCGCGCAGCGTGCGGACCGCTTCTTCGAACCGCGCGGCCGCCGCGGCATGGTCGGGCTTGCCGTTGCGGCCGGCCTCCACCAGCTTGCCGCGCCACGCCCGCACCAGCGGCAGGGTGGCGACCACTTCGGCCCCCAGGAAAGATCGCGCCTGCTCGGGATCGCGAATGGTGTTGTCCACCTTGTCGCTCAGGAGTGCCGCGCCAATCCCCAGAACCAGCGCAATGAGGAATGCCTCGACGACGTTTCCACCGGTATTGGGATATACGGGGGTGAAGCTGGGGCGGGCGGGGTCGGCCACGTTGATGGAGTTGTTCTGGAAGTCGGCGTTGATGCCGGCCTCTTTGATCTTGCGTTCGAGTTCGTCATAGAGGGCGCGGTCGGTATCGGCTTCGCGCTTGAGCGCGCTGTACTGAAAGGATCGCGAGTTGAGCATGTCGAACTCGCCTTTGGTCTGCTGGAATTCCTTTTGCAGCATCTGCTCGCGCGCCACTGACTGGCGGTATTCGGTTTCCACGCGTCTCGCGATATTGAGGCGCGCGGCGTCGAGCTCTTTCTGCAAGGCGGCGACGTCCATCGCCGCCTTTATGCACTCCGGATGCTTGGGGCCGAGATGCGTCTGCAGGCCGGCCAGCTTCTGGCGCGCGTCGTCAATGCGATCGGCGAGGCTCTGCAATGCCGCGCCCTGGTTCGACACCTGCAGCGATTCCAACGTGCCGGACTGCACCGAACGCCACACCGCTTCCCGGGCGATGCGGTCGCCCTGCGCCGCGCCGTAATCGGTATTCAACTGGAGCAGGCGCGCGGAGACAATGCTGGTTTTCTGCTCGGGGTTGATCATGCTGAGGTCCTGTTCGAATCTCGAAAGGGCAGCGGAGGAGCGCTCAGTCTTGGCCTTGAGTTCCTCTAACTGGCGCTCCATGAAAGCCGAGAGTTTGGCGGTGGCGTGGTAGCGGGTATCGTAGGTATAGTCGCTGTACGACTTCGCGACGGCGTTGGCCACCTCGGCGGAGAGGCGCGGATTGGGCGAACGGTAGCTGGCCAGCAGGAGGTACGTGCCGGGCACGCGCGCCACCGTGAGGCCGGGGAGAACGCAGCGTGTTTCCGCCGAGAGCACCTGGCGCGGCGCGAGCTGCAATTGCTCCACCACCGGGCGAATGACGGAATCCGACTGGAGGAGCTTTACCTGCGTGAGCAGGAACTCGTCATCATTGCCGGGCGCCCGGGTGGCGTCCTGCCCCACCACGCCGGTAGGCGTCTGGCGATCGATCCCGATGGTGACGGTGGATTCGTAAATCGGGGTGATGCGTTTGGTGAGGACGTAGACTGAGACGGCGGCGGCGAGTACCAGCGCGGCGATCTTCCACAGGTGGCGCCGCAGCACCCAGAGATAATGGGCGAAGGGGATGGCGGCGCGTTCGCCCTCCTGCTCCGGCGCGCCGGCCCAATAGAGTTCGATGGGCAGCGAGGCTGCGTCGGCTCGCGGGGCGGAGGGCAGATTGGGCAGTTTGGGCATGGGACAGCCTTCGGATCGCCGCTGCTATTCGGTTGAACTTTGGTTGACTAGTGCAGGGACCTTAGATAACGTCTCGGGGAAATTGGGGAGTAGGGTCGCGGTGCTCATTCGCCTACGATCGTTCGTCACGCTATTTCGCTTGCGGCGGCGCGCGCGTATTGATACCCTGCCATCGAGCCATGAGTGAAGCACAGATCGTCCAATCGTATGAGCTGGCGCGCGAGCGATACGCCGCGCTGGGTGTGGATACCGGCGCTGCGTTACAGAAACTCGCCGCCTTTCCCATCTCGATGCATTGCTGGCAGGGCGACGACGTGGGCGGATTCGAGACGCCAGGCGCGGTGCTTTCGGGCGGAGGCATACAAGCCACCGGCAACTATCCGGGGAAGGCCCGCACGGTGGACGAATTGCGCAGCGATATCGAGGCCGTGTTACGCGCCGTGCCGGGCGATCATCGCCTCAACCTGCACGCCAGCTACCTGGAAAACGGCGGCACCTTCGTGGATCGCGACGCCATCGAGCCGCGCCACTTTCAGGGCTGGATCGACTGGGCGAAGCAGCGTCGCCTGGGGCTGGACTTCAATCCCACCTATTTCTCGCATCCCAAAGCGGCCGACGGATTTACCCTGGCGCACGCCGACCGCGCCCTCCGCGAATTCTGGATCGAGCACGGCATCCGCTGCCGCAAGATCGGCGCGGAGATGGGGCGGCAACTCGGCACGCCCACGGTGACCAACGTGTGGATACCGGATGGGTACAAAGATATCCCCGTGGACCGCACCGCGCCGCGCCAGCGCCTGGAAGAATCGCTGGATCGCATTTTCGCGGAGAAGATCGACCCGGCGGTGCACCTCGACGCGGTCGAAGCGAAGCTGTTCGGCATCGGCGCCGAGAGCTATACGGTGGGCTCGTTCGAGTTTTACATGGGGTACGCGGTATCGCGCGGCAAGCTGTTGACGCTCGACGCCGGCCATTTCCATCCCACTGAAAAGATCTCGGAGAAGATCTCTTCCGTGTTGATGTTCTGCCCGGGACTGCTGCTGCATGTCAGCCGGCCGGTACGCTGGGACAGCGACCACGTGGTCATCCTTGACGACGAACTACAGGCCATCGCCAGCGAGATCGTGCGTAGCGGGAAGACGGACCGGATCCATATCGGGCTGGATTACTTCGATGCGTCCATCAATCGCGTGGCGGCCTGGGTCATCGGGCTGCGCAATATGATCAAGGCCCTGCTGATCGCGCTGCTCGAACCGGCGGCGAGGTTGCAGGAACTGGAAGGCAAGATGGATTTCACGGCGCGGCTGGCGCTGCTGGAAGAGTTGAAGAGTCTGCCCTGGCCGGCGGTGTGGGATTACTACTGCGTGCAGAAGAACGCGCCCACGGGGATCCACTGGCTGGCCGAAGTGCGCCAGCGGGAACGGACGCAGATCCCGGTATAGACCGCGAGCGCGCCCGCTATCCCAGGAAGCCCAGCTTCTGCGATCCGAAATTGGCGAAGTTGGGGAACACTGAAGGCAGCGCCGTAGCGGGAATGCCGAACCACGATGCCAGGGTCGCGCCGTATTGATCGATGGCGGTGGTGGGAATCCAGCGTCCGCGGGTGTCGGTGTCGTTAGGGCCGCCCAGTTGGAAGGCGGGGAACGCGCCGTAAATCTGGCCGCCTTGCACCGCGCCGCCGACTACCATGTGGTGGCTGCCCCAGGCGTGATCGCTGCCGTTGATGGTGGTGGGCTGGAAGGTGCGGCTGAAGTCGGACTCGGTGAACGTGGTGACGCTGTCGGCCACGCCGAGCTCTTCGGTGGCGGAGTAGAAGGCCGAGATCGCCTGGCTCAATTGCGGATAGAGCGTGTCGTGGGTTTGCAACTGGCCGCCGTGCGTGTCGAATCCCCCGAGCGAGCAGAAAAAGATCTGCCGGTTCATGCCGAGATAGCTGGCCACCTGGATGATCTCCGCCACCTGCTGCAACTGCTGGCCGAGCGAGGTGGTAGGGAACACGGTCTTCAGTGCCGAGCCTTTGGCAAGCGCCTGCGAGAGGTTGGCGGCGTCGGTCAGACTGTTGGCGAGGGTGGCATTGGCCGCTTGCGTGAGCGAGATCCCGGAGTCGGCGGTGAGCAGGCTGGTCAAGGCGTTGTAACGCGCCTGCGACGCGGCGGAGGAAGTGAATCCCGTAAGTTGGAGCGTTGCGCCGGGCGCCACGGCAACCGGTTGGGTGGTGACGCCGTTGCCCAGCAGCGCATTGCCGGCCACCGAAAAGAATACCGGGAAGGTCGACGTGTTGAGCTTCTGCGCCTCCACGTAATCGGCCACGCGGCCGGCCCAGCCGGTGGGGCTGTTGCCTTGCGCGACCGAGGTCTGCCACTGCAGTTGCTGGTCGGAGTGCGAGAAGAGATTGGTGGGAAGCGGGGCCTGCTGCGATTGGTATTGCGCGCGCGTCAGCGGCTGCACCAGCGAGCCGACATTGGCCACCACCGCCAGCTCCTTCGAAGAGAACAGGCTGGCCAGTTCGCTGAGTTTGCCGTGGAAGGCGTAGGGCGCGTTGGCGGTGCTGTAGACCGTAGGTGTGAGGTCGGCCGCAGTGAGCGCGAGGCTGCCGCGGATGCTGGTATAAGCGTTGTAACTGGTGTCGTCCATGGGCAGGACGGTGTTATTGGAGTCATTGCCGCCGAATAGAAAGACGCACACCAGGGCGCGATAATTGGAAGCGCTTTGCGCCAGTGCGGGCAGCAATCCGAATGGACGAAGGGCCAGCGATCCGGCGGAGGCGGTGGTGAGTCGAATGAATCCGCGGCGTGAAAACATGGTGTCCCCTTAGTGAATGGTTTGATACTCGTTCGACGTCAGCACCACGTAGAGCGCGGCCTGCGCCTTGGAGGCGGCGCCCGATTGCGCGGTGGCCGCGGCGGTGGCGGCCTGCGCCAGCGTGGACGACATGGCCCCGTGCAGCAGTACGGTGCCGATATAATCCACCATGTTGCCGACGCTGCCGGCCTTGGCGGTGAAGGGCGAGAGATCGAGCGTAGTGGTGGTGTCGAGCTTCCCGTAGATGGCGGTGTTGATAATGTCGGCGCGGTAAGAGGCGGTCTGGGTGGAGTAGATCTGGAATTCGGGCCCGAACAGGCCGCCGGCGATGCGGTTCTGGGGAGAGAAATAGCTGAACACGCTGGGCGAGTTGAACAGATTCTGGCTCAACTCATTGGCATATTTATTGAGCGAATTGGCGGAACCCACGGTGGCGTTCAGACTGCGCAGCATGCCCGCCAGGAAGAGCACAGGTTCGCGTAGATGGCCGAAGCTGGCCACCACCGGCGCGCCGGCCGGGTCGCCCGCGCGCGCTTCGGGATCGGTGAGGATGGCGACGATCATGGATTTCATGTCGCCGCGGGTATTGGTGAATACCTCCGACACGCGCTGCACATACGCCGGGCTGGGATTGCTGGTAACCATGTGCTGGATGAATTGCCGGCTGACAAAGGGCGCCATGGTGGGCTGGGCGATGAGATCGTCGAGCAGCTTGTCGAGATCCTGTTCGGCGGTCTGTCCGGCGGGAAGACTGAGGTTGTTGAAAATGGTCTTGGCGGTGGTGTCGTGCTCGGTTTCCACCGCATGCATGGGGCCGAAATAGTAAGCCGGGTTGTTGTTCTTAGCGGTGGCGCCGGGCGCGGTGGGATAAGTCCACCCGGTCAGGAGTTTCGCCATGTTCGTAACCACCGCCTGGTTGTAAGTCGGGACTGGATTTTTATTGGCGTCGAGCACCGGACTACCGTCGGGATTCAGTTCGGTGAGTCCGAGCGTGAAAAGCTGCATCAGCTCGCGGGCGTAGTTTTCGTTGGCCGAAGTTCCCTTAGAGGCGTTGCCTTTATTGTTGTTGGCCATGTTCAAGTAAGTGCCCATGGCGGGGCTGAGGGTGACCGCACGGATGATCTCGCGGTAGTTTTTAAAGGCGTTATCGCGAAGGATGCGCCAGTAGGGCGGGAAGGCATATGCCGGCCGCACCGTCACCTGCGAGACCACCCACATTTGCGACAGGATGAAGGCGACGCGCTGGCGCAACTGATCGCCGCCGTTGACGGCATTCTCGAAGAAGGCGGCCTGCACTGCCGACAGGTCGGTATTCTGGTTCCCGTTGGCGGCGAGCAGCGCTTGATCGGGCAGGTCGGACATGGGCGCGCGAAACTGCGCCAGCAGCCAGGGAAAGATCCCGGTCTTAGCGACGGCCGCGGTCTGCTGCGCCGTCGGTCCCCAGGTGGCCTGTTCCAGAAAACGGGCCGCCGCGCGCTCGGTCATCTGCTGTCCGAATGCCGGCATGGACAACAATAGCAGGCAGAAAGCTCGATTCATGCCACCCCCCAAATCCGTTCCTGAATTCTGAACACCGGCGTTGGCGGAAAGTGTCGCGGAAAATTCCAGCGATGATGCGATGCGTACAGTGGGGCTTCTACTTGCCCTGCTGCTCTTCGCCCCAGAACAACGGGTCGGGGCCGGAGACCGCGTGGAAGATGCGCCAGTTTTCGCGGGCGATGTCGGGCTTGCCCTGCTTCTCCGCCACCACCGCGCGTAAATAGAAGATGCGCGGAAAATAGAGCGACGTGGCCCACGTGATGCCGCTATCGGCCAGCGGTGGATTGAAGCGGAGCAGTTCCGCCGCTTCCGGGATGTGTCCCGTTTCCACGTAGGCCCAAGCCAGCAATACCGGCAGCCCTTCGCCGGCGGAGGAGTTGCCGCTGTCGTACATGGATTTCAGGACCGGCAGCGCCTCCCCGTAGTCCTTGGCAAAAAGCAGCGCATCGACTAGCGCGAGGTCGGCTACCGGCTCCTGTGCCGGATTGGGCAAAAGCGCTTTCACGCGCGCCTGCCATTCGGCGGCGGAAGCGGGCGATTGCGACAGGAAGGCCGCGATGGCAGCTTCGGGCGAAACCGCCGGCCGGGCGAGATCCGCTGCCTGGTGTGCGAGAGTGGCGGTCCGCTGGCGATTGCCGAGCATCAGATTCCACATCGCCAGTTCGGCGGCGGCATGCGAAGCGATGTTGCGGGCGGCGGGGTTATCGGTAATGGCGGTGAGCTTCTCCATCTGTTGGCAGGCCGCCTGGCGGCGTCCGCTGATCCATGCCCACTGCGCCTTGCGATAGTCGAGCACGGGATCTTTGGCGGTTGCGCGCGCGTCGAAGTACTGCTGCGCGATGGCGTCGGCGCCGCTCACGTCGCCACTCATGAGGCGCGTGATGGCCGCTTTCAGGAAATCGAGGCCGCCGAAGAAGTCGGGATACTTTTTGGCATTCTCGCGGTACGTCGCCTCGGCCTGCGGCAGTTGGCCGGCGATGAAGTCGATATCGGCGAGCGAATCGAGCGGATTGGGAGCGGTGGGCGCGAGCCTGCGATAGTGCTCGATGGCGTCGGTGGCAGTCGCGGTATCGCCGGCATACACGGCGGCGTACCCAAGCTGATTCCAGAGGTTGCCATCGCCCGGCTGCAATGCCGCAGCCTTTTTGAAGGCTTCCACTGCCTGGGGATAGAGATGCGAAGCGACGTTGGCTAGGCCCAAGTTCTGCCACACGTCGGGATCGCCGGTATCGGCCGCTGAGAGCGCGGCGAGCCCCTTCAGGCGGAGAGCGGCGTCGTTACGCAGGTTGGCGTCCTGGATCTGCATCAGGGCGCGCTCCATAGGGGGAATCCGATCGCCGCGCGCGATGCCGCGCGCCAGGGTGGCTTGCGCGCCCGGAATGTCCTTCTGCTGCGCCTGCACCTCCGCCAACTGGCGGTAAGAGGGGCCGAAATTGGGGTCGGCGGCGATCGCCTTTTCGAGATCGGCGGCGATCTCGGGACTGGCGGAATGCTCGAAGGCCTTGACGTGAGCTTCCACCACCAGGGGATTCTTGGTGCTGTACGGTTTGGACTGGTTCGAGATCTCGCGCGCCAGTTCGGATGCCGCCGAGATGACGTCGCCGGCGGGCACGGAGATGGCAGGCAGAACGGTCATCCGGCCGGTGAGTTCGTCTTCCAGGGTCATGCGCGCCGTGAGCGTGCCGTTGCGAACGGAGTACTGGCCGAAGACCACTTCAGTGGCGCCGGCCTCAAGGGCGGCGGTGCGTTCGGCAGAAATGCCGGGAGCCTCGGGCGGGCGGCCGCCCATGCCGTTTTCGACGGCGTGGATGCGGCCGGCGGAAACCGCGTAGAGGCCTTTCGCGTCGCCCAGTTCGGAGGTCAGGATCTCCGAGAAGGCGCGACCCATCCAATCGTTGGCCGGGTCGGCGCCAAGGTTCTCAAAGCGCAAGATGGCGATGCGCTCCACGGCGGGGCGTGGGGGCTCGCGGCGGCAGGCAGTAGAGAACGCGATTGCCAGGAGCGGCAAGAGCGCGGTCGCGGATCGGCAGGAAAGCGCTCGATCCTTAGAGGACACGCGGCTCCAGCGCGAGCAGGTCCTTGAACTCCTTGGTGTTTCTCAGCGTGGCGAACTCCGGATCGGTTTGCAACTGCTTGCGCTCCTTGAAACCTTCTTCCAACGATTTCCGCAGATACTGTAGCGCCAGTTCATCGCGGCCGTTTTTGGCGTAGAGCTTGGCCAAATAATAATGGTACTTGGCGCGCTCCTGCACGCTGCGCTCTTCGAGCATCACGCCGTAGGTGCTGGTATGCTCGAACACGTCGGGATCGAGAGTGAGGGCCGTCTGGAACGAGTCGGCAGCCCGCTTATACTCTTTGCGCGCGAAATACGCGGTACCCAGATTATTGTAAATGGCGGCCGAGCGGCCCGACTCGGGACCGGCCTTCAACGCCCTCTCATAGTAAGTAATCGAGCGGCGGAAGCTGCGGCGCGCATAGTAAATGGTGCCGATGTTGTTGATGGCTTCCTGATAGTCCTTCTTGAGCTTCACGGCTTCCTGATAGCTCTTGAGCGCCTGATCGAACTGCAACATCTGGTGGTATGCGATGCCGATCTTGTTCCAGATCACGGGATCTTTGTGCGACCCCTGGCGGAACGCATCGATGGCTTCACGATACTGTTTCTTGGCCATGAAGATATCGCCCCGGGTTTCGGGCGGGATATCCGGTGTGTCGGCGGGACGATCCGCCTGGACGGGTGTAGGCATGGGCGTCCTGCTGACGGCCAATGCCGATTGAGTTGTTTGAGCGAACACGATCCCCGAGAAGCTCGCCGCAATCGCGAATACGAGAGGACGATAAACCATAGAGGCCCCCTATGGCATTTATTTAATCACATTCAGAAGGCGGCGGAGGAGCCCCGGTTTG
This sequence comes from Bryobacteraceae bacterium, assembly GCA_036268475.1. GTDB lineage: Bacteria > Acidobacteriota > Terriglobia > Bryobacterales > Bryobacteraceae > PALSA-129. Next base: position 24,053 of record DATAUB010000014.1, on the reverse strand, counting down.
GAGTCCTTCTTAGGCGTGGCGCCGGGCGGTTTGGCGGAGGCATCGGGAGGGATCTGGTTGGCGGCACGATGAGCGACCGCAGTCACCTGGCCGTCTCCTCCGGTGCCGGTGATCTGCAGGGTATGATCGGCGGGGTTGGCAGGCGGCGCGGGCGCGGCAGGCGCGGCATCGGGCGCAGTATCCCAGCCCGAAGCAGTGGTGGTGATCATGCGTCCGCCATGCTTGGGACAGGCGCCCACGGGTTGCGTGCCGGCGATATAGACCTCAGTCACGCGCGTGGGGCAGGCGGGAGTTGCGGGGAAACCGGTGTCGGGATCGATCTCGATGCTGACGATCCCGTCAGGCGCTTCAAACGCCTTGGTATCGCGGTACTCGCGATACTTCAACGCCTCTTTCATGAACTGCATCCAGATGGGCGCGGCGGAGCGCGCGCCTTCGATATCCAGGTCGCGGCTGTCGTCGAACCCTACCCACACTACGCACAGCAGTTCCGAAGTGTAGCCGGCGAACCAGCCGTCGCGATCGGAGGTGCCGGTCTTCCCGGCGGCGGGGACGTCGAATCCCGCGGCCGCGCGCGCGCCGGCTGCCGTGCCGTGAAGCATCACGTCCTGCATCATGTTGGTGAGGATGTAGGCCACGCGAGAATCGAGCACCTGCTTGCCTTCGTCCTTGTGGCGGTACAGTTCGCGGCCGGTCTGGTCGCGCACCAGTTCCAGGAAATCGGGCTTCTCCAGACGGCCGGCATTGGCGAACATGGTGTACGCGCCCACCGCTTCGAAGGGGGAGATGTCGTAGGAGCCGAGCGCCACCGCGGGGGTCGGCTGGATGCGGTCGTTCAAGCCGGCACGGCGAGCCATGGCGACCACCGAGTCGAAGCCCACCTTCTCGGCCAGCGCGACGGTGGGAATATTGAGCGAGTGCATGAGCGCGTAACGCAGCGACACCATGCGATTGGTGCTTTCGCCCTCGAAATTGTGCGGTTTGTATTCCTGACCGTTCCACCAGAAAGTGGTGGGAGCGTCCATCACCTCGTATGAAGGCGTAAAGACTTCGCGACCGCCTTCCACTCCGGTATCGATGGCGGCGGCGTAGACGAAAGGCTTGAAGATGGACCCGGGCTGCCGGCTGGCGAGCACGTGGTTGAGCTGGCTCATGCCGTAATTGCGTCCGCCGGCGACGGCTTTCACCAGGCCGGTGTGCGGATCGATGGCCACCAGCGCCACCTGCGGCTGCGGAGGCGTCTGACCTTTGAAACGCCGCTGGTGCTTGATGATCTCGTCGACCTTCTTCATGCCGCTGGAGATGGCATCGGCGGCGATGCGCTGCAGGCGCAGGTCGAGCGTGGTGTAGACACGGAAGGCGTTCGATTGGAAGTCGGTGTCCTTGAACATGTCCTGCAGGGAGTTGTTCACCAGATCGACGAAGTACGGGGCTTCCACCGATTGCGCGGTCGGCTTGGCGATGGTGAGCGGGGTTTCCAGCGCGGTGGCGTAATCGCGATCGCCGATGAAACCGTTGGTGTGCATCAGGGTGAGCACGATATTGCGGCGGTCGCGGGCATGGTCGGGATGGTTGAAGGGATCGTAAACCGCGGGGTTCTGGATGGTGCCGGCGAGCTGCGCCGCTTCCGGAATATTGATCTGGCTGAGGTCCTTGCCGAGGAAGACTTCGGCTGCCTCGCCGAAGCCATGGATGCGGAACGATCCGCGAGAGCCGAGATAGACCTGGTTGGCGTAATCTTCGAAGATGTCCTGCTTGGTGAGTTTCTGCTCGAGCTGGAGGGTGATGATCACCTCCGCGAGCTTGGTGCTCCAGCGCTTATCCTGCTCCAGGAAAAAGTTCTTGGCGAGCTGCATGCTCAGGGTAGAGGCGCCCTCAGCGCGGCGACCCTTTTTCAGATCGACATACGCGGCTTTCACCACGCGGACCGGGTCGAAGCCGCTGTGCTGAAAGAAGTGCTTGTCTTCAGCGGAAGTCACGGCCTGCACCAGCACGGTGGGGATGTCGGCAAACTTCACCATGCGGCGCTTTTCACGGCTGGCACCGGAGAGGTTGGTGATGAGCTGCGGCTCCAACTGGTACTGGCTGCGCGAAGTGTTGTCCTGCAGGGAGACGATCTGCGAGATCCGCCCGTTGGTGAACTTGATGACGCCGGCTTCCTGATCGAAGTAGGAGTCGGGACCCGGGATAATGGTGATCTCGTTGGCGCGGAGCTCGTAGGAGCCGGTGGGGTTGCCGCGCGATTCGGAGTAGCCGCTGCGGCGTAAATCGGCCGCGATATCGACGGGACTCATGGCGTCGCCCACCCCCACCGATTCCGGGGCGGCGAAAATCCGAGCATTATTGGCGAACGGGCCGGCCGCCAGCTTTTGGTCGATGACTTTGGAGTAGCGGGCGTAGAAGTAAATGAAGACTGCGGTCAGGAGAATGGTGCAGATCGCGCCCCCCATAATGAGGACGCGTCCCACCGGGCCGAGGAAAAACTTCGTAAGCGCCGAATTGCCGGGAATGCGAACCCGCATTCCGCGGTTTTTAGATTTCGTGGGCACTAAATCTCATTCTCGCATGCCACCAGGCGTCGAATCGAAGGGAGGGGAGGCGGCATCAGGTTATTACCGGCTTCCGGCGCCGGGGTAAAAATGGATGTTCACGCGATACAGCGGCGCGCTGACCGTCACCGCGTATTGCACGTCGATGCGGACTCCGTCGGCCGAACGATAAATTCGCACGTTGTCGGCCGTTACGGGAAGATCGAGTAGGCGAGCCTTTTCGAGCACCTCGCCGCGCAAAGCATCGTCCGATTGCCGCTGGTTTGCCACAGCGTGTGTCAATTCGTCCACGAAACTTTGCAGCTTGAAATTACGGACGTAGACGGGAGCGAACAGGACGGCGAAGAATGCCAGCGCCGCCAGCACCAGGCAGCCCGCCACGATGCGCCAGCGTGGAACGGGGGTCACGGTTCGCGGCCGGTATCCTTATTGGGGGCGCAGAGCTCCTGCCAGATATCGTCCGAATGGGCCTGCCATTCCGGGTTATCCCGGCCGGTGATCTGCAATTCGTCTTCCTTCAGGGTTCCGTGTCCGTACGGGCAGATCGACTCGATGGTGGGCCGTCCCAACTGCAGCATGTAGCTGCGCGATCCGGTTTCAATGGGCATGCGCAGAAGGTGCAGGCAGACGCGGCAGCGGCGGCGCTGGTCCCATACGATCAGGTAGAGTGCGCCGGCGCAGAGCAGGAACCATCCCAGCATCCAAAGCACCCCCAGCAACTCCTCGTTCATGTTATGGAGCCTGGGCCACCCACCTTTTGGAGGAGCCGGGAAACTCCGTTCCAGAAGAAGCAGCAAACCATACAGAGGCGCAGCCGCGACGACCACCTTGCCCACGAGATAGGCCCAGTAGCGCATACTCGGTTAGACTCCCCTTCCCAGCATTTAGTTTCTAACGCCGGGAGGCACGGAGGCAAGCTCTCCGATGAGGGGATCGGGCCGATAACCAAAACGAGTGAACCGCCGGCAGCCGCGGGGCACCACTCCCTGTTGACAGACAACAGAAACGGCCCCTATACTTGTTGACAGACAACAGGAGTGGATCCGATGAAAGAAGTGAAATCCGAAGTCCCCTATGGAACGCTCGATCTGATGATTCTGAAGACTCTGGCGAACATGGGTTCGTTACACGGCTTCGGCCTGGCGCGACGGATCGAACAGGTGGCGGAGGGTTCGCTCGAACTGAATCAGGGGACAATCTATCCCGCGCTGCTGCGGTTGGAGCAAAAGGGCTGGATCCATTCGGATTGGGGTATCAGCGAGAACAAGCGGCGGGCGCGATTCTACTCCGTAACCAAAACGGGCAGGAAGCAATTGGCGGACGAAGAGGCCAAATGGCAGCAGACCGTGGCGATGCTCGCGCGGTTGCTGGGGGCGGCGTAATGAGCGGGCGCATGTGGCTCACGCGCATCGCCGGCCTGTTCCGAAAAGACCGTACCGGCTACCTGGAAGAGGAAATGGCCACCCATACCGAGATGCTGGCCGCGCAATATATGGCCCGCGGCATGGCGGAGGCGGACGCCCAGAGCGCGGCGCGGCGCGATTTGGGCAACCTCACAGCGGTCCAGGAGCGGTACCGCGAACAGAGCGGCTTGCCGTTGGTCGAAAACTTGTGGCGCGATCTGCGCTTCGCGGTTCGCACGCTACGGCGCAATCCGGCGTTCACGTTGTCCTGCACGGCCACCCTGGCGGTGGGGTTGGGCGCGATGATTACGGTGCTCTGCGTGGTCTCGGCATTCCTCTGGAAGCCGCTTCCGTATCCGTCGCCGGAACGGCTGGTGGCCATCAAGCAGGTGGACCCGCGGAACGGATTGTGGCCGTTTTCCGAGCCGGCGTGGCTCGATCTGCAGCAGCGCGCCACATCGCTGCAGACGGTAGCCGCATATACGAAGGTGCAACTGGCGTTGACCGGCGCCGGCGATTCGGAGATGATCCAGGCGGCGGCCGTGACGCCGTCGTTCTTTCCGCTGTTGAGCTTGACGCCCATCGGCGGGCGCGTGTTCACCGGCCAGCCGAAGGAAGTGGTGATCGGCCGCACCTTGTGGCTGCGAAAATGGCAGGGGGACCGCTCCGTGGTGGGGAGCGCCATTGCGCTCGATGGCGAAAGCTACACCGTGGTGGGGATCGCCGACTTGCCGCACGATCTGCTGCCGGGGTCGGAAGTGCTGATTCCGCTGGCGCCTAAAGCGACGGAGTCGCGGACCGCGCACGATATCGAGGCAGTGGGCCGGCTGGCGGCGGGCGTGGGCGCGCCGCAGGTGCACGCCGAACTCGGAGTGATCGCCGCATCCATGGCGGGGCAGAGTCCGCAGAGCGATGGCGGCTGGGGTCTGCAAGCGATTCCGCTTTCCGACGAACTCATCGGGCCGCGCACCAGCAACATGATCCGCATGATCTTTGGGGCGGTGACGTTTCTCTGGCTGCTGGCGTGCGCCAATGTGGCGGGATTGCAGTTGGCGAGAAATATTTCCAGGCGCCACGAAATGCAAACGCGGCAGGCGCTGGGCGCGAGCGCCGGCCGGCTCTTCGGGCAAACGCTGACGGAGAACTGTGTGCTGGCCCTGGCCGGTGCCCTCGCCGGCACAATGTTGGCGCAATTCGCGCTCCAGGCGGTGCGAAATTTCGCAGCGGATTCGTGGCCCCGGATGGCGCAGGTGGAACTGACATTCCCCACCATTGGAGTCGCGCTTCTCATTATGTTCGCGACGACGCTTTTCTTCACGGCGTTTACCGGCCGCCCAGCGGGACTGCAGGGAGGCCGCGCGATGGCGCGACGGGCCAGCGGGCGCGATGCGTTGATTGTGGCGCAGGTGGTAATGGCGACGGTCCTGGTGCTGTGCGCCGGCCTCCTATGGCAGAGTTTTCTCAGGCTGGAAGCGGTGAACCCGGGGTTCGATCCGGATCGCGTCCTCACCGTGCAGGTCAGTCTTCCCGGCCGATCCTATGACGATCCGCGGCGCGTCGCCTTCTTCCGTGAGGTGGAATCGCGATTGGCGCGCACCCCGGGAATCGTCTCCGCCGGCGCGACCAATATCGCGCCGTTCAGCGGCGACGGCACCGCCAACCGGTTCCGTCTGGAGAGTGACGTGGCGTCATCGGAGTACCGTTCGGCTGCCTGGCGATCGGTGACTCCCGGGTTTTTTGCGACGCTCGGCATCCCGCTCAAGCAGGGCAGGCTATTTACGGAGCGCGACGCGAACGGTTCGAACGAGGTCGTGATTATTAGCGAATCGATGGCCAGGAAGTTCTGGCCGAATCGCAATCCCATCGGCGAGCGCTTATTGTGGGGCCGGTCGGGAAGTCCGAAGACGATCGTGGGGATTGTGGGCGATTTGCGGGATTTAGCGGTGGACACTCCGCCGGTGCCTACCATGTTCCGCCCGTACGCGCAGCTTTCCGATGCTCCCATGGCGCTGGTGATCCGCACAACGGCCGACCCGCTGGCTGTGATCGGGGACGTCCGCCAGCAGATCGCCGGGGTCGAGCGGGACGCCGCGTTGACGTTCCAGCCGTTACGGCGCACCATGTCGCAGACGATTCTGCGTCCGCGGGTGAGTCTGACGATCATGGCGGCATTTGCGTTCTTGGCGCTGATGACCGCCGCCTTCGGGCTGTACGGCACGATCAGTTATCGCGTGAACCAGCGGCAGCAGGAAATCGGCATGCGGCTGGCACTGGGAGCGCCGCCCGGATCGGTACGATGGGCCGTGCAGAAGCGATGTCTGATGCTGGTGTGCGCGGGCCTGGCGGCCGGCATGCCGCTGGCGTATGGGCTGTCGATGCTGATGAAGTCGCTGCTGTACGAAACGCAACCGGCGCAGCCGGTGGCATACGCCATGGTGCTGCTGGTCTTCGCGGCAGTTGCGCTGGCCGCAAGTTATGGCCCGGCCCGGCGGGCATCGCGCATGGATCCGGCGGCAGCCATCCGCCACGAGTAGTCTATGAGGGTTCGCCGCGCGGTAGAGGCGGTCGGGGGCGGGGCTTTTGTGGGCGAATGCGCAGCCGGGCCCTGACGGTCGCGATTTCGCGCAATTCGTTCTTTCAAGTGTACTGGAACTAACTCGGTACTAGTAGGACTGTGATTCGCGCTCGACTGGTGTCAGTATCGGAGTGCGGCCCGGGTGCTCAAGTTCATCTTCTCGCTGTTCCCGCTGCCACTCCTCGGGGGTCCGGGCCGCTCAACCGCTCTGCGCGCCGATAGCCGCGCTCACTCCAGCCTTCTGCGCGAAGACTCGCCACTGATGCATCGATCAACGCGATTCATGCGGAGCTGTAGATCCCCTCCGCGATTATGCCTGGCCGGTGGCCGCCGGTTCCGGACCTGGCCCCATATGGCGGCGGAAACGATCGCGTTCTTCGGGAGTCATACGCTCCCAGCGTTCGCGCAAGCTGCGCGTATGGCGCCGGCCGGGGCCGCCGTGGAAGCCTCCGAATAGCAGTTTGCTGAGAAGGAAAATTCCCCAGGCTTGCCAGAAATTGATCGCGCGGCCTCCCAGAATCGGAGGCACCAGCCAGTTCCACAGCAGCATGATCAGGAATCCCACCGCCACGAAGGCCACAGGGGCGATCATGGCGATCTTTACCAGCCGCTTCGTCCATCGTTCTCTCATATTCCACTCCTCAAGTCGTCATATATGGTTTGCAAGCGCCGCCGCAGATGCCGTACGGCGTACCGCTTGCGCGAAAGCAGGGTGTTGACGCTCACTCCGGTCCGGTTGGCCAGTTCCTGAAAGCTAAGGCCCTCGATTTCGTGGGCCACAAACACCTCACGCTGCTCATCCGGCAGTTCGTCGAGGGCCGCTTCCAATTCGTCCAGCAGTTCGCCGCGCACGTAGACCGCTTCCGGCCCGGCATCGGGCGAGGGCAGCAGATCTTCGAAGCGCGCCGATTCGTCGTCGCCGGCAACCCCGGCGAGATCGGCGAACGGCTCCGGCTTCTTCTTACGGAAACGGTCGATAATTCGATTGCGCGCCACACGATACAGCCAGGCGCCGGCCTGTTCCACCGGCTTCATCAGGCGGTACGCCTCCGTCAGTTCGTACAAAACGTCCTGCAGGATATCTTCGGCGTCGGCCTGGTCTTTGACGCGGCGGCGAATGAATCGCAGCAGGGCACGCCCTTCCCGCTGCATGACAGCGGCGATGCTGCGATTCTCTTCCGCCTGGCGGACCGTCGCGACGCTCAGAACATCCTCCATCTAACTTTGTAGACGAATGAACGCTCCTCATATTGTGGCGTTTGACTTCCCCCGGCTGTGGGATATAAGATCCGGGGCAAGGCGAGGAGAATACCGGTGACGATCCAACGAGTGGCAGGCGCGCTATTGCTGATGGCGGGCGCGATGTGGGCGCAGGGCGGACGCGGGCCTGGCGGCGCGCCTTTACCGCCCGGGCAGAACCCCAAGGGCATGCATGTGTATATCTGGGCGGGACTGAAGTCGCATAACCCGGGGCAGCACGATTATCCGCAATTTCTGGCGGACTGGAGCAAAGTCCTCACCGAGCACGGCGCGGTAGTGGACGGAGCGCTGCACGGTCCGAGCGCGGCGGACCTGGCGCACACCGACGTGGTGGTGATCTATAAAGGTGACGCCGCTTACCTGAGCGACGACGAGAAGGCCGCGCTAGAGGCATACGTGAAGCGCGGCGGCGGACTGGTGAGCCTGCACGATTCGCTGTGCGGCCCGGACCCGGCATATTTCGCCGCGCTGGTGGGCGGCGCCAAGAAGCACGGCGAGGTCAACTATACGCTGGACGCGCCCATTGCCTACAACGTGGTGGACCACGACAGCCCGATCATGAAGGACATGTCCGACCTGACCCTGGCCGACGATGAGGCCTTCTTCAACATGACATGGTCGAAAGATCCGCCGGTGCACGTGCTGGCGACGGTGAAGATTCCGCCCACTCACAGCGCGGGCGATCACAAAGGCGAGGTGGTGCCGCAGATCTGGACGTACGAGCATACCGTGCCGGGCGGACAGGCGGCGCGCGCATTCGTCTATATGCAGGGCCATACCTACACGAATTTCGCCAACCCGCAGATCGAGAAAATGCTGCTGCGCGGGATCGCCTGGGCGGGGAATCATCCCGTGGACGAGCTGGTGAATTACGTGCCGCCACCGCGCCCGGCGCGTGGCGGTACGGTTCCCGGAAAATAGGCGGCGCCGGTCAGGCAGCCGCTATTTTGAGTTTTCCCCTGGTTTTAGTGGATTTTCCGGATAGCCGGATTTCGGAGGGGCCGGTGTCGGCACCGTGCGGCGCCTGCCCGTGGAAGGCGCGGCGTACCGTGCCATACCCAATGCCGAAGATGCCGGCAATGGTGCGAAAGCTTAACCCCTTGGCATACATGCTCCGAATGGCCTTGACGGAAAGAGATCGTACCGGACGTCCGCGGCGCCCATTGAGACGGCGATTCACCTGTGGATGCTCCTCATGAAGCTAATGCGGTAACCGCGGGCAAAACGGGACAAAAAAATTGCGCGTTTCGCCGGAAGCCGGCGGCCTTTGCTATCGGGTAAATTGAAAGGGTAGTGAAAACCTGGCTGTCCTCGCCGAGATCGCCGGCCGCGAAGGCGATCGGCACCCACCACCGTAAGACGTGGGCCTTCGTCATTTTCTGGCTGGCGTGCGGAACTCTGGCGGCGCAAGGCGGGGCGAAGCGGTTCAGTTTGAGTGGGACGCTGGTGGACGGCGCGAACCGGCCGATCGCGGGGGCGGAAGTGGAACTGTACCGCGACTCCCGGACGGTTACCGACGACCCGGCAGTTTCCGATGCGCAGGGGAGGTTCAGCTTTTCCGGGCTGGCGGCCGGCGAATACACTCTGATTGCCACCGGCAGCGGACTCGGCCGCGTCCCCTATGGCGAGATGGTAGAGGCCGGGAGCGGTCGCGCGATTCGCATCGGCGGCGAGAAAAATGGCGATAAATCGGTGGTGTTCCGCGTCGTAGCGAGGGCGTCGCTGCAGGGCACGATCCGCGACGAATTCGGCGACCCGATGGTGAACGCCAACGTGACGCTGCTGCGTCCGGCATGGCGCGACGGGCGCTTGACCGCGACCTGGTCGATGAAGGCCAGCGACGACCGCGGCCGCTATCGTATGGGCAACCTTGCCCCGGGAACTTATACGATCTGCGCCGGCGGGCAGGGTGCGCCGGCACCGCAACCGGGACCGGTGGATTACGCAACGCGGGTGGACCGTTATTACGGCCGCACCTGCAATCGCGGAATCGTGCTCTCGCCGGGACAGCAGGCACAAGTGGACCTCAGTCCTACGGCCGGCTCGGCTGTAACGGTGCGGGGGCATGTAGGGAATCTGCCGCCGCAGACGCCATTCAGCGTAGGCCTGGTTCCGGAGGCCGATGACTTTGGGGAACCATCCCCGCCGGGCTACCCGGACATGACGCAGGGGACGTTCACGTTTCGCGGCGTCCTGCCGGGACGGTATCGACTGCATGCCCAAAGTTATTCTGGCCCGGGCAAGCCGGCGCTGGTGGCGGAGGCGCCAGTGGATGTGGGCACTTCGGATATCGACGGTCTGGATGTGGAACTGGGACCCGAAGCAACTCTGGATGTGACGTTGGAGGCGGCGGGGAAGGACTTGAGCGTGCTTCTGCAGAGCAGCGTTCCCGGCTCCCACCGGCTGGGATATGTGCAGTCAAAGGATGGGAGTTTTCATTTCCAGGCCGTTCCGCCGGCGCGTTACCGGATGATCTTCCAGACGCCGGAGGGAAGCTGCGTGGCATCGGTAAAGCTGGGCGACGCGGAAATGCGCGGGGCCGCGTTCGACGTGGCGGCGGGAGCGGCACTGCATTTCACGGTCGCGCTCACGCAGAACTGCGGGGCGATCGAGGCGCGAGCGATGGGCGAGAATGCGCCCGTGCCGGGAGCGAGGCTGGTGCTGTTGATGAACGGCACGCCGGCAGATCCGGGCGAAATGCGGCAGGAATTCGCGGACGACGATGGTGAGTTTACGTTCGCGGGCCTGACTCCGGGGAAGTATCTATTGTGGTCGTGGGCAGTGGATGGGCCGGGCGCGACGGCCGGTCCGGCAAGCCTGGAGGCGGTGGCACCGCGGGCGACGGTGGTAGAGGTGACGGCGGGCGATGCCGTGAAGGCGGATGTGCCGCTGCTGCCGGCGGGGGGTCAATGAAAAGGCTATTATTGGCGACACTGCTTCTGGCCGCGCTCGCGGCGGCAGCCGACAGGGAGCTAACCGGCCGGGTGGTCGACGCGAATACCGGCGAGCCCATCGCGCGCGCGCACCTCACGATTCGCTTTTTTCAGGGCCAATCGGTGCCGGAGGCCACACTGCTCACCGACGCCGACGGCAATTTCAAAATCACGGATCTACCCGCCAGCGGATTCCAGGTATTCTGCGAGAAGACCGGCTATCTGGCCGCCAATCAGGGGATGCCTCCCGCTTCGCCGTCGAATACCGCCGATGGCCGGAGCACGGCGACCATGGTGCTGAAAATGACGGCCCAAGCGGCCATTGAAGGGACGGTGGTGGACGACCGGAATCTGCCGTCGCAGGGCGCCTATCTGCAGTTGGTGCGGCAGCAGGTGGTCAACGGGCGGCTGCGATGGCAGCCGGCGCAAGGCGCGGCGACCGACGAGACCGGGTACTTCCGGGTGTTCGGACTGCCGGCGGGGCGGTATTACATCTCGGTTTCCGGCCGGATCATGGGAGGGCGGAGTTCGAAGGCGCTGGCATATGCGCCGTTCTACTATCCCAGCGGCACCGAAATCGCGGCCGCCCAGCCGGTGGATTTAAAAGCGGGAGACGACGCCGAGATCAAGATCCAATTGCCGGAGCCAGTGACGGCATATACCGTTTCCGGAGTGGTGGCCACCGCCGGCCAAAATGCCAACGTGAGCCTCATGCGCCAGACGGCCACGTCGACGTTCGAGCAGTATGCCGGCGGGGTGAAATGGGATGCGAGAACCAAGACCTTTCAGATTTCGCACGTCACGCCGGGCACTTACCTGCTGCAGGTCATGGTGCCGCTGGACCACGGCTTTACTTACGCCAGCACCACCATCTCAGTGGGGAGTGCCGACGTCGCGGGTATCCGGCTGGAGCCCGCCGAAATGAAGATCGAGGGGACGGTGCGGCTGGAAGACAGTACTGCAACGCAGCGGGTGGCAGGCTTCATTTCCGCGCAGTCAGACCGGAACGGGAACGGTGGGCAGGTGGATGGCGACGGCAAGTTCCAGATCCCCACCATGCAGCCGGGAACATACCGCATCGTTCCGCAGATCACCGGTGTCCAGTCGTGCGTGCGGTCGGTGCTCTCCGGAGGCAGGGACGTGCGGGATGGGCTGACGGTAACACCGGGGGTGGCGGTCGATCCGCTGGATATCGTGATGACCACCCATTGCGGCAGCATCGACGTGAGCCTGACGCCGTCGGACACGCCTCTGCCACTCAATCTGACCGCCTACCTGCTGCGCAAGGTGGGGGACGATTTCGTGCTGGAGAAGCAGGGATTTCCGGGGCCGCGGTCGAACGACGGCAGCGAGCATTTCCTGCTGCGGGGCGTGGCGGCGGGCGATTACGTGGTGTATGTATGGCCGAACGACGCGCAAATCGAATACGCCAATGCGGACTATATGCGCCAGTTCTCTTCCTACGGACAGAGCGTGACCGTCTCGGACGACAGTAAAACGCCCGTGACGGTCGACAAGGTGCTATTGCCGCCGGCTAAGAACTGAGCACGGTGAGGCGCGCGCGGCGATCCTCGTGATATCCGGTAAGGGTCTGGTTGGCCGATTGAATGGTAGGGATTTCGGCGGCGATACGGTCGAGATCGGAGCCGCGGAGTACGACGTAGAGCTCGTCATCGCCAATGCCGGTGTAGACGCGATTGCCGATACATCCCGAACTGAGGACGGCGCCATTCGATAGAGACGCGGGAATGGCCATGCAGGTGGGACGTCCGAGCAGCGGAAGATTGGACGACGCGCCGGCGCGATTGGCGGCTTCCGAAAGCATCATCACGCGAGCGGGGCGGCCGGAGGCGAGCACCACGGAGGGCGGCGCCGGGGTTTCGCCGAGGGGCGCGTAAAGCACCACCTGCGGGGGCGTCGAAAGGTGGAAGACGCCGGGGATTTCTTCCATGCGGATATAGCCGATGTCGCTCATCAGGGTGAGAACCTGCTGCAGTTCGGGCATACGTTCGGCCGGCAGAGCGTTGTGAGTGTAGCCTCCGACGGGGCAGTTGAGATGGTCGGAAGGGACGGTGTAGAAGGTGCTGCCGCCGGACGCGAGGCGCCAGAAACTGCAGGAAGACGGCATCTCGCCGGCGAACTTCGCGACGCCTTCGGGCGGTGTTTCGAGGAATGTGACGGCGATGGGGCGGCGCGCGGAGCCGAGCATCCCCTGGAGTTTCTCTTCAATTGCACGATAATCGGACATGACAGCCATTATGCCTGTTTTGGGGTACAACGAAAGAATGGCGGCCAATCGTCGGGCTTTTTTGAAGTTGGCGGGCGGAATCGGCGCCGTGCGGGGAGTCGGCGGGATGGCGGGCGGCGGCGGATTGGGGCGCGTGGTATTCTGCCGCGCATCGCGCCGCACGGCCGCATGGCTGCCGCTGCTGCTGCCGGGCGCGCTCCCGGTGTGCGAAGAGATCGACCGCGACGAGGTGGTGCTTTGCGGGACGGAGGCGACGGTGGTGATCGACGCCAGCGGGTACCGGAGGTTCGCATGAATGCCGAGTGGGTGCGGGGCGTGTGCATGAAACTGCCGCAGACCACGGAAGAAGTGCTTTGGGGCAACGATCTGGTATTCAAGATCGGCGGCAAAATGTACGCCGCGGCGGCGCTCGAACCGGGGCATGCGTGGGTGTCGTTCAAGTGCACGCCGGAGAAGTTCGCGGAGTTGACGGAGCGGGAGGGCGTGATCCCGGCGCCTTACGCGGCGCGGTACCACTGGGTGGCGGTGGAGACTGCGGATGCGATTCCGGCGGCGGAGATCAGACGGCTGATTGGGGAGTCGTACGAGCTGGTGGTAGCGAAACTGCCGAAGAAGACGCAGATGGGGATACGGAGTTCACCACAGAGTCACAGAGGCACGGAGAAGAGCAAAGTCAAACGCAAGATTTGAGGGCACGGAGTTGGCGGAGGACACGGAGATGCGAGATCTCTACTGCTTTATGACACCGACATCGGTGCCGAGGCCGGCGAAGTCTTCCTTCACTTTGACTACCTTTTCGCCTTCGAAGGTGACGAAGACAATTTTGCCTGGGGGCGCGCCGAAGACCCAATCTTCGTAGTCGACGCCATCGCGCGTCTGGCGCTCCTTGTGGTTGGGCAGGCCGAGGGCCATGCGGACCTGGTCGTGGTCCATGCCTACGGTGGCGCGCTTTTCCTTGATCGCCTGGCGGACGGCGGGGGATAGCGTTTCGGAGTAGATTTCGGTGACGCTGTGGCGATCGAAATCGAGCACCGGCGCCATCAACTTCTTGACCTCCGCGGCCTTCATGCCTTCGATCGACTTGTGGAACATCACAATAATGGAGGTGCCGCCGGGGGCGTTGCTGTCGTTATTGTTGCCTACCGGCATGGTGTTGCCCATGGTGCCCTGGACCTGCATGCCCTGGTACCAATGACGGCCGCCGTTATAGCCGTTATTGATCTGCATCACGATGCGGTCGTCGAAGAGATCGATCTTGGTGACCTGGATGGTATCGCCGCTGCGGGCGGCGGGTCCGCTCTGTTTGGCAATGTCGGCCCAGCCCTTCTTATCGTAAGAGCCGGTTTGGGCGTCGAACTCGAGAGGCTTCTTGGAGCGCGGCAGAAGCACTTTGGCGTTGGCGTATTCGGCAGTGAGGCCGCGGGTCAACTCCACGCGGTCTTCGAGCGTCAACTTGTCGGGCTTGTCGGCGGCCTGCGCCAGGGGCGCGAATGTCGCGGTGAGTGCGATGAGCGCTAGGACTCGCATACTTCTCCCTTCGGCTCGGCTTGGGGGTCCGAAAGCGGGGCCGACTGCCGGCGAACCGGCGCCTTCCAAATATATAGGGCGAGCAGGACCATGACGAAGGTCGTGAGGACGCTGGCCTCCGGACCGTAATCTCCACCGCTCCACAGGTTGCCGGCCGTCCACACCATGTCGTGCCCCGTAACCTTCATTCTAAGCCCACTGACATTCACTCCGAACAGCGGAAGAGTTACATTCCAGCCAAAGTGGAGGCCGGTGGGCAACCAAAGATCCCGGCTGCGTACGAATGCATAGCCGAAGAGTATGCCAAACCCGGCGGTATTGGCAATGCCGATCCAGGTAGCGTTCGGGTTGGCGATATGGAGCAGCGCGAACACGATCCCGCAGGGAATGATGGTGGACCAGGTGCCGAAATGCGCCAGGAGAATCTGAAAACCGTAGCCGCGCATCATGAGCTCTTCACCCATGGCGCCCACCGCCAGCAGGGCGATGACGAAGAACATCACCGTGAAGGTCGGCTGGTCCTGCGGGGTGGAGTTGAAGTGCGCGTCGTGGGCCAGCAGCGCGGGAGCGAGCACCAGGCAAGCGGCGCCGGCTCCCCCCAGGATGCCAAGCGCCGCATTGTCCATGGAGGCGCGATGCCATCCCAGGCCGAGATCGACCAGGCGGTAATGCGTGAAGAAGCGCAGGGCGAGAACGTTGGCCACCAGGGCGATGACCAGCGTGCCGGCGACGTTGCCCACGAAGAAATCGCCCAGCCACAGCATGATCGGCCCCAGAAATTCGCGGGCGAGCCACACGATGACGATGTAGACCGCTACGCGAATCGCGAGCTTGGCGGGATCGAGCCGCTCGGGCGCTGGGGCTGGTATTGTCATGGTTATGTCAGCCTGCCGCATTTTACAACTCGGCGACCCGCTTCTGCGGGCCGTTTCCGCTCCCGTGGCCACGCCGGCGGAAGCCGAGGGCGCGTTTCGGGACCTGCGCGACACGCTTCATGAGTTTCAAAGGACCCACGGTTTCGGACGAGGGATCAGCGCAGTGCAAATCGGGGAACCGAAGCGACTAATATACATCGAACTGGACGGCCGCGCCTACTGCCTGCGGAATCCGGAGTACGAATGGCAGAGCGACGAGAAGTTCCAGATGTGGGACGACTGCTTTTCGTTCCCCGACCTGATGGTGCGCCTGGAGCGGTCGGTGGCGGTGCGGGTGCGGTACTGGAACCAAGCGGGCGAAATGGAACGGATCGACGCGCGCGACGCCTTCGCCGAGCTGTTGCAGCATGAGATCGACCACCTGGACGGCATCCTGGCGGTGGACCGGGCGCTCGACCGGGAAAGTTTTTGCACGCGGGAAGAGTACTTGCGGCGGTATCGAAGCGGTGCGGCAGGCTGACGGGTTAGCCGTCCTGTTACGATCTCGATAGTACACAACCCAAAATTTTTCCCGGCCCGACTGAAAGAATGCTGGCCCGCGCCCCATTTCCACGCTAGAGTGCTTGTGCGAGGGTGGGTTCTCACCCAAGCAACGTCATGGAGGAGTGAGCAGATGGGGCCGACCAGTCAGAGACTCGATCATACGGGATTGTACAGGGGATTGCGGGGCGCAATATTGGGACTGCTGTTGTTCGCGTGCTTGCCCAGCGCGGGGTTCGGGGCCAACGCCTTTGAACCGGTGAACCCGCTGTACTTTACCCGCTTGTTCGGAGCGCCCGATCCATTGCCACAGGTTTTGGCAATCGCGAGCACGGGAACCGCCATTAACTTTTCGGTGACGGCGTCGACTTCGAACGGCGGGAGTTGGCTTTCGGCGTCGCCAGCGGGCAACTGCTGCACGACACCAAGGGGAATCAGAATCATCGTAACCACCGGCGTTGCGATGATGCCGGGGACGTATTCCGGACAGGTGGTGTTCGCTGCCGGCGGGGTCACTTCTCTCACGGTGCCGGTCACGCTGGTGATTCAGCAGTCCACGGCCACGTTCTTCGACAATATGCCCGGCCAGATCAGTTTCTCCACCACTGCGGGCGGACAACCGCCGCCGCAAACCATGCAGATTCGCAACGGCGGAACGGGCACGCTGAATTGGACGGTGGGCGTGACGACCTTCGATTCCGGAAACTGGATCGGGGTGTCGGCGAATTCGGGGACGGCGCCGGGAACACTCACCATCAGTCTGAAGCCCGGGAGCCTGCCAAGCGGCGGAATGTTGGCCGGCACCTACGGGGCCATGCTGACCTTTCAAAACTCCGACATGAGCAGTACGGTGAGTGTCCCCATCGGCGTGACGGTCGCGTCGAACGCCTTCGACCAGGTAAATGCCTTGAGCTACACCAAGCCCTACACCGGCAAGGATCCCCTGCCTCAGACGGTGATGATCGCAACCGTGGGCGCGGTCAGCAATTTTTCGGTGACGGCCTACGACGCGAATGGCTCGGCGACGGCCGATTGGCTGAGCGCCAGCCCGAGCGGAAACTGCTGCTCGACGCACACGCAGATCACGATTTCGACGGCATCGCAGGTAACGCAGGCAGCAGGCACCTATACCGGCGAAGTGGTAGTGGACAACGGCGTGCAGACGATGGTGATTCCGGTGTACCTGACGATCGCGCCACCCACGGTCGATTTCTTCGACAATCCGACCGGCGCGCTCAATTTTTCATTGTCCGCGGCGCCGCAGACTCCACCGCCCGCGCAACTGCTGCAGATCCGCAACGCGGGGACGGGAACGCTCAACTGGACGCTCTCGGTAACCACGTTCGACAGCGGCAACTGGTTGACGGTTTCGGACATGGGAGACGCGGCGCCTTCGCAAATTGCAGTGGGGATCACAGTAGCGAATCTGCCGAATTCCGGGCTTGTGGCGGGAATGTATACCGCCAACCTGCTATTTCAGAGCGATAACAGCAGCGTTACGGTTCCGATTACGGTGCAGGTGGGAGGCGGCTTCGGACAGGTGAACCCATTGAGCTTCACTATGGTGCAGACGGGAAAAGATCCGCTGCCGCAGAATATCAGCATCACGAGCCTGGGCTCGACGATCAATTTTTCGGCGGAGGCGTATACCGCGACAGGAGGAAGCTGGCTCACGGTGACACCTTCGGGGAACTGCTGTTCGACGCCGGAAACCCTGCAGGTGGCGGTGACGGCGCCAGTGACCCAGGCGGCGGGCGTATATACGGGGCAGGTGATCGTCAACGGCTCGGGCTCGTCGGTCACGGTGCCGGTGACGTTGACGATCGCGCCGGCGGGCACAGCCTCCTACCTCGACAACCTGCCGGGCGAACTTTCGTTCAGCATGCAGACGGCGCCGACGAATCCGCCGCCTGCGCAGGTGGTCCAGATTCGCAATGCGGGATCGGGAACGCTCAACTGGACACTCATCCCCGAAACGGCGGATGGAGCAGCCTGGCTCAACGTATCGGCCACCAACGGCACGGCGCCGGAGACAATCAGCGTGAGCATCACGCCGGGCAATCTGCCGAACGGGGGGCTGATCGCGGGGGTATTCGTCGGCCAACTGCTGATTCAGACCAATGGGAGCTCGGTTTCGATTCCGGTGAAAGTCAACGTGGGGACGAATGTCTTCCAGCAGCACAGCGGATTGAACTTCACGATGGTGCAGAACGGGCCGAACCCGCTGCCGCAAGTGTTGACGGCCAACTCCACCTCATCAGCAATTAACTTCAGCGTGACGCCGTTTTCGGCCACGGGCGGATCGTGGCTTTTGGTGTCGCCCTCAGGTAATTGCTGCTCGACGAGCGAGGCGCTGGTGGTCTCAGTGAGTGCGCCGAGCGGGATGTCGGCGGGAATTTACTCGGGCGAAGTGAGTCTGGTAGGCAACGGTTTGAGCGAGATGGTGCCGGTAACGCTGACGGTGGCATCGCCAAATACACCATTTTTCGACAACGTGCCGGGCGGATTTCATTATTCTCTGACTACGGCAAGCGGGAATCCGCCGCCTCAACTGTTGCAAGTGCGCAATCGCGGCATCGGTTCCCTGAATTGGACGGCGCAGACTTTCACGGCCGATGGGGCCAATTGGCTGACGATTTCGAGCAACAGCGGCACGGCACCGTCGCAGATCAGCGTCGGAATTGTGACGTCGAAACTCCCGAACGGCGGGCTTGTAGCGGGAATCTTCACCGGCGAGGTGCTACTGCTTTCGGGCGAAACCAGCAGCGTGAGTATCCCGATCAGCGTGCAGGTGGGCGGCAACGGATTCCAACAGACCAACCCGCTGGATTTCACGATGCCGCTGAATGGCGCCAATCCGCTGCCGCAGTTTCTGACCATTAGCAGCATCGGGTCGGCCGTGAACTTCTCGGTGGCATCCTACGACGCCAATGGCGGCGACTGGTTGGACGCATCGCCGTCGGGGAACTGCTGCTCGACCAGTGAAGTGAGCACGGTGTCGGTGACGGCTCCCACGGCGCTGGCGGCGGGGACCTACACGGGCGAGGTGATTTATAACCGCACAACCACCGCCATGGTGGTGCCGGTGAATCTGACGGTGGCGCCACCGACCGCTTCTTTCTTCGATAGCGTACAGGGGCAGTTGGGCTTTTTCGCGGCAACGGGGGCCACACCAGCCACCCAGACTCTGTACATTCAGGGGCAGGGCGTATTCGGATTGGGCTGGACGCTGACGGCGACGACGGCGGACAGCGGAAACTGGCTGACAGTCTCAGCGATGACGGGAACGGCGCCTTCAAATGTGATCGTCGGGATCAATATCGCGAACCTGCCGAACCAAGGGCTGGTGGCCGGTGAATTCACGGGCCAATTGCTGTTTCAGTCGACAGGCGGCGGGAGCGTGACGGTGCCGGTGAGCGTACTGCTAGGGACCAAGACCTTCACGCAACTGAGCCCTCTCAATTTCTCGATGGCGTATGCAGGAAGCAATCCGCTTTCGCAAGTGGTGAACGTAACGAGCGGGGGAACGAATTCCAATTACACGGTGACCTCGTACGCGGGCAGCGGCGGCAGCTGGCTTTCGACGAGTCCGTCCGGAAACTGCTGCACGACCCCGGAGAACATCACCTTCACCGCGAACGGATCGCCGGGCACTCCGAAAGTGCCGGTGCCGGCCGGCATTCATATCGGCGAGACGGTCTTCAACGCAAGCAGCTTTGCCATGACGCTGCCCGTGATCCTGACGGTGAACGGCACCCCTATTTGGAGCATCGCCAAGACGCATACCGGCAACTTTAACGCGGGGCAAGCGAATGCGACGTACGCGATTACGGTATCGAACCAGTCGGGCGCCGGAGTCGGCTCGACCAGCGGGACCGTGACGGTGACCGATACCGTGCCCGCGGGGATGACGCTGGTGTCGATGGCGGGCACCGGGTGGACGTGCCCGGCGCAAGGGATCACGTGCACGCGCAGCGACGGCCTTGGTTCCGGCCAGAGCTATCCGCCGATTACCGTGACCGTGAACGTGACTACCACGTCGCTGGTGGCGCTGACCAACCAGGCAAGCGTTTCGGGCGGCGGCGCGACAGCGGGGGCGGCAGCCAGCGACGCGACGGCCATCATCACGCGCTGCGACGTCAATCAGGATGGCATGATCGGGATTACCGATTTGCAATCGCTGATCGAGCAGGCGTTGGGCATTCTCCAGGCGTCCAACGATTTGAATACCGATGGAACGGTCTCGCTGGTCGATGTCCAGCTCGCAGTGGCTGCGGCGCTGAATAATACCTGCCAGGCGATGTAGGGCGGAAATCCAAAACCACGCGCATCGAGCGAAGTGTAAGCTCGCTACCGTGAGCTGAAGTATCTTCGATCTGGCAGAGGTGAGGGCAGATCCGCACTTGATATCGTACGCCGCCGACGGACGGATCCACCGCCGAGCGATACCACAAGAGGTCTGCCCTCCCGCACGCTGTAGCGGTATGGCGTCCCCCAAGGATCGTCTGGAACATTCCTGTTGAGGTAAGGCCCCTTCCATTGAGGAACGCCGGGATTCGTTCGTAGCGCCGCGAGTCCCTACGCTTCGCGTGGGAATTGTCCAACGTCGGCGCCATACCGATTGAGCGCATCCATAAAGGCAAAGATCTGGCTCTTGGCAGCATGCTGCCGGCTGCGATCGGATGGCGCAAAGAAATCCACCGACACCGAACTGGCCAGGAAGAGCAGCACCGCTGAGGCGGGGACAAGCGATAGAACTCGGGAGTTGGCTCGCCTCACAGGAGAGAGACTGCGCGAGGCGGGGAAAAGACGAACGGTGGAGCGGGAATCCTTTTCCCTTAACGACCCTGGTAGTTGGCTTTCCAGGAACTGCTTTGGGGAGGTCAGGGGAGGATGAAATCGCGCTCCGCCCCGATTCCAGGATACCAAGCCCTCCTTCATATTGTCTAAAGAGCTGAAAACAAGACAAATCGAGTTACGTCGAAGCGCCTCTTTCCACTGGTGTGCCCCTCAAATTCTCAGTACGATTGCTGCGGGGGTGTTGATGCGCGTGCTGTTTTCGACTATCGGATCGCGTGGCGATGTCCAACCTCTGGTGGCGCTCGCGTCGTACCTCAAGGCGCTCGGCCACGAAGTGAGGGTCTGTGTGCCGCCCGACTTTCGCGAGTGGATCGAGAGCCTCGGGATCCCGGTAGTGCCCATCGGTCCGGAGGTACGCAGGTTCGCTGCGTCCCGGCCAATGGCCGCACAGCCGCAGAAACCGCTGACGGCCGCGCTGCGGCGTCAGATGGCCGAGGCGACGGTCGCCACACAGTTCGAGACGCTGACTGCCGCCGCGCAAGGATGCGACGTCATCGTGGCGGCCACCGCACTGCAGGTGGCAGCGCGATCGGTGGCGGAGAAGGCGGGAATTGCTTACGTCTTCGCCGCGTATGCGCCGGTCGTCCTGCCCTCGCCGCACCATCCACCGCTGCCTTTGCCGGGACAGGCTCCGCCCGCCACGAACGACAACCGCGAGCTTTGGGCACAGGACGGGGCACGGTTCCACGACCTCTTCGGCGCCGCGGTGAACGCGCACCGGGCATCGCTGGGGCTGGCCGAAATCGGCGACGTACGAAGTCACATGATGACGGACCGGCCGTGGCTCGCCGCGGACGCGGTGCTTGGGCCGTGGCCCGACCCCACAGAGGTCCGCGTATTTCAGACGGGCGCTTGGATCCTGCCGGACGAGCGTCCACTGTCCCGCGAGTTGGAGAGGTTTCTCGAGAGCGGCGATCCGCCGATTTATTTCGGCTTCGGCAGTACGCGGGCGCCCGAAGAAGCGGGCCCGGTACTGCTTCATGCCGCTCGCGCGCTGGGCCGCCGGGCCATCGCATCGCAAGGGTGGTTCGACGACTCGCTTCTTGCAAACGAACCCGACTGCCTCTCGATCGGCGAGGTCAACCTGCACGCGCTGTTCCCGCGGGTTGCAGCCGTGGTGCACCACGGTGGCGCCGGAACAACCACGGCGGCAGCGCTCGCCGGCTCACCGCAAGTGGTGATCCCGAATCATTACGATCAGCATTACTGGGCGAGGCGAGTCGACTCCTTATGCATTGGCACGGCGCTCGCCGCCGGCGCACCAACAAAAGATTCTCTGGCCAGCGCTCTCGCGCAGAGTCTGCGACCCGAGGTGGCAGCACGGGCCGCCGCGGTGGCGGGCACAGTGCGCCGGGATGGCACGAAGATCGCGGCGGAGAGCCTGGGAGCAATCGAACGCTAATTACGCTTCTCCGAGCTCGCGGTCGCGGCGGACCGGCTTTGGTTAGAAATGGAACTTCAAAGCGAGTTGGACGTTCCGCGGTAACTGTGCGGATTGCACCAGGCCGAAACTGGCTCCAATGCGTCCTGTGGGCGCGTTGAGGATCACCGCATTGGCTACGTTAATTGCTTCGCCCCGGACTTCGAGGCTTTTACTTTCCGTGATCTTAAAGATCTTCGAGAGGCCCAGGTCGGCCTCCGTCATTCCGGGGCCGCGAATGATTCCGGTGCCGCAGTTTCCCAGTTGTCCTACCGGTGGCTGCGTGAAGCTGGAAGGATCCCAAAACTGATAGCCGCCCAGCGGACTGTCCTGGTCGCCAAAAACATGCGGAGGAGCGATACAGTCGGCACGCGGGTTACCGGAGCGGGTGCCGGAATTGTCGGTCGCGGTGACCTCGAACGGGAAGCCGGTGTGGACATTCAGCAGCAGGTTGACCTGCCATCCGCCCAAAACCGCGTCCATCGGTTTGCTCACATTCTTGCCGAATGCGCGGCCCCGGCCGAAGGGAACATCGTAAGTGGCGTAGCCGTTGAATTCCTGGCTCACGTCATTCGGACAAGGCCCATAGTCGAGCGCCTGGTTGTAGGTGTATTCCGGGAAGGCGTAACCGCCGTTCGCCTGCGTTTGCGACGAATTCGCGTCGCCATACTGGCCGAAAAAGCCAGGCGCATTCGTCAGGCATTTGGAAAACGTGTAATTGAGCTGGAACTGCAGACCGGTCGAGAGACGATGTTGCAGCGAGAGTTGAAGCGCATGGTAATTACCGTAACCATTACTGTCGATGATGCGTTCGATCCCTGAGTTAAAGCCAACCACACCGCCGGTTTCCTGGTGCAGAGCGGGATTGCCGGTAAGGTAGAGGCTGTTGGAAACCGTGCCATCGGGATTGAGAACACGCTGCTGACCGTAATAGATGTTCGTCAGGTGGGTGTTTCTCTCTCCGACGTAGGCGGCGGAGACGGTGGTCGAGTTCCCGAACTGATGCTCCACGGTGACGTTCCATTGCTGGGAAACCGTGGGCCGGAAATCCGGGTTCAGGACGTGAATGGTCTGACTCTGGAAGCAACTGGCGGAAGAAGGCGTCGCCACCGCGGTGGCCGGAGTGCAAACCGGGGGCGGCAAGGTGGCGAATCCTTGCGACAGAGTGCTGCCGGGCAGGGGGTCAGTCGAGAGATAGCTCGCCTGGCCGGCGCCTTGCCATGGCGGGTTGGCGGCCGGAATATTGGCGACCCCGATACCTTCAAAGAAATCGGTCACGCCCCAGGCGGCGCGAAAGACGGTTTTGCTTCCGAAAGGAGTCCACGCGAGGCCGAGGCGAGGCTGGTAGTTCGTAATTCCGTTGTACTGGTTATAGAGCGCGCGGCAATTCGAGAAGGGACAAGATCCGTTCCCGGCCAGATAGACCTGGCCGGAAGTCAGGCCGTAGTTGGTGGCCCGGTTGTCCACTTCATATTGTGGAGTATGAAGCTGGTAGCGCAGACCGAGGTTCAGGGTGAGTTTTCGGCTCACCTTCCAATCGTCCTGGAAAAACGCACCGATGGAGCTATAACGAAGGCCGCGCGTGCCGACGTTCTGGCCGAGCGAAATGAATTCGGGGAGACCCAAAACGAAATCGGCGCCGCCGTTTCCGATCGCGGAGGTGTTGGCGAGCGATGTGTATTGCCCGTTGAAATAGAACTCGCCAGCCGCACCGCCCTGGCCCGAATAGTAGACGTCATTGCGATAGCGGAAGAACTGGAAGCCGGCGTGCATCGTGTGCTGGCCTTTGACGATGATGGCGGTATCTTCCGCCTGAATCACGGTATCGTCGAAGGCCTGGGCAATGTCCGTTGTGCCGATGTT